>CAWBWO010000016.1:62500-459838 GCA_963792445.1 uncultured Caryophanaceae bacterium | reverse complement strand
AGGGTGTGCGATAATTGGCATGATATCATTTGAGAGTAATTCGTTGACCACGCTTGCTGTATAGTGTGGCACTTGCCGAGATGGGAGTTCTAATAGAATATACTTTGATCCTGCTAATCTTAGTAATTCTCCTTCTTCGACTCCATTCACAAGGTATTCATGCAACCGTATTTCGTGTCCTTCATACAATGTGAGAGGGATTTGACGTTGTTCTAGTTCTTGCCTTAGTTGCTTTAGTTGTTGTCTTACAGTAATAGCCGCAACATGATATTGCGGCTGTTTTGCATGGGATGTTGAAATGATACCTGTAATCCCTTCTTTTACCGCTTGTTCTAGTAATTCTAAGGATTCTTCTAATGTAGAAGGGCCATCATCTACACCAAAAAGTATATGGCTATGCATGTCAATCATACGTATCTCTCCTAAAAACCGTTAAATCTACTATTTAACTTTTTTCACTATACCCATAATACGAATTGTAGTAATAGTAAGAACTATTCTTATCAGATTTGACATTATTTAATACTGTTCCTAAGATCTTGGCATCTGAAGCCTTTAGTACATCGACTGCTTTCTCTGTTGCTTTGCGTTCCGTATATTGTGCATCGATCACTAGAATCGTTCCATCTACTACATTCGCTAAGATTTGGGCATCTGTTACTGCTAATATCGGCGGCGCATCGAAAATTATTAAGTCATAATTTTGTTTACATTGTTCGATGACTTCTACTAACTTACTTCCCCCAAGTAATTCAGATGGATTTGGCGGTATTGGTCCACTTGAAATAATATCTAAATTCTCGATTTCAGATATTCGAATGACGTCGTCTACAGTTGATTGTTTCGATAATAGACTTGAGAATCCCGTCGTATTTGTCACGTTGAATGTATATTGAACAGTCGGTTTACGCATATCCCCATCGATTAACAATACCTTTTTCCCTTCTTCAGCGAAAAGACAAGCTAGGTTTGCTGAGACGGTAGACTTTCCTTCACTTGCGAATGTAGAAGTGACTAGTATTGTACGTAATTCGTCTTCAGGCTTTGAAAATTTAATATTGGTTCGTAGTGTACGGAATTGTTCGGAAAGAACGGATTGTGGGCTCGTACGAACTACAAGTTTACGTGCAGCTTTTTGAAGAATACGATTTTTTCTTTTTCTCATTTTTTACCCCTTCTATTCTTTCTGTGAGATTCAATATCTGTTTGGTTCTTGGCATTTTTATTGTTCGATTCAGAGATAATACCGATGACACCAAGTACAGGCAATTCCAATGTTTCTTCTACTTCTTTTTCTGATTTATATCTTGTATCCAGATATTCTAATAGGAAGACTAACCCTACACCCAACATCAATCCAATTACAAGTGCAATCGCCATATTCAGTTTTGGATTTGGTTTTACAGGATTTAAACTATCACTAAGATCCGCTGGCATGAGAATTTTGACATTGTCTACTTTCATCATGTTTTTGACTTCTCTTTCAAATACTTTCGCCACATCATTTGCAATGTCTACTGCTTTTTTCGGATCTGGATCTGTTACCACAACTGTCATAACTTTTGAATTTTGTTCATTGCTTACAGTAAGTTTGCCATTCAATGCGCTAGCTTTCATATTCAAGTCTAAATCATAGATGACTTGGTTTAAGATGGCTGGACTTTTGATGATGACATTATACGTATTAATCAATTGTAAGTCTGTTTGCGTATCTTGAAATTGCATTTGTGTGTTTTTGGATTCTTTGTTGACCAAAATTTGTGTAGTTGCTTGATATTGAGGGGTTAACAGGACAAAGCTTACAAATGCACTGATTGCTACTGCGATTATCGTAATGATGGCAATGATTCCCCATCGCTTTCGCAAAACCTTCAGCAGGTCCTGTATGCTAATCGTTTCTTCCATCATGAATTGATCGGACTCCTTTTATATTAAAATTCTTCTGGTTAATATTGCAAAAATAGATAATAACATATAGTATTTTATCATATACGACAACTGAAGATAGATTAAAATTTTATAACTTTGTGTTTAATTTATATAGGACGGTGGAAAATGAAGAAGAAAATTGGCGTTTTTTTCATTGTTGTAGCAAGTCTTGTACTCATTATCTTTTCATACATGTCTTGGACAGCCAAAATTAACAACACCAAAGAAAATGCAACGAAGAATGCAACGGTTGTGGAGAGTGCTGCTGGAAATGCTACTTCAGATGGAAAGAAAGAAGTTACCGTTACGGATACTGTTTTAGAATCTGCATTGGTCAATAGTTCCGCTGATGTGCAGAAGTTGTTTCAAAAACGATATGATGCTGATAAGAAAGTGAATATGCTGATTCTTGGCTCTAAAGCGATGAATGATGGTGGCGAAGGGTATGCTGCGTTATTGAAAAAGCAATTGCAAGCAGCGTATGGTGATTTTGTCATTGTCACTGCGAAGCCTTTTGATACCACTTCATATGACTTTGTTGCGAAGCATCTAAATGACGTAGAATGGTCAACGAAGTATGATTTAATCTTATTGGAACCTTTTACCTTTAAGGATAACGGCGTGATTTTACCAGCGGATGAGTTCCAGAATATTGATGAGATTGTAGCAAAAGCAAAGAAAGCAGTAAAAGATGCTGTTGTTGTGATCCAGCCTCCATTCCCTGCTTATGGTGCTTATGAATATAAAACGAATGTCTCCGCTTTAAAGGCGTATGCGAAGAGCAAGGGGTTAACTTATTTTGACCATTGGAGTAAATGGCCAGGGACGAATGATAAAATGTTGAAGAATTATTTAACAGCAGATAATCAGCATCCGAATGAGCAAGGTGCGAAGTTGTGGGCTGGGGCTTTGAGTGATTATTTTACTGCACAATAGTTTTTAGGAATAGTATTAAATGAAGTCAACTAGTTTTTAGTTGGCTTTTTTTAGGGCTAAAAAGTTATAAACTTTTAATATTTCATAACAAAAGTCATATATTATTAAGGTATCATTCTTGAAAAGGTTAATAGGATGAAACTAATGTACGTTTGATTTCGTCTGTAACTTTGTCAAAGTACGAATGGAGATTGTGCTTTGATTTTCAATGCAATTTTTAGGTAGCAAATATATTAGTAGATTAATATAAGAATTAGGTTTCCAAAGCTTTATATATTCCTTTACAACTATAACGGAGGCTACTATATGGAACAGAGATATAAAGGTAAAAGAAAGCGAGTTTTACGGTGGGTACTTGGGATTTTCGCATTACTTTTGGTAGCTGGTGGGGCTTATGCCTTTAATGTTTACGAAAGCTTCCACAAAAACTTTGCCAAAATGCAAGTTACGCATATGACGGACAAACGCACGAAAGAAGTATCTCTTAAGCAAGTCGATCCTGTTTCGATTTTGTTATTGGGCGTCGACGAACGGAAAGGTGACAAAGGACGTTCCGATACGATGATTGTTCTCACCGCAAATCCGCAAACAAAGGATATAAAAATGGTCAGTATCCCACGTGATACGTATACCGAAATTGTCGGTCATGGAACGGAAGACAAACTAAACCACGCCTATGCATTTGGCGGCATCCAAATGGCAACTGCTTCTGTGGAAAACTTACTCAACATTCCGATTGACTATGTCGCAAAAGTGAATATGGAAGGTTTCAAAGACATCGTCAATGCAGTTGGTGGGATTACAGTAAACAACAACTTAGCATTTAAACAATTTAAATATACTTTTCCTAAAGGACCTGTAACATTAACTGGCGACGCTGCCCTAGCCTATGTACGCATGCGTCACCAAGACCCACAAGGTGACTTTGGCAGACAAAATCGCCAAAAACAAATCATCTCAGGCATCCTGCAAGAAGTGACATCGGCTAAAACACTAACTAACTACGATGCCATCTTCAATGCCCTAGGCAAAAACGTACAAACCAGCTTTACCCTATCTGATTTGAACAGCCTACAACAAAACTATAAAGACTGCATCAATAACATTGAACAAATCAGTTTTGAAAAAGGCCAAGGCGAAATCATGAACGGTATCTGGTATTACAAAATGGATCCAACCGAGTTAGCTAATGTATCTAAGGAACTTCGTAAGCATTTGGAATTGCCGGAGAATGGGAAGTAGAGTTGTGAGAGGCCAGTAACCATTTATGGTTACTGGCTTTTTTTATGGGCTGTGTTGGGCAAAAAGAAAAGGATCAGTCATTGATTTGGCTGGTCCTTTATTGGGATGAAATAATCTATTATTGTATATTATGATTGCTATTTTCCGATTGATTGCTTTATTCCGTTGTTTGTTACTTCTTCGTTGCGGGCTTTAGCGTAAACTTTATCAACCCTTACAATATCCCCATCATACTTATTTAACGCATCTAAAATGTCCTCATCAGATGGATACTCCGTATAATTCTTGTCCATGATATGAAGCACACTCTCCGAACCATCCTCTTCCTTAAAGAAAACCACGATATTGTAAAATACCTCCATCAAACTAACACCCCTTTTTTTGGAATAAATGTAATCGTTATTATTACTCTTAATATAGTGTAAACTTACAAATAAATCAAATTACATAGGTCCTAGATTGATAATTTTATAAAATTCATATTATTATAGGTATTTAGAATTATTGTTATGGTAATTTTAGTGTGGATATGATTTTGTTTTACCTCTTCGACTTGATTCGATGGTAATCCGGTGCCAGGCCCCCACACAATTCTCTACAATTTAAGTCCCCGTCCAAGCAAATCCAAATTGTGTGCGTGCCTGGCGAGTAGGAAGTGCCAGTGGTGCCAGTCCCCCAGGTAACCGGTGCCAGTCCCCCAGAACAACTTAATTGACGTCCCTGTTGAAGGTGTTGGTGCCTGGCACCGGGTTATATTGTTTAGCCCTCTATTCACTTGACAGACAAATGGTATTTGTTAACATTTATATAAGAGGTGCTAAAAATCCAACAAAGTTCTTATTGCTATACTACCTGTTTTTGTAATTGCTGTCTTTTGGATTATTGGTTCACAAATTCAAAGTTCTGGAGTTCAACCAGATTCATCTACAACACCCTCTTCTGATACTACTCCGATTGCATATACTTACAAAGACGAACCAGATGATGGATCAGGAAATTCTTTTGGTAATGCTATTTATGTTACTTCTCTTTTTGCTAGTTCCGTTACAGAAGATGGAATCACATATATTAATCCCATTATGATACAATCGTAACTTATACAGAAGGCGCTATTGGATGGGTGACAAAATTAATGCATCTGATCAAATTAAATCGGACGTAAACAAGGCTTTAAAACTCTCTAAACAAAACAAGCTTTCTGAAAAGTTCACCTTTATTTGCGATTAATCAAAAATATAACAATGATAAAATATATTAATTTAGACTCCTAATATATCGCTTATTTACAAGTTAGCCCGACTTTATGTTGAGCTGAGTTTTATTTTTATCAAGTTATTCAGCAGAGAATGTTGAATAAGAATTCTGTCTTTATTTGTTCCATCAATGATTACTTTTCCTTTTGGACCAGTATTTGCTTTCAATTTAAATCTATTCCCTGATTCTGCCGTAATATCAACACCTTACTGATTTTAATTGTGTATTCATTTCAGTTGACTAGTCTATCAGACATTATTGAACTTCCATGTTAATTGATTGTTGCTGTTTTTAGCCATCGCTTACTGTAAAGCTTCGGTTTCTTGGAGTATCAGGGCTGGTTCCAGCATACTGGTACTTTGAGTCAAAGAATTTAGTTCCAATCTCGTTCCACTAAGCTTTATACATATTAGAACCTTGAATGAAGTAATTCTATATAGAATATTTCTCCCCCTATAGCAACCAGCGATCTAATGTTCTTTCACCAAACAGTATATAATTGCATTACCTTAGTCTTGAATTTCACTAGTCAATCGGCAGTATGCAACTTACTTCTGTTATCCTATAGCTACTGTTGTCCGGGGAAATCCGGTGACAATTTCTCAATACAGATTGATTGGAATCTGTTACTTTACCATCTGATAATTGTAAATTCTCTTGGCGCACTTCAATTTTACAAACTCGGACTCGTCATTGGTTTACCAATTGCTTAATCTTGCGTACCTTAGTTTGTTGCAGAAATCTAAATTATTTATTCGTTTACTCACTGTTTAAACCAGCCTTCGTAATTCACTGTTGTAATTGTCAATGACGTTACGGTTGAATTGCGTATGTTATTCGAGTCCTGTGCCACCATGTAAATATTGGATTTGTTTCTGTACAATCCTGTAAGCCTAATTTCATTGAAAACTGAGACATCTTTCTTACTGCTTTGAATTAAGCTTATTCCTGATAGCTTTTTCCATATCCATCCGTTCCATTTATCACTTGCAGTCACAGATGGTGGTGTTGCTCATGGTGATAATAAAACATAGTATATCGTACTTTTTCATTCAGTGATTTTCATCAAGTTAAACCTGATTTGTCGATATGTTCGATATAGCTGGTCCATGTATTATATACTGTTGGTTTAACTGTATCATTTACGATAATCGAAATAGAATACGAAAAAATGCTTGTGTTTCCATTTCCATCAGCTTGCTGAAATCGTAATAAAGTCATATCCTACTCTTTCTGTCCTTTGAAGGCTTAAGTGTTGTACCCTGTATTGATAGCATTTACAGAATTTCGCACTTAAATATTGTATTACTATAAGTTAAAGGGTCCCCATCTGGATCCGTAAACATTGATGATAAGATCTATGATATTTAAGTTCTGATATTCAACAGTGTACTCGGTAGTTGGCTGGATTCGCAATATGGCTGTATGGTTAATATGTATTTACTGTTTACTGTTGCCAAGACCATTAACCCTGTATTCTGTGCCGATTCCATTTATCGTTCTTTAGGGTATACTTTTACCGATAATTGTTTTACCTACTTGTGCTAATGTAAGTTTGAAAGTGTCAGATATTGCTCCATCGATTGGCTACTTCATTTGCGTACCATTGTATGTTGTACCGGATTCTGAATCGTCATCAGCATCTGAATATTCATAGTTTACTGTTAAGGTCTGGTCTACTTCAACAGCGCCAGTGATGGCTACATCTGATAGACGGTGGTATAGGTTTCTGGTACTTGTATTGTAGCTACGTTGTTTCAGGACTTCTACTTTTCCAGATCCTTTTACATTTTTAGGAGTTACTTTTACGGTTGATCGTTTTGCCTATTTGAGCTGGTGTGATGTTGAATGTTGGTTTTGTTGCTCCGACAATTTCTACATCATTTGCGTACCATTGAAATGTTTGTGCCGGATTCTTGATCCTTGATCTATATCTTCATATTAATATCTCGCGGTTAGAGTTTTAATCACTTCCAGTTCCGCTTATTGTTACATTTGATGCTTTTGGTAAGGTATCAATTGTTGCTGTCGGGTTGCTCGTTACTGTTTTGCCTGTTCCTTTTGTGTCTTTAGGTGTTATTTTTACAGTTAGGCTTTTTTACCGCCTTTTCTACTTCTGTGATGACGATAGTCTTCGTTGGTTGCTCCTGCGATTGCTTCTCCGTCTGCGTACGATCGGATTCGTCGTGCCGAACTCTTGGTCTCCGTCTGTATCTTTCGTATTGGTAGGTTCACTGTTAGCGTTTGGCCTACCTTCTAATTGGCCACTTATTGATATGTTTTCTCGCTGATGGTAGTGTGTCGATTTTTTCTGTTGGCTCGCTTGTTACTGTTTTACCCGATGCCTTTTGCGTTCTTCGGTGTTACTTTTACTGTAATTACTTTTCCTTGTTCTCGCTTCTGTGATGACGAATGTATTGTCGGTTGCTCCTTCGATTGCTTCTCCATCTGCGTACCATTGGATGGTTGTACCGGATTCTTGATTCTTGTCTGCATCTTCGTATTGATAGCTCGCTGTAGCCTTGGGCCCACTTGCTGCTCCTGTGATTTTTACATTTGTTGCTGTTGGTATGGTGTCTACTTTTTCTGTTGGGTTGCTTGTTACTGTTTGGCCAGATCCTTTTGTATTCTTTGGTATTACTTTTACGGTGATTATTTTTCCTTGTTGAGCTTCTGTGATGATGAATGTTTTGGTGGTTGCTCCTTCGATTACTTCTCCATCTGCGTACCATTGGATTGTTGTACCGGATTCTTTGTCTTCGTCTGCATCTTCATATTGGGTAGCTCGCTGTAAGAGTTTTACCTACTTCTAATAGTTGCCACTGTATTGTTACGTTTTTCGCAATTGGTAGCGTGTCGATCTTTTCTGTTGGATCACTTGTTACAGTTTTGCCAGTTCCCTTTGCGTTCTTTGGTGTTATTTTTACTGTGATTGCTTTTCCTTGTTGAGATTCTGTGATGACGCCATGTTTCGTTGATTGCTCCTTCTAATGCTTCTCCATCCGCGTACGATTGGATTGTTGTGCCGGATTTCTTTATCTTTGTCTACATCTTCATATTGGTAGCTTGCTGTAAGAGTTTTACCTACTTCTAATTTTTCAACCACTTATTGTTACGTTTTTCGCGAGTTGGTAGCGTATCGATTTTTTCTGTTGGATTGCTTGTAACGACATGGCCCGTTCCTTTTGCATTCTTTGGTGTTACTTTTAACTGTTATTGTTTTTCCTTGTTGCGCTTCTGTAATGACGAAGTTTTTGGTAGTTGTCCTTCTATTGCTTCGCCATCTGCTCATACCATTGGATGGTTGTGCCAGATTCTTTGTCTCCGTCTTTATCTTCATATTGGTAGCTTGTTGTTAGAGTTTGGCCGACTTCTAATTCACCACTTATCGTTACGCCTTTTTACTGTTGGTAAGCGCGGTCCATTTTTTCTGTTCCGGGCGCTTATTACTGTTTTGCCTGTTCCCTTTACATTTTTAGGTGTTACTTTTACGGTGATTACTTTGCCTTGTTCTGCTTCTGTAATGATATAGCTTGCGAGTTGTTGCTCCTTCGATCTTTTCTCCATCTGCAAACGATTGAATCGTTGTGCCGGATTCTTTGTTTCCGCTCTCATTTTCATATTCATAGTCTACGGTTAGGGTTTGTCCTACTGTTAATTCGCCATTTATTTTTGCGTTTTTCGCTAATGGTAAAAGTGTCAATTTCTTCTGTTGGCTCACTTGTTACTGTGTGGCCCGTTCCTTTTGCGTTCTTTGGTGTTACTTTTACGGTGATTACTTTGCCTTGTTCTGCTTCTGGAGATGACGTATGTTTTGTCGGTTGCTTCCTTGATTGCTTCTCCGTCTGCATACCATTGGATGACTGTTCCAGATTCTTCGGCTCCCATTTAGATCTCCATACGTGTAGCTGGCTGTTAAGGGTTTCGCCTATTTCTAGTTGACCGCTGATTGTTACGTTTTTCGTTGTGGGTAAGGTATCAACTGCTTTTGTTGGGTTGCTTTCTACTGTCTTACCTGTTCCTTTTGCGTTCTTTGGTGTTACTTTTACTGTGATTGCTTTGCCTTGTTCTGCTTCTGGCGATTAGGGAATGTCGGGTTCTGCTGTTTTTCTATTTCTTCTCCGTTTGCCAAACCATTGGAAGGCTGTGCCGGATTCTTGGTCTCCGTTTGCATCAGTATACTGATAAATTGCTGTTAGCATTTTGCCTACTTCTACTGTGCCATCTATTGATACGTTTGCCACTTTTGGTAAAGTATCGACTGCTTTTGTTGGGTTACTTTCTACTGTTTTACCTGTTCCTTTTGAGTTTTTTGGTGTTACTTTGACGGTGATTTATTTTCGCCTTGTTGGGCCAGTTTAATCGTTAGTTTTTTAGAGTTGTTGCTCCCTTGATTTCTTTACCATTTTTGCCATACCATTGGAAAGTTGTATCGAATACTTCATTTCTCCATTCGCATCAAAATAGTCATAGTTTCACTGTGAGGGTTTTGCCTACTTCCAATGTTCTTGTAATGTTGACATTTGTTGCGATTGGTAATGTATCAATTGCCTCTGTAGGGTCACTTTCTTGATTTATTACCTGTACCTTTTGCGTTATTTGGAGTCACTTTGACTGTTAAGGATTTACCCTGTAGCCAAGGTTTAATTTTCCAAGTGTTTGATTTGTTTCTCCTACTATTTCGTTTCCTTCTGTAATACCATTGGAATAGTGTGCCGTATTCTTTATCTTCGTTTACATCGATAATAGTCGTAGGTGGCTGTTAAAATGCATCCAATTTTAAATGTTCCAATGATTTTTACATTCGTAGCTTTTGGTAAAGTATCGACTGCTTTTGTTGGAGCACTTTCTACTGTCTTCCCTGTTCCTTTTGCGTTATTCGGTGTTATTTTTACTGTTAGCGTTTTGCCTTGTTGGGCTGGTTTTAAGTTTAAATGTTGGCTCAGTTGCATCATTAATTGCTTTTCCATCTGCATACCATTGGATCGTTGTGCCAGATTCTTTGTCTCTGTTCTGCATCATAATAGGTATAGTTGGCCGTCAAGGTATTCCCTATCGTTAATTTCCCCGCTGATTGAGATGTCTTTTACAATTGGTAATGTATCGATTACTTTTGTTGCTTCACTTTCTTTTGTATGACCGGTGCCTTTTGCATTAATTGGTGTTACTTTTATGGTTAGTATTTTACCTTGCTCTGCTTCTGTTATGCGAATGTTTTGTCAGTTGCACCATTGATTGTTTCTCCATCTGCGTACGATTGGATCGTTGTGCTAGATTCTGTATGAATGTCCGCGTCTGAATATTCGTATGTTGCTGTGAGCGTTTTACCTACTTGTACTTTTCCGGTTATTGAGATGTTTTTGACTGTTGGTAGGGTGTCGATTTTTTCTGTTGCTTCACTTGTTATGGCATGGCCTGGAGCCTTGCGTTCTTTGGTGTTACTTTTACAGTTAGTGTTTTGCCTTGCTCTGCTTCTGTGATGATGTATGTTTTTGTCGGTTGCACCAACGATTGCTTCTCTATCTGCGTACCATTGGATGGTGGTGCCAGATTCTTGGTCTTTGTCTGCATCTTCATATTGTAGCTTGCTGTTAGGGTTTTGCCTACTTCTAAATCACCACTAACTTTTACTGTTTTCGCTATTGGTAATGTATCGATTTTTTCTGTTGGCTCACTCGTTACGCCATGGCCGATTCCTTTTGCGTTCTTTGGTGTTACTTTTACGGTGATTGCTTTTCCTTGCTCGGCCTCTGTGATGATATAGTTGGCTGTTGCTCGCTCCTTCGATTACTTCTCCATCTGCCAACCATTGAATCCGTCGTGCCGTATTCTTCGTCGCCGTTTGTATCTTCATATTTATAGTCTACTGTTAGGGTTTGTCCTACTTTTAATTCGCCATTTATTGTTACATTTTTTGCTAATGGTAAAGTGTCGATTTTTTCTGTTGGCTTACTTGTTACTGTATGGCCCGTTCCCTTTGCGTTCTTTGGTGTTACTTTTACAGTGATTGCTTTTCCTTGTTCTGCTTCTGTGATGATATAACTTGCAGTTGTTGCTCCTTCGATTGCTTCTCCGTTTGCGTACCATTGGATGGATGTGCCAGATTCTTCGTCACTGTTTGTGTCGCGGTAGTCATAGGTTACTTTCTATTGTTCACCGATTTCTAGCTTACCGGTGATTGTTGAGGTTTTCTATTGTTGGTAGGGTGTCTACTGCATCTGCTGTTTTACTTTCTACTAAGTGACCCATTCCCTTAGCATTCTTTGGTGTGATCTTTACTGTGATTTTTTTGCCTTGATCCGCTTCTGCAATTGTATAGGTTGAGCTAGTTGCTCCTTCAATCGCATCTTCTCCTGCATACCATTGGATGGTGGTGCCCGATTTTCTTGGTCTTTACTCCTGCATCTTCGTATTGGTAGCTTGCTGTGAGCGTTTTACCGACTTCTAATTCACCTGTGATTGCTACGTTTTTCGCTAATGGAAGCGTGTCCACTCCTTCCGTAGCTGCACTTTCTGTTGTTCTGTCCTGTTGCGTAGGCGTTTTTCGGTGTTACTTTTACGGTCAGCTTTTTGCCTTGTTCCGCTTCTGTGAGGACGAAGGTTAGGCTTGTGGCTCCTTCAATTGCTTTTCCATCTGCGTACGATTGGATGATGGTACTAGCTTTTCGATCGCGATCGAGGTCTGTATATTTATAGCTCGCCGTTAAGGTTTCGCCGATTTCTAGTTTCCCCTTTATGGTGACTTCGGTAGCGGTTGGGGCTGAGTCTGTGTGGCCGCCACCGCTTGGTTGTTCAATGCCATCAAGCACTGAAATGGTTTGTCCATCTGGTGTTTTAATTATGCCCTTCGCTAAAGCGGTACCGTTATACCATTTGCCCTCAAATTTTATGATTCCATCATTTTGTTTTTCTCCGTTATACAGAAGGCCATTGTATAGGATGTAACCTTATTTAGTTCTGCGCCTTTATATAATTTTCCGTTGAATAGGATTAGGTCTTTGTTTAAGGAAGGGCCATTGTATAGTTGGTTGTTGAATAAGTAAAGTTCTTTATTTAATTGTCCGTTTACATACAGTTCATGTGTCGTTTTGTTTAGTCCGGTGAGCGGCTTACCATTTTCATACCATTTACGGTTTTCGCCTTCTCCGTACCATATGTCCGTTGCTAATTTTCCTTTGATGTAGAGGTCGTTGGTGGTTTTATTGAAGCCTGTTAGTGGTTTGCCTTTTTCGTACCATTTGCGGTTTTTGCCTTCTCCGTACCATATGTCCGTTGCTAATTTCCCTTTAATGTAGAGGTCTTTGGTGGTTTTGTTGAAGCCTGTTAGTGGTTTGCCTTTTTCGTACCATTTACGGTTTTTACCTTCTCCGTACCATGTGGCTGTTGCTAATTTTCCTTTAATGTAGAGGTCATTGGTGGTTTTTGAAGCCTGTTAGTGGTTTGCCTTTTTCGTACCATTTGCGGTTTTTACCTTCTCCGGTACCATGTGGCTGTTGCTATTTCCTTTAATGTAGAGGTCATTGGTGGTTTTATCCAAGCCTGTTAGTGGTTTGCCTTTTGTACCATTTGCGGTTTTTACCTTCTCCGTACCATGTGGCTGTTGCTAATTTTCCTTTAATGTAGAGGTCATTGGTGGTTTTGTTGAAGCCAGTTAGTGGTTTACCTTTTTCGTAATATTTGCGGTTGGATCCTGTGCCAAACCAACCTGTCGCCTTTAAGCCAGCTTTATAATAGATAGATTTATAGAGTCCGGTGAGCAAAATCCCATCTTTGTAGAGTTTTCCTTTATAGATTCTAATACCTTTTACTAATTTTCCCGTTGACTTTGAAATTAGTTTTCCTTTTGAAACGATGACGTTCGATTGACTTGCTGCTTTTGCGTTAGTTATCGGACTCCTAAAGAACTTGCCATGAGCGCTGCTACAATTGCAACTGAAGTTAGCGGTTTTACAAACTTTGTTATATCTCGCTACCTAATCATCCCCTGATATAGTTTTTGTGAATATTATAAAAATTTGTAATAATTGATACCTGCTATCCATTATATAACATTTCTCCTACTTACGCTATCGTATTTTCGTGATTGATTTAGTATAATTTGATATTTACTATAATATTTTTAGTGAGTTGATATTTTTATATAGTAATAATTGCAATTAATCTACAAGAGAATATCATTCATTGATTATATGACATATAAAACGATAAGCATATCCCTGACGATTAATTTTTTACAATAAGGATTATTTACGGAATGTTGTGATAGGTTTATGAGGATTGTTTGTAGATTTTTTTGCTTTTTTGGTCTGGGGAGGACTTAAATTATAGTGAATTGTGTGAGGGAGTTAAATCTGGCTTCTCCCCCGGCTCCTGGCACCGGTTTGAAATAGAAACAAGGCGACTTGATTTTAACGAATCAGGTGGCCCTTTCTTTTATCCGTATACCGTTATTTCTTTTTAACCGTTACTTTCTTCACTTTACTTGTGTTTCCGGATTTGTCTTTTGATGTGATGGTTAGCGTTTTGCCTGTTTTTTGTTTTGGTAGTTTAATTGTAGTTGCCTTTTTTGTCAGCTACTGCTTTAGCAATTATTTTGCTACCAGATTTTACATGATATGTATAGCTGGGTTTGCTTTACCTTTTAGTTTTGTTGTGTTCGCTGTGACTGTTCCCACTTTTGGTGTTGCTGGTGGGGTTTTGTCGGCAACTTTCATGCTTGTTGTTTTACTAATGTTTCCTGCTTTATCTGTTGATTTAAGCGTGATTGTTGTTCCAGCTTTGTACTTTTTAATATCAATTGAGTAGTATCCAGATTTAGTTGCTTGTACAGTTCGTACGTATTTACCAGCTGCATAGATTTTAACTTTTGCATATGGTTCTGTTTTTCCGGCTACTTTTGTTGATTTATCAGAGACTGTATTCACTACCGGTTTTTTTGGAGCTGTTTTGTCGATTGTGAATTTGATGGTTGAGATGATTTTTCCATTTCATCTCTGACGATAATCGGTACGCGTTCCTTCTTTTCGTAATTTTCGCGCCACTCTTGTATGGTTTACCATCTAATGTCGCTGTAACTTTGTTGATTTTGAATGATGCGTCTTTATTGGTATTGGCATTGTTTTTCACATCTGAAACGACTGGTTTTGGTGCTGGCTTGCCGTTGTCATTGCCATTTCCGTTGTCTTTCCCATCTCCGTTGTCCGTTTCCGTTCCGCTGTCCGTTTCCGTTGTCCGTTTCCGTTGCCGTTTCCGTTTCCGTTGCCGTTTCGTTTCCGTTTCCGTTTCCGTTGCCTTTCCGTTTCCGTTTCCGTTTCCGTTGTCCGTTTCCATTTCCGTTTCCGTTGCCGTTATCGATTCCATTGCCTGGATCCGTTGTGCCACTGCCATCACCGTTGTCTGTGTTTGGCGTTCCTACTAGTTCCTTTGTATCTCTTACACGGATTCGTGTTCCTTGAGCGAATGAACCTGAAAGTCCGACTGCTTCTAACGTATCGCCCACTTTAAGATCTGGTACAGGTATTACTTTGGTTCACAATGTAGCCATCTGTAAACACTAGCACATCTCCAGAACCATCATTGATCACATATGAATTTTCATCATACTTCGATTCTACCTTCCTTTTACCTTCACAAGAAATCCTTGGTTTGCTTGCAGATGTTGCTTCACCAGTTGGAACTACTTTTGGTTGAAGTGGTTCGCCAGTACCAATTTTAATCACATCTTAGGAAACTTGTAAACTCAAATTCTTTGTTGTTTTCAAACGTTTTCATATGGCCATAAACACGGACTTTATCGCCAGGTTTTAATGAACCATCTGGAACTTCTTTGAATGCCATGATTCCGCCAGTTTCATCCTGTAGGTTGAATGAATCGAAGAATACTCCTGCTCCAGTTGTAACCGTACCTTCTACAACCACATTCTGTATCATCCGCTAGTTTTGGCGAACATCTTCGATTTTTGTTAACTTTTGTTTCACGATGTGCTAACCAGTTTATGCATTTATTGTAACTCATCATTTCCCTTTGGTTCATATGCTTCATCCATTTGTTTGTCGTTGAAGATGTTCATACCGGAAACAATAATACGACCTTTGTCAATTTCCTCTGATGCGATTAATGGAATTGCTGATCCGCCTTTATCTCGGAAACAATATCATACGTATATGCCACCTTTTATATTTTCTTGGTACGTTGTTTCATTCCCTTTTGCTAAGAATTGTCTACCTTACCATTTTCTGTTAGCGGCTTTATTATTTGCTCCTGATAAACTTGTTCCGCTGTAGTAATCAACAAATGATACTCGGTCAGTTATATAGTTTGGAAACTAAACCTGGATGTGACTCTGACGGCATAAGGACTTACAGCTGGATCGCCCCAGAAGTTTCCTGTCTTACTGTCATCAAATACCCCATCATTGCCCATACGGATAGCCGAGTCCAATTCAGCTTAACAATGCATTATTAATCGTAGGATTCGTACTATTATTACTCTTTCCAGCCATTAATAAGGAACCGCCATTTTTCACAAACTTGGCGACTGCTGTTTTTCATCAGCAGTAATAGCTGTTCTAGGATGTGTTAAAACTAATACTTTTACATTATTTAACACTTCATCTGTTAAGGCTGCTTTGTTTTCCGTTACCGTGTATCCTTCTTTTTGAAGCATTAATGTAAAGGCTTTTAAATTATCTTTATATGTCCCACTATCAGCAGTTGTGTTCTCATTACCATGAGCTGCATCAATGATACACTTTAATGCCCAGTGGTTCTTTAATTTTTACTGGCATCTGTATATTTCACATCACCGATATCCATGCCATCATTTGATGTGACAACAACAATTAACTTATGGTCTCCTTTTATAGGATTTGCCCATGTTGCTGTTGCTGTTGCTGAGCTCTTCGTTAAAATAGATGAGATGTTATTTGTTCCGATTAAATTATCAGATTTGTACTTCATCGTAGTAGAAGTCTACCTTCAGGTTTTTCACTGTTTCTGTACCGTTATTGGCAACCGTTGCCTTTAACTTAGCAGGGTTTCCTCCAATGATAACGTCCACCATTAATATTAATATCGTTCACTTTTACATCAACAGATTCTTCTTTTGACCAAATTGGTGCTGAATAAATTCTTTCGCCATCCATTTGTGTCACTTTTACGACAAACCATTGCTGGCCGCCATTTACCGTTATAAGTTGGGTTCCATGTGAAATCTTTTTCCATTGGATGAAATCGTATCCACTACTTTTCCACCGTTTGAAATCAATTCTACTTTTGCAATTCGATCATCTGATTTATAAGAAGTTGGAAGATATGTTATAGTCGCTTTCATTATGTGCTTCAGCTACAAGGTCGCTTCCTTTAATGTCAAACTTTAATGTTTTGCTATCCACTGTTGAACCCATGTAGTAGCCATTTGCTAAACATCCAACGTTAGTTTGGATCCTCTTCCATGTATACACGCATATTACGCATCGAATGAAGAATGATTCTTGATTCAAATCGTCCGCAACAATTACTGTACGTGCATTCATTTGTCCCCATGTTCCTTCATGGTTATCTTCACCGTAAGTTGGAGCAACATGCCAGCCTAAATCTAATGCTGAGTAGAATTTTCCTTCAGCATTTGCATATCCATAATGTCCAGAACCGTTTCCAACTTCTAGCATTGTAAATAATTTATCTACGTCTTTATTGTACGGTTTAAAATTATTAAATGCATTTGCGACATATCTGGGTGGTTAAATTGAGCCAACGATTCATCGTATGTCATGACCCATGCGTAATACTGATTAAGTCTTGGTATTGCTTACCATTAATATTTCGGTCGATAAAATTATCTGAACCGAAGATGTTTGAGTGTCCCCATGTAGTAGAGGTCATTTCAAATGCTGGGAATACAACATAATCATCTTTTGTATATTTTTTTGGCAAGGTCTTTTGTTAATTGCCACTTGTCTCCACCAGTACGCTCCTGCATTCCATTACGGTCTACAGTATCTGTACCAATTTTTTCAGGGTCAATATCATGTGAATGGTCTGAAATGCAAACCAATCGTAATGATGGGCTTTACCAGCTTTTAAAGCATCCTCAGGTGTTCCGGCACCATCATGTGAAATATTAGTGTGGTTATGGTTGTACCACGGTAGTGATTTCCGCCTGTAAAACGTGGAACGACTTCAAATGTCCACTCTTTTTTTAGTTGGATTCCCTTTTACTCTTTTGCTGTAACCTTTACAGTATGCTTTCCAAGTTTAAGATCTTCTTCTGGTGTGTATTTTACTTGTGTTTTGCTAATTGTTGCAGCTGGTGCTTTTAGTTCGTTGCCATCCAGCCACATTGAACTGAGTTTTCGTCAACGCCACTTGGGTCGTTAATTAGTGCAGAAATCTCAGGTCGCGGACTTTCTACTTTCGTTTCATTTTGAGGTGTTTCCCCGCTAATTTCTGGTCCAACAGTGTCATCGATTATTTCTACTGTATATGGTGTTGCACTTGTTCCAACTGTTTGTACTTGCTCCTCCTGCTTTTGCCTCAATATAATATTCGAATCCATTTTGAGGCACTTCGCTGCTTGCAATGCTGCCGTATAACGTCCTTCACTGCCTTTAACCATTTGTAATGCAGTATATTCAGTAGTACCTTTGCTCTGTAGTAAACTGTTACTGATTCTGCACCATCTGCATTTGCTTCGAATTCTACATTTGTTCCTTTGTATACTTCTGTTAAAGCTGAATGTGTCATGCTAGAATCGGTGCGATATCCTTTACATCACGAGGGTAAAATTGGTATCCGTTTGTTGCGGACGCATTTGTTGTATATTGTCCTATTACACCTGTAACCGTATAACTTTTGCCACCTACAAGTCCGTATCAGGCTTAATATCAGTTTCTTCCATTACCCGCAATTAGTTGTCTTATTATTTTCATCTACAAATTTACATTATAGTTTGCGCCAGTAACTGCTACTGCTGAAACCTTACCTGTTACGGTTACTAGGCTTCCTTCAAGTGGCTCTGCTGCTGCAAAGTAATTAAATCAAGAATCGTTAAATTCTTAGCCTCTGGTATTGGATTACCTTCACTAATTTTCACAATGGAGGTAGGTTCAAATTCTGTTAGACCATTGTAATAAAGTACTTTACCTGTAACACGTAATTTATCACCTTTGAGAACTTTAAAACCTGTGTCTTAATGAACCACTAAAGATATTAATTCCTGCTGTACCATCTTGAATATAAAAGTTCTGCTTTTGTGTTCCAAGAATTTGCGTGTCAACTGTTGCCACACCTTCAATCGTAAACGACTTGTTTAGATTTACAGGCTGACCTTTAGCATCAGATTCCCGAACATCTTTAATTTGTGAAAGCACTGTCGTATCGGCTTTTGTTACGGATACTGGGACACTTTCTAACATAATTCCCGTACTGTTGCTTGCAGTTTGAGTCACATATACTGTGTCAGGAGCATTGTTAATGGTAATATTAAAGTCTCCTGAAGTCCCTGCTTTTACTTCACTCGCATCTAATCTTTCAGCAACATTTGCTTGGTTATTTGGATAGACTTGAATAGTTGCATTTCCTACAGCACTACCTGCATTTCCAATTAATGTACCTACTCCGCCAGTCACTACATAGCTTAATTTGGCTTGATCGACTGACGCACTTGCAGTCGCTACATTAATTTTAATTGCTGCACTTTCATCCAGATTGTTTGTATTGCTGAAACATAAATAGATAGTTAGTGGCTTTTCATTTGTGAAATTGATGTAAAAGAGCCATCTCTTTTGCTGTCGCTGTTTCTAATCACTGTTCCTTTAGATGCATCTTCGTAAATATTTACTATTGAATCTGCTTCAACTGTATCAGCTTTCCCCTTTAACAGTTATTTAATTTTCTTGTTGTATAAATTGAATATTTATTCCTTTTGGTTAAAGCTTTTTTCTGGAATCATTGGTTCTTCCATTCGATGCATGAGTTTCTTGGTGCAGTAACAGATCCTACATAGAAATCGGTTGCATTGTCGTTTGTATCCCATGCGTTCCCTTTTTCAGGAGCTGGGTCTACATTTGCGTATGGTCTACGTTGAGCGCTTGTTGCGTTGGAGAGAGATTTTGTTGGGGCTATGCCTTCGTATACACTTGCTAAACCATATCCCACATAATCAATTGTTCCTTCTGGTGTAGTACCTGTAAATGCAGTATTCGTGTTCAACAATACGATTTTCCCACTTGTCCCAGACATGGAAATTCCACCAACTACGTCAGGAGTAACAAGGTCCGAACCAGTTGCACCGCCACCTTCTGAGATTAGGAAGTATCCATGTGCCTGGATAGTACCTGTTAAACTAGTAATCTGCCAACTAGTTCCTCCTCCTGATGCATATTGAACAGACCATCCAGCAAGATCGATTGGTTGGTACTTGTTGGATTGTATAGTTCAACAAAATCTTTATTAAAGGGAGCTCCACTGTTCCCTCCCCCACCATAAACCTGAGAAATCACGACATGATCAGCCTGTTCTGCGTGAGCTTTTGACATGAATCCACTCGGCAGAATCGTGCTCAATAGTAGAAGAACGATCATGAACAGACTTGTCCATCGGTTGTTCTTCCGATTCTTTTTTATCAATTAACCACCTTTTATATTTAATTTCGTAACTTAATAATAGAAAGGGAAATTTGTCAATTCTAGTATTACATTAAATTCTATTCTATTGTAATAAAACTCTTAATTTATAGTGTTACTTCTCTGATTAAATTTATTAATATTTTATATTATTTTTGTATAGATATGTATTACTTTCTGTCCTCCAATACTCGTTTATATATGGTTTAGAAACTATGATTTTGATAATATTTCAATAGGAGGATTATTACTTTCGCAGTCGAAAATTTCGAAATTTTCTAAAGCTCGAATTCTATCTCTAATTGTCATAGCATTTTTTTTTGTATCTTTTCTTTCATTTCCAATCAAATCTTCTGCACATGCTTATAGTGCTAGTTATACAAATATAACGATGGATCAAAATAAAACCGAAATGGAATTTTCTTTAGATACATTCTGCGTTTTCGAGCTTATCCCATCGAATGATGAAAATAAAAACTGGATTCTTGATTCATCCGAAATCAAAAAGAACAAACATCATTTTAGAAGAATTGATTACAAAGGGCTAACGCTGATAAAGGGAATGCGGAACGAGACACCTGAAGTGAAAGATATGAAAATTGTCAAAAAGGAAAACAAAGAATTTCTTACTGTCACAATGGACTTTCCTACCTTTTATCACCCGAGTAACACACTAAATTTTAATGATGAGCATTTATTACAATGATACCGCCACAAATTATATCGATTCCAATCACTGCCTCCTATATGGGCAAAAAAGTGATGGCGTGCTACAGGGCAAAAAATAATTATTGGACTATGTTGACTTACAGAAGTGCAACAAGAGCAAGGTGTTGGAAGTAGTTGGGTTACCAGAGAGTTCCATGGATAACAGTAATAATGGTGGAGATGTGACTGATCAAACTGGTGGAATATATAAACCCCTATTTTAAGCCATTCTCTTGGTTGCTTGGTTTTCATTTGAGACTTCGGTATAGCCCATGTCTGACAGGCTACGATCATTTGTTGTTATTATGTTCTAATTGCAAGACAAAGTTTCGAACAAACCGCAGCCACCGTCACAGCATTTACCGTGGCACATAGCATCACGCTGACATTGACCGTTCTTGGCATCATGAATGTGCCAGGCAGCATCGTCGAACCAGCTATCGCGCTAAGCATCTGCTACATTGCCACTAGTAAATATTTCCACAAAAGGTTAGCTACAGTTGGGTTCTATCATTTGTCCTTGCGGGGAGGCGTCCGCGGTATGGGCTTTGCAGATATTTAAAAGAAATGAACTTACGAAAAGCATTTCTCTTTCGCATAGAAGAACTTCCCGGTCTTGTTGGTTGCTGGCGGGTGAGCTACCTAATTAAGATCAGGTACCTCCTATTGTGTGCTAGGTGTAGTCTTTCTATATTAATTCTTTCGCCAATAGTGTGAAGCTTTGGATTCTACTTTCAATGTTGTATTGATTGCAGTTGAACATTGCTTCATCAAAGCCAAATTGTTGTTGGTCAGAAAGTATGATATCCGCCACGTCTTTAGCAGTTCCGACTAGGTTAAGCTTTCGATTATCTTGGATGAACGATCTTTTCCATTTCAGTTAATGGGTAGTCTTTTGCTTCCTCAGGTGACATGGTTTGGATTAACTTTCCTCTCATGAGTAACATTCTTTGGATATCGATTGGTTTTGATAAGTATTCTGCTTCTTCTCTCGTATCAGCTACTGTTGCTGCGTACGTCACAAGAATTTGTGATTGCGGCATGAAGTCAGATGGCTCGAAATTTTCCCTGTACGTGTTGAAAATTTCTTTTGTCATTCCCCCATTAAAGAATTGGGCAAAGGAGTAGCCAACCCCTAATCTTCCTGCGCGTAATGCACTATTGCCTGTTGAACCTAGTAGCCACGCTTCCGGTAGTTCGATTTGTGTTGGGGAGGCGATTACTGGATCATATAATGGATGATTTGGTCTTTGGTCACTCAATAGTTTTAACGTCAATTCAATTTCCTTGTATTGGTCGCTCATCTCCGGGCGTCTCCCTTTTGCGAGCGCAAATGTTGAATAGTTGTCGCCTCCTGGTGCACGACCAACGCCGAAGTCAATTCGCCCTGGTGAGAATGCACATAATGTCTTGAACACTTCCGCTAATTTTAATGGTGAGTAGTGCATCATCATAACGCCACCTGTGCCGATTCGAATGCGATTCGTTTTGGCCGCTAAGTGAGTAGCGATAATTTCTGGTGCAGAACTTGCAAGCGACTGCATGCTATGATGCTCTGCCAACCACATCCGGTGATACCCCAACTCTTCTCCTAGTAATGCTAATGTTTCGCTATTTTTTAAAGCTTGGGCAGGTTTTGTTCCTTTTGGGATTGGTACTTGGTCTAAAATGCTTAACTTCATTTGGGTACTTCCTTTCTGGGATTGGAAATTTATATTTTAAATAGTAGAAAGTCTTTCATCAAGCTGATAATTTCATGCTAACTATTGGAATCGAGAAAGTAAAATGTTAGGTTTTGTGAAGGGTTTTTGGATTGGCGGAGGACTTAAATTGTAGTGAATTGTGTGCGTGCCTGGCACCGGTGTAAAAGCTGTGTAAAATGAAAAGAACTAGTGCCATACTAGTTCTTTAGATAAATGCTTATATTAATATTTTCTGAAATAGCCTCCGCCTTCTTCCAGACTACGATCCACACTTGTATCCCCGTCACCATCTCGATAATAACCATCCACTTGTGTGCCATCAGCACGTTCGTACCCACTCACATCATGAGGATCGACCCATGTTTGATCAGAAGAATAGTCATCATTACCAAAATCATCTCCTCCATCAAATGCTGTGTCAAAGCCATCCGACACATTAAAAATCACCAACCCTAAAGTTACAACGGATAAGACAAAAATAAACGGAGTGACAAATGTTCTTGACCTACCACATAAAAATACCCAAACAAAAAAGCACAATGCTCCGGCTGCTATGATTCCCACCCATTCCATATCCTCTACGGTAAAGAAATCTGTATAAGTGTAAATATAATAGTTCAACTTTTCCTTTATAGTAGGAAAATATGTATATACACCATAAAAGAAAATAGCATTTAGCGCCAAACCAATCCAGAATCTTAACGAGAAAAATATCCGGATAATCTTTTTAATACGAAAATAAAGAATAATTGCGATTAATATCCCAAATAGTACTGTCATCATGGCCTCCCGATTCTTATGAATTATATATAGTTCAAATAGAATAGTAACATTTTCCTAAAATAAAGAAAATAACATTTTCAGCATAATTCAGTCGATTTGTGTAAATCTTTTTATTCGAAACAAAACATAAAGGCTGCATAACATGAATATAATCTTTTGGTAAAGCTTTTAGCTGTCCTTGTTATACACTTTATTTAATGGGCTTCCATCATATTAATTAGGAGGTAGGGGTAATGGGGTATACGGATAAGTATGAAAGGGATACCTATGGGGTTATCGCTTTTTGGTTACGGAATGATTATGATCATGGTCGATTTTTTGACAGGGAAATTAGCCATTACGAAACTGAGCTAGCTCGTGCAAATCAGAATAATATTCAGCGTTTAGGAGCTGTTTGGAAAAAGGCAGAAGCGAAACAAGGGGATATTGGTACTTTAATCAATGAAGCCCAGCATGCTTCACATGAGTTTCACAGTTTACTCGGCTATACATTGGATAAATCCTTACACTGTGATGTGATTATTTCAACACCCGCATCACTTCTCGACCACATGATGAGGGAATCAGAAGAATCTCAAAAGGTCTATCAACTTATAGAGAGTGGCGGATATGTTACACCGGCAGATGCTGCCATACATGAAACCGTATTTTGGTTAAGGCAAATGGCAGATCATCTTGGCTATATACTTCATTATTCTGATGTTTCTAATTATGAAATAAACTTTCAAGTAACAAATATGAAGCAAAAATTCGAACGGTTGTTTTTGCAGGCAAATGCATTAAAAACAATGATACGCATGCCACGCAATGAAATGTTACCGGTTTTAACAAATTTCAAGCAAATGATTATTAAAGAAGCAAAAAGTTTAGAGCAATTTAAATTAGAAGTTGATGACCTAATTAAACATTGTGCACTTGTTACAACCTCACCACCGGATTTGTTAGAACATATCGCTAGAGAAGCTCATCACCTATGGAAGAACCTAGAGGGAGATGTTATAACCTAGTATTAAGCTTAGAAAATTACTCGGCTGACGTGGATTCTCCTGGTCACGGAGATGCATTTTGATTGGATATTATTTATTATCTGTTTAAGACTTAAATTATAGTGAATTGTGTGCGTACCTGGCACCGCTCTGATTAAGTATAAAAAAGAACTCAGTCACGGTTTTAAGTGACTGAGTTCTCTATTCAAGACTTAAACTGTAGTGAATTGCGTGCGTGCCTGGCACCGGTTTCCACCGCTCTGCCTGGCACCGGTTTTAAAACTTCGTTACGATTGTTGAGCTGATCCATGCTTTTGTTGTTGTGCCTGGGATGTAGATTTGATACCAGGTTGTGTTGTTTTCGTCTTTTGCTGTTACTACTTTGCCTGTTGAATCTGTTACTAGTTTCATATATGCGTCTGTGTTTAGTTTTGTTAGGATTTTAGAGTCTTTTGTGGTTGCTTTGTCTCGGACGTTACAGCCATCTCAGTTTGTTACTGCTAGGTTTTTGATGTTTAGGTAGTCACTTCTTACCCATGCTTGGATTGTTGCCGTTGAAGCTTACTCGGAACCAACGACCTATTAGTTTTCCTTTGCTATCTTCGTAGTCCCAGATATCTGTGTTGTGTCCTAAAATCGTAATCTGTTGTCCTAGTGCTAGTGTTCCAATTTGTCTACTTGATGTTGCATATGGCATTGAATAGACTGGTGTTAGTAGATTTGCAGTAGCTGTGATGCCTTTATCGAATGTTAAGAATGAATCAGGTTGTGGCTGGTCTGCTGGGATAATATTGTTATACGTTACTGTTTAATGGTGCTGGATTAAGTGTGCTCAGTGGTTGCCCTGCATAGTATTTGCTATCGTAGGGTTTCATCCCTTCCATAAGTCTTGAGATACTACGTCCCCAATTGGTATCTGATGCATATCTTGACATTCATCCCTGCAACATTGACACCATTATTATATTTTCCGCCTTGTTTTAGATAGTTATTATAAATACGGTCAGCATAATATTCTAATCCTGCTTTTTCCGTTGGGAAGTAAAGTGCACATGTTAATGCTGCTGAGTCATATGCTTGATAGCCAAAGAAATTGTGTTTGTAATAACCGACTTGAGATAGTTTTGGATTTCCCCAACCACTTTCAACAATGGCATGAGCTACTAGGAATTGTACATTGATGCCGTATTCCTTTTGAATTTCAAAGAATGTTGGGACAAGTTTGTATAATTCATTTGATGTATAGCTTGGACCTTTTACCTTTACTAGATAATCTTGCATTTCTTTAATTGTGATGTTCGATGTTTTTCTTAAGTTCTCTACCAGATAGTCATTCCCTGTTTGTTCAGGTGTGATCCAGACGGTTTTTCCACCGATGCTGCCTTGGTAGTAGGTTTTGCCGTTAATGACTTCAATTTTATTTGCTGTGAAGGCTTTTGTTCGGTAGTCTGCTAGTGAGCTATAAACGACGTTGTTTGTTGTGCCGTTTGAGATGTTATAAGCAGTGCCGAAGCCTGTTAGGTAAAGTTTTAGGTTTGCAGCTGTAGATGACGTGATGTCTGATAAAGTAATTTGATCTTTTTCTACCCACCCTACTGCGCTAGTTTTGGTGCCGTTTGTTCGGCTGATTTGGTAGTAGGTTTTGTTGTCTACTGTTGCTTGTTTGTATACATAGAAGTTTTCTTTTGTATAACTTGTACCTGCGTCGATTGTTTTCGTTAAGTCGGTTAAGTCTTGATAGATTTTTGTTGTTGTGCTTTTTAATATGCCGACTTTGGTTGTTGGTGTTGTTGCTGGTTGTTGAGCTGGTGGTTCTGGATTTGTTGGTTCAGTAGGTTGTGTTGGTTCTACTGGGATTGTTGGTTCCACTGGTGCTACGTAATTTTTTACTTGTTTTGATGAGACCCAGATTGTTGTGTTATTCGCTGTTGTACCTTGATACCAAGTTTCAGTGCCAGCTTTTGTCGCTTTTTTAATTGTGAATAGTTCATCTTTTTTTAGCGTTTTTAGCGTGATATTTTTCGTACTACCCCATGGAATACTGTAGCCTGATCCCGTGCCATTTAGTACTTGTTTGGCAGATGGCTTTTGACCTGTTGCTTGGGCTACTGATGTTAGGTCTGTGCTTTTAACCCATCCAATAATTGATGTAGCACTTGTGCTTAGTTGATAGTAAGTGCTACTTCCTATTGTTGCTTGCTTTGTAATGTAATAGGTTTTACTTAGTTTTGTTGATGTTGCTTGAGCTTGTTTTGTTAGGTTGTTGATATCTGAATAGACTTTGGCAGTTGCTGTTTTGATGCGGCCCAGTCTGTTTACTGTTTTCAATACAGGTTTAACGGTTGTTGTTGGCTTTTTTGTTGTTAGTTGAGTAGATTTCAGCCAAATCGTTTTACCCTAATAATGTACCGCTGTACCACGTTTCATCTCCAACTTTTTCAGTCGTTTTCGTGGTAAATAAGGTGCCTTTTTGTGCTGTGAGGGTGGTGAATTGAACGTTGCGAGATGCACCCCACGGTCTTGTGTACCCTTTACCAGATCCTGTGATATATCTTTTGGTCGTGCTATTTTTGCCAACTGAATAAGATTTTGTTGTTAAATCTTTTGACTTCAGCCATCCAATTGCCGCTTTTGTTGTGCTTCGATAGTTGCTGATTTGGTAATACGTTGTGTTGTTGTACACAGCTTTCTTGTTTATGTAATAAGTAAGCTGAAGCTTTGATGTGCCTGCTTTTGTTCCTTTTGTTGAATTAGGAGCTTTATATATCAAGGCTTTGTCAGATTTGATTTGGCCGAGTCTACTAGTATTGTATTGTTTTACTGGTTGCGAGGCACTTGTTTTCGCGTCAGCCTTTAGCGCTGGTAGAGTCATGGTTGCAGTAGATGCCAACATTGCCGCGGAAAGAGCTGCTACAGTAAGTTTTGAAACTGCCTTTTTCTGTGAAGACATGTGCATTCTTCCTTTCTATGAAAATGATAGATTTTTATTAACTATAGCATGGTTTTTAGAGAATCGGGAGCAGAATTGTGGAGAATTATTGGAATCTTAACAATTTAGTAGAAAGGTAGTTGAAGAAAGTTTTAGTGGTGGGATTTTGGGGTGGAATTGGGTATCTAGTACTAATAAGGTTATGAATGGTCTTATTGTTCGCGGCTTGATTTTTGGTGATATGGGTGTTTTAGGGCGCGGATGAATGGGTTTTGAGTATTCTGGGTTGGGGGTTGGACTTCTGAGATTGGGCATGGCGATGGAGCTGGTTCTATTCGCTCTTTTTGGGCGGCAATTCGCTCTTTTGGCTTCGGCAATTCGCTCATTCTATAATTCGGCCAATTCGCTCTTTTCCTCGACTCTATTCGCTATTTTCTAAATTTCACTGTATCTCTACCAACTTATATCCTCTTCTTCCTACCTTGTAGTCGATTCAGTGAGGCTGTTCCTATTACTCTTATCGTCCGCGGCAAATTCTTCGAGGTTGCTACTTGGATTTGGTGCCGCGGATGATGGGGTTGAGTATTTTTGGGGTTTCCAATTCGCTCTTTTGGCTGGTCTATTCGCTCTTTTGGGTCATTCGCTCATTCTACGGCAATTCGCTCATTCTCACATTCTATTTGCTCTTTTCCCCAATCTATTCGCTATTTTCTAAGTTTCATTGCATTCCAGGAAATTTAAGTCTTCATTGCACACAGAGAATCTACTCTGCTCGCTACTGAACCAAATACAAAAAGAGTGCCAGTTTAATTCCGGCACTCTTTTCTATATTAACTGCTATCTACGCATGCATTTTTACATCTGCAGTTTCAGTTGATGGGATTTCTTGTTTTTTCTTTTTGAACTTCTTGTCCCATTTTCTTGTTGTTCTGCCGACGATGAATGAACCGAATGGCAAGTAGGATATTAATTTAATTAGGATCATACTTAAGATTAATGAAATGAAGAATAGTCCTAATACGCGTGTTGACGTATGGTTAAAATAGTTTGCTGTATATGGTGCGATGAATCTTTGGATTTGCCAGTGAAGCAAATAGATTCCGAATGAGTAATTGCTGATTGTATTGACGATTTTAGAATTTGGAATATATTGTCCCCATGCTAAAACCATTAGGCACATTGAAATGACTAGTGGAAGTAAATCAACTCGTCTTGATGTGACTCCTTCTAGGCCTGTTTTGGTCATTACGAACATGTATAAGATTGAAGCAATGACCATTAAAATAGTATGCCATTTATAGACTCTTAGTTTTTCCGCGACGACTGTATAATGTTTTCCTATTAAAAAGGCAATTGCAAAATAAGCGATCCACGTTGTGAATGAAATTGTTAATCTATGTTCGTTTTCTTCCACAAACGGAATTTCTAGTCGAAGTACATTTAAACTAATTTCCATGACCATAATGCTCAGTGGGACGAACCACAACATTGAGAACTTAAATTTCGTTACAATCAAATGCAATATATAGAATTGGATAATAATTAATACGAAGTATCCTCCAAAATCGCCCTCGATAATATTGTCTTTTAGCTTAGTCAATAAATCTGTTTTAGGATTTTGATAATATGTTGCTAATGCATCGATAATCGCAAAGGAAATAAAAGGTAAATAAATATATTTAAATCTTTTTAGCCAAAATCCTTTTGGTAAACCGTTTGGATATTTGTTGGCTAATATAATTTCTGAAAGAACTACAAATGTAGGTGTAGCGTAACAGAGGATGGCTCGAATCGTATGGTAGTAGTCAATATCCGGAAAACCATGCTTCCACCCGGTTTGCGTTGTGCTATGCAACAATACGATTGTTAAGCAGGCAACAACTCGAAGTAAATTCCATTCTTTTATCAATATATGATAACTCCTTATTGGATGTAGTAGTGTGATTATGAATTTCTTAACGAATCGATCACTGTTCCATGCAGTGATGTTCTCAGATTCTATGAGAAACACTCATTCTCATCTTCAACCATTCAATATACGAACTGAAAATTAAAATTCGATTAAAATCAAACATCGATATTATATCATTTTATTGTTTATTAATATATTAACTGAGACTTAAATTGTATTAAACTATTAGGTTTTTGGATGATTTAGGAATTTACATTGGGTGTTTTTTACTATTATTTTCTTTTTATTGGAAGAGGATAGGGACTTAAATTGTCGTGGGCGTGGATTCGTCGCGTGCAATCCACATATAAAAAGGAGTGCCGTTATCGGCACTCCTTTATTCTGGCATAATTTGTTGCATGTTTTGTTTGATGTCTTGTTCGGTCATTTCGCCTGTGATGATTTTTTCGATTTTGCCATCTTTGTTGATGAGTAGGGTTGTTGGCAATGGGTCGATGTTGTAGGCTCTCATGACGGATTTGGTGTGATCGATTAGGACTGGGAATGTTAGTTCTTTTCGATCGATGTATTTTTGAACTGAGAGTTCGGGTTCAGCAACATTGACTGCTAGGACTTCGATGCCTTTGTTTTTGTCTTGTTGATATTGTTTATCTATCAGTGGGAATTCTTTTTCGCATGGTTTGCACCAGGTTCCCCAGAAGTTTAGGAAGACGCCTTGGCCTTTGTATTCGGATAGTTGATGTTTTTGGCCGTTCATATCGACTAGCGCAAAGTCAGGTGCTTGGTCCCCTACTTTTAGCATTTTGGCTGTGTCTTTTGTTGCCGTGTTGTAGATGGTGAAAATAATGGCTGCGCATAAAATGACTAGGATGACTAGCCGGATGTAAAATCGTTTTTTCTTATTTTTCATGGCCTTCTTCTCCTCTCTTATTGCTTTTCCAAAGTATAATCATCGTGATTGTGATGATGATAAAGGCGATAAGCGATAGGAATGGGATGGTGATGAAGCCTAGCCAATTGATGTATTGGCCTGAGCATGGGACGCCGCTTGTGCATGTTGCGAATTCGTGCATGGACGGAATTTTTTGCAATGCGTAGTGATAGCTGGCCGTAATTATTCCTATTATTGAAATAGGTAGGACATATCTATAAATTTTTTGATCGTTATGATAAAAGGCGACTCCTAGGAAAATGACGAGTGGATACATCATAATGCGTTGGTACCAGCAAAAGGTGCATGGGATGAAGCCCATATATTCACTGAAGAATAGGCTTCCTCCCATTGCAATAATTGATGTAATCCATGCTAATAGTAGTGATTTATTTAGCATTTGCTGCCTCATCTACCATCTTGTTAAAGTCATCCATTGTTTGGCCTTTGAATTCTTTGCCGCCAATGTAGATAGCAGGTGTTGCTTGGACTTTTAGGTTGTTTGCCGTTTTCATATCTTGGTCAAATGCTTTTTGCGCCTTGTTATCACTGAATGCTTTCACGACTTTTTCTGTTTCAGCATCGCTTGCTACTTGTTTTAAGACTGCTTTCAAAAAGTCTTCTGTCATTAAGTTTTCTTTACCGTCTTTTGTTGTTTGGTTTGCAAATAATAAATCATGGAACTTCCAGAATTTTTCGTTGCCTAGTTGTTGATAAACAGTTTCTGCAAATAGTGCTGCTGTTTTTGAATCAGGTGCGATAAATGCGTAGTTCATGAAGTATAGTTTTGCTTTTCCTGTTTCAATAAATTGTTGGTCGAGATATGGTAATACGTTTTTGTTAAACTCGCCGCAGTGAGGGCATTTGTAATCACCGAATTCCACAATTTCAACTGGTGCATTTTTGTCCCCTAAAAATGGTTGATTCGTGTAGTCAATCGTTGATGATGTACCTGATTTTCCTTTTTGCCCATTTAACACAATTAGTGCAATGACGCATACGGCAATGATACCGATAATCCAAAATATTTTCTTAGACATGTTTAAACTCCTTTATAAACTACGTGATGTAGTGTAATTGGGTAAAAAATTTACGCAAGCGCGTAAATAAAAAAGACACAGATTAAGCCAAAAATCGTAAATGATTTGAAGGCGATTTCGGCTGGTATCTTTATTTGGAAGTCTTTCAAAGGGTTGAGCATATATTCAATTCTATAATTCACTGACGTATCGGCAAACGATGCATAGATAAACGGCATCGGCTCTGCCTTCCCTGCTTTCAACATTTTCAACAATGCGCTGCCAATGTTCATCGAGGTCGATTGTTTTTCAATCGCTACATTGTCTGCCATGATTTCTTGGATGATTCGATATTTTTGGTTGAACCATTTCAAGATCGGTATGTAGACAAAAGTCGATGCGCATAGCGATAGCAAAAATATTTTCAGCGGGTCATAGTTCTTTTGGTGATACATTTCATGGTAGATGACAGCATCTAGTTCGTCTTGATTTAATAGATTCATCAATCCTGTTGAGATGATAATTTTGGGTGAAATGAATCCCATTGTAATCGCAAGCGGCACAGGATATGAAATAACCATGATGTTTTTGGTGCTGTAATGCTCGTTTAGTTTAATCGATTGCAAGGTATCTTGATATTGCTGAAATTTTCTTTTCATTTTCATCGCGTGAATCAGTTGCGAGGTGAATTTCCAAAATGTAAAGAGTAGCGTGTAGACAACGAGTGCATCGAGTGCGTATTCAAGTGATGACATGCCGATTGCTTTTAGCGTGCTGTGGCATACTTCGACAAGGTTGAATTTCATCTTCCAACCGACAAAATAGGCAACCACATACAAAGCCATTTGAATGAAGATCGTTCCAGAAATTAAAAGTGACATGATAAACATATACGTTGATTGGCGCTTTTCCATATGCTAGCGATCCTTTTTCAGTTCTTTAATCTTCATCTCAAGTTTTGCGACAAGCTCATCATCCACATCTTCCAATGCGTCTAGCATATGGCTTACTACGACATTGCCGAATTCATCCATCAGCTCGTTCGTCATTTCCTTGGATTGCGTATCCAAAAACTCGTTTCTGGACTGAACAGGCTTGTACATCGAGCATCGTCCTTCTGCTCTCTTTTGAAGGATTCCCTTCTCTACTAGGCGATTCATGACTGTCATAACGGTGTTGAAATTCGTTGTCTTTTCTTTTTCAAGAGCGTGCTGGACATCCTTGATGGTCATCTCATTATTGCTCCATAAAATGTCCATAATCTTCGCTTCCAGTGGACCAAAAAAGCGATTCAATCCACTTTCATGCATTTTGAACTTACGAATATTCATGAATTGGCCACCTCTCTTCATTACATTACCCATTGTAGTGTTAGATGTGGGTGAGAGTCAATAGAATGGTGCTTTGAAATTGAGATGATTTTTTTGGCGGGAGGTTTATTCGCGGGAGCGGTTGGGAATCCATGATTTTTGGAGAGGAATCCACGGCTTTAGTTCACTCTGCATGTTCTTGGATGAACGGTCAATAATGAGCGAATGAAGTTTTCCATAGTCATAGTTAAATACATCTTCGTTCAGGATGAACTCGCTCACTTTTGCCCATCGCATACAACATATACTGCATTTTTAGTTAAGTCTACTTCACCGATTTCTAATAGTTCATCTAGTACCGGGCAGCTTAAGCATTGTTTTGTGTAGTTTTTTGGATTCCGATATGGGCTATCCCATGCACCGATAATTAAAAAGCAACTTCTGCCGATCTAATGCCTCCTTGCGTGAATTGAAACCATTTATTTCACCACTTTTGATATTTTTTTATATAAATGAATCTTTTGCGATTCTTGAACGTATAATCTATTAACAACAAGTTAAAAATGGAGATAAGACGGTCCTGCAAACCGCCTTAAAAAATCTCCCTGTTAGTAGGACATGCACGTTTGAATTCCACTTCAAACGTGTTTTTTATTTGGAATTTGCACATACACATCGAACCGTTTACTTTCACGTTGTCTATTATGTGCGTTAACTTTTGGTACTTTTATATGTGATTTACCGTTATCAACCAAGATGCCATTCTTTGTTACGTTCATAGGTACCTCCTAGTGTGATAATTAGTGTAATTATTGTTGTGTTTCATCAAAATATGTTTAATAATTTTTAGAAAGGGTAAATATTAATTGTCCCTGATAACTCCCCTTATCGAGATCGAGACATAGTAGAGACACTCTTTCTGCTATGTCTTTTTAATGCGCTAAATCTACGAATTGATACTGTGCAGGTTCTATTCGCTCATTTGGTCGATCTATTCGCTCTTTTTGATTGGCCAATTCGCTCTTTCGGACGGTCTACTCGCTCATTTCACCATCCTATTCGCTATTTTCTAAATTGTAATGGCATTCTCAACATTTTAAGTCCTCTCTACCACCTGATTCAGAAACAATTCAAGTCTTCCCCTGCAGATTCGAGGAGGATTCTGATTGCTCTATTTGTTCGCGGCATCCGTTTGTGGATGTTATGATTTTTGGGGCGCGGACGATGGGTTTGAGTATTCTTGGGTTTGTTTTTCTCCCCCAAAATAAAAACGAGACCACCATATAATAGGTGATCTCGTTTTTATTAGTTATACATTTGTATTAATGTACTGCTAACCCATACTTTTTGGTTAGTACCTGGTTTGTAAATTTGGTACCAGGTGGATTTGTTTTTATCTTTTTTGGTTACATATTTGTTGCCTGTTTTAACGAATCTGACTGGTGTGTTTTTGTTGACGGATGCTACTTTTGTGTATTTTGTATCTGCACCCGCTCTTAGGTTGGCACCGTCGCTTGTTGTGAAGCCTAGGTTTGAGACTGCAATTTGGTCGCTGCGTACCCATGCTTGTTTGCCGCTGTAGCTGATGCGGTACCAGCGGACAGTTTTGCCGCTTTCGTTTTTAAAGTCTCGGACATCTGTGTGGTATGCCTTTAGCGTGATGTTCTTCCCTTTTTTGTATGTGCCATATGGGCTTGCGTAGATGTACGGCATGCTGTAGATTGTTGCGCCTGCTGCTACATCGACTGTTGCTGTAATGCTTGATGGCATTTTGATGAATTGCTCTGGTTGTGTATTGGTTTCTGGAATGACGTTATTATACTCTTTTGGCTGTGGGAAAACCTTTGTGCTTGCTACTGTTTTGCTGTAGTACGAGCTACTATATTTTTTCATTTGAGCCATTAGATTGGCAATTTTTTCACTCCAGCCTTTATCTGATGCGTATTTGACATTCATGCCTAACAATGTTGGGCCGTTGTAGTATGGGCCTGTTTTTGTTAAGTAGTCACGATAGATTTTGTACGCATATGCGTTTAGGCCATCTTTTCCTGTTGGAAAATATTTCGCACAAGTAAGGGCGCATGAATCATAAGCTTGGTAGCCGAAATAGTTGTTCTTATATTGAGAAATAGTCGAACCACCCCACCCTGTTTCTAGGATGGCATGTGCGAACATAAATTGTGCGTTGATGCCCGCTTCTTTTTGGATCGTGATAAACGTTGGTGCTAGTTTATACAGGATGTTGTTTGGCAATTTTCCTTTACTTAATAAGAATGCTTGCATTTCTTTTGCTGTTATGTTGGAATTTTTTCTTAAGTTGAGTGCAATGTATGGGTTCGTTTCCACATAGGCAGCTGAGATCCAAACGGTTTTGCCGTTTAGTGTGCCTTGATGCCAAATTGCTGTTCCGATTTTCTCTGTACGAGTGACTTTGAATGATTTTGCACGGTAGTCACTTAAAGTGTAAATTTTGTTTTTCGTTCCGCCCCATGGCATGTTGTAAGCTGTTCCTGAACCCGCTATGTATACAGTGGATTTTGATGTGTTAAGCAATGAACGAGTGTTGCGTTTTAAGTCACCTGATGCAACCCAACCGATTTCCTTTGAGCCTTGGAAAAGTTGGTAGTAAGTTGTTTTGCCAATTTTCGTTTTGCTCTTGGCATAATAAGCTCTGCCAGTGTAAGTAGTTTCGGCAAGTATAAAGTCGTCTTTGTTGTCAGGACTTCGGTAGATTTTGTCGGTTTTTGATTGGATATGGGCAATCTCGTTGACCGCAGTTTTGATGAAAGAATTCTCTTCTTCTGCCGAGGCTTGTCCGTGTGCGATGAAAATTGTAGCTAGTAGAATCGTAAGAATAAATCCGATTGCTTTGAAAGTTCTTTTTCATCTTGCTCTCCTTTCGTTGGTTGGTATGTTGCATATATGGTTATTGTAACCGAAACTGGAAGGCATTTAAACAGAGGGATGGGATTTTATATCGGGAAATGTCGAGGGAGGGGGGGTTGGTAGTTTTTTCCTCTCTACTCGTGGATATTCCTCCCCAAATAAAATCTCAACAAAAAAAACAGCCATATTCGGCTGTTTTTTCTCCATTCTCCTCTTACAACAACGGCTTTTCCATGTTTTCTGCAATGGTTTGTTCGATTAGATCTCGCCATTTGTTAAAGTAGATTTCTGGTGTGTACGATTCTTCTATTAAGTTGTAGGCGTTGTTACCCATGCGTTCAGCTTCGTCTGGGTTTTCTAGTACCTTTTTGATACGGTCTGCTAGTGCTTCGATGTCGCCGTCTGGTACTAGATAGCCGTTTTCGCCGTCTTTGATGACTTGGGCTGGGCCGTAGTTGATTTCGTAGCTGACTACTGGTGTGTGGTTGGCGAATGATTCGAGCATGACGAAGCTAAATCCTTCTGCTTTAGATGTTATAAGTGAAACAGCTGATTTGGCGAATACTTCGTCGATTCGGTTGGTGTAGCCCATTAGCTTCACGCTATGATTGATTTTTAGCTTTTTGATTAGTTTTTTCAATTCAGCTTCTTCTTCGCCTATTCCGTAGATTTCAAGTTTTGCACCTGGAACATCGCGTGCTACTTCGATGAAGGCTTCGATTGCTTGGTCGATGCGTTTTTCTTTGGCTAGGCGAGCTACTAGCGTTACAAGCATTGGATCTTTTTCGGCTTTTACTACTGGTAGTTCTACGTAGTTCGGGATGACGTGGATGTTGCCACGGTTGCCGATTTCTTTATGCAAGTCGAGTTGTTGTAACTCTGTTAATACGACTACTGGGTAGCCTTTTGGGATAATGTCCAAAATCGGTTGAACGGCTTCTAGATATGGACTGCCAAGTGTATATGGTTCTTGGAAATGGTTTGCATGGATCATGAAGATTTTATATGCAAGATCGTCGTCCACATTGATGACACGTTCAGCAGTTGCTGCTCCGTCTACAATGATCACTGGTTTGACTACTTCAGTTCGGCATAGTTCTTCTAACCAATACGTATGGAATTCTACACGGTTAGCGAAGTCCACTACTTTTTTGTGAGAAGGGTCGAATAAGTAGATGCGTTGTTGACTACCTGTTTGATAGTTGAACCACATCGTTAAGAAACAAAAGCCATCAGGTGTGAAATAGCGTTCCTGATTCTTTTTATTGTTGGCTGGGTGGTACAATGTTTCGCGAATTTTATAGCCTTCTGGATGGAACTCTTCGCGACGGGAACGGACACGGTTTTCGTCGAAGTAATCGATGAATTTTAGGATGCCGTCATCGTCCCATTGTTTATATTTGATATAGGAACCGTTCATGAAATAGCGAGCGAAATAGCCACCATCTTGAACCCAGTAGTCCCCTTCGAATTTTTTTATATTTTGTTTGTACATCTCTACTTGTTTACTTGAGACATCTTTTGAAGCAAATTTTTCACGATAATAATCGTAAACATTCATGATTTCAACGTCTCTGCCAAGTTGTCCTGTTGCACGCAATTCTGATGCGATTTCAGGGTAATTCATTTTAAAGTCCATGGTCAACAGGATTGAGCGATAGTCTTGGTTTGAGAATAGCGCTGAACGGCGAAGCATTACTTTGTTGACGCCGCCTTTTTCAACATCCATATCCCATGCTGTCATAAATAAAGTTCTTTTCATCAGATTGTCACATCCTTTTGCGCTATGTAAAGATCACGGATTGTAAGTTAATCCGTGATTGTAGTGGTTGTCCTTACTTCTTCCCTTGTTTCCGTCGATCCGCAAGCTTGTCCCGGAAGGCTTTTTGTTCTTCTGCTGGTAGGCTATGGTATTTTTTGATGAAGGCTGAGTAGTTTTTCATGACTACGTTCGTTGGGCCGAATTCTCTTAGATGGCCACCTTCAATCCACGCGATTTTCGTGCAGAAGCTTCTTACTTGGGAAAGGTTGTGGCTGACGAAGAAGATGGTTTTGCCACGTTTTTTGTATTCATTCATCTTGGCAAGTGACTTGTCCGCAAAGGTTTGGTCCCCTACAGAAAGGGCTTCGTCGATGATTAGAATATCTGGGTCAGCTGTTACGCTGATGGCAAATCCAAGTTTTGATTTCATACCACTTGAGTATTTTTTCACGGGTTGGTAGATGAAATCGCCGAGCTCTGAGAATTCAATGATTTTAGGCATCACTTTGGCGATTTTTTCTTTACTATAGCCCATGAGTAAGCATTTGAATTCGATATTTTCTTTACCTGTTAGTTGGTTGTTTAACCCTGCATTGATCGCGATGACATTGACTTCCCCATTGACGATAATCTCGCCTGACGTTGGAGGGATAATGCCACCGATTATATTCGATAGGGTTGATTTACCAGAGCCGTTGATGCCGACAAGACCGACGACATCCCCTTCTTCTACTGCGAAGGAAATGTTCTCGATGGCATTGAAGTCACTGCCCTTTTTACCAGGGAAAACTAAATCCCCGAGCTGCTCGCCCTTTGTTTTATACATACGATAGGTTTTTGTTACGTTTTTGATAATGACTGATTCCGCCATAAATATTCTCCTCCATATGTTTTTTAGATAAAGTCAGAGAAGCGGTTTCTGAATTTATAATGCGCTGCTGAACCGATTAGTAATAAAACTAAGATAAGTCCCCAGTTGTACAACGTTAGTTCCCAATGTGTCATGATATACCAGTCATTAAATAACAATGATGCACGATAGCCGTTTGCTAAATAATAGAATGGGTTCAACATTAAAATATTATGAATCCAATCAGGCATATTCGCTGAGCGATCCCACAAAATTGGAGATAGGAAAAACATGGCTTGTAATAGCGATTGGATTAACATTTGAATATCTCGCACGACTACAGTCAATGTAGATGTAACCAATGTAATCGCAAAAGCCAGTATATAACTCATCGCTAGGAAATAAATTAGCTGTATATAATAGATACTTGGGTAATAGCCCACAATCCAAAAGACAACCATAATGATGCCAACTAATGCAACATGGCCATAAAATCTTCCCATGATAATATAGCTTGGTAACACGGAAAGTGGAAAGTTCATCTTGGCTACCATTGAATATTTTTGGAAAATCGATTTTGATCCATTCAGTATGGCCTTTTGGATAAAGAACCACATCGAAATCCCAGCTAGCATCCAGTAAACGTAGGGAACCTTGACACCGTTTTCACCTGTCATTAAACCGCGGTCCATGGCAAACCCAAAGACAAACCAGTACATCGCCATTTGAATTGCCGGATTGAGAATCTCCCACGCAAATCCTAAATAGTTATTCTGATTGTCAATACGCAACTGGAACTTTGCTAAGCGCATAATCAAATAAAAAGAATTCACTTGTTCTTTTATAATGTTTATAAATGCTCTCATTTCAACGTTCCTCAATTTCATGTATTAAATTTAAAAGTAGTTCGAATTTCTAGAAATTATATCATGTTATATATGATTTCAATGGTCTTTTAGATAGCGACGAATTTCACTAATGAAAGTTGCTATTTTTGAGTTTCCTCTATTATATAAAGTGAAACTTCAATCAGTGGGGGGGTTCTCCCACTGATTGTTAGTTAAACCAATCGGGCTTTTACGGGCAGTTTATCTCCACCGATGCTTTTTCGAATTTTCTAAAGCCTTGCAGTTGAGTCTTACTGCCCGTTAATGCTTCTTACTGCCCGTTAATGCGGGATAAATCTTTATGCCATTTCAAATGAAATTTCCTATAACATTCCTTGATATCCGTAGAAAAACACTTCACATAGTATACCATATTACGGCTATTTCGATAGGATAATGGCCATTTTTGTATGCCCTATTTCGACAAAAGACTACGATTCATTTAACAAATTAATACCCTTAATTTGGTCAAGATAAAAGTATTGTTTGGGATTATTTCTTGTTTTGGGTAAAAAGATTGTTGTTATGACTTGAATTATGTTTGCTTGGCACCAATTTTCTGGTCCCGGCTGTTTATAGCGTTGGTGATCTTTTCCTCTTTCGCGGACTATGGGAGTATTCTTGGTTGGTCGAAAAATTCACTTGCATTTTTTAATGGTATATTTGCAATTTATAGTGGTTTACTTGCATTTTCCGGATATCTATTTGCGTTTTTTCAAGTTGTATTTGCATTTCCGACGATTTAAGTTCTACACCTGTTAATGCTCTCATTGCTCGCGGCTACTTTTAGCGTTGAAGATCTTTTCCTTGGCCGCGGATGATGGGAGCATTTTTGGTTTTAAAATAGTTTACTTGCATTTTCTGCTGGTATTCTTGCAATTTACGAGGTTTACTTGCGATTCTCAGCATCTACTTGCATTTTCACAAATTGTATTTGCATTTTCGATGATTTAAGTCCTGCTTCTGTTAATGCTCTCATTGTTCGCGGCTGGTTTTAAGGTGGAAATTGCATTTTCTCTGCCGCGGATAATGGGAGCATTATCTAGACACCTATTGCGACTTAAATTCCTGGATATGCGCCATGCGATTCTACTTCGATTTCCTTTCACGCAGCGATAAAATTTCATACCACCCCTGTTTTGAGTAGCGAACAAACGGGTATCTAATCTTTGACCTGTCAGTTTTTTCTCACCAAAAAAGAACCAACGAAAATCGTTGGTTCTTTTTTAGCAAGTCCTACTTCCCAAATACTTCTTTCACAACGCGTTCTGCGGCTTTGCCGTCTTCCCATACGCAGAATCTTTCGTTGAAGCGATCGAATTGTTCTTGTGAGTAGTGGCCTTCTTTTAGGGCACGTCCAATTTCTGTGAAAAGGTCTTCTTCGTTTTGGACGATTTTGCCTGGTGCGTCTGATTCGATGTCGATGTAGAAGCCACGTAGGCGATCGCGGTAGTCTTCTAGGTCGTACATGTAGAAGATGATTGGGCGATTTAAGATAGCATAGTCAAAGAATACAGATGAATAGTCAGTGATGAGTAGGTCACTGATTAAATACAGGTCTGCGATATCGTAGTAGTTTGAAACGTCTTTGATGAAGTTACCGTACTGGCTGAAATCGAAGTTTTCGGATACTAGATAATGCATACGTGCAAGTAATACGAAGTCATCTCCGTATTGTTCTTTTAGTTTTTGAATATCAAATTGGAATTCGAATTTGTATTTCCCTTTTTTGAAGAATTGGTCATCACGCCATGTTGGTGCGTAAAGAACGATTTTCTTATCATCTGGGATATTGAGTGATTTACGGATTTTCGCAATTTTCGCTGGATCCTCATGTTGTAGTGCATCGTTTCGTGGGTAACCTGAGTCAATCATTGGTCCTTTGAAGTGGAATGCACGTCCTAGAATTTCATGTGTATATGGGTTTGGTGCTACAAGATAGCTCCAGTTTTTTGATTCGGCAATGATATTTTTGCGGTATTTCTTTGTTTTTGTACCAGGCATATGTACTTCTTCAATGTCTGTTCCTAGTTTTTTTAGAGGTGTACCATGCCAAGTTTGGACATAGACTGTGTCTTTTGGTCTTGCCATCCATTTTGGGTAGCGAACATTGTTGACCCAATATTTTGCACGTGGGAAAGTAAGTAACCATCTAAGTGTGAAGCGTTTCATATACGGGACGCCCATTTCTTGGAACAATGGAATACTGTTTTTATCCACACTCCAAATTAGTTTATATTCCGGATTATGTTCCTTCATATATTCATAAATTGCTCGCGGATTATCGCTGTATCGTTTACCATGAAAGCTTTCGAAGACGACAAGGTTCTTAATACGAGGCGCTTTACGGCCGATAAAACGGAAAGCTTTACCGAAATATTTTTTAAAAGTTTTATTTGCCATTTATTTTTTCACTCTTTCATGCTGTTTTAAAAAAATTAATAATCTAGAACGTTTTTGTGCTAGATCTTAATCAGCTTGTATTTTAAATAGGATATGCTTATATCAAATACTCATTCAATCTCGAAAAAACTTCGATTCAATTCCATTATGTACGTTTTTTCATTAAAAAATTAACCTGCCAATTATCATAACATAGTTGCTGATGTGCTTCAATCCATAAAACGCTACTGCCGCAACACTTTGATGTATAGTTCTTGGCATTTTGAAGGACAATAAGTAATCGAATTCTGTGACATTAGATTTAAATTTGGTAACTTTTTCATTAAAGTATCATTAATTATATTTTTACTGGGATAAAAAAGTGCTACTATACTATAGGAATATTTTTATTAAATGAGGTGATTTTCGATGATCGTAACTGAATTATATGACAATTTTAAAGAGGTCTTAGACGACCGTAAACATAACGAAGCTCATCGAAGAAATCAATTATACGCAAAATTTTATGATACGTTACCTATTATAGATCATTCTATTTTATATGAAGTGAGAGACGGACAAAGTATGACAGACTCACCCTTTGCCGTATTTAAATATATTTTAGAACATGATAAAAGTAAAACTTATCAACATATTTGGTCCATTCAGCCTTCTGAAGAGTTAGAAAAGGTGATTGCTCCTTATCGTGAGATGTCAAATGTTCAATTTGTTGAACGTGATAGTGATGATTATTTAAAATGGCTTGCACAAGCAAAGTACTTGCTAAATAACTCTACTTTCCAATCATTTTTCGTGCCACGTCCTGAACAAATCTACATTAATACATGGCATGGGACACCTTTAAAATATATGGGCTATGATATTCCTGGAAATCCTTCAGGTAGCCAAAATGTTGTTCGTAACTATTTGAATGCTGATTATATTATTAGTCCAAATGCACATTCTACGGATCTTTTTGCGAATGCTTTCCGATTAGACGGTATTTACGAAGGGTCTATTTTAGAAATGGGTTACCCACGTAATGATTTAACCTTCAATTCAAAACGTGAAGACGTGATTAAGCAGTTAAATCAACATGGTCTAAATGTTTCTTTAGATGAAAAGATTGTGCTGTATTCCCCTACTTGGAAAGGGACGGATACGAATAATGCCGACGATAATATGAAGCAAATCATTGCAGAAATGGATAAACTGGCAGAACAAATTGGCCCTGAGTACCATGTGCTGATGAAGGTCCATCCATTTTTATATAGTGTTGCAACGAATTATCCGGAAGCGCGTATACGACTTATTTCTGATCAGATGGATATGAATGAATTACTAAGTGTCGTAGATGTCCTCATCACGGACTATTCAAGTGTATTCTTTGACTATTTGGTAACAGACAAACCGATTTTGTTCTACGCATGGGATAAGGACTTATATTCTCAAAATCGCGGCATGTACTTGGATGATCAAGAGCTTCCAGGACCTATTTACGAACAAATCGATGAAGTAGGAAACGCCATTCTTCATATTGATGATGTGAAAAATGAATATCGAGATGTTTATCAAGCAGCTAAAAAGCGCTTTGTAAACTATGATGACGGGAAAGTTACTGAGCGATTGTATCGATTAGTATTTAAAAATGAAAAAGTCGATGATTTGAAAATTGTAAAATTTGAGAATAAGAAAGAGAAGATTTTCATTTATCCTGGTGGTTTGATTAACAACGGGATTACCAATAGCTTCATCAACTTAACTCAAAATATTGATTATGAAAAGTATGATGTGACTGCTTTTGTCGCTTCTTCAAATAAAGCGGAAGTGTTGCACAATCAAAAACGAATTCACCCAAAAGTACGTTTTCTTTTCAAACCAGGTGTACCGGTTTATACATTCCAAGAAGCCATTCTTGATCGACTCATTCGTACACATGGTTTAACGCCAAAATTAAAACCGCATTATCCAACGAAGGCTTATGAACGTGAAATTCGCAGACTAACTGGCGGCGTGCATTTTGACTATGCCATTGACTTTAGTGGCTATAGCTTCTATTGGTCAAAACTAATACTAGCTTCTAATAGTAAGCGCAAAATTTGTTTCTTACACAGTGATATGGCAGCCGATCGAAATCGTAAAGTAAATGGCGTGAAACCACACTTTAAAAACTTACTAACGATGTTCTCTATTTATTATCAATATGATAAGTTACTGGCCGTTTCAGAAGCAACGATGGAATTAAATATATCCAAACTGACAAGATTTACAACAGCAGATCAATTTGGCTATTGCGTCAATACAATCGATCCAGATCGTATTTTAAATCCACCGAAAAATGAACTTGGCGGGCATCAAGACACCAATCATATCGAACTTGTAAACGAAATGGGTAAATGGCAAGTCTCTTCTAACACCGTTTCGATTTATCGAACTTTGGATGAGATTGTACATGATACCCCTTCTATGCAACATGCTGTACAAGCAGACGATGAAATGCATATTTTTGCAAAATATCATTGTGCACAACGAAGAATATTGCAAAATCTCGATTAATGATATTTATGTTGGATGGTGCAAGGAATCCCAGTTACTTCAACAAGAAGTTGAAGTAGCACAAGATGCAGAGATTATTTATGAAGATGTGAATATGTTTGGAAAACTAACAAACGTCACACCAAAATATTATGTGTGGAACTTACCTTTTGGCGAACCAGATGCACACAAAAAATCAGACGTTACATTTTTCAAAGATATGATTGTTCATATTTCGAAAAAGGCCGTAACACAGTTTGACACATACTATCTCATTTCAATTGACCACCATGAGCTTGGCTGGATTAACTATCATGCCGTTACTGTATTAGAGAAAATCGGATCCATGGCAAATAGCAATCCAATTTCACGTGCCGTTGCCAATACTTATGTAAAAGCACACTACAACAAGCATAAGGAATTGATTGATAAAGCAAGTCGCCTTGCCAAAGCAGAGGAACCGGTCAAACAATATGGCTATGTTTTAGAAAATATCGATTATAAACTTTATACAGCACCACCAAATCGTCCAGATAGCAAACTAGTAAAACACAAAATGGATTTACGCGGTGAGCTGATTTTCGTTCATAAAAAACAAGTATTTAAAGAGCATACCTATTACTTTTTAAAGAAAGGTAAATATCTACAAGGCTGGATGGATAGCAAGAGTATCCGTTTAGTTCCCGGCGATTATTCTGTGCTCATCGATGAAAAAGAAATCACCTATCCAGCGATTGTCGAAGCAGACGCTGTTGAAGTATTCAAGGATCTCCCTACTCCATCAGAGGATGCTGATTTCATACTACCTGATCAATACTATTCAAAACCACTAACCGTGAAAAAAGAAATGCGTACAGGGCATGGCCACTCCGCATTACTTTATGATGGTGACGAAAAAATCGGTTGGGTAGAAAAAAATGCCGTCACACCTTACAACTGCTGGATTGATATTCGCAACAACATTATTAAGTTAGATGAAGATGATTCCTTTAAATTCGTCACAATGGGTCGCCTATCACCAGAAAAGGCGCAAGACAAGCTCATCAAAGCCTTCGCGCAACTTCACGAAGAATACCCAAATACAAAATTGTATTTACTAGGTGACGGCCAACTAAGAAAATCGCTCGATACATTAGCAAAAAAATTAAACTTAACAGATTCTGTCTTCTTAACAGGCCAACTAGACAACCCATTCGGCTTCATGAAACAATGTGACGTCTTCGTCCTTTCATCCAAATACGAAGGACAACCCATGGTACTACTAGAAGCACTCACATTAAAAATGAAAATCGTAGCCACCAACATCATCGCCAACCGCGCAGCCCTAGACAATGGCGACTACGGCTTGCTAACAGAAGATACTGAAATCGAAAGTATCTACCGTGCCATGAAGAAAATCTATGAAGAACCGGAATTGACATTTAAAGAATTTGACTACCTTGGCTATAATAAAGACGCTATAGAAAACTTCTATCGCGAGATTCGTGGATAGGGATTTATAAATGGATGGAACCACCTTGACATTTGATTGTTGGGGTGGTTTTTTTATTTAGGGATGTGTGATTGCTCTTATTGTCCGCGGCAATTTGTCGGTTTGTTATTGGATTGGATGCCGCGGATGATGGGGGTTGAGTAGTTTTTGGTGGTTTTATTCGCTCTTTTCGCTGGTCTACTCGCTCATTTATCGGTTCAATTCGCTCATTCTACCTGGTCCACTCGCTCTTTTTCCACTCTAATTCGCTATTTTCTAAATTTCACAGAATCCCTATCAACTTAAGTCCTCTTCTTCCTACCTTGTAGCGCATTCGGCGGGGCAGATTCTATTACTCTTATCGTCCGCGAGCAAGATTTCGAATTGTCATTGGATTGATTGCCGCGAATAATGGTTTCGAGCATTTTTGGGGTTTCTATTCGCTCTTTTCACTGGTCTATTCGCTCATTTATCGGTTCGATTCGCTCATTCTACCGGTCTACTCGCTCTTTTTCCACTCCAATTCGCTATTTTCTAAATTTCACAGAATCTCTATCAACTTAAGTCCTCTTCTTCCTACGTTGTAGCAGATTCGGTGGGGCAGATCCTATCACTCTCATTGTCCGCGAGAAGATTTCGAATTGTCATTGGATTAGTTGCCGCGAATAATTATTTTGAGCATCTTTTGGGTTCTTATTCGCTCTTTTCGCTGGTCTATTCGCTCATTTATCGGTTCAATTCGCTCATCCGATTGATCTACTCGCTCTTTTTCCACTCCAATTCGCTATTTTCTTAATTGCATTTATTCTATCGATTATTAAAGTTTTTTACTTTCTCATTCAATTCAACATATATTTTGTGTATCTAAATTTTCCAACTTTTTTGAGGTCCATCTTTCTTAACATTTTATTCATTTGATCAATGTCTTGAACGTTCAGAAAGTCTCTACATTCTTTATTCGTAACTGATTCATTTATTATTGTTAAATAATCTTTTATTGCATTTTCATGAGCATTTTTACTTTTATGATGACAATTTTTGCAATACCAATTATAAGCAGAGCGTTGCATCCCATATACTCCGCATTTTGGGCACAAAACACCTTTTACAATACTTTCTTTCGAAATATTATATCGATTTATTAATGGGTAGGGATTATATTCTAAATGGTTTCTTAGAAAATGTTTTTTCAGAAATTCTATTTGATTATTATTTAGAAATACTTTCTTTGTTTGCATATCTCTAATAAATCCATTTATTCCATTTTTCCGCAATATCTTTGTTTCCGTTGGTGGTCGACTTAATAAAGCTTGATGAAAATGGAAATACAATGGCCCCGTATACAGGAATATTAATACCTTGATTTAAGAAAAAGTTTTTTAATTGATAAACATATTCCTTCAATTGAAGCTCTGGACTATCAAAACCATCTATATCGCCATTTGGTAAAGTTCGTATAAGTTGATCAGGATTTTCAATAAATTCAATCTTTCCTTTTATATTTTTCACTCTCAAAAATGATTGCATAATATTTTGTTAAAAAAAGAATATCAATCTGCATTTTGGATTCAATTTTTAAAAATAGGTTGTGGAATAGATAGAAATCATAGGGTAGTTGAAGTTGTGCTAGTTTCTCCATGATAAATTTCTCACCAGTATCCCCAGCTTTAATGCGATTGTATTCGAACTCAAGCTCTTGCCTTTTTGGGTTTGTTGAAGAAAGTCGATGGCTCAAATTTTTAATAGCTTGTAAATAATGCGTATCAGAATATGCTTTGACGATCACAGTATCTTCTCCTATTCCGTTTTTAATCAAAGCATAGCGGGTTTTACTTTTTTTAGCAAAATGGCGCAAATCACTTTTGATAGCATTTTTAATAGTGAAATTGAGTTTTGACTATAAAAATGGCTACGAAATTGTAAAATAAGCTCATTTTCGGTATATGAAAATTTATTTTACAAAATTTTAGATATTTTTTTAGGACTTTTTTATGTTTATTGGGATTTTTTACTTCTTTCTTATGGGGAGGGCTTCTATTCGCTCTTTTCACTGGTCTACTCGCTCATTTATCGGTTCAATTCGCTCACTCTACGTGGCCACTCGCTCTTTTTCCACTCCAATTCGCTATTTTCTAAATTTCACTGAATCCACATAATTTTAAGTCCTCTTTTTCCTACCTTGCAGCAGATTCGGTGGTGCAGATCCCAAATCCAATTGCTCTCATCATCCGCGGCAAAATTTCAGATTGTCCTTGGATTAGATGTCGCGAATAATGATCTTGAGCATTTTCGATTCGCTCTTTTCACTGCTCTATTCGCTCATTTATCGGTTCTATTCGCTCTTTCCACTGGTCTACTCGCTCTTTTCCCACTCCAATTCGCTATTTTCTAAATTTCACTGAATCCCCATCAACTTAAGTCCTCTTCTTCCTGCTTTGTAGCGGATTCAGCGATGCAGATCCAATTACTCTCATCATCCGCGGCAAAATTTCAGATTGTCCTTGGATTAGATGTCGCGAATAATGGTCTTGAGCATTTTTCTATTCGCTCTTTTCACTGGTCTATTCGCTCATTTATCGGTTCAATTCGCTCATTCTACGTGGCCACTCGCTCTTTTTCCACTCCAATTCGCTATTTTCTTAATTTCACAGAATCCCCATCAATTTAAGTCCTCTTCTTCCTCTTTGCAGCGTATTCCTCGGGGCAGATCCTATTACTCTTTTCGTCCGCGGGAAGATTTCGATTTGTCCTTGGATTGGATGCCGCGAATAATGCTTTTGAGCATTTTTCTATTCGCTCTTTTCGCTGGTCTATTCGCTCATTTATCAGTTCAATTCGCTCATTCTACATGTCCACTCGCTCTTTTCCCACTCCAATTCGCTATTTTCTAAATTTCACAGAATCCCCATCAATTTAAGTCCTCCCCCCTCCCCCATCCCCTCAGCATCTCCCCAATCGGAATCCACAAAAAAAGCCACAAAAACAAAAGTTGTTTTTGTGACTCAATAGTATTTCAAGTAGCTTATTCTTCAAACCCATTCGGATTATTCGATTGCCAGCGCCATGCGTCTTCGCACATTCTTTCAACGCCGAATTGTGCTTTCCAGTGAAGGGTTTGTTCTGCTTTGGTTGTGTCGGCATAGCAGGTTGCAGCGTCTCCTTCGCGGCGGTCTGTGATTTGGTATGGGATTTTTTTGCCTGAGACTTTTTCGAACGCTTTGACAAGATCCAGTACGCTGTAGCCATTGCCTGTGCCTAGGTTGAAGGTTTCGACGCCTGAATGGTCGGATAGATATTCTAGTGCGCTTAGGTGTCCTTTTGCTAGGTCGACTACATGGATATAGTCACGTACGCCTGTGCCGTCTGGTGTATCGTAATCGTCACCAAAGACAGAGAGCTTTTCACGTTTTCCAACGGCTACTTGTGTAATGTACGGCATTAGGTTATTTGGAATGCCTGATGGGTTTTCGCCGATTTTGCCGCTTTCGTGTGCGCCAATTGGATTGAAATAGCGTAATAATGCCACTCTCCATTGTGAATCAGCATGAGCAACATCTTGCAGTATATTTTCTACCATCAATTTTGTTTGGCCGTATGGATTGATGGCGCTTAATGGGAATGTTTCGTTGATTGGAACTGTTTTTGGAATACCATAAACTGTCGCAGATGAGCTGAACACGATCTTCTTCACATTATGTCTTTTCATCGCTTGGAATAGCACGATTGATCCTTGAACGTTGTTTTCATAATACATAAGCGGATTTTCAACTGATTCGCCTACTGCTTTTAATCCTGCAAAATGAATGACCCCATCGATTTTGTATTGTTCAAAAACTTGATCAAGCATTTCACCGTCTCGGATATCGCCTTCAATAAAGGGAAATGTTTTACCAGTGATTTCTTTTACTCTTTCAAGTGAAGTGGCACTACTATTTTGTAAGTTATCGTATGCAACGATGTTGTAACCTGCTTCTAAAAGTTCAACACATGTATGAGAACCGATGAATCCTGCCGCTCCCGTAACTAATATACTAGCTTCGCTCAAAATATTTTCCCTCTCTTTTTTCCAAATTGTATAGACAATTAACTTTATAGTTCAAGTTTAAACGGCCTATTCTTTCTCGTTAATAGAACGAACATATCGTTTTTCCTTTTGCTTGTAAGTCATTTGCCTTACTTCCGATTTTTTCTTAGATAAATTATATCATTTCGTAGCACTAATTTCCCTAAAAACTTCCTCTGTACTTTGCAATGATTGTCTGCCAAATACTTCTTGAACGATTTTCTCTGTCGCGTGGCCTGTTTCCCAGCCGCAGATTTTGTCATAGAATTCGTCGTATCTTTCTTTATACTGTTCCTCCACGTCGTTTATATGCTTAATAGCATGGATGATTTCGTCAGTTGTTTTGACGATTGGGCCAGGCATTTGGTTCTCGTAGTCGAGATAGAAGCCGCGTAATTGGTCTCTATATTTTTCTAAATCGTATGCGTAGTAAAGGATTGGTCTTCGTAAATTTGAGTAATCGAAGAACACGGATGAGTAGTCTGTGATGAGAATATCTGAAATAAGATATAAATCTGCGATATCATCGTGTTTTGATAGGTTATAAACAAATCCTTCGAAGCCATCGATATTTAAGTGATCTGCGATGAAGTAGTGCATGCGTAAAAGTATGATATAGTCCTGCCCTAGTTTTTCACGTAGTTTTTGTAGGTCAAATTTTAAATCGAATTTATATTTGCCGGCTTCATAGAATTCGTCATCGCGCCATGTTGGGGCATATAAAATGACCTTTTTATCTAATGGCATGTTGAGTGATTTTTTGACCTTTTTGATATAGTCATCATTGTTATTTTTGTACAATGTATCATTTCTAGGATACCCATATTCAAGCATTTTCCCATCAAATTTGAACGCAGATTTGAAAATATCTGATGAATAGGAATTGGCAGCGATGAGATAATCCCATAAGCGTGATTGTTGGTAGAAGTTCTTTTTATATTTTGGATTGGCTGAGTAAACTTCATCCATATCAAATACAAGTCGTTTTAATGGTGTACCATGCCATGTTTCTAAGAAAATATTACCCTCTCTTTTTTTCAAATGAAGCGGTTGACGCATATTACTTACCCAATATTTTGCTGTCGCTACATGATAGTAATATGCCAGGCTAAATCGTTTCACTTGTTTTGCATTGCCAGGTAATTTTCTGCCCGTTTCATTGAACACCCACACAAACTCATAATCTGGGTAATGTGCGACCATATATTCGTAGATGGCTTTTGGGCTGTCTGCATATTGTTTACCCAAAAAACTGCTGAATACTACCTTTTTATCATTTAATGGTCTTTTCAAAAAGACATCATTATAAATTTGGCGATATAATTTGTTCAAACTTTTTAATGACTTCTTCGTATCTCTACCGAAATGGTGAAGTCTTAAGATTCGCAGATATTTTTTATATTCACCTTTTTGTAATGCACGTAGTTCTCCTCGTACGATGATATTTTGTGTTTTCATCTCTTGTACTGAAAGTAATTTCATAGCAGGTGAAAGTATATTAAAGGCCAACTTTTGCTTCTCTTCTTCTTTCATCAATAAGATGAATTTTGAGCGATATAGTCTGATTAATTGTTTGTCTAAAAAACAGCTTACTTCTTGATTGTTTGAGTATGTATTTTTTAATCGACTGTAAATATCAGCAAAATCATGTAACAATTCATCATGCTCACGCTGCGCCAATGATGGATTCGAAATTGGATCATTGCGATCTCTTCTAAAATAGTAGGAACTTTTGTTCATCACTATTTGGAATTTCTTATAAATCGGCATTAAAAAAGATAACTCTGAATAACTTCCTACATTGTTCATCGAATAGTAAATGAAAATCCTGAACGAGTTTCGTTCGGAAAAAGCGTATTTAATACAGACATTCTTTTGAAAAATTCAAAAGGACTAAGTGTTTTTTCTTGAAGTGATTCCTCTGTTCATTGATTAATGCTTCGATTTCATCTTTTTTGTTGATTTTCACGGTATGTCCCGTGTAAATCATATCTGGCTCACTTGCTTGCATAAGATATTCGATTGCTTTTTCATGCAGCATATCATCGCTATCTGCAAAGTATAAATAATCCCCTTTTGCACTCTTTATCGCCACATTGCGAGAGAAACCGACGCCCATTTTTTTATAGTTTGTTATGCATTCAATTCTAGAATCTTGTGCTTTAAATTGATCAATAATTTTCGCAGATTGATCTGTAGAAGCATCGTTTACAATGATGATTTGTAGCTTGTCGTATGACTGGTTTACAATCGATTGCAAACATTCGTCTAGAAAATCTGCCGTATTATGTACAGGTACTATCACGCTCACAATTTGTTCCATCTTAAAGCTCCCCTTTTTTCTTGTGTCCTCTCAAAAGTGTTCGCGTACACTGATGAGGAATTTTAATGCGACCATTCTCGTATTTTCAATTATCCCATGGAAAAATTAGAATTTGATGAGAGAAAAAGGGACTCATTTTGGAAAGCATAGTATAAAACATATCAATTTTAACCATATTTATCTTATTTTTATTATTACGTCTCAGACAATAAGGTAAGTTTTAGAAAAATGAAGTGCAAAATATGATATAATCTTTATTTATAGATAAGAATTTCTAGATTGGGTGAATGAATGCGAAAAGAATGGTTAATTGGACTGTTTTTATTTTTTAATAGATGTATTTTCTCTATTTTTAATTTATTTCCTTTAAAGAATAAAATCGTTTTCCTTTGTGATTTCGGTGATAATGCACGATTTGTGGTGGAAGAGCTCGCGAGTCGTGATTATAAAAATATAGTGGTTTTACGTACTGGAAAGTGTAAGGAACGTTTTAAACAGTCTGGAGCTCGTATCGTGCTGACATTTAAGCCAACGAATGTTTTCGATTATCTTCAAGGGCTTTATCAACTTGCTACTGCGAAGAAGATTTTAATTGATAATTATTTTCCGGTGTTAAGTGCAACGAATTTTCGGGAAAATGTAGAATGCATTCAATTATGGCATGCTGCAGGTGCGGTGAAAAAGTTTGGTTTACAAGATCCGAGTGTTTTATTTCGCTCCCCTGTTGCGAATCGACGCTTTAAGCGAGTTTATGGACGGATGACGAAAGTGGTTGTTGGTTCAGATGAGATGATCCCGATTTTCAAATCTGCTTTTGGCATGCAAGATCACCAATTTTTGCGTTTAGGGATTCCGCGGACGGATTTCTTTTATAACCAAAATGGAATGGAAGCTGCTAAGAATGAAATACTTTTAAAATATCCTATGTTAGATGGAAAAAAAGTGATTTTATATGCTCCGACTTTCCGTGATCAACAGCTTGATGCGCAAAGTATTCCATTAGATTTTGAGGATATAATGCAACATCTTGGTGAAAACTACGTTATGATAATTAAATTGCATCCTGCTGTTATGCAAAATATTGGCGAGTTTCATCATCCATCCATTATCTCAGTAAAAAATGATGTCGCAATCAATAAATTATTGTGTGTATCTGATTATGTCATTAGTGATTATTCTTCCATACCATTTGAATTTTCTTTATTGGGTAAACCACAAATTTTTTATCCATATGATTTAGAAAAATATGAAATGGCACGTGGATTTTGGACAAATTATAATGAATTGGTTCCCGGACCCGTAGTATCAACAGATGATGAACTTGTATACGTTTTGCAAAAGGATGAGTTTGATCAAGATCGGATAAAAGCGTTTTCTGATACATGGAATAAGTTCTCAGATGGACACGCAAGTAGCAAATTAGCGGATTATTTAACGAATAAGTAAAACATGCGAATCCAAATATTAGGGTTCTTTCATTTTTGGAAGAAGTGTAATATAATACGCAATAGTATATCAATGGAGGCACATTATGAAAAAAGTAATTACGTATGGTACGTTTGATTTATTACATGTTGGTCATGTTAATATACTGCGCCGTGCCAAAGCACTTGGCGACTATTTAGTTGTTGCAATTTCAAGCGACGAATTCAACGCTTTAAAAGGTAAAAAAGCTTATTATAGTTTCGAAGATCGCAAAACCATCCTTGAAGCTATTAAATATGTGGACGAAGTAATTCCTGAAAACACTTGGGAACAAAAAATCCAAGACGTCAAAGACCACAACATCGATATATTCGTAATGGGACACGACTGGGAAGGTAAATTTGATTTCCTAAAAGACTACTGCGAAGTTATCTACCTTCCTCGTACAGAAGGCATCTCTACTACGAAGATTAAAAAAGATTTAAACGTTGCAGCTACTACAGTAAAATAACATTTTTAGGACTCCCCCTAGCGTATTGTTAGGGGGAGTTTTTTGTGTATTGGATATTCTTTTACATGTAAGAGGCATTGATAAACTATTTTAATTCTAATTGGGTTTTAGTTTGAAGTGGAATCGGCTACGCTTTCCTGCGGGCGAGCGGTGAGTCTCCTCGTCGCTTCGCTCCTGCGGGCCTCACCTGTCTCGCTTTTCCTAGCTAGGAGTCTTCGCCGATTCCACTTCAATAGGTTTGGGATACTAATCTCCATCAAAAGTTGCCAGTAAAAATTTTTATTAAAAATATTTCTTTCGTTCTCTAGTTATTCAGTGATTTTCCATAATATTGGGGACCACAGCTTTGATTGCGTTATCCACTACTTGGGTTACAATATCAACTGATTTGGTGGATTTATCCACCGTCTGCAAACTTTTATCCACACCAAATTACATTTTATCCACGCTCATGAAAATTAAGTCCCACCACAAGCTATTTAGTAAACTCTCTCCAACAAAAAAAGCTGCCCTCTTTTTACAGAGGACAGTCTTATATTTTGAAATACCCTATTTTGCTATATTAATATGTTCTATTAAAGTGTTTTAATGAATGCTTCTAGGCGGTCCATGCCTTCTTTTAGTTCTTCATCGGAGTACGCATATGTGATGCGTAGGTAGCCTTCGCCGTATGGTGTGAAGACTGAGCCAGGGATTACGCCTACTCCGCCTTCTTTCATCAAGCGAAGTGCAAATTCTTCGGAAGTGAGGCCGAATTTTTTGATGGATGGGAAAATATAGAAAGCGCCTGTTGGCAATTTCACGTCAAGTCCCATTTTCGTTAAACGGTCATACACATAATTGCGACGTCTGATGTAGCTTTTGTTCATCTCTTGTGGGGTGTCTTTGCAATTTGTTAAGGCTTCGATTGCTGCATATTGGCTTGGAAGTGCTGCACAAATTGCATTGAATGAATGCACTTTCGTTACTTGAGCTAATAACGCTGCATCTGACATTAAAAAGCCGATACGCCAACCTGTCATCGAATGTGATTTTGATAATCCATGGATAAAGAATAGGCGATCTTTTAACTCTGGATAGTAACCAAAAGAGCGATGTTCACCATCAAAGGTATTTTCACTGTAAATTTCGTCTGAAATAATATAAACATCTTGATCCTTTAGCACATTTGCAAGAGCATCCATTTGTTCATGTGAAATTGTTGCACCAGTCGGATTTGACGGGAAATTAAATAATACTGCTTTTGTTTTTGGTGTGATTAATGTTGCAAGTCGCTCTGCAGATGGTTGGAAATCTGTATCAGTTGTGTCCAAGTAAACACATTTTCCACCATGATATGTGATGACCGGTTCATAACCTGCATAAATCGGTGCTGGTAAAATGACTTCATCTCCAGGCTCTAAAATAACTCGGAAAACGGAGTCAATAGCTTGTGATGCACCGTTCGTTATAATGATTTCATCTACTGGATTATAGTGACAATTATATTTTTCTTCGAAGAAGGCCGCCACTGCTTTACGCAATTCTATTAAACCTGCATTTGCAGAATAAGTAGTTAAATTGTTTTCGATTGATCGAATTCCTGCTTTTTTTACCGCTTCAGGAGTGGGAAAGTCAGGTTGGCCAATTGTTAGGTTAATCGCATCGGGATAGTTGACTAACTGACTTGCAAATTTACGAATACCAGGCAAGCCTAGCTCATTCACGCGCGGATTCATTGATAAAGACATGTGAAATAATCCTTCTTTCGTTCTGTTAAAATTTTTTGATATTGCATTCAATACATTCAATTATATACATAAATCAGAAAAATTAAATATCTTATTTCTCGATTGATCAATTTTTTTGAGTTGTTGGTTTAAGTGGAGATTAGAGCGTCCTTGTGATACTTACACAATTCTCTACAATTTATGTAATTTTGCAATTTTGTACGAAAAACTGTATATTTATTTTGCTTTTCACTTTTGCTTTAGTTATTTTTACTCTATTTTACTTCATTTTTGAAATAGAGCCTCAGTTTTTGCTTAAGCCTTGTCCTAATTTTATCTCGACTCAAACTAATCTTGTTCATTCAGCTGTAAAGTCTAATACTTTTGCAATGATCCTTTCCATTTTTTATATCCAGGGAATATTCCTTTTGGGTATATATCACAAATAAAATTACTCAATTATAAATAAAATGTAAAAAAACGGAAGTCAATAAATCGATTTTATTTCACTTTTGTGTCCTGTTTTCTATCGATTTTACTCGAATTATTAGTCGAAATCATAATTTTCCAAAAAAACTTTTCGACAATTTTTCGCAAATTAGTAAATTGTGGATAAGTTTATACACAATTTCCACATTGGTTTATCTATATTTATGCATTTATCCACACAAGTTAATCACAATTTATCCACTATTTTCTGTGGATAAATGGCTAGTTGTCTTGTTTTTAACAATCTGCTAAATTAAGTGTACAACTTAGTAACTATCAATATATTCTTCCATTTCACATATTAGAACACGATACTCACATAGTCGGAGGTGAATTTAAAATGGACACACTATCAGACGAATTATTGATTAAGGCATATAAGGAAGCTAAGACATATAAATTAGATTCTAGCTTTGTACATTTATTAGAAGACGAACTTCTTCGTCGAATCGCGGTAAAGATGATTGCAGACTCTAAAACACAAGACATAGCAAAAATCAAATCTTTGCCAATTGATTCTAATGCAGTAGATGTCTATTTTAACCTTGCCTAAATCATTCTCTGATTGTGAAACAAATTGATTTTGTGATGAATACTTAATTTTTATGTATTTAGCATCTTTTCGAACATCGCTATTCATATACGCACTTTCTACTCTTTTCTAGATTTTGACTCTGTCATTTACATATTCAAAGAGTCAACTGCTTATTTACCCATCAAACTATTATCACCAGAAGAGACATCCGCATATTCTAATTTATAGGCAGTTCAATTTTTAGTCTATTAATTAGGGAGGATGTAAATTGTATCCATATTCAAGTGGATTTAACTCATATTCTCTTGGGCAGATGTATCGGCAACCGCATTCCCAATACACTGCTCCCATTAGATATTTCCTAGAGCAACCGCCTTCCATCTATGACTATCGATGCAAAAGTAAAGCTGAAGTCGATTTTATCAGTATGAATCGATTGCTTTGGATGGAGCATGTCAATTGGACCAGGATGGCTATTACGAGTATTGTGTTCAACTTACCAGATGTACAATTTGTGGAGGCAAGGCTACTTAGAAATGCCACCGATTTAGGAAATTGCCTTCGTCCGTTTTATGGTGACCAAATTGCGGATCGCTATGCATCACTCATCCACGACCACCTGTTAATTGCCGCAGAACTCGTATCAGCTGCTGCAAAAGGTGATACTGCGACTGCCGCTGCAAAAGAAAAAGCATGGTATCAAAACGCGGATGACATTGCTTTATTTTTAAGCAGAATCAACCCTTATTTAAGCGAGGCAGAAGTCAAAAAAATGTTCTATACTCACTTAGATTTGACGAAACAAGAAGCCGTTACGATGATTCAGAAAAAATATAAAGAAGATATTGAGATATTTGATCAAATTGTGATGGAAGCTTTACTCATGTCTGATATGATCGCAGAAGCAATCATCAAGCAATTTTATCCATATTTTGGAAGATCATATTAATAGAGAGTTCTTCTAAATTCTTCAAAAGATATGTTACTAGCTTTCCTTTACCGGCATGTAAAGGAAAGCTTTTTTAAATTTGGAATAGTGAGCAATGGGATGAGTTTCTTGGATATGGCTATTTAAAAATGGCACCATCGAGTTTTCGTGGATTGTGCAATGGGCTCGCTGCAAACTCCAAGGCGAATGGCCATTATATTGGCGAAATAGCATTCCCCTACCTTTGTCCATAAAAAATGCCGCTCTGTTAACCAATATTCAAATGGTGTTCGCGAAATGGGATCTGTCTCTACTTCAACTGATGCCCTTAACACCTCAATCTCTTTCCCGCCTGTTCAAATCTATTTTGAAAAGTGACCCCCTGCTGCTCCATTTTCGATGTAATATTCGCATATCGAAAAGGTAGAAAGCCACCTGTTCTTGCGACCTCGCCATTGGCAATTTACTGACATCCAAACTAAAAAAATATACCCCAACATTCCCCTTATACTTCACATATGTTCGAGTATTTAGTTCTAAAAACGAATGGCCCCATGGAATCGGTACCTTCCCCCTGGCCGTCATATTCTTCGTCTGGAAATAGACAAAACTAATCCACGCCCTCTCTTCAAACGTATCAATTTCAAGTTCCGGCGGTACAAACGGACGTATATCCTCAAGATGAATCGGCCAATGAAGAAAATACACATCATGCCACTCCTGCATCATCACCCAAGGCAGCTTACACATTTGAATCCCTCCTCTTTTACAAGCTCGTAGTATGAGTATTTACTAAGGTTGTGGGATTCAAACATTGTGGGGGTGACTGATTTAGCGGCTATTCGCTCTTTTTGGTGGTCTATTCGCCCATTTTGCCGTCCAATTCGCTCATTCGGGCGGTCTACTCGCTCATTTGGCCATCCTATTCGCTATTTTCTAAATTGCACTGGCATTCCCTTCGTTTTAAGTCCTCACCGATTCCTGGGTCAGACACAAATCTAGTCTTTGCTCAAGCCGCTTCGAGGAAGAAGTTCTTGATTGCTCTATTTTATCGCGGCATCGTTGTTGGTGGTAGTGTTTTTGGGCCGCGGATGATGGGTTTGGAGCAATCGGGGTTTGGTTTTTTTGATCTTTGAGAACTTTGAAATTGATATTCGCAGTTTTGGTTGCTATCTATTCGCTCTTTTTGATGGCAATTCGCCCATTTCGCCCGGTTCTATTCGCTCTTTTGGCCAATCTATTCGCTCATTTTGCTATCGCAAGGTTCTAACCTTTTTAGTCTCTTCGCCCTATATCGATCCAAGTTCACTCTTCTCACTCGCCATTTCGCCATCCTATTCGCTATTTTCTAAATTGCACTAACGTTCCAGTCATTTTAAGTCCCCTCCAGCACCTAAAGCAGACACAATTTAAGTCACCGCCACCCCACCAACTTCCCCTCCCCCTACTCCCAAAAAGAACAGCACCCCCAATCGGAGATGCTGTTCTTTTACAGAATCAATCACTCATTCACTTATACGATAAAATCGCCTAGTATTCTCATACAATTTACTTTCCACCAAAGTAATCGGTTCCTGTTTAATTTCTGCAATTTTTTCAATTGTGGATTTGATCATTTTGGGGTGGGTCATTTGTCCGGTGAAGGGGCCTTCGAATGGCCAGGGTCCGTCTGTTTCGACCATTATTTGTTCAAGGGGATAGTGTGATACGAGTTGTTGGATTTCTTCTTCGTATAGGACATCCGGGGTGATGGAGATGTGATAGCCATTTGCAATCATTCTATCGATGGTTTCCGGATCTCCTTTAAACCAGTGGAAATGGGCAGCGGTGACTTGATGTTTTTCAAGTAAATCGCAGGCAATTCGTGCGTCGCCGTAAACTGCGTGCAAAACGATTGGCAACTTGAGCTCAGCTGCTAGCGTTACAAATTTTTCTAGCAACTCAATATATGGTTCGTAGGAAACGCCCTTTTCTTTATTTAAATAGTAAGGTAACCCGACTTCCCCGATTGCGATCATGGCTTCTTTGTTTTCCCTAATCCAGTCGAAAAGTTTGGCCCCCGCTGCTTCGTCTGGCACGCTTTGTTCTGGATGGAAACCGAATGCAGGGAGTATTCGTTTGTCCTTTTTGCAAAGTGCCAAATTTGCTTCGCATGACGCGAGATCCGTGGAAACTGCAATCAAGTGCGTGATTTCATAGTCATCCATTTCTTTTATAATCAACGCTTGCTGTTCCTTGTTGTATTGGTCAAAGTGAATATGTGCATCAACAATCATGGTTATCCCTCTTCCAATTCATCTTTAAGTAATTCAAAAATCTCCTTCTTCATGCGGAAAAACTCCCCGTCATTTAGAAGGCTTTCTTCTCTTGGTCTTGCGAATGGTACGATGATTTCTTTTTTGATCATCGTTGGTCGCTTGGTTAGGATATAAATTCGGTCTGCTAAAAACAGTGCTTCTTCAATGCTGTGTGTGACAAAAAGAATAGATTTTCGGTTTTCTTCCCATACGGAGAGCAGCCATTTTTGCATATTGATTCTTGTGAATTCATCCAAAGCTGAAAATGGTTCATCGAGGCATAGAAGATTTTGTTTACTAAGCATTGCTCGGATAAAAGCAACACGTTGTTTCATGCCACCTGAAAGCTCGTTTGGATAGGCGTTTTCGAATTCTTGTAGCCCCACTTTTGCTAGCCAATCTTTTGCTTCTTCCTTATTTGGCTTTCCTGAAAGTTCTTGTACGAGTACTACATTTTCAAGCACCGTTCTCCATGGAAAAAGGGATGGTTGTTGTGGCATGTAGCCAATTAAACCGCGTTCACCATGGATTTTGCGATTGTTTAAGGTAATCGCTCCTTCATCAGGCTCTATAATTCCACCAATCAGGTTAAAAATGGTGCTCTTCCCGCTTCCTGATGGGCCCAGCAGTGCGACGAATTCCCCTTCTTCTACATGGAGTTCGATGTCCTGCAAGACTTCTGTTTCAGCAAAATGCTTCTTTACATGTTCCATATTTAATAACATTTTATTCCCTGCCTTTTATGAACATCTTTTCAAAAATGCGAATGAGGCCAAATAAGAGCACGCTCAAAAGCATGATGGTGAAGATGGCGACAAATACGCGATCTGTTCGAAACGATGCTTGCGATAACGTCATATACACGCCGATTCCTTGTTTTGCCCCTAGCCATTCTGCAATGACTGCTCCCATGACACTGTAAGTCGCTGAAATTTTCAACCCTGAAAACAAAGATGGCAACGCATAGGGCAATTCTAGTTTCCAAAACATTTGCGTTTTGGATGCGCCCGCCATTTGCATATAATATTTGAGCTCAGGTGCCGTGTTTTTGAAGCCGTCAAGTGCTGCGACAACAATTGGGAAGAAGCAAACAAGCCCGATGACAATGAGTTTTGGCATCATCCCAAAGCCAAACCAAATAATGAGTAAAGGCGCGAGTACAATTATTGGGATGTTTTGCGATAATATGAGCAAAGGGTACGTCATTTTTTGTACAATTGGTAAAATATGTAGAATAACAGCAATTGCGAAGCCAACAGCACTCCCAATGACAAGGCCGAGTATAGATAATTTGGTCGTTGCGAGAATATCTACTGAAAAACTTGGAAGCACTTTGAAACCTTCTGCAAAAATCTTAGATGGTGGTGGCAATAGCCATGCAGGTGTTTCCGTTATTCGTACAATTAGTTCCCATAAAGCTAAAAGAAAGAGGAGCAGAAAAATTGCCCCTCCATTGTTCCGTAGCCATTTCATTAGCGGTATTTCTCCGTAAGAGTATCCATTGTTATGCCAGATGGTTGGTACAGGATTTTTACTTGTGTAATAACGTTGACGCATCCTAATTCAATCATTTTTTCATTCATCTTCGTGATGATGCTCATTATTTCAGTCATTTCACCTTCCATTGTTGTTTCAAGAGGGTGCACTTCATATTTCACACCAGATTCGTCGATGATTTTGATTGCTGCATCAACGAATGGGATTACATCTTCATACTTTTCTGTTTTTGGAATGATTTGAACACTGATTAAAGAATTTGCCATTTTAAATTCCTCCATTATTGTGGTAAAAATTCATTGGTGAATGCTTTTTTCGCATCGAATTTACCTTCTAATAAACCACGGTCACTCATCCAATTTGAATAGTTTTCCCATACTTCAAGTTTTTGCTCGCCCCATTGTTTCGCATCGTCTTGATATTTGTCAGCAAGCCATTCTTGACTTTTCTTCACAAGTTTAGGATCTAAATCTGGTGCTGCTTTCACTAGAATATCTGCTGCTTGATCTGGGTTTTTAATTGCATATTCGTACCCTTGTGAAGCTGCTTTCACAAATGCTTTGACTGTATCAGGGTTGTTTTGAATCATTTTTTCATTTGTTGCTAAAACTGGTGTGTAGTAATCCAATTTTTTACTGTAATCTGTTAAATAAATCATGTTTAATTTTTCACCACGAAGTTCTGCTTCAATGCCTGTCCATCCATAGTATATCCAAGCAAAGTCTACATCTTTTTTCACCATTGTAAAGAAATCTGCATCGCCTGCATTGATAATATCCACTTTTTTGACATCTGCATTTTCCGTTTTCATCAATGAATCGATCACGGCTTTTTCAACAGGAGAACCCCATCCACCATATGTTTTACCTTCAAAGTCTTTTGGTGATTTAATATTTTTGGCAACGGGAGATGCGAAGCCAGATGTATTGTGTTGGATGACGGCCGCGATTGATACGAGCGGAACCCCTTGTACACGTGCTTGTGTGATCCCTTCTTGGTAGCTGACACCGAAATCAGCCTTGCCAGTCGCAATCAGTTGATCTGCTCCTGTATCCCCAGGTTGGATAATATCTACGTCTAACCCTTGATCTTTAAAATACCCTTTTTCTTTTGCTACATATAATCCAGTGTGGTTGGTATTGGGTGTCCAGTCCAAAACCACTGTAATTTTTTTCAGTTCTTTCTTAGAATCTGCTACTTTATCTTTTGTACTATCTGAACTTTTTGACGAACAGCCTGCTAGTACAAGTATGGCAACTAATAAAAATGCGTATAACTTCTTCATCCTTCTTGCCCCCATCTTTTTTTGTCAAGTTCTATGAAATATCATGGAACCAATCTTTGAGTTCAGTATTTTTATAAAGAAAAAAGAAAAACGCCCGGAACCATTCCGGACGTTAACATTCATTCTAAAAGATAGTCATTTAACTTACTATGTTTTTTAGTTGATGTTCCCTCCGCTGGTGTTAGCCAGATCAGGTTCTAAGGGTCAGTACCTATTGGATACATTCTCAGCTGGCATCACCAGCTCCCCCACATTCTTCATACTACTTTAACTCTTACATCCATTATATCAAATAGGTGAAAAATGGGAAGAAGGAAATATTAAGAGGGCTTTTTCATGTTGGCTAACGTTTTACATATTATTTTGCTTACTTAGGATTTCTTTCCGCAATTCCATCATTTTTTCTTTCGACGGATAGGGGTCTGAAAACGTTAGTGCCTTGTCAATCGAAATCAATGCCTCATCCCACTCTTTTACCTTAAACTGTGCCTCGGCTAAATAGTACCAATAGTAAGGAAAGTCGTCTGTCTGTAATAATTGCTTGTAATTCATCGCAATTCGCTTGAAATAACTTGGATAAAAATCATTTGCTTTCATCAAGCCTCTCACATTATGATAGCGATACACATCAATTATAAAAGCTTCCCCTATATCATGAATCCAAACAGCCAATTCAAATTGACCGTCCTTCCCGTATCTGCCAATCATATCTTCCGCATATAACTTACTATATTCTATACAATTTGTAAGTAGATTCGTAAACCCATGAGGATACCATTGCAGTAAAAACAACTGTGATCGCATATCCCCTATCTGCCATCCAACAACTAACGTATTGACTCCACGATTGGTAAGTGGAACAACCATTAGATCTGTTATCGCGTATCCCTTCCCTTTGATTTCTACAATTGGATACCAATGATTGTAGTATTTTTTAAATAGAAGAAGGAAATTTTCTCCTCGATATTGATAAGCAACTATCAATTCCTTTACTCGATCCCCATCTATATCGGCCAATAAAATTGCCGGTCTATTGGCATTTCGCAATTCCAGAATTGTTGCTGACGGTGGCAAGATGTCCCTCAACCAATCTTCGCTTTCGCTCATTCTCATCCACCCCTTTTATCTAGTGTATGCGGTAAAGGAGAAGATGCCTGGGGTAGGCTTACGATTAATGAATTTGCCTGAGAGATGGCGATTTGCTGGGTGGGATGGGCTTATGGACTGGCTATTTGCTCTTTTGGTTGGTCTATTCGCTCTTTCGGCTTGTCACCTCGCTTTTCGGCTGGTCTATTCGCTCATTCGGCTCGGCTACTCGCTCTTTTGACCCTGCTATTCGCTATTTTCTAAATTGTATTCTCACACTCAATATTTTAAGTCATAATCAGCACTTGGCAAGTGCTACTCTCCCTCTCTACAATCGATTCCCCTTTTTGTAATCAAAAACGTTTAACTCTGCATATGTATGGTTAATGCTATCAATAGGATGGTGGGAGGATGATTACGATACGAAAGTTTTGGACTCGATTGGGGTTGGATTTTTTTGATGCGGTGATTTGGATTTATGGAGGCTGCCTGCTGGTGTTGCTGGTCGGATTGTTTACGATTTTTTGGAAAATATGAGGTAGTGACCTTTTTCCTTGGACACATGCTTGAAGACTGATGCTCTAATCGATTTCCCGCAATGCACAAGGGTACTCCAGTGACAACTCTGACATTTGGTGTTTCATTCTTCTGCACCTTATCTTTTTGCGGCTTTTCATAATCCTTCAAATTAATTCTACATTTCAGATTAAATTTTCATTAATTAAGGGTACATTTCCGTATTTTGAGCATATTATTTTTATTGTGTGATTATTCTTTATCCATTTTCCGATTCATTTCATTTTTGGGGTTTCGTTTTGTATTGAAGTGCTAATGTTAAGAGAAATCAAAAAGCACCTAGTCACATTAACGATGAGTAGGTGCATTTATCGAAATTGCTTATTCAACTCTTTTTGTCCTCCGTATTTTTTAAGTCTTTTGCTAGTTTATGGAATAGTTCTTCGTCGCCTGTAGCTAAGGCATGGTCGATTAGGCGTAAGCGATTGCAATCTTCTAGCTCTTCAATAAGAACTTCGATTTCTGATGGCGCGTTTAAGAGCTGTACACCTCTTTTCAATTCAAGTTCATCTAAAATGAGTTCAAGATGATCGTTAATATTTGAAACTAGTAATAATTGATATAAAGGTAAACGGATGAACCTGCTTCCTTTTTGGAATACGAAGACTTCTGATAGGTTTTCAATTTTCAATGAAGTTAAGTTAACCACAATCTCTTTTCCTTCTACAGGGATGAAATGGAATAGCTCCTCATCCTTTACAATGGAGAAGTATTGGTACGCAAACACCATTTTTAGTCGCGCTCCATCTCGTTTCGTGTAGAATGGTTCCATTCTTTTCACTTCTAACATACAAAGCCCCTCCTTTGAAGGAATATTCTGATTATTAATATAATATCACGGAATACCTTTAAGTGACACAAAAATATTTGTCGTCTTTTCTGAACTTTTCCCTATCTTTCACCAAATTCTAAAAATGTAAATGGACTACTCCTCGCGAAATATTTCCTTTTGCATTTACGGATAACCTTAAAAAGCTTTATAATGAAAGGAAAGTTTTTTTGCAGGAGCGGATGGTATGAATACGAATATTTCTGATATTGCCAAAAGTTACGAGGACTTTATTCGTAATCAAATGGCCCAAATTGGCTTAGATCTTCATGCTTCAAACGCTGAAGATGAAGAATTGGTTCGACGCGCTGCATTTTTGGCTCGTCACAACTATGTGAAAGTTACAGCTTATAGCGAAGAACGTAATGTACTTTCGTTTGTTGTGCAAGATGCTACGCCTATCAATGTTACATTTCATATAAATAATGGCAATCTTTCTTGTGATTGTCCGAAAGAAAAATGGTGTCGTCATAAGTTGGCGGCGCTGTTCGTGTTATATCAATATATTGATTCTTTATCTTCCTTTCTTGATAGTTTTCGTTCAAAAAAGACTTCACAATTGAAATTTATGAAGGAAGAGCGAACTCCAGAAGCTTGGTTGCGCCTTGTGCAAAATATCTATAAAGCAAATTTATACAATCAATCGTCTTTAAATCCATATTTGCTTGAGAGTATTTTTTCAGATATGGAACGCCAAATTAACCAACAGACACCGCTTGAACGTGAATGGCAAAGTTTGTATAAGTTGTTTACTCATATCGCGTTACTGTCACATACTTGGAAACATTTGCAGCCAACTTCTGAATCGTATAAAACCTATTACAGCAATTTTATAGAGCATGAATCCGAGAAAGTGAAGGAGCATATTCGAGTAACCTCTTCAAAATCTCGTCTTTTTGCAACGGATCCTTTTTATGATACTTTGCAAAAAATCGTGAACTTTTTTCTTTTACATCAAACTGGTTATTTTGAACAAAGGCTATATATCTATACCTTATTCTGGGAATCCATGTTTAATGAGAAATCTCGTCGAGAAACTGAACTAACTTCGATCAAAAACGACCGCCATATTGCAGAAGACGTGAATCTAATGGGCATTGAATCAATGTTCTTTGTGATGCTAAAAAAATACGAAGAGCTAGAACAATCGCTTGCAGGTATCAAAGAAGAAGACATGCTCATCTGGATGGACTTGGCACAATTCGCAGATCGAAATGAAGATCACCATGCCCTTTCGATGATTGTTCGAGCAATGCTTCCAACTCTCAATGAATTTATCAATACATGGTTAAACACAAGATACCGTTCAGCCTTTGTTAGCGCTTTCAATAAACTATGTTCGAAAGTTAATCTTAATGACGAAGAAGCGGAAGTTTTGTTTTCTTCATCTGGTATGTACGGAATGCAACCTTATTCACTGTTTTTGATTGAACGCGGTCGCTTTAAGGAATGGACAGCGCTACATCATCGTTTTCCTTCTTCACTCGCTTATCTTGAGCTATGTGGTTTAAAAACAGTGCTAGAAGAAAAGCCTGAGGCACTTCTTCCGTTGTATCATGTGCTAGCTACAAATGAACTCAATCAAAAATCACGTCAACATTATAAACAAGCCGTACGCGTATGGAAAAAGATGAAGGCTGCAGCAAAAAAGAGCGGCAAAAATGAATTCTGGAATCAATACGTCGACCAAACTCGGCACGAATACAAACGCCTTCGTGCATTACAAGAAGAGATGGAGAAAGGAAACTTGAAGCTATGACAATGAATGCAAAAGTGCCTGATACCTTTTTGATGACACTGTTACTGGATATAGAAACTGAATCAGGACAGTCCTTTTCTATACAGGCGCATACTCAAAATGGTGAACCAATGCTCGCCAGTGAATGGCTTTCTTTCTTATTCTTTCAATATGAACCAGCATTTTATGGCCTAACAGCAAACCATTCGACAGATAAAATTACCCTTACCCCACTAGAAATGGTGGAATTATTTTCAGATGAACAAAAACATCCATTTATCACGTATGAAGGAAACGACGAAAAATCAATCGGCTTCCTAAAAGCTGCTTCGAATGCTTCAACACACTGGTATAGTAAAGATTTATGGCATCATATTTCACTTGAAGAAGAAGATTTTACACTTGACTTACCAATTGATGAGTTGTCACAAAAAATGTTGGAAATGGCTTTAACACAAAAATTAGTGGAAATAGGACTAACCATTCATGATCTTCCTTCACTACTTCCGTTCTTCCGTAATGGTGGATGGCCTATTAAATCTAAAACCGTTGATGAAGAAATTTATGTTGGATTACGTCTACGTGAACCTGCTGAAAATCAAGAGGAATGGTTCCTTGAAACGGTGATTCGGAATAAGAAAAGCACGAACTATTGGGCTCCTCCGATGCGTAAACGTGTCCTTCAAATTGAAAATGCATTGCCTAGTAAATGGGCAGAGCATGCGACTGGTATAAAAGAGTTGCAACAACAAATGGTGGAATTATTGCACAGCCAAGATTATATGCAAGATGTTAATCCTAATAATTTTCTTTCACTTCAATTGAAGGATCCAGATGTACGTGAATTTTTACGTTCAGATTTTGCGCGTCTACAAGCTCTTGGCTTTGAAATTGTCCTACCAGCTTGGCTAAAGGATTTAAAAGACTCTCGGATCAAAGTTCGTGCAAGCGCAAGCACTGCTTCAAATTATAAATCTGCTGCTGGATTGCAAGAAATCTTAACATTTGATTGGAAGCTTTCTTTAAACGGACAAGAGATTTCTGTGGAAGAGTTCCAACAAATGGTCAATGATAATCGAGAATTTATCCGTGCAGGTACAGAATGGGTTCGTGTAGATGCTGCCTGGATGCAAGAAATTCGAAAATTGATGGATCGAGCTGAGAACGAAAACTGGACAGTTCGCGATTTATTATTCCAAGAATTACCTGAAGAGCTAATGATTCCAGATGATGAGGAAGACGATGATCGCGATGATCCTTTCTTCCAATTCGAAATGCATAAGTCATTACGTGATTATATGCAAAAATTGGTGGATAAAAAAGGCTTGCCACCTGTTCAGGCTTCAGATCGCCTCAATGCTACATTACGGCCTTACCAACAAGAGGGCTTCGAATGGCTTGTCTTTATGCGTGAACAAAACTTTGGTGCTTGTCTCGCTGATGATATGGGTCTTGGGAAAACGGTTCAGCTCATTTCTTACTTATTGAATATTTACGACCAAGATCATGATGCACCTCCTACGCTCATTATTTGTCCGACATCCGTGCTTGGAAACTGGCAAAAGGAACTAGAACGTTTTGCTCCTTCTCTGAAGGTTTATCTGCACTATGGTTCTAATCGTTTAAAAGATGAATCTTTTATCGCTTATGTTGAAAAAGAAAAGCCTCAGGTGGTATTGTCCACATACGGTACGATCACTCAAGATGTTGAAATGTTAGAGCCATGCAATTGGGCAAATGTCACACTGGATGAAGCACAAAATATTAAGAATATGCATACCAAGCAATCCAAAGCCATTCGCAAACTACATGGTGCACACCATATTGCATTAACAGGCACACCAGTAGAAAATCGCTTATCCGAGTTATGGGCTATTTTCGACTTTATCTATAGAGGATATCTTGGTAGCTTTTCTCGTTTCCAAGAGGAATTCATCGCACCAATTGAACGTGATGAATCTGAAGGCCAAGTACTACGTTTACGTAAGAAAATCCAACCGTTCTTATTGCGCCGTACGAAGCAAGATCCAGCACTCATGTTGAATCTTCCAGATAAGCTCGAACAACGTGAATACTGCCCACTTACAGAAGAACAAGCGGTATTATACGAAAGCTTTATCCAAGAAACAATGCAAAAGCTTGAAACATTATCAGGATTCGAACGCAAAGGGCTTATTTTGAAAATGCTCAATAAATTAAAACAGCTTTGTAATCACCCTGCCCTCTATTTAAAGGAACCATTTGAAGCGGCTGAAGAAATGCTAAGCCGTTCTGAAAAGCTAGATCGCATTGTAACACTTGCTTCTGATATTGCTTCGAATCAAGAGCAATGCTTGATCTTCACGCAATATATTGGCATGGGACATCTATTACAGCACTGCTTGTCTGAGTTGTATGACATTGATGTACCGTTTTTGACAGGAAGTATGCCAAAGCAACAACGCGACTATTTTGTAGAGTCTTTCCAAAAGGGCGAGTTCCCTATTTTCATCCTGTCATTAAAAGCAGGCGGAACTGGTTTGAATTTAACCGCGGCAAACCATGTGTTGCACGCCGATCGTTGGTGGAATCCAGCTGTGGAAAACCAAGCAACGGACCGTGCCTATCGGATTGGTCAAACACAATTCGTCCATGTGCATAAGTTCATCACTACAGGCACCATTGAAGAGAAGATTGATGCGTTGCTGACAGAAAAGCAAGCATTGTCTGAAGAACTTATTCAGTCAAGTCAATGGATTACAGAATTGAATGATGAAGAAATTATGGATTTGCTTTCATTTAGCTTTTAGAAAAGGATATGATGCTGTTTAGAAGTGAGGTTTACTCTACTTCTAGGCAGCTTTTTTTAATGTAGAGCTCATTAGGGATAGATGGAATATCTTATGAATTTTGTTATAGTCTAGCACCCTACAAAACGATGCTGATATGTACAGATAAAGCCATACTTGATGACTTCATCCGCTGTCTTCCCCAAGACAGTTAAAACGCTTTTGTTATATCCCCATATAACACTCATTCTATTCTCATTGATTTTTTAAACCTTACATTTACAATCCTTACAATTCAAGTTTTATTCGTTAAGTATAATTTTAAGCAACGAATTGGTTGATCACAGCATATCTGAATTGTTCCATTGGATGATCGATTGGTTGAATTTTTATTTGGTCCAATTCATCAAACCTATTGGTGCGGTCGTTCCAATAGGGGCTGTTTTAACCCATTGGTAATCCTTCTGCTTCTTCTTTTGGTAATGTGAAACCAGATGGTACTGCTGATTCAGTATTTGCTTGTTGTTTTTGCTCTATGTTTTGAGTGGATTGATTGTTGTGCGTTTTACCCTCACGTTCTTTTAGAGCTAAAAAGCGTACTTCGTCTGCGATTACTTCGACGACATAGACACGTCTACCGTCATCCCGTTCATAGGATCTTGATTGTAGTCGGCCACCAACCCCAATTAATGAACCTTTACCACAATATTTCACTACATTTGTAGCGAGCCTGCCCCAAATAGAACATGTCACGAAATCCGCATCTATTTCGCCATTTGCGTTTTTAAAATTTCGATTAATCGCAATAACAAAATGTGTTTGAACCCTTCCTTCCGATAAATGTCGTAATTCAGGATCTTTTGTAATCCTTCCGACAAGAGCAACTTGATTCAATTTTTCACCTCCTCCCGCTTGAATTACCCATATCATAAGGGGAATGCACATTTTGCGCAAAATAGCGAAATGTCGATTTCGTAGTCTTTTTTGGGTATGAAATTCAATTTTAAAAAGGCCGCAACTTGGACAAACCGCGCCATTACGTATTTCCTAAATTTTCAAAAAGTATGCAAAATTCTATTTTAGCTGATTTTTTATATGGTATAATTATTTTGCATATTTTCGTCGAAAGATAGGTGATAAGTTTAAATGAAAACATTTAAAATGTTATCTTTAGAACTATTGAAAGATGAACAGTTAAAGTCATTTCCCCTAACTGATGGAATTATTATTAATCAAGAAAATAGTCATAAATCATGGATTTTAGAATTGTATTTAGGAGAGCAATATGCTGCTGATTTTGCTCCTTATTTAGGTACAGATACAATCATAAACGTACGTGCTGTAATCTCGTATCCAGATAACGAACCCGCTACATTCCGCGTCATCGTACAAGATATTGTGAAAATGCCAGATCAAAAACACGTATCTGTTTTATTGAAAGGGACATTAAATTCAATCCGCCGGCAGTATGCTGAACAATTATTGTTGGAGCTTGTTGAACAAGGTTTAACAGGTAATGAACTTCTTGAAAAATTCAAATCCGATATGAAATCTCGACCTCGTCTAAAAGATTTCAAAAATTAACTTTTATGAAAACAAAAAACTTGGCATACCATAATTGATATGCCAAGTTCTTTTTATTGAAGTTTCACTTTATTTGTTGTCGTCTCTATCGTGAGGAAGAGCATGACCGTTCGTTGCATTGTTATCAATAATTGTATTACTACCAGGTACAGTTGTTCCAGGTGCAGTTGTTCCAGGTACAGTTGTTCCAGGTGTTGCTGGAGTTGCTGGTGTCCCAGGAAGAACATTATTAACGCCTTTTTCGATGTCAGTAACACCTCTGTTAACGCCTCTTTCAACATCGGTAACACCATTATTCATACCGTTGTTGACACCGTCATTTGTAATACCATCATCTGTCACACCTTCATTGACGTGTCTATTCACGTCCTCCATTGGTGTTTCAGTACGAGTACCCTCATAGGCCTTATTGCTGCTACATCCAACTAATAAGAGTGCTGAAAAAAGCAAAATTGCAGAAGACTTTTTCCACATTTTTGGCATAACTCCTTTCGCAAATTTTTAAACCACTACAACTCTGTGTGCGATTCGAAAATAGCATGTGCGAAAAAAGTAAAACTATCCTTTGATTAAAAAAATGATTTCGCTGAGTTTGGAGATAATAATGGAGATCAAATTTTGCATTTTATAAATGAAAGGAGATGCAGAATGAAAAAGGCAGCGATATTATTTGGCATCCTCACAAGTAGTTCACTCCTTATTCAAACCCCAACGATTGCTCAAGCCCAACATCAAAAAGTTCCCTCTTACGCAAAATGGGGTCAACTTGCAATACGAGAAACCCATTCAAAATATCCAAACGCAAGAATCATCGACTACCTTCATCAAGGACGGGAAACAAAAGAAGACACTACAGTCGAAAAATTTAAATTATGGCTAGAAGATACGAATCACGAATTCGGCGTCTTCGTCACAATCCAATATCAAACTGAAACAGAAAAAGTCATTCGTATTGAATTTCAGAGAACAACGAGGTGATTTTATGGTTTTCATTCCAACTCATTTATTGAAAATGCTCGCCGGCGACTTAAATTACTGAGAATGCAAACACAATTTAGAAAATAGCGAATAGAGTGGTGAAAAGCGCGAATTGGAGTACCAAAAGGGAGAATTGGAATACAAAAAGAGCGAATTAAAGATGAAAATGAGCGAATAAACTGCTGGGTTTGATAACAAATTTTCGTCCAACAAAATTCTCTAATGATCACAACCAAAATGCTCTTATTATTCGCGGACAATAAACTAAATGTTATACGGTTTCCATTCGCGAATAAATTTTGAGTAATTAATCTTTTTTAATCCACGATTTTGTGCAAGAAATCCACGGCAATCGTTCTTTTATCTACGGGCAAATCGAACGAAATCCACGCCGATGAAAATTTATATCCTCAAATTCAAATTATCTTACTATTAATTTGATATATTTGTTAAATTTTTATTCTATATAAGCAAAATAAAAAACCGCTCCAAGCATTTCAGCTAAAGAGCGGTTCATTTTAGGTTTATTTATTCTGCTTCTGATTTTGGTCCGATTGCAAATAGAATATCTGCTTCGCTTACTAGTTCGTCACCTACTGTTACTTTGCCGTGACCTTTACCCATTACGCCGCGAAGTTTGGTGAATTCGACTTCGATTGTTAGTTGGTCGCCAGGGATGACTTGGCGTTTGAAGCGTGCGTTGTCAATGCCTGTTAGGAAAGCTAGATGGCCTTGGAATTTTTCGGATTTTAAAAGTGCTACGCCGCCGACTTGTGCCATTGCTTCGATGATTAGAACGCCTGGCATTACAGGATATCCTGGGAAGTGTCCTTGGAAGAATGGTTCGTTGATAGAGACGTTTTTGATTCCTACTGCTCTTTTTCCTTCTTCGACTTCTGTAATTCGATCCACTAAAAGAAATGGATATCGATGTGGTAAGATTTGTTGAATTTGATCAGCTGTTAACATTGTGTATCCTCCTTGTGAGAGATTATTTAGATGCTTGTACTCCGTTTAAGATATCAAAAACGTGGTTCCATGTTGCAGGCTTAAATACGCTTATTGGGTCTCCTGAACCTATCCCACCGTAACCGATCATGGAGCCAGCAATCGCTGCAATAACAATTAATACAACAATAACAATCAATCGGAGACCAATTGAAAATGCACCTGAAGAACTCCATTTTTTGATAACACGTTCATTTGTATCAGTCGCATTTTGTCTTGTTTGTTTTGCTTCTTTACGCGTACGTGGTTGTGGAGATGTGTTTTCAGCTTTCTGTTTTGTTGAATTATTTGTCATTCCATGTTCTCCTCTTTAAATAGTTACTTATCTGATTCCATTGACTAGTCCCATCATTTGATCAGCCATAGTTATGGTTTTTGCGTTGAATTGATATGAACGTTGGGTGTTGATGAGGTCGGTCATTTCTTTTGAAATATCTACATTTGACATTTCAAGACCTCCATTTTGCATTGCCACTTGGTTTCTTAAAGCACCTTTTAGATTTAGCAAAACATCATTTTGTGCTACACCAAGTTGGTTGAAATTCGCCCCCAAGCCAATGTACGTATCTGAAATGTGTTCCATTAGTTGTGGCTTTTGTATTTCAGTGACACCCAATTCAATTTTTGCACTAGTATTATTATTATACTTAACATTTAGCGTTCCGTCTGCAGTTACGCTAAAGTCTTTCGCATCATCTTTTAACACAATCGCATTACCATTAGCATCTGCTACTGGATAGCCATCTGTATTTACTAGCATGGCATTCCCATTTTTTAATGGTGAAAGGTAGAAATCGCCTTGACGCGTATAGACGGTTTTGGTGTTTTTACCGTCTGGCATTAAAATAGTAAAATATTGTTTTTCTTTTGTGAATGCAAAATCTAATGCACGCTGTGTTTGTTGAATTGTGCCTTGTTTTGAATTCATTTGCGCTTGTGCAAGGCTTGCCCCCACTCCAATTCGAATGCCAATTGGTGACTGACGACGTACTTTGTCTTGTCCGTCATTTTCAAATTGTTGATAGAGTAATTCGTTAAACTGGGTTTCTTTTGCTTTGAAACCGTGCGTATTACTATTCGCCATATTATTTCCAATGGTATCTAGTTGTTGTTGCAGTTGTGACATTGTATTGGCAGCAGAAATCATTGTACGAATCATCGATTATTCCTCCTGATATTCTGGTTAAACTTTTCCTACTTCATTTACAGCTTTGTCCATGCTTCGATCGTAAGCTTGTAGTATTTTTTGGTTGGCTTCGAAGGATCTGTAAGCTGTCATCATATCTGTCATGGAACGCGTCGCATCCACATTTGACCGTTCGATAAAACCTTGTTTTGTGGATAGACGGAGATTTTGTATGTTATAAGCAGATGGTAGATCTTGTCCATTGCTTGTGTAGTATAGGCCAGTACCACGTTTTGCTAATGTATCGGGCTGTGCTGAATAAGAAACACCTAAACGTGCAACTTGTCTTCCATTCTCCAAAATGGCTCCATCTTCTGTAAGTTTGAAATCATCACTTTGCAATGTGATTTTCTTACCTTGATCGGACATGACATAAAATCCTTGTGCATTTACTAAATTGCCTGCTGCATCTAATGTGAAGTTCCCATTTCGAGTGTATGCTTCTCCCCCAGTTGGATTTTGCAAACGGAAGAAAATAGCCCCTTTTTTACCTGTTTGATTATTCGTTGGTAGATTGCCATCTACGAGCGCAAAATCGGTTGGTAACTGTGTTTCTGTCAGTTGACCTTGTGAATAGTCTGGTAATGTTTCTTGTAAATAAACGCCGGTACTAAGGGTCCCTACTTGATTTGCAGAAGTTCCTTCAAGACCATTTTGGACATTTGCAGGGCCGCTTTTAGTAAGCCGTGTCAGAAGCATTTCTGGAAAAGAACGAATCGTTGATTGATCTGCTTTAAATCCTGGTGTATTGGCATTTGCAATATTGTTTGATAGAAGTTCTGTACGGCGTTGTTGCGTAATCATGCCGGAAGCGACTGTGTAAAAACCGCGAAACATCGTTTTCATCCTTTCGATATAAGTGATTTTTTCAAATACGTGAAAAACTTGGATGAACAAATTTATACTTTCTAATTATTATATCTATTATTTCGGCTATTTTTTACGATATTTTGTAGTTTTATCGATATTTTCTAGCATAATTCCTGTTCCTTCTGCGACACAATTCATTGGGTTTTCTGCAATGAAAACAGGTACTTTTAGTTCTTCTGATAATAAGTGGTCTAGGCCATGTATTAGTGCACCACCACCGGTTACCATAACCCCGCGGTCAATGATATCTGCTGAAAGTTCTGGTGGCGTTTTTTCAAGTACATTTTTGGCTGATTGAACGATTAGTGAAACAGATTCATGCAATGCTTTTTCGACTTCTGATGAGTGGATTTCAAACGTTTTTGGTAAACCTGTTAGTAAATCACGTCCACGAATTTCCATGCTAGCATCGCGTCCTCCAGGTTGTACTGTACCAATTGTTATTTTAATATTTTCCGCTGTGCGTTCCCCAATTAATAGCTTGTATTGTTTTTTAATGTATTGGAGAATATCGTTATCGAATACATCTCCTGCTACTTTAAGGGATTCTGATGTTACAATGTCGCCCATTGATAATACAGCAACGTCAGTAGTCCCACCACCGATATCAATTACCATATTTCCACTTGGTTGGAAGATATCCATGCCAGCTCCTATTGCTGCTACTTTTGGTTCTTCTTCTAAGAAAACGGTACGTCCACCTGATTTTTCCGCTGCTTCTCGAATCGCTTTTTGTTCTACGCTTGTAATGTTCGTTGGACAGCAAATTAGTATTCTTGGTTTAGACATAAAACCTGAAATATTCAATTTATTGATAAAATATCTTAACATGGATTCGGTCATGTCAAAATCAGCGATAACCCCGTCTTTTAGTGGACGAATGATTACGATATTTCCTGGAGTTCTACCTACCATTTGTCTTGCTTCTTCGCCAACTGCTAATACTTTGTTTGTATTTTTATTGATTGCAACTACAGACGGTTCGTTTAATACGATTCCTTTGCCTTTTAAATGAACTAGTACGTTTGCAGTTCCTAAATCAATTCCTATATCTTTAGAAAACATGTTGTTTCCCCTTTCTTCATTTTCAAGTACGATTAAAATATGTTATGTATCTTGAATATTTTAACATAGCAGCGGGGTAAATACATCTTATTATTACATAATTCGTAGGCAATTTAGGTTATATCGGTAAGACTTTACACATAAAGTTAGACTTCTATATTTTGTATTTTTTTTGCTTGTTTCATTCAAAAGTTTTGTCATTTTAAAAAGAAAAGACACCTTCGCTATTCAAGATGCGAAGGTGTCTTTTTTTCAGAATTACGTGTTAGCCATTTTTGGCGTGTTGCTTCTCCACCGCGTATATGACGGATGGATTTGTGGTAAGCTAAGATCTCACTTACCTCTTTGGCTAAATCTTCATTTACTTGTGATAATCTTTCCGTAAGATCCTTATGAATGGTACTTTTGGAATAACCCGTTTTTTGTGCTAAGGCTCTCACTGTTTGCTGTGATTCTTTGAGCATAAACCCAAGCTTTAGACAGCGGTTGCGAATATGTTCGTGCACATTCTCTTCCTTTCCACAATGATGTACGAACGTTTCTTCACCTTATGTCTAAAACTTAATGCTTAGAACGAGAATTCTTCAATTAACTAAAATGCAAGTAAACTTTTTGGATTGATGTGTTTTCCTTCTTGCATTACTTCAAAATACAAATGTGTTCCTGCTGCAGGGTTCCATTGGTTATCAATCGCTTTACCAATTTTTTGACCTTGGTCAACTTTGTCCCCTTTTTTCACAGTAATTTCGCCAACAGAGCTGTATACTGTTGTCATACCGTTAGGATGTGAAATGGTAACTTTGTTTCCTACGAATGGATCTTCTTTTACCTCTTCTACTGTTCCGCTTAGTGCAGCTAGAACATCGAAGTTTTCGCCATTTACTGCAATTGCGATACCATCACTTGTTGTGAAAGTCTGATTAAATACAAGTAATGCACCTTCTCTTTCCTTTTCGTCTGCATTAACATCATAATAGTCCTGTACAACTTTGGCATCTTTTAAAAGTGCTTCTTTAAATGGGTACTTCATAGATTCTGCAGTTGCATTCGTTTCAACAGTTGGACTGTTTGGATCCTCTTCTTGGCTAGGAGCGTTAGTAGCTGTTAAGTTACTTCCTGTTTCACTTGGAGAATTTGTTAGAGCTGAGTAGCCCCAAACACCTGCAACTAATAAGACTGAAAATCCTGCGTAAATTACTGGCCAGAACCAGCGTTGTTTTGTCATATTTCCTTTTTCTGGAGTAGGTTTTTTATTATTTTCCTCTCTCATTTTCATCACCTCATTTGCTATTCTTGTCAATAGCTTGAGAGTTTAAACATAGAGAAGAAGATTTTTTTAGATTTTCTATTTTTACGTGTTGATAGAAATGATACAAGATTTCTTTAACACTTGCTCCCTTATCAGCAAGTGCATTTGCACCATATTGGCTCATCCCTACTCCATGGCCGTATCCCGTTGTTTTCACCTGGACTTTTTTGTTGCCATCATCCCACTTAATTGTGAAGTCTGTGGAAGCTAATTGAAGTGTTTCTCGCACTTCTCTACCAGACCATTTAAAGTCTCCCGATTGAATCGTTTCAACTCTACCTGAATTATTTCGAGAGATATTCATATTTTGTATGTTTGCCTTTGTCCATGGCTGATTAAATAATGCATTCCACTGCTCTAATGTAAAACTATAGTCCGTATGGTATCTTGGGGAGGACTTTTCAGACGATGGAACGGAGACAGATTGCAAATATGGGATAGATTGTCCACTAAAGCCTTTTGAACTTTCTGTTTTTCCATTACTAGTTGAAAAGAACATCGCTGTGATTAGCTCATTTTGATAAACAAGTACTTGTCCTTTTGTAGCTTGTACAGCTTTGCGGATCTTTGCTTCGTTTTGTGCAAAGTTTTTACCCCAGTCCCGTTTCCTCTGATTTTCATTTGCAAAGGCTTGTGCTGAGACACTTGGCTCTATTGAGTTTTCGCCAAAATTTGTGCGTTTTAAGGCAAATGTACGTGAAGCAATGGCTTGTGCTTTTAGAGCTTCAATATCGAAGGAGACAGGCATTTCAGCTGCTACTACACCTACGATATACTCTTCAAGTGAATACTTTTCTCCCTCCCCTTGAATTTGGATTTGGATGTTGCACTCATTGTTCTTTGTTTTGTTACTTGTTTGCTGAGGTTCGATTGCTGCAGAATCTGAAGCAGGAATTGCTTTAGTTTCTTTGTTCTTCATAAATAAAGTAGGCAATGTGAATAGGACGACGATCATAATAAGAATATAGAGGTGTAATTTTTTCATATTGAAGAGTATGAAGGACAGGCTTTATTTATGAATGTAGTACTCTATTGGCTTGTACAAGTTGTTTGTCTCATGTTCTTGTTTTAAGTATGCAATATTTTCGTACTAACCGCTTTTCAGCTCAGGTTGTTTGCTCTGACCTTATTAGGGTATTGAAAACAAATTTAATACTAATCAGGTTTTTATTTGAAGTGGAACCAGCTACGCTTTCCGAGCTAAGCGAGCGGTGAGTCTCCTCCTTCGCTTTGCTTCCTGCGGGGCCTCACCTGTCTCGCTTTTCCTAGCTAGGAGTCTTCGCTGGTTCCACTTCAATTATGTTAGGGTACTAATCTCCTTCAAAAGTTGTCAGTAAATATTTCACTAAAATATTTCTTACTATTCTTACACTACTTCATCTTAATTAATGCAGAATCCTTAGCCTATATCTACTTCAACAATTGTTAAACAACTAACTATATTAACAATGTGCACAATTTAAAACAATATTCAGCTTCCATCATTGCTTTAAGATTTTACTTATGTCTCATCCTTACACAAGAGTCGCCTACCTGCTTAGAGAATCTAAAGCTATGCCTCATTTCACGATGATGAAATAGATTCAATTTAAAATCAAAAAAATTTCTAAATTTATGTATAAAAACGCCCATTACATACTAAGAATGTAATGGGCAAGATTTTGTCTAAAAATGATTAAATCTTGATGTTAGTTTGTTTGAAATTCTTTTTCGTGAATTTCTTCTGTAGAGACGCGTTCGATGTCTGCGCCTAATGCAGCTAATTTTTTATGGAAATCTACATATCCTCTATCTAAATGGTGAAGATCAGAAACACGTGTAATGCCTTCTGCAACTAATCCTGCAAGAATTAGAGCGGCTGCTGCTCGTAAGTCTGTTGCAGCAACTTCTGCACCTTGTAGCTTACATGGTCCATCTAATAATAACAGAACGACCGTCGATTTTTGCGTTGGCATTCATTCGACGAAATTCTTCAACATGCATAAATCGATTTTCAAATACAGTTTCTGTGATCACGCTTGCACCTTCTGCTACAAGCATTAGTGACATCATTTGTGATTGCATATCCGTTGGGAATCCAGGATGTGGCATTGTTTTCACATCTACAGCTTTTAAAGGATGTTTTGCACGAATACGTAAACCTTCTTCTGCATCTTCAATCTCAACACCCATTTCGCGCATTTTCGCGATTAATGCTGTCAAATGTTCTGGTACAGCATTTTCAATTATGACATCTCCGCCAGTAATTGCAGCTGCCACCATAAATGTACCCGTTTCGATACGATCGGGAATAATTGAGTGTGTTGTGCCATATAATTTCTCAACACCTTCAACGCGGATTGTGTCAGTACCAGCACCAACAACTTTTCCACCCATTTCGTTAATGAAGTTTGCTAAATCCACGATTTCAGGTTCTTTTGCAGCATTTTCGATAATTGTTGTACCATCTGCAAGAGCTGCTCCTGTAAGAATGTTTTCCGTAGCACCAACACTTGGAAAGTCTAGATATATTTTAGCACCTTTTAGGCGACCCTCAGTTGATGCTTCTACATAACCATGTCCTGTTGAAATTTTAGCGCCCATTAACTCGAAGCCTTTTAAATGTTGATCGATTGGTCGTGAGCCAATCGCACATCCTCCTGGCATTGCTACTCGTGCATAACCATTACGAGCAAGTAGTGGTCCCATTACTAAAATGGAAGCACGCATTTTACGTACATATTCAAACTGAGCTTCTGATGATAGTTGCCCAGATGCATCAATTACGACGGTATTTTCTATAGGAGAAAAAGTTAAATTTACATTTAAACTTTTTAACACCTCATCAATTGTATATACATCCGCCAAGTTCGGCACATTAGTTATTGTATTTTTTCCTTCAGACGCTAATAATGATGCTGCAAGTACAGGTAGAACTGCGTTTTTTGCTCCTTCTACTTTTACATTTCCGTGTAAAACCTTGCCGCCTTTTACAACAATTTTCTCCACAATATGTCCCTCCGAACTTATTCTAAATAAAATCTCTTTTTATATTTCAGTACATAAAATTCACGTTTTTAACTTGTTTGATGTCAATAATTAGTAACAAAGCAACTTACATATTACCGTTTTTCCACTTTGTTGACAAGAACCGATTACACTATTTTAGCTTTCTACGAATAAATAACTATAGTAATACTATATTACGTAAAAATGCTAGAAATGTGTTACAAAATTTCCAATTCTCTGTGTCGTGATAATTATCCATACTTTGCGGAAATAAAACAACTTTCAACAAAATATTTCCTGGGTAATGGGTTACTCTAAATGCAAAAGAAATAATGTAATAACACTTTTAAAAACAATTAAAACCGCATACTTCTATTGTAACGTATAATTCCTTTTAATACTGAACAATATACTAACGTTTGTATAATAAGTTTGTGCCATTATTTCTTTTGCATACAGAATACTGTTAATTAAATAAAAAAGGTAATTGTCTTGACCATGTTGAAATGGTTAAAAAGAAATTTGACACTGCTGTTCCAATTGCAATACTTACTAGAATAAATAAAAGTTGAATTTGAAATACGTGATTTTTTTTGAAAATTTTTTCATACATTAGTGCTTGTAATGCATAAAACGTGACACCGATAAAAAATATATGTGAAACGATCCCAATCAGTGCATTTTGTCCGATTAAAGATGATACTGAGTTCATAATTCCCCTCCATAACCTTTAAAAAAGCGAGCAGAACTGATTCTGCTCGCTTTAAAGTTAATCTATTACTTAGATGTTACCCTCTTTAACGTTGATACGATTCATCGCACGTTGTAATGATAATTCAGCACGTTTGAAATCAATGTCATTTTGCTTACTTTGAAGTCTAGATTCAGCACGTTTAACAGCTTCTTTTGCGCGAGCAATGTCGATATCTGCGGCAATTTCAGCAGAAGGAGTTAAGATCGTAACTTTATCGGGACGAATTTCGACAAAGCCACCGCTTATTGCAACAACATCTGTACTATTTTCTTTTTTAATACGAACAGCACTAACTGCTAATGGAGCTACTGTTGGAATATGTCCAGGCAGAATACCCATTTCACCAGTTACAGATTTCACAATAACCATGCTTACTTCTGAATCGTATACTGGGCCGTCAGGAGTGACAATGTTGACTACAGTTGTCTTCATATTTTTTCCTCCAAGTCCCTAGTATTAAAGTTCTACGCCCATATCTTTTGCTTTCGCAACAACATCTTCGATTCCACCTACAAGACGGAATGCATCTTCTGGAAGTTTATCATATTTACCTTCAAGAATTTCTTTGAAGCCACGAACAGTATCTTTTACATGAACGTAAGATCCAGGTTGACCAGTAAATTGTTCTGCTACGTGGAAGTTTTGAGATAAGAAGAATTGAACGCGACGAGCACGTGCAACTACTAATTTATCTTCATCAGATAATTCATCCATACCTAAGATAGCAATGATATCTTGTAATTCATGGTAGCGTTGTAATGTTGATTGAACTTGACGAGCAATATCATAGTGTTCTTTACCAACGATTTCTGGTGATAAAGCACGTGAAGTTGATGCAAGTGGGTCAACTGCTGGGTAGATACCCATTTCAGAAAGTTTACGTTCAAGGTTAGTTGTAGAGTCTAAGTGAGCGAATGTTGTAGCTGGAGCCGGGTCAGTATAGTCATCGGCTGGTACATAAACCGCTTGGATAGAAGTTACAGAACCTTTGTTTGTAGAAGTGATACGTTCTTGTAAACGACCCATTTCAGTAGCAAGAGTTGGTTGGTAACCAACGGCAGAAGGCATACGACCTAGTAGGGCAGATACTTCTGAACCTGCTTGAGTGAAACGGAAAATGTTATCGATGAATAATAGTACGTCTTGTCCCATTTCATCACGGAAGTATTCAGCCATTGTAAGCCCAGATAATGCTACACGCATACGAGCACCTGGTGGCTCATTCATTTGTCCGAATACCATTGCTGTTTTGGCAATAACGCCTGAATCGCTCATTTCGTAGAATAGGTCATTACCTTCACGAGTACGTTCACCAACACCAGTGAATACGGAAATACCACCATGTCCTTGAGCGATGTTATTAATTAATTCTTGGATTAATACGGTTTTACCAACACCGGCACCACCGAATAGTCCGACTTTACCACCTTTAATATATGGTGCTAATAAGTCTACTACTTTAATCCCTGTTTCAAGTACTTCAACTTTTGTTGAAAGTTCATCGAATTTTGGTGCTTCGCGGTGAATTGGATCACGGCGAGCTTCTGCTGGGATTGGATCATTAAGGTCGATTGTATCACCTAATACGTTGAATACACGGCCTAGAGTTACTTCACCAACTGGTACTGAAATTGCAGCACCTTTATCAGTTACTACTGCGCCACGTTGTAAGCCATCTGTAGATGACATTGCGATGGTACGAACAGCGTTATCGCCTAAGTGAAGGGCTACTTCTAAAGTAAGAGTAACAACATCTTCATTAGGACGTTTAATTTCTACAGTTAGCGCGTTGTTAATATCTGGTAGTGAGTTGTTATCGAATTGTACGTCGACAACTGGACCCATTACTTGAAGAACGTGTCCTGTGTTCATACTTGTATTCCCTCCTATCGAACTAATTACAAAAGTTAGGGAGTGGCCTATTCTAAGGCCGCAGCTCCACCAACAATTTCAGTAATTTCCTGTGTAATAGCCGCTTGACGTGCACGGTTATACAGAATTGTTAAATCATTAATTAAGTCACGAGCGTTATCTGTAGCGCTCTTCATTGCTGTCATACGTGAAGCATGTTCACTCGCTTTACCGTCTAGTAACGCACCATAGATCAAGCTTTCTGCATATTGTGGTAACAATACTTCTAAGATTGCTTCGCCTGATGGCTCAAATTCATAAGAAGCTGTAGTTGCGCTTGTCGGAGTAATATCACTAATTGGTAATACTTTTTTCTCCGTAGGTTCGTTAGAAATTGCACTGATAAAGTGACTATAGTACATATAAAGTTCATCATAAGTACCGTCTGTGAACATACCAACAGCTTTACGAGCAATTTGTTTAATATCTGCAAATGAAGGTTGGTCAGGTAGACCAATTTCTTCATCAACTACGTTAAAGCCTTGTTTTTTAAAGAAATTACTTACAAAACGACCAACTGCAAAAATAACAACGTCATCTTTTGATTGGTTGCGGCTATGCATTCCATCAAGAGCTTTACGAATAACATTAGAGTTGTATGCACCTGCTAAACCACGATCAGATGCAATTACTAAGTAAGCAGATTTTTTTACAGGACGAGTGATTAACATAGGATGTGAACCATCAGGAGTACCTGCTGCAATTGCTGCAACAACGTCTTGAATTTTATTCATATAAGGAACGTATTTTTTTGCGTTTGCTTCAGCACGTGACATTTTTGAAGATGACACAAGCTGCATCGCGTTCGTAATTTTACTTGTATTAGTTGTAGATTTTATACGTTGTTTGACTTCGCGTAATGATGCCACTGGTATTTCACCACCTTACCGTTTTATTTTTAAATTCACTCAGAACTATGCAATCTTACTCAGCTGATGGAGCGAAAGTTTTTTTGAATGCATTGATTGTTGAAGCCATATCTTCATCAGAAGGAAGGCCTTTAGTAGTGCGAATTTGATTTAAAACGCCGGCGCCATTGTCGTCGTTAACATCTAACCAAGCATATAATTCTAGTTCGAAACGAACGATGTCTTGAACTGGGATATCATCTAAGAAACCTTTAGTCAATGCATATAGAATTACAACTTGTTTTTCAACTTTAATTGGTTTGTTAAGATCTTGTTTTAGTACTTCTACAGTACGTTTACCACGTTCAAGTTTCGCCATAGTAGCAGCATCAAGGTCAGAACCGAATGCAGCGAATGATTCAAGTTCACGGAAAGCAGCTAAGTCTAAACGAAGTGTACCGGCAACTTTTTTCATTGCTTTAATTTGTGCTGAACCACCAACACGAGATACAGAAAGACCTGCGTTGATTGCTGGACGAACACCTGAGTTGAATAAATCAGATTGTAAGAAGATTTGTCCATCTGTAATTGAGATTACGTTTGTTGGAATGTAAGCACCGATGTCCCCTGCTTGAGTTTCAACGAATGGAAGAGCTGTGATAGAACCACCGCCGTAAGATTCGTTCAATTTAGCAGCACGTTCTAATAAACGACTGTGTAGGTAGAATACATCACCAGGGTAAGCTTCACGACCTGGAGGACGACGTAATAATAATGAAAGTTCACGATAAGCAGCTGCTTGTTTAGAAAGATCATCATATACGATTAATACGTCTTTACCTTGAAGCATTAATTCTTCACCCATTGATACACCAGCATAAGGAGCTAGGTATAATAATGGAGCTGGAGAAGCAGCAGATGCTGAAATTACGATTGTGTAATCTAATGCACCGTGTTGACGTAAAGTTTCAACTAAAGCACTTACAGTTGATTCTTTTTGACCGATTGCAACATAAATACATGTTACGTTTTGGTCAGCTTGGTTTAAAATTGTGTCGACAGCAACAGATGTTTTACCTGTTTGACGGTCACCAATGATTAATTCACGTTGACCACGACCGATTGGAACTAAAGCATCGATTGCTTTAATACCTGTTTGTAGTGGTTCGTCAACTGATTTACGAGCCATTACACCGAAAGCAGGGCTTTCGATAGGACGAGTTTTTGTAGTATTGATAGGACCTTGTCCATCAATTGGTAAACCTAGTGGGTTTACTACACGACCAATTAGTTCTTCACCAACTGGTACTTCCATAATACGACCTGTACGACGAACTTCATCGCCTTCTTTGATGCCTTTAGCTGAGCCTAGGATAACGATACCAACGTTATTTTCTTCTAGGTTTTGTGCCATACCAAGTACACCAGTAGAGAATTCTAATAATTCTCCAGCCATTACGTTGTCTAGGCCGTGAGCACGAGCGATACCGTCACCAACAGTGATGATTGTACCTACTTCGCTAACTTGCATTTCAGATTGGTAATTTTCCATCTGTTTTTTAATAAGTCCACTGATTTCTTCAGCTTTGATGCCCACGTTTTTCACCTCTCAAATAATTATTGGATTAACCGATTAATTCACGTTTTAAGCCAGCAAGTTTCGTTGCGACAGAGTTATCGTAAATTTGGTTTCCGATTTGAACTCGAATTCCACCAAGTAGTGTATGATCGATTTCGTTTGTAATATGAAGCGCAGTTTTCCCTACTTTTTGAGCAAATGCAGTAGAAATGCGATTTTTTTCTTCTTCGTCAAGTGCACGTGTTGAGAATACAACTGCATCTGCAACACCTTGAGCATTGTTAGCAAGGCTTACAAATGCATCAATTACACTTACTACTTCGTGAATACGTTTTTTATCAACTAAAAGTTTTACAGTATTCAAAATGATTGGTTGTACGGAAGCGAATATTTCAGAAAGGATTGCTTTCTTTTTGTCATCTTCGATTTTAGGAGAATCAAGTAATTGGAACAATTCACTATTTTCCTTAAAAGCGATTTTTACTTCACGTAAATCTTCAGTTACTTCTGTAAGAACATTTTGTTCTTGTGCTAATTGGAATAATGCTTTAGCATAGCGATTCGCTGCAGTCGATTGACTCATCGATTTTCCCCTGCCTTCGCAATCGTTTCTTCGATTAGAGAACGATTATCCTCTTCTGAGACTTCTTTGTTAAGTACTTTAGATGCTGCAAGCACAGAAAGTGAAACCACTTCTTGGCGAACAGCGGCGATTGCTTTATCTTTTTCAGTCTCGATATCACGTTTTGCAGATTCTTGTAAACGTACAGCTTCGTTACGAGCTGCAGAAACAATTTCTTCTTTTTGAAGATCAGCTTGTTTCTTAGCGTTTTCAACAATCGCTTGCGCTTCTACACGAGCTTCTTTAAGAAGGCTACGTTGTTCTTCTAATAATTGTTTTGTTTCTTGACGGCTTATTTCAGCTGCGTCTAAGTCACTAGCAACTTGTTCTTCACGTTGTTGCATAACTCCCATCAATGGACCCCATGCGAACTTTTTCAAAAGTAACATAAGGACGATGAAAACGATTAAAGTTACAAGGATATCTCCCCAGTTAACTCCAACGTGAGCTGCCTCACCTAGTGATAGATAGTCTAAAAACACGATTGTTTCACTCCCTTCAAGAGCTTAGAGTTCAAATCATTTATGATTGATTCTTAGTAAGATATAAATTCTAAAGGAACTACGCCAATTTTATAGGCATAAAGGAATGGCGAAGGATTCATTAAATGAAATTTTCTTCGCCATTTTCATAAAACAATTAAAGACGATTATTTGTTCATTACGATGAACGCGATAACTACCGCGATGATTGGAAGGGCTTCGACTAATGCTACCCCGATGAACATAGTTGTTTGAAGAACGCCACGAGCTTCTGGTTGACGAGCGATACCTTCTACTGTTCTTGAAACGATTAAACCGTTACCAATACCTGCACCAAGTGCACCTAAACCAACTGCGATTGCTGCTGCTAATAAACCCATTGTAAATTTTCCTCCTTGGAAATGTTGTTTTTTTTTATGGTTGTCAGCTGTTTAGCGAATGCTAAACAAATTTATACTTAATGGTCTTCGCTCACTTTGTGAGACATGTAAACCATTGTTAACATAACGAAAATAAATGCTTGGATTGAGCCGATAAATACGGAGAATCCTTGCCAAACTAATGTTGGTATTGCTGCTGCTAAAAAGCCCATGCCATGCCAACTTGTACCTAATGTTGCAAGTAAACCTAAAAGAATTTCACCTGCGAAAATGTTACCGTAAAGTCGTAGACCAAGTGTCAATGTATTTGCAAACTCTTCGATAATCTTCAATGGGAATAAGAACGCCATTGGAGAAGTAAATGTACTGAAATAATGTTTTGCACCACGTAGTTTGACACCGTAGTAGTTAGAAAATACTAAGATCATTACGGAAAGAGTCATTGTAATTGTTGGATCAGCTGTTGGTGACTTCCACCATAGTTGTCCATTTACTTGAACTGAGAAAGGAAGACCTAGCATGTTCGCAACGAAGATGAACATAATCAGTGTAATCCCTAAAACATGGAATCTACCACCTGTTTTCCAGTCCATGTTGTTGTTGATGATGTTCTTTACGAAGTCCATTACCCACTCCATAAAGTTTTGCATGCCTGTTGGTTTTAACTTCAGATTTCTCGTAGAAATGAAAGCAATTAAGAAAACAATTACAGCTGTAACCAGTAACATCAGGATATTAGCTGGGTTAAAATCTAATCCTAAAAACTCAAAATGCGGATTTTCATGTTGCACTTTGCATTCACCTCACTTTCAAATGTGCTTATTGGTTTTTCACATGAAATACGATCCTGTCTACTAAAAGCAGAACGTACGGAATCATTAGCCCAATGACCACACTCACTAAGTGAAAATACTTTGGCCATGTAATTGCTACTGCGACAGCAGCAATACCGGATGCAAAGCGTAAACCCGACCCAATAGATGGAGCCCTTTTACCTTCACTTAATGCATGGTCAAAACGTTCCATTCTTCGGACGAGAATCCAAAAGTTATAATGACCAAAAAGCACACCTACTGCGAGACCAGCAAATACCGTTTTATACGAAGTAAATCCCCAGCCTAACGCAAAAAATGCGAGCAAAAAAAAGAGTATTTTCTTCTGCTTTGCAAAAATTTGATGCAATTCTAGCATTGGTCTTTAATCTCCTGAATCTTATTTTCGAATGATGGAAGTAATAGCTGACCACCGAATGGATGTCGGATAAGTAGTTAAAAACTACACGCGGGGTGAAACCGTTTAACTCAATCCAAAGTTGAAGCGGATTCAAATTGTGAGAGATAAGCCTTAATGATAACCCACCGCTTTCATAAGGACATCAAATAGACGTACAAAAACCGCTAAAATTTTACAGCAAATGATATTTACTGCAAAATTAGTAGAAACTTGGTATCTAAAGAGTTTCCATTATAATTTTGTGCTCGAAACCCTTATCATTCTTACCCTTTGTAAGCATACAATAGTGAATATTTCATGTCAATTGGTTAGAGGGAAAAACTTCACATCCTATCGTATTTGTCAAATTGTAGACAAATTTTGAACAAAAATTTCACTATTATCAGATTTTATATTGAAATATATAAAAAAACCTTACAAAATCTATCTTTAGAAATTGTAAGGTAGGTTTTCAATATTAATTTGTCGAAAGAAATGATAGAAGTGATTCTACTATTCTTTCAGATGCGTGGCCATCACCATAAGGATTAGACGCTTGAGCCATTTTATTGTATGTGTTCTGATCTATTAACAATTCTTTTGCTAACTTATAAATTGTATCCTCATTCGTACCTGCTAACTTCAAGGTACCCGCTTCAATGCCTTCTGGTCTTTCCGTTGTATCTCGCAAAACAAGCACTGGTTTTCCAAGCGAAGGCGCCTCTTCCTGTACACCACCTGAATCTGTCAAAATCATATAAGATCTTGAAGCAAAGTTGTGAAAATCAAACACTTCTAGCGGTTCGATTAAATGTACTTTTGGCTCACCCGCAAGAATTTCAGCCGCAATTTCACGAACTACTGGATTTAAGTGTACTGGATAGACTACTTGAATATCGTCAAACTCTACTAATAAACGTTTAATCGCTTTAAACATATGACGCATTGGTTCACCTAAGTTCTCACGACGATGCGCTGTAAGTAATATCATTTTATCTTGCCCCATTTTTTTCAAAACCGGGTGTTCATATTGATCTCTCACAGTTGTTTTCAATGCATCAATAGCTGTATTACCAGTTACGACGATATTTTTTTCTAGCTTATTTTCACGTAGTAGGTTCTGTTTTGCTTGTTCAGTTGGTGCAAAATGTATGTCCGCCATAATTCCTGTAAGTTGGCGATTCATTTCTTCTGGGTAAGGTGAATACTTATTGCCAGTTCGTAATCCCGCTTCTACATGTCCAATGGCAATTTGGTTGTAAAACGCAGCTAAACTTGCGACAAATGTTGTAGTCGTATCACCATGAACAAGAACGATATCCGGTTTAGCTTCTTTCATAATCGCATCCAAACCTTCAAGACCTCTTGTCGTGACATCAATTAGCGTTTGACGATTCTTCATAATGTTCAAATCAAAATCTGGTTTAATTTGAAATGTATCAAGAACTTGATCTAACATTTGCCTGTGCTGAGCAGTTACAGTAACAATTGTTTCAATTTCCTCGGGATGCTTTTTTAGCTCTAATACTAAAGGAGCCATTTTAATCGCTTCTGGACGAGTTCCGAACACAGTCATTACTTTCCACTTTTTAGACAATTTCCTTGCACCACCTAAACGTATTTATTTTGTACCAAATAAACGGTCACCGGCATCACCAAGGCCCGGAACAATATAACCATGGTCATTTAGCTTTTCATCTAAAGCGGCAATGAAAATATCAATATCAGGATGCACTTGTTGGATTGCTTTGACACCTTCTGGAGCGGCAATTAAGCACATGAATTTAATGTTTTTTGCACCGCGTTTTTTAAGTGAGTTAATCGCTTCAATAGCAGAGCCACCTGTTGCTAACATTGGGTCAACAATGATAAAGTCGCGTTCTTCTAAATCTGCTGGAAATTTTGCATAATATTCAACTGGTTTTAAAGTTTCAGGGTCACGATATAGACCAATATGAGCTACTTTTGCAGCAGGGATTAATTTTAAGACACCGTCTACCATACCTAAACCTGCACGAAGAATTGGTACAATCGCAATTTTCTTACCCGTTAATACTTTTGTTTTTGTAGCTGTAACTGGTGTTTCAATTTCAATTTCTTCTGTTGGCATATCACGAGTGATTTCAAATGCCATTAGTGTCGCTACTTCGTCTACGAGTTCACGGAATTCTTTTGTTCCTGTGTTTTTATCTCGAATATATGTTAGTTTATGTTGGATTAATGGATGATCGAATACGTATACTTTACCCAAAGTTTTCTCTCCCTACTTTATGTTTATCTTGATTATTATAACAGAAAAGAAATCATGTTATGTAATGGGATGAAATTTTTTTATTGTTCATTTGATTTTCCTAATACTTACAAAGATTAGAAAATTCAAAAAACTATTCAGGTTCGGGTAAGCCTCCTCTTAAGCTTAGCTTTGGGCACTGAAAAACTAATTTAATACAAATTTTGTTTTGGTTTGAAGTACTAATCTACATCAAAAATTCCAAGCGAAAATTTATTAAACATATTCTTTCATTCTAACTTGCGAAGGAATCGTTATCTTCCACCTCTAAACAATATTCTAATATTAAAGGCATATAACAATGATCCATTTAACGTTCGTGTTTTTAATCAAATCTTTGAATTATGAAATTGATTCTCTTGATAGTTTTTTATTTTAAAGAATGTATTTAATCTGCGGTGGGGTTTGTTTTTGTTTTAATCGTGTCGGCTTCAAATTAAAAGCATATTTATTATTTTTAGTAAACTGCGGATTGCTAATGTTCAAGCTTATTTTCTTATTTACTATACGTTTTTCATACTTTATGCAATATTGTACTAGTTTATAGACTTTCTCTCACATTTAATATAACGCTAGTATTTCATTTAGGTTTCGCATTTTTTGTATTCTTTATTTATATTTGTCTATCCATAAAAAAACTGCTTTTGCATTGGCAAAAGCAGCTTTAGGGTAAGGCTTTTATTATTTTGAATAGATTGGGTGGTTATCAGTTAAGACTTTAACACGTTTGATTGCTTCTTGTTTTACTGCTTCGTCTTCTGGATTTTTTAATACAGATGCAATAATAGAAGCAACTTCTTTCATGTCATCTTCTTTGAAACCACGAGATGTTACAGCTGGTGTACCTACACGAACACCTGAAGTAACAAATGGACTTTCTGGATCAAATGGAATTGTGTTTTTGTTTGCAGTAATGTGCACATCATCTAGTAATTTTTCTGCAACTTTACCTGTTAAGCCAAGAGAACGTACATCTAATAGTAATAAGTGGTTGTCTGTTCCACCTGATACTAGTTTGATTCCTTCAGCTTGTAATGCTTCGCCGAATACTTTTGCGTTTTTGACTACTTGACCAATATATTCTTTGAATTCTGGTTGTAGTGCTTCACCGAATGCAACTGCTTTACCAGCGATTACGTGCATTAATGGACCACCTTGAATACCAGGGAAGATGGATTTGTCAATTTTCTTACCCCATTCTTCTTTACAAAGAATTAAACCACCACGTGGGCCACGTAATGTTTTGTGAGTAGTTGATGTTACAAAGTCAGCGTATGGTACAGGGTTTGGATGTTCTCCTGCAGCTACAAGACCAGCAATATGAGCCATATCTACCATGAAATAAGCTCCTACTTCATCAGCGATTTCGCGGAATTTAGCAAAATCAATTTTACGTGGATATGCAGATGCGCCAGCTACGATTAGTTTTGGTTTATGTTCAAGAGCTTTTTGACGAACATCATCATAATCGATTAAGTTTGTATCTTCTGTTACACCGTATTCTACGAAGTTGTATTGTATACCTGAGAAGTTTACAGGGCTACCATGTGTTAAGTGACCACCATGAGATAAGTTCATACCTAACACAGTGTCACCTGGTTTAAGAATTGTGAAATACACAGCCATATTTGCTTGTGCACCAGAGTGTGGTTGAACGTTTGCATATTCAGCGCCGAAAATTTCTTTTAAACGGTCACGTGCAATGTTTTCCACTACGTCTACAAATTCACAACCACCATAGTAACGTTTACCAGGATAGCCTTCAGCATATTTGTTCGTTAATACTGAGCCTTGTGCTTCTAGTACTGCTTTAGAAACAATATTTTCAGATGCGATTAGTTCAATATTGGATTGTTGACGAGCAAATTCTTTTTCAATTGCTTCATATACTGCTTTGTCTTGTGATGCAATAACTGATTTTTCTTGTGCTGCAAGATTTTCCATTAGACCTAGTCCCCCTATTTACTTATCGTTGTATATAGCTCTCTCGCCACCAATCAACTTAGGACGAGTTTTTGCAACTGTTACGACTGCATCTCCAATTTTTGAGATAGAAGTACGAACAGGAACTGCCACTTTCTTCAAATGCATACCAATTAATGTTTGACCAATGTCAATACCTGCATGCGCAGCAATTTCTTCAACCACTACTGGATCTTCAAATTGGCTATACGCATACGTAGACATCGAGCCACCAGCAGTGCGAACTGGAATGACTGAAACAGGCTCTAGTCGATATTGTTCTGCTGTAGCTCTTTCTATTGTTAAAGCGCGATTTAAATGTTCGCAACCTTGAAACGCTAAATATAATCCATGTTTATCTGCAAATGCTTTTAATGGCTTAAATAATGCTTCTGCAATTTCCAAACCACCTGCAGTGCCGATTTTTTGACCTTTAACTTCTGAAGTGGAACAACCGACTACAAATATTTGGCCATTACGGAAAGTCACTTGTTGTTCAAATTCTGATAGCAACGTTTGTAGTTGTTCTTCAATTTGTTGTAAGTTCAACGTATAAGACCTCGAATCTGATATTATTCTTGTTCTTCTAATGCTTTGATTTTGTCAATTCGACGTTCATGACGTCCACCTTCAAAATCAGTTGATAACCAAGTTTGAACGATTTCACGCGCAAGACCAGGACCAATGACTCTTTCCCCCATTGCTAACACATTTGAGTCATTGTGACAGCGCGTTGCTTTTGCACTGAATACGTCATGTACTAATGCACAGCGGATGCCTTTTACTTTGTTCGCAGTAATTGACATACCAATACCTGTACCACAAATTAAAATGCCGCGGTCAAATTCTCCATTTGCCACTCCATTTGCAACTGGTAGCGCATAGTCTGGGTAATCTACTGAATCAGATGATTTTGGACCGAAGTCTTCATAACTAATACCTAGTTCTTCAAGTAGCGCTATGATCTCTTTTCGTAAGTTGTTACCACCATGATCTGATGAGATTGCAATTTTCAATGGGTTCCCTCTTTTCAATTATTATTCATCACCAGTTTACCACTTCTATTTGTATAATGACATATATTTCACTTAAATGCGATAGTATGTTTCAAATAATACGAATATTCTTTCATTTTTTTATTTAAATGTTTTTAATTTGGTTTTAAAAGTGAATGTATTGTTGATTTTTTCTATTGTTAGTTCGTGTTTTGTCGAAATTTGTGGATGGGTGTGTATTCTTAAGAGGATTGTTGCTGGTACGGAGAGTTGTTGCTTTTTCGGTGGAGTTTGTTGCCTTTTTTTGTTGCGTTGTTGCTCTTTTGGAGGCGATTGTTACCTTTTGAGATATGATTGTTGCCGGTGCGGAGAGTTGTAAGGATATTTATATTAGTATAGATGAGATTTTTTTACTTTTCACTATAATCTATTGCTAATATTAATGTTTTTATAGTAGTGTTACTCCAAAAGAGAATAGCTTAGGTAGATTATTGCCATTAAAAAAGCAAGTAAAGAGAAAATGATTTTTCCCTTTACCTGCTTTTAATTGTTTATCGTTCGAATTGTTGAATCTTTTGATAGAGTTCTTCAGATTGTTTTTTTAGCACGTGTGATAGTTGGTCGATTTGTTCGATTGATCGAACTTGTTCGTCGGTTGCACTTTGGACTTCTAAGGCACCTGCAGAAGTTTGTTCAGCTATGGCTGCTACTTCTTGGGATTGATGTGCTGTTCTTTCAATGTTATGTAATTGTTTCCCTACGAATTCTGAGATTTCTACGATGGAGCTAGCCATTTCGCTGACCATTTCAGCCATACCATCGACTGCTGTGGTTGTTTCTGAAATTCGAGCTACTTCACTTTGTGCGATGTCTACTTGTTCTGTCATTTTTCCAACAACCGTTTGAACGTCGAGTTGGATTGTTTGGATAAGTTGCGTGATTCCTTTTACAGCTCCTGCGCTTTCGTCAGCAAGTTTTCGAACTTCTTCTGCCACTACTGCGAAACCTTTGCCGTGCTCCCCTGCTCTTGCTGCTTCAATGGATGCGTTTAGTGCAAGTAAGTTTGTTTGCTCCGCAATATCCCCAACGAGTTGAATAATTTGTTCAACTTTTAAAGCATTTTTTTCAAGTTGATGTATGTCTTGAAGGGCTAATTTATTTCCGGATGCAATTTTTTCAATTCCTCCAACGAGTTTGTTAATGGCATCTGTTGTGTGTTTTAGTTCACTCATCATTTGTGCTGAATGATTGGATGATGTAATTGCGCGTTGGTTGACTTCTTCAGCTAACAAACGAACATCTTCTAATGCTTCTGCTGTTTCTTGGATTGCGATTGCGGAACTTTGTGCGCCTTCAGAAATATTGGTTATTGTTTCAGCGATTGATTCTGTTTGTTTTGATGCTTGTCCTGCTTCTTCTGATAAGTTTAGGACCGTTTTATTTGTAGATTGGAAATTTTGATTGATACTTGAAACCATTTGGCGTAAGCTGACAAGCATTGTTTGAAATGCTTCAGAAAGTGCTCGAATTTCATCTGAGCTCTTTGGCATTTCTATGTCATTGTGAATTTTACCTTCAGCTGCTTCAATTGCAACATGCTCAAGTTTTTGCAAAGGTTTGATCATTAGTGAGCTAAAGATTCCCGCTAAAATACCTGACCACACAATACCTAAAGTATATGTAATGATTCCAAACAAGTTTTTACTGACACTAGGGAAAAATTTTGGTTGCAAATAGTCGATAAAGAAGAAACTAACGCTATATGTAATGACAGCTAATACTGATACAAATAGAATAAGTTTCTTTTTTAATCCAAAAGAATGCTGCACACTTTTTTTTGCCATGGTTATTCCTCCAATAGTTTCTTTTCCAGTTCGTCCATCAATTGATTAAGTTCTGTAAAGGTTACACGATACATGGAAAGATCTCCACCGAATGGATCGAGTACATCTAGGTCACCCTTTCCAAAGACGTATTCCTTCAATGTAAATGTCTTGTCTGCTACTTGAGGATATACTTGCAAAAGTGCTTCTTTATGGCCACTAGTCATCGTCAAAATTAAATTAGCCCACTTTAATTCTTCTAGACTAACTGGTTTTGATAAATGATCATAGTTAATATGTTGTTCTTGTAAAATCAATTGGGAGTTTTGCGACATTGGACTGCCAGACATAGCAAAAATCCCCGCAGATTTCACTTCAACGGAAGGTATTTTTTTAGATTTTAAAATTGCTGCTGCCATTGGACTTCTACACGTATTCCCTGTACATACAAAATAAATATTCATCATGCCACCTTACCCTTCATTATATAGTAAATTACAGTCTAAATGTACTATCTTTTATAATTTAAATGAAAAAATCCCCATCAAAAGTAATGCAATTCCCGCAACGATTTGTAAGTATACTCCTATTTTGTTTGAAACTTTTTTATTTAAAAGTAATGCTGTGTATGAAAAAAGAAAAGCGAATACCCCCATGCTACAAATTAACAATGTTTCTTTTAATTGAAGCATACCAAAAGAAACGCTGACTGAAAAGGTATCTAGGCTTGTTGTAATCGCTAATAATATGACTGGAATTTGTGCAGTTTTTTGGTCTTTTGCGGCTAATAATAGTTGTACACCAATCATACTTAATAATATACCTGAAATATTCTGAGTGAGGTTCGATATATATGAAGCTAACCATTCACCAAAATGAAATCCGATGAAGGGAAATAGCATATGTAGAGCACCTGTCCAGACTGAAAGCCAAAAGCGATATTTAATATTCGGTAATAGTAAATAAATCGTCAATACATCAATAGCTGTGAAAATAGCCGCAAGAATTTCTGTCATTCTTGTTCCTCCGTTCTATTAGGAATCACTATATCCTATGAAAAGAGGCTTATCAGATATGCGGTTTATTTTTGTAGCTAAAGATGATACATAATTTAATGAAGATTTATAAATTTTATTAAGACGTGAATTAATGACACGTAAGTATTAAGAGATTTATGCAAAACGAAATTCCATTCTGTTTCTTATGAGAGCATTGAAAGATTATTTGTAGTACAAATCTACACCGAAAATTTTCAGTCAAAATTTCATTTGAATATTCTTCCATTATTTTTTCAGTGACTTCGCATTGTCTACTATGGGATCTTACCTTACTTGCATTTTCACAGAAGTCTTCACTAATTCCACGTCAACACTATTTGAGTACTAATCCACATCGAAAATTACCAGTCTAAGAAAAGAATCAGCAGCTTCCTTCTTGCTACAGAAGTTCCTGTGTTCACTACAATTAACGTCAAAAAATCTGCTATTCTTTTTTAATAGAAGAGCAGATTCTTTTATTTTTATTCAAATTTATTATTGCATATACTGATCATCAATTTAAATAATATCTTCTTTTACGATGACACCAGATCATTTACTTTTGATAATCTCTTGCATACCATTTGCCACCTGCTGATTTTTCTAGGCGGTTCATGATTGCTGAGCCGACGCCATCTGTTGATGTTACTGTTGCTAATACGATGTCTGCATCTGTTAAATCACATGCGCGTAATGCGTGAAATAGATTGGCAGCCATTTCTTCTTTGCTTTCGCCCAATGTAAAGAACCAGTCTGGTGTTGTTAGATGTTCGAAACTTTGTGGAGCAAGTAAAGCCACTTTTTGACCTTGTTGATGCACTGCTTCTATTGCTTGTGAAATTTGTTGTTGGTCTCTTTCTATTAAATACACTGGTGCGTTTGGTGCGTAATGTGTATATTTCATACCTGGGGCACGGGGAGCACCTGCTTTTTGTTCGATGTGAGTAGGTTGTTTTACAGGACCTATTACTTTTTCGAACATTTCTTTTGTAATAGCACCTGGTCGTAAAATTACTGGTGTTTCTAACGTAAGATCAATGACTGTAGATTCTACCCCTACTCCTGTTGCGCCACCATCTAAAATTAACGGGATTTTACCTGCTAGGTCTTGTTCAACATGAATTCCTTCAGTTGGACTTGGTTTCCCGCTCCGATTGGCACTTGGAGCAGCTACAGGTTTTCCTAGCATTTTTAATAATTTTAGAGCAACTGGGTGCTCAGGCATACGGATTCCAACTGTATCAAGTCCTGCTGTCACACTTGTTGCTAACACATTTGGTTTTACTTTGAAGATCATCGTTAAAGGACCTGGCCAAAATGCATCCATACATTTTCTTGCATTATCTGGGATATCGTCTACATATTTTTCGAGTTCTTCAAATGTACCTATGTGAACAATAAGTGGATTATCTGAAGGTCTTCCTTTTGCTGCATAGATTTTCTTAACTGCTGAGTCATTTGTAGCGACCGCACCAAGACCATAAACAGTTTCTGTTGGAAAAGCAACAAGCTCTCCCGCATTTAATAAATCCACTGCTTGTGCATAACTTTTTTCGGAATCCACATTGTTATCCACAATGAGACGTTGTGTTTCCATGTTACTTCCTCCCTATATAAAAGAGTTTTCAGAAAGTTATGCACAAATTGTTGATAACTTTCTGAAAACTGTGGACAATTTATTCGATACTGTTAATAACACTAATCTTCAAAAAGGCTCTTAATCCATTCGATTATAAAAAATTTCGGCTTCTCTTCTTTTTTCCTCTTTTCTTTTACATCTTTTGTTGCTTCTTCATCACGGTAACAAATCTTTGGAAATAAGCCACACCACCAATTGTCCCCTCTACCAGCGCCAATTGTGATGATAATTGCTTGGTATTTATCTTGTGCATATATTTTGTAATCATCACGTTTCGGTGGAAATAATGCATTCGTTGTTGTTATTTGGATATCCCCAGATGCTATTCTTGTGGATAATTTATTTTTTAACTTTTTTTCAATTGTTGATAAGTTTACCATTGTGGATGAATGTTGAACTTCTTTTTCGAGAATTGGTTTAATCTCTTCTACTAATTTATGTTTATAGTTTTGATCTTCTGTAGAATTGCTATTTGCAATTATGCGAAATCTAGGTAGTTCTAATTCTGCACTATATGCTTTTGTTAAATATCCTTGGGTAATTAAAAGTCCTAGTTGTAAAAGTAATAGTGCAGTTATAAATTGTAAAAGTATATTTACTTGTGATTGTTTTTTTGGTTGTTTTATAGAGTAATAAGATAATTCTTCAGGTTGTTTAATAGCGTTGTAATCTTCTATCATATTGTATCCCCTCCATGAAACTATCATGGACAAAGAGATTACTATTTATTCACCTAATTCACAAAAAACCATCCGATTTTTTCCGTTGATATCTTGTAAAATATCAATTTGAGCCTGTGGAAAACTTTCTTTAAACAGTGCTGCTACAGCTGGTCCTTGTGCATAACCTATTTCTACTCCTATAAAACTAGGTTTCGTCATCAAGTTTGGTAGATTCTTTGCTAGTTTCTTATAAAGTGCTAGTCCATCTTCTTCTGCAAAAAGTGCTGTGTGCGGTTCATGTTCAAGCACAACTTCTGACATTTCTTTTGCTTCATCAAATGCAATATATGGAGGATTGGAGAGCACGACTTGCCATTTTTGATTTTCAATCGGCGTTGTTAAATCTCCCTCTGCAAAATGAATATCTGCATTTAGCAATTCAGCATTCTTTTTCGCAACATTTAACGCATCTAGCGAAATATCCGTTGCTGTTACGTTTAAACTTGGCATTTCTTTTTTCATTGTAATGGCAATTGCCCCACTACCTGTTCCTATGTCTGCTAACTTTATATCAGGTCTCACGCCAAATATACGTTTAATACGCTTTGTTGCTTCTACGATTAATTCCTCAGTTTCAGGTCTAGGGATTAGCACGGATTCATTTACAGTGAATGTTCGTCCATAAAATTCTTCTGTGCCTGTAATATATTGCACTGGCATTCCTTTTGCATGGGATTCAACCATTTGCCAAAACGCTTCGCTATCTTCTTTAGAGATTGGATCACGCATACTTGTTAATAACTCTGTGTACGATTTTTTCAATACATATTGCAATAGGATTCTTGCAGCTACTTCTTCTCGGCCATTGTCCAGTAAAAAAGAAGAAGCCCCATTTAGGGCCTCATAAATATATTTATAGTGCTGTGTCATTTAATGCATCCAATTTTTTGGCTTGTTCTTCTAAAATTAACGCATCAATAATATCATCTAATTTACCATCAATGATTTGGTCGAGTTTTTGAATCGTTAAGCCAATTCGGTGATCTGTTACACGGTTTTGAGGATAGTTATACGTACGAATACGTTCTGAACGGTCCCCTGTACCTACTGCTGATTTACGCTCTGCATCATATTCACTTTGTGCATCTTGTTGTAATTTATCATACACACGTGCTCGAAGGACTTTCATCGCTTTTTCACGGTTTTTCAATTGAGAACGTTCATCTTGCATGGCAACAGCAATCCCTGTTGGAATATGTGTCATACGAACGGCAGATGCTGTTTTGTTGACGTGCTGACCACCAGCACCTGATGAGTGATAAATATCAACTCGGATATCTTTGTCTTGAAGATCTAATTCCACTTCTTCAGCTTCTGGCATTACTACAACAGTTGAAGTGGATGTATGCACACGGCCTTGTGATTCTGTTTCTGGTACACGTTGTACACGGTGTGCACCACTTTCAAATTTGAATTTAGAATACGCACCTTGACCGTTAATCATAAAGACGATTTCTTTATAGCCACCAAGTTCTGTTGGGTTTGCGTTCATGATTTCAATCTTCCAACCTTGTGTTTCAGCGTATTTGCTATACATACGGAATAGTGTATTTGCGAATAGCGCCGCTTCATCCCCACCAGCTGCACCACGGATTTCCATGATTACGTTTTTGTTGTCGTTCGGGTCTTTTGGAATTAATAATACGCGAAGGCGTTCTTCGAAGTTTACGATTTGTTTTTCTAAATCATTTACTTCTTCCTTCACCATTTCTTTCATTTCTGCATCTAGTTTTTCTTCTAACATTTCTTTTGCATCTGCTAGTTGTTCTTTTGCAGTTTTATATTCGCGATAAACATCCACAGTTTCATGTATATCGGATTGTTCTTTTGAATACTTTGCTAATTTTTTTGAGTCAGATACGACATCTGGGTCACTTAGAAGTTCGTTTAGCTTTTCATAACGATCTTCTACTGCTTGTAGGCGATCAAACATTAAATTCACCTGTACCTTTCTTTATTCAATTTATATTTTGATGGTACTAATTTGATATTACTAATCAGTTGTTATTTGAAGTGAATCTCCACCAATTTAAACGCTTCAATTTAGTTTGAAATAATAACTTCAACAATGTTAGGAAGACTAAATATTATTTATAGTATGCTTCCTTTTTAGTTTTTCGTGCATCTCACTTTGTGCAGAGTGGAAATTCGAATTAGAAAATCGATTCAAGTTTATGTTTATTCGATCTGCATATGCATTTTTAGTGCAAATGCTCCTACATTAGTATAATGAAAAATAGCCGTTATCGCTACTGTTTTAGAAAGATGAGGACTGTAATTTTATGTTTTTCTTGATATTTTGAGTCTTAATTATCATCCATTGATTCGTTAAGCTTCAATATAAAAGAGGAATAGCATGTTTGCCACTCCTCCTTTTTTGAATTTATCCCGCATTAACGGGCAGTAAATCTTCCACCTCAAGGCTTTAAAAAATTCGAAGAAGCAACGGTTGAAGATAACTGCCCGTAAACGCCCGATTGGTTCAACTAACAATCAGTGGGGGATGGACCCCCCCACTGATTGAAGTTTCACTTTATTTAACCATATTGGTTTGTCCTGTTGGTACTAAATGATGGTGGCGGCAACGAGGTTCGTACGCTTCTGCAGCACCCACTAGAATCACGGGATCATCTACTTTTGCAGGTTGTCCATTAATTAGTCTTTGTGTTCTACTTGCTGGTGAGCCGCAAACGCTACAAACTGCTTGGAGTTTTGTAACTTGTTCAGCAATCGCCATTAAATTTGGCATTGGGCCGAATGGAACACCTTTGAAATCTTGGTCAAGACCGGCTAGAATTACACGATATCCGTGATTTGCTAGTTCTTGAACTGTTTCAATAATGTCCATTCCAAAGAATTGTGCTTCATCGATGGCAATAACATCAAAATCATCTGTAAGATAACTCCACATCTCTGCGGATTTTTCAATTGGGTGGGCTATTACGCTAGTGCCGTTATGGCTAACAACTGATTCTTCACTATATCGATTATCAATTTTAGGTTTAAATACGGCAATTTTTTGTTTTGCAAATTGTGCTCTACGTACACGGCGTATCAGTTCTTCAGATTTTCCTGAAAACATACTGCCGCAGATTACTTCAATCCAGCCATTTTGAGTCATAACGTACATGGACTAGACTCCTTTCAAAACGTATATCAATCATCATACTAAAAAATGAACACTATTACTGCTCTTTATTTTCATTAAAATATATGGTATATGAAATGGTTTTTTATTTAAACAACGAGATTTATACTACACGAAAATGAGTTTAACCGCAAGAAAAATACCTGCCTTGCAATAAAATGCTAGGCAGGTATTTAGGTTTCATAAAGAAATTATTTAAGACCGTATTTTTTGTTGAAACGATCCACACGTCCATCAGCAGACGCGAATTTTTGACGGCCAGTATAGAATGGGTGGCATTCGCTGCAGAATTCTACAGTGATGTCTTCTTTTACTGAACCTGTTTTGAAAGAATTACCACAAGAGCAAGTTACTGTAGCTTCTTTATATTCTGGGTGAATTCCTGGTTTCATGTTTGGTATCTCCTCTCGCCCTGAACCATCCGGAACAGAGTATTATAGAACTGCTGCCTTACACGACCCAGATTAGTTTGTCGCATATGCAACACGTATGAAATGCAATAACGGTAGTATAACAAGAATTTTCAAATCGTGCAACTATAAAATTTCGAGTTATATTTTTCTATTTAGTGCACTGCAAAACTATTTTAGTAATGCTAAGTTTCCTGAGAATACAAAACTTCAAAAACAATCAAGAAATCAATTCAGTTACTGTTGATTTTATAAAGCTAAGTATATAAAAAAATTGCACTAAGTATTTATAAAACAGAGTTTTTTTCAACTTTACTGCCTTTTTTCTATATTAGCCCTTTACCATTACGTGCTGCTTTCATATCTGTGTTTAGTGTTTCAAAGAATTCTTCGTTTGATTTGGTGTTGCGTAGTTTTTTTAGGAACCGTTCTGCAAAGTCTGGTGAGTCTGAGAATGTTTTGCGAATTGCCCATAGTTTGTCCAGTTGGTCTTTTGGAATGAGTAATTCTTCTTTTCGTGTACCTGATCTGCGGATATCAATTGCTGGGAAAATTCGGCGTTCTGCTAGATGTCGATCTAGGTGAAGCTCTAAGTTCCCTGTTCCTTTGAATTCTTCATAGATTACTTCGTCCATGCGAGAGCCTGTATCAATTAGTGCTGTTGCTAATATTGTTAAGCTTCCGCCTTCTTCTATATTACGAGCAGCACCGAAGAAACGTTTTGGTCGATGGAATGCCGCTGGATCGATACCACCTGATAATGTACGACCACTTGGAGGAATTACTAGATTATATGCACGTGCAAGTCTTGTAATAGAGTCCATTAAAATAATAACATCACGTTTATGTTCTACGAGACGCATTGCGCGTTCTAAAACAAGTTCTGCTACTTTCACGTGGTTTTCTGGTAGTTCATCAAAAGTTGAGCTAACCACATCTGCTTTTACTGAACGTTCAATATCCGTTACTTCTTCTGGGCGTTCATCGATTAATAAGACGATTAGTTCAGATTCTGGATATTTCTCTGTAACTGCATTAGCAATTTCTTTTAATAGTAAGGTTTTACCTGCTTTGGGGGTGCTACGATTAAGCCACGTTGTCCAAAACCAACCGGTGCAACTAAATCCATAATACGTGTGGATAGATTGGTAGTTGTTGTTTCGAGTTTCATTTGTCGATCTGGATATAGTGGAGTAAGTGCTGGGAAATACACACGTTCTTTTGCTACTTCAGGGTCTTCTCCATTGACTGCTTCTACATGTAAAAGACCATAGTAACGTTCATTTTCTTTTGGAGGACGAACTTTCCCTGTTACTTTGTCACCATTTCGAAGACTGAAACGACGAATTTGTGATGCAGAAATATAGATATCTTCTGAACTTGGTGAATAGTTAATAGGACGTAAGAAACCAAAGCCCTCTTGTTGAATAATTTCTAAAACACCTTCCATGAAGAAATATCCTTCACTTTCAGCACGAGATTTTAGAATTGCAAAAATTAATTCTTTTTTAGTCAACTTTCCATAATATGAAATTTTATATTCTCGTGCAAGCGCATACAAGTCTTTTAATTTCATATCTTCAAGTTGAGAAATTGTCATTGTCGTCATAGGCATAACACCACTCTTAATATAATATTGTTTAGAAAAATAATTTGAAAAAAGGTTTGTGAGTATTGTGAATTTTTGAATGGAATGAACAGTAAGAAGAGACCCGGCATAAAGCCGGGTTAGTAAAAATTGAAGTTTATTCTTGCATAAATAGTTTTGGTTTTTTAGTCAAACTATGTCTGCCTTCGACAAAACGAACAGTTCCTGATTTTGCACGCATTACGACTGATTCTGTTGTACAGTGGCTACCTTTAAATTGTACACCTTTTAATAGTTCGCCATCTGTTACACCAGTTGCAGCAAAAATAGCATCATCACCTTTAACTAGGTCTTCCATCTTCAACACTTTGTTGACTTCGATCCCCATTTTACGGCAACGTTCTATTTCTTCATCATTTGAAGGAATAAGTTTACCTTGGAATTCTCCACCAAGACATTTTAATGCAACAGCTGCAATTACGCCTTCTGGTGCACCACCTGTACCAAATAAGATATCAACACCTGTTTCATCAAATGCAGTATTGATTGCAGCAGCTACATCGCCATCTGAGATGAATTTAATACGAGCACCAGCTGCACGAATTTGATCAACGATTGGTTGGTGACGTTCACGATTTAATAATGTAGCTACAACGTCTTCGATGTTTTTATTTTTTGCTTTTGCTACTGCACGTAAGGTTGTCAATAACTGATGCTTCAATATCAATTTTGCCTGCTGCTTCAGGACCAACTGCAATTTTTTCCATATACATATCAGGAGCATGGAGTAAGTTACCGCGATCTGCAATAGCTAGTACTGTTAGTGCATTACCACTACCTGCTGCTACGATGTTAGTACCTTCTAGTGGATCAACTGCGATGTCAACTTGAGGACCATTTGGATCACAACCAAGCTTTTCACCGATGTAAAGCATTGGTGCTTCGTCCATTTCGCCTTCTCCAATTACGACAACTGCATCCATTGGAATGGAGTCAAATACTTGACGCATTGCTGTTGTTGCTGCATCATCTGCTTCCATTTTTAATCCACGGCCCATCCATCTTGCTGAGGCGATATGCTGCCGCTTCTGTTACACGTACTACTTCCATTGATAAACTGCGTTTCATTTTTTACTGTTCCTCCCGTTTTCCTGTCTTACTTGACTGGAATCGTTTCAAACTAAACCTATTATAGCACACAGAAAATTATCTGCAGATTTTTTTCAGTTTCGTCTATTCGTCACGCTACTCGTTGGGTTTGGTTCAATCGTTTCTCTATGAATATCCGCACCTAAAGCTTGCAATTTTGTAATGATATCACTATAACCGCGTTCAATATGATAGATATCATGAATTTCTGTCTCACCTTTTGCAAGTAGTCCTGCAATGATTAAAGCAGCGCCTGCACGTAAATCTGTTGCAGTAACAGTAGCAGCTTCTAATTGACTAGGACCTGTAATAATAGCTGAACGTCCTTCTACCTTTCCATTGGCATTCATTCTACTAATTTCATCAATATGTTTGAAACGTGCCGAATAAATGGTATCCGTCACAATGGATGAACCATTTGCTTGTGTTAAAAGGACAGTAAAGGGTTGTTGCAAATCAGTTGGGAAACCTGGGTATACAAGGGTTTTAATATCGACTGCTTTTAAAGCATCCGTTTTCGGAATAATAATTCGTTCTTCTTCTTCCATGATTTTAACGCCCATTTCACGCAATTTAGCTGTTACTGCTTCTAAATGTAGTGGAATGACGTTATCGATAATGACACCATCACCTACTGCAGCAGCCATAATCATATATGTTCCGGCTTCAATACGGTCAGGGATGATTGTGTGATTAGTACCATGTAGTTCATCTACACCTTCGATTCGAATCACATTCGTACCCGCACCTTTAATCTTCGCGCCCATATTTGTTAATAATGTGGCAACATCAATAATTTCAGGTTCTTTTGCGGCATTTTCAATTACTGTTCTACCTTTTGCAAGGACTGCTGCAAGCATGATGTTGATTGTAGCACCTACACTGCTTACATCTAAGTAAATTTTCGCACCATGTAGTTCTTCCGCACGTAAATAAATGGCACCGTGTTCATTGGTAACTTGTGCTCCTAAAGCCTCAAAACCTTTAATGTGTTGATCTATTGGGCGAGGACCTAAATGGCATCCTCCAGGAAGACCGATGACAGCTTTTTTGAAACGGCCTAACATAGCACCCATTAAATAATAGGAGGCACGCAGTTTTTTTACATTACCATTTGGTAGTGGCATATCAATCATTGATCGAGGATCTATAACCATATGGCCATCATTAAATTCAACTTTTCCACCAATTTCTTCGAGTAAGGCCTTTAATGTCCAAACGTCTAAAATTTCTGGTAATCCTTCAATCGTTACAGGAGAATTAGCCAAAATAGACGCTGGTATTAAAGCAACTGCACTGTTTTTAGCACCACTTACTTTAATCGTGCCTTTCAAATGTTTTTCCCCTGTAATTTTATATACGTCCATTTGAATCTCCTTATTTATTTATCTTTATTTTCCCAATCTTTCATGAATCCTTCGATTCCTTTATCAGTTAACGGATGGTTGAATAATTGTTTTAACACTTTAAATGGTGTTGTTGCAATATGTGCACCTGCAAGGGCAGCTTCCGTAATATGTTGTGGATGACGAATTGACGCAGCAATGATTTGAGTTGGAATTTCGTGAATTGCAAAGATTTCAGCAATTTCTCTTACTAATTCTGTACCATCTTGGCCGATATCATCTAAACGTCCTATGAATGGAGAAACATAAGTTGCGCCTGCACGTGCTGCAAGTAATGCTTGGTTTGCACTGAAAATAAGGGTTACATTTGTTTTAATGCCTTCTTTAGAAAGTGTTGAACATGCAGTTAAGACCTGCAGGAGTCATTGGTAATTTAACTGTAATGTTTGGAGCAATTTTAGCTAGTTCATGACCTTCTTCAATCATACCTTCAGCATCTAATGCAATGACTTCACCACTTACTGAACCATCTACTAGATCAGCGATTTCTTTTAAACGATCATGAAATGAAACGTTTTTTTCTTTTGCAACTAAAGATGGGTTTGTTGTAACACCTGAAATAATTCCCCAAGAATGAGCTTCTTTTATTTCTTCAAAATTTGCTGTATCGATGAAAAATTTCAATTTAACTTCCTCCTAAATGATGGAAAAATGGAGAAGATCCGACTTCGAAATCGATATCTTCTCCTACTTCTCTCTCTAAAATATGTGCTTCTTATGCTTTTTGTGAGCTACCGAATTCGCGCATTTTACCAATAACAGTTGCTTTGATTGCTTCGCGAGCTGGACCTAAGAATTTACGTGGATCGTAAACTTGTTTATCGTTGTCCAAAATTTCGCGAATTACTTTTGTAGCTGCAATTTGATTTTCTGTATTCACATTGATTTTAGCAGTTCCAAGTGAAATTGAACGTTGAATATCTTTTGTTGGAATACCAGTACCACCGTGTAATACTAATGGTAGTCCAGCTAAGTTAGAGATTTCTTCCATTTCTTTGAAACCTAAGTTTGGTTCACCTTGGTAAGGACCGTGAACTGAACCAAGTGCTGGTGCTAGGCAATCGATTGCTGTTGCTTCTACCAATTTGCGGCATTCTTCTGGATCAGCGTACATGATACCACCGATTACGCCATCTTCTTTTCCACCTACTGTACCAAGTTCTGCTTCAACTGAAACACCATTTGCATGTGCATATTCAACAACTTTTGAAGTGATTTCAACGTTTTCTTCAAAAGGATGATGAGAAGCATCGATCATAACAGATGTGAAACCTGCATCTACAGCTTCTTTACATTTCTCAAAGCTTGAACCATGATCTAAGTGAATTGCTACTGGTACTGTTGTTTTATAACTTTCCATAAGTCCCTTAACCATATGAACAACAGCAACAAAGCCACCCATATATTTTCCAGCGCCTTCAGAAACACCAAGAATTACAGGTGATTTCTCTTCTTCAGCTGCTTGTAGAATTGCTTGCGTCCATTCAAGGTTATTAATGTTGAATTGACCAACAGCATAACCATTTTCTTTTGCAGTAATTAACATTTCTTTCATTGAAACCAAAGCCATTAGTAAATCCTCCTTTAGGATAAGAGCATAGTGCTTTATTGAATAATGACACTATCATAATAACAAAAAGAATAAGTAATGACCACCGTCTATACTTATTCTTTCAACATTTTGTTAATTGTATCTTTTACTACAAATATATCAAATGGCTTTGTAAAAAAGTGACTTGCACCTAATTCCTTAGCATCGCGAATTAAATCTATGTCACTATTTCCTGTCATCATTACAACTGGTAATTGTGCAAATGACTTTTTGATATGCTGCAAGATTTCTAAACCATTCATGCCAGGAATTTTCATATCTAATAAAACACAATCCACTGTATTGTTATCTACATATTGAACTGCCTCTGCACCTGTTGAGGCTAAAATTGTGTCGTACCCTTCATTTTTAAAAACTTCACTTAGTAGTAGTCGGATTCCTTGTTGGTCGTCGACAATTAGTATCTTTTTCACTATACCTCTACTCCTTATTGTTCCATTAATATATACTATTCGACTCTAATTTTCTTTTCTCCTGCATGAAGTTTTAAAAATATATTTGAGTTAATAGACTAGCGATGTGCTTCCTCGTCGGAAAGCTTGTACTCCTGCAATTACTCTTCGCAGTAAAACAAATGCTCCTAATCGCTTCGCTGCTTTGTCGCTGAAAATTCCTTTTGCATTGCAAAGGAATTTTTGCATTTGATATCATCCCTCCCTATAATAAATGGCATGAGGTGAATTGAATGTTAAAAATATTAACTACTCAAATAGGTGGTTTGTTTCAAAAGGTTGCAACGAATCAGGAAGAAGCAATTGAAGAAACAGCTCGTTTGCTTGCACAAGCTGGTATAGGACAAGGTTACGTATACTTTGCTTGTTTTGATGAAATGCAAGCAATCGAAATCAATGCGTTAAAAGCAGCTGAACCGTTTTTAAAATTACGTCCTTATACAAAGGATTCAGAAATAACCGATGTAGACCGTGTATGTATTTTCACGCGCCATGCAAATCATCCTGATGCGTTAAAATTAGCTCAAACTTTGTATGAACATTTTATCCCATTTGCTGTCGTTGCTAGTGAAAACGAAGAAGATGCGGGGGATATGATTGATTTGGCATACACTTATATTTCAATGGGAATCAAAAAAGGGTTATTGCCTAATGATTTAGGAGAACGAATTGTTTTGCCGTATACGATGGTTGCATTATTTATCTATGAAGCAATAAAAATCGCATATGATGAAATGGTAACTGAATAATAAAGAAATAAGGAGTCTTAGGATTAATCTTTTTCCGAACCCTTATTGTAAAAAAAACAGGTTCTTCAAAAATGAAGAACCTGTTTTTTAATACTGATTATTTTACTGATGCGCCAATGAATTCACGGAACAATTGTTGTGGACGGTTTGGACGTGATTTGAATTCTGGGTGGAATTGGCATGCCACGAAGAATTTTTTCTCTGGTAGTTCGATGATTTCAACTAAGCGTTCATCTGGTGAAGTACCTGAGAATACAAGTCCTGCTGCTTCCATTGGTTCACGATATTCGTTGTTAAATTCATAACGGTGACGATGACGTTCGTATACTAATTCATCATCGTAGATTTGTGCAGCACGAGTTCCTTCTTTTAGTTTACATGGATATAAACCAAGACGAAGTGTACCGCCAAGATCTTCTACATCGATTTGATCTGGTAAGTAAATCGATAATTGGATATTTGGTATTTGGATCTAATTCTGTAGAATGCGCACCTTTAAGGTCTAGTACGTTACGTGCAAATTCAATTGATGCAAGTTGCATACCTAAGCAAATACCTAAGAATGGTACATCGTTTTCACGAGCGTATTGAATAGCTAGAATTTTACCTTCCACCCCACGGTCACCGAAACCACCAGGTACAAGAATACCATCTGCGTCTTCAAGTAACTCTTTTACATTTTCAGGTGTTACATGTTCTGCATTGATTGCATTGACTTCAATATCTGTATCAAATACATAACCTGCGTGTTTAAGTGCTTCCACAACAGAGATGTATGCATCTTGTAATTCTACATATTTACCAACTAGAGCGATTTTTGTTGATTTTTTAAGGTTTTTCACTTTATCAACTAATACTTTCCAATCTTCCATATCGGCTTCTGGTGCTTGAATGCCGAAATGTTCAAGAACGATATCATCTAAATCTTGAGCTTGTAGATTTAAAGGAATTTCGTATAAATGTTCAGCATCTACACATTCAATAACTTCATGTGCTTTTACGTCACAGAATAGCGCTAATTTGTCTTTCATTTCTTGTGGTACTGGGCGATCTGTACGTACAACAATGATATTTGGTTGGATACCAAGTGAGCGTAATTCTTTTACTGAGTGTTGTGTTGGTTTTGTTTTTAATTCGCCTGCTGCTGCGATATATGGAATTAATGTACAGTGTAAGTAAAGTACATTTTCATTTCCAAGGTCTCTTTTCATTTGACGGATTGCTTCAAGGAATGGTAGGGATTCGATATCACCAACAGTACCGCCTACTTCTGTAATGACGATATCTGCATTTGTTTCGCGACCAGCACGTTGAATACGGTCTTTGATTTCGTTTGTGATATGTGGAATAACTTGTACAGTTCCTCCATTGTAATCACCGCGGCGTTCTTTTTTCAAAACTGCTGAGTAGACTTTACCAGATGTTACAGTTGAATGTTTTCCTAAGTTTATATCGATAAAACGTTCATAGTGTCCAAGGTCTAAGTCTGTTTCTGCGCCATCATCTGTTACGAATACTTCCCCGTGTTGATATGGGCTCATTGTTCCTGGGTCAATGTTAATATATGGGTCAAATTTTTGGATTGTTACTTCCAATCCTCTATTTTTTAATAAACGTCCAAGTGAAGCTGCTGTTATACCTTTGCCGAGTGATGAAACTACGCCGCCAGTTACGAAAATATATTTGGTCAATGCAAATTCCTCCTTGATGGTAGTGTTTCTAAAACACTTATAAAAAATACAAAAAACGCTCCTCCCGCAAACAATTTGCAGGGGGAGCGTATAACTTATACGGTCAATCTCCTTTTAAAAGGAGCCCAAGTAAAAGGGTAATTGAAATTACTTAAGTTGTCAAGAAGTTATTTGTCTTTGTGTTCGTCTTCAATTTCTTCAGCATCTGTTTCTTCGTCTAGATCTTCATCAATTTCGAATTCTTCGTCATCGATTTCAATATCTTCATCTAAATCATCGTCGTCGATGTCTTCATCAATATCTTTACTATCAAAGTCTTCTTCATCTTCTATCATCATCATCTCTCATCTACATCATCTACATCATCTTCATCAACAAATTCGTCGAAATCTTCATCAAATTCGATATCTTCATCTTCTTCATCGTGTTCATCTTCTTCGACTACTGCTTTTGCTTTTTTCTTACGTACTTTAACAGTTGGTGCTGTTTCTTCTTCAACTTGTTCGATTGCATACCATTCGCGAATTCCCCAACGGTTTTCACCTAATACTAGAAAACGGCCATCAATATTGATGTCTGTATAGAATTGAGCAGCTGAAGCTTTGACTTCTGTTGCTGTGCGAGCACCTAAGTCAACGATTGCTTGTATAAGTTCAGCAAATGGTAATGGTTGGTGTTTTTCTTCTAAGATAGCATATGCTAAGTTAATTAATGATTCTTCTGTAAGTTGTTCTTGATTTAATTCACGAAGGTTCAATTCGTGCACGTCCTTTCTTCTACATAAACATAATATCCATTATAAACAATTTTACTTTATTTTTGCCACATTCAATTCTTCTTTTTTTCAGTTCTTAATCGGAAGTACCCATAGATAAACAAGTATATTGCAAGAAGAAGGAATGAGATGGCTCCTAATTGTTTATCGTAAATATAGTAAGTTAGTACAAATAACAATATTATTACCATGAAATGCATGACGATTTTCACTTTACCGTCACTCCTTCAATATAGTCTAATCAGTATTCTATATAAACGCGAAAAGGGGTCTAATCGTTCGACTAGACTCTTTTGTAGTTACATAAATTCGTTCAAAGCTACTATTTTTTACTCTGTTGAATAAGCATACTCCTCAATTGCTTTTTCGTAAAGTAGGAGCGGGATAAATCTGATTGATTATAGACTAAATGAAGAAGTTATGGTTTATGTATTGTTGATGTGGAATTGGCTTTGCTTTTGTGATTAGTAATTAAGTTGAATCTTCTCGGCAGTTTAGAGGACTGAAAATTATATTAATACTAATTTTGTTTTAATTTGAAGTGGAATTAGCTTCGCTTTCCTGTGGGAGTCGGCAGTCTCAATTCCACTTCAATACTGTTAAGAGTACTAATCTCAATCAAAAGTTTCAGTCAAAATTCTTTTAAATATATTTGCCCCTGATCCATATAATTATGAAATACCTTTATTTAATTATTAATATTGTCCAGTGAGTAGCAATTTGACAGAAATTCATGAATCTTTCGCTTTCTTCTAATCCAGCCACTTCAGTACTTAGTTTTATCCAGCTTCAGCGGCTAGCTACTCGAGGGTGCACAGGATGTGTACCCGATAGCCGTTGCCGCAGGACGCGGCGCTTTTAGGCTATCTTCCTCAATCGGGCGCGTTCCGCTTTTATTTTTACATATTCCGTCTATACTGCCCGCCTACTTCATATAGGGCGTTGGTGATTTGGCCAAGGCTTGCTACTTTGACGGTTTCCATTAGTGCTTCGAAGAGGTTGCCGCCTTCTTTTGCTGTTTGTTTTAGTTTTTGTAGTGCTATTTTTGTTTCTTCTGCGTGTTGTTGTTGGAAGTTGCGTAAGTTTTGAATTTGTGAATCTTTTTCTTCTTTTGATGCGCGTGCGATTTCCATGCTGTTGATAGCTTCTTCTGATGGTGGGTTTGGATTTAAGTATGTGTTGACCCCAATGATTGGTAGTTCTCCCGAATGTTTTAGGTGTTCGTAATACATGGATTCTTCTTGGATTTTCCCTCGTTGGTATTGGGTTTCCATAGCACCTAGTACGCCACCGCGGTCATTTATACGATCAAATTCTGCAAGTACTGCTTCTTCTACAAGTTTCGTTAATTCCTCGATAATAAATGCTCCTTGTAGTGGGTTTTCGTTTTTGGTTAAACCATGTTCTTTTGTAATAATCATTTGTATTGCCATTGCACGGCGAACGGATTCTTCTGTTGGTGTTGTAATGGCTTCGTCATATGCATTAGTATGCAACGAATTGCAGTTATCATGTAACGCCATCAATGCTTGCAAGCGTTGTGCGAATATCATTGAAGTCGATTTCTTGCGCATGCAAGCTTCTTCCTGATGTTTGAATATGGTATTTTAGTTTTTGACTTCGTTCATTGGCACCATATAAATCACGCATTGTTACAGCCCAGATACGGCGAGCTACACGACCGATGACGCTATACTCTGGATCAAGTCCATTGGAGAAGAAGAATGACAGATTCGGTGCAAAGTCATCAATATTCATACCTCGACTTAAATAATATTCTACATACGTAAAGCCATTCGCTAATGTGAAAGCAAGTTGTGAAATAGGGTTTGCTCCTGCTTCTGCGATATGGTACCCAGATATAGAAACAGAATAATAATTGCGCACTTTTTCATCAATAAAGTATTGTTGAATATCCCCCATCATACGAAGAGCAAATTCCGTTGAGAAAATACATGTATTTTGACCTTGGTCTTCTTTTAAAATATCTGCTTGCACTGTACCACGTACTACATTTAAAGTTTTCGCTCTTGTCTCTGCAAATTCCTCCACTGTTAAAGTACGACCTAACTCTTGTTCACGCAGTTGTACTTGTTGATCAATGGCTGTATTCATGAACATAGCTAAAATGATAGGTGCTGGGCCGTTAATGGTCATGGAAACAGAAGTTGATGGTGCACATAGATCAAAACCATCATAGAGTTTCTTCATATCTTCTAATGTACAAATACTAACGCCTGATTCACCGACTTTACCGTAGATATCTGGTCGCTCGTCTGGATCTTCTCCATATAATGTAACTGAATCAAATGCCGTTGATAGACGTTTCGCATCATCATCTTTTGATAAATAGTGGAAGCGGCGATTTGTTCGCTCTGGTGTACCTTCCCCAGCAAATTGGCGTTTTGGATCTTCACCTTGGCGTTTGAATGGGAATACACCAGCAGTATATGGAAATGATCCGGGTACGTTTTCTGCATAGACCCACCTTAGAATTTCACCATAATCGACGAATTTAGGTAGTACGACTTTAGGAATTTTCAAACCTGATAAACTGGTCGTTGTTAATAGTGTACGAATTTCTTTATCACGTACTTTCGTTACGAGTTCATCCCCACTATAGCTTTCTTTTAGCGTTTCCCAGTTTGCTAGAATTTGTTTTGATTGTGTAGTTAGCTGATCCGTTACACCATCAATTAGTTGATGTAATGATTGCACTAATGCATCTTCTGGTGATTTTTCTTTCACTAATTTAAGAGTTCCTTCTAGCTGGAATAGCTTTCTCGCTAACTCGACCTGTTGTTCTGATTTTTTGTGATAGCCTCTTATTGTTTCTGAAATTTCACGTAAATAATAGCGGCGGTCATTTGGTATAATGACATTTTGCTTTTGCGTTTTTACAAAAAGTTCGTAAGACGTTTGCCAATCATAACCGCATTTTGCATTAATGATTTGGATTAATGCTGCAAATAAAGAGTTGGTTCCTTTATCGTTAAATTGACTCGCAATTGTACCGTAAACAGGCATTGTATCAAGGTCCTGATTCCATAATTCATGGCTACGTTGATATTGTTTTTGGACTTGGCGTAGTGCATCTTCTGAACCTTTTCGCTCAAATTTGTTGATCACGATTAAATCTGCAAAATCAATCATATCAATTTTCTCTAGTTGTGTTGGTGCACCAAACTCACTTGTCATCACATACATCGATAAATCAGAAACAGTTGTAATTGCTGCATCCCCTTGACCGATTCCACTTGTTTCTACGACAATTAAATCAAATCCAGCTACTTTTACAATATCCAACACATCAGAAAGTGCAGCAGATAATTCCGTATGCGAATTACGGGTAGCTAAACTTCGCATATACACGCGATGATCGAATATAGCATTCATACGAATTCGGTCTCCCAGTAGTGCCCCGCCTGTTTTTTGTTTTGTAGGATCGATTGAAACAATCGCAATCTTCTTATCTGGGAATTCGTGTAGAAATCTACGAATAAGCTCATCCGTTAAAGAACTCTTTCCCGCACCACCTGTCCCTGTGATTCCTAGAACAGGAGTCTTTTTAGATAATTCTCTAGCAGCTTGTAGTAAATCATCTACTTCAGAAATTTCCCCTTCTTCTACTGCAGTTATGAGTTGTGCAAGCAATTCAGGTCTTTCTGTATTCACTTGATGTAATTTATCTACTAAATCATTGGTAACTGTTGAAAAATCGCTTTTTTCAATCATTTTATTGATCATGCCTTGTAATCCAAGCACTAATCCATCTTCTGGCGAAAATAGATTTTGGACTCCATATTCTTGCAGTTCCTTTATTTCTTTCGGTAAAATAACACCGCCACCACCGCCGAAAATACCAATATGTGGCGCCCCTTTTTCGTTGAGAAGGTCGTACATATATTTAAAATATTCCATATGCCCGCCTTGATAAGAAGAGATTGCAATTCCTTGAGCATCTTCTTGAATTGCAGCATTTACAACTTCCTCTACGGAACGATTGTGTCCTAGATGAATTACTTCAACACCACTTGATTGCAAAATACGACGCATAATATTAATGGATGCATCATGACCATCAAAAAGGCTAGATGCAGTAACAAAACGAACATGATGTTGTGGTTTATAAACTTCCACCTTTGTCATTTTAAGTACTCCCCCTTACACAAATAAAATTTAAAATTAGATAAAAAACGCAAGGTTAAAAACCCAAATCCATCGCTGTTTGTGTTTTCTACCTTGCATCGCTAAACCTATGCATAAATCCCATTTAATAATATTTTTGTTTGCATTTTAATATAATCTTCTATTTTAAATTCCTTACGCCATGCCCATCTACGGAAAGCCCATGCCTGACCAGATAAGACAATTTGATGTGCAAGTAGTTTTATTTCTTTTTTCGGTAATTGTATTTCTCCTGATTTCAAGCATTCTAAGAGTAAGTTTTCAAAAAGACCTACCATCTCAATTTCTTTCGTCAATACATATTCCAGTGCATCTTTTGGCAATGATTTTGACTCTTGGTACATAACGAGCATCTCATCTTGCATATCATCTACAAGATAATAATATTGATGAATTGCTTTAATCAAACCATCAATTGTGCCATCATGTTGATTCCCGAGTTCTAATCTCTTTCGCACTTCAAGATAAATATTGTCACAAACGAGATAGAGTATATCTTCTTTCGTACGAATATACTCGTAAAGTGTGCCTATACTGAAGCCTGCTGTTTTGGCGATTTCCCTTGTCGTTGTACGATGAAAGCCTTTTTCTTTAAAAAGACGAACTGCAGCGTGAATCAATTCCGTTCGTCTTTTTTCTATTAAACTTTCATCCTTAATAGATGATAGAACCTGTCTTTTTTGTTCTTTTGCCATATATTATTTTAAAAGCATACGAGAGATTACGAGACGTTGAATCTCTTGTGTACCTTCATAAATTTGAGTTATTTTCGCATCACGCATAAAGCGTTCTACTGGATAATCTTTTGTATATCCATAACCGCCAAATACTTGGACTGCTTCAGTAGTCACTTTCATCGCAGTATCACCAGCCATTAGTTTTGCCATTGCCGATTGCTTGCCATATGGTAGATTATTAGATTCTAACCATGCTGCTTGGTAAGTTAATAATCTTGATGCTTCAGTTGCAGTTGCCATATCCGCTAATTTAAACGATATTCCTTGGTTAGCAGAAATTGGTTTCCCGAATTGAACGCGTTCTTTTGAATAGGCTACAGCTGCATCTAATGCGCCTTGTGCGATGCCGACAGCTTGAGCTGCAATACCATTTCGACCGCCATCTAACGTTTTCATCGCAATTTTAAAGCCTTCACCTTCTGCACCTAGTAAATTTTCTTTCGGTACACGGCAGTTATCAAAGATGATTTCTGTTGTAGGTGAAGAACGAATGCCCATTTTCTTTTCTTTTTTCCCTACAGAAAAGCCTTCGAATCCAGATTCAACGATAAATGCAGAAGTGCTGTTTTTAGCCTCTGGATCAGTTACAGCAAAAACTACATAAATATCTGCAACGCCACCGTTTGTAATAAAAATTTTAGAACCATTGATAATATAATGGTCCCCATCAAGTTTTGCAGTTGTTCTCATACCACCAGCATCCGAACCTGAGCCTGGCTCTGTTAAACCATAAGCACCGATTTTCTTCCCTTCAGCCATTGGTCGTAAGTATTTTTGTTTTTGCTCTTCCGTACCAAATTTGTAAACTGGCCATCCAGCAAGTGAAGTATGTGCTGATAGTGTTACAGCTGTTGAGGCACATACACGTGATAACTCTTCCACAGCGATAACATAAGCTAAATAATCAGAGCCGATTCCACCGTACTCTTCAGGCCAAGGAATCCCTGTCAGTCCTAATTCAGCCATTTGGTCAAAAATCGCACGATCGAATGTTTCGTTCTCATCACGTTCTGCAGCAGAAGGTGCTACTTCATTTTCTGCAAAGTCCCTAACCATTTTGCGAATCATTTCATGTTCTTCAGATAGTGTAAAGTTCATCCCTTATATCCCCTTTGTTTTATATTTAGGCTATTTTTGTAATGCCTTAATCTATAAAAACCCCTTTATTTTTTATAAGCATCTTGATATTACCATTCTCTGAATTTCACTTGTTCCTTCATAGATTTCGGTTACTTTTGCATCTCGGAAAAATCGTTCTACAGGATAATCTTCTGTATACCCGTATCCACCAAATACTTGAATTGCTTCTGTTGTGACTTCAACAGCTGTTTTCGAAGCGAATAGCTTTGCCATTGATGCTTCTTTTCGGCATGGTTTCCCAAGTGAGCGTAAATTTGCAGCTCTGTAAACTAGTAATCTTGCTGCTTCAATAGAAGTTGCCATATCAGCTAGCTTAAATGAAATGCCTTGATTTGCTGCAATTGGTTTTCCAAACTGATTTCGCTCAGATGCATATTTGGTTGCCGCTTCTAATGCTGCTTCTGCAATCCCCTAAGCTTTGCGCAGCAATGCCGATACGTCCGATGTCTAAATTCGCCATTGCAATCTTGAAACCGTCTCCAATTTTCCCAAGCAAATTTTGGGCTGGGACTTTCATTTGATCGAACGTAAGTTGTACCGTTCTCGAACCATGTAGCCCCATTTTCTTTTCGTCTTTCCCAATAATTAAACCTGGTGTTCCTTTTTCAACGATAAATGCTGATATTCCTCTAGCTCCTCTAGATGGATCGGTAGAGGCAAAGACGATATAAACATCTGCCTCTCCTCCATTCGTGATAAAAACCTTCGAACCATTTAACTCAAAGAAATCCCCTTTTTTTACTGCTCTTGTTTTTAATGAACCCGCATCCGACCCCGATGATGGTTCTGTTAGGCAAAATGCACCTAAGTATTCTCCTGTGGCAAGCTTTGGAACATAGCGCTTGTTTTTGCTCTTCATCGCCAAAATAGAGAATAGGATTTGTTCCGACCGATGTATGCACAGACAAAATCACCCCGATGACTGCGCTTACTTTAGATAATTCGTTGATTGCGATAATGTAGGATGTAAAATCCATTTCAGAACCGCCATATTTTGCTGGTGCTGTTATTCCCATAAGTCCTAGCTCTCCCATCTTCGCCAGAACATCTCGTGGAAAATCCCCATTTTCCATTTGACTGACTTGTGGTGCAATGACATCCTTTGCAAAATCACGAACCATATTGCGCATCATCATTTGTTCTTCGTTGAACTGAAAATCCATTGAATCTCCCCTTTGTCTTTGAGTATTCAATTTCATCCTTTGTTTATGGTTGTAATTAAATTGCTAATTTATATTGTATAAATTTGCTCTGGTATGAAGTGAAACCAACTCTCTTAGAAAGCATCAGAAATTATTTAATACTAATTGTGTTTTAGTTTGAATTGGTATTAGCTTCGCTTTCCTGCGGGCAGCGGTGAGCTCCTCGTCGCTTTGCTCCTGCGGGGTCTCACCTGTCTTGCTTTTCCCGCGGGAGTCTTCGCTAATACCAATTCAATAATTTTTGAAGTACTAATATCTATCTAATAGATTTCCAGTTAAAAATTTATTAAAAGTATTTTTCATTTCCTAGAGTCAGTTAGCCTCTACCATTAGTTTGTGGCTTTAGGTTATCTTCCTCTATTCGAGCCGCTCCACTTTTATTCATACACATAAAATCCTCTTCCTGTTTTCTTCCCAAGCCAGCCTGCTTTGACGTATTTTCGTAAGTAACGGGCATGGGCGGTATTTGCTATCGCCAAATCCTTCATGCAATGTTTCCATGATGTAGAGACATGTATCAAGTCCGATGAAATCTGCTAAAGTTAGTGGGCCCATTGGGTGGTTCATGCCAAGTTTCATCACTTCATCAATGGCTTCTTTTGTTGCTACCCCTTCATACAGTGTGTAGATGGCTTCGTTGATCATCGGCATGAGTACGCGATTTGAAACGAACCCAGGAAAGTCATTTACTTCTACTGGCACTTTTTCAAGTTTTTTTGTTAATTCTTCTATTGTGTTGTACACTTCATCTGAAGTTGCTAGGCCTCGAATGATTTCAACAAGCTTCATTACTGGCACAGGATTCATAAAATGCATGCCAATTACTTGTTCTGCTCGTTTTGTTACTGCAGCAATTTCAGTGATTGGTAAGGATGATGTGTTTGAAGCTAAAATGGTGTTTTGTGGTGTTATTTCATCTAGTTGTCTAAAAATAGATTGCTTGATTTCCATATTCTCCACTGCTGCCTCAATGACTAGATCCACATCTGCTGCATCTGTAAGGGATAAGGATTTTGTTAGTCGTTGAAGTACAGCATCTTTTTCAGCTTCTGTCATACGGCCTTTTTCAACATTTCTTGAAAGGTTTTTCGTGATTGTTTGAATACCTTTTGCAAATGATTCTTCATTTATATCATTAAGCAATACTTCTAAGCCTGCTTGCGCACAAACTTGGGCAATGCCTGAACCCATTTGACCTGCGCCGATTACCATCACTTTTTGAATAGCCAAATTACAGTCCCCCTTGTGTTGGTACTTCAATCATAATGGCATCCCCTTGACCGCCACCTGAGCAGATTGCTGCAATCCCAAGACCACCACCGCGACGACGAAGTTCATACGCAAGAGTTAAAATAATTCTAGCTCCTGACGCACCAATCGGATGACCTAAGGCAACAGCTCCACCATTAACATTTACTTTTTCTAAATCAAGTCCTGCAATTTGACTGCTTGCAAGGGCAACAACCGCAAATGCTTCATTGATTTCAAATAAGTCAATATCCTCTAATGACTTCCCTGTCTTTTCTAAAATTTTATTGATGACTAGTCCTGGAGTTTGTGGAAAATCATTTGGTTCAACTCCTACTTCCGCATGGCCAACAATGTATGCAAGTGGTGATAGCTTTTGTTCTGTTGCATATTGTTCACTTGTTACAACAAGGGCACATGCACCATCGTTTACCCCAGGTGCATTGCCAGCAGTTATTGTGCCATTTGCAGTGAATGCTGATTTCAATTTTCCTAATACTTCAAGAGATGTGTCTTTTCGTGGTGCTTCATCCGTTTCAATTACAACTGGGTCACCTTTTCTTTGTGGGATTGTCACAGCAACGATTTCTTCTGCGAATTTTCCTTTTTCAATGGCCTCTACTGCTTTTTGATGACTTCGTAGTGCCCATTCATCTTGTGTATCTCTTTTAATTTCAAATTTTGTTGCTGTTTCATCTCCATATGTCCCCATATGTACATTTTGCTCGTGAAAAGCACAGGAAAGTCCGTCATATACCATTCCATCAACTAGCTTTGCGTCTCCCATTCGCAAACCAAATCGACCTTTTGGTAAATAATACGGCGCATTCGACATCGATTCCATTCCACCCGCTACAATAACTTGTTCCTCACCTAATCTGATCAACTGGTCTGCAAGTGTTACACTACGCATACCGGAAGCACAAACTTTATTGATTGTTTCTGTTTTGACACTCCATGGAATTCCTGCTTTTGTAGCTGCTTGACGCGATGGAATCTGACCTTGCCCTGCTTGTAATACTGTTCCCATGATGACTTCATCTACTTGCTCTGTTCCAATATTGGAACGTTTTAATGCTTCTTTTATTGCCACACTGCCTAAGTCACTAGCTGTTAAATGACTAAGATTACCGCCAAATTTCCCGAAGGCTGTTCGTGCTCCATCAATAATTACCGCTTTTTGCAAGTTGGACACCCCTTTTATTGTCATTGGTTACGCTTACAAAGAATGAATGAACAAGACGAACTTTCACTTTTTACTTTTCGCATTGACTGAACGCTCGCTCAATTTTATTTCTGGAAAAAAGAGAGGATATTCCTCTCTTTTCCCTTACTTGTAATAATTGTATGAAATTTTCATATTTTATGCAATATTTATTTTTTTCTGTTTTTTACACTGTTTCTTCTACAGACTCTTGTTGGATTTGAACATCACCGTAGATAGATTTTTCTAGTAGTTCTGCAATATCATATGTGCCTACTTGATCTTCTACTTCTTTTGCTTTTGTTCCATCGGATAACATCGTTAAACAATATGGACAACCAGAAGAAATGATTGTAGGGCTAACTGATAACGCTTGTTCTGTTCGCGCAACATTAATACGATTTCCTACATGTTCTTCCATCCACATTAATCCACCACCTGCACCACAGCACATAGCAGTTTCGCGATTTCGCTCCATTTCCACAAGTCTAACACCTGGAATCGATTTTAAAATTTCGCGTGGCGCATCATATACATTGTTGTATCGTCCTAAGTAACAAGAATCATGGAACGTAATGGTTTCATTGACTTCAAATTGTGGCTTAAGGCGCCCTTGTTGTACAAGTTCAAACAATAATTCTGTATGGTGATATACTTCTCCACTCCATCCAAAATCACTATATTCATTCTTAAATATATTGTATGCATGCGGATCGATTGTGACGATTTTTGTAACACCCGCTTTTTCAAACTCTTTGATATTCGCTTCAGCAAGTTCTTGGAATAAAAACTCATTTCCTAAACGTCGTGGTGTATCACCAGAGTTCTTTTCTTTATTTCCTAGAATCGCAAACTTTACGCCTGCTTCGTTCATCAGATGAGCAAATGCTAGTGCAATTTTTTGTGAGCGGTTATCAAATGATCCCATTGAACCTACCCAGAATAGGTATTCAATTTCTTCTCCTGCTTTTGAAGCTTCCTTCACTGTTGGAATATGCACATCAGGGCGTGCATCTCTCCAGTTTTCTTTTTCTTTACGATTGATCCCCCATGGATTTCCTTGACGTTCGATATTTGTCATCGCGCGTTGAGCATCAGGGTTCACGCGTCCTTCTGTCATTGTTAAGTAACGGCGAAGGTCGATAATTTTATCTACGTGTTCATTCATAACAGGACATTGGTCTTCACAGTTACGGCAAGTAGTACAAGCCCAAATTTCTTCTTCTGTGATAACATCTCCGATTAGTGATGGACTGTAAATATCCTCGATTGTTGCAGCCTCTGCACCTGCAGCAATGGCAAGCTGATTTCCTTGTGTGTTCTTGAACATCATTTTCGGTACCCATGGTTGTTGATGTGTTTGTACAGCACCTGTAAATGTTAAATGATCACGAAGTTTTGTGATTAGATCCATTGGTGACAGCATTTTGCCTGTCCCACTTGCAGGACACATATTGGTACAGCGACCACATTCCACACATGAATAAAGGTCGATCAATTGTAGTTGAGTAAAATCTTCTATTTTCCCAACCCCAAATGAAGGCATCTCTTCACTTGCATCTTCTTCGTTTTCACTTTCTAATGCTTCAAAATCAATTGGTGTTAATTTACCAACTGGTGTTAAACGGTTAAAGTACACATTTGCAGGTCCAGCGATTAAATGTGCGTGCTTAGATTGTGGTACATATACTAAGAATGTTAACAAGATGACTAGATGGATCCACCACATGATAAAGAACACAGTGATTGCCGCAACAGGTGGTAGGAATCCAAATATTGTGGCGATTGCAGATGCGACTGGTTCTGACCAAGTAGCCCCTTCACCATGCCAAATCATGCCCATACCATTTCCTACAAGCACGGAAACCATTAAGCCTCCGATAAAGATTAAAACAAGCCCTGATTTAAGACCACGTTTTAATCGGACAAGCTTTTCAACATACCGTCGATAAAACGCCCAAACAACTGCAACTAAAATAACAAGTGTCACAATTTCTTGGAAGAATGTAAAGTATGGATATACCGGTCCAAAAGGTAAATGTGACCCTGGATTTAGCCCTTTCCAGATAAAATCGATGGCACCAAATTGTACTAAAATGAATCCATAGAAGAACATCACATGGATCGCACCGCTCTTTTTATCCTTTAATAATTTCTTTTGCCCAAAAACATACACCCAAATTTTGTTTAATCTCGCTTTTACGTCGTTATCAAATTCAACCTTTTTCCCCATTTTGATGAATTGATAGCGAGTTTTGATTAGGTACGTAAATAGTGCTAAACCATAAGCGACTACAGCTAAAAATAAAATCCAGTTGATATATAATAGCGGATTCATTCTTCTTCCCCCTTTGCTGCGACTGGTCAAACATACTTTTGACAATTATAAAACGTTTTCAAAATTGGTTGCTTTATATATTGTAAAATATGAATGAGCGTTCAGTCAATCTTATTCTTAAATATTATATGATAGATTCTCTAAAAATATTAATATTTCTCTATTAAATCGTATTCTCTAAGTTTTTTAAATATTCTATCATATTTAATTGGAATTTTCTATGTTATTTATAAATATTGAGAAGTTAGAAGGAAACAAACTTTAGCAAGCTTACTGAGTAATAGAGAATAGAAAAAACACCGTCTAAATAAATAGACGATGTTTTAAGTGGATAGACGATCTTTATACTAATTTTTTGAATCAAACTAATAATTGTTCTTTCTTTTTATTTCTCTTCTCTTCGTACATTTGGTTATCTGCTTCGATAAATAACTTCATCATTTTTGAAAGTGATGAGGAACTATATGCATAGCCCTTTGAGATTTTTATTTGAAAAGATGGATTACTACTATTGTATAAGTCTATTTCACTTTGAATGTTAGCCATAAACAGTTCAATCTTTGGAAGATTTGTATCATTTAATATGATTGCAAATTCATCTCCGCCAATTCTTGCAACAGTTTTGTTTTTGTTGGGGATTCTGTTTAATAACTTAGCTGTTTCTTTTATTAATGTGTCTCCCATTTTATGTCCAAAGTGATCATTTGCAAATTTAAGCTCATCTAAATCACAGATCAAGATGGCAATTGGCGTGTCACATTCTCTATCGAAGTATTCAAACTTTGATTCGAAGTACTCACGATTATAAATATTTGTTAATGCGTCATGGGAAACTTTATACTCCAGCTTTTTCTGTAACTCTACTTTTTCATTTATATTTCTATGTATCCCTAAAACCGCAACTATTTCACCATTCTCATAAACAGGTGTTGCGTATTCCTCAAACCATATATATTCGCCGTTTTTGTTTTTCAATCTTTGAATGATGGGTTTACTATAATCTAAATTTCCTGTTAATTTCTTTAATAGAGTCTCATATTCATCTGGATGAACAATTTCAAACACCTTCTCTGGATATTTTAAATGTTCTTTTAATGAGTTTGGTCCAAGAATATTATCAATTACAGGACTTAGATAACGATATTTTAATTTTGGCATTGTATCAATAGAATAAAGAATATCTTTTGAATTCTCAACAACTTGAATCATCGGACTTAATTGATTCATTTGTTGCTGTAATTTTACCCGTTTTGAGTTTAACTGAAGACATGCAATGATCAGTCCAATTATAAGTAATACAGCTACTATCCACATAAAAAAACCCTTTCTTCTACCTAATAACAGAATTTCGCCTACTTCTGCTTAAATTCTATAAGCTTCTGCTTCACAATATATTATATCTTTTATTTCTATTTTACCAAAAAATATTATATATGGATATTTAAATAGGGATATTTTCATGCACATTTAGTAATCTATATTTATTATAAAAATGTTAATTAGTTGAAATTTAAAATATATATGTATTTAACTGACAGTATTACCGAGGCTTTTTAAAATGAATTGAACAGTCCGGTTGATGTCATTCTGGATAACAAAGGCCAGTCAAAGAAATTTTTTTCTTTGAGCAGCTCCTGCTATCTCAGATTCTACTTTTTTATAATGGATTCATATCAAGCGGTATTAATAGTTCGCCGAATATTTGTTTTGCTTGTTGCGTTTTTTCTTTGTGGATGCCTAGTAATACAACTGTTGATGGGCCTGCTGATGTATGGATGTCCCACTTACAGTTACATGCTGTATGACCAAATATTGCTTGAAGTTCTTTTGCGATTCCTTTTGATCCTACTGGCCATATGCGCCCAACAATGTTTTGTTGCATCGCTACATAAATAGATTTCATGTTTGCTATTTTTTCAGGTTCTGCTATTAGTTGTTCACCGACTAGAGGTTTGCCGTATGTAAACCAGTTTAAACTTTCTTTTTGGAAATCGTTTTTGGTTGGTTCGCCAATCATCGTAACAGCTAGTCCTGATTGTAATGTTTCCATATTGGATTCTGTACTTCCAGTGATTTTAGGTAGGGGAATTCCGATTTCGTCAAACAATCGACGAATCCCTATTACATAGCGTTTCCATGCATCTTCCCCACTAAAATTATGAAGTATAATTGCTTCAGGTTGAGAATTTGCTGCCCATTGTTCGAGTAATGTTACGCGAGCAGAAAAGTAACTCGTAATATCATCTGGAACCTTCACTACATCATGTTCTTTTTGTCCGATGGCACCTGAGTTATCAGTTGTAATGATAAAACCATTCGACAATTGTAATGCATTTCTCATCGATTAATGTGCCTCTTTTCTTGCAAATGCTTTTGATAAAATTGGCATACAAACTGCAACAATTACGACATTCACCAATGTTGCTATGATAATTTCTGGTGTTATTGTAAAGAACACTTCCGGTGAGATTAGAAAGTAGAATGGCAAAGGTGATAATATCCCATTTGCAATGATTGCAAAGATCCACTTTAATATTGGATGATTTTTTTGATGTAATTTTGCAAATCCCCATACTACTAGAAACATTTCGATGGCGATTAATATATGAAATGGTCCCATTGGAAACCCACCAACACCTGCTGAAACAAGATGTCCAATTGCTGCTGCCAATCCCGCTGCGGGGGCTGGTAGAAAGACAGCTCCTAAAAATGCCGGAGCTGAATCAAGAGCTGCTGAGCTAATCCCTACTGGAATTTTAATCATGGCTCCTACTGCACATAATGCGGATATCATTGCTGTTAATGTAATTATTCGTATCTTCATTTTCATCTAGTCCTTTGTTTGGTCTTTTCGGCCACCATTTCTAAATACTTTTGCGCTTCTGATGTATTCAACATCTGCAACATTTACTCGAGAGTTGGCAACACGAGCTGCTGCAAATAAATAATCTGATAGACGATTTAAATAACGTTGTACAACTGGAGAGACGTCCCCTTCTTTTGCATTTTTCATTAATGTCACTGTTTGGCGTTCTGCTCTTCTTGCTACGGTGCGGGCAATGTGCAATGTTGCTGCTGCAGGTGATCCTCCAGGTAAGATAAATCTCTCAAGTAGTGGTGGTTCATCCATTAAAATATCAATTCGTTTTTCCATTTCTTCAATTGGTGCATCAGTCATTTTGTAGTGGCGTTCTTTCATCACATTTGCAAGATCGCCGCCGCAGTCAAATAATTCATTTTGGATATTTTCTAAGTCTTGTAAGATGTCTTGAAATTTGGTTTGGTCTAGTTCTGTAACGGCTTTTCCGATGAATGAGTTTAGCTCATCGATAGTGCCGTATGCTTCTACTCGTAGGTCGTCTTTGTCTACTCTTCCTCCGATAATGCTTGTTTTGCCTTTGTCGCCTGTACGTGTGTATAGATTCATTTTTCCATCCTTCTTTCTCTTGATTTTTAATATATATTAATATCCTTTAATAGGATGCTGAATAACTAATTAAGAAGTGGAATCGGCTGCTTGTTTTATTCTAAGTGAGTGATGTGCCTCCTCCTCATTGATGATTAGAACACTGAAAATTAGTTTAATACTAATTGGGTTTTAGGTAGAAGTGGAATCGGCTTCGCTTTCCTGCGGACTGAGTCTCCTCCTCGTGCGGGGCCTCACCTGTCTCGCTTTTTCTATAGAGTCTTCGCCAATTCCACTTCAACAAATTAGGGGTACTAATCTCCATCAAAAGTTGCCAGTCAAAATTTTATTAAAAATAGTCTTATTCAACTTTTTAGAGGCCCTCTTAATCAAGCATGAGTCTCACTGAATCCACTTCAATCAAGCCTTCAATCTAATCTCTAACATTAAATCGAAATTTATATCAATAAATTTCTATCTAAAAAATAGTAATAACAAAATTAGCAATTTCAAATGTTACTATCTGCTAAACAATTACTTTAGCCTTTCCGCTATCCCATACCAAATTTTTGTTACGTGAACGCTTGCTTCAAATAGTTGTTGATAGAGTCTTCCGCATGTGTCTCTTAGTTGTCGGTCTTTTGGGTCGATTGGGACGATGCCTCTTCCCATTTCGGTTGCGATGACGATTACTTGGTGTTTTTCATCTATTGTTTTGAGTTGTTCGGTGATTTCGGTAGCGAGCGTGATTTCATCTTTTTCTAGATCTTGTTTGATCACGTTTTCTAGTCCTGAGACAACGATTGTTTTGCTTGTCGGGTTTCGAGGTAGTTGCCCTATGAACCATTCCACATCATCGTATTCTTGTTCAACTAGCCATTTTTTTACATACTCATGTTTTCCGTTATGGGAACCACCGATAAAGATGTGCATCGTTTTCCCTCCTCAAAATCTTTTCTTGTCGTCCATTGAAGTTTGTAAATCTCATCATGCGTAACATGCCAATCCCAGAATTCAGAAGGCTTTGATGCAAGTTGTACAAGTAATGTTCGAATTGTTCCTCCATGCAATATGAGTGGGTATTTCTTGACACCATTTGGTAATTGTTTGAAAGCTTCCATACAACGTTTTGTTACTTCTTGTAATGTTTCGCCAGCTGGTGGTGCTAAGATTATTGGATCGTCAATCCATAATCGATAGTCTTTTATATCTTTCAACTCTTCATATGTTTTTCCTTCAAACTCTCCGAAATTACTTTCACGAAAACCACAATCTCCTATATATTTGGCATTTGGAAAATAGCATTTTGCAGTTTGTTTACAACGGATTAAATCACTACCAAAAATAGTGCTACAAGTGCGATCTAGAATGGGTAACTTCTGATCAGGCAATATCTCTTCATCTGTCCAACCAAGGTATCGCCTTTCCAAATTACTTTTCGTTCTTGCGTGGCGTATTAAGTAAACAGTAACAGCGTAATCCATAATAACGCCTCCATTCCTTCGATAAATGCTCCGAGTAAATCCCCAGAACTACCGTGAAAATTTCGAATGGTCCACCATTTATAGAACCATGAAGCTACTACTACAACGAGAAGGAGAACAATTGGCACAAGCCATTCGCCATTTAACCAAATCAAAAGAGCAGTCCCAACAATCGTTGAGAACATCAAGCCAATTAGCCAAGATGACGTATGTAAATGTTGTTTGAAGAAATAGCCAAGCCCTTTTTCTTTTGAACTTTTCGTTTGAGCGAAATAAATAGACATGCCTAGTCTTGCATAAAACGGTACAGCCATAAGCCAAACCCAATTAAAGTTTTGCTTTCCAACTAATTCCGATAAGAAAAATATCTTCGTTAAGACAAGAAACACTAATGATATCGCGCCAAATGCACCGATGCGTGGATCATCTAAAATTTCCTTACGTTTTTCTATATTACGATATGAAAAATAGGCGTCTCCCATATCTACAAATCCATCTAAATGTAATCCACCTGTCCAAATGACGTAACCAATTACCAAAATAAACCCAGTTAGCAATGAGCTTATTCCGGTATATGTTTGGAGCAAGTAAAATATGGCCGCCATCACAGCTCCCATAATCATTCCAAGCCATGGTAGGAAGGAAAACATAGCAGTAACCGTTTTCTTTGTTAAAGGTAATTCTTTTTGAATCGGTACTACGGTGAAAAATTGAAAAGCCAATAAAATACCATTCATCATGGTTTTCATAAATACATCTCCCTCATTATTTCCATTGATGAACAATTCCATATTCAATTTCAATAGCTTGGGTAGCAATACCTACAAACCATTGATGAAGTTTCCCCAAATATTGTTGATAAAGCTGGACTTCTTCATTTGTAGACAATGGTTCATCCAGCACTTCATTTGAAACAATGACGATTGGAATTTGCCTATCCTGCAATTGTAAAATAGTATTTTTCATATCGATTATTCGTTGTTTTAATTTATCGGGTTGTTGCCAATAACAAACTCCCGTTTCATAGCCTTCATAAAGCTCGTTGGTCAGCCATGTTGTGACACAATCCCAAAGCAATACATCTCCAGGTTGTATGTTTTTTACTATACGACTTATTTTGGTTGGCTGTTCAAGCGTAACCCAATTGAGGTGCTGATTCTTTCGATCTAGCTTATGCCTTGTTATTCGTTTTTTCATTTCATTATCAAAGGCCACTCCTGTTGCTATATAAACAAGACGTTTCGCATGGTATTGATCTGCTAACTGTTTTACTTGTTTTTCTGCATAGGCACTTTTACCGCTCCGAACGCCACCTGTTATAAAAAGGAGTTCTGCTTTAGCCATATGCTCATCTCCTCTTGCAACGTCTTCATCGCAACTATCTTGTTTCATCCCGACTCTAAACCACTCACCATTCATACCTCGAAAGTTTTCTGTATGACGAAGAACAATTCCCTTTTCAAGCATTGCCGTAAAGAATTTCTTTGACTGTTCTTTTAATGGTAATTGGAAGCTTACATAATTGGTTTTACTATCTGTTGTTTTACAGCCTTGTTGTTGTAAAAAGTGTATAAATTGTTCTCTTGTTTTCTTTGCCGTTTCAATTGCCTTTACGCGATAATCTTCATCTTCTAAACACCAAGCGCCAATTACTGTAGCTATTCCATTAATGTGCCAATGGGATGTTCTTTTTTGCAAGTTTTCAATGATGTTAGGTGATGCAATCAAGTACCCTAATCGAACACCTGCGATGGCATACATTTTCGTCATAGATCGCACGACCATCACATGTGGATTGTTAGCTAAGTAAGGAATCATCGAAACCCCTTCATCAATCCAATCGATAAAAGCTTCATCTAAGACGATATGGCAATTGGCCCTTTTTCCTTCTGCAATTAGCAGAAGAATTTGCTCTTTTGGAGGGAGTACACCTGTTGGATTATTTGGTGTACATAGATATAAAATATCTGCTTGCTCCATTTCTTCTATGAGTCGATCAATAGGAAGCTTCCATGTGATGATATCCTCTACTTCTAGATGGATGATTTCAACATCATTTGCAGTCAAAGTCGCTTCATATTCGGAAAAAGTTGGATGAATAATAATCGCTCGCTTTTTTTGAAACATGGATGCAAGTAATGAAAAGATTTCAGCAGCTCCGTTTCCGAGCAATACTTGATTGACAGGAACGCTATGATAGTTTGCTACAGCTGATAGAAAAGGCTCTCCTTGTGGATCCGGATATTTTGCAACGAGCTTCCACAATGCTTGCCAATTTTGCTTTATACATGTTGGTGGTCCAGCTGGATTAACATTTTCACTAAAATCGATGACATCGATTGGTTGTTTTATGGATAGTTGTTCGTATAAACGATGCGGATTTGCACCGTGACTAGGTAAAGACAATGAAACCCCCTCCTAAGATGACTCCGCATAACCAAAACTTCGTTGTAACGGCATGCATTTGATCGATGGCTATTTTAATATGTCTTGGTGCAAGCTCTGTATCAGGTTCTCCCATCTTAGCTCGTTCAGAAATCACACCTTCATAACGATTCGTACCGCCCAATTGAATGCCAAGCTGATAAGCAGTTGCTGCTTCCAAAAAGCCACTGTTAGGGCTTGGATGTTTTTTGGCATCTCTTAGCCAACCTTTGAAACGGTAAGAAAAAGTATGAGATGACTCTTTTTTCGTTCCAATTAACAGTAAGAAATCCTGTTATTCTACTTGGTATGTAATTAAACACATCATCTGTATGCGCCGCGACAAATCCGAATTCACCGTATTTGTCATTCTTATAAGCGACCATTGAATCAAGTGTATTGACTGCTTTGTACATCCAGATTCCCGCCGCTCCAAAGAGAAATGCCCAAAATAATGGTGCCGTGATCCCATCAGAAGTATTTTCAGAAACCGTTTCAACGACACCTCTTGTGATTTCTGGGACAGGTAAATTTTCAGTATCACGCCCAACAATCCATGACAGTTTCACTCTTGCTTCTTGTAAGTCACTTTCCATGAGCGGATTGTAGACATCCATCGCTGCTTGCTTTAAACTTTTTTGTGCTAAAGCAATCGCAATCATGATTCCTTCGATTACGATTCCAAAAACGGTTCCAACCTTATATGCCGCAAATACAATAAAATAGGATATGGCTGTTGTTATGCCGACCACTAAAACAACGAGCAATAGACCTTTTACTTTTTTGAACCTTCCTTTGTTTAATCGCTTCGTAAGCCATTGAATAAGATTGCCAATCCACATGACAGGGTGAGGCATTTTGGGTGGATCCCCAATCAGTCGATCTAGTATGACACCAAGTGTACAAGAGATTAAATGTGCCAACATATTAAGACATCCCTTTCGCTCGCTTGTAATCTTGTAACGCTAATCGAGTTGTTTCAAAAACGCCACGGCCTATAAGTTTGCCGATTCCTGTAACCGTTCCTGCATATTCAAAGAATGGTTCTTTTTGAGTGGCGGCAACAAGTACACTATCTGTTGATGTCCCTGTCGCAATTGTATTTGAAATCTCATCCATAATATTCTCCTACTGCAAGAGCTTTGGTTTTGGCTTCCGTAGCGGTAATCATCGCTTGCATAAAGGCTTCATCTGTTAAAGTTCCATTGACAAACACCCATGTATTGATTGTCCCAATATGAGGCAATTCTTGTCGCTCATATGCTTTTGATACATCCACTGCATTTCCAACGCCCGCAGTAACTGCTACCACAATACTTCCAACTGATGATGAAAACTCACGAACTATCACATTTTTTGCTGCTACCGCTGTCATCATCGCAACTGTATTCGTAGGAGAAAAACCGTGTTTTTCTAAATATTGTTTTAACTCTTCGTGCGCGTTTTCTATCATATAAGTAATCTCTACTGTTCGATTGATAAATGTTTGGAACCATCCAAATCCAGCATTATGAACTGCAGAGGATACGGTTTTTAAAGGGAAAGATGTTTGTAATTCTACAAATTCATCCCGAATTTTGATTTGTTCTGCCGTAATGTTCAATGACTTTTGCGCGTCTTCTTGAATTTCTGGTATGAGCGTCATTTGTGGCTTTGGAAAAACAGGATGTGGGTATCTTGAAACTTCCGTATGATAAACATCCAAAACATGCTTCTCCTTTAAAACTTCATGTGGCTCACCCATTGAGTGGATTTGTCCATTTTCGAGTAGAATCAACTGGTCACAATAGAGTGATGCCAAATTCATATCATGGAAAATCGAAACAACAGTCAAGCCATTATGTACAACTTCAAATCGAATCATGTCCATCAATTTTCTTTGATGCTCGATATCTAAATGATTTGTTGGCTCATCTAATAGCAATAATTCTGCTCTTTGTGCTAATGCTTGAGCTACAAAGGTACGCTGTTGTTCCCCACCAGATAGAAATTCTAATTGCTGATTTTCATATTGTATAATCCCCGTTTGCTTCATAGCTGTTGTTACTGCTTCTTCATCTTCATCTGACCATGTGGCAAACCAACTGCTTTGATGCGGGTAACGTCCAATTGACACCGTTTCGCGAACAGAATGTGAAAAGGCTTGGGCATTTAATTGTGGCAAAACAGCCATCGTACGGGCTAACTCCTTTGAGGAATAGTCCTCTAAGTTTTTGCCATTAATCTTAATAGTCCCGGCTGAAGCTTTCAAAATGCCACTAATTACTTTTATTAACGTGGATTTACCACATCCATTTGGTCCTAATATCCCAATGAATTTTCCTTTTTCAATCGAAAAAGTAACGTCTTGTATGATTGGCTTTTTAGGATCATAACCACCACTAAGTTGTTTTACAGTAAGCATTCTATTATGCCCCCTTTGTTCTACGTTGACGGAAGAAAATATAAGCAAACACTGGTGCACCTAAAAATGCTGTAATGACACCAATCGGTAATTCTGTAGGTGAAATAATTGTACGGGCCACTAAATCACAAAGAATGAGTAGTGATGCTCCATTTAAAAATGATAGTGGCAATAAATGGCGGTGGTCTGAACCAAATAGTAAGCGCGTCATATGTGGTACGACTAAACCAACAAAGCCAATGGTGCCAGATACCGCAACAGCAGCACCTGTTAACATAGAACCACCAAGTAATAGCAGCATCTTACTTCTCTTCACATTCACACCTAAATATTTTGCTCGCTCCTCACCAAATAACATGGCGTTCAGTTCACGTCTATTCACCCATAGTAGTAATGTACCGATTGCAATAAATGGCCAAATCATCTTCACATATGGCCATCCTCTCATGGAAACACTTCCCATTAACCAAGTAATAATTTGGCGAAGTTCTTCTCCTGTTAAAGCAATCATTAAGGATATGATGGAGCTTAAAAATGAGCTCACGATAATCCCTGTTAAGATTAGGGTTTCCATTTTCATGGTTCGATCAACTAATTTTGCAAAACCTATAACGATGAGTAATGCAAATAACGCCCCTATCATGCTGAAAGTTGGTAATGTGTAAATACCTAAAATAGGGGTTGAAATACTGAAAAAGAGCGTCATTACAGCACCTACAGAGGCACCTGATGACACTCCTAACGTATATGGATCTGCAAGCGGGTTCTTTAGCAATGCTTGGAAGGCAGCACCAGCAATTGCTAATGCTGCACCTACAAGACCTGCTAATATGACACGAGGCATACGGATCTTCCATAAAATATTGGTCGCCATTTCATCTGCTCCCATATTCCATAACGTACTAATCGGTACCTTTACAGAACCAATCGATATACCTAACCAAATGCTTAAGACAAGAATAGCAATGGACACGATATATCTTACGAAGATTTTCCTCACTTAAATGCCTCTGGGTATACCGCTTTCGCTACTTCCTCTAACCCTTCAGCAAGACGAGGACCTGTACGACTTGTTAAGTTTGAATCTACTTGTACTACTGCATTATTTTTAACTGCAGTGATACTATCAAACCCTTGACGTTTCTTCACTTTTTCTACGATATTTGGAACATAATTGTACATAACAATGATTGTATCTGGATTACGTTTAATAATTTCTTCTGAATCGATTTTAAACCAACCTGATTGATCATCTACTACATTTTTGATATTTGCTAGTTTAAAGAATTCTTCCATAAATGTATCTTTACCTGCAGTGTAGATCTCAGGTTCATCTGAAGTTTCTACAAATGCAGTACGTTGTTTCACATTTGCAACTTTTTCTTGTACTTCTTTCACTTTTGCTTTCATATCTGCAACAATTTTATCTGCTTTTTCTTTTTGGTCTGTAATTTGACCAATTTGTGTGATTGTATCGTAGGTTTCATCAAAATTTGCTGCATTTTTTACAACAAACACATTAATACCAGCATCTCTTAATTGTTGTAATCCTGCTTTTGATGATTCTGCACTAGATTCATGAGCAAAAACCACATCTGGTTTTAAACTTAAAACTTTTTCAACATTAAATTCCATGCCGCCCACTTTTTCTTTTTTCGTAGCAGCTTCTGGATAATCGTCGTTATCACTAACGCCAACGATTTTGTCATCTAAACCAAGGGCAAATAAAATTTCTGTGTTACTAGGAATAAGTGAAACGATTTTCTTCGGTGCTTCTTTAAACACCACATCGTTTCCTAATGCATCTTTTACTGTCATTGGATATGTAGCCGTTGTGTCAGTAGATTGTGTTGTTTTTTCTGTTTTGTCAGTTGCTGATTTTTGGGTATTTGCTTGGTTACATCCAACAAGTAAAACGAATGCTATGACAAGCATAAACCCTAGTTGCCAAAATTTTTTCACTTTAAATCCTCCTATAAAAATAAAAATCTCCCGCACAAACGAGAGATTAGTTTACAGACAATTTACAGACAAAATTAATCTGACACCTGTTCTATCCTCGTAGTTGTGGCGGTGGTTGGTATTCATTACGGCAGGTATCCTGGCTTGTGCTTTCATGCCTCTTTTTAGTGGCATTACAATTCGCTTGCACTTACAGTGGCGGGACCGCATCGGACTTTAACCGATTTCCCCTTTTACTCGGAACATATAAACATTACCGAGAACCGTAATAATCAATTATTCAATTACTTTTTCATTATACCGAATATTTGATTATTGTGGAAGGTGTGGAATGGAAAGTAGTTATTTATGTCTTGGAAGTAGAGTATTTTGGGTTGGATTAGAATTACTCGTGATTAGATTAGAACTACTTGGGCTCGGATTAGAGCTACTCATTCCCTTTAGATCAACTCACGCTTCATTTTGGCCAACTCAGGGTGAGATTAGATTCACTCAAGCCCAGATTAGAACTACTCAAGGTTGGATTAGAACCACTCAGCATTGGATTAGAACTACTCTGGCTGAAATTAGAACCACTCAGATCTACTCGAGTAAAAAATAGATTTACTAGCTCACTCCCTTACCTCCATCCACTCAGATCAAAATGGATTTTTTTTTAAAGTATTAAAAGTCTAAAAATCGGTAACAGTGGTACTGGTAGTAAAATATGGAGGGTGAAATATGAAAAGAATATTGATGGTTGTTATTCTTGCAAATGTAATGATTTTATCCGCATGTCAATGGCAAGGATTTGGCAAAAAGGACATTACCACAAATGAAACAAAAATACCGGTTAGTTCAGAAGTAAAGGGAAATGAGGAGGATTCATTAAGTAAGGGTGAGAAAACTGCTAGAATTCTCGGAAGTACTGCTTGGCAAGGAACCATTGTCTATGATAAAAATCATAATGATTTAACAAAAGAAAATGCAGGTTTTATAGGTCTTGCAAAATATGATTCTCAAACATCAAAATATGAATTCTTTGATAAAACAACAAAACAGAGTCGCGATTATGGGTTTTTCTTTATCACGAATGATGGTAAGTTTCGCATCCTTATTTCTAAATCTAAAGGAACAAAATCTATTGTCGAGTTAACAGAAGTGACGAAGGAAAAGTACGTATATAAGAGAATTGGAAAAGATGCAAACGGAAATGCAGTAGAAGTTTTCGTAGAACATATTCCATATAAAGATAGTGAACTTTCCTTTACTGAAGAGGAAAAAAACTAGAAACGTTTAAAAGAATTAAAAAAGGACATTACATATTATTTAAAATATGTGATGTCCTTTTTCTATTTCAATTCGGACCTTCCAGCGCTTGTCGGAGGCCCACAGGATGTGGGTCAGATAGCCGTTGCGACATGATGTCGCGTTTTTAGGCTATCTTCCTTGAAAGAGCCGCCTCAGCATTAAAGTTTACATAGATTCCGGTGCTGATACGCCGATTAGTTTTAGGGCGTTTGCTATTGTTGTGCGGACTGCTGTGATTAGGGCTAGGCGTGCTTCAGAGCGGTCTTTGTTGTCTTCGTCTAGTACTTTTTCTGCGTTATAGAAGCTGTGGAATGTTGCTGCTAGTTCTTGGATGTAGTTTGCGATACGGTGTGGTGCGCGTACTCGAGCTGCATCTGCTACTACTTGTGGGAAGTCGCCCACTTTTTTCAATACTTCTATATCTTTTTCTGTTGATAATGTGTCAAGATGTTCAGTTGAAGATGTGAAGCCTTTTTCTGTTGCTTGACGTAAGATTGAGCAAATACGTGCGTGTGCGTATTGAGCATAGTACACTGGGTTTTCGTTTGATTGTTTAACTGCTAAATCCAAATCGAAATCTAAGTGTGTATCGCCTGCACGCATTGCAAAGTTATAGCGTACAGCGTCTAGGCCTACTTCTTCTACTAAATCACGAAGCGTTACTGCATTTCCCGTACGTTTTGACATTTTGACTTTTTCGCCATCACGTAGTAAGTTCACCATTTGGATCACTTCTACTTCTAAAGTGTCACGATTGTAGCCAAGTGCTTCGATAGCTGCTTTCATACGTGGGATATAGCCATGGTGATCTGCTCCCCAAATATTGATTAGCTTATCAAAACCACGATTTAGTTTATCTTCATGGTACGCAATATCAGGTGTTAGGTATGTGTAAGAACCGTCCGATTTAACTAATACACGATCTTTATCATCACCAAAAGTTGTTGAACGGAACCATGTTGCACCATCTTGTTCAAAAACATGACCATTGTCTTTTAGTTTTTGAAGGGCAGTTTGAACTTTACCATCTTTGTATAAAGAAGTTTCAGAAAACCATACGTCGAAATCTACACGGAAATCTTTTAAATCTTTTTGAAGTTTGCCAAATTCGTGTTTTAGACCGTGTTCGCGGAAAAATTCAAAGCGTTCTTCATCTGATTTTTCTAAGATCTCTTTGCCAAATTCTTTTGATAGTTCTTCTGCAATTTTGATAATGTCTTTGCCGTGGTAACCATCTTCAGGCATATCTGATTCTAATCCTAGTGCTTCTCGGTAGCGTGCTTCAAGAGATTTTGCTAATTTTGTGATTTGGTTACCTGCATCATTGATGTAGTATTCACGTGATACATTGTAACCAGCGAAATCTAATACATTACATAAAGAGTCACCAACAGATGCTCCACGTGCATGACCTAAATGTAAATCGCCAGTTGGGTTTGCTGATACGAATTCAACTTGAACTTTTTCACCTTTTCCTGCATCACTACGGCCATACTCTGTGCCTTGTTCAAGAACAGTTGTTACGACATCTGCAAGATAGTCTTTGCGTATAGTGATATTCATAAAGCCTGGTCCTGCAATTTCTATTTTTTCAATATTTGTATTTACTGTATCTAGATTTTCTAAAATTGCTTCAGCAATAGCACGTGGCGGTTTTTTTGCTAATTTAGTAAGTTGCATTGCAATATTTGTAGCGTAGTCGCCGTTTTCTTTATTTTTTGGTGTTTCTAAGTGAATGTTTAAGGCACTTGTATCTTCTACAAGTTCCGATTTTTGAATCGCTGCAACAAGCGCTTCTTTAATGGCTTGTTGTACTTGCTCTACTGCGTTCATTGATTTCCCTCCATATAGTTCAGTTCTAATGAATAGTCTCCGACAGATTCTTCGCCGATTAATAATTCATATTGCAAATAAAATCGACCGTTTTGAATAGTTTCAGATGGTTCAAATTTCATCGCTTTCGTTACTGTAACGATTGGTAATTGCCCATATTGACTATTATAGTGTCCTCTTTGAGCTTGTCCAAGTACAAATGGCATACGCATTTTAATATCGCCATTGCGAATGATGATTGCGTCTTCCTCACCAAATCGTAGCGTCGTATTCATATGTTGACCTTCTTGCACTTCTTCATATCTCAAGTAGATTTGATCACGTTTTTTCAGAATTGTACCTTCTGACCATAGTTCATATTTCTCAGGGGTAGTATCTGGTTGTGTAATAGTGGTAATGATTTTTAATTTTACGGGTGCTGTAAGTGTATCTGACAAATTACGACGCCTCCGCTTCCTTCTTAATATAACCTTTTCATTATAGGATAGGATTACACTTGTTTTCAAGATACAACATCTACATAACTACTTATAATCTCTACATTTATTTAATATTTTTGCATTTTACGCCGGATTTTGGCGAATTAACTAATTTAATGTAAAATTTGATGTTATAATGTACGTACTAATTTGGTGGTGATTCCGATTGATTCTTGACTTTATTATCAATTTCTCACTATTATTTACTTTCACTATTTTCTTTTATTTTGTGTATGAATATTTCCAACAATTCTTTGATTCATATACAGATTTGCATCCATGGTTTGTTGGAGTAGCTTCAGCAATTACTGGTTTGCTTTTAATGATTACATCAATCCACTATAAGAATGATGTCATCCAAGATATTCGAAATGTCATCATATTAATTGCTGGATTAATCGGCGGCCCCATTTCGATGGCAGTTTCCTCCGTGTTAATTGGTTTATTTCGAATATATATTTTAGGTATTTCCTACACTTCTATTTTTGCTGGTTTAAACACGATGATTATGGGTTTATTCCTTTCACTTTTTGCGATATGGAAGCCTATTTCCCTTCGTAATATGCATTATTACTTAGTTTATTCTATTTTACAAATTAGCATTGGCTATTGCTCTTCTAAGCAAAGATTCGGAAGACTATCTCGGTATTATTACTTTAATCATTACATCCATCCCTGCCCTCTATGCTACAGTATTTGCTTTGAATCTAATGAGAAAGCAATTTGACAGAATACATGTGATTGAAAAGTTAGCAGAAACAGATTATTTAACTAATTTGCCGAACACTAAAAAGTTCAAAAATGTAATAGATGGGTATTTACAAAACAATGTGGACTTTTCAATACTATTAATTGATCTCTACCATTTTAGAGAGATCAATACTACTTATGGTCATCTTGTTGGTGATAAAATTTTAAAACAGATTGGAAAGTATTTAAATCAATTCGCCCTAGAACATGATGGCATAGATGTTGCTCGAGTCAGTGGCGAAGAATTTTATGTTGTTTGTAAGCATGCTGCTCCTGCATTTGCTTTATATTATGCACATGCTATTCGCAAGCATATTCATCAAAATCCATTCATCCTATCAGATGGTCGTAAAATCTCGATTACTGTATCTATAGGAATCGCTAACTATCCTGAAAATGGAAAGGATATTACTGATCTTGTTCATGCAACAAATCATGCTTTAAAACAGGCAGCCTCACAGGGTAAGAGCCAAATTGTTCATTTTAATAATATTGATACTTCATCTTAATCTAAAAAGATATTCAATTGCATTTTAGCAATTGGATATCTTTTTTTATGGAAAAATGCTTTGAATTCGGGATCTGCAAGCAGTTAAAAAGCTTGTCGAACATAATCGCCATTTATTTGTCAATTTTCGTGCTTTTCTTTCGTTTAGTTTATCTAAACATTTCACATACTAGTTTCATCGATTGGAAAGGAAGCGATTGGATGAAACGAGCTGAATATCATCGGGAGCGGAAAAAGAAAATACGATTCAAGCAAATAGTTATTTGGGTTATCGTGTGTGCATCAGCATTTGCAACCGCTCTGTTGTCACTCCGCGTATATGCTCAAATCGAAGGTGCTCCTTCCTTAACTGTCCCGAAAGCTACTATTTTCTTAGATGCTGATGGAGATCAAATCGGCGATAAGTTTGCACAACAAAGGCGTTATTGGGTAGATTTAGATGAAATTTCTCCTTTTGTAGTAGAAGCACTTATTGCAACGGAAGACCAAGATTTTTATCATCATCATGGTTTTGACTATACTCGTATTGCTGGAGCTTTATTTAAAGATTTAAAGGCCATGGGGAAAGTGGAAGGTGCTAGTACAATTACACAACAATATGCGAGAAACTTATACCTCTCTCATGATAAAACATGGATGAGGAAAATAAATGAAGCTTTATACGCCTACCGCCTAGAAACCTTTTATGATAAAGATCAAATTCTAGAGGGTTACTTAAATACAGTCTATTTTGGTCATGGTATGTATGGCATTGAGGCAGCAAGTCGTTATTACTTTGCAAAATCTGCAAAAGACTTAACTCTTGCAGAAGCAGCATCTTTGATTGCAATTCCTAAGGGGCCAAGCATTTACTCACCTCTTGCAAATGAAGATAAGAACCATAATAGACAGCAACTAATTCTATCTTTAATGCAAAATCAAAATTTAATAACAAAAGAAGCCAAAGAGCGAGCACAACAAGAGAAAGTAACATTTAAGTATGATGAATGGGATAGCGGTAAAATCAGTGCACCATACTTTATCGATACCGTTTGGGCAGAAGCTCAGAAAATATTAGAAAAAAGTGGGCGCAATATTGAAGAAGGCGGATGGACAATTCAAACAACGTTAAATCCGTACCACCAAAAAGCTGCTGAAGAAGCGATTGCAAAGGACCTTCCAAAGTCTGGTCTTGAAGTTGGCTTTGTTAGTATGGATCCTAAAACAGGTTATATCACTTCATTAGTTGGAGGCAGCCAATATGTTAAGAGTCCATATAATCGTGTAACACAGGCTAAAAGACAACCAGGTTCAGCTATTAAACCATTCTTATATGCTACGGCTTTAGAGAATAACTTTTCGCCTTTAACGTTTATGAATGCTGATCAAACGATTTTCACATACGACAGCGGACGGTCTGAATATGAACCGAAAAACGTTAATGGTAAATTTGCAAACCATCCATTATCGTTAGCACAAGCTCTCGCTATCTCAGATAATATTTATGCCGTAAAAACTTTTGAAGAAGTTGGATATAAGAAATTCAAACAAATGCTAGATCGCTTTGGTTTAGGCGAAACGCTACAAAATACACCTTCAGTAGCATTAGGAACAACAGAAGTTACATTAAAAGATATGACATCTGCCTATAACACCATCGCTGCAGGAGGCGTACAAAGAACACCGATTACCGTTTTATCGATTAAAGATGAGGCAGGAAAAGTAATTTATAAAGTAAAAGACCATAGAGAATCAAAGAGAATTATGAAAAAAGACGATTCCTTTATTTTGACCCAGTTGATGACGGGTATGTTCGATCCTGTGTTTAATGATTATGCACCAGCAACAGGTGTCAGCCTTCGTAATAAACAAACAAGACCTTACGCTGCAAAATCTGGCACTACTTTAACAGATCAAATGATGATTGGATTCTCTCCTTCATTAACAGCTGGCATTTGGAATGGTTACGATCAAGGAAAACAAATGACGAGCGATGCAGATGCTCGTGCTACCAAGCAAATTTGGATTGATTTTATGGAAAATGCCCATAAAGATTTACCAAGTGAGCCATTTATCGCTCCTAAAGGCGTTGAAGCTGCTATTATCGATGTTGAAACGGGTGGCATAGCAACAAAAAGTTGTAGTCGACAACGGGTTGTTTATTTAAAGAAAAAGGATGTACCGAAGAAAAAATGTACAGATCCTTCGATTGTAAAAGATTTGACGAGGGATACCAAAGATACATGGAGCCTATTTCCGTTTTCGTTTTTCGAATAGGTTTTGGGGTCAATAAAAGCTTTGCTCTGTAATTTGAGCAAAGCTTTTTTAATACTGTATTTTACAGAATGGTGCTCTTCAGTAGCAAAGGTAAGGGCTGAAGATCTATCTTTATACTAATTTTAGTTTTAATTTGAAGTTGAATCGGCTACGCTTTCCTGCGGACGAGTGGTGAGTCTCCAAAAACCCGTGCTCCTGCATCGCTTCGCTAGCTAGGAGTCTTCGTCGATTCCACTTCAACAATTTTAGGGGTACTAATTTTCATCACAAGTTGCTAGTCAAAGTTTTATAAAAATTATTCTTTCTCACATTTTCTATTGTTCCCTCTAATTTCTCTACGACATATCATTTAAAAATATACTTTCATTTTTTTCAGTGATATCTCTTACTTACATAGACTCCATTTATGTATTTCTTGGCTAATCTAACTACCAGCTCTCATTCAAAAAGTAAAAAGCTTTCCCTAAGCAGAGTCCGTTATCCGCTTAGGGAAAGCTTTTACGTTTATGAAAAGGATGGGAACCATGGGGCATCTTGCTTGGGCTTATTCAAAATGTCGCATGCCTCTCATACAATTCCATAAAATGTCCTAGCTTACTTTTGTAAGCTTTATTTCAAGTTTACTTCCTTTCCATGACAGTTTCAACTATGTACTTGCAAACGGTTTGAAAGTGTCACAGAATTTTTCAAGAAATGCTTATCTAAAAGCCCAATTCTTCTCGCAATTTTGCATTGCTATTTTGCCACATTTCTTCGTTGAAATTCTTCAAGTATTCTCCTAAAACTTGTTTTGAAGATTCATCCATATGGTCCACCATGATATGGCGTTTCATGGATTTATCCATTTTATTTACATGGTCTGCAAGTATTTTATAGCCTCTACGTTTTTCACGGTTTATGACCATTTCACATGCTGTAACGCCAGCATAGTAGGCACCGTTTGGTTTTTGCTCTATCGTCACCCATACTAACCAATAAGGTTTTCCGCCTTCTGAATCTGCACGATCTGTTGTAAATTTGATGCCACGTTCTACTGCACTGCGAGCATGCATTGCACCGATATCCACTTCAGCTGTTTTTTCTTCGACATCGATAATCACTGGTGATACATTTTCAAGTGATAATGAACCAATTCCATATCCTTTGTGACCATCTGTTGGATTATTCTTTATAATTGTAAATTCCATTTTTTTAGGTTTTTCTTCATTTGCCATTCGATTAATCCCTCCGCTTTTGTTATTATAACGAATATACACTAAATTTTACACGAGGAGGACCTAAAATGCCTGTAGTTACAATTAAAATGATTGAAGGCCGTTCAGATGAACAAAAACACAATCTTGTTGAAAAAGTGACAGAAGCTATTTCTGAAGCTGTTGATGCTCCAAAGGAAAATGTCACAATTATCATTGAAGAAATGAAAAAAGAACATTACGCTGTTGGTGGAGTACGTAAAAGCGAACAATAGAATCATATTAAAAAGCCGCTCTTGAAAGCGGCTTTTTTGATGCATGTATTTTTAGAAATTATCCAGTTTTTTAATTAACTTTGAATTTTGTAAGCGTTTCAATTAGTTCAAATGCGTCATCCATTTCTTGCTCTGTGAAGTTCAATTTACCTTTCACAACATGAACTTTTTCAATTTGTTCATTTTTAGGTAATTCGTCAAAAAACAATAGAGTTGAAACAAGCTCTAAAAATCGTGCACTTTTACTGTTTAAGTATTTCAACGACTTCATATAAATTTTGTTGTTCATTGCAAAATGCTTTGGAAAAGTCTGTCCCTTTATCTGTTACTTCATAACAATATTGAACATATGAACCCTTGTCCTCCATTTGCTCGGTTAAAAAACCCATTGTACATAATTCTTCTATTCGTAATGTTAATTCTTCTGAGTAAGGACCATAAATGTGAAAATGATATTTTTCGTGGAAATGGAAATTGCATTTTCTTCGCGATATAGACCATCTTTTGCAATTTTTTTCGACCAGTGACTTGTCCTGCTAACGACACAAATTGTACTACTTTTGCGTGTTCTTCTAGCACATTTTTCTCCCTTCTTGAGAAGACTTATCCTCTCAATACATTTAGTATTTGTTTTCTTAATGTTTTTTGCTTTCCATTTTGTAGTAATGCATCTTCTGGGAAATATAATTTATGGTTTGATCTACGTTTACCTGAGATCGCATCAACAATTTCAGAGCAACGAGATAATTCTTTAATCTCTCCATTTGGCATTAATAATTGAATCGGTAACCGTTCTTCCTCTTCACCTGGACGATAAAAATCGTATGGTAAATCAGATATTGAATCGTGTACTAAATAATACTTCGGATTGATGCCTGCTTTTATAAATAAATCTTCCAAATCTCTTAGCTTCTCATATTCATTTGCCGGATCAAATTCAATGTACTTAAATAGCTTTCTATTAATAAAACGTCGACTTAAATCACTTAATATCGGATCTTTTTCCTTTGTCCACATTTGGAAATAAGTCAACAAGATACTTTCGTCTAGTGAAATATAATCTTCTAATTCAATTTCGTTGTTAAAAAATGCTTTGAAATGGGTGGGTTCTTGGATGAATGGATAATCTTCATGGCTCAATTCTTTTGCACGGTGGAGAATTTTGGTCAATATTACTTCCGCACTTCTAGAAACTGGATGGAAATAAACTTGCCAATACATTTGATAGCGACTCATAATATAGTCTTCAACTGCGTGCATACCGCTTTCTTTAATGACTACCTGATCTTCTTTTGGTCTCATGACTCGTAGAATTCTTTCCATATCAAAGTGTCCATAACTTACGCCTGTAAAATAGGCATCTCTTTGTAAATAATCCATGCGATCTGCATCAATTTGGCTAGAAATCATACTGACGACTTGTTTGTTTGCATAAGTTTTGGCAATTACATCTGAAACTTTTTGTGGAAAATCAGATGAAACACGGCTTAATATTTCGTTTACTTCCGTGTTTCCTTTGATAATTGCTCTTGTGAATTCTTCATGATCAAGGTCAAAAACATGTTCAAATGCATGCGAAAATGGACCATGTCCTAAATCATGTAATAGTGCTGCACATAGTACAACTAGACGTTCACTTTCATCCCATTCAGGTCTACCCTTGAACACATCATCGACCATTCGACGTACAATTTCATAAACTCCTAAAGAGTGACTAAAACGGCTATGCTCAGCTCCATGGAATACTAAATAAGTCGTACCAAGCTGTTTAATACGGCGTAATCGTTGAAATTCTCTAGTACCTATCAAATCCCAAATCACTTGATCTCGCACGTGTACGTAGCGATGAACGGGATCTTTAAATACTTTTTCTTCCGCTAACTTTTTTGTTGCATAACTCAAAGCTCTACACCTCCGCTCACTCTATTAATGAGTTCATCATTGTACTATATTTTATCATTATAAATGAAAAAACCACCCTATTGGAAGGTGGAAAAAGTCGTATTATGAAGAAATTATTAATAGAATTTTATTCCATAACTTCGAGATTTCGCTTTTATTCTTATCTAGCTCCATGCGCCAGTCCCTCGAGGGTGCACAGGATGTGTCCCGATAGCCGTTGCGCTCGCGTTGTCGCGCACATAGGCTATCTTCCTTGAAACGAGCTTCAGCATTTCCTTATCCAGCTCCGGCGCGCTAGACCCTCAATCATTTCAGTCCCTCGGTCGAAAGCTGAAAGGATGCTTTCGATTCGGGCCTTCCAGTGCTTGTCGGGGGCCCACAGGATGTGGGTCAGATAGCCGTTACCGCAGGACGCGGTGCTCTTAGGCTATCTTCCTTTTAACGAGCGCCCTCCGCTTTTATTTGTTCTCCGGTAATTTCTTTTGTGATTTCAATTTGGCGATAATTTTAGGCATTAATTCTTCTTCTGTGTGTGCTGCGCATGGACGATTGTTTACGATAGTGAATGTTTTACGAAGTCCAGGCCCACAATAAGATTGACATTTAATATCTATTGTAGCATCGGGATCTATTGCTTTTAATTTAGGAATTAATGTTTTTAAATTAACGGCCTGACATTCATCGCAAACACGGAATTCGTTTGCCATCTGTCTACAACCCTTTCTATATCTCAGTTTAAAGTCTATGTAATAGTGTATCGCATTTTCTATCTTTCATTCAAGACATAATACATAATATTCATAAAGCTATTACAAGTTTATGAATAAAAAATATAAAAACTGTCCACGCTAATCCTATGAAACATATAGGAGGTTTAAAATGATGAAAACAAGACAAGATGCTTGGTTACCAGAAAACGATGAATTGTTAGCAGAAGCTGTTTTGCGTCATGTGAAAGAAGGTAGTACACAACTTACTGCATTCGAAGAAGCTGGGGATGCATTAAATCGTACTGCTGCAGCTTGTGGTTTCCGTTGGAATGCAGTTGTTCGCAAAAACTATGAGAAAGAACTATCTTCTGCAAAGAAAGAACGAAAAGAGAGAATGCGAATTTATGGCACCACTGCTCGCAGAAGATCAGCAGGACTCTATTTACTACCAAATGAAAAACATAACGAAGTAACACGCACGATTCCACTTTCTTCAATGTCTATTGATCTTGTAATCGCATACTTAATGCGCTTACAGCAAAGTGACTTCCATGATGAGGAAGTCACAAGATGGCGCCATTTGGCAAATATCGCAAATGATAAAGCATCACGATTAGAAAAAGAAGTAAACCGTTTAGAAAAAGAACATCGTAATATGAAAAAAGACTATGAACAATTTATGCAAGTAATGAATCGTGCAAGACGACTAATGACACTTGGCACTGAAGATGAACATATCGCACCTGTATTTACAATGGAGCGAAACGGGAATCTCGTAAAAAAAGAAGATTCTACAGTAAGTGTAGAAGAATAATTTAGTCTAGGAAATAACTTTCTAAAACAAAAAGCTGATTGCTAAAATCTAAACTTTAGCAATCAGCTTTTTTTGCAAATTTCCCGGGAAATCGACAAGATAGGAAAATAACTTTCTCATGAATTATTTTTTTAATAACATAGATTGATTTCTATCTAGAACCCTTTTTAAATAAAATGTATACAACTCCATTTCATCTGCTTGCAATGTGCCGATTTTAAATTCATCACAAAAAGAGGCTAATAATTGTTGTAAAGCAATCACTGTTTGTTGGACAGATAAAGGCTCATCTAGTAATTCGCTTAAAGAAGCCATCACTTCAGGTTGAATTTTAGGATATTTGAACTTCGTTTCTTCACCTTGCAAGCTGATCTCATAAAAATCACGAACAAGCTGTGCTCTTTTTGAACCGCTTCCTTCAATGCAAAGATAGATTTGCACTGCGATTCCTTGTCGTAAACGTCTTTGTGAAATGCCTGCAAATTTCTTCCCGTTAATACTTAAATCATACGAACCTGGACAATATGAACCTACAATTTCATATGCTTCTATTTGATCTGCAATTTGCGGAAATAATCGTTTGATCAATTCAACCATAATATCATAACCCGTATTAATATCAATTTTGCCTTCACGTTCTGATAATACGAGTGAAATATTTAATACGCCTGGGTCTAATACAACAGCTAACCCACCTGAGTTACGAACAATTGGCTTAAATCCTCGGTTTTCTAATAACTCCATACCTTCTTGAATATGTGGTAAACGGTGATCTTGAATACCAAGAACAACCGATTCATCGTGAACCCATGTACGAATGGTAGCAGGTGATTGCCCTTGACCTACTAACTGGCAAAGTGTATCATCCGCTGCAAATGATTCTAATGGTGAATGGCCTCTTCCACTAACAGATTGATCCCAGAAACGCCATATTGATTGTTGTAAATAATCCTTCATCGCTTGATCTCCTGTATTCGTTTTGTATTTTACTTAAGCATACATTATTTGACGAAATATCTCATGTCAAATTGGTGAAACAATAGGCTAATACTCACTACTATAAAGCATTTATGTTAAAATAAATGTGAATGATTCTAGAGGTTAAGGAGTGTCCTAATAATGATCGAAGCAGCACAAACACTAGATGGTTGGTACGTACTACATGATTTCCGCTCAATTGACTGGGCTTCTTGGAAATTAGTTTCTGAAGAAGAACGAAAAGCAGCGGTAGATGAGTTTATCCAATACCTAGCTAAAATCAACGAAGCAGACATTGAAAAAACTGGTAGCCATGCTTTTTACTCTATCGTTGGTCAAAAAGCAGACTTTATGTTAATGACATTGCGTGAAACAATGGAAGAACTACAAGATCTTGAAAACGAATTCAATAAATTAGCGATCGCTGATTTTACAATTCCAACTTATTCTTATGTTTCTGTAGTTGAGCTTTCTAACTACTTAGCTGGAAAAAAATCTGGTGACGAACCAGCAGAAGATCCATATCAAAACCCACATGTACGTGCACGTTTATATCCTGAACTCCCACGTTGGGAACATATTTGCTTCTACCCAATGGACAAACGCCGTCAAGAAGGCGCAAACTGGTACATGATGGAAATGGATGCACGTCGTGAATTAATGCGCTCTCATGGTTTAATCGGCCGTAGCTATGCAGGTAAAGTAAAACAAATCATCTCTGGTTCTATCGGTTTCGATGACCATGAATGGGGTGTCACTCTATTTGCACATGACGTTTTAGAATTCAAAAAATTAATCTACGAAATGCGCTTCGATGAAGTTTCTGCTCGCTATGCTGATTTTGGTGAATTCTTCGTTGGTAACATTATGGACAATGAAAAATTAGTGAAGTACTTAAGCGTTAAATAACAACATTTAAATTGAATTATTTTGGAGATGATTTCTGTATTTTACAGAGGTCATCTTTTTTGTTGCTTTTCGGGGGAGGATTGTTACTTTTTTCAGGAGATGTTGTTGCTTTTTCTACCCACTTTGTTGTCTTTTTCGATGCGATTGTTGCCTTTCTGGATTTTGTTACCTTTTCGGAGATGATTGTTATTTTATTCGATGAGGTTGTTGCCTTTTCTACCCACTTTGTTGCCTTTTTCGGTGCGATTGTTAGCCTCTATTTTTACTCCCTCTCATTACACAAAAAACCCTATAACTTGTACGTTATAGGGCCTAACCTTTAATATGCAAAACGATTGTCTAGTTCGGCTAATTTATCTACGATATGTTCTTCGACGAATGAATCATGGTCAATGATTTCATCAGCATAATGTGTTAATAGAGGATGCTGACCAATCATGACGCAATGTTTAGCGTTTTCAAATACGCTTATGTCATTTTCATCATTACCAAATGCAATGTATTTTCCTTTTTGGATGCCTAGTTTTTTTAGGGCTTTCCATTTTTGAATTCCACATGGCGTGATTTCTAACATACCCTCTTGATAATGAGTATGTATTATACAATCTAAATTGGCTAATCTTTTTCGTAAGTTTGCCATATTAAATGCCGTAACAATTGTGACCTTCACGATATTCTCTAATCTTTCTATTGGTCTATTAACCGCAAGTTTATGTGGGTCTAAATTGTCTAAAACAAGGTGACCGATTGGACCTGTATAAGAATAATCCCAAATGCTTTCGACTAAATACGTAGCATGGTACTCTTCCATTAAGTATTCGATTTTTTTTAGCGTGATGTCATCAAATTCTGTACAATGTTTTACATTTCCATTTTTACATGTTGTTGAACCGTTTAATCCAACCATTTTATAGCCATGGAATCCCTTAAATAGAACCGGTAACATATGGCGGATCGGCTTAGACGATGTGAAAATCACTTCATGTCCTTTTTCTGTTAATTGCCCTAAACTATATAAAATAGGCTCTGTAATATGTTTTTCTTCAAAGCAAATTGTACCCTCTAAATCGAAAACAAACTGCATATGAACGACCACTTCCTTCTGTATTTTTCAGTCATTCCCGTATTAGAACCCGCTAAAAAGTCAGCTAACTGCCACTACTTTTTTGGGTCTTTTTTGCATACAAAGGGACGTTTCATTATCTGAATTATTACCCTACTTCCGACAAATTTATACACAAAATGGGGTTCTTATTTTCTTTCATTGTCATATATAAAGAAGAGGAGGTTACGCAATGCCTGTTGTGAAGGCAACACCATGAGAAGTAGACCTATTACTCGCTTTATACATGTAGAGGCTATGAGTGATAGGAATCTTGGTATGTTAACGGTTTTAGAATATTGAAGTTACCCAGGGGCTAGCTGATTGTTCAGACTTTTCGTGTTCAACTGCATTTTAGAGCAAATGTTTTTTCAAAATCCTGGTGGCTTTGATGCAACGCAAAAAATCTACAAACTCGCTAACATCAAGATCGTAAGTTTGCTCTCTGACGCGTTATGAATGCATATCATTTTCACTTAAGCAACAGAGGGAATTATGCCGTTATAAAGTGCATTGCTTTTGCTCCATCCACAAATGACTGTCCACAAGTATAATTTACAAATGAAAGGAAGATGACATGGTTCAATATTATTGGACACCAAACTATCCTACTGGCACAACGCCCTATCCTGGTGGCACAACATTTCCAACTGGTACTTCACAATTACCTCCTGCACAACCTGCTACTCCAGTACTAGGAAGAGAGCAATCATACATTGAGAATATTTTACGTTTAAATCGTGGGAAACCAGGGAATTTCCATTTTTCATTTGAACATGCTATGCCGACATCCGGCCAAAATGTAGTGACTGTAAGAGGTGTTGTAGAAGCAGCTGGGCGAGATCATGTGATTTTACGTGATCTTAGCACTAATCATCGTTTCCTTTTCCCAATGATTTACTTTGATTACGCTGAATTTGATGAAGAACTTGCTTATTTCAATCAAACTCCAGGTATATAAAACGGGGCTGTCCAAAGTCGTACTTTCGACTTTTGGACGCCCCTTTTATATTTTAGAATTCATTTTCCCATATATATTACAGTTATAAGTTTTTCGCAGCGGCTATTATGATCAGAATCCATGAGATTAAGAATAATACTCCACCAATCGGTGTAATTGCACCTAATATTTTGATTTGTGTGATAGCTAATACATATAGACTTCCTGAGAATAACAGAACTCCGATGAACATTAGAATTCCTGCACGTGACAGTAATGGAGTAGGTCCAATTAAACTTTTGCTCATTAAAATACCAATTACGATTAAGCCTATTGCATGGAACATTTGATATTGTACAGCAGTCTCCCATACGGCAGCGTAGTGTTCAGTTAGTATATTTTTTAATGCGTGTGCACCAAATGCACCAAATGCTACAGCTAAAAAGGCAAATACAGCACCTAAAATAATATAAAATTTCATTCCTTTTTACATTCCCTTCTAGAAATCAAAAATTGAATCGCCATTTGCATCGTTTTCTTCTAGCTTATTTGCTGTCAAAGATTGAGGCATCTGTACAGAAGTTTTCTGCGTTAGTGGAGGGACCGTATTTGTCATCATTTTAGGAATTGCTTTAATCGATGATTCAAGACCTTTGTTATGTAATGCCACATCACATAATGCTCGAATAGCAGATAGCTCTTCACGCATTTGTGCTTCATTTCTTACGGATTGTGCTTGTGCAACGTGTTTCGCAATTTCTGCTACAACTACTTCATATGAAATCATGGTCAATCCCTCTTTCTTCTCTTCAAACTTTAAGTAATTCTTGCTGACGAATTCTTTTGACTAAGACTTAAGAGTTTAAGTCACATTCTAAACAATTTCTGTACTTGTCTAACAATTAATTTCACTTTACCATGATTTGCTATTGTAATGAAGTACGGAAGCTTAAAGATATCCACTATCTTCTATTATTTTGTCAAATCAAAGTCTATTGGTTGTTCTCCCCAAATTTCAAGTTGGTTGTTGATTTTTGAATAAGGTCGACTTCCAAAGAACCCCCTATGAGCGCTTAGAGGGCTTGGATGAGGCGCTTTAATAATTGTATGTTTACTTGTATCAATAAGTCTCTCTTTTTGTTGTGCAGGTTTTCCCCATAGTACAAAAACAATGGGTGTATTTCGATCCGATAGTTTTTGTATGACTGTATCAGTAAATTGCTCCCAACCATGTCCTTTATGGGAATGGGCTTGATGCGCGCGAACTGTTAATACTGTATTTAATAATAATACCCCCTGCTTAGCCCATTTAATTAAAGTACCATCACGAGGTATATCAAATCCTAGATCCTGTTGCAATTCCTTGAACATATTTTGAAGGCTAGGAGGATGTGGAACACCCCTCTTTACTGAAAAACTCATACCATGTGCTTGACCTGGTCCATGATAGGGATCTTGCCCCAGTATGACCACCTTCACTTTGTGGTAAGGGGTATAGCGGAAAGCATTCCACATATCTTCCATCGGTGGATAAACCGTTGCTGTAAAATATTCATGCTTTAGAAACTCTCTTAATTGTAAATAGTACGGCTTATCAAATTCTTCTCCTAAAACATCCTGCCAATCATTATCAAAAATTTTCTTCGTCAATGCAACCTACTCCTCAAATTTAACTGTGACATCATACCCGACTAGTGAAAACATTTCTGAGATTGACGCTTCGGCGTTTTTCTCAGCTGTTTTTAATACGCCTTGTGTTGTTGCCTCTTCTGTCATTTGCTTTTTGGCCTGTGCTGCTAGTCCGTAAGCTTCTGTAATATCAGGTTTGCTACGGAATAAACCTTCACTTGAGAAAACTTGAACCTTTTTAAAATCAATATCGGGCTCACCTAGTATTTTAGCTTTTGGTAAATAAATCGTTGCTGTTTTCTTCTTTTCATCGAGGTCAATGTTTTTTTCCGTTACACTTGAAAAATCCACGCCTGCCTTTACCGCACCAGGAATGACAACTAACAATTGTCGCTTAGTACCTGGTATATCTACTCCAATTTCTTTTCCAAAGAGCTCATTATTCTCCTGTTCAATCATCACCTTTGTATAGGCTTGTGCGGTAGTTAATTGGTTTAAGTTTTGAATTCGTTCAACAATTGAGCCTTTTTGTTCCGCAAAACTATTTCCTTGCAGTAGTTTCCATGTAGTAAAAGGTAATATTAAAATGGCTAATATAATAAGGATTGCTACCCAAGTATTCCAATTCTTCATTAGACTGATTAACCAATTATTTTGAAAACGCATATGTGAACTTGCTGCAGCTTCCATGATTGTTGCAGCTTGTTGTTCCCCAACGTGAAAGTCATGCAACACTTTTTCTAGCTCTTTATTTTTTAAAGACATAGACTTCCCTCTTTTCATACTTCTATTATATCTTTCTATTACTCTACTTTCTGTATTGTAGCGAGAAAACACACCTTTTGTCGAAATGTAAGGCTTCTCAAAAAAATTTCTTTTTTTACCATTAATCTTTTACAAAATAACTGGATAGATTGTGTTGGCCAATGACACTGACCACTAAGAGATAAAATAATAATGCTTAATTTAAGCAAATATTGGACAATCTATATCCGTCATTCTCCGAAAAATTTGATAACTATATAAAGGGGTCTTTACTATGTCATTTAAAAAAACTTTAGCAATCGCTGGTTCTGACGCATCAGGTGGTGCTGGTTTAGAAGCAGATTTAAAAACTTTCCAAGAACACGGCACATATGGTATGACTGCTGTTACTGTAATCGCTACTATGGACCCTGATAATAATTGGTCTCATGGGGTCTACACATTACCAATTGATGTATTAAAAGCACAATTAAAAACAATTTTTTCTACAGGAATCGATGCTTTAAAAACAGGTATGTTATCTACAGAAGAAGTCATCCAAACTTCCGGTGAAGCCATTAAAGCAAGCGGTGTAAAAAATGTCGTAATTGATCCGGTTATGGTATGTAAAGGTGAAGACGAAGTACTAAACCCTGGTAACGTTGATGCCATGATTACTTATTTACTTCCTCTCGCATTAGTTACAACGCCAAACTTATTTGAAGCTGGACAATTGGCTGGTATGAAAACACCTAAAACAGTGGAAGAAATGAAAGCTGCCGCTGAAAAAATCCATGAACTAGGTGCAAAAAATGTAGTCATCAAAGGTGGACGTGCAATCGATCCAAATAAAGCATTCGATTTATACTTTGATGGTGAAAAATATTATTTATTAGAAACTCCTAAAATTGAGACAACTTATAACCATGGTGCTGGTTGTACTTTTGCTGCAGCTGTAACTGCTAACCTTGCAAACGGCTTAGATGTGAAAGAGTCTGTTTTGGAAGCAAAAGAATTTGTTGCTGCTGCCATTACACATGGCTTTAAATTGAACCAATTCGTTGGACCAGTAATGCATGGTGCAAAAGGCGTTTATGGTGCTCCTGAAATTACAGTAACTGAAATTTAATTAACAATGTTGATTATAAAATTAGAGCTTCCACCCGTAGATGAGTGGAAGCTTTTTTGCATCTTATGATTGGACAAAATTTCAATATGCTTTATTTATTTTGGTTAATTTACTAAACAATTTTTGGAAAAAGTGGAGTTACCTTCACTTCATACTTCTATAATTTACTATTCCTTTTAAATAAGATTTTGCGTTTGATCCAACCGAATATTGTGCTTAACATTAATATAGCGGACATTAGGATCCCTGAAACGGCTGTTATTAAACAAATCCATTCAAAAAGGTTATAGTTGAAAATCTCTGACCAATTATACTTGCCTGCCCAGTCATTGGTGACAAGATTCATACCAAAAATACCTGACAATACAGAGAACATGGTTAAGATGAATAGCAATTGGTTTTGTTTTTGATCCGAAATCTTCTCTTGATTAATATAAAGTGCATCGAGTGTTTTGGATACTTCAGCAAATAATTCATCGATTTTGAAAATTGTCCGAAGCCGCTTCCCTGTCTCACGGGTAGATGAACGACTGCTTATTTCTTGAAAATAATATTTGGCTGAGAACATGGTAATTTGTTTCATTAGCTGTTCTACAAATATCGCATCTTTTTTCCATGCCAATTCACAATATCTATAGGATAATTCTAAAAGTGTTAATTTATAAAAATAATGCAGTAATATAATGTAATAATGGATCCCCATGAATCGGATTCTTATTTTCTCCTTCAAAATACGATCCGCTTGTCCAAAAACAAGTGTTGTTTGAACATGCTCCGTTGTAATCTCACAGAATTTAGGCATATACCGCGTGTTCATCCTCGTTTTTAAATACTCTTCCATATGTTCCGTATTTGCAGCAGAAATTAAAGGAGAGCCATCTTCTGTAAAACCATCAAGTTGACTTGCTCGATAAATTTGTTCAATCGGAATTTCTTCTTCATCGATCTCAATATAAGTTGCTACAAGCATGCGTTCATCTTCAAAATACGGTAAACTTCCAAGGTACCCATCACGTCTTTCATCATGGATGGTAAATTCTTGAATTTCCGGGCAAAGATAATCCATAATCAAACTGTTCATACTTTGAAATGTTTTGGATTCAATTCGAATATGCATACCAATTTCATCTACTGACTTCGGTTCCAATATGCGAAAGTGGTGCATAAAATCCAAGGATTCTGACAAGGAATAGTTATTATTTAGTTCAACTCTAACCGTGACAAAGCCTATACCAAATGGGCAAAGCACTACATCTATGCTTAAAATAGTAAATGCATAGTGTCGGTTGTGGATTTCCATTTCACCTTGTTGGATTATTGATTTTGAAAAGCGATGAAATGCTTCCTCTTCCATACTTCGAGGAAATAGTCGTCGTTCTATGTATGGTAAAAAATGCTGATTTAAGGCAATGTTTGATATTTGGATATCACCATAGTAGGCTGATTCCTGTGATATATCTTGAAGGTCAAAAAAAGAATACCCTTTATAGAGTAACTCCTCAGCTAACATTTGGTGATTTTTTGCAACAAAAGAAAATGGCATCATCGTGATTAACCAAGCTTTTGAAATCATATTCTCCTCTACCATATTTGGTAATGTAAGCTTCATCAACTTCACCTCAATAACTATTATTCCCATAGAGTTTTTAATTATAAACATTTTTAATCATACGAAGCTTTTTAATGTGTTACTAATTAGTTATAACTTGAAGTGAAATACTATCTCTTTACGCAAATATTCTTTCGCTTTGACTTTATGATAAACTGAAAAATGCTTAGCAATCGCATTTATAGAAATAATTATCTATACTATAGAGTAGATTCTATCTTCAAGAAAAGGAGCATTTAGATGGAAATAGTAGATACACAAAAGTTACAAGAACTTCTTAATTCCTTTGCGAATAAAGATGTCTATATACACTTAGAAACAACAAATGGTGCATATGCAAGTCACTTCGATGAAAAGATGTTCAATGCCGGTGCTTTTATACGGAATGTGCTTATACGTTATGAATTAGGCAAAGTAACACCTGATGAACCTCATCGCGTAGGATTAAAATTAGCCAATGGTGGTTGGGTTTATGCACAAGGCATTACGCATTTTGAATTAGATGACCAAAATCGTTTGCTGATGGCTGGCCATGGCTATGATGGAAAATTGGCAGTTGCATTAGAAATTAGCGAAACACCATTTGCATATTAAGAGGAGTTGAAAGAGAATGCTACAACCTGAACGTCAAATTCTTGTCGTGTTCCCACACCCCGATGATGAAGCCTTCGGAGTATCAGGAACATTGGCACAATACGCAAAAGCAGGTACACCAATTACATATGCTTGCCTTACTTTAGGCGAAATGGGCCGCAATCTTGGTAATCCTCCTTTTACAACTCGTGAAGGGCTACCGCTGATCCGTAAAGAAGAATTGAAAGCTTCCTGTGAGGCAATTGGTATAAAAGATTTGCGAATGATGGGTTTACGTGATAAAACTGTGGAATTTGAAGATGATGAAGATATGGTTCAAATGATTACCAAGTTAATCGATGAACTAAATCCTTCATTAATCATCTCATTCTATCCAAACTTTGCTGTACACCCTGATCATGAGGCAACAGCAAGAGCAGTTGTCCGAGCAGTTCGTAGAATCCCAGAAGCAAATCGCCCACGTCTATATGGTCTTGCCTTCGCAAACAACACATTAGATCGTCTAGGTGAAGCAGATATCGTAAATGACATTCGCGATGTAAGAGATGCTAAATGGAATTCGATGAGTGCACATATCTCGCAAACTGGATGGATGCTACAAGAAGAAGCTAAACGTAAAGATGAAGGCGCAACAGAAGCGGATAACTGGTTCACCATTGAACGCATGTATACCTATCGCTTCCATGAGGATTTTGAAGAAAGCTTTTAATATAGTAGAAGAGGCGGACCTAATGAGCTGTTCACTTTTGACCCGCCTCTTCTTTTTTGTGTAGTATACACCACTGTTGCCGCTCTTTTTTTGCACCACTCGCCAGTTGGTTATCACTACTCGTGCTCTCTTTATCATCACTCAGGAAGGTGGCAGAAAAGCTGGGGGTTACTCAATCCTATATTGCTCGCCGATTAAAGAACTATCAGCCAAAGGAAGAATAGTTTTCATGATTTTAGGCAAGAATTCGTCTGAAAAAGTTTGCCCTCTTTTCCCGACGACTTACTTTTCACTGTTTTAGTTGCTTTTTCCAAAATTATGTAAACTTAAGTGTCCGCTAGTCAATTTCATAAGTTCTCTTCTAATTGGATTCTCATTATCATAAAAAATAGCATTCTTTTCAAAAGGTGTATACTTCCTTCTGAAAAGAATGCTTGATTGTGTTACTTATTTTAGTAGTTTGAATGCTACGTTGACGAAGATGTTGACGCCGTATTGTAGGGCATCGTCATCTACATCAAATTTTGGATGATGATGTGGGTAAACGATTCCTTTTTCTTCATTTCGAGATCCAATCATAAAGAATGTACCCGGTTTTTCATTTAAGAACGCAGAGAAGTCTTCTCCATACATTCTAGGTCCCTGTATTGAGATTGCTTCTTCCCCATAGAGTTCCCTTACCGAATCTTCTAGTACCTTTGTGATTTCATCATTTGTAATGACTGGATCATATCCATACATATAATCTAATTCGTAAGTAGCACCATGAGCTTCTGTTACTCCTTTTATAACACGTTCGATTCGCTCTTTTGCCTTGGCTCTTGTTTCTCCACCAAAACTTCTAACAGTCGCACTTAATTCTACGGAATCTGCAATAACATTAGCAGCATCTCCTCCAGCTATTTTACCTACCGTAATAACAAATTGATCTAACGGATCAGTATTACGAGATACGATATGCTGCAAGTTTGTAATGACTTGTGCTGCTATTGCTATACTATCTACTGTTTGGTGAGGAGAAGCACCATGTCCTCCAAATCCTTGGATTTTCAAATTAAATCCATCTGGAGATGCCATCATTGGGCCATACACTATACCGATTTGACCTACAGGTGTATCAGACATTACATGTGCTCCAATCACAACATCCACACCATCCATCACACCAGCTTCTACCATCTCTTTAGCGCCACCTGGTAGCAATTCTTCAGCATGTTGGAAGAAAAACCGAATTTCCCCTTTAAGTCTTGTCTTGCATAGTCGATAAAATTTTTACTGTACCTAAAACAATAGCTGTATGTGCATCATGACCACAAGCATGCATGACACCTGGGTTTTCAGATGCAAACTCTAAGCCCGTTTGTTCTTGAATAGGCAGGGCATCCATATCTGCACGAATCCCCAAAACTTTTCCCGGTTGTGAACCGATTAATCGAGCCATGACACTTGTCTTTGTTGGTCTTGTTATGATTAGATTATCTAATTTGGATAATTGATTATAGACGAATTGAGATGTATTCACTTCTTGAAAAGATAACTCTGGGTGTTGGTGTAAATAATGTCTCCACTTTACAACTTCCTTCACAATTTCTTGGAAATCTACCTTTGTTTGATCTAATACATTCATGAATAACTCTCCTCCGTTTTGAATTATTATTCTTTAATATCCCTTTCGTTAATGTTATAGAACATACCTAAATCCTTTAGTTCTACATTAACAAGTCAAATTCCTTTTTAGCACCTTTTTGTAAAAGTGTTGCTAAATCATACTTGTTAATTTTCAAATACTTCCCATATAAAAAGCATCGATGAAAAAGATTTATTTTTTCATCGATGCTTAACGTTATATTCTTTTTAGATATCCATGATTTAAACAAAAGTCGAGCATGAATTTTTTGTTGCCTACTGCTTCAAAATCGATTTCTATTGAGTCTGCAACAAGGCTTGTAATTTGACCTTGACCATATAAGTGGTGTTCTATTTGCATTCCTAGTTGTAGTTCTGATTCTTTTGTTATGGCATTTTCAAGCATTGGTTTGTATTTGGGTTGCTTGATTTTTTTCTTCGTAAGGGGTTCACTTACTTGCTCAGGTGCGATAATTTTTCGTACGTTTTGCACAAAACGGGATTCCTTTACATGTGCACCACTTCGCGAATTGTAGGTTAGTAATTCTAGATGGTGACGTGCGCGTGTCATGCCCACATAGAAAAGGCGTGTGGCTTCTTCCATTTCTTCTATATGTCCTGCTTCATATTCTTTTATATCTTCTCTATTTGGGAGAATTCCTTCAATTAAGTCAATCATATAAACCCGGTCATATTCTAATCCCTTTGCACTGTGCAATGTAGATAATGTCACCACATTTTGTCCCTTATACTTTTTCGATGTACGCATGAGTTGTTCAATATCTTTTAATCGATAGGCAAATGCCTCAAGTGTTGGGAGTTCTTTTGCAATGATTTCAATCGTATTTAAAATATCAAATAGGTTTTCTTCATTCATCCGCAAATGTTCTGCTGTTCGTTTTAGTGATTTGTCGTACCCTAAATCTTTGCGAATTGTTTGTATAGCTTCATACGGTTCCTGCATTTGAAGCTTACGGATCATTTGCTTTGCCTTTTTTAACACTTGCTCTTGATAAGGGGCATGCATAATGGTCAATAAACGGTCGAAAGCTGATTCTTTACTTATAGTTTCTTGCAATTGTGCGATTTGGTTTTTCTTTATATAGGCATTAATCTTCGTATAAACCTTTTCTAAAATATCTACACGCGAGTCATTATAAGAAAGCCTCATAATATTCAAGATATCTTCCACAATCCAATGATGGAAAAACTTCAGTTCAACATCTTTCATAAAAAAATGAATTTGTTCTTTATAAAGTTTGTTAACAAGGAGAATAGCTGAATTATTGTTACGATATAGTATCGCCACTTCAGATGGATTGTCCGCTTTTTGTATTTCTTCTACTACGTAATTCAACTGCAAATCATAGCGCTTTGTATTATGGATTTCTACCTTTTCACCCTGCACATTTTCTGTAAACATATTCTTTTGATATCTGTGACGATTGCGTTTAATAAATTCATTTGCCGTATCCACAATTTCTTTCGTCGAACGATAATTTTGAGCCATCGTCAATGTTTTCGCATCCGGATAAATCTTCTTAAATTCAAGAAGTCTTTTTACATCTGCACCCCGCCACATGAAAATAGATTGATCGTCATCCGCCACTACACAAATATTAAATTGTGGAGCTGCTAACAAAAAGACAATCTCATGCTGTATCACCGAATTATCTTGACTTTCATCCGTCAAAATATATTCAAATCGTTGTTGATATTTGTTTCGTAAAAAAGCATCTTCACTTAAAGCTTTATAACAATACGCCAACATATCATCGAAATCTAGCAATACTAACCCTGGATACTGGACTTTATATGCTTCGTATTGTTTATACATCGCAACAATCCCTGGCATCATCGTTTTTTTCTGCACCAGTTCCTCATCAGGAACCATTTTGTTTTTGACAAAACTACTATAAGAAAGTAGCTCGTCCATCTCATCTTCGGAAGGTGTGGTATTGCGGTGCTGAATAAAAATATTCCGGAGAATCGCCTTTTTATCAAGATTTCGATTCATATTTCCTTCAATTATTTCGAAATTTTGGTGATGAATTGAGAAATACTCACGTACAATTTGAAAGGCAATACTATGAATGGTGGAAAAATGAACCGTTTCATCAATGATTGTAGAGAAAAATTGATCAAATCGATTTGCCATATCTATGGCAGAAGCTTTACTAAAGGTGATTGCTAAAATTTTATGCGCGGGAACTTTTTTGACCAATAATAAATAACCAATTTTCATATTTAACGTAGTGGTTTTACCCGACCCTGGGGATGCAAGTAATAATAATGGTCCCTTAGAATAGCGCACTGCTTTTTGCTGCACCTCATTCAAACAGACGCCAGTCAATTCCTGCATCTTATCAAAAAAATTCATACTGCATTAACCTTTCTTTACTATGTTCCCTCTATTATAACTGAAACAGCATTAAACAATCTTTCTTTATCATTTGAAATGAGAATTTTGGTATTCGCTCTAGCATTCTCGAATATTTAATATTTAAAATTTGATAAAAAGTTAGAATTAACTTAAAATTTCGCAATTTTAGCGCTATAATAAATTAAATTATTATTTTTTTCAGAAAGCGGAGGTTTTAATATGACAGTGAAAGAGGAAAATACTGTTCAGGTGGAAAATGTACTGATCGCCTATCAACTTTTAAAAGACGTCGTCGTACACACACCTTTACAAAAAAATGATTATTTATCCGAAAAATATGAGTGTAGTGTTTACTTAAAACGTGAAGACTTACAAAATGTTCGTTCTTTTAAATTACGTGGCGCTTACTATAAAATTAAAACCATTGAAGATGCTGCTCGTGAAAAAGGCGTTGTTTGTGCTAGTGCCGGTAACCATGCACAAGGTGTAGCATACTCTTGTTCACACTTAGGCATTCGCGGTCATATTTTCATGCCTACAACAACACCAAAACAAAAAATTGACCAAGTTCGTATGTTTGGTCGTGAATTTGTCGAAATTATTTTAGCTGGAGATACTTTCGATGCATCCGCAAAAAGTGCAATCGAATTCTCAAATGCGGAAGGCCATATTTTCATCCATCCATTCGATGATCCTGATATCATCGCAGGACAAGGCACATTAGCTGTAGAAATTATGAACGATATTGAAGAGCCAGTGGACTACGTTTTCGCAAGTATTGGCGGAGGCGGATTAATTTCTGGGATTTCGACATATGTGAAAAACGTTTCCCCACAATCTTCTATTATCGGCGTTGAACCTGCTGGTGCTGCTAGTATGAAAGAAGCACTAGCTCAAGATCATCCAGTTGAATTACCTTACATTGATAAATTCGTAGATGGTGCTGCTGTTCAATGTGTCGGTCAAAAAACATTCGAGATTTCTAAAAAATATGTTGATGATATCATTGCAGTACCAGAAGGTAAAGTATGTACAACAATTTTAGATTTATATAATAAGCATGCCATCATTGCAGAGCCTGCAGGTGCGCTCTCTGTAGCTGCATTAGATTATTACAAAGAACAAATCAAAGGAAAATGTGTAGTCTGCGTCGTGAGTGGTGGTAATAATGATATTGGCCGTATGCAGGAAATCAAAGAAAAATCACTTATTCATGAAGGATTACTTTACTACTTCTTAGTAAGTTTCCCACAACGTGCTGGTGCTCTTCGCCAATTCCTAACTGAAGTTTTGGGTCCAGAAGATGACATTACTACTTTTGAATACACGAAGAAAAACAACAAAGAAAGTGGCCCTGCTCTAGTCGGCATCGAATTAAAACATCCTGAAGAATACGCAGGACTAATTAAACGTATGAAAAATAACAACTTTGCATTTAAAGAATTGAATAATGATGCAGCATTGTTTACGTTGTTGGTATAAGCATATGAGATAAGCTACACTCTTTGGTAGCAAGTCATCATAGCAAATCTTTAAAATGCTCCGCGGATGATAAAATCAATAACTTGTAACACTGAATCCGCGCAACTAAATACTAAAAAGCCTCCAAAGAAATCTTTGGAGGCTTTTATATTATTTAATTATTGGGCATGTTTTTCTTTATATACTTCAAATTCATGGAGGAGTTGTTCATGCATGGCTTTTGGCTTTTGGACAGTCATCCACAAAATATCAAAAGAGTTTTTTGTGATGGCTGTCTTTAATTTATCTAGTCGATGTTGGATCTCTTTTTCATATTTTGAGGAAGTTGAGATTACTGTGACTTTACCAACTCCTGGATAACCTAAGCGATGTATTTCCTCTATTTCATACCAATATATTTTATGATGACTAAAGTCAACATACACTCCTTCTGAATCCCAACAGATTCCGCGAGTCTTGATGCGTGCAATTAAGAAGTAAAAGCCTACGAAGGAAAATATAAAATAAACGAGTATTCCAGCAATAAGCATTACTAACTGTCGCCAATTCCAATTGTGTAAATCTGGGTTGTTGGCAATTTGGGATATGACACCAACGACACTTAAAAAGCCCACTATTAACAATAAAAGCGTAGTCCATAAATTCGGCAAAAATTTATTCATCTATATGCTCCTCGTTGACTGCTAAAGGTAGTTTTTGTTTCAATTTGATTCTATTATAACGGATATTGAATGATAGGACCGTATTTATATTTTGAATTTAATAACTTTATATCTTTTATATAAATATATTATTCATCCTATTACAAGAAAAGGAGAAAGTAAAGAAGCGCAAAATCAAACCTTGTAAGACTACACAGTAGGTTTGCTTTTGCGCTTGTTAGTGTGCTTCACAACTAAACACTTAGTAAAGTACGGTCTGATATCATCTTTTCCCCGCGAATTCGTTGGAATTCAAGCATTAGGTCGTCGATTTTCAGGTCTTTTTTGGCTGTTGGTTCGACTTCTAAGATGATTTGGCCTTTATCCATCATGATGAGACGGTTTCCTAAGTCGATTGCTTGTTGCATATTGTGTGTGACCATCAATGTTGTCAGTTGGTCTTTTTTAACGAGTTGTTTTGTCAGGTTTGTGATTAGTTCTGCTCTTGATGGATCCAGTGCTGCTGTGTGCTCATCGAGTAAGAGTATTTTGGGCTTTGTGAAGGTGGCCATTAATAATGATAATGCTTGACGTTCACCACCAGAAAGTAGACCTACTTTTGCATTTAAGCGATTTTCTAAATTTAGATTTAATGTTTCTAATGACTCTTTGAAGAATTCACGGCGTTTTTTATCTACACCAATCCGAAGTGTTCGTTTCTGATGACGCGAATATGCAATTGCTAGATTTTCTTCAATTGTCATCGTCGGTGCCGTACCAGCCATTGGGTCTTGAAATACGCGTCCGATATAGCGAGAACGTTTGTGTTCTGGTAAGCGTGTTACATCTTTTCCATCGATTTTAATTTGACCAAGATCAGGCTTTAAAGCACCGGAAATCATATTCATCATCGTCGATTTTCCGGCACCATTACTACCAATTACCGTAACAAAATCTCCCGCTTTTAAATCTAGATTAATGTTATCAAGCGCTATTTTCTCATCAGGCGTTGCTTCGTTGAAGATTTTGTTGATTCCTTCTAGTTTAAGCAATTGGCTTCGCCTCCTGTTTCACTGCTTCAGCATCACGTTCTGCTCGACGTTTGGCTATGCGAGCTTTTTCTTTTTGCTTTGCTCTTAATGTTGGTACAACTAAAGCAATGATCACAATGACTGCTGTAATTAGCTTCATATCGCCCGCATCTAAAAACTCTACTTTTAATGCTAATGCACGGACGATTTGATAAATTATTGCACCGAAAAAGACCGCAAATGTTGTTCGGACAATTGTTTTTGTTCCCAAAATAGCTTCACCGATAATTACTGAAGCTAAGCCAATCACAATCATCCCAATCCCCATACCAATATCAGCAAACTTACCATATTGAGCGATTAGTGCACCGGATAATGCGACTAATCCATTGGATAAACCTAAACCTAAGATTGTTAGTGTGTCTGTATTGGCAGAAAAACTGCGAATCATTTTATCGTTATCACCTGTTGCGCGAATGGCTAAGCCCATTTCAGTTTTTAAGAACCAGTCAAAGATGATTTTAATCGCAAATGTTAAGATCAGCATGATGAAGATGACACCCCAAGTTTTAGGGACGTTTTCTACTCCCATGCTAGATAACATGCCGTTTAATGCTTTGTCTATTCCGAGTTTTTCCCAAAATCCATTGAATAAGGTAAATATTGAATCTGCGTTTGCGAGTGGAATATTTGGACGTCCAACAGCTGTATCTGTCGTCATCCCCATAATTCGCAAGTTAATGGAGTATAAAGCAATCATCATTAATATCCCTGATAAAAGTGAGTTAATTTTTGCTTTTGTGTGGAGAATGCCCGTAATTGAACCGGCAACAAAGCCAGCTACTGTTGCACAAATCGTTGCGATAATTGGGTTGTATCCTAATGTAATCATCGTTGCTGCTGTAGCGGCGCCTGTTACGAAGCTGCCGTCTACTGTTAAATCAGGAAAATCTAACACTCGGAATGTTAGATACACTCCGAGTGCCATTATTGCATAGATGATCCCTTGCTCTACTGAGCCAAAAATTGCTGTAAACATATAGAATCATCTCCTATCTATTCGACTGTTTCTGCTTTCCATTCATCTTTGATGTCTACGCCGATTTTGCCTGCTGTTGTTTTGTTAATTTCTAGTTTTAGATTTGCTGGATATGCAACTGGGATATCAGCAGGCTTTTTGCCGTCTTTTAAAATTTCAACTGCTTTTTGTCCTGCTTCATAACCAATATCATAGTAGCTAAAGCCGTAAGCTCCTAAGCCACCACGTGCTACTGAATCAAGTTCTCCTACCATTACAGGAATTTTCTTGTCATTCGCAACATCTAAAACAGATTCAAGAGCTGAAACAACTGTGTTATCTGTAATGATGTACATGGCATCTACTTTGCCTACTAATGATTCAGTAGCTTGTTTTACTTCTGCTGAAGTAGCAGCTGAAGCTTCAACGATTGTAATACCCGCATTCTTTGCTTCTTTTTTCGCTGCATCCACTTGTACTCGTGAGTTTTGCTCGCCTGAGTTGAACACCATACCAACTTTTTTAGCATGTAGTTGTTCACTTAAGAATTTTATAGTATTTGGAATTGCATCTGGGTGAGTATCCACAGTTCCTGTTACATTGCCACCTGGTTTTTCCATTGATTTGACAAGTTCAGCACCAACTGCATCTGTTACTGATGTGAATACAATTGGAATATCAGAAGTTGCTGCAGCTGCAGCTTGTGCACTTGGTGTTGAGTTAGCGAAGATTAAATCGACGCCACTACCTACTAAGTTATTGGCAGCTGTTGTATTAACGCTTTGGTCGCCTTGTGCGATTTCTGTTTGATAGTCAACTTTTAACCCTGCTTCTTTAAGTGCTGCTTTAAAGCCTTTTGTTGCTTCATTTAATGATGGGTGCTCAACAATTTGAGTAATCCCAATTTTATATGTTTTTTCATCTGCAGCTCCATTTGTTTCTTTGTCACTAGATTTTGATGAATCTGCTTTAGTGCCACATGCTGCTAGAGCTAATACGATGATTGCTGTCATTAAAAGTAATAAATACTTTTTGTTTTTCTTCATATAGATCCCCCTTGTTTTGGACAAACTCTTATTCTACTATTTTTACTACTAATTATTGTTATATTACAAAAATTACACTTAATCGTCAATAATATTATGAATCTTCTAATTACTTTACTTGCATGAAGTTCAATACTTTAAAGCATTGAATTGCCTATTTATAAAGGTTTATGAAACCTTAATTAAAATGTGACAATTTTTCGAATTATTTTTTAATAAAAATTTTAGCTAACTTTTTCTTTTTTCCCTAAGTAAAGTTTGACATTCTTTTGTAATACATTTAGAATAGATAATTGTTTTCTAAAATGACGTGGTTCGAAACCATCCCACGGAAAAAAACTAGGGGGTTTAAATAATGAAAGTAAAATCTTTGGCAGTCAGTGGAATTATTGCTGCACTTTATATCGCTGTATCACTGCTTATTGCACCATTTGGCTTTACGAATATACAATTCCGTATTTCAGAAATGTTCAACCATCTTGTTGTTTTCAACAAGAAATATATGCTCGGCATTGTAATTGGTGTATTCATCACAAATCTGTTCTCACCACTTGGAACATATGATTTAGTATTTGGAGTTGGGCAATCAATAATAGCATTAGCGATTACAATCTTCTCCACTCGCTTTATTAAAGGCATTCTAGCACGAATGATTTTCAACACAATCGTTTTTACTTTTACAATGTTCTTAATAGCGATCGAATTACATCTTGCAATTGATTTACCATTCCTATTTACTTGGTTCACTTGTGCAGTAGGTGAATTCGTCGTAATGGTTGTTGGTATTCCTGTAATGACTTCTTTAAATAAACGCATTAATCTTAGCAAATTAATAGAAGATTAACTTTTAAACATGAAAAAAGAGCATTTCGATGTAAAATTACATTGAAATGCTCTTTTTCATATTGGCTTGTACTTTATCTTTTTCTTGCTAAATCCTCGCGTAGTTTTGCTTTCAGGAATTTGCCAACAGAGGTTTTTGGAATTTCTTTTAAGAATACCACATCATCTGGCACCCACCATTTAGCAAATTGACCTTCTAAATAAGTCAGTAATTCTTCTTTTGTTGTTTTGCATCCTTCTTTTAAAACGACACATGCTAATGGTCGTTCTTGCCATTTTTCATCTGGAATAGCAATGACTGCTGCTTCAAAAACTGCTTCATGTGTCATCAAAGCATTCTCAAGATCAACAGAGGAAATCCACTCTCCACCACTTTTAATTAGATCTTTTACACGATCGGTTATTTTTATATAGCCTTCTTTCGTGACTGCTGCGATATCGCCTGTATAAAGCCAACCATTTTTGAATGCCTCTTTTGTTCTTTCATCATGATAGTACTCATCTGCAATCCACGGTCCTCTAATGGTTAATTCACCCATCGTCTTGCCATCCCAAGGAACTTCTCCGTCATCATTGACAACACGTGTCTCAACTAATGAAACGGTTAAACCTTGTGTTGCACGTATATCTAACTTTTCCTCTTTTGACCAATTCTCCATTTCAGAAGTATAGGTTGATAGACTTACGATTGGCGTTGTTTCTGTCATACCGTACCCAACGATAAATGGCACTTTATATTTTTCTTCAAAAGTCTGGATCAATCCTTTAGGAGACGCAGATCCACCACAGACAATTGTACGCAACGAAGAAATGTCTCGAGGATTTTCCTCTAATTCTTTTAATGCGCCTAGCCAAATCGTTGGAACACCAGCCGTTAATGTTACCTTTTCTTGTTCAATTAAATCTAGTAATAACGCCGGTGTGAACATTGGTCCTGGCAATACTTGTGTGGTCCCAAAATTTACGGCTGCAAATGGCATTCCCCATGCGTTTACATGGAACATAGGCACAACAGGCATTACTACATCATTTTCACGAATTCCAAGTGAATCTGCTAAACCTAGTGCAATACTGTGGAGGACCAAACTACGATGTGTATAAACAACGCCTTTTGGGAATCCTGTAGTTGCACTTGTATAGCACATTCCTGCTGGCATATTTTCATCTAAATCTTTAGGGAAATCGTAATCCTCTCCCGCTTCTGCTAGTAATTGTTCGTATGAATGAACATTTTCCAATACTGTTTCAGGTAGCTCCAGTCCATCTTGCATGACAATAATATGTTTTACAGATTTCAACAGCGGGATTACTTTCTCTATTAATGGGAATAAATCTCCATCAATTAATAATATTTCATCTTCTGCATGGTTAATAATATAGATAATATGCTCAGGGGATAAGCGAATATTGATCATATGCAAAACAGCCCCTGCACATGGAACTGCGAAATAAGCTTCTAAATGCCGATGATGATTCCATGCAAAAGAGCCCACTTTCGTTCCTCTTTTCATGCCTAACTTTGTTAAAGCTTGCGCTAACTTTCTTGTACGTTGCCCAAACTCTTTGTAAGTTATACGATGGATTGTATTTTCAGCTGTTCTTGATATAATGAGTTTCCTTGGAAAATAGCGTTCTGCTCTCTTGACGAAATCCGTTAATACTAATGGTGTCTGCATCATATTTTTTTCAACTCCCCTTATTTGTATTCATTAACTTTAAATCAGCATGAAATATACAATATTCCTAATCCAACTTATTTTAAAAAATTCACGCTAGATTACTATAAAAAGTTTCTATTAATCCAATAACTATGTATGTTTTTCTATTTAAAAATATGACCATCTACTATAATAAGGAATTAATTTTTTCGTTTTTATCTATGTTTAATCTTTTTAATTTCGGGAATACCATAAGTAGAATCCAATAAGGAGGAGATTAAATGATGAATAACATTTCTGTGGAAAATGCAATACAAGCAAAAAGTCATGTGGAGAAATTAGAATCACGAGGTATTGATCGAGATGATATCTATATCTTCGCTCATTTCCGTGAACGCGAAGACGATATTACAGATGCACTCGATACCGGAGAAGTTTCTATGAAAGATCAAGGTTTTCTCCAAACGATGAAAAATTTTGTGGTTTCCCGTGGTGACGAACTACGTAGTCAAATGGAAGCTGTTGGTCTAAGTAAAGAAGAAGCTGCGACAGCAGAAAAAGAACTAGACCAAGGTAAACTCATCATTATCGCAAAAGGATTACAATAAAATTTAACTTTCACTTTCTCTAAACTCCCTTTATAAAAAAGAGTGTGTTGCAAGCCTTTCAATTAGGCTAACAACACACTCTTTTTTCATTCTCCAAATAACTTAAGCTGAATGACTAATCTTTTTTTCTAGTTTTTTCAACATATCAATTGTCATAGCATCTAAATCATATTGCGCTTTAAAGCCCCATTCTTCTTTTGCAGCACTTGAATCAAGTGAATCTGGCCAGCTATCTGCAATAGCTTGGCGAATAGGATCTACATTATAGTCCATTTTAAAGTTTGGCATTTGTTTGCGAATAGAAGCTGCAATTTCTTCCGGTTCAAAGCTCATTGCTGTTAAGTTGAATGCATTACGATGGATTAACTTATCTGGATTTGCTTCCATTAAATCTACAATTGCTTGCAATGCATCTGGCATATACATCATATCCATATAGGTTCCTTGTGCAATATATGAAGTATATTTTCCCTCTTGGACTGCCTTATAGTAGATATCTACTGCATAATCTGTTGTCCCACCACCTGGAGGCGTTACATTAGAGATTAGACCTGGGAAACGAACACCACGAGTATCTAAACCAAAACGTGTATGGTAGTAATCACATAATAATTCACCCGCCACTTTGTTTACACCATACATTGTTGTAGGGCGTTGTAATGTGTCTTGTGGTGTATTGTGTTTTGGTGTTGAAGGGCCAAATGCACCGATTGAACTTGGAGTGAAGAATTGCATACCTAATTCTCGAGAAACTTCTAATGCATTTACAAGGCCGCCCATGTTTAAGTTCCAAGCAAATAACGGCTTTTCTTCTGCTGTTGCTGATAATAATGCCGCCATATGCATCATAGTATCTGCACCAAAGTCTTTTGCAATTTTGTGCATGCGCTCTGCATCCATCACATCTAGCACTTCAAAAGGTCCCGCTTGTGTTGAAACTTTTCTTATATCCGTTGCTAGTACATTCTCATTACCATATTCATTACGTAGTTTCGCTACTAACTCAGAGCCAATTTGACCGCATGCACCTGTAATCATAATTTTCTTCATTTTATTTCCTCCTTCTGTCGACTACATATGTATTTCTAGAGTGTACATTTGTATAGAAAGTACATTTGTATTTTTGGGGTGTACATTAAAAGTGTCATAAACCTAATATATATCAGCGTTTTCTTTAAAACTATTATATGATGTATGTTTTAAAAATACAATGTTTGTTTTTAGCCAATGTACACATTTTAGGAAAGACTTTTTAGAAAGTTGAGATTATAATGTTTTTAAAAGGAGTGAAGTTCATGCAATTATGGAAATTAACGTTCATTTATTTATTCGCAATTATCGCTTGTACTTTTCTATTATTAATGGATGTTCCTAAATGGCTCATATTCATTGTGCTTTTCCTTTATATTGCGTCATTTACCATGTACCCTCATTTCAATGCATTGCTTTGGACAAATAACTTGAAAACTGTGGATCGTTTCCTTAAAGCAAATAAACATCGTGCTATTTACGCCTACCCTTACGCCCTCGCCAATCAGACAATCGAAGAGCAAAGAACGGCTCTTCAAAACATTATCACTTCATATAAGCAGCCTTATGTTAAGCACAACTATGCATCATTGCTTGCTATTCTCGAAAATAATTATGATCAAGCCATAACGGAAGCTAAGAAAATCGCCAAGGAACCTTATCAAAGTTATATGATTGCCCATAGTGAGGCGTACTTCGGAAATTTTGAGCAAGCACATGCTATAATGCCAAATCTAACGGAGAAATGGATGTTACCCTCAATCGAAAGTTTAATCTCATTTAAAAAGCAGGATAAAGTAAATTTCAAACACTATTCATCAGAAGCGATCAAACAAGCACGAGGCATTCAAAAGTATTTACTTGCTCATAGTTTTCAGGAGTTAGAAGGAAAAATCAGATAAACTTATAAGATATGAATTGAGATGATTTCTGTGTTTTACAGAAGTCATTTTTTTGTCTTTTGAGGGGACTGTTATTTTTTACTTTTTTTGTTGCTTTTTCTGGGGTGGCTGTTGCTCTTTTTGATGGGATTGTTACTTTTTTCGGTGAGGTTGTTGCCTTTTTGGAGAAGATTGTTGCTGTTCCAAATTTTGTTGTCTTTTCTGGAGTTTTTGTTGCTCTTTTGGATCGGATTGTTACTTTTTTCGGTGAGGTTGTTGCCTTTTTGGAGGAGATTGTTGCTGTTCCAAATTTTGTTGTCTTTTCTGGAGTTTTTGTTGCTCTTTTTATCCAGATTGTTCCCCCTCCTTTTTTGCTCATCTCTATACAAAAAACAACACCCTATAAAATAGACTTTTATATTGTCTATTTTTAGGGTGTTGTTTTCTTATTTAAATCTTATTTTTTTGTCATCCAATCAGGTTTGCCAAAGCCTTTGAAGTCTGTATCGATTACTTTTTCGAATTCAGGTGATTCTACTACAGCTTTTAGGTCTTTTGCTAGTTGTGAGTTTTCGTCTGCTTCACGAACTGCTACAACGTTACGGAATTGGTCAGGCATGTTTTCTAGAAATACAGCATCTTGTAATTTCATGTTTGCTGCTAATGCAAAGTTTCCTGGTACACCTACTAAGTCAGCACTTTCCACTGCACGTGGTAGACCTGCTGCTTCGATTTCTTGGAATTTTAGGTTTTTCGGGTTTTCTTCAATGTCTTTTGTTGATGCTTTTAATTGATCAATTTTACCATTAATTTCGATTAAACCTTGTTCTTGTAAAGATTTTAAAGTACGTGCTGCATTTGATGGGTCATTGGCGATTGCTACTGTTGAGCCATCTTTGATTTCGTCAACTGTTTTATATTTTTTAGAGAAGAAACCCATTGGTGCAGTTGGCACGATAATTAGGCCTTTAATTTTTGTACCATTTTCTTTATTGAAGTTTTCTAAGTACACTGAGTGTTGGAATAAGTTTGCATCAATATCGCCTGAATCCAATGCTTTGTTTGGTTGGATATAATCACTGAATTCTACTACATCTACTTTGTAACCTTTTTTCTCAAGTTCAGGAACGATTGCTTTTTTTAGCATATCACTGTATGGGCCTGCTGTTGCACCGATTTTAATGTTTTTTGTTTCTGTTGCTTTGTTTGTATCTTTTTTTGCGTTATCTCCGCCGCCACATGCAGCAAGAGCTGTTGCTACTACTAGCAAACATAGAGTAAGTAAAAGTTTTTTCATTGTATAACCCCCATTTATATTTGAAGAAAATCCAATATTAGCGATTTTTCATCCATTCTGGTTTGCCGAATCCTTTGAATTCTTGGTCAATTACTTTTTCAAATTCTTTTGATTCAACGACTGCTTTTATGTCTTTTGATAATTGTGAGTTTTTATCTGCCTCACGAACAGCTACTACATTACGATATTTATCTGGCATATTTTCAAGGAATACGGCATCTTGTAATTTCATATTTGCTGCTAATGCGTAGTTTCCTGGAACCCCTACTAAATCAGCGCTTTCCACTGCACGTGGTAGGCCTGCTGCTTCTAGTGATTGGAATTTCAATTTTTTCGGATTTTCTTTGATATCTTTTTCTGATGCTGTTAGTTGATTAATTTCACCGTTGATTTTGATTAGGCCATTGTCTTGTAATGATTGTAAAGTACGTGCTGCTGTTGATGGGTCATTGGCGATGGCTACTGTTGCACCGTCTTTAATATCATCTTTTGTTTTAAACTTTTTAGAGAAGAAGCCCATTGGTGCAGTTGGTACGATGATTAACTTTTGAAGCTTTGTACCATTTTCTTTGTTATAGTTTGCTAAATACATAGAGTTTTGGAATAAGTTTGCATCAATATCACCTGTATTTAATGCTTTGTTCGGTTGGATATAATCGCTAAATTCTACGATTTCTACTTTGTAGCCTTTTTTCTCAAGTTCTGGAGCGATTGCTTTTTTTACCATGTCACTATATGGACCTGCTGTTGCACCAATTTTAATATTTTTTGTCTCTGTAGCTTTGTTTGTATCTTTTGCTTTGTCTCCGCCACCACACGCGGCAAGAGCTGTTACTACGACTAATAAGCATAATGTCACTAATAATTTCTTCATTTGATAGCCCCCTGATGTCTGTTTATATTGATGTATTAATTAAATACATTACTAATTTACGAGCGTGTTCCGCTTTAACGCTATCCAGCTCCACACGCCAGCCCCTCGAGTCGCTTCAGTCCCTCGGTCGAAAGCTGGAAAAACGCTTTCGATTCGGGCCTTCCAGCGCTTGTCGAGTCCAACGATGTTCAGATAGCCGTTGCGACGATGTCGCGCCTTTAGGCTATCTTCCTTGTTACGGACGTGTTCCGCTTTAACGTCTATCTACTGCTTTTGCGATGGCATCGCCTGCTAATTGAATGGCTTGGACGATGATGATTAGGATTACGACTGTTGCGATCATAATCGTGTTATCGTATCTGTAATAACCAAAGCGGATTGCTAAGTCCCCAATCCCACCACCGCCGATAATACCGGCCATTGCGGAGTATGCAACTAAACTAATAATTGTCATTGTAATGCCTTGAATAACACCTGATTTTGCTTCAGGAAGTAGTACGTCTTTAATAATCATCCAACGTGTTGCACCAACAGCGATGGATGCTTCAATTACCCCTTTATCAATTTCACGTAGAGATGTTTCAACAAGTCTTGCGAAGAATGGGATGGATGCAACGGATAAAGAAACACTCGCTGCAATCGGTCCGATTGTATCGCCAATTAACAATTTCGTGAATGGGAATAGTGCTACTAATAGGATGATATAAGGAATAGAACGAATAAGATTGACGATAAAGCCAACTACTACATTGACGAAACGATTGCCAAGTATTCCTGATTTACTTGTTGAAAATAGACCTTTGCTCGTGATGAATAATAAGAGACCTAGTGGCAAACCGATGATTAAAGCAATCGCTAAGGCAATCCCCACCATTTGAATTGTCTGACCAAATGCCTTCCAGATATCTGGTAGCATTTCAGTAAAATGACTTGGATCAAATAACATAGTTCAACACCTCCACTGTTACGCCGCGGCTTTCCATATAGGTAACAGAGCGATTAATATCCGCTACTTGTCCTTTCAGCTCCATTAGGAAGATGCCAAGCGGTCTTTCTTGAATATATTCAATGGTGCCATGAAGGAAATTCCCTTGTACTTCGAACTGCTGAAGCATATCTGAAATAACTCCTTCACCAGCCACATTACCTTTGAATAAAATTTTCACAACCTGTCCTGTGACATTTTGCATAATCTCTTGTGGAATATCGAACGATACGACACTACTGATGAATTCTTTTGTTAATGGTTTTTGAGGATCAGCGAAAATATCGTAAACAAATCCTTCTTCGATTACTTTCCCGCCCTGCATAATTGCCATTCTGTCACAAATTTCTTTCACGACGTCCATTTCGTGTGTGATTAATACAATCGTAATACCGAGTTCACGATTGATTTTCTTAAGTAATCGTAAAATGGATGTAGTTGTTGTCGGGTCCAGTGCTGATGTCGCTTCATCACATAGCAATATAGATGGGTTATTCGCTAGTGCTCTTGCAATACCTACACGTTGTTTTTGGCCACCACTTAGTTGTGCCGGAAATACGTCTTTTTTATCTTCTAGGCCAACCATTTCGAGCAGTTCCTTCACTCGCTGTTCTCGCTCGCTCTTTGGTGTTTTTGCAGCTTTTAGAGCAAATTCGATATTTTCCCCAACTGTTTTTTGGCTGATCAAGTAAAAGTGTTGGAAAATCATACCGATTTTTAGACGTGCCTGGCGAAGCTGTTCACCTTTTAGCTTTGTTAAATCTTGTCCATTGATTAAAATGCGACCATCTGTTGGTTGCTCTAGTAAGTTGATACAGCGTAGTAGAGAACTTTTGCCCGCTCCAGAATAACCGACTATTCCAAATATTTCTCCGTCTCCAATAGTTAAAGAGACATGATCTACACCGGTTACTGTTTTCTTTCTTGTTTTGTAAACCTTCGATACATCTTGTATTTCCAGCATATAAATCCCTCTAATCCTTGTTAAAAATTCTCTTATTCTATCAGAAAACTATTCGTTTTCATTAAAAAAGATACATCTCTCAACTGAAAGATGTATCTAATAATCGACGTCCATTTATCTTTCAGAAATAAATTCTGTAGGAATTAGCACCTTCCCTAGTGGGGGTTGCTGGACTTCATCGGGCCTATCCCTCAGTCACTCTTGATAAATTCCATTTATTAAGTTGTAAGTTTATGATATTCATATTATTCATATTTAAGTCATTTGTCAATGAGTTTTTTGAAAAAATCAACTATTTTAAAATATTTTTATCTTCTGCATTAAAAATATTTTCGTGCTATTTTAGATATCACTAAGTATTGCTTGAAGTGAAATTATTATGCTTTTCGTGGGCATTCCTTAAGCCGCTTCGTCGAAAACCTATGCTCCAAATCTTGCTTCGCTAGTTTCTGTCGCTAATTCCCCTTCAACACTGTTTAGAGCTAATATCCACCAAAAATTCACGATTAAAATCTCATGAAAGATATCCCTAAATATTCCTTCCAACTTTTCAATGACTAGCCGCACTACTATATGAATATTTAATTGCCGTCATCTATTCAAATATGTGGATATGGAGAATTAATTCTGCTTCAATCCAGTTCATTTTGTTTTCATCCATATTATATAAACATAATTTTTTATCTTCGTTGTTGAGTGCTGTAATGATTCCTCTGTACTCAGTGCTTGCTTTTTGATACCAGACTTCTAGTAGTACTTCTTTCTTCCCCAAGTAAGCTTGCATGAGTTCTTCTCCTAATGCTTGCAATGTCCATTCGTCATATGCTGGCTTTTTAATTTGCTTTGTTTCCTGTTGCCAGTTTCGCAGTCTCTGTACATGTTCTGGTAACATCATGGCCGTCCACTTAATATTCCCACGATCTCGTAGCATAAGGAATACCTCCTTTTATACATTCCAATTATTTTTTATGACCTCCGAGCAATTGGGAGCGCTTAACTGCTGTTCCTGCATCTGTATACGATACCGCTCGCAACACCGCCGCAGAGCCATAATGTGTTCGAAGGTGATCCATTGCAGCGCCTAGTTTACGACGTTTAAAGCGGGATGTATCAAAAAAGTTGAGCTGCATGGAATGTTCTGATTCTAATTTTGTTATACTAACGCTTATTTGGCGCACGGGCCGTTCATTGTAATGCTCATTTAAAATTTGCTGACAAACGCGATAAATAGCCATCGTATCATTGGTGGCTTCATCAATTGTGTGTGAACGTTGAAAGCCTCCACCAAAGGCATTTTTGCTATAAGCAATACCTAACGTGATCGTACGCCCTACTTTATAAGCTTCTCGTGCTCTTCTGGCCACATCTTCACACATTTCAAGGAGTACCGCGAGCACTTCCTTTTTGGTGTTATAGTCACGCATTAATATTTGGCTTTTGCCATAACTAATTTGTCCCTCTACAAGTGGTGCTTCGCCTACCTTTGATAAATCAATCCCCCATGCATGATGATAAAGCTGATTGCCCATAATGCCGAAACGCTTTTCTAGTATCGCTAAATCTGCATGCGCTAAATCTCCGACAGAGAAAATCCCCATATTATTCAGTGTGCGTTCTGTTCGATGGCCAATTCCCCACATTTTCGATAAAGGTGTGACTTTCCATAGCTTTTTTTCTACATCTTCAAAATCCCATTTAGCAAAGCCTGTTTTTTTGGCATCTAAATCAAGGGCAAGCTTTGCTAAGAGCATATTTGGTCCCATTCCTACAGTGCTAGGTATTTCAAATTGCCGATAAAGTTCTTCTTGAATTTTATGCGCTGTTTCAACCGGATCCCCCCATAGTTTCTCTGTCCCTGTAAGATCGACAAAACTTTCATCAATGCTATATACATGAATTGCTTCCTTTGGTACATAGCTATGAAGTAACTTTGTGATTTCAACTGACATGCGGACAAAGTATTCCATCTTTGGTTCAAACAGATGAATATCTGGATGCTTCGGTATTTCATATAACCCTAGTTCCTGTCTTCACTTGAAACCGCTTTTTCATAAGCGGAGAAGCAGCAAGAACAATGCTACCTTTTTGCTGAAAATTGCCGACAACGGCAATGGCCTCTTTCAGGACATCTAAATGAGCCCAAGACGCCATACAACTAGCATAAAAACATTTCATATCCACACACATAATCGATCTTCTCGGCATATCCTCATACATCTACAGCACCTCCAAAAGGAACGTCTGTTCTTATTTTAAAATGAGATAAATGAGATGACAAGTGGGAAGTAGCATTTTCCAATAAATGGCGTTATTCAGGAGATTATATAATCGGTGAAGTTGCGATAAAAACGAATTTAGGGGAGAAGATAATTTAAAATTACGAGAAAAATTATATTTAGCTTTAATTTTAGAAATTTATCAACAAGAAAGCTCGGATTATCAATTAATGCATTCATTGCGAAATAAAAAAATCCCTTAGAACCAAATGGATTCTAAAGGATTTTAAGTATGACCCCTACGAGATTCGAACTCGTGTTACCGCCGTGAAAGGGCGGTGTCTTAACCGCTTGACCAAGGGGCCAATATGGCTCCGAAGGCAGGACTCGAACCTGCGACCCTCTGATTAACAGTCAGATGCTGCTACCAACTGAGCTACTTCGGAATATTGTTATGGTGGGCCTAAATGGACTCGAACCATCGACCTCACGCTTATCAGGCGTGCGCTCTAACCAGCTGAGCTATAGGCCCATAATTGGAGCGGGTGAAGAGAATCGAACTCTCGACAACAGCTTGGAAGGCTGTGGTTTTACCACTAAACTACACCCGCATTATGGTGGGTCGGGACAGAATCGAACTGCCGACACTTAGAGCTTCAATCTAATGCTCTACCAACTGAGCTACCGACCCACTATATCTAATAGATCGTTAAAGAAAAATGGCGGTCCGGACGGGACTCGAACCCGCGACCTCCTGCGTGACAGGCAGGCATTCTAACCAGCTGAACTACCGGACCATTTGGTTGCGGGGACAGGATTTGAACCTGTGACCTTCGGGTTATGAGCCCGACGAGCTACCGAACTGCTCCACCCCGCGATAGTATTATTCATTTTAATCTCGTAATTTAAAAATGTAAATGGAGGAGGAAGAGGGATTCGAACCCCCGCGCGGTTTGACCCGCCTGTCGGTTTTCAAGACCGATCCCTTCAGCCAGACTTGGGTATTCCTCCAGAGTTTATGGCGGCCGAGGGGATCGAACCCCCGACCTTACGGGTATGAACCGTACGCTCTAGCCAGCTGAGCTAGGCCGCCATAATATTATTTATATAAATTTGGTGGAGCCTAGCGGGATCGAACCGCTGACCTCCTGCGTGCAAGGCAGGCGCTCTCCCAGCTGAGCTAAGGCCCCAATATTATTATTATTTAAAATGGTCGGGAAGACAGGATTCGAACCTGCGACCCCTTGGTCCCAAACCAAGTGCTCTACCAAGCTGAGCTACTTCCCGGATATGGTGCGCCCAGCAGAAGTCGAATCCACAACCTTCTGATCCGTAGTCAGACGCTCTATCCAGTTGAGCTATGGGCGCATATTATATATTAATCATTGCTTAATATTTAATAAATGGTGCCGAGGACCGGAATCGAACCGGTACGGTAGTCACCTACCGCAGGATTTTAAGTCCTGTGCGTCTGCCAGTTCCGCCACCCCGGCATATTTGGAGCGGAAGACGGGGTTCGAACCCGCGACCCCCACCTTGGCAAGGTGATGTTCTACCACTGAACTACTTCCGCATATGCTTATTTTTAATCTGGCAATTATAAAGTTTTAAAATAAATGGTGCGGGTGAAGGGAGTCGAACCCCCACGCCTTGCGGCGCTAGATCCTAAGTCTAGTGCGTCTGCCAATTCCGCCACACCCGCATATATTAAATTAAATGGTGAGTCATGCAGGATTCGAACCAGCGACCCTCTGATTAAAAGTCAGATGCTCTACCAACTGAGCTAATGACTCATTTAATAAATATTTAATATGGTGGAGGATGACGGGTTCGAACCGCCGACCCCCTGCTTGTAAGGCAGGTGCTCTCCCAGCTGAGCTAATCCTCCATAAAAGAAACAACTGATAGATATCAGTTGTTATTTAGTGTGCCTAGCAACGTCCTACTCTCGCAGGGGGACAGCCCCCAACTACCATTGGCGCTAAAGAGCTTAACTTCTGTGTTCGGCATGGGAACAGGTGTGACCTCTTTGCCATCATTACTAGACTATTTAAAAGAAAGATTTGTTCTTTCAAAACTGGATAAACATTCATTGAAGTTCTTAAATGAACTTTTGGTTAAGTCCTCGATCTATTAGTATTCGTCAGCTCCATGTGTCACCACACTTCCACCTCGAACCTATCTACCTTGTCGTCTTCAAGGGATCTTACTTACTTGCGTAATGGGAAATCTCATCTTGAGGGGGGCTTCATGCTTAGATGCTTTCAGCACTTATCCCGTCCACACATAGCTACCCAGCGATGCTCTTGGCAGAACAACTGGTACACCAGCGGTGTGTCCATCCCGGTCCTCTCGTACTAAGGACAGCTCCTCTCAAATTTCCTACGCCCACGACGGATAGGGACCGAACTGTCTCACGACGTTCTGAACCCAGCTCGCGTACCGCTTTAATGGGCGAACAGCCCAACCCTTGGGACCGACTACAGCCCCAGGATGCGATGAGCCGACATCGAGGTGCCAAACCTCCCCGTCGATGTGGACTCTTGGGGGAGATAAGCCTGTTATCCCCGGGGTAGCTTTTATCCGTTGAGCGATGGCCCTTCCATGCGGAACCACCGGATCACTAAGCCCGTCTTTCGACCCTGCTCGACTTGTAGGTCTCGCAGTCAAGCTCCCTTGTGCCTTTACACTCTACGAATGATTTCCAACCATTCTGAGGGAACCTTTGGGCGCCTCCGTTACTCTTTAGGAGGCGACCGCCCCAGTCAAACTGTCCGCCTGACACTGTCTCCTACCCCGATATAGGGGTACGGGTTAGAATTTCAATACAGCTGGGGTAGTATCCCAAGGACGCCTCCACCGAAGCTGGCGCTCCGGTTTCTCAGGCTCCTACCTATCCTGTACAAGCTGTACCAAAATTCAATATCAGGCTACAGTAAAGCTCCACGGGGTCTTTCCGTCCTGTCGCGGGTAACCTGCATCTTCACAGGTACTATAATTTCACCGAGTCTCTCGTTGAGACAGTGCCCAGATCGTTACGCCTTTCGTGCGGGTCGGAACTTACCCGACAAGGAATTTCGCTACCTTAGGACCGTTATAGTTACGGCCGCCGTTTACTGGGGCTTCGGTTCTCACCTTCGCTTACGCTAAGCAATCCCCTTAACCTTCCAGCACCGGGCAGGCGTCAGCCCCTATACGTCACCTTACGGTTTTGCAGAGACCTGTGTTTTTGCTAAACAGTCGCCTGGGCCTATTCACTGCGGCTCTCTCGGGCTTGCACCCTACTAGAGCACCCCTTCTCCCGAAGTTACGGGGTCATTTTGCCGAGTTCCTTAACGAGAGTTCTCTCGCTCACCTTAGGATTCTCTCCTCGACTACCTGTGTCGGTTTGCGGTACGGGCACCTCCTACCTCGCTAGAGGCTTTTCTTGACAGTGTGAAATCAGGAACTTCGCGGAAAATCCGCTCGCCATCATAGCTCAACGTTATAGAGAGCGGATTTGCCTACTCTCACGCCTTACTATTTAGACGCACATAACCAACAGTGCGCTTACCCTATCCTACTGTGTCCCCCCATTACTCAAATGGTAGGGAGGTGGTACAGGAATATCAACCTGTTATCCATCGCCTACGCCTATCGGCCTCGGCTTAGGTCCCGACTAACCCTGAGAGGACGAGCCTTCCTCAGGAAACCTTAGTCATTCGGTGGATGGGATTCTCACCCATCTTTCGCTACTCATACCGGCATTCTCACTTCTAAGCGCTCCACCAGTCCTTCCGGTCTGACTTCACAGCACTTAGAACGCTCTCCTACCACAGACATCATCGATGTCTATCCACAGCTTCGGTGAATTGTTTAGCCCCGATACATTTTCGGCGCAGCGTCACTCGACCAGTGAGCTATTACGCACTCTTTAAATGGTGGCTGCTTCTGAGCCAACATCCTGGTTGTCTAAGCAACGTCACATCCTTTTCCACTTAACAATTACTTTGGGACCTTAGCTGGTGGTCTGGGCTGTTTCCCTTTTGACTACGGATCTTATCACTCGCAGTCTGACTCCCGTGTATAAATCATTGGCATTCGGAGTTTGTCTGAATTCGGTAATCCGGGATGGACCCCTAGTTCAAACAGTGCTCTACCTCCAAGATTCTAAAGTCACGAGGCTAGCCCTAAAGCTATTTCGGAGAGAACCAGCTATCTCCAAGTTCGATTGGAATTTCTCCGCTACCCACACCTCATCCCCGCACTTTTCAACGTGCGTGGGTTCGGGCCTCCAGTAAGTGTTACCTTACCTTCACCCTGGACATGGGTAGATCACCTGGTTTCGGGTCTACAACCACATACTAAATTCGCCCTATTCAGACTCGCTTTCGCTACGGCTCCGTCTTTTCAACTTAACCTTGCATGTAATCGTAACTCGCCGGTTCATTCTACAAAAGGCACGCTATCACCCATTAACGGGCTCTAACTACTTGTAGGCACATGGTTTCAGGATCTCTTTCACTCCCCTCCCGGGGTGCTTTTCACCTTTCCCTCACGGTACTGGTTCACTATCGGTCACTAGAGAGTATTTAGCCTTGGGAGATGGTCCTCCCAGATTCCGACGGAATTTCACGTGTTCCGCCGTACTCAGGATCCACTCTGGAGGGAATGAACTTTTGACTACAGGACTGTTACCTTCTTTGGTGGGTCTTTCCAAACCGCTTCGTCTAATTCATTCCTTTGTAACTCCGTATAGAGTGTCCTACAACCCCAAGAGGCAAGCCTCTTGGTTTGGGCTCTTCCCGTTTCGCTCGCCGCTACTAAGGGAATCGAAATTTCTTTCTCTTCCTTCAGGTACTTAGATGTTTCAGTTCCCTGAGTCTGCCATCAAGACGCTATGTATTCACGTCAAGATACTATTCCATTACGAATAGTGGGTTCCCCCATTCGGAAATCTCCGGATCATAGCTTACTTACAGCTCCCCGAAGCATATCGGTGTTAGTGCCGTCCTTCATCGGCTTCTAGTGCCAAGGCATCCGCCATGCGCCCTTAATAACTTAACCTATAAGTTATTAAGCCTAAAAAATTAAAACTTAATATAAAAAAATGTGTTACTTAAGAATTTCTTCAATGTCGTTTTATCCAGTTTTCAAAGAACAATGTTTTGAAAGCTATGAGCCTTCAAAACTGAACAGCAAGCGTTAATCTTAGAGAACCAAGTTCTCTACTCCGAAATATTCCTTAGAAAGGAGGTGATCCAGCCGCACCTTCCGATACGGCTACCTTGTTACGACTTCACCCCAATCATCTATCCCACCTTCGGCGGCTGGCTCCAAAAGGTTACCTCACCGACTTCGGGTGTTACAAACTCTCGTGGTGTGACGGGCGGTGTGTACAAGGCCCGGGAACGTATTCACCGCGGCATGCTGATCCGCGATTACTAGCGATTCCGGCTTCATGTAGGCGAGTTGCAGCCTACAATCCGAACTGAGAACGGTTTTATGAGATTAGCGTGCTCTCGCGAGTTAGCGACTCTTTGTACCGTCCATTGTAGCACGTGTGTAGCCCAGGTCATAAGGGGCATGATGATTTGACGTCATCCCCACCTTCCTCCGGTTTGTCACCGGCAGTCACCTTAGAGTGCCCAACTAAATGATGGCAACTAAGATTAAGGGTTGCGCTCGTTGCGGGACTTAACCCAACATCTCACGACACGAGCTGACGACAACCATGCACCACCTGTCACCAATGTCCCCGAAGGGAAAACTCTATCTCTAGAGCGGTCATTGGGATGTCAAGACCTGGTAAGGTTCTTCGCGTTGCTTCGAATTAAACCACATGCTCCACCGCTTGTGCGGGCCCCCGTCAATTCCTTTGAGTTTCAACCTTGCGGTCGTACTCCCCAGGCGGAGTGCTTAATGCGTTAGCTGCAGCACTAAGGGGCGGAAACCCCCTAACACTTAGCACTCATCGTTTACGGCATGGACTACCAGGGTATCTAATCCTGTTTGCTCCCCATGCTTTCGCGCCTCAGCGTCAGTTACAGACCAGAAAGTCGCCTTCGCCACTGGTGTTCCTCCAAATCTCTACGCATTTCACCGCTACACTTGGAATTCCACTTTCCTCTTCTGCACTCAAGTCTCCCAGTTTCCAATGACCCTCCACGGTTAAGCCGTGGGCTTTCACATCAGACTTAAGAAACCGCCTGCGCGCGCTTTACGCCCAATAAATCCGGACAACGCTTGCCACCTACGTATTACCGCGGCTGCTGGCACGTAGTTAGCCGTGGCTTTCTAATAAGGTACCGTCAAGGTACGTTCATTTCCTAACGTACTTGTTCTTCCCTTACAACAGAGTTTTACGATCCGAAAACCTTCATCACTCACGCGGCGTTGCTCCATCAGACTTTCGTCCATTGTGGAAGATTCCCTACTGCTGCCTCCCGTAGGAGTTTGGGCCGTGTCTCAGTCCCAATGTGGCCGATCACCCTCTCAGGTCGGCTATGCATCGTCGCCTTGGTAGGCCGTTACCCCACCAACTAGCTAATGCACCGCGGGCCCATCCTGTAGTGACGCGAAAGCGCCTTTCAGCATTTCCCCATGAGGGGAAATGGATTATCCGGTATTAGCTCCGGTTTCCCGAAGTTATCCCAGTCTACAGGGCAGGTTGCCCACGTGTTACTCACCCGTCCGCCGCTAAATCAAGGGAGCAAGCTCCCTGTCATTCGCTCGACTTGCATGTATTAGGCACGCCGCCAGCGTTCGTCCTGAGCCAGGATCAAACTCTCCATAAAAGTAAAGTTTGAAAGCTCATTAGCTTTGCTAGCGTATCATCAAAAGATGATATCTATTGTTTGTCCTTGTTACTAACAAAAGTTAGTAATCAAAGTTTATTGATTAACGTCTTGCTTGTTCAGTTTTCAAGGTTCATATCGTGTCGTTATCTTAACGACTTTATTATTATATCAACATAACAATGTGATGTCAACAACAATTTTTAATTTGTAATTTAAAATTGTTTTAACGCATTTATTTTCGCTTTATTTTTCCAGCGACTTAAACAGTTTATAAAATATTACGATGATTGTCAACTAATATTTTTATATTTATGAAAGTTTCTTTAGTGAAGAAATAATATATTTCTTTATAGTTCATTATCATATGAAACTATATCATCTATCATTTCAATATAGTTATTTAGATTAACACATTAATCTTCCAATTAATATATTAACATAATTTAAAAGATACTTGTGAAATACGAGAACCTTTAGTATTTAAAAGGAATTTTATTTTAACCATGTATTAATAGATAAAAATAAGATAAAACCTTTATATAAAGTATATATAAAGGTTTTCCTTAGACTTAAAACATTTTTAAATATGTGTTTCTCAATAACATGATCATCATAATCCATCTCTTTCTAGATTGCTTATAAGTGGTTCAACGACCTATAAAAAAAACGCATCAAATCCATTGATTTGATGCGTTTTTGGATAAACATAAGCGCTATTCTGCTATTTCAAAATATCCTTATACAATTCAGGGCGTCTATCATCATACACAGGTATTTTCTTACGGACTTCATCGACTTTTGAAAAATCAACATCAACTATAGCAAGCTCTTCATCTTCGCCACCTGTCCACAATACCTCGCCCCATGGTTCAATCACCATTGATTGGCCATTGAAGTTTTCAGGTTTGTTACTTATACGATTCACTGCAATGATGAAGCATTGGTTTTCAATTGCACGGGCTTGAAGTAATACTTTCCAATGGTCGATTCGTGCAGTTGGCCATTGTGCAGATACAAATAAAACCTTTGCACCATTTAATGCATGAAGGCGAAGCCATTCTGGAAAGCGAATATCGTAGCAAATCACGCCAGCTGCTTTTACATCGCCTAGTTCAAAGTTGTTTTTCCCCTCGCCTGCTGACAAATATAGGTGTTCATTCATTAAGCGGAATAAATGTGCTTTATCATATTCTCCTACGATTTCGCCACGATCATTTACGGTGTACATCGTATTGAAAAAGTCCTCACCTTTTTTGGTCGCCACAGAACCACCTATAATTTGAATATGAAGCTCTGTTGCTAATGATTGAAGGAATTTCTTCGTTCTTTCACCATTTACATCAGCTAATTCCTCTAGTTTTTCTAAAGCATAACCCGTATTCCACATTTCCGGTAAAATAACAAGCTCTGCCCCACTACTCGCTGCTTCTCGAATAAAAGATTCTGCTCTTGTATAGTTTTTTTCAACATCACCAAATGCTACATTTAATTGAATACATCCTATCTTCATTTTTGCACCACCTATAGACATTTTTCTAAAAAGGTTATAGTATTTTCACTAAAACTAATTGTTTTTTTAATCAATTCTGAAAAATCACTTTTATACTATTCTATCTATATATAATCGAAATGTATAGTATTCTCACTTAAACATAATAGGAGGAAAAATTGATGGAATTATCTAAAAAGCTACAAAGTTTACCAAAGCAGTTTTTTGCAAATCTTGTGAAGCAAGTTGGAAACGCAGTTGCAGAGGGCCGCGATGTTATAAATCTTAGGACAAGGAAATCCTGATCAACCTACACCAGAACATATCGTAAAAGCCATGCAAGAAGCAACAGCAAATCCAGAAATGCATAGATATTCACCTTTTCGTGGAATACCTGAACTAAAAAAAGCAGTTAGCACATTTTATAAGCGTGAATACGGAGTGGACATCAATCCAGATACAGAAGTTTCTATTCTTTTCGGTGCTAAAGCGGGCCTCGTTGAACTACCAATTGCAATTCTTAATCCTGGTGATACGATGCTACTGCCAGACCCCGGCTACCCAGATTATTTATCAGGTGTGACATTAGCAGACGTGCAATTTGAAACAATGCCACTTTTAGCTGAAAATGACTTCCTCCCAGACTACAGTTTGCTTTCTGAAGACATCAAAAAACGAGCTAAGTTAATGTATTTAAACTATCCAAACAATCCAACTGGTGGCGTTGCTACTAAAGAATTCTATGAAGAAACAATCAAACTAGCGAAAGAAAATAATATTGCTATCCTACAAGACTTTGCTTATGGTGCCATTGGCTTTGAAGGTGAAAAACCGATTAGCTTCTTGCAATTAGAAGGTGCTAAAGAAGTCGGAATTGAAGTCTACACATTATCCAAAACCTATAATATGGCAGGTTGGCGCGTAGGTTTTGCGGTTGGTAATGCGCAAATGATTGAAGCGCTAAACTTAATACAAGACCACCTATTCGTTAGCCTATTCCCTGCTGTACAACAAGCAGCGGTAGAAGCATTAACTGGCGACCAATCTTCTGTCACAAAGCAAGTTAACATGTACGAAAGCCGCCGAAATGCATCTCATTATGCGTGTCAAAATATTGGTTGGCCTGTAACAGCACCAAAAGGGTCCTTCTTTGCATGGCTTCCTGTACCAGAAGGGTTTACAAGCCAACAATTTGCGGACCTTCTATTAGAAAAAGCAGATGTAGCGGTAGCTGCAGGGAATGGCTTTGGAGATTATGGCGAAGGTTATATACGGATTGGATTATTAGTAGATGAAGAGCGACTAGTGGAAGCTGTTAAAAGAATTGAAAAGTTAAATCTATTTAAAGAATCTGTTAGTCTAGCAAAAAACTAAATAACAAGGAGGCAAGTTTAATGGCTCAATCTACAAATCCAACAAATGTGGATTTACTAGTCAAAGATCTTTCACCAGACGATACATTTCCTATTTCGTTTGATGAACTAGAACAAGCTGCCGCGAACATCTTACCAAAGAATCCATTTGGATATGTTCGCTCCGGTGCTGGTGGCGAACAAACATTACGCCAAAACCAAAGTGCTTTTCAGAAGTATTCTATCATTCCTCGCTTTTTAAAGGACGTTTCAAAATTGGATACATCGATTGAATTATTTGGCAAAAAATATCCTACACCTTTGTTAGCAGCACCCGTAGGCGTATTACAAATGATTTCACCAGAAGGCGAGTTAGCAGTAGCACGTGCATTGAAGGATTTAAACATACCTTATATTCAAAGCACCGTCTCAAGTTATTCCATTGAAGAGATTGCATCAGCTGCTCCCGATTCATCTAAATGGTTCCAATTATACTGGGCACCTGAAGATCCTAAAATTTCCTACAGTATGGTAAAGCGTGCAGAACAAGCAGGCTACGAAGCAATTGTATTAACAATTGATACAATGATGCTTGGATGGCGCGAGACCGATATGCGTAACCAGTTCTCGCCTATTAGCGAAGGGTACGGTAAAGGAAATTGGGCAACCGACCCAGCCTTTCTAAATTCAATACCAAATAATGATTCTGAAACTCCATTATCGAAGGAATACTTGCAAACCTGTATCATCCTACACTACAATGGGCAAATATCGAAGAACTAAAGGAACAAACGACATTACCTGTATTAATAAAAGGTATACTGCATCCAGAAGATGCAAAACTAGCTATAGAAAATGGCGCAGATGGAATTGTTGTTTCCAATCATGGCGGTCGTCAATTGGATGGTGTGATTCCAAGTATTGATGCACTTCCAGCAATTGTAGAAGCGGTAAATGGACAAATCCCTGTATTATTTGATAGTGGTATTCGCCGAGGAGCCGATGTAGTCAAAGCTCTAGCACTCGGAGCAAATGCTGTCCTAATCGGTCGTCCTTTTGTCTACGGACTAACAATCGCTGGAGAAGAAGGGGTCAAACGTGTTTTCTCTACTATTCTAAAAGAAACAGAAGTCACTCTATCTATGGCAGGCATAACTAACGTAAAACATGCAAGAGAGTTAAACATTGTAAAACAATAATTTATTCGATAACAAATCGTATGCAAAAGGTGTGGACCCATTTTTATCACGGAGTCACACCTTTACTATTTTATAGTATTTTTAATAACATGCTGTTAAAAGATTGAATTGAAAGGTATCTCCCAAATTATTTCGCCAGCTTACTCGCTATTTTTTCTTCCTCCTTTTTGTATAAAAATAGCCACATAACCCCAATCAAAGAAATGTGGTTCTTTGATTCGGATTATGTGGCCTCTAGTTTTCCAGTCAGCTGGCATGGTAGCTATTTTGTATTTGATTTGTTAAACCTTTGTTTTTCGATGCGATTTATTTGTACGATGATCCCATCTTGAATCGTTATATGCACTTCACCAAATTGTAATCCTTTTACCGCGTTAATAATGGCTCTAATTTGTTCTGAGTCCTCATTTAACTTTTGAGTCATACAAATTTCTCCCCTTTACAATAGGTTACTATTAAATAATTTTTATTGTATTCCCTTTTTCTTGTAATTTATTGTAATTGCCTGAAAATCAAAAGTCAATATCAATTCTTATAATTCCTAGTTAAATACTAGTATATTTTTAAACTTTTGCAAAGCATAGGTATTTAATCCCTGTTTTGAGAGCTTTTTCTTTGGGTTAAGTATTAAAAGATACTGTCCAGAAAGTACCAAACGTTTCTTTTAACTTTAGATTCGATGATCATTTTTTGGTTCTAATCGGTTGTTTGCAGTTAGTAAAAAAAATCTGCCATACTATCAAGATAATAGTAAAAGCAGATTTTTATAACTACATTTTTTATTAATATAGACTTATCAAAGCCTCTTCTTTTAAAAAGTATCTATTATTCAATTACCCCAAGTTCTTTCCCTACTTTTTCATAAATAGCAAGGGCTTGGTCGAGCATTTCTTTTGTATGGGCAGCGGTTGGCATGTTGCGGACGCGACCGGTGCCTTTTGGGACAGTTGGGAAGACGATGGATTTTGCGTATACGCCTTCTTCAATGAGACGAGATGAAAATTGTTGTGTTAGCTTTTCATCACCAATAATACATGGTGTGATTGGCGTTTCGGAATGACCGATGTTAAAGCCTAGTTTTTTCAACCCTGCTTTTAGATAGTCTCCATTTTCCCAAAGTTTGTCGCAAAGTTCTGTTGAATCGATTAACATTTGAACAGCACGAGTAATGGCTGCAACATCACCTGGTGGTAAAGCTGTTGAGAATAAGAATGGACGTGAACGAACTTTTAACCAGTCTATTAAGTTCTTCTTACCCGCTACATATCCGCCGACTACACCAATTGCTTTTGATAATGTACCGATTTGGAAGTCGATTTCATTTTGTAGACCAAAATGTTTGACAGTTCCTTTTCCTTTACCCGTTACACCTGAGCCATGAGCATCATCCACATATGTAATAAGGTCAAATTCTTTTGCGACTTCTACAATTTCAGGAAGTTTTGCAATATCGCCATCCATTGAGAAAACGCCGTCTGTAATGACCATTACTTTATTGTATAGACCAGATTCTGTTGCTTCTTTTGCTTTTTTACGAAGATCTTCCATATCAGAGTGGTTATACGCAATAATTTTTGCTTTAGATAAGCGACAACCATCAATAATAGAGGCATGATTTAATTGATCTGATAAAATTGCATCGTTTTTGTCCATAACAGCAGAGATTGCTGCCATATTACAGTTAAAACCAGATTGATAGGAAATAGCTGCTTCTGTTCCTTTAAACTCTGCTAATTTTTCTTCTAATTTAACGTGTAAATCTAGTGTACCGTTGATTGTACGAACAGCACCTGCACCTACACCGTATTCGTCGATTGTTTTTTTAGCAATGTCCTTTAATTCAGGATTTGTTGCTAAACCAAGATAGTTATTTGAAGATAGGTTGATTAGTTTCTTACCACGCACTTGAATTACTGGACCATTGGCACCTTCTACTGGGTCAATTTCATTGTATAAACCTTGGTCACGAAGCTGTTGTAAATTGTCATTAACGAAAGTATTGAGTACGTTAGACAAGGTCATCATCCTTTCACACGATTATACCGATATTGTAGCATAACGCTTTATCGATTTGTACTCCTGAAAAGAACTATTATTATTATATTTACTAAATCGCTTATTAAAACAACATTTACTGTCCATTCCAAATAAACAGATGTATTCACAGAGAAAAGACATGCCATAATAGCATGTCCTTTCTTCTATCTTATTTTTTCCCCTTGTTTGGTTGATTCCCTTTTAGGATAACCTCATAAGAAAAATCTACTGGATTTAGCTTATTCGGTTTCGCTGCATAAGAAGTAATCATTTTCACATTGCCTTCTCTTAATATTTTTTGAATATCAAGTGCTTGTGAATCTGTTACATTAAATGGATTTACATGGTAAACACGTTCTGAGCCATTTTTCTTTGTTTGAATGAAGGTCACCGTATAATCGACATATTCTTTTTTCACTTGGCTAATCGATTTGAAACCGTCAGTTGTTGCACCTGATTTCAATAGGCCGATTTCTGGGATGCTAATATTGTCTACAAACCAACCAGCTTCTTCTGAGCCCCAGTCAGTCATATAGCGGAAGGCGATTAATACTTTTTTGCCTGCGTATTTTGATAGATCAAATGATTCTTTTGTCCATTCTCCATTCGTACCTGTAAAACCAGGTAAATTAGCTTTTGTATTTGGATAGCCTTGTGCAGCAATATCTGACGTTGTATGGTCATTTGCTAGACTTGTCCATGTTTCCCCGTTATCTGTAGAGACTTGAACAGCCCCGAAATCCCAATCTTCTTCAATATTATAATAATGGTCAAAGTTTAAAGTAGCTTTGTTAGTAGAAGATAAATCAGCTTCAAAGATCATCTGATTATCAGCTTGGCTACCTGTATTCCCCCATAGAACTTGTTTGCCAGAGCCCAGTGGATCTGCTATTGATTTCCATTGCAGCGGTAAGAAGTTCACGCCATTAAATTTCATGCCTCTTATTTCTCTTGTGAAATCAAGAGACTTAAAATCACCGCCCCATGCAGGTACACCTTGTTTTTCATAAGTTAACGCTTTTTCAAAATCTACTGTTTTACCACGTTTTGTCCCCTGACTATCCACCACTAAATCACGTAAATTGATACTATCAAAATTGTAATCTTTGCTTACTGAGCTATCATCAAGCGTTAGAGCTGTCATAAAGTTTTGATAGACTTTCGTAAAGTCTTTATTCGTTTTGTATTGTTTTAAAACTTTCTCTACACTTTCAATCCCTTGTGAAGTACCATCAGTTGCCAATGATTTGATAAAGTCATGTCCAAATTTATCGTATAAATACAGCATGAACAAATACACTTCTCCATAATCTGCAATTGTTTCCGGGCCAGTTTCTGCACTATAATGCTCATCCCAGTTCACTAGTGAGTTTTCAGGATGGTCAAGGAAGAAATTAATCGAACCGTCATCATGACTATATCCACCTAAATATTCAGCAAAAGTAGACATCCCCTCATTGATCCATGTTTCCTCAGAAGGGTCATTGTCTGCTTGGATTAAATGTTGCAATTCATGAATGGTTGTTCCAAAGTAAGTGGATTCTAAGCGAGTATCCCATGAATTTGTATCGATTGTAATAATATTCCGATTAATGTAGTTTTCTAGTGTTTGCCAGAAGAAACCGGCAACAAAGAATGGATAGTTTGCATTATCCCAGCTCTCATCTTGAATATTATCCACTAGCATAATCACTTTGTCAGAACCTGTATAATAGTCTTTCGGAACGTACGTGCCAGCCAACGGTGATTTAGATCCATCTAATGCATTAGGAGTGCCAAAGAAATCGGTTGCTTTCGGATAAATATTTTTATCAAATTCATCACGAAGCTTATCCACTTGTGCTTGTGTGACAACATCAGGTTGTCGAGGATTATTTGGTCCATATGACAAATCATTTGCTACCCAGACCTCTACATTGTCACCAACACTTCGTAACGTAAATTCCTTAAAATCTAAATTTTGGTTTAAGAATACTTTTGTGCCACCATCGTATGAGAAGTTCGGATTTGCCTCTTCTTCAGACGCTAATAATTTCTTTACATCTTTTGCTTGCGCTTTAATCTTTTCTTCTGCTTTCTTTTGGAAATCAGCACTCTCAGCTAGTTTATCTAACTGTTGATCAATATCGATACGATCACCATAACGCTCGGTATTCCACTTTTCGTAAGACTTTGTTTCTGCACTCACTTTTTCATTCGACAAAGGGCTCAATAATGATAGTGCTAAGCTACTTGACAGTAATAGAGAAAACCATTTCACCTTCTTCATATAAAATCCCCCTATCCCATAATTTGAAACTCTTACCAAATATTCTAACATGATAGAGTAACTTGAGAATACTTCGAGAGAACGATTTTTCGAATACCGAAGTTGTTATCAAATACATAGAGTATCGACAAAAAAAGAGTTTCCCGACAGACGAACTTTTCGGGAAACTCCTTCTAATAGGGAACTCTATTCAGTTTAGTAGATTGGAACATGTTGATTGCCAATACATTTCATCAATAATTTACGACAAATTCCTAATGTAAATTGAACTATTGGACCGAGAGCAAACACCATGATGATAGTACCAATTCCTACGGGCCCACCAAGAAGATAACCTGCAAACGCAACAACAACCTCCATTACTGTTCGAGCTAATGTAATGCTGCAGTGGAATTTCTCAACCGCAAGTAACATTAAACTATCACGAGGACCCGCGCCTAAATTAGCTGAAATATAAATTCCACCACCAACAGCAACTAAAATAACACCAAGTAAGAAGTCCAAGAATTGGATCAAGAAACTGTGCGCATCTGGTAATAGCCAGTTGAAGAAATCTAGAATTAATCCAATGCAAATCATATTGATAAACGTTCCAATTTTAGGGAATTGGCGTAAACCAATCGAAGAAATCGTAATAATGACTAAACCAGCTATATCAGACCATAATCCAATTGATAAACCCAAATGATTAAATAATCCAATATGTAGAACATCCCAAGAACTTACGCCAAACCGTTGTCCTTTCACTGTTAAAGATACGCCAAGACTAATGGTCGTAATACCTATAAAAAAGAATAGCCAGCGCCATATATATGCTTTGTTCATCTATATCCTTCTTTCTTATGAGAAAAGAAGAGCCAATTTATGTTATTGCATAAATGGCTTACTTCAAAATAGCTTTTCTATTTTATCAAGGAATGGGGCATTTTGAAATGATAATAGCTTCCAAAATATTTCATTATGTTCCAACTAAGTAAGTGAGACGAATGTGGCGTTGGCTGCTTTTTTTAGGTTTTCTGGGGTGATGTTGATTTGCATACCAATTTTACCAGCACTTACGAATAGGTTGTCTACTTGTTCAGCAGCGCTATCGATGAATGTTGGGTAGTTTTTTTTCATACCGATTGGTGAGCAACCGCCTCTTATATAGCCTGTGTTCGGTAGTAGGTCTTTTACATGTAACATTTCGATTTTCTTTTCGCCAACCGCTTTTGCGGCTTTTTTTAAGTCTAATTCTTCTGCGACAGGAATGACGAAGACGTAGAGATTCCCTTTACCTGCATGTGGCTACAAGTGTCTTAAAAACTAATTCTGCTGGCTCGTTGATTTTCGTTGCAACTGAGACACCATCTATTTTGCCATCTTCTACTTCATATTCTGCTAATATATAAGGAATTTTTTGTTGATCTAACAGACGTACTGCATTCGTTTTTTGAATTTTATGTTTAGCCATTTATAGGAGCACTTCCTCTAGATAGAAAGATAAATAGTTGGTTGTGCAAGTTGAAATCCTTGCTTTGCTATTTGCACATGGAAAGCGTAATGAGATATTGCTTTATCAAACAGGCGATGTTTCACTTTTTCTTCAACTGTCATTTCAGATGAATTTGCAACATCTGTACGAATTTCCTTTTGATAAGTTCTTGTCATTTTGCGAGAATCAGGTATTTGAGATGATTGACCTTGAATTGTGCTCCTTGTTGTTGAAACATCCTGTATCGTTTGATCTACTTGATCATCGTGTTTTTGCATTTGCTGTAAATCGCGAATTGACGGATTGTACTTCAGGTTTAAGTTCTTGCTCTTTTTTCCCTGTCAATAAATCCACTAGACTTTCAAGTGCTGGATTCATTTTTGGTTTAAAGTATTGAGCATTCTTACGATAAGTAGCATCTGCCGTTTTTTGACGAAGCACTCTCTTTCGATGTTCCGTTTCTGTAAAGCGATTACTTACAAGAGAAGTAATATTCATGTCAACCACCTCTTCCCTAAAATAGTTAAAACTATAGTAGCACCAATATTTGAGAATTAGAAATGTATAATTTCTCAAATTTAGTTATAACTATTCATTAGGAAAAATTTACTATATTAGCAATTGAACTGTTACTCCGATCCTTTATTTCCAAATAACTTTTGTAATGCTTCTGCCATTGCGTTATTTGCTGGCTCTTCTTGTTTTTTCATATATTTTTGAACATCACGTTTTGACACTTTTGTATTACCCGCTACTTTTTTACGTTTTTCAAAGGCAGATAGTTTTTCTCGATGTCCGCATGAACATACAAAGATCCTTCCCTCTCCCTCACCACGTAACTCAAGTTTTTTATGGCAAACAGGACAGCGTGCATTGGTTAATGTGGATACTTTTTTCTTATATCCACAAGTACGGTCCTGACAAACAAGCATTTTGCCGCGTTTACCATTCACTTCAAGTAAAAGTTTTCCACAGTCAGGGCATTGTTTTCCAGAAACATTATCGTGTTTGAATTTTTTATCATTTGCTTTAATGTCTTGTACAGCTTTTTTAGTAAAACTAATCATATGATTAATAAAATCAGATTTCTTAGCTGTACCTTTCGCAATTTTTGTCAATTCTTTTTCCCATTCTGCTGTTAATGCTGGTGATTTTAAATCAACAGGTGCAAGATCTAGCAACTGGCGACCTTTTGATGTTGTGTATAAGTCTTTGCCTTTTTTCTCGATAACAAATGACTTAAATAGTTTTTCTATAATATCTGCGCGTGTTGCAACCGTACCGATGCCACCTGTTTCATGCAAAGTTTGGATGAGCTCTTTTGATTCCCCACTCATAAATTGGGTAGGATTTTCCATTGCTGCAAGAAGTGTCCCTTCATTGAAACGAGCTGGTGGTTTTGTTTCGCCATGAGTGATAGCAATCGCTCGAAGTTTTATGGGCTCACCTTTTTTAAATGGGGGTAGAGACTTGCTAGCGGATTCCTCATCATCTTGGTGATAAACTTTCTTCCATCCTTCATCACGAACTGTATTTCCTTTTACTTTAAAGATCTCCCCACCCGCTTCAATTGTGACGGTTGTTTGGTCGTATTGATAAGGTCCAAAGAATACAGCCAAGAAGCGTTTAGCGATTAAGTCGTATAGTCTTTTCTCTTTATCCGATAGATTTGGCAAAATCGCTGGCTCTTCTGTCGGGATAATGGCATGGTGATCTGAAACTTTTGCGTTATCCACAACGCCTTTTTGCGGCTTTACTTGTTTATTTCGTAAAAGTGTATTGGCTGCAGCACGGTTATCCCCAACTGCCGATGCTTTAATACGGTCTGCTAACGTATCCACCATATCAGATGTTAAGTGTTTAGAATCTGTCCGTGGATAAGTTACGATTTTATGATGTTCATATAAATTTTGTAATGTGGATAGCGTTTCTTTTGCTGACCATCCCCATCTTTTATGTGCTTCTTTTTGTAACTCGGTTAAATCAAATAAAGTTGGTGCAAATGTTTTTTTAGGAACTGTTTGTACATCTTGCACACTAGCCTCATGAACATTGTCTAATTTTTTTAGTAATTGTTCTATTTTCTCTTTGTTGAACGATTGGGTTTGGTTTGTACCTTTTTCATACCATGTAAATGTTGCATCATTTGCAATTGCATGAAGACCGTAATAAGCTTTTGGTTTAAAATTTTTAATTTGTTCTTCACGTTCTGCAATCATCGCTAGTGTTGGCGTTTGTACACGACCTGTTGATAACTGCGCATTGTATTTTACCGTTAAGGCACGAGTGGCATTAATCCCCACAACCCAGTCAGCTTCCGCACGAGCAACAGCCGCTTCATATAAATTGTTATAAGATCGTCCATCCTTTAAATGTGCAAATCCGTCTTTAATTGCCTTATCTGTGACAGAAGATATCCACAAACGTTTAATTGGCTTATGACATTTTGCTTTTACTAAAATCCAGCGTGCTACAAGCTCCCCTTCACGCCCAGCATCAGTTGCGATAATGACTTGATTGACATCTTGGCGTGCTAGTTGTGACTTCACTGCGTTGAACTGCTTTGTTGTTTGACGAATCGGAACCAATTTAAATGGGTCAGGAATAATCGGAAGATCTTCCATTTTCCATTCTTTATATTTGTTATCGTATTGTTCTGGATCTGCATGTGTGACTAAGTGGCCGAGTGCCCATGTCACGATATATTGCGTGCCTTCTAAAAAGCCATTTCCTTTCTTTTGGCATCCTAATACGCGAGCAATGTCTCGTGCTACGGAAGGCTTTTCAGCTAAAACTAAAGATTTTGACATAATTCCGCTCCTCTCAATGTCTACTATTATAACGGAAATAAGGATTGGATTGAAAAATGTTATATTAACAAACAACCTCGACGCGTACTTAAGTCGAGGTTATTTAATAAACATATTAAGAAATATTAAGACTCCGCTATCCATTCTTCATATAGTTGATCTAAATTTTTTTGAAGGTTTTCATATTCTTGCTCTGAAATTTGTGGTTGTTGCATTCTCTTTTCAATTTTTTCGATTTGTTGTATCAAAGTCTGTTGCTTAGACTGTTTAGGGGAGTTCACAACTTTTTCTTTAATAGAGATAGCGTCAATTTTTGCCTGTTGTTTTTCCTTTGCCCATAAATAATCTCCGTGATGTATTGTCACTGTTTGCTGCTCAATCCACGCAATTTTAGTGAATATTTTTTGCAGAAAATAGCGGTCATGACTAACTGCAATAATTGTTCCAGCAAAATGTTGAAGATTTTCTTCTAAAACCTCTCTCGACTCAATATCTAAATGGTTTGTTGGTTCGTCTAAAATAAGAAGATTTATATCCTGTTGCATTAACTGTGCAAGGCGTAATCGCATCTTCTCTCCACCACTCAAATCACTTACTTTTTTGAAAACATCATAGCCATAAAATAAAAATTGGGCGAGTACATGCCTTGCCTCATCCTCTGTCATCGAAATATTTTCACGAAAAGCATCGATTAATCTGAGTTGATCATTTACTGTTTCAAACTGTTGAGCAAGATAACCGATTTTTACATTGCTCCCAATAATACATTGCCCTTCATCTGGTTTGACACTACCAAGTATCATTTTCAGCAAAGTGGATTTTCCCGTCCCATTTTCACCAACAATTGCTAGACGATCTTGCCAAAAAACAGAAAAGTTTACGTTTTTAAATAGAGGTGTTTTAAATGACTTCGTGACATTTTCAATTGTAATCACTTCCTTGCCGCTACGCTCGGATGCTTCTAAGTGTAAGTTCATTTTCTTTTCGATTTTTGGTCTCTTCACTAATTCAATCCGTTCTAATGCTTTTTCCATACTTTTCGCCTTTTTAAATAAATCCGGGTTAGGAGGAGTGGCTTCATTTGCCCACTGTCTTAAACGTTTGATTGCTTCTTTCATTTTTTTAATTTTCTTTTGTTGCTCCTCATATTGGGCAAATTCTTGTTCAATCTTTTCTTCTTTGCCTTTCACATATGCATCATAGTTTCCAATGAAAGTACAAGCTTCTCCGTCTTCTAATTCAATCACTTTTTGTACAACATTATTCATGAATTGTCGGTCATGTGAGACGACAATAACTGTACCAGGAAAAGCCCGTACGTATTCTTCTAGCCATTCAATTGCTTGTAAATCCAAGTGATTAGTCGGTTCATCTAGTAATAAAATAGAAGGATTTTTTAGCAAGATTTGCCCCAACATGACTTTTGTCTTTTCACCACCACTTAAATCAATAAATAATTGATCTAGAAGTGTATGAATCCCTAAGCCATTTGCAACACTTGCTATTTTTGAATCGATTTCATATCCATCAAGTTGCATAAATTGCTCTTGTAATCGACCATATTCCGATAATATTTTTTCTAAATCTTCTTCGAAAGACATTTGTTGCTCAAGTTCAGCCATTTTCTGCTGAATAGTCAACAAATCAGAGAATGCCTCCAATAGAACCTCTTTCACTGTGAATTCAGGATAAAAAGGAATTTGATGCAAATAACCAATGGTACTATTTTTCTTTTTGATAATTCTTCCGGCATCTAGTGTTTCAACACCAGCTAATAGTTGTAATAATGTTGTTTTACCGCAACCATTATTTCCGACAATCGCTACATGCTCTGTTGCTTTTATATCAACTGGTTAAATTTTCAAATATTATTTGACCACCATATGATTTGGTGATGTTTTCAGCTTTTATATACATTTGATTCACTCCATTTGCGTAGCGATCATCCATAAAAGCAAAAAGAAAAGACCACTCATTAACGAGCAGTCTTTTCAGTCAATTTTTGTGAAAAGAATGGTTAATCAGCTACGTGTTTTTATTTGATTTGCGCGAAATTTGGGCATACCTATCCCGTTGTTAGCAAAATCAAAAGTAATGACACGTGCAAAATACATAGCTGTATCTAAATTTGCACCTGTCTTCATAGCTGAATTCTTCATTCTTTTCACCTCCGATCAAATATAATTATTTGAATTATAACATATATTGAATTTTTTGAAAATAGGCTTATAACTCTACCATTGAGCTAACAAAAAGGCTGCTCAAAAATTGAGCAGCCTTTTGCAATCGAATTAATGTTGATCAATTGTTTCTTTAGGTAAGTCTTTGCTTAGTTCGCAATATTTAACGAAGACACGTGCCATTTCGCGAAGACGTTCATGTACATCTTCATCGATAATTTTATTGTCTTTATCAAAATGACCAGCATGTGTATAAACATAGTTTGGCGTTACTAGCGCACGGAAATAATCAAGGATTGGCTTCAATTGATTTTCCACGACTAAATGGTGTTGATATGTACCACCATTCGCTACGATTGAAATCGGTTTATATCTCAAAGCTTTTGGATGAAGGAAATCAAATGTATTCTTAAGAACACCTGGGATAGAACCTTGGAAAATAGGCGTTGCCAAAATATATCCATCCGCTTCTTCTAATGTTTTTACTAATTTTTTCATATCATCATTGTATTGATCGAATGGACGACCATCTACAAATTGGTGATCAAAATCAGCAAGATGGAGCTGGGAAATTTCTAAGTTGGCATCAAATTCTTTTATATATTGTTCAACTTGCTCTAAAATAGCACCTGTTTTTCGCCCAATAATGGTGCCATCAACAAGTAAGATTTTCATTAGGTGTACCTCCAATTCAAAATTGCTAATGTTATTGTAACAAATGCAAATAGCTTTCATATGGTGCAATGCTTAAAATCACAATAATTCAGTCTTTAGACGGAAACAGAAAACAGCGGATCGCAAATTTGAAATTGATACTCTAATCTAATAATTAATCACAAAGAAAACTCATAATCTATAATTTTATACATATTACACTACTTCATCCCATAAATTGAAAAGAGCAGTGGAAAGGATGGAGATGTGTTATGAAATATCAACGAACTGAGGAAATAACCAAAAAGACCGTTTTTATTGGAGCAGTGACTCCTTGCCATAATCTTTACCCTATTGAAAGAATCGTTACGCTTTCTGCCATGTTCGATCGACAACATACTCAAGTTTTGGTAAAAGACGACGATCGAGCAGTTGAATATTTAATTAATAAGGGCTTCAACCCGATTGTCTATAAAAATGACAAGCAATTAATTTCAGAGCTTACCAAATTATCACCTAGTTTACTCATCCATGATGCAGGGAGTACTGAATTACCTTTAATTGATCAAATAAAAACATTTATTCCTACCGTTCTCCATTTTGATGATTTTGGGGAAGGTGGGTCAGCGGCAGATTGCGTATTCCACACATTGTATCAAGAAAAACGCGAAAAACTATTGCCACATTATTTGGTTGGTCCTTCTTCTTATGTCGTACCAAAACAATTACAAGCTATACAGAAAAAATCAGATTCTTCATCTGATAAGCCGCATATCGTTGTATCGATTGAGGGAATGGATCCGGATAATACAAGTTACCGTATTTTACGCCATTTATTACAATTGCAAATCCCCATTAAAATCTCAGTTATCGTACAATCCAGTTATGCACATGATGTAGATGAACTAAAATTAATGGCACTCAGCCGAAAAAACATTAAAATCATACAAAAGGACAATGCCCTCTATGAGTTATTAGGTGAGGCAGATATTGTAATTTGTGGCGCAAAATATACACCTTATAAAGTTGCGACGATTGGCATTCCATGTATCGTAGTTTGCCAAGATGAAATTGAAATGCAACATATTTTCCCTTCTGAAGCTAACGGATTCATCAATCTAGGATTGGGTAAAAAGTTAAAACAATCTCTTTTGCAAAATGCTGTCATGGAGTTTCTCCTACACGAAGCAAGAGTCGAACACGCTGTACGTAAGCAACTAAATATTGATTTAAACAGAAATAACCAGTATATTCAGTCACTATTAAAAAGCTTCTTCACAAGCCATTCAAAATCCACAGCTTTTTTAATAGAAGAACAAACCAAGAAAACGACCGATATGATACAATAACAAAAAAGATAGAACAAAATCAGTCCTGAAGAATAAAGGAGTTTCAACATGCCAACAAAAGACGAATTACTATATCAAATAGTGGAACTTAAAAGTGACTATATCCGCCAACAAGGTGATATTGAAAAACTAGAATCCAATGGCTATCCAGAACTAATTGAAAAAGCAGAACAACGTCTATCAGATATGGAAAAACAACTGGCTGAACTAAATAAACAATTAGAGTCTTATAAAGACTAAAGCGCCTGCTAAATAGAGGCGTTTTTTGCTGTGAATTATATTTAAACTTCCATCTGGGGTTCTTCCCCTTCACTTTTCCCAAATCTTATTTCAGGGTTATGTACCATTTAATGCTGGATAAAATAAAAATATATTTTAATAATCTTTGACTCAGAAAACACTCACCAACCATACCAAAAATCACACTACCCATGCCCCCAAAATTGGGGTATGGATACGGAGGACTATAAAACAAATGATATTAACTGTTGAAAAATTAGGCCATAGCTTTGGCGATCGTACCCTTTTTAAAGATGTATCTTTTCGAATTGTAGAAGGAGAACATGTGGGTCTTGTTGGCGCAAATGGCGTTGGTAAATCTACATTAATGCATATTCTAACAGGCGAGTTAATCCATGATGCTGGTCGTGTTGAATGGCTTCCTGGCACACACTACGGTTATTTAGATCAACATGCTGTACTAACACCAGGTAGAACTATGCGTGATACATTACGCGATGCCTTCTTACCTCTATATAAAAAAGAAGAAGAATTAAACGAAATCACAACGAAGATGGCTGATGCGACACCTGAAGAATTAGAAGTCCTATTAGAACAAATGGCCGCTATTCAAGATGCCTTAGATGCTGGTGACTTCTATACATTAGATATGAAAATCGAAGAAGTTGCACGTGGCCTAGGTCTTGATGCTATTGGTTTAGACCGTGACGTTACTGCCCTTTCTGGTGGTCAACGAACAAAACTATTGTTAGCAAAGCTTCTTTTAGAAAAGCCAAAAGTCTTGCTATTAGACGAACCAACTAACTATTTAGATGAAGAACATGTTACTTGGTTAAGCACTTATTTAAAAGATTATCCACATGCGTATCTTTTAATCTCACATGATACTGAATTTATGAACGGTATAGTGGATGTTATTTTCCACTTAGAATTTTCAAAACTAACACGCTATACTGCAACTTACGAGAAATTCCTTGAACTTGCAGAAATCAATAAACGTCAACATATTGATGCGTATGAAAAACAACAGGACTTTATTAAAAAACAAGAAACATTTATCGCTAAAAACAAAGCACGTTTCTCTACAACTGGTCGTGCCAAGTCTCGTCAAAAACAATTGGATCGAATGGAACGTATTGACCGCCCAGAAACAGCTGCAAAACCACAATTCTCATTCAAAGAATCTCGTAGCTCAAGTCGCTATGTAGTGGAAGCTGAAAACTTACTGATTGGTTATGACAAGGACAAACCATTGCTTCCACCACTTACTTTCCAAATTGAACGTGGGGAAAAAATTGCCCTTGTTGGGATGAATGGTGTTGGTAAATCTACGTTATTAAAAACAATGTTAGGCAAAATTCCTGCACTAGGCGGTAAAGTGGAACGCGGAGATTTCTTATTCCCTTCTTATTTCGAACAAGAAGTAAAAGCGGGTAATATTACACCAATCGAGGATGTATGGAATGCCTTCCCTTCATTAGAACAAGGAACGGTCCGTGCCTTACTTGCCAAAACCGGATTAAAAAATGAACATATCTCCCGCCCACTAAATCAACTAAGTGGTGGAGAACAAGCAAAAGTTCGTTTATGTAAATTAATGCTGGAAGAAAGTAACTGGATGCTATTCGATGAACCGACAAACCACTTGGATATCGATGCAAAAGACGAATTAAAACGTGCGATGAAAGAATACAAAGGCACCATCGTATTAGTCAGCCACGAACCCGAATTCTATGATGGTCTTGTTACAAAAGTATGGAATGTAGCAGAGTGGTTCTCTCAAGGACATCAATAATAAAAGTTTATTGAAAATAATTATGAAGCAAAATTCAATTTTCCACCTATAGCAAAAAACATCCCGTTCTAGGGATGTTTTTTTGCTATATTCTTTTTCAGGTGCTTTATTTTTTCATTCACTAATAATATACAGCTACAAATTGAAGATGCGAAAAATAGAATAGCACAAGGTACTGCTCTAGCAAGAATATAATCTGATCCATAGGATGCAAACAGTAAGAGATACACAATATATAAAAAAGAAAGCAAGGTTATTATATAGAATATATATTTAATCGTCATAAACTCATTTCCCCTCAAAATGGACCCATTCCTTTTACATTTATTTTTTTCTAAAATGATGTTTTGCACTAATAAAGCACGTTAAAATTTCCATTTGGTCACCTCTATCTCCCGCAATTTACGAAAATAAGGGAATAAGAAGGCAACCTCCCACCCGACTAGTTACCGTTAACAATTATATTATTTTATGCAAATAATACCCGAAAGATTCAAAGTATCAGGATCTCTCTCTTTTTCTAATTTGAATTTCATCATAAACAGAATGATTATAGGCGTTCCATATACTCATAAGGCCTAATATTTCTACTCTTTCTTCTACTTTTCCTCATTCATACTCTATTAAATCTTCGCGAAATTTTTTTCATAGGGTTTTTTAGATTTCTACAGACCTTTCACTTGAAGTCGCATAATTATTCATGGTACAAAATGTATAAGGATGGTGTTTTTATGAGCGACAAATCAGACAGTATATCGAAAAGGAAAGCAAGACATAAAAAAATTTTCATTCGTTTTGCTTTAATTACTCTAGGTGCTTTAATCATGGCAATTGGCCTAGAAAAGGTGCTAATCCCCAATCATTTAATTGACGGTGGTGTTACCGGTATTGCCATGATGGCATCCCATATGACAGGTATATCACTTGGTATTTTCCTCTTCTTATTTAACTTACCTTTTCTTTACTTAGGATATAAACAAATTGGTAAAAGTTTTGCACTATCAGTAGCATATGGTATTGCCGTTTTATCACTTGCGACTTCTTTCTTTCCACATGGAAACGCATTCACAAATGATACGCTTTTAGCAACTGTTCTTGGTGGTATTATGCTCGGTATTGGTGTAGGGATTGCCATTCGTGCAGGTGGCTGCTTGGATGGTAGTGAAACATTAGCTATTTTATTCTACAAAAAGCTTCCATTTTCTGTTGGACAAATTATTTTGTTCATGAATCTATTTATTTTGGGAAGTGCTGGCTTTGTATTTGGTTTAGACCGAGCTATGTATTCGTTAATCGCTTATTTTATCGCATTTAAAACAATTGACTTAGTATCTGAAGGTTTCAATCAAACAAAATCTATTTGGATTATTAGTGATCAAGCAGATGAAATTGGCTCAGCCATTATGGACCGTTTAGGGCGAGGCATTACTTATCTCAATGGTAAGGGTGGCTATACCAAAGATGAAAAACAAGTCATTTTCTGTGTTATTAACCGACTTGAAGAGGCCAAACTTAAAAGCATCGTGGAAGACGTTGATCCAACTGCTTTCCTGGCATTTAGTAACATGACAGAAATTCAAGGCGGAAACTTTAAGAAAAAAGATATCCACTAATTCCACAACAAATCGCTGCATCTATTTTGATACAGTGATTTTTTTATTTAATACCGATCTATATGATTGAAGAATCTTAGAATATGCTCATTTATCCACAAATTTGACTCATTTTTTCATTAATTTACATTGACTTATAAATATCTTACTGATAAGATATAAATATAATAAACATACGGAAAGTAGGAATCTATATGACTGTTACAATTTATACTCAAACAAGCTGTACTTCTTCTAAAAAGGCTTTACAATGGCTTAAAGATAATAATATAACTTACCATGAAAAACGTATCACTTCTGAGACATTAACACTTGCTGAATTCAAACGTATTTTAAGCATGACGGAAGATGGCACAGATGAAATCATTTCTAAAAACTCAAAGGACTTCAAAAACTTAGGCTGTGATATTGAACAATTATCCATCCAAGAACTTTATGAAATTATAAAAGACCACCCTAAAATGTTACGTAGTCCTATTCTTTTAGATGATAAACGTCTACAAGTTGGCTACAATGAAATGGATATTCGTCGCTTTGTTCCTCGAAAGGTTCGTGAATATGAATTATATGAAATGCAACGCTTATCATTAGAATGTTAATGATACATTTTGGAGTTGAAAATTATGAATGAAACAAGAAGAGAAAGCATCACTTCCCTTTTTGAAATTGTATCTTCTGTGGAAAGAAAATGGGCAAATGAATGGAATAGTCATAATGCAATGGGATTATCCAAAACACATATCTTCATACTCGATTTGCTTGAAACAGAAGGACCCATGCGCCCTTCTGCCCTAGCAGAAAGACTTCACGTTACTACAGGTGGTGTAACTGTACTCACTACAAAGTTGATTAAGGCCGGCTATATTACAAAAACCAAAAACGCAACTGATCGCCGTGCCTCTCAGCTAGAGATTACTGATGCGGGTCATTCGCTTTTAGAAACTGCCCATGAACATATCATGAATATCGTTGATCGTATGTTCGGTATGCTTACTGAAGAAGAAATTCATTCTTTACGTACTATCTTCTCGAAATGTTTATTAGGCTAACAATAAAAAAATCCATTCAAAAACTCGTCACTCTTCATTTTTCATTAGAGTGACGAGTTTTTGTTTAGCTTATGTAAAGACTGCATCTCTACTAAGCTGGTAAAATCACTTCTGCTGAAGTTACATCAGACATCATGATGTCTTTTAAACGTTGTTTTGCACGGAAAAGACGTGATTTTACTGTACCAATTGATACTTTCATTAATTCTGCAATCTCTACTAGAGAATATTGATTTACATAGAAATATAAAAGTGTATTACGATAAATGCTATCTAATTGGTTAATTTTTTCTTGTACAATTTTAGAAACAGCTTCTTGCTCAACTACCGCTTCTGTAGATGGCTCATTATTGGGAACCAAATCTAATACTGGAACGTCTAAAGTTTCAGGTTGACTCATCATGTACTTACTACGACGTACATTTTTGCGATAGCGGTCGCGGAATGTATTCATACAAATTGTTGTTAACCAAGCTTTTACATGTTCTACTTCAGCAACATAAGATTCATAGCGAACAACCTTTACCCAAACTTCTTGCATAAGGTCTTCAGCTTCAGATCTGTTGCGAGTTAATTTTAAACATAAGTGATATATATAACGATTATATTCTTCATAAACATTTTCAAGTGTAGTTTTCATTTTTAAATCCTCCGGTTATCGTCTTGCTTTGATAAACCTATTTTCGCAAAAATAAAGATTTCACTCTATCGGATTAACTTTCAATTACATTACATTCATGTAAGGTTGGGATACATTTGATGTAATAGTTCGTCCTATATAATAATATCTAAATGCGTTCGAAATAATCTGATAACCTGAAAAACTATTTTTATTCTTATTGGGTTTTAGTTTGAAGTGGAATCGGCTACGCTTTCCTACGGGTGAGCGGTGAGTTCCTCCTTCGCTTCGCTACGTGCGGGGCCTCACCTGTCTCACTTTTCCCGTGGGAGTCTTCGCCGATTCCACTTCAATAATTTGGGTACTAATCTCCGTCAAAATAATGGATATTATATTTCCACATATTAGATTTCACTTTCCTGTACAAAAAAGACCTAGCAGCAATTTAGCTCCTAAGCCTTCTCTTTTTTCTTATCTATTTTATTCTTGCTCAACCTGCTTCTTGGTAATCGTTAATTTTGTAATTCGACTATCGTCTACTTCGTTTACTACAATATGAAGATTTTCAAAATCGAATGTTTCTCCTGGTTCTGGGATATGCAAGCTTAGTTCCAACACAAATCCACCTACAGTTTCATGGTCTTGGGGGATTTCAACATGGAATTGATCATTTGCCTCTTCGATTTCTAATCGACCGTGACAGACTAATGTATCTTCAGTTAGTGCATAGATTAGAGATTCTTCTTCCTCATCTGATTCATCTTCAATTTCGAGTCCAATCATTTCCTCAATAATATCTTCATGCGAAACAATCCCCAGCGTTCCACCGTATTCATCCAGTACAATCGCTAAATGTTTCTTTTGAGAAAGCATTAAGGTAAAAACTTTTTCAATGCTAACCGTGGACACAACATAAAGTGGATCCGGATCCATAAAATCTACTAACTTTTTTGTTGGATCTAATGTCCATTCAACAAATTTCTTTGAATAGAACATTCCCACAATCGTATCCAAACTTTCTTCATAAACAGGATAACGTGTAAATGAGTACTCAAGTATCGTATCTCTAACTTCCTCATATGTAGCATCCACTGGTAATCCTACAACATCTGTTCGATGCGTTCCTAAAACATCTGACACATCCTTATCTGGAAAATCCAACACTTCTTTTAAACGAACCGATTCAATTTCATCAAATGCACCCCCTGTAGAAGCAACATCAACCATACTTCGAAATTCTTCTTTCGTTAAAGTAGCTTCTGTCACTGCTCCATTGGAAATAATACGAATAAACATATTCGTAAAGCCATGTAAAATCCATGTAATCGGGCTAAGAATCTTCACACATAAAGCAATAATTGGTGCAACGATATACGCTAGACGATCTGCAAATGTTACGGCAATTGTTTTTGGTAACACCTCTCCAAAAACAATTACAATAATGGTTAAGATGGTTGTAGCAATTGATAATTGCCAGTTATATTTAATTGCAATAATCGTCAATATTGTCGGCATCAAGATATTGACTGTGTTATTAATAATCAGAATAGTCGTAATCATCCGGTCGGGCTGCTCTATTAATATGTTCAATTTTTGAGACATACGATCCCCTTGATTTGCCCGTAGCTGGACCTTCATCTTATTAATAGCTGTTAATGCCGTCTCACTTCCTGAAAAGAAAAAGGAGATGAGCAAACAGATAGCTAGCCAAATAAATTCCAACTAAATTCCTCCCCAAAAGAACGTTCAAATTCCGTACATCATTTATACTACATAATATACCATATTTTAGTTAATTCCACATTTTAGAATGCTGAGCTTTCTAAATAAAATGACTGCTATGGTATAATCACTCTGAGAATCGAAATATTGAAAAGAGGGATAAAAGTGAGTCAATTAGAAGTTTTAAACACTTACTTTACTACACATCGCGAAGATCATCTTGAAGAAATGAAGCAATTTTTGTCCATCGCAAGTATCAGTTCTTTGTCCGAACATAAAGAAGATATGAAAAAAGCTGCTGCTTTCCTAGGTGAGTCGATGAAAAATGCAGGGCTAGAAAATATTAAAATCAACGAAACTGCAGGTCATCCTGTAGTGACTGCAGATTGGCTTCATGCTGAAGGTAAACCCACTGTTCTCGTATATGGTCACTATGACGTCCAACCCGTAGATCCTTTAGAATTATGGGATAGTGAACCATTCAAGCCTGAAATCCGCGACAATATTTTATATGCTCGTGGTTCAAGTGATGATAAAGGCCAAGTCTTTATGCATGTAAAAGTAATCGAAGCTTTTATGAAAGAAAACGGCGAACTTCCTGTAAATGTAAAATTCCTCATTGAAGGCGAAGAAGAAATTGGTAGTGTTCATCTACCTGCATTTGTAGAAGCACACAAAGATGAACTAGCTACTGATTTAGTGCTAATCTCAGACACTAGTCTTTATGCTCCTGGCCGTCCAGCTGTATGTTATGCATTACGCGGATTGACAGGTGTGCAAATCGATGTTCGTGCTGCAAAAGGTGATCTTCACTCAGGAATTTATGGTGGTGGAGTTCAAAATCCAATTCATGCATTAGCAGATATCCTATCTTCCTTCCATGATGAACATGGCACAATCGCAGTAGATGGTTTTTACGATAAAGTTCGTCCTATTACTGCTGATGAAAAAGCTGCATACGAAGCTTTAAACTTTGATGAAGAAGGCATTAAAGAAGAAGCTGGCGTTAAAGAATTATACGGTGAAGAAGGCTACACTTACCTTGAACGTACATGGGCTCGACCAACTTTAGAAGTGAATGGTGTATTTGGTGGTTTCTCTGGAGAAGGCATTAAAACAGTACTTCCTGCAACTGCCGGAGCTAAAATCACTTGCCGTTTAGTACCCGACCAAGATCCAGATGAAATTGTAGCGCAATTACGTGCTCATATTGAAAAGCACAAACCAGCTGGTGTTGATATTACAATTACTGATTTTGATAAAGGTAAACCGTTCATTACACCACTTGATCATCCTTATATTCAAGCTGCAGGCCGTTCATATGAAACACAATATGATGCTAAAACAGCTTATATCCGTGCTGGCGGTTCCATTCCGATTGTTTCAACATTCGATGAAATTTTAGGTGCACCAGTTATCATGATGGGCTTTGCCTTATCATCTGAAAACTTCCATGCACCAAATGAACATTTCCACTTAGAAAACTTTGATAAAGGTCTTCGTGTAATTAGTGATTATTACTATGAAATCGATAATTTATCAAAATAAATAACTACGAAAAAGCCAACATTCCAAATTGCGGAATGTTGGCTTTACTTTTATATGCTGAAATTTTGCTTCAGCTTCAGCTTTTATTTACCAAAAATCGTTACAATCTCTTCAGCTGGTTTGCGTGGTTTTTCTTTTGGAATGGCATCAAAGTAGCCGAATTGAAGCATACTAATGATGCGTTCTTCTGGTTTTACACCTAATGCTTCGCGGAATTTTGGATTGTCAATCCAGTTTGGCGTTTTCCAGCATGCACCGATTCCTTTGTCCCATGCTAATAATTGCATATTTTGAATGAAGCTACTAGCTGCTGCAAAGTCTTCATAACGTTCTTTTTGGCGAACATCTTGAGGGACAATGACAAATGCATAAGCACCGGGTGTAGAGAATTTTAGCATTTTCTTCGCTAGTTCCTCTTCAGAAAGCTCTTTCCATTCTGGCACTGCATATTCACGAATTAAATCTATTAATGACTCTAATTCAGCCCCACTTCCAAGGACGATACGCCAAGGTTGGCGATTCCCATGGTTTGGCGCCCACACAGCATCATTAATAATTTCCATTAAATCTTCACGAGCCACAGGTTGCCCGTTAAATAATTTAATAGATCGACGACTACGTATTGCTTCTTTCACCGTTAAAGATTGTTCGTTCAACATTATCACTCCTATAATTCCTACACAATTTACGATGGATATACTTGTATGTATATTACCCTCTTCACATTACCACAGTCAGTTTAAAAGTTAAAAGAACTAACAACTACGGAGTGACTTCAATTTTAAAGAAGTAATACTTTATATTTGGCGTATATGCACTTGAATCTTCGTATGTCCATAGACGATGATAACTGTTTGTTGTATGTGCATTGACATAAGGAACGCCTTTTATAATACTTGTAATCATTAAAGTATGGTTAATCTTACCATCACCATCAAAATCGATAAAAATTAAATCTCCCAGCTGTAATTCCTCTACACTATTTACTCTTATTCCTCTTAATCCCTTTTTCGAAGTTTCTAAATACCAACGAAGTGAGTTTGAAGTCGTCCAGCTGTAACTCCAAGTCTTTCCCTTCATCCACCAACCTTTTGCTCTGTTGGGGGCTCCTGTCATTGGCGCACCACCTGCTAACAAACATTGTGAGATAAAATTCGTGCAATCATCATCGAATTTTGGAAATGCAGGATTGAAATTATTCCACCAACGATTTGCATATTCAACCGCTTTTAGCCTATTATACATAGTCCATAACCTCCTATTTTACAATATGTAAGGACAAATCCAATTGATACTGATTTTGGAACTGTTATGACAAATAAATTACTTTTACAACTTTCCTAGTAGGAGTGACCAATATCACATATTTTTTGGTACAATGAAAGCAACATAATTTACTATCTCCTAATTTATGGTTTGAAAGGATGTTCGAATTGACACAGCACGCTGAAAAAGAGATTGTTGACGCGACATTACTCTGTGATAAAAAAGGCAACTTAAATCCTGCTGCTATTGGGTTTTCAAGAAAGCCAATCATAATAAGTAATTTAAAAGGGCATATGATGCGTAAGAAAAAGTGGAATGAATGGTATATCTTTGGGGACGATATTATGTTCTCTGCAACCATATGTCATCTAGATTACGCAGCAATTTGCTACGTCTATTTTCTCGAATATGAAACGCAACGCTTTTTTGAGAAAACTGTTACGATTCCTCTTGGCTATAAACTGAAAATGCCAGAAGAGGTTTTGGAAACTGTGTCATTCAATAACAATGACATCAAAATTCAATTATTGTATGGTCAAGGTGAAACACAAATGACCGTAACAATCCCAGATTTTGATGGAGATCTTTTACATGCAGACTTAACAATTCAACATCCAGAAGAAGATGATTCACTCAACGTCGTCATTCCATGGAATCGTCAAACCTTTCATTTTACCGCAAAGCATCATTCACTCCCAACAAGTGGCTATGTGAAAATTGGAGATAAACGATATAACTTTTACGAAGAAGAATGTTTTGCAGTACTAGATTACGGTCGTGGGGTTTGGCCACGAGAAGCAACTTGGAATTGGGGTATGGCTTCACAAAGATGCCGCAATCATCGCATTGCTTTAAACTTAGGTGGAAAATGGACAGATGGCACAGGTATGACAGAGAATGCTATTTTCATAGACGGTCGTATGCAAAAAATTCATGAAGATGTTATTTTTCAATATAATAGTAAAAATTATATGCAACCTTGGCAAATTACCACGAAATTTACAGATGATGTCCGTCTTACTTTCACACCGTTTTTTGAACGAGAAGCAGTTACAGATATAAAACTAATGAAGTCATCCATCCATCAAATGGTTGGCTACTACAACGGTCGTATCCGTTTAGAAAACGGTCGTTTAATGCCAATTCAACAATTACTTGGTACGGTTGAAGAACATATTGCAAAATGGTAATGAAAAGAAGAAGGCTGTTCCAAAGTAGATGAGTATACTTTGGAGCAGCCTTTTCTTCTATGTTTCGTTGGATTCTTTTTATTCTTCTGTTTTAATGATTATACTTTTTTCTATATGCATGGCGATATAGTTTTTCCGGGTAGTCTGTGAAAACTGCGCTTATGCCTAGTTCTTCCATTTGATCGTAGTCCTCTGTTGTGTTGACTGTGTAAACTCGTAGTCGATTGCCAGCTTCTACGGCTTTTTTTACGGCTTGTCGTTTTGCTGCTACTAAGGATACGTGGAGGGCGTTTGTGCCGATCATCTTCCCGTATTCATCTAAGTTAATTAATATTTTCATAAAAAGTGCACCCACTTCATTGTTCGGTGCTTTTTTAATGATTCTCTCTACTATTTCATGATCAAATGAGGAAAATAATACGCGCTCCATCATGTCGTGGGATTTGACCGTTGCGATGACGTCATCTTCTAAGCCTGGATATTCAAATACATCTGTTTTCAATTCGATATTAATCATATGGTGTGTAACTCTGAATAGTTCGAGCACTTCGTCAAGAGTTGGAATCTTCTCACCCGCAAACTGCTCCCCTTTCCAACTTCCAAAGTCATAAGAACGAATTTCTTCAAACGTCATATCTCGAATATAACCTTTGCCATTTGAAGTTCGATCGATTTTTTCATCATGGTTAATCACTAATACACCGTCTTTAGTACGTTGAACATCTAATTCAACACCATATATCGGTAATCTTGCTGCTTCTTTAAATGAGGCCAATGTATTTTCTGGAAAAGTTCCTGATGCACCGCGATGTGCAAATATGTCCATTTGTTTCATTCCTCCAACGTTTCAACATATACCTTTATCGCATTAACGGGCAGTAGGACTCAACTGCAAGGATTTAATTACGAAGAACCATAGGTGGAATAACTGCCTAAAGCCCGATTGGTTCAATTAACGATCAGTGGGGCCAACTAAAAACGCCACTCCTGTGGCAACGTTGGCACTAGTACATCCTGTACGTCGGAAAATCCCCACTGATTGAAGTTTCACTTTATCGTGTTTTTAGCGAAGTTTCACCTTATGCTCACGATCCTATAAAACAGTCCCTTTCAAACAGCATTAAACTTCATATACAATAGTAAAAAGCGTATAGTAATAGTTATTCACCCTATGAAAAGACAGGAGGTCGATTTCATGACACAACATCCTGATTTTAAGGAAGAAGAGCAACATTTAGCATACACAAAATATTATATGCAAAAATTGCTAGAAGAGTCAAAACGTGATGTACAAACAGCTCAAGAAAATATTCGTACAGCCATGGCTGATTTAGAGTATTTAGATTCTAGTTTAAGCTACCAAAATATCTTAACTAACGCTCGATTCTTTGATATGGCAAAAAACCAACGTGAAGGATTAGAGGCCATTCGTCAAAAACCATATTTCGCACGGATCCATTTCCAAAAGGAAAACGAGCCCGCAGAGAAATTATACATTGGAAAAACATCTCTATTTGACCGTGAAACACAAGAACCAATCATCGTTGATTGGCGTTCACCCGTTGCAAATGTCTACTATGACGGGAGACTTGGAGAATTAACATATGAAGTAAATGGCGAAGAAAATAAGGGTCATCTCTTTTCTAAGAGACAATATAAAATTGAAAAAGGTCGATTACTCGAAGTTCGCGATATTGACCTCACAACAAACGATGAACTCTTACAAGATGCTTTGTCTGGAAAAGCAGATGTTCGTTTGACTGAAATTGTCTCAACCATCCAAGCAGAGCAAAATGAAGTCATCCGCGCGCACTTAAAACAACCAATTCTCGTTCAGGGTGCAGCTGGTAGTGGTAAAACAACCATCGCTCTACACCGAATCTCTTATTTCTTATATACGATGGGCGAACATTTCCGAGCACAGGATTTGATGATTTTAGCACCGAACAAATTATTCATCGATTATATTGCAGATGTCCTACCAGAGCTAGGTGTTGGAAAAATTCATCAAACAACCTATGCGGAATATGTACAAAATGCTACGAGTATCAAATTAAAATTGCAAAATCCAGATGAACAACTTGAAAAAATAGTTCAACAAGAAAGCGTCGATGACACTGCACTTTGGGTTTCCAAAATGAAAGGAACGCTTGAATATCGCGATATGATGGCACGGTACGTCAAAAAAATTGAAAATCAAATTGCTGAACAGTTTGAAGACGTCTATATTGAAAAATATCGAATATTAAAAGCTTCCCATTTACGCAGACTCTTTTTAGAAGATTATAATTATCTACCTTTAGAAAAGAGACTCGCTAAAGTCCGCGCAATTATTCAAAATCATGTTCGTCAAAAAAAGAAACAACTTCTATATACCCTCAAAAAACGCTATGATGCCGTTTTAGACAAAGCACTATTTGGTATTCGTGATGATTCAAAACGGAAAGAAGTAGTCACAAAGTGGATTGATGAGCGTGATGAACGAATTCCAGCTGTCGAAAAAGAAGCAAAAACAGTCGTCACACGTTATATGAAACGCTTCGAAAAGTATAAGATTAAGCCGCTCTACCGGGAATTTTTGACCAATCGAGGGCTTCAAGAAGAGTTTGCACCTGATTGGACGAAAGAAGAACATGACCGATTTTTCGAAGCACACAGAAAAGAAACTTGGGCTTTAGAGGATTTAGCAGCAATCTTTTATTTACAAGCTAAAATAAAAGGAATCAAAGATGAGTGGAAGATGAAGGTTGTCTTTATTGATGAAGTGCAAGATTACAGCTTATTTCAACTTGCCGCTTTAAAAGAGGGGCTTGAAACGGATATGTTCACTATGGTTGGTGACCTTGCACAAGGAATTCACAGCTACCGTTCTCTAACAGACTGGGCTCCAGTTCGTGAACTGTTCCCTCGAGCTAGCTACAAAACATTGCAAAAAAGTTATCGGACAACAATTGAAATTATGGCAGTAGCCAATCGCATTTTAGAGAAAATGGACGAAGATTTACCTTTAGTTGAACCCGTCGTTCGTCACGGTGAAGAGCCAATATTTCATGAGATGGCCACTTTTGACGCTACCCAAATTGCGGAAATTTATGAACAAATTCGGGATAGAGGACATCATTCCATTGCGCTGATTTGCAAAACAACGGATGAAGCGAAAAAAGCTACGAAGCAATTGCAAAAAGCTAATGTGATGGTACAAACGCTATCAGAGACTTCTGAAATTGATCAAGAGGCTTTACTGATTGTACCGAGTCATCTAGCGAAAGGTCTTGAGTTTGATGCAGTAATCATTGCTGCTATCGACCATCCATTTCATGATACACCGATTGACCGTAAACTTTTGTATGTAGCCTTAACTCGCGCCATGCATGAATTACATTTGGTTGCACCTAATAAGAGAGATTTATTATTAGAGGATCAATAAGCTACATACCTTGCTGTGAAAGCTCACCTTGTTTATAGAATAAATAATCCCATTTTTCCATTATGTATCATAAAAAATAAATGCCGATCGTCCTGCAAAATTTTTAACAGGGCATCGGCCATTTTCATTAATTCAGATGTGTATCATTTTTATTTTCGACGAGATAGTGGATAATAACGCTTTTTTTGATTGTGCAGCTTTTTTGTACTACGCCCCACGACTTTAGAGAGGATTTGGCTAAATAAATTCTTATGTGAACTTTCTACTTTTTGCAATGCAGGTAGTCTCATGAAAAATTCCTCCTAAAAGTAAGTTATATTTAAATATATATGTTCTCTTTTACAAAAATATGAGTTCTGTAAAAAGTAAATCTCAAAATATGACTATTTTTTTAAAAAATTGTTCCCTTATTTTCTTTCTTCAATTGCTTTAATTTCGTTTGCAATTAAATTGGATAAGATGCTATACCCGGATGCCCCAAAATGTAACCCGTCGTTGCTTTCTCCAACAAGTATTTCTTTATAATTTTCACGTTCAAATAGTTCTGAGAAAAAGTCTATGAGATAACTCCCAGTATCTTCTGCTATTTTCTTTACCGAATCGCCATACAATTTAATCCGTTCATTTGAGCGGTGTGGTTGCAACGATTCGTCTACTGGAGCAGGCGTGATGAGAATGGACTTTTCTGCTCCAATTTCTTGAACAAACTTTCGCAAATTTTCCTCATAGCGCTCTATTGGTACTAGTTTATGTGCTGCTGAATCATTTGCCCCAAATAAGATGACAACCAAATCTGGCTTTTCTATTAATACATCTTGTTTTAGGCGTCTTTCTGCCCTTACAGTTGTATCTCCTGGTACTCCTGCATTGATGAATTGGTGTTTTGGTAATTGTTTTTCTAGCATTGATGTTACCATAGGCTTTTGATGACCCTCTGTTCCAGCTGTTATACTATCCCCAAAGCAAACGATTTTCACGATTTCTCCGCTCCTTTCTTCTAACTTTAGATCATCTAATTCTTAATAAAATAATCTACTTGTTGAAGTGGTGTAAATCCTGCATTATGGTATACACTAAGCGCGTTCGTATTATCTATTTCTACATCCAATAGCACTTTTTCCTGTTGTTTTTTAAAAGTTTCATTTTTTGCCCATTGTAAAATAGCTGAGCCTATTCCTTTTCCTCTATAAGATTGTTGAACTGTAAAGGCAGTGATCCAGATGCCCATTTCATTTTCTACTAAAGAAACTGTCGCAACTTTTTGGTTTTCACTTTCTACCATATAAAGTGTACGTCCTGGTGTTTTTGTATTAAACGTAATGAGCTCATTTGTTTCTTCTGGCAAATCACCAAAGCCGTCATGCATTAATTCCAAGAGTGTTTCCAGGTCTTGCTCTTCAAATGGACGAACAGTAATCTCTTTCGGAATCACACAGTTTTTTGCAATTGCATATAATGTTGCTTCAGAAGAACTGTATTCGTATCCCATTTGCTTTAGAAATTTATGCCCGACTTCGCTATTAAATGTTAGGGCCATATCACCTGATGCGTTACGTTCCGCTAATGCATTGGTAAAGCCTTGAACCATTGCTGTACCAATACCTTGATGACGATAATCCGGGTGTACAATTGCACTCCATTCATAAGTATTCAGTCCATATAAATCAGTAGCGCTTATAAAACCTACGAGTTGATCTTGTTCATCATATGCCAATACAACAAAACCTTGACTCGTATAATTACTCCAGCTATCCATATGGATTAATAAGGAAAATTCTTGTTGATCTAGTGTATTTGCATGCTGCATTAGTTCCTTCATCTCATTAATCGTCAATTCATCAAGAGGGAAAGAGGCTTTCATTAAAAAAATATCCATAAGTCCTCCATTTTGTAATAGTTTTGAAATTAAAATGATATTAAAATATTATTTTTACCTACTTCTCACAATGCGACTAAAGATATAAAATCGCTTTGGAGGTTTAAAAAATGTCTAAAAAAAGATTAACTTGGGTTGATGCAGTAAAAGGTCTTTTAATGGTTTTAGTAGTAATTGGCCATTACCCTAAAGATCTAGATTATCCTTTGCTAACGTATATATATTGGTTTCACATGCCTGCATTCTTTGTACTTAGCGGCTTATTCTTTAAACCGGCAGATTCTAAAGAATCCATGTTTCTTTCAATTAAAAAACGATTTATGCAATTAATGGTTCCTTATCTATTCTTTGTAACCATCATAACATGTTTCCGATATATTCTAGCATTTGTAACAGGGAACACGGACCTTGGATGGTATTTGCATGATTTGATGACCATACTTTTTGGCGGCCGCTTTGCCAGAGGTTCTTATGGGGTTATTTGGTTTATCACGACATTATTCTTCTCATACCTTTTATTCTTATTCGTCACACGATATTTAAAACGAGTAGGTCAAATCTTATTCCTAATCATTTGTTACGTTTTAGCTGAGGTTGAAAGTAATTATGTAGTAAATATTATTGGTGGATCTGTAGATAAAGCATCCCAAACCATAATGATTCCGTGGAATCTAGATGTCGTGTTAATTGCTATTGTATATTTTGCAATTGGTTATTTATGCGAAGGAAGTTTTCTTACATGTAAAATTGCCTTTTTGGATTCCATGTACAGTCATTGCTTTGGTTGCTATGTGGCTCACTTGGAATGGACAATTTCATTATCACCAAAGTATGAAGTTTGTTCGTTACAGTCATCCAATACTAGATATTGTCATTCCAATGGCGTTTCTTATTATGATTTTTGGTATCTTCCAGTTTGTCACAAAGTATGTTCGATTGAAGTTCTTTGAGTTTATTGAAGTGCATTCCATTACGATTATGTATTTGCATATCTCTGTCGATAAATTTATGAATGATTTTATTGAATATGGGTTAGTAGGTTATACATTGATTTGTCTTATCATTCCAATTATTATTTCTGTTCTGATGAAACGGTTTATGCCTTATGCCGGGTTATTGATGGGCAACTTCCGCTTCAAGAATCCTGCTAAGACGAAAACAATGTAATGTCAAAAAAGCTAAGAGCTGTCCAGAACTATTTTAATTCTAATTTTATTTAACTTGAAGTGGAATTTAGCTATGCTTTCCCGCGGGAGTCGTAGCTAAATTCCACTTTTATAATGTCTGGGGTACTCGCCAAAAATATCCTCTATTCTTACTTTATTAATGGTCTCCTCTAACTTTACGCAGATGACTTCGCTGATACTTCTTCATCAATTTGATTGTTGTAGCATTTGATAGAATATACCCTTTTTCCTGATGAGGTCTTCTCTTAACCCGAATTCTACGAGTTTTCCTTGTTGCATGACTAAGATTACATCGGCTTTTTGGATTGTGTTTAGCCGGTGGGCAATGACAAAGCTTGTTCTCCCTTCCATTAAGCGTTCTAAAGCTTCTTGGATTTCTAGTTCTGTAATGGTATCGATGCTGCTTGTTGCTTCGTCTAATAACAAGATCGATGGGTTTGCTACTAGTGCTCTAGCAATGGATAATAATTGTTTTTGCCCTTGACTGATTTCACCCCCATCTGCTGCTAAAAATGTATTGTAGCCTTGTGGTAATGATGTGATAAATTCATGGGCATTTGCCTTTTTCGCTGCTTCTATTACTTCTTCGTCTGTGGCATTTAGTCTGCCATAGCGAATGTTCTCTTTCACTGTTGCTTCAAATAGAAACGGTTCTTGCAGTACGAATGCCATGGACTTACGAATATTTTCTCGAGAATATTGTTGAATTGGTTGATTATCGATTAAAATCTGTCCTTTTTGTACATCATAGAAACGTGCAAGCAGTTGCATGATCGTTGTCTTACCAGCCCCCGTTGCACCGACCAATGCAGCTGTTTGGCCTTTTTTTACATGAAAATTGATCGTAGAAATCGTCTGTTCTTCCTCTGCTGTTTCATATTGAAATGATACATCACAAAATTTTACATCACCTAGTATCTTGCGATTCGGTACGTTTTTAGCTTCATCTTGTTCTTCTTCCTCATCCATAATAGAAAATACTCTTTCAGCTCCAGCAATGGCTGATAATACATTATTAAATTGATTGGCTAAATCATTTAATGGTCTCGTAAATTGACGAGCATATTCTGCGAAAATCACAATTGTTCCAATCGATACATATCCCTTTAATGCCAAGATTCCACCAGCACCCGCTACCAAGGCAAAGCTTGCATTGTTCAGGAAGTTCATCACTTTAGGTATACCTCCAGAATAGACATTTGCCCAGTACCCTACTCGACGTAAATGGCTACTTTTCTCAGCAAACTCATCCATCATCCTTTGCTCTTGAGAGAAAGCTTTCACCACGCGTTGTCCTGAAACAGTTTCTTCTATCATGCCATTTAACTCGCCCAATGCTTGCTGTTGAGACTTAAATAATTTCCCGGTTCTTCTTGTAATCCACCGTGTCGATGCAAACATGATTGGTATAATGAGCATTGTTAGCAATGTTAGAAAAGGGCTCATTGAAAGCATGACAATGATTGTCCCAACTAGTGTTAAAATACTTGAGAAAACTTGGATAAAAGTACTATTTAATGTAGAGCTAATATTATCCATATCATTTGTCATTCGGCTCATTAACTCACCATGCTGTCTTTTATCAAAAAAGGAGATGGGTAAGTGTTGTAGTTTTGTGAATAGATCTGAACGCATTCGATAAACAGTTTGCTGTGCAATGCCAATCATCCAATAATTTTGCAAAAAGAGTGTAATTGATAGCCCGATATAGACAAAGACAAGTACTAGAATCATTGTTTTAAGGCCTGCAAAATCCTTTGCTATTATATGTTCATCAATTATCTTACCTATTAAATAAGGTCCTAATAATGACAAAATGGTACTTACAATAACCATTAAAAATACAACAATAAATAGAGTTCTTTGTTCATCAACAATTTTCCATATACGATATAATGCCTTTTGCCAATCATTTGCTCTTGCACCTTTTCTCTTTTTAGAGGATTTGATCTCTTCTTTTGTAAGAACAGGCTCATACAAATGCGAACGTAGCCATGATTTAATCATCACAACACCCCCTTAGATCTTTGAGATTGGGCAATTTTCTGATACAATGGTGAGTCTTCCATCAGCTCATCATGCGTTCCAAAAGCTTTCGCTACACCATTTTCTAATAGTAAAATGCGATCTGCCTCTTTTGCTGTACGGATTTTTTGCGTTACTACAAGCATTGTCGATTGTTCATCAGCAAGTGACTCCCAAAGTGCAGACTCTGTTTTGACATCAAGTGCACTCGTACTATCATCGAAGAGTAGAAACTCAGGTTTACGTAAAATAGCTCGTGCGATGGACAATCGTTGTTTTTGGCCACCAGATAGATTTACACCTTTTTGTCCCACTCGCGTTTGATACCCCTTTGGAAAATGCACAATAGAATCATGAATTTGAGCTTGTTTTGCTACTTTTTCAACTTCCTCTAGTGTTGCATCAACTTTTCCCCAAATTACATTATCCAAAATGGTCCCTGTAAAAAGTAATGAGCGTTGAGGTACATAACCAATCTTGTTGCGAAGCTCCTTTACATTCCATTCTTTTAGATCGACACCATCTATTAAAATACGGCCATTTGTAGTGTTATAGAATTTTGGAACAAGCTGAAGTAAGGTAGACTTTCCAGAACCTGTTGCACCCATGATGGCTATCTTTTCACCTGGCCTGCAAGTAAACGATATATCTTTCAATACATAACGATCTGTTAATGGATATTGAAATGAAACATTTTCGAATATGATCTCGCCTTTTTGTGTTGGCGCGATTGATTGCTGATGTATACGAACATCCTCGATTCCCTCTTCAATCAGAAGGATTTCTTCCATTCGGTTAGCTGAAGCCTTTGCACGAGAAAAAAGTGTGATGATAAAGGCGAACATGGAAAAGGATCCTGTCATACGCATTGTATAATTGACAATTGCAGCTAAATCACCAATTTGAGTATGTCCTTTTTGAATTTGCTCTGCACCAAACCATAACACTGCTAACATCGCAAAATTCATGACAATTAACAAGATTGGTTGCATGTACTCCATTAATCGTAATGCATTCGATGTATCATTCTTTAATGCATTTGCTACTTTTTGAAAACGACTCGCTTCATATAATCCTCGTAAATATGCTTTTACTAATCTCATTGCTTGTAAATTTTCTTGAATCATTCGGTTCAATCGGTCAATCCTACGTTGCACTGCTCCAAATTGGCTAATACTCTTTTTCACCATCATATACATGAAGTAAACAAGGATTGGTACCCCAATGACTAAATAAATAGCCAATGATGCATTGACATAAAACGCCATGATTAAACTACCCAATACTACTAATGGCGTACGTAACATCACACGTAAACTCATAAAAAACACTTGCTGAACTTGCGACACGTCATTTGTCAGCCTTGTAATCAATCCAGCAGTGGGAAAGCGCAAAAAAGTGGTCATGGTAAATGATTGAACTTTTCTAAATAACGCATTGCGTAAATCATATGAAAAGTTTTGTGCTGCATACCCTGAAAAAAACGAATTCGAAATACCAGCAAAAAACGCTAGCAACGAAAGCATTAGCATAACAATTCCCCATATTATAATTGTCTGACCGTCTTTTGGAACTATGCCTTCATCAATAATTTTCCGAATCAATAAAGGCTGGGTAAGCTCCACAATCAGCTCAACAAACATAAGTGAAATCGCTATAAAAGCAGGTACTCTATATGGTTTTATGTATTGGAAAATCGTTTTCAATATAAATCTCCTTTCTGAATTAAGCGCTTTTCTAAGTTGACTTTCTAAATTTGTAATTAGATAATTCTGATAATATTTAGCACGAAAGAGCCATCTATATATATACATACTTTTTATCTAATCTTTAAATTATTAAGCGGATTCAAATATTAAATAAGACAATGTCATTCATCGAAAAGAATGGTAGGTAAACCTTATTATGCCACAACCAAACATAAAGTTTAATTTCCTTTGAACAACTATCAGCGGGACTTTAGAATTAATTTACAATTTAAAAATAAAACCACAAAAACATTACTTTATAAGCATGCTTTAAATAAAATTTACTGAATTCAACAACATTTTTTTAAGTTATAATTAAATTATTAAACATATGTCCTAAGAAAATATTTTTCATATCATCATCTAATACTAATGACTTATCACTTTCTATTTACTATAATAATAAATATAGAAATTTCGAGGAGAAGTAGAATCCATGAATGACATTCAAACAATTTTTGAAACAGCTAATCCTATATTAAATCAAATGCCATATCCAATGGCAATTTTGGATACTAGAGGAATCGTTGTTGCTTGGAATCGTCAAGCGGAAAAGACATTCGGCTATAATGCTGATGAAACGATTGGGTCTTTCACGCCCTTTAATGAAAGCGAAACTGCATATTTCTACGGTGAATTTTGGAAAAGGATTATTCATTCAGCTGATCCTATACAAATAGAATCAATGAATTTACAAACACAAAAAGGTGAACTCCTTTCTGCACCTGTCACATTTAAAGCATTTACAATTGATAGTGATCGGTATGTATTTTGCCAGTTTCTATTAAGTGATTTCGAAAACCAAGACCTTTTAACACATGGCGAATATTCAAGTATCCGTGATGGTCTAGAATCATCATTTATGCTATTATCTGTTGATGAAGAAGGGTTAATTACATACGCAAATGATTTATACTTAAAATATAGTAAATGGACACCGAAGCGAATAATCGGAAAAACATTCTGGCAAATGTTCCCACAAACTTCTGAAATTTCAGATAAGATTTGGGGAGCTTTACAAGAAGGGAAGCAATGGAAAGGTGAAGTTGAGAAGATAACTAAAGACGGCCAATTCTATTGGGTAGACCTAACAGCCATTCCTATTTTCAATGCTACCAAAAAACCATCAAGTTTTTTATTATTAGAAAATGATATTACTGAAAAGAAGAAATTACAAAATCGACTTGAAAAGATTGCTTATATTGATCAAGAAACTGGTCTGATCAATCGATATCGTTTAGAGCAAATCGTCAATCAAAGGATTGTTGAAAAGCATCATTTCACTTTAGTCTATCTAAGTATTGATAAATTCTATTCATTAAAAGAGTTATATGATAACCATGCTGAACAAATATTACTTCAAGAATTTACCCAACGCATGAAGATCTATTTCCAAGATAGCACGATGGCACGGGTGAATATTGATGAATTTGCTGTTCTAACTCCACTTGGTGAATGGTTTATCCAAGGATTCCTAACTTATTTGGACCAACACCCAATTTATATAAATAATACGACTTTACCTCTTTCAATCAGTGGTGGGATGACGAAGTATCCAGACGACCAAATTTCATTTTCACAATTGATGAAAGCTTCCCATGCTGCCATCCAAAAAGTTCAGTCTGATGGAGGAGGCAATATTATCAGTCTATCAAAAGCTGATCATAAAGCATTGCATACAAAGTCAATAATCGAAAAACGACTACTTGTAGCACTGGATAAAAAGGATTTGAAAGTCCTCTATCAACCACAAATGGATTTAAAAACTGGAAAAATCACGACAGCAGAAGCATTAGTCCGTTGGGATGATGAAGAAATTGGAACGATCACTCCAGATATATTAATTCCTATTGCCGAAGAGACAGGGTTAATCAATGACATTGGCACATTTATGATTGAACAAGCATGCTTACAAGCTGTCAATTGGCAACAAAAAGGGCTCGATTTAAAGGTTAGTATCAACTTATCTGTACGTGAATTCCGCGATAAGAATATGGTTAGTCAAATTCATCGAATCCTTGAAGATACTGGCTGCTCAGCAAGTCTACTTAATATTGAAATAACCGAAAAATTCGCATTAGAAGCTGAGGCTGAAACATCTATTATTCAACAAATGAAACAATTACAAAACGATGGTATTGTCTTTGTATTAGATGACTTCGGAACAGGCTATGCTTCATTCCGCTATATGCAGCTATTGCCTTTATCTCAAATTAAGATTGATCAAACGTTTATCTCTTCGATTCAATATCAAAATACATGCCAAAAACTGATTCGTGGGATGATTCAATTTGGAAAATCTATTAATATGAGCGTTCTTGCAGAAGGTGTAGAGACGCAGGAACAAAAAGATATTCTCACTGAGTATGGCTGCGATGCGATTCAAGGATATTTAATCAGTCGACCAGTAGAGGCTTCAGAAATCGAAAAATTATTGTAAAAGAAAAGCGATTGAATCCTGTAATTTAAGGAATCAATCGCTTTTCTTATGCTATTAAGAAGCTTTTGCCAGTTTCTTCGCTTTTCTCTTTCTTAACTCATTGAATATCAGCTGCATAAATACCTCCGCAAATACCAAGCCCATCACAATCGCTCCCGCAACGATAAAAACTCTTGCACCATACTGAATACTTTGAGCATAATCATTTTCTACAATCGTACGCATCGCGTTATATGAAAGCCCCCCAGGAACTAAAGGAATTATGCCAGCAACGCTAAACACAATCATCGGCGTTTTAAATCGTCGTGCAAGAATATGCGCCACAATGGAAATCAGAAAAGCTCCTGCAAACGTCGCATAAACAGCATCCACTCCCTGTTGTAAAAAAGCATAGTAAATAAGCCAACCAATCATACCTACTAGCCCACAATGAAATAATGTCCTTCTAGGTGCATTAAAAATAACACCGAATCCTGCAGTCCCGATGAAACTAAGAATTCCTTGAACAACAAAGTCCATGATCTATTCCTCCTAAAACGATAACGCTAGCGCTACTCCCGCACCAATTGCGAAGGCTGTAAGAAGTGCTTCCATTCCTTTAGCAACACCTGACACAAAATGCCCTGCCATTAAATCTCGTACGGCATTTGCAATTGGCAAACCCGGTACTAAAGGCATAACGGAACCAATGACAATTTTATCAAGTTGAAAGCCTAACCCATTTTTATAAACCAAAACTGAAAATAATCCTACAAATAATGAGGCTGTAAATTCTGCAAAAAATCTTACTTTTGTCAAAGAATGCATGGATAAAAAGATTAGATATCCGACTCCACCAATAATTACAGCGTATGGAACATCAATCCATGGTCCTTTGAATAAGATTAAAAAACAACCACTGGCAATGGCAGCAGCCAAAACCTGTATCCATATAGGAAAAAATAAATTTGTGCGTTCTATTTGTAAAAGTTCTTCATACGCTTCTTCTAGTGAAACCACGCCCGCAGTCAACTTTCTGGAGACTGAATTGATCAATGCAATCTTCTCCAAATCCGTTGTTCGACTCGATATTTGAGCTATTCTAGTAGGTCTCTTATGCCCAGCCGAGAAAATAATACCAGTAGGAGTTACAAAGCTTTGTGCATCTGTTAAGCCTTGCGAATTGGCCATTCTTAACATCGTATCCTCTGCTCGATAAGTTTCCGCTCCACTTTGTATAAGCATACGACCTGCGAGAAGAAAACAATCGATTGCCAATTCTTCCTGTGTTGTTTCAATCATTATACCCCTCACCTCACACATAAAATAATCTAATAAAAATTTAATATAAATTTACTGTAACTTTCAGAAACTTTTCACTCTATTTCTATGTCGAATAAGTTAGAATAATATCAACAAGATCAAAAAGGAGGTTTCGAATATGTCTACTTTGCATCCAAGAAAAAAACTAAATTGGATGAACTTTACCCTCATCAGTGCTATCCTATCAGTCACCGTTATAATACTGTTCATATTAAATTCACAATTTGGAAACACTTCAAAAAGCGATTCTGATCATACCGTACTTGCTGCTTCCTCAGATATTGTAAAGGAAAAGTCAGCATTTGATGGTATATATATTGTAACGGAGAAATCCACAAGTAAAAGTGCACCCTATATGATTCAATACCCCAATACGGCAAGTAAAGTTTTCAATCAATCCGTTACAGACTCTGTACATAAAATGCGTGATCAATATTTGAAAGATATGTCTATATTATTACATAAAGATCGTAGTCAGATTGGTAGCCTCCGTATCTCCTTTAAAACCGACGTACAAAAAGAAAACTACTACTCATTTGTTTTAACACAAATTATTGACAGTGGTATAGACTCTAAACAAAAAATTGTAAAAACTTTTATGTATGATAAAAAAAACAAAAAACAAATTTTACTGCAAGATGTTATTCAAACAAAGAAAAACCTTACTCCTTTGTCAAATGCAGTGAAAACACAAATGGCTAAAAATCAGGATTTTCGAAGAGTTGTAAAAACTTCAGCTGTAGAAGAATCCATTAAACCGCTTTGGGTCAACTTTCAAAATTTCTCGCTTACAGATGCTACGCTAACTGTATATTTAAACAATGGTGAATTGACTAATCATACCTCACAAGTAATAACAATTCCATTATCTTCTATAAATAGTATACTTGCAAAACCATTTCAAGTTGAAGAAAAAAAGCAACCTTTAAAAGCAAAATTTGTAGCACTTACATTTGATGACGGTCCAAATAATACTGTAACGCCAAAAATATTAAAAATCTTGAAAAGGCACCATACTAAAGCAACCTTTTTTATGGTTGGGGCGCAAGTTAACGCCCATCCTAAAGTAGCAAAACAAGTATTAGATGCCGGTCACGAAATTGGTAACCATTCTTATTCACATCCAAATTTAGTTTCACTACCGACCAAACAAATTAAGGACCAAATAGTTAAGACAAATAAAGCCATCGAGAAAGCAACTGGTCATAACCCTACTGTATTTAGACCACCCTATGGCTGTGTTGATAAAAGAGTCCGTTCTCAAACAACATTGCCTGTCACTTTATGGAATGTTGATACATTAGATTGGAAGCATCATAACGCAAAAAAACTATTAGCCTATGTAAAAAAGGAAACTCATCCAGGATCTATTATTTTAATGCATGATATCCATATGCCTACTGCAGATGGCCTTGATGCAGTTCTTAATTATCTTGAAAAAGAAGGCTACACATTCGTAACGGTATCAGAACTAAATCAGTTAAAATAACGAAAAGGGCTCCTAAAATTCTCTTTGAACTTTAGAAGCCCCCAATTTTATCCTTTGACGATGTTCGTTGAGCGGTGTTTTGTTTCAGTAATACTTACACCACGTGCTTGCATTTCTCGAATATATTCTTCTCCTGGTACAATTTTTTCCGGTGGGAATACTCCACGATCTGTAATCGTACCATCACCTATTAATTGCGCAACTACTGCAATCGTATTGGCAGTTGCTAATGCCATCGCTGTTTCATTATTCTTTTGATCTCTATACGTAACCATTTCATATTCGTATGTTACTGCTTCCTCGTTACGTTCTCCACTTACTAACACACGAAGTAACACGACATCCTTCTTATTGCCAAGTTCTAATTTACTTTGCAATACTTCACGTAATACATCACGCACTTTAATCGTTTCACCATTAATCCTAACGAATGTATTCTTACTTGTTAAACCTAAATCAACAAGCAATTTAAACTTTTCTGCATGTCCTGAATAGCGAATCGTTTTATATTCAAGTGTTTGAACATTTGGATAAGATCTTGGAAGTGTGGATAATCCTCCTGATGTATGGAAGGCTTCTAATCCACTAAACCCTTTGAAGTAAAAAGGTTCAACTTCTGATAAAGACGGAATTTCCTGCAACTTTCCATTACGCACTACATGGGAAGTGTCCGTATAATGATCAAAAACGCCTTCCAATGAAAATACAACATTATATTCTAAAGGTGGCTCTTTTTCCACTGGAATACCACCTACATAAATTTTAATAGATTTTGTAGTATCTAGTTTGGAAGCGCCAAAGCCTGCTAAGATATTGATCATCCCAGGTGCTACACCTAAATCTGGTACAAGTGTAATACCCTTTGCTTTTGCGGCGCTATCTAACTTTAATATTTCATCCGTTACACCACCGATATGTCCACCTAAATCAACGGAATGTACGCCTACTTCAATAGCTGTACGAGCGACTCTTTCATTGAATTTATAAAATAGTGCGTTGACAACAACGTTTGCTTTAGACATAACTACTTTAAGCTGTTGATCGTCAGTCGCATCTAATTTTACTACCTCAACTTTGTCCGTTTGAAGTGTATCTGCAAATTGCTGCGCTTGTGCTACGTTTAAATCTGCCAAGATAACTTTTTCGACATTTGGATTTTTTACTAAATCTCGAGCGACCTCTTTACCCATTAAACCAGCACCCAATACTGCAATTTTCATACTATACTCCCCCTTTTGTCTTTTTCGCATTGATTTGTGCGTGTTTTGCCTGTTTGCTTATATAAGATATCCTTAGCAAAAATCAAACTGGAAAGGCGTTATTAAATCTAGTCGTCCCATTTAAACCTTCCAATATATCTGTATGCATGTTCATTCAACATCATGCTGTACAATCTGTTGTGAAATATAAAGGCACAATTAGCATGAACAATCTAATACCACAAAGCTTCCTCCATATCAAAAGCTGTATAAATTGACCCATTTACAAATGTTTGAAAAGTTGAAACTTTTTTTATTTGTTATTCGTATTTATACTTATATTGAACCAATTAAACCATTTGGAGGTATTTGGAATGAATAATCATGAGATTGATTACAAACTTCATGGCGATGATATGCAATTTGTAGAGGTCGAGTTAGATCCAAACGAAACCGTTATTGCTGAAGCTGGCGCCTTGATGATGATGGAAGACGGCATTCGAATGGAAACTGTATTCGGCGATGGTTCTCAAGGAGGCGGTGGCTTCATGAGCAAGTTAATGGGTGCCGGAAAACGCCTAATTACAGGTGAAAGTATATTCGTGACTACATTTACAAACGAAGATATGGGGAAAAAACATGTTTCCTTCGCTGCACCTTATCCAGGGAAAATCATCCCTATGGATCTAAGTACACTTAACGGTAAAATCATTTGTCAAAAAGACGCTTTCTTATGCGCAGCAAAAGGCGTTTCTATTGGCATTGAATTCCAAAGAAAATTAGGCACGGGTTTCTTTGGTGGTGAAGGTTTCATCATGCAAAAATTAGAAGGCGACGGCATGGCATTCGTTCATGCGGGTGGTACGATTATTCGAAAGGAACTTCAAGCAGGTGAACGACTACGCGTAGATACTGGATGTTTGGTTGCCATGACAAGTTCTGTAGAATACAATATCGAAGCTGTTGGTGGTGTAAAAACAGCATTATTTGGTGGAGAAGGTCTATTCTTCGCAACACTTCGAGGACCTGGTACAGTATGGATTCAATCACTTCCATTCAGCCGTTTAGCAAGCCGTGTATTCGCAGCAGCCCCGCAAACACCAGGAGGCTCATCAGTAGGCGAAAAAGGTATTGGCGGGCTATTTGATATGTTTAGTGATAACTAACTTAAACAAAGCAAAACAATTCTGTTGACGCAAATTCAATTTTTATAAAATGCTCTCATTATTCGTGACTTTCATTTGGCTAATGCCAATCTTTTTGACACGAATAATGAAGAGCATTTTTTTGAGGATCGCTTTAATCCTGATTGCCTATACTTTTCCAATATATGATATTGTTCAAAATTCACCGCTCGGTTCAAAAGGCTTTAAGCTTTGGTAAACTAAAAATGCTGCATTAGTCTAAAACATGACTAGTGCAGCATTTTTTATAATCTATAATTCATCAAATCCATTATCTTGAACATTTACTTTAACGTATTGGCGCGAGCGTTGTTCAAAGAAATCTGTTTTGCCTAAATCTACATCTTCATAGGCTTTTATCCATTTCATTGGGTTTTTGCGGTAGCCTTCGAAAGGTCGTTCGTATCCTAATTGTGAACAGCGAACATTTGCATAGAAATAAATGTAATCTTCTACATCATCAATATCCAAACCATCGATTTTGTCGCCGATTACTTCCTTACCCCATTCAATTTCAAGCTCAGCTGCTTCACGGAATATTTTTTGTACCTTTTCTTCACGCTCTGGCGTATTAAATTCTGGATATTCTTCTAGCAATTCTTTATATATTTTAACAAATAAATCAACATGCAATTGTTCATCACGGTTGATGTAATTGATCATTGTACTTGTTGCCACCATTTTTTGATTACGTGCTAAATGGTAGAAGAACGCAAAACCTGAGTAGAAGAATAGGCCTTCTAGTATCACATCATAAACAATGGAGTCTAACATATGCTCTACAGTGGGCTCTTGTGCAAATTGCTTGTAACCTTTAATGACAAAATCATTACGTTTTTCTAAAACGGGTTCAGTGCGCCAAAAATCAAATACTTCATCCTGTTCATCTTTTGAAACAAGGCTAGAAAGGATATATGAATAAGAATGATTATGAATGACCTCTTGTTGAGCCAAAATGATCATCAATGCATTCAGACTAGAATCTGTTAAATAATCGGCAATTCTTCCTGCATAATCTGTTTGAATGCTATCAAGTAATGCAAGTAAGCCAATAATTTTCTTAAATGCTTGTTGTTCATCATCTGTTAATTGCGGAAATTGTTTAATATCATTACTCATATTAATCTCAAATGGCGTCCAGAAGTTACCTAGCATTTTCTTATATTTTGGATATGCCCAACTAAATTGAACATCGTCCCAGTTTAAAATATTGGATGAACGTCCATTGACGATTCTGCTTGAGCGATTGGGTGCTTCTTTATCCATTAGTTCACGTTTTTTTACTTCAACCATTATTCATCTCTCCCCTTAGCTAGCGCATGATTCACATTCTAATAATTCAACGGATGTAGAACGAACATAATAAGTTGTTTTAATACCACTGTTCCATGCATTTAGATGAAGTGCCAACAAATCTTTTGCCTTAATCGTGTTTTGTACATAAAGATTCAATGAAATACCTTGGTCAATATGGTGTGCTCGTGCGGCATTTTGCGCGATTGTCCAATTTTGATCGATAAAATAAGCTGATTTATAATACCAGGTTGTCTTTTCATTCAAATCTGGTACGGTTACTGGAATCTTGTAATCCTTTTTCTCTTCTGAATAGCTTTTTTGGAAAATTGGATCAATACTTGCTGTACTTCCTGCAATGATTGAAGTTGTTGAATTAGGAGCTACAGCCATCAAATAGCCATTACGTAAACCTTTTGAAGCAACTTGTTGTTGAAGGGCAGTCCATTTTGCGTCTCGATAGTTTCGGCTATCAAAATAAGTTCCTGTTTGCCATTCAGAGCCTTCAAATAATGGATAAGCCCCTTTTTCTTCTGCTAGCTTCATAGAAGATTGAATCGTTAAGTAAGCAATTTTCTCATACAATTGATCAGCAAATTCAACAGCTTCCTCTGATTCCCATGCAATGCCAGTAACGGCAAGTAAATGGTGCCATCCAAAAGTACCAAGACCAATTCCACGATAGCGCGCATTTGTACGTTGTGCTTGTTTTACAGGGATATTATTCAAATCAATGACATTATCTAGCATTCGCACTTGAATTGGAATAAGTCGTTCTAATACGTTTGCAGGTACCGCCCTTCCTAAGTTGATAGAAGATAAATTACATACCACAAAATCTCCTGGTTTACGGCGCGTAACAACGAGATCATTTTCAAGCTCAACAGACTCAAATTCGGTCGCTGACATATTTTGCGCGATTTCTGTACACAAATTTGAAGAGTAAATCATGCCTTCATGCTTGTTTGGATTCTTACGATTTACTTCATCGCGATAGAACATGAATGGCACACCTGTTTCAAGTTGGCTACGCATAATTCGTTTCATAATATCAATAGCTGGAACGACTTCACGAGATAATAATGTATTGGCAACACAAGCAAGATAGTTATTACGGAATGTCCCTTCCCCACGCTTTTCATCATAAGAATCTTCTAAGTTAAATCCCATCATTGAACTTACTTCATGCGGGTCAAATAAATACCAATCTTCACGATTTTCTACTGCTTCCATGAAAAGATCAGGAAGACATACTCCTGTGAAAATATCGTGAGCACGCATACGTTCGTCCCCATTATTTAATTTCAAATCAAGGAATGAAAAAATATCTTTATGCCACACATCTAAATAAACGGCAATAGCCCCTTGGCGTTGTCCAAGCTGGTCAACAGATACCGCTGTATTATTTAGTTGCTTAATCCATGGAATGACTCCACTAGAAGCTCCCTTGAATCCGCGAATAGAAGATCCTCTGCTTCGAACTTTCCCCATGTAAACTCCGATACCGCCACCAAATTTGGAAAGTGTCGCAACATCTGTATTTGAATCATAGATACCTTGCAAACTATCATCTACCGTATCGATAAAACAACTTGATAGCTGACCATGCGTTTTTCCTGCATTTGATAATGTAGGTGTTGCTGTTGTCATATAGAGATTACTCATTGCCCAATAGGCTTCTTTAACTTTTTCAAGACGATTTTCTTTTTCATTTTGCATTAAAGTCATCGCAATCACCATAAAGCGTTCCTGAGGTAATTCGATTGGCGCTTTGTCAAAGTCACGAGTAACATAACGATCTATTAACGTCTTTAATCCGATATATGTAAATAATTCATCCCGTTTTGGATTGAGTTCCTCTGCTAATTGTTGTAGTTCGTCTTCCGAATAAGCTTCTATCAGCACAGGATGATAAAGACCTTTTCCAACGAGTTTTCGGATTTGTTGTGGGAAGACTTGATAGATTTCTTCAACTGACACTTGTCTAGCTTCTGCTGCATCATGATAAATTTCTATTTGCAATAATCTCGCTGCAACAAAAGTCCAATAAGGTTCTTCCTCATCGAGAAAACTTAAAGCATCGAGTGCTAATGCCCTTGTCCATTCTCTTTCTGTTGCATCAGGGTGTTTTTGTATAAAACGTTCATGCTTACGGCGTAATGGACTCATTTCCTCTTGTCCAAATTGATTTTCTAGTCTCTGCAATACCGTTTCTTTTTCTTCTTTGATCGTTACCATAATTGTTGTCTCCTTTTCTATGTGCTAAAACTATCAGCCATAAAGAAAAGCGACTATCTGCCTTCATCGGCAGCATAGTCGCTCTAATGGTAATGGAAACAAATAAAGTCACAGCAAATAAGCATTTCATTTGAGATTAGATGCTGTGAATTATGTACTTCCACTTCTTAAGGCCCCGAAGAAAGTGTCACAAAACGAGAATTTGGCAGGTCTACTGGCTTGTGTTTCATCCATTTTGTCATCCTTCCCAAGCATTGCTCAGTGGTTTATTGACAAATGTCCACACCTACAGTTGCGGGGACAGCTTCGGCATTGAACCGAATTCCCTATTACACCATTGCTGGTACCAACTTTCGCTCACATACTATATATTGTGTTTTAATGTTATATACAATCTAACATATTGTGTTTATATTACACAAGTAGATTAACAAAATAAAAGAAAAAAAGAACTCTTTAGTAGGAATTAATTAGCCTTTCGTTTCATAATCCTTATCCATGTTTAGGACAGCTCCTGTATTTGCATCAATTTTGATCGCATATAAGTAGGTCCCATCTTTTACTTCTACTTCATAAATGCTATTTACTAAGTCAATTTTCGTGACAGTCCCTTTTGCTTTTGTTAAAGCAATTTGGGATGCTTGTTCCGGTGTGATCAAAGTAGAGTCACTATTATTATTAGAAACTGTATTTTCTTTTTCTTTTTGCTCTTGTTTCATAACGGCACCAGTTTGGGCATTCAATAGAATATCATATTCATTGCCATTTGATGCGACTATAATTTCGTATACATTATTTGTTTGATCATAATTTGCTGAAGTTACTTGACCAGATACTTTGGTTAGCGCAATTTCTTTCGCCTTTTCGATTCCAATTACCTCATCTCCAAAACTAGCAAACGTTCTTTTTGCAGATTCTTTTTCCTGTTTTATAATGGCACCGGTTTGGGCATTTATTTCAACGTTATAGACCTCTTCGTTATTTTGTAATTTTATTTTATACATACCATTATTATCTAAACTAGCTTCGGTCACTGAACCACCAACTGCATTTAAAGCAATTTGCTTTGCCTGTTCGAGTCCGATTACATCTCCCGAATCTGCAGTTGCTAGATCACTACTTTGTCGTTGAATAATCTCTCCTGAATAAGCGTCAATATCAAATTTGTATGCTATTTTGTTTTTGACTACATGAATTTCATATAATCCGCCATCTCGATTGTATCTGACCTGTTTAACCACACCGTTCATATTATTTAATGCAATTCGTTTTGCATTTTTTAAACTAATTGCTTGATTCGCTTTTAGATTCGTTAATTTTTTCTTTTTGATCATTTCTCCTGTATAAGCATCAATTTTAATCTCATATAGGTGTTTACCTTTAGCAATTTGTATTTTGTATAGCCCATTCACTTTATCTAATTTAGATTTTAGAATTTTACCTTTTATTGTTTTTAAAGCAATTTTCTTTGCTTTAGAAAGGCTAATCATTTCTTTAGTTGTTTTGCTAGATGTTGAATATTCGGTGGACTTTTCCAATAACTCGCCTGTTTTAGCATCAAATTGTAGGTTGTATTTTGCCTTTTTATTTTTAATATTAACTACATATACAGGATTACTTTTTTTATCGTTTAGTTCAATATGATCTATTTTCCCTTTTACATAGCTTAACGCTAATTGGGATATTTCTTTTGAAGATAAAATATGTTGTTTGCCCGTATTCTGTGCAGCTACTACTCCAGATATTGTTAAAAAAACTACGATTACTAATGCAATAATCGATTTCTTCATCTACAGTACTCCTTTAATAAGTTGAACATGATACAAGAAATTATTTATTTGTGAATGACATGACTTTGCCCGTTACAGCATGAATTTGAAAAGTTTCTACTGTTCCATTTGCTTCGATGTCTACTAAGTAATAGCCTCCACTACTCGTTTCAAAATAAGTCGTATCTCGAATAGCCCCATTCAACTTTTTAGTAGCAATTTGTTGTGCTTCCTTTTTACTGATGATGGTATGATTTGTTTTGGTATCTTCTTGTATTTCTGATAGAATTTCTCCTGTTGTTGCGTCAACTAAAATATTCAACTTTCTATTTTGATCTATAATTTGTACTTGATATACTGGGGTATCTTGCTTAGCTTTTAAAAGTGTCTGCACGATTTTCCCTTGATAATTTTTCTTTATCAATTGTTTTAAATCACTTTCAGAGATTAAATCTTTTTGTTTTAGTCCTACTAGATCCGTTCTTTCCATTTGTGAAATTTTGCCGTCTTTTGCTTCAACTACTATATGATATTTGGCTCCATCTTTTGAAAGCTCCATCTCATACTCTTCCCCATTATTTTTAAAAGAGGTAATCTCTCCACCATACATTCCTTCAATCGTTTTATATACATCTGAGGTTGATTTTTTGTTTTCATCTGATATATGATTCCACATTGACAAGACGATGAGTACAGCGATGATAATCAATAGGATAAACGTTAGGACTGTCCAATGTTTAGGTTTCCTCATGGGCGTTCCTCCTTTTGTTCATTAAATGTCAATATCATAGTTGTACCTACCCCCACTGTACTTTCAACCGATAAGCGAATATGGAGTTGTTCAGCAATTTCTGTTGCAATTGCAAGCCCTAGACCTGTTCCTCCTGTTTTTCGATTTCGATCTTGGCTTACTCGATAAAATCGTTCAAACAGATGCGGTATATGTTCTTTCGCAATACCTTCTCCACGATCTAGAATTTTAATAACAAGTGGATCATTCGTTATTGAAACATGAATATCCTCTTCACTATAACGCCGTGCATTTTCGAGGAAGATAATGAACAATTGCTTGATTTTTTGCTCATGTGTCGTAAGAAATACAGGTCCTTCACCATGAAGATAAAAATTTCTCTTATACGTTTGATGCATTTGTTGTAATGTTTGATTCAATAAATAATAGACATCAATTTTTTCAAGTTGAAGTGGATACTCGCTCTTTGTTTTTTGCCAGATCAAGCATTTGCTGAATCATTTCAGACATTCGAACGGATTCACTTAAAATAGCCTCTACTGATTCTTCTGCTACTTCTTTATTTTCAAACCCTCGACGTTTTAATAATCGTGCATAGCTTTCAATTACTGTTAATGGTGTCTTTAGTTCATGAGATGCATTTGAAACAAATTGTTCCTGCCTTCGATAATCTTGTTCAAGCTGCGTAATCATATTATTAAAAGTCTGGCTCATTTGTCCAAGCTCGTCTTTACCTTGTTTACACGTATCTATTTTCTCAAATGTCCCAGATTTTCTAATTCGTTTCATCGTATTTGTTAACCGTCTGGATCGGCCGTAGAACAATTTCAGCAAGTGTCATACTTGAAAGCAAAACAAGAATTGCGGCTAACGTAATCATCCCAATTAAAACAAGCTTTAAAAGCGATAATGTCCTCGCTACATTTCTCATCGATTTTATCATCTGCACATAAACAACAGAGCCATCTTTCCAAATAACTGGAACATTAAAACTTAAGTAAGCCTTTTTTTGGTACTCCTCTACTCGATAGCCATCGATTTGTAACTTGGGATTATATTCTTTTATCCCTTCCATCGATTGGACACTCACGATTAACTTTCCTGAATGGTCGACGATGCGAATGGCACCATTCGTCGGAATATATGCTCTTAAAATAGTTGCCGGATCGTTAAAGGAGCTTGTCTGATTAATGGATGTTACAAGTTCCCGAGATTCATCTAATAATTGCTGATATTCGGTATCGTAGGCCATCTTCTTATACATATAGTAAATTCCGATAGTTGTCAGCGCTAATATAATCAGCATTAATATAGTTGAGAATATGTGTATTTTCGTTTTAAGCTTCATTTATTTGTTCCTTTAATACATAGCCTATACCGCGCACTGTTTGGATGAGTGGATGATTGCTGCCTTTATCTATTTTTTGACGGACATATCGAATATAAACGTCTACTACATTCGTATCTCCGTAATAATCGAATCCCCACACTCTATCTAAAATTTGTTCACGCGTAAGTACTTGTTTTGGATGTTTTAGCAAATAGAGCAAAAGTTCAAATTCCCGAGGTGTTAGATCAATTGAAATGCCGTCTCTAATCACTTCACGCGTTTTTTCATGCATGGATAAGCCCCCATACTCATGCATGAATACATCTTGTTTTTTAGAATTTGTATGTATTTCTTGATAGTTCTTATTTAATCGTAATGCCACACGAATTCGCGCTAGTAATTCTTCTATTGCAAAGGGTTTTGTAATGTAGTCATTAGCACCTAGGTCTAAACCTGATACTTTATCATCCAATTCATCCTTTGCTGTCAGCATAATAACGGGCGTTGTCAATTCTGTAGCTCGAATTCTTTTTAGCACTTCAATGCCATCCATTACAGGCATCATGATATCTAATAATATTAAGTCCCACTTTTGTTCTCGGTATAGACTTAGTCCATCTGAGCCTGTGTAAGCAATTCCTGTTTCGTAGCCTTCGAATTCTAATTCTAATTGCAAAACGCGAGCAATTTTTTCTTCGTCTTCGATTATTAAAATACGTTCTGGCATGTTGTATTCTCCTGCTATTTTTTGTTTAGAAATTTATCATTTTACGTTTATCCCGCATTAACGGGCATTTATGACTCAACTGCAAGGCTTTAGAATATTCGAAGATGCAGCGGTTGAGATAACTGTCCAAATCTAGCTGCGGCTCCTAGCCCCTCGAGGTCATAAGCTGTACAACTCTGTGGCAAAGGGCGCCACGCCGTTGTCCATCTTATGCTTGTCGGGGCTGGTCAGTCGCCTCGCTTTTTGAAGTAAACGCCCGATTGGTGAGATACAGTGAAACTTACCGATGCGTTAGCAGAGGTTTAGTTGAACCAATCGGGTTCGTACTGTCGATTGATCGTAAGCGTACGCTTACGATCTTAGCGACAGTAGAACGGGACTAACAATCAGTGGGGGATTACCCCCACTGATTGAAGTTTCACTTTATCGTATCATGTATTGATTATAAAATGATGAGAATATAAATGATGAACGAATTGTTCAGAAAATGCTATACCTGAGGTCAAATGAGTCTGCTATTGTGCTTAGCGAGCTGTGGGGAAAATTATTAATTGCTAATTTATTTTAGGTTGAAGTGGAATCGGCTACGCTTTCCTGCGGGCGAGCGGTGAGTCTTCGCCGTTTCCACTTCAATAATTTTTTGGGGTACTAATCTCAGCAAATGTTACCAGTCATAATTTTATTGAAAATAATCTTTCATTCTTACTCTTTCAGTTGCTTAGCCTCACTACTTGCAGTTCTCTAAAAAGTTCACACATTATGTCAGGAAAATTTGCTACCTATAACGTATTTCAACATCCATATCAAAAAAATCTGCCATTCTATCAAGAATGGCAGATTTTTATCAATTTAGTATTTATAGGACAATCTCTTTTTTATTACATATATACAATAATAGCAAGTATTATTGCTAGTACGATACGATAAATAGCGAATGGTACTAATTTCACTCTTGAAATTAGCTTTAAGAAGAATTTTATAGAAATCAATGCAAAAACAAATGCACTGATAAATCCTACGATATAGAAGCCTATATCGCCGAAATTGATTTGATCGAAGTGTTTTACAAGTGATAATCCACTGGCACCTGCCATAATTGGCACTGCCATGATGAAAGTAAAATCAGCTGCAGTGCGGTGATCTAAACCAAGTAGTACCCCACCTGAAATGGTCGCTCCTGAACGAGAAAATCCAGGCCATAATGATAAACATTGAATAAGTCCGACTTTAAATGCTTGCCCATAAGACATATCATCTAAAGAAGTGACGGCTGGTCTCTTGGGTCCAAACTTATCTGCTACAATCATAAATAATGCACCAAAGAATAGGCTAAAGATTACTGGCTTAATACCAAATAAATGACTATCGATGAAGTTCTCTAATAATACACCTAATACCCCTGCAGGAATAACCCCGATAATAACATGTAATAGGTTAAATCGATGATGTGGTCTTTGCCCTTCTATTTTATATAGACCAACAAGGCTTAACAATCGTTTCCACATCACAACCACTACAGCTAAAATGGATCCTAACTGGATGACGATTTTAAAGGTATTCGCAGAAGAATCTCCTAAGAAGTCTTTCGTTTTCAACCACATATCATCCACAATAATCATATGACCTGTAGATGAAACTGGAGCGAATTCAGTCATACCTTCTACAAAACCCAAAATAATGGATTTTAACAACTCTAAAAAGTCCATAGTATCTCCTTTATTCTATTTTTTATTTACGAAGCCATACGCTTCCGATATTACTTCTAGCAAAACTATCATATCACACTAAGATAAGAAGGTTTCTTAAGATTTCATTAAATTAATCGATCAATTCTACATCCACTATCCACATCTCACACCGACTATTTGTACGAATGGGTGGTCCCCAAAAACCAAAGCCAGAAGACACCAGAATATGGGTCGTCTTTTTCAACATGTATCCGTAATCGAGTTCAAAGACTTTCTTTGTGATCCATTGATTTGGCCACAGCTGCCCTAAATGGGTATGTCCTGAAAGATGTATATCTACCCCTAGGTTTACAGGCGTAACTAAATCAGAAGGTGTATGGTCCATTACAATCCATGGATATTGATGATTAACAATAGAAGATAATTGTTGTAACGTTTTGCGGTCTTTATTTGTTTTGTCTTCCCTACCAGTAACATACAACGAATCTGCAATGCAAATTGTTGCATCCTGTAAAATCGTTACGCCTGACTTTTTCATTTCATCAATAAACAAAGGAATTTGTCTTCCATAGTACTCGTGGTTTCCTAATACGCCATAAACACCATATGTGGAAGTAAGTGTCTTCATGACTTCATCCATTTTATACGCTTTATACCAATATGGGTGGTCGTCTACAATATCCCCAACAAGCAATACAATATCTGGCGATGCATCATTCGAACGCGTAACAAATTTCTGTAAAAGTCTTTTGTTGGACATGATCCCAAGATGAAAGTCTGAAGCAATCACCATACGCAATTGTTGAATTTTATGAGGTTGCTTTTTTATTTGGATTGTTTTTTTATGAACAATTGGCGAATAGGCCATGTAGGTACCAAAAACAACAATTGCTACCATGATCAACAAAACAACATACCCAACGACGACCATATGAATCGAAGGAAAGAACCATAACAACAAATTGGCAAGAGGAAATAAAAGGATTCCATACTCGACGAATATCATCCAATATCCACTAATTACTTTTGTCATTCGAAATCGTTCATTGTAATTACTTATTACTACGCTATAAGCAATATACAACCAAATGATTGAAAAAAGAATGGGCATCTTGAAATGAATTGCCCCTTCTAAAAAGTGGTACACATTAAACCCAAGATAAAACACAACGGCATTATATAAAACAAAAATTAGGATTCCTACTATTACATTCTTCGACATATTCGGTAATCTCCTTTTTGGGGTTTAAGCACAATTCTATCTGTAAACATTTTACAAAACCATATAATCATTTTCAATTCACACACTATGCCTTAGAAGGACTCAGCCTCTAGACCTAGAGGAAAATCCATTTCTAGCCCGTTTTGACAAATCCTTTTTTTGCCTATCATAAAGGTACAAACGAAGGGAGGAAATAACCAATGAAAAAGTTTGGTTTATTAATCATCGGTGTCATAGCCGCTATTACAATTTTATGTTCTTTAGGAGCTTTAACTAGTCTAGCCATTTCAGCAGCTATCCTATTTGCAGGGGTTCACTTTTATTTGAAAAGTAATTCCACATTTTCGAAAGTTGTATGGGCACTTGTTGCTATTGCTGGATTATTAACAACTGCTGCTAATATTCCTGGTCTTATCGGATTAGCTGCAATCGCTATATTCTGGGTGATCATCCGTAAATGGAATGGTTCAGAACATAGCAATACTTTCATTGCTCCAAAAAAGGACGACCCATTCACAAATTTTGAATATCAATGGAATGAACTAACAAAATAACAGGGGGTACCAACCATGGTCAACTTATTACAACGTTTAAAATATACAATTGAAGCGGATCTTCATAATCTGTTTGATAAAAAAGAAGCAAAAAATCCAATCGCGATGTTAAATCAATATGTCCGCGAAGCAGAAAAACAAACAGAAGAAACAGGAAAATTATTAGAAAGACAAGGCATGCTAAAACAAAAGCTTGAAAAAGAACTTGAAAATACAATGGAAATGTTTGATAAGCGTTCACAACAATTAGAACTTGCAAAATTAAGTGGTGAACAAGATTTAATCAGTTTTGCAGAACAAGAAGTTCAAACATACGGCGAGCGTAGCAACGTCTTAAAAAGTAGTATCGGTAAAACTACTGAACAATTATTCGGTCTAGAACGGAAATTTGAAGAAATGAAACACAAGATTAAAGACATGAAAGTTCGCCAATTGCAATTGATGGAAAAAGAAAATGTCGTACGCGCTCATAATCAAATGGATCACGTTCTAAATCCAGAATCTACTGGGAATATGAATAAAAGACTCGCTTCGTTTGATGAAATGGAAGATTACATCGAACGTCTTGGTCAAAAAATTGATAATGCACATGAAATCACTACAATGGAAGAACGTCTAACACAACTTGAAAATCAAGCTTTACAAAAAGAATTGCCAGAAACGCTACAATAACTAGACTTCCACAGGACTATCGTTATACTAAAAAAGAGAAGGATGTCCTTCTCTTTTTGCTTGGATAAAGTGAAACTTCAATCAGTGGGGGGTTCTTCATCCCCAACTGATTGTTAGTCCCGTTCTACTGTCGCTAAGATCGTAAGCGTACGCTTACGATCAATCGACAGTACGAACCCGATTGGTTCAACTAAACCTTTGCTAACGCATCGGTAAGTTTCACTGTATCTCACCAATCGGGCATTTACGGGCAGTTGACCCCCACCTACACTTTTTGGTTCCTCTTAGCCTTGAGATGGGGTCTTACTGCCTGTTAATGCGGGATCAAAGTTTAGAAGGAGGCAACCAATGGCTCGTTTTTCAACTAAAAAGCTGACAATGCTTGCGATTACTGCATTCTTACTTATCTTTATAGAAGCTACATTCTTTCAAAATGGCAGTATCATGTTTGCGTTAATGGGTGCTTTTTTCATATATATAAGCATGCGCAAAAGACGGAAATGGCTTTTTTGGATCGGCGTATTTTGTATAGCGATTACGTTACTGAGCATGTGGAGTTTACGCATTATTGTTGTGGCAACCTTACTCTATGTGTTATGGCAAATGAAAAAAGGCGATCCGATACATATTTCATTTGCAAAACCAATACCTAAACATTCATCTAGTCAACCAATCAAAAACTACCTATTTTCATTTCAAAGTACACCATTACAGTCATATGAATGGCAAGATGTGCATATTCAAAGTTTTGTAGGTGACTTGCATATTGATACAACTCAAACCGTATTGCCAAAGGGCGCTTCGCTTATTTCCATTCGGCAAGGATTTGGAAAAGTTCAGATTATTGTTCCATACGAAGTACCTGTCCGCTTGCATTACAATACGATTGTTGGTGAGGCAAAATGCTTTGGAACAACTTTTCCACGTATTTGGCACGATACCCTTTCGCTTCGTGATGGCTATGAGCATATTGAAGAAGCAAGTTCTGAACTGATTATTACCGTTTCATCATTTTTCGGAGATGTTGAGGTGATTCGCCAATGACAAAATTTCTGACGCGGGTCATGAGCCTTTTCTTCTTTGAAATTATCATCTTAGCTGCAATTTTCATAATCCTTTACGGTACAAAATTGGTCGATTGGGAATTTCTATGGGAGACTAATTATTGGAATTTACCGCTCGTTCTTTTATTTATGATCTTACTTTTCATTTTCAGCATTTGTATCACAATTTGGAGTATGCTCTTGGTTCAGCAAAAAGAGCGACAATTCTTGCAAGCATTACAATACGTCTTAAAAAGCGACAATATTCCAAAGGATTTAGTTGTAGGTCCTAGTGTGCAAAAAACATTAAACGACACAAAAGAATTAATCAATACGCAACGTAAAAGTCTTCAAAAATTGACAAATGAAAAAGCAATTAATCAAGATCAAATCATACAAGAGCAGATTATTCAGGAAAGACAACGGTTAGCGAGAGATCTTCATGACTCTGTCTCACAACAATTATTTGCTGCATCTATGCTCCTTTCAACAGTCAACGAAACTTATCTTAAGGAGCTACCTGATTATACAAAGAACACACTTGTACAAACCGAACAAATTGTTCAACAAGCACAGCTTGAAATGCGAGCACTCTTACTTCACCTTCGCCCTGTTGCGTTGAATAACAAATCAATCACACAAGGTATTGAGGACCTTCTCGTTGAATTACAACAAAAAGTGGCCTTTTCGATCAAATATCGTTTGGAAAAAGTCCACCTATCTAAAGGGGCTGAGGATCATCTATTCCGAATAGCACAAGAAACCCTCTCCAATACATTGCGACATGCCAAGGCAACAGAATTAGAGTTATTACTAGTTGAACGAAATGGACGTGTCATTTTTCGAATACAGGATAACGGTATTGGCTTTACGAAAGTTGACGAAAAGGCAGGTTCTTATGGCTTGCACAATATAGAAGAACGCGCAGTTGAAATTGGTGGAACATGTAAGATTATTTCTGTTCCTTCACAAGGTACAGTAGTTGAAATACAAATTCCAGTAGAGAAGGAGCTATTACAAAATGATACGGATTCTATTAGCTGATGATCATGAAATGGTGCGTATTGGCGTTTCTGCATATTTACAATCTCAGCCTGATATGACAGTTGTGGCCGAGGCAGAAGATGGAGAAAAAGCTGTAGAGCTCGCGTTAAAACATCGACCAGACATTATTTTAATGGATATGGTAATGCCCATAATGACAGGAGCTGAAGCAACTGAAGCAATCATCAAACAATGGCCACAAGCTAAAATCATGATTGTCACGAGTTTCTTAGATGATGACAAAGTATATCCTGCACTAGAAGCTGGTGCTATCAGTTATCTACTCAAAACGACGAATGCTAAACAAATTGCCGAAGCTATTCGTAACACGCATAATGGCCAACCTGTTTTGGAACCAGAAGTAACTAATAAAATGATGCAACGTATGCGTCATAAAGATAAACAACTCCATGAAGATCTAACTGACCGTGAACATGAAGTCCTTCTATTAATGGCTCAAGGAAAAACCAATCAAGATATTGCAAACGAATTATTTATCGCATTAAAAACGGTCAAAACACATGTCAGTAATATCCTTTCCAAATTAGAAGTACAGGATCGCACGCAAGCAGTCGTTTATGCATTCAACCATGAACTCATCCCTACTAAATGATAAAAATCCACTCAAAACGAGTGGTTTTTTCCCTTTCATTTCCAGTTTATAAAAGAATTTTCACATATTTGTAAAATTAATGAGTAAAATAAACCTTTTTGTGGATTCAAATTCTATCGAAATCATGAAATAATTTTTAAAATAGGATAAAAGAATGAAAGGGTTACTATGGAAAATATCGGAACTATCATTAAATCTGAGCGGATTAAACGACACATTACTCAAAAAGCCTTGGCCGAAAATATATGTTCTACATCTTACCTAAGTAAAATTGAAAGCGGCAAACAAATACCACAGGATGAAGTAATTAATGCCCTAATCAATCGCCTACAAATCAACTTAGAACAATACATACACGTAGATGAAGAACAATTTATGAGAGAGAGCTATAATGAAATTCATTGCGCTATTTTAAAAAATGATTCCTGCGAAATGAAAAAAACAATCGATCACTATCTTTCCATGAATTTGGAATTTAAAAAAATTGAAAATTTCTACTCTTTTAACTTAAGACTGTTTCATTTATATCTTTTAGCAGATGCCCCGCTCTCAGAAATTGATACATTTCGAGATGCCTTTTACTACAGTGGAGGAAAAGCTAAATGATTCTCAAAAATTTGTCTATTACATAAACTGTTATTTATATTGCAAACGCCAAAAAAAATACCAAGATGGATTATCTTACCTTGATAAAGCTAGTTTATTATTACCGAAAGTTCAGCTAATGAAGGATGAAAAAGCTAGATATTATAGTATGCTTAGCACTGTTTACTATAAATTGCATCGGACATTAAATGCGATTAAATATGCACGACTGGCATTGAAACTATTTACTGAATTAGAACAACCTCAACAAATGGTAGATTGTACTATTCAGTTAAGCCTATCCTATATTCAAAATGGGCATTATAGTAGTGCTTTAGAGATTCTAGATGAATGCTATCAAGTATGTTCGAAATACAATTTGGCAGAGAACTATGGAGCTATATACCAAAATATTGGTTATATCTATGCTTGTGAAGGCGATTCTAGGGGTGCTATTTCTTATTATCGAAAAAGTTTAGCTATCGAAACTGAACCTTTGCGAATTCTTATTACGATTCATTCTTTGGTTAAAGAATTCTCAAAACTCAAAAGAACGACATGCATAGAAATATGGTGTGACAAAGGGTTACGGTTGATAGAAGATTCCCATTTACAACAGGAGGCAATCGAGTTACTTCTATCATTTTTCTATCTATAAAGTTATTCACCATATTATTGACTTTGACTGAGGATTTTATTGCGAAATGGCATTGACTATTTCCAACAAATCCAAGACTACAAAAATGTTTATAAGTATGCGACATTGCTTGGAAATCTGTTATGTAAGCAAGAAGAATATCAAAAGGCTACTCGCTATTATAAAATAGCGAATGATGTGGTGTATGCTATTCAAAATATTCAGGAGTGGGAAGATTTGTCTTAGTATAAGGCATTGTTTAATAGTTATTATAAAACCCCCTAAGCAAGACTCTATTTGTCAAAGCCTAGGGGGTTAGTATCAGTTTATTAGCATATGTTCGTTTAATGAACAATCGGTACATTCACAATTACCTTAAACAAATCACCATCTACAGAAATATCCATTGTCCCATCATGCAAGTCTACAATGGACTGCGCAATGGCAAGGCCGAGTCCTGATCCATCTGTATGGCGAGAGGCATCTGCTCGTTTAAAGCGTTCAAATAACTCATCTACCTTTTGATCACCAAGCTCGTATTTTGCGATATTTTTAATCACAAATTGTGCCTGATCGCCCACTCGATCTAATGAGATATAGACACGTGTCCCTTCTAATGTATATTTCAATGCATTATTAATGAGATTATCTAGTACACGCCACCATTTCTGACCGTCTACATAAGCCATTAATGGTTCATCTGTTATTTGGATACGGAAATCCATATGTGGCTTTCTCCATATTATCTTCTTGTTCCCCTAATGCTTGTTGCAACAATTGATTTAAATTGACTTTTTGTTTTTGCAATTCGATATTGCCAGAAGCCATTTTAGACACTTCAAACAAATCTTCAATCAGCGTTTTAAGACGTTGTGATTTTTTATCTAAAATTTCCACATAACTATTTCGCTCATCCTCTGTTAGATCTGGATTTTTTAATAGATCCGTATACGTAATAATTGACGTAAGAGGTGTTCGTAAATCGTGACTCACATTGGTAATGAGCTCTGTTTTCAACCGTTCACTTTTCGCCTGCTCCGTTAATGAAATGCGAACGCCTTCTCGCAATCGATTTAAATTATGCAGCATGCTTGGCCAGTACAGATTTACCCCGTACCGCAATCTCGCTATTTAAACGCCCTTTTGCCATATCTTCTGTTTGCTTCATGATGCTATTTAGATAGCCCATACGGCGTAAGAAAATAATAATTGTAGGAAGTGCTACAACAGTGAATAAGAATAGATAAATAAGCAATAATCGACCATCTATAAACGCTCCTACCACTCCAATTCCAGCTAAAAATATAATGACTAGTAGTGCCACTGATTGCAGTCCAATACTCATTGATAAAAATAAATGCTGAAGATCTTTGAACAATGCGTAAACAAACTGATTTTTTATATGCATGCTAATACGTTTTTCTTCAGAATTCATATCATTCAATTAAGAGTAGCAATTGCATCAAAATAAACCAAACTAAAAAATAGAGAACCAGAATGCCAACTATTAGAATAGCTAAAAATGAAAATATATTCGTAAAACTTGCATATGTTAGATGATCCGATAAGATAAATAAATCAATGATGATACCACAAGCCAGTAACGAAGTAGACATATTATTCGTACATCAATTGGCCATTTTTGTATAGTGCGTAGTATTGTATTTTCCTTTTTCACTTCTAATTTCAAAGGTCTCATGAAAAATAATGCAATAATTGAAAATAAACTTAAAGCCCAAATGAATGATAATAAAATTTGGTGATATTTAAATGCTTTATATTCTTGATACAGGTCCGAATTCATGAAAGCTGACTTTGAAATACGAATTTCTCCTGTATATTCATGCCACACATTCGGTACTATATCTGCTATATTTATTGAAACACCACTATTCTTCCTGTACTATAGGAGTCATCAAGAGTAGAAGTGCCCAACACATTTTGATTTTTATGATATTTATGCGTCGTAAACAGCATTCACCTTGTAAATAATTCTTTGAAGTAAACGTTTGATTTGTTTGTAAATCGGTTAATTCATAGGAAAAATAATTATAGTTATGAAGGAATTCTTGCCTTCCTTCCTCATCTATCTTTTTCATACCGCTCTATTTCTGCTTGCTTTATCTTCATAATTTTTTCAAATACATAACTGTCATCTTCAAAATTCTTTGTAATATCTTTTATCTTTTTATCTCGTTCATTGATCAAGGCTTTTTCCACAGATATTGCTTTCGAAGTTTTTGCTTCATTAATTTTATCTTTATACTGTTCATTGATATTTGCAATTTGATCACTCAAACTACCATAATAATTTCGGTACGCCTCTATTTCAGAGTTTGTTACACGGATACTGATCTTCTGCCAATTTTTTATTCGGAGGGTTCAGTACAAGGGGTCCTAATTGGTCGATAAAATCATAGATATTGCGATTGAAAAGAATCCGTTCTTAAAAAAATTCTTCATAAAATACTGATTGCCATGCTCTAAAAGTGTAAAACCTCCAATCAAAATCATACAGATTAAGGAAAGTAATATAGTGTTTTTAGATTTCCTCATGCTACACTCCCCCAATCGTACGTGTTAGTTTTGCAAATGACTCAACATAGCTAAAATCCATCACATGAAATATAAAACTTAAGCAATAGAGTAAACTACAAAATGCTAGAATGAGGGCGATAATTGACCATATAAATGCACTATGCTTTTTCAATTTTGTAGCCAATTCCCCACACCACCTTTAAGTATCTTGGATTTTTCGGATCCACCTCTATTTTTTCACGAATTTTCCTTATATGTACGGCCACGATATTATCCGCATTATAGGCTTGTTCATTCCACACGCGCTCATAGATTTCTGAAATAGAAAATACTCTTCCCGCATTTGTTAATAACAGCTCTGTTATGTTATATTCAATTTTCGTTAATTTAATTGGTTCTCCGTCTAAAAATATGGTCTTTGCATCGCGGATCTAAAGATAATCCACCAACTGTCACTTTTCCCTGTTGCTCATTGTATGTCCCTAATTTTACATAACGACGTAACTGTGATTTCACGCGAGCCATTAACTCTAAAGGATGGAAGGGCTTCGTTACATAATCATCTGCACCTACCGATAGTCCATGGATTTTATCGGAATCCTCTACTTTGGCGCTCAACATTATAATAGGAATGTTACGTTCTTCTCTTATTTTAAATGTCGTTTGAATGCCATCTAGTTCCGGCATCATAATATCTAAAATGATTAAATGTACTTCGTGTTCCATTAATTGTTCGAGAGCTTCCACGCCATTTGCTGCTTTTAGAACGTTGTATCCTTCATTTTTTAAATAGATTTCGATGCCATCTCGAATTTCTTGATCATCATCTGTCACTAAAATCGTATATGGTGACACTTTTTACACTCCTTTCGTTTTTTTCTTATGGGTATCATTTTACAGATTAAATCTTAAAAAGTAATGAGGATAAAAATGAAGAATTTCTTAAGAATTTTTGTGGGACCACCATCTGAGTAACATTCAGTAATTCTTCACCAAAAAGTTATCCACAAAAAAACTGTTTTAATGTCTTAATCGACTATTAAAACAGTTTTTCCACAGAGTTATTCGACTCGTGGCTCTAATTGTGGATTATTTTTTCTTTGTCCACTAAATGTTATGACGAATATTCCACCTAGCAACATGGCTACGCCAATCCATGACGTGATACTTAAATATTCTCCTACTATGAAAACCCCTAGTAATGCCGCCGTTAATGGTTCACCTAGGGATAAGGTAACGGCGGATGATGAGGGGATTTTTTGTAAGCCTGATAAGAAGAGTACATAGGCAATACTTGTTCCGAAAACACCCATAAATAACAGAGGTGTCCAGTTTACTGGGGTTGTAACCCAATTAAGTCCTAAGACTAATGCAATAGGCAATAGGATTAATCCACAGATTGTGAATGTCATCGCAACTGCTGGCAATGCTTCTTCTTTTTCCATTAGTGACTTACTCACATGTGTATAAGTTGCAAAAGCAATTCCTGCACATAATGCGAGCGTAATGCCTATTGGATTCACAGTTGCTTGACCTTTATTCACAAAAAGAAGAACACAACCAACAATCGCAAGAATCGTTGCCACTCCCCATGTGGAAGTAGGTCTTTTTTTGTAAAACAGCCATTCAATCAATCCTGCAAATACAGGCGAGCTACCAATTGTGACAACCGTACCAATTGCTACCCCTGTCAAACGAACAGATGTAAAGAATAATGGTTGGAAGAGCGCCATAGATATTGCTGCATAAAGCGTATATTTCCAAGACCAATGATGAAATTGAATTTTCTTTAGGAAAATTGCTATTAATAATAGCATGCCACCACCAATTAATGAGCGCATCGTTGCTACTGTTAATGACTTGAATTCCTTCTGTCAAGAATGTTTGTGTTGTACCAACCGTTCCCCAAAGAATGGCAGCTAACAACACAAGAATATAAGGTAAAAAATTCACGCCTCTCTCCCCTTCATTTTTACGTGCAAAATAAAAATCCCCCAACACTTACTAAAATATACCATATTTTCTGTAAGCTTGAGGATATACTTTTCTTCAATTATAATGATGCAAAAGGGGGCCAAACGCTATGTACAAAACCATTGCGGATACTGCGAAGGATATCTCAATGCCAGAACATCAAGTGATGCGTTACGTTTTAGAAGGCCGCATTCGTGCAGTTCATGATGGAAAACAATTATTGATTAGTAGTGATCAATTCGATCGATACTACGAGCAGCTTGAAAGAATAAAAGAAGAAATTGAAATATGGAAAAACACACCGATTCCTGAAGATATTGATATTAAAGATGAAGACTAAAAATAAGAGGCCTACCGAAAGTACTTACTTTTGGTAGGCCTCTTACTGGATTACAGCAATTTTGCTCTTTTATTTTTTTATGTACCATCTATAACCCCAGAAAAGCGCTAATTTATGTTTTTAAGAAAGATAAGCAATGTAGGCATCACTTTATAAGGGTCTGGGTTTTATTCTAGGAGGGGTGCTAATTTGTTCACTTTATTTTAAGGCATTATTAGCAACCCACTACGATTCGTTAAAATGAAGGCAGAATGATAACTTTGACTCAATGTTAAGTATAGGTAATGCATTTCTTATGAATGCTTGAAGCCTCAAATTGATACGGCTGCAGGTGCTTTTACTAACATGTCTGCATAGTCTTCCACCATTACACTAGCTGTTGGGAACATGCCTGCACCTGGTCCAACAAGTGTAAGTGTACCGATATAGTTTGTATCAAGGGCGATTGCGTTGTTCACTCCTTCAATAGAATATAAAGGATGTTCTGGCCCCATTAATTGCGGACCTACTGTAGCGATGATTTTACCAGTTGCTTCATCTTTTCGTACATCAGCAATATGGCGATAGCGTAATCCTTTTGCCTTGGCATCTTCTACTTGTTCCGCAGTAATTCCATTGATTCCAACTACATCAACATCTTCCCAATTTGGTTGTTCTCCAAATGCTAATGCACTTAAAATCATAAGCTTACGGAATGGATCTTGACCAGAAATATCATTATATGGATCTGCTTCTGCATAGCCTAATTTTTGTGCATCTTTTAGTGCTTCATCAAATGGCATACCTTCGCTGCGCATTTGCGTTAGGATATAGTTGGAAGTACCATTTAAGATTCCTTGAATATGGCTAACTTCGTTTACACGTAGAATGTTTTGCATTGTTTTGATAACTGGTACCCCACCAGCAACTGTCGCTTCAAAGCCCACTTGCACGCCAAATTGTTTCGCTTTTTCTTGTAAAGCTAAACCGTATTTTGAGAACATCACTTTGTTCGCTGTAATAATGTTACAACCTTTTTCTATTGCTTGGGATAAATAGTTATATGCTGGTTCTTCCCCAACGATTGCTTCAAACACAACCTCTAAGTTTGGGATTGCTAAAATATCTTCAAAATTGTCTGTTAGTAATTCTTTTGGTACATGTGGACGTGGTTTGTTCATATTATTTACGAGAATTTTAGCGATTTCGATATCCACACCTAAAGTGTTTTTAAAGTGTTCACGCTTCTCTTTGACAATACGAAGAATACCTTGGCCAACTGTTCCAAAACCTAAAATTGCCACCTTCACTGCTGTCATATTTCTCGCCTCCAAATTTTTTCTTTCTTATATTGTAGAATTGCATTTTTTCAATTCATCATATCCACGGATGTATTATTTTTAAGTGCATGATGACAGCATCCTGATACCGTAAACTAAATTATTGCGCCATTAAATAAACTGAATAATTTTACTTATTGATGATTTTAGACTACCTACGGACAGATTACAAGGAAAATCTTTCTCAGAAGGACAAATGTTTTTTCTAGGGAGGTCATAAAAAGCGCTTACATCGTTGATTTGAATGAATTTTTAGACTAATTAAAAATTAAAAACTTTTCCGATACACTTATGAAAAGAAAAGAGTGACCGCCATAAAAGCGTCACTCTTTCATATGGTTTAAAGCGAACTAATTTCTATTATTTTGTAGTTGCCTTTGTGTTTACTTTTGCAAACGCTGCTTCTAATGCATTGATAATATCTTCTGGTGCTTCTAAACCAATGGATAGACGTACTAATTCTTCTGGAACACCTGCTTTTTTAAGTTCTTCTGGATTCAATTGTTGGTGTGTTGTAGAAGCTGGGTGGATGATTAATGAACGTGCATCCCCAACATTTGCTACATGGCAGAATAATTCAATATTGTCGATTAACTGACGACCCGCATCTCGGCCACCTTTAATACCAAATGTAAGTACAGAGCCGTAACCATTTTTTAAGTATTTTTTCGCAAGTGGAGCAAATTCGCTGTCATCAAATCCATTGTAATGTACCCATTCAACTTGGTCATTAGATTGAAGATATTCTGCTACCTTGCGTGCATTTTCATTATGATATGGAACACGTAAATGTAGTGTTTCTAATCCTTGTAGTAAATTGAATGCTGCATCTGGGCTAAGTGTTGGGCCAAAGTCACGTAGTAATTGGACACGTAAACGAGTGGCAAAAGCTGCATCTGCTGTATCAATACCATAGCGTAAACCATGATAAGATTCATCTGGTTCTGTATAATCAGGGAATTTTCCACGAGTCCAATCAAATTTACCGGCATCCACTACTACACCAGCGATTGTTGTACCGTGACCACCAATCCATTTCGTTGCAGAATGAACAACGATATCTGCACCAAATTCGATTGGATTGCAACCTACAGGTGAAGCAAATGTATTATCAATAATTAAAGGAATTTCGTGTTTGTGTGCGATTTCAGCTAACGCTTCAATATCTACAATTGAAAGACTTGGGTTACCAATTGTTTCAGCATAAATCGCTTTTGTATTTTCATTGATTGCCGCTTCGAATTCTGCATTATTTTTTTCATCAACAAATGTTGTTGTAATGCCATAGCGAGGTAATGTATTTGCAAATAGATTGTAAGTACCACCATAAATACTAGCTGCTGAAACAATATGATCGCCTGCACGAGCAATATTTAAAATTGAAAATGCAATAGCTGCCATACCTGAAGAAAGGGCAACTGCTGCTGTACCTCCTTCTAGCAATGCGATACGTTTTTCAAATACATCTACAGTTGGATTCATAATACGAGAATAGATATTACCTGGTTCTTCAAGTGCAAATAATTTACGTGCGTGTTCAGAATTTCTGAATTTGTATGCTGTTGTGCGATACACAGGAACGGCAATTGCTCCTGTTGTTGGATCAGGTGTTTGACCACCGTGTACTGCTAAAGTCTCTTTACGTAATTCTGTCATGATTATTCCTCCTAAAATTTAAATGTGATAGATGGAAAACGGAGGTGTGTAAAAGGGTTTTTATAAAAAGAAAAACCCTTCTTCACGTAAGAAGAGGGTTTAATTAGCATTATCCTCCCCTTATCTCTCAGATTCGATAAGAACCTGTAGGAATTAGCACCGTGGTAAACAATCTCTTACTGGTTGCTGGGCATCGCAGGGCCTATCCCTCCGCCGCTCTTGATAAAGGTTATTTGGTTTTTGTTCCATCTAATTGTAGTAAGTATAGTAGATTACTAGGATAATAGTCAATATTTTTCTGAATTTTTTAAATAGAAAAATAAGAAGAGATGCAATTTTCAGTAAAATCTCGTATAGTAGAGATGATACTTACATATATAAGGAGCTGACATTCAATGATGGTTAAAGAATTATTACGCAGTCATACATCTGTTCGAAAATATACAGGTGAAAAAATCCCAAAAGAAGTTGTAAGAGATTTAGTTGAAACTGCTCAAATGGCAGCAACGTCACATTTTATCCAAGCATATAGTGTCATCTGGGTATCTGATGAAGATAAAGCAACAAAAGCTTGGTGAACTATCCAATAATGCATTTCAATTTCAAACAGCAGGAGCCGCTTTCTTATTTTGTGTAGATTTTAAACGTCTTCAAGCTGCAGGTAAAAAACAAGGCGTAGAAATTGTTGCTGATTCAGCAGAAAACCTTTTAGCTGGTGTTGCAGACGTTGCCCTATTCGCACAAAACTTTGTTGTTGCTGCAGAAGCTGAAGGATATGGTATTTGCTATATCGGTGGTGCTCGCAACAAACCAGCGGAAATTAGTGCACTATTCGATTTACCTGATTATGTTTTCCCTCTATTCGCTATGACAATTGGTACACCAACAAAACGTAACGAAACAAAACCTCGTCTTCCTTTAGATGCTGTTTTGCACGAAAATAGCTATAACACAGAAAAGTACGACCAATTATTAGATGAATACGATGCACTCTTAGAAAAATACTATGAAAATCGTTCATCTAATAAGAAAACAGCCAATTGGACAAAACAAATGGCAGATTATCTAATTGAACAACGCCGACCATTTATGAAAGAATTCTTAGCAAGCAAAGGATTTACTTGGAAATAAAATTAAGTAGCCTAGCGTTTACACAATTTAAGTATCTATTCTACAATAAAGAGCCCCGAAAAGTGTTTCATCTTTTCGAGGCTCTTTTTGATTTGCGGGCAAGACAATCTTGCTTTTACTTCATTAAACTCTAACTACAAAGATCACTTTTCTTTTCAATACCTGCAATCGTCATCTCTTTAACAGGTAAAAAGATATCGTTTGAATTCAAATATTTTACTTCTACTTGGTCTCCCTCTTTTAAATAAACTGCAAGAGGAGCTGATTCTGAGCTGACAATATAATTTTCTTTGTTATCTAATAAGAAAGAAATTGTAGTGAAATCACCACTCTTTTCTTTATAAACACGAACAACTTTACCTGTTGCCGTTTTTTCTTCATTTGAAGAACTACTATTTAAAGAGCTACTCTTCGAACGGTTAATGATGGTTTTATATTGTCTTAATGCTTCATTCGGAGTTGCAGCAAAAACAGAAAGCTCTGGGCTTGCAGCAGATACGATTGAATAATTTTGTAAGAAACCATTCGAGTCAAGCACCGGAACTAACCAACTTGCTTCACCATAGAAGTTATAAATGATTGGCATAGAAGCTTGCCACTTTTTCTCGATGAATTTCTTTTCGATAATTTGAATAGCACCTTGTGAATCCATATATGCTTCTTCTTTATTCCCTGAATAGTACGTAGCTTGACCTGTACGTGCATTTGTCAAAGAATACCCAAGCATAGAGTCCACGCCTTTTTTAGGACTTGTGAAATCTGTAAAGTAATACATGATTCCATTTTCATCAAACACTGGGCTAACATTTGCCTCTGTTCCTTCATCTGAAGGTAATTTCACATCTTTTTTACCGAAAATACTATTCCAATATCCATGGACGTATTTACCAAAATATTCATTTTGGCGACTTACAGCTTCTGGTGAAATTGCACCATCGATAAATTCAGGTACATCTTTTAATTGATATGTTTTGGAATCTCCTGTTTTTGCATCAATCATGACGATTCCTTTTGGATCAAAGCCGTTACGTCCAGAGATAAATTTTCCATAAGTACGGATATAGTAAGGTTTTCCCTCATCATTCACCTCTAATTGTGCATCACCATAAAAGATTTCCTTCGTATTTGCTAATCGCATATGACGCTCAACATTGTTATTTAAATAAGCTGAGGTTGTATACACCATCGGTGAACTAACAAACTTTGGATTGTCTGATGAATTGGTAGCACTCATCATCAAATATCCAGGGGATTCTTTCCCTTTCAGCCACTTGAAGAAATCAGAGAATTCAACAGGTGCAATATAAACGTATTCACCTTTTACTTTTTGAATTTGTAGATTGCCTAATTCATAGTAACTTGTATTTGGTACTTGGCTAAATGCCTTTTTCATTTTATTGCGAGCAAATTTTGGTGGCACGCTTGCGGGAGTTTTGGTGTCATCAAATGCCTTTAACTCAACCTTTTTTGTCATCTCAGCAGATTGGTATTTTTGATTTGCATTAAAAAGTGGAGCGGATAAAAGATAAACACCAAACACTAAACTTGCTAAAGCTATGATTCCTTTAATCTTTCTTTCAATTCCACTAGATAATAGTGCACCAATAATTGAAATCACAAGAAGTGTTGGCCATAATATCGACCAGTTTTGGTCAACATTTGTTATATAAAAGCCAACTGCTGCAATGATTACTACTAAGATAAAAATAGCAACAACAAATTGCAACTTAAATTTTGTCTTAAAATCACCATCAGGGGTTTTGCTAGCTAACGGTACGATTAAAAAGGCCGCTACAATTGCAATAACCGCTGACATGATAAAAGTCGTTGTCATATTTACTCATCCTTTCTCATATTTAAGATACGACTCTAAAACTTTAAAGTTTCGTTTATTTTTGATTATGAATGATTGTTTCGAAATATATTGGGTATAAATTGTAAAGTAAAGAAAGATTACGTGTCATATCTGCTATATTGTCGCATTTTTTAAGGTGAAAATAAATGACCATTCTTAGAGCAATCGCATTTTGTGTCAAATTGTATAAACAAATTTTCAACACCTATCCTATCGTAATTAAAATTCGTTATGACTACTTGATTATTGCAGCCAACTTTTCTTTTCCATGCGCACGCTAAAATATTCCGTATCCCGAAGGAAAGTGTTAGAATTATGACAATGGTTTAAATTTAAGGAGGATTCGCAAAATATGAAAGAAACTGTCATCGAACGATTAGTTCGTTACGCTAAAATTGATACTCAATCTAATGAAGAAAGCCAAACAACACCTTCTACAGAAAAGCAATGGGATTTACTTCGTGTATTAGAAACTGAACTAAAAGAAATCGGAATGGAAGAAGTTTCAGTCGATGAAAATGGTTATTTATTTGCCACATTACCTGCAAACACGGATAAAGAATTGCCAACAATCGGCTTTTTAGCTCATGTCGATACTGCTACTGACTATACAGGTACAAATGTGAAGCCACAACGCCATGATCACTATAATGGTGGAGATCTTCAACTGAATGCTGATGTTGTCTTATCACCAAAGAACTCACCTGAATTAGCCAACTATGTTGGTCAAACATTAATCACAACAGACGGTACAACATTGCTTGGTGCTGATGATAAAGCAGGGATCGTTGAAATTATGACTGCAATGGAATACTTGATTCAACATCCAGATGTAAAACACGGTAAAATTCGTGTAGGGTTTACTCCTGATGAAGAAATTGGCCGTGGTCCACATAAATTTGATGTTGATCGTTTCAATGCTGATTACGCATATACAATGGATGGTGGCCCACTTGGCGAGCTTCAATATGAAAGCTTCAATGCTTGCGCCGCTAAAGTAACAACTCGCGGTACAAACGTTCATCCAGGATCTGCGAAAGGTAAAATGGTCAACTCTATAACAATGGCTATTAAATTCCAAGAAATGATGCCAAAAGTAGCTGTTCCAGAATTAACACAAGATCATGAAGGTTTCATTCACCTTATGTATTTCAATGGCACAATTGAAAACACTACCCTTTCATACATTATTCGTGACCATGATCGTGAAGCATTCGAAGCCAAAAAATCTCTATTTAAAGAAGCTGAAAAAGCGATTAAAGCAGAATTCGGTGAAGATGCAATTACAGTAGACCTTTCAGACCAATATTACAATATGGCAGAAAAAATCCTACCTGTAAAAGAAATTGTTGACATTGCACAAACAGCAATGGAAAATTTAGATATTAAACCATTAATATTACCAATCCGTGGCGGTACTGATGGATCTCAATTATCATACATGGGACTTCCAACGCCTAATATCTTCGCTGGTGGCGAAAATATGCATGGTAAATATGAATATGTTTCTGCTGAAACAATGGTAAAAGCTACAGAAGTAATTATAGAAATCGTTAAATTGTTTGAGCAAAAAGCGTAAATGGTACAAATAAGTAGGTGACATTTTGAAAGAAATAGCACTCGGTATTTTGGCATCACTATTTTTTGCTGTTACCTTTATTTTGAATCACTCAATGGAATTAGAAGGTGGAAGCTGGTTATGGAGTTCCTCATTGCGCTATTTCTTCATGCTTCCCTTTTTACTAATCATCGTTGCATCACGTAAAGGTCTTTCTGCTGTAAAAGGTGAGATTAAGTCAAAGCCTAAAGCTTGGCTACTTTGGAGTTTCGTAGGCTTTGTGTTCTTTTATGCACCTCTTACATTTGCAGCTGCATATGGACCAGGTTGGCTTGTATCAGGAACTTGGCAATTTACAATTGTCGCAGGTGTATTGCTAGCACCCTTCTTTGTACAATATGTTGATGGCCATGCGGTTCGTCAAAAAATACCGCTTATATCTTTACTCATTTCTAGCATTATTTTAGTTGGCATTATTTTAATACAGATGCCAAGTGCAAATAATATATCAGTAGAAAGTTTGTTACTAGGTATATTGCCAGTCATCATAGCGGCATTTGCGTATCCACTTGGAAATCGCAAAATGATGGAAGTATGCGATGGACGCTTAGATACATTCCAAAGAGTACTTGGTATGACCATTGCCTCAATGCCTGGCTGGATTGTGCTGGCTACATATGCCCTAATAACGGTTGGGCTTCCATCGGATAGTCAATTGATTCAATCATTAATTGTCGGTATTAGCTCTGGAGTCATTGCTACTGTGCTATTCTTTGTAGCAACAGATCGAGTACGAAATGATCAAGGTAAACTTGCTGCTGTAGAAGCAACACAGTCCGCAGAAATCTTGTTTGTCATTTTAGGAGAAATGTTACTCTTAGGGGTTCCACTACCTGCACCACTTGCCCTTGTTGGAATTGCTGTTATTATTATCGGAATGTCACTACATAGCTATCACACCATGCTATTAAAGAAAAAGAGTAATGTTATTATGCATGCTACAGTAATTGATAGAATTGAAGAATAACAGAATAAAATGCCCGAAAAGCCCAAAACAACTTTTCGGGCATTTTTTTGTAAAAACAAAAACGATAAGATTGAAATCTTATCGCTAAAGTCTTGTCTATATATTCCTAAGCTTTTGAGGGGGGTTTAGGAATATTATTATTGATTAGCTAAGTTTTTGAGAAAAGTAGCTAATTATTGAATCCTGCCCTACTTGCAATTCAAGAGGAGTTTCATTTCTCTATATGACAATGATAATCATTATCGATTAAAAAGTCAATACTTCTATTCATTATTTTTAGAAGATTCACGTTTAATGTATATTAATATACAAGGGGTGATTCGATGAGTTCTTTATCTAGAGATCAATTACAACAACTACAATCCTACAGTATCTATATAGATGATTCCGCTAATACTATCTTTAACCTAAAACAATTACATCGCGATGAGTTCTTGCCCGATTTTCTAACGCTTATTAAGACAATCAGCCAAGTTGAATCTGACACGATTGCATTATCGTATTTTACACGTCGTTATGGCATGTTCATCGCTATGCAATTTTATATGCTCACAATGTATGACGAGGTTTGGGATGGACCAATAGATCATTTAAAGTTTGGAATCAAAGAGGAATTTGGCAACAAGGCTCTATGTATGTTTACATCTTCTTCAGATTGGCAATGGATTGACGAAGATGAACGTGAAGAAACTTTTAAAAAAATATTAAATGAATGTCATACAATTTTCGTTCAGCTGCGCAAAATTACATCGATTTCACCCAAACTAATGTGGGAAAATGTCTTTGGCTATATGTTATGGCATCTACATGTTTTACTATCAAATCCTGGAACATGCGATCAAGCGCAAATCGATATTAGGTTATTAGAAGATGACTCTTTATGGTCTTCTTTTGCAAAGCATTCCTATTTTAAAAGCTATACTGGCGGTGAGCATCCCTCCAAGCTTATCCATATTCCAGTTCGAAAAACATGTTGCTTTTCGAAGGATATCCCCGGATGGATGCAGTGTGGATTTTGTCCATTGAAGTAAATTACACATTTCTAATGTTCCCCAATAAGTGTGTACGAATGCCTATTTTAGTAAAAAATAAAAACACTAAAATGTGGGCTTATTGCCTTTACATTTTTCAGTAATTGCAGTAGAATACTCATAACAAAACTTTCCTTTAGGAAACATTATTTCGGATACAACACTTTTGGGAATGGAGGAAAATAATGAGTAAACAAATTGAACACTCTATACGCTCTAAGTTTAATCGCACAACTGCTGACGATGTTCTAACTGGCAAAGCACATGGGATTAAGAGCATCCTTCCTTTCTTAGGCCCCGCTTTTATTGCAGCTGTTGCTTATATAGATCCAGGAAACTTTGCTACGAATATTACGGCAGGTTCTGAATATGGTTATTTGTTGTTATGGGTTATTGCTTTTTCAAATTTAATGGCGGTATTAATTCAATCATTATCTGCAAAACTTGGGATTGCAACAGGTAAAAACTTACCTGAAGTTGCACGAGAAAACTTTTCTAAAAAAACATCGATTCTACTTTGGATTCAAGCAGAGCTCGTCATCATGGCGACAGACTTAGCAGAGTTTATTGGTGCAGCGCTAGGTATGTATTTATTGTTTAATATCCCTATGCTACCTGCTGCACTTATTACAGCTGTTGGTTCATTTGCCATTTTAGAACTTCAACGACGCGGTGTACGTGCATTTGAAGCAGGAATATCTGCTATGGTCATAATGGTTGTTTTAGCTTTCGCATTACAAACCTTTTTAGCACATCCTGATGCTAGCGCCATTGCTGGAGGATTTATACCACACTTTGATGGTGTAAATTCTGTTTTACTTGCAACTGGGATTTTAGGAGCTACTGTAATGCCACATGCCATTTATTTGCACTCGTCATTAACTCAACATCGTGTTGTAGGTCGCAACGAGGAAGAAAAACGGAAAATTTTCAAATTTGAATTCATCGATATTTTGATTGCGATGATTATTGCAGGGGCGATCAATATGAGCATGTTAATCATCGCTGCTGCAGTATTTCATACAAAAGGGATGAATGTAGAAGATTTAGATGTAGCTTTTCATTCATTAGGTAATATGGTTGGACCTATGGCATCTATTTCGTTTGGTTTAGGGCTTTTAATCGCAGGTTTGGCAAGCTCTTCTGTTGGTACTCTATCTGGGGACGTTGTAATGCAAGGATTTATAAACAAACATATCCCAATCTACCTTCGAAGAGCCATTACAATGGTTCCTCCACTTTTAATCATTGCATTTGGTGCCAACGCAACAAAAGCACTTGTATGGAGTCAAGTTATCCTATCCTTTGGGATTGCCTTTGCATTAATCCCATTGATCATGTTCACAAGTAATAAGAAGATTATGGGTGGGCTTGTTAATCATAAGATAACAACTGTATTGGGATGGATTGTCGCAGCAATTGTAGTCTGCTTAAATATTTATCTTCTAATCCAAACAGCAATTGGTGCATAATATAAAAGGCTTTGAGCACACTACCTTTAAACAAGGAGTGTGATACGATGAATAAGGACTCATTACCAAAGGATAAAAAGAAATTCGTGGATATGGACCCTATGGATCGTCCAGATATGTTAGATTCAGAAAATATTAGCATATATGATTTACATGAAGATATGCACACTGTCGATTCAATACCCATGGTGGCACAAACTAAAGATTTAGAGAACGAAGCCAAAGATGCCAAATATGATGGTAGATGGTCGTAGGAATTAACAAATATAATATTTAAGGAAGACTCATTACTCCTTTTGAGTGATGGGTCTTCTTTTTTTTGGTGCAGAATTGGGAGGAATTTGTTGGTCTGATTTTTGTTGCCTTTTTTGGGATGATTGTTGCTCTTTTGGATGAGATTGTTGTCTTTTTTATGAGATTGTTACCTTCCAATTTCTAGGGTTCTTCCTATGCTCGTTCTGAATAAGTTAAAAAAGAGTAGCAATAAGCCACTCTTTTTTAACTTCTATTTTCCCTCAACTAACTGTTGTCCAATGGTTTCGCATGCTTCAAAGAATAGTTTGACAAAGCCTTCACGATCTACACTATGCAAAACTTTTGCATTAGGCGTTTTTCCCGTTTTGTGCATGTAGTCTACAATAGTTGCACCTTGTGTGAGGCGGCCATCTAATTCGATTTCTACATAATAGTCGTCACCTTTAAAAATTTGTGGAGTTACTAATGCTGCAACAGCACAAACATCATGTACACGAATTTGTTCTTCATAATGAGGTGCATGGAATGGTGTTTGTGATTGAGTAAATGTATAGAATTTCATCATATCTGCGCACTTTTCTGCAAAAGGTGTGCCTTGTAAACGAAGTCCTTCCATCTCTTCTCGCGTAATATACGCTTTATGTGTTACATCAAGGCCGCTCATAATAATTGGTACGCCTGAGCGGAAGACAAGTTCTGCTGCATGTGGGTCCACATAAGCATTGAATTCAGCAGTTGTAGACAGTATTGCCTCCAACAGCTGCTCCACCCATCCAAGAGATCAATTTAATCTTATCTTTTACTTCTGGATGAGCAAGTAATAACGCACCAATATTTGTTAAAGGACCTGTTGCAATAATAATTACGGGCTCTTCACTTTCAAGTAATATCTCGCACATTGCTGTAATTGCTGGACGTTTACTTTCTTTTAGAATAGGGTCCGCCCACTTTACATTGCCTAGTCCACCCTCACCATGAACATAATCTGCTATTTCTTGAGCACGGAAAATAGGTTGATTCAAACCACGGGCTACTTCTACATCTTGTCCTATATATGTTAAAAAGCTTAATGCATTATAGGTAGTTTTATCAGTTGTTACATTTCCTGCTTCTGTAGTGACAAGCTTAATATCAAGTTCTGGTCGAGAAAAGGCTAATGTAAACATCATTGCATCGTCTATCCCTGGATCACAGTCTATAATTACAGGTGTTTTATTCATAAATTTCTACTCCTCACTGGGCTGTCTAAAGATGGCTTAACTACTTATTAGATAGCACCAATCAATATCTTTTTTGTAATTGTATCTTTTTTCAGTAAAACTTTCAGCTTTAAAGGGTCAAGGCAAAAGTTTAAAATACACTTTTGTCTTGCGCTCAAATTTATTATTTCCTATAAGTAACAAACCATTTGCCATCCTGTTCAAACATATCTGTTCCAAGAAAGCCTTCTTTTAATAATTGTTGTTGCCCTGTTGTATCGGACATTAACAAAGCTCGAACTTCTGTGAAAGTAGGATTTACTTCATTCAGTTTTTTATAGAAAATATAGCGTAGTTTATTGCCGTATTTTTCTTTTAGTCCTGCGACGAGTAAACCTTGAGAAAATTTGTCTTTTAAGCTTGGAATATTCAATGGTTTTACAGTTGAACAAATATAATCATATTTACTAAGATTGATTTGTTCCATTATAATTTGTGCCATTTTTTTCTGTAAGCCATAGCCTCGATATCGCGGTGATACATTGGAAATTTCTTGATAAAGTACACGCGGTAATTCTTCTTCAGCGATTCCACAATCTCTTCCTAAATGTTCATCATCAATCGGTGGTTCAAGTAACGCTCTAAATGCGATCAATTCTTCTCCTACATATACGCCAATCATTAAGCCATGGCCATTTAAAATATAGGTGAATTCTTCTTCACTAAGAGGTTGCAATGTATTTTCATCTGGCAGTGCTGCTAGTACTTCTGCTTGTAATTTTTCTAGTTGAGGTAATTGTTCCATTGTTAAAACCTTAACTGTATAGGGTGTTTCACCAAGATTCCCTTGTGCAATATATGTCATCTGCAAAAATCCTTTCTAACGTACTGTGCATGAAAAACGGCAAAGTTCTTGTATTACCTCTTCATCAACATCGATACCTAGCCCTGGACGTTCATTTAAACAAATAAATGGAACATCATAGTGCAGGTTCCCAACATCTTTTGAGAATTTAAGTGGGCCCGTTAGTTCAACACTCTTTATAATTTTCTTAGAAAATGCCACGTGAAAACCTGCTGCAGAACCGATTGAAGATTCGACCATCGAACCAACTTGGCATTCGATTCCAGCCATTTCCGCCATATTCGCTAACTTCATCGCAGGATAAATACCGCCACATTTCATTAATTTAATATTCACTTTGTCTGCTGCACGTTTCGCAATAATTTCGCGCATTTCTTTTATACCATGTAATCCTTCATCAATCATTAACGTTACATCTGTTTTCGATTTAACTTCGACCATGGCATCAATATCATCTGCATCTACCGGTTGTTCTAGCCAATCTAAATTGACGTTACGTAATGCACGTAAACCTTTTAAAGTGGTAGAGGCATTATGCCATCCTTGGTTGACATCCACGCGAATATCAATATCTTCTCCTACTTTTTCTCGCACAGCTTGGATTCGCTCTACGTCTTTCATGACTTCTGTACCGACTTTCATCTTAAATGAACGATACCCCATTGCTACGCGTTCAGCTGCTTCATTTGCCATTTTTTCAGGAGTTCCAATACTTAATACATGCGTAATGGGGAATTTTTCATGATATCGGCCACCGATTAATTGATAAACAGGGACATTTAACTTTTTACCAGCAAGATCAAAACAAGCAATATCAATTGCTGCTTTAGCAGCTGGTACTTGATAGACTGTTTTGTTCATCATGTCATGGATTTTCTCAAATTCCATTGGGTTTTGGCCAATTATTGCAGGAGCTAATTGGTTCTTTAACACGGCATATGTGCTTTCCCATGTTTCGCCAGTTACATGTTCATCTGGCACGGCTTCTCCATAACCAATTGTGCCTTCATCTGTTGTCATTTTCACGATGATAGAAGGCATTGTGTTATATGTGTCGTAACTTATAATAAATGGTTCAATTAACGGTAGTTCTATTGCGTAAATTTCCACTTCAGTTATTTTCATGATTTACCACTCACTTCTTTACAAATTGTTTTTCAATTGATATATTTGTCGTTAAATAGTCGTTATTAATGTTAAAAAAATAGTAAAGGAATTGATCGAATGTCTACTAAAATCGCAGTCATAAGTTCCCTTGCATTTAGAGACCGCTTATTAAGTATTGCACAAGAAGTCGAGAATATCCAATTAGAATTTTACATCTATAAGTCACCAGATGAAACACCTAAATTGATGAAACAAGTTAAGCCATGCGATGTATTGTTATTATCAGGTACTTTACCTTATTTATATGCTAAGCCATTATTAGCGAATTGGCCTATTCCATGGACATATTTACAACAAGATGAATTTGCCATCTCCACTTCTATATTATCTGTATTAGCAAATACTACTATACAGCTGTCCCAAATTTCCATTGATGTGATGAATACACAACATGTCTTAAATGTCATGAATGATATTCTTTATAAAGGGAGACAACCATTTGTTCAAGAAATTCATATAGAAAAACCTTTTGATGAGATCTTCCTACATCATAAACAATTATGGCAAGAAGGCAAAGTCAAATTTGTCATTACAAGTATCCATAGTGTATACGATGCGCTTGCGAAAGAAGGTATTCCAGCTATGCGTATGCATGATTCTAAAAGTTCCATTATCCACCGTTTAGAACAAACAAAAGCGTTGTCCAAAATGACAAAGTCTGAATCTGCAAAAGCAGTTGTTGGGATGTTACAATTTCATGATTCTAAGAACAGCCATCAACTGGTATTACAACAAATTGTAGCAGCTACACATGCATCCTATCAAAAAATTGATGATCAACATTATGAGTTGTTTACAACATTTGGCCATATTCAAAATGCTTTTCAACATAATTTATTAGAATTATTTAATGATTCTTCAGAACATCCTATTAAGCTCACATTTGGTTATGGTAGTTCTATAGTAGAGGCTCAAAAAAATGCACGGAAAGCATTAGAATTTGCAACATCGAATGCCATTTTCATCATGAATGAAAACAAAGAATTACAAGGTCCATTTCCTGAGAAAACGACAAAGCTAGCATTACAAACAAAGGATCCCTATGTACTCCATATGGCAAAAGAAACAAAATTAAGCCCACTTAATATCTCGAAAATCATGGCATTTAGCACATCTCGAAAATCCATACAATTCACTGCTCTTGATTTAGCAGAATATCTGCAGGTTACCAGAAGGACTACTGAACGTATTTTAAAAAAGTTAGTTGAACATGGCTATGCCAAAGTTGTAGGAGAAGAGATGTCCTATCAACAAGGACGACCTCGTGCAATATACGAGCTAAACTTTTCAACTTATCATTAAAAATTTTAAATTATAAGAGCCGCTTATAAAAAACCATCTAGCTAATCAAAGGTAGATGGTTTAAATTTGTTTATTTAATTGGCTTTTTAGTCAATACTGCAGCCAAAACTTTTGAAGCATCTAACAATGCCTCATGACTAAATGTCATTTTGGGGTGATGTAATCCTGGTGCTAGATTGGCACCAATTCCAATCATTGTTGCCTTCAACTCTGGTTTTTTTACTGTGTAAAAGTGGAAGTCATCACTGCCCGGTGTAATGACATGCGGAGCCAGATGTTCTTCACCCAAAGTTTCAATAATTGCTTGTTCTGCCATTTTCGCTGCTTCGTCTGATACTTCAGCTCCAGGAGTAAAGTCAACCCATTTAAAGCTCAGGTCAATATTGAATTGTTGTTGGATTGAGTTTAGGCCATGCTCAATTTTTCCTTGAAGCTCTTTTAGAACTGTATTTTTCTGTGCACGTATGTCCATCGTAAATTTTGCAGCACCCGGAATAATATTAATACTTCCGCCATCCGCTACAATTTTCGTTAGTTTTGCTGAGTGTGCTTCAAATGGTGAAATATAGATACTTTTAATCATTTGATGGATAGCCATCACTACATCAATCGAATTTTGCCCTTGATGTGGTCTGGCACCATGAGCATCTGTCCCATGCACTTCCCCCTCAAGGAAAATAGCCGATCCATGATGAATAGCTGGTGATACTTCACCTAACTTCAATTCTTCAATTGGCCGTAAATGGACGCCAAATAGATAGGAAACCCCGTCTACTGCACCATGTTCGAATGCAGCAACCGCACCATTTCCTAGTTCTTCTGCTGGTTGGAAGATAAAGCGTACTTTATGTGTTAATGGCTGATCTTTTAAGCGCAATAATGCACCGAGTACCATCGACATATTGCCATCATGACCGCAGGAATGATTTGCTCTCCACTCACCATCTACTTCTTGCCATAACGCATCGATATCTGCACGTACTGCTACAATTTGGTCACCTTCACCAATTTCAGCAACTAGTCCAGGTACATCACCAAATAATCGATAGGAAATATGTAGATCATCTAAAATACTTGCTATTTTCTTTGTTGTTTCATGTTCTTTCCAGCTGATTTCTGGATGTTCATGAAAATAATCAAACCATTTAAGGATTTGTTCATCGACTGTCATTTTATCACCTCATTGCATTTGCTTTTCATCATACTCTAAAACTTTTTCTTTTTCCAAAGAATCTTTTCTAAACAAAATGATTGGAGTAAGAATTATGTGTATCGTTCTATTTCTGGTTTTATGAGCGCTCTCCTCATAGAATCATCTAACTTTTTAATCCCACATAAGATGATGAAGTAGAATTTCAACTAAATTGAAACTTTCTTGTCTATAATTTTGTATATAGTTAGTAATATTCTAAAGATTATGAGAGGGGGATTAGTAATGCAATATATAGTCATAATTGTCTTTCTTGCTTTAGCAACAAGTATCATTGAAACCATTATTAAGAATAAAAATAAACGTCTACAAATTCAACATTCAATACTGAAAGATGAGATCAAACTTGAAGAATTGAAACAGAAAAATTATATAGTAGAAACTGAAAAACTCCGTCTCGAATTAAAACAAGTTCAAGAAAATTCATCTACAAAAGATGACCTTCTCGGTTTTAAACCGATTGAACCAGACCCTGATATAGAGCCAAATCCTATTAAAATTAAGTAAAAGCCAAGAATTAAATATTCTTGACTTTTCTTTTTCCAAAGGAGGTTCGCCAACCCCAATAGATTATTGCGATTAACACTACGGTATAAACAGCTAAACCATAATGTATATGACTTAACCCTACATGGATTAACACTAATATTCCTAACAATAACATTGAAACTAATAATCTTATTGTATTAGATTCTTGCGTAGCCTCTAAAGAAGCTGAAAAAGGAAAATGTTCTTTATTCCCCATAGCATACGATATCCATAATAGAAAAATGGAAATTAGAAGTATAATTCCGATGTCGGGCAATGCTTTCCATGAAAAAATATATATAAATATACTTCCCACTACAATAAACAACGGTAAAAATAGCTTCACATAACATGCCTTTAAAGTTGCACGATAGAAAATTCTATCATCCGCAACAGGAGCAACTCGATATATCCAGGAACCCTTAAATTTATCCGAGAATTTTAACAGATGAACCAAAGCAGGCAACATGATCATTGTAAAGTATAAAACCATAACGCTACCATTTTCCTGAATAGACTTTATCGTGTAGGAGCTTGTTGCATTAAACAAAAAGACAAATGGAATCACTAATGCAAATCCGACTTGAGGGTACGCCTTCAATTTAAAGGAACGTTCCTTACTCATCATCAATGACGCAAAATTAAAAAACACTCGTTCTTGCGGATCTCTACATAAGATTTTTGACCATAGGCTCGACCATAAATGTAAGTTTCCTTTTTGTCTTGAAGAATCACTTAACAATTTCGATAAATTACGTTCAAAAGATGGCATTAATTTTATATACAAAATAATAGATAATATAGGCATTAAAATACTTAGATATACTTAAAAAGACCAACTCTCCTGAATAGGTTTGATGCAATATCATTTCCATACAGGCAGAATACCAAAGTGGTGGAAGAAGCATATGCCACAATGCAAAATGGTAGGTTACTACAACTTGAGTCAGTTCAAAGGAGCGTGACATAAACTGATATCCAACCATAATCACTATGGTTAAAATAATTTGAATATAGTTGATCACGTCTTTTAATTTTTCGCCACTAAAGAAACGTAAAATAAATAAATAGATCAATGCTGTTAATACCACTATAAAACAGCTTAGTAATGCTGCCATTACAATAAATAGCAGACCAAAAAGAAGTCCAAAGCGAATTATGCCAATAATGAGAGGGTACCGCAATTAATGCACCATTAAGCATCGCCAAATAGATGACGATATGCATGATTTTAGCAGCGTTTAGTGTTCGATTACTAATTGGCTTTGGCTGTAGAATATTTTTATCCCGTAAATCTAAAAGCACCGCAGAAAAGTCAGAAACCATTGCCGTCATAGCGATGAACATCAATATCGTAAAAATAATCCCCATAGGGAGCATATACTGCGATGGTAAAAATAGAAAAGAAGTCATCCCTATTCCACCATAAATTACATAAATCCAAAGCGAATGTAAAAACTGGTTCTTTTCCTTCTTCGTCTGCTGTGAATTAAACATAGCATGTGTACGACGAGTATCCATCGTTAACTTTAACTGTAAAATTTTACGCATCGAAACATAATCAATATTAAACCGTTCAAAAACCCATCTAAAATAATCTAATGCCTTTAAAGATTTATAATCCTTCATCAGCATGACCATCCTTTACGATTGAAACAAGTCGTTCTGCTATCGCCTCTTGTTCATTAAATCCTGTCATCTCATTGAAAATATCTTCTAAAGTCCCCTCTTCACTTTGTTCTTGCAATTCTTTAAATGTGCCATCCGCCACTACCTGCCCGCCATTTAATAGTACAATCCGGTCACTAATTTTCTCTACGACCTCCATAATATGAGATGAATAAAAAATTGTCTTCCCATGTTCCGCTAACTTTGCTAAAAGCTCCTTCACGATTAGGACACTATTTGCATCTAAACCACTTAATGGTTCATCGTAAAATAACAAATCAGGATTGTGAAGTAAGCTAGATGTGATTAATACCTTTTGACGCATCCCTTTCGAGAATGAAGATAAACGTTGATGGAATGAATGCTCTAAACCAAATTCCTTTAATAGTTTAAATGCCTTTTCTTTCGCTTCATTATGACTTAAACCATACATTTCACCAGTAAAGGTTAAAAATTCACACGCTGTCAGGCCTGATCGTAGCCCTTCAGCTGTTTCTGGAACATAACCAATACGTTTCTTATATGTATGATCACCAATCGATAAATCTTGCCCAAATATTTCAATTGTTCCTTCATAACCTTCTACTAACCCTAGCATAAGTTTCACCGTTGTACTTTTCCCTGCACCATTTGGACCAATGTAGCCAATAATTTGTCCTTTTCCTACAGTTAGATTAATACCATTTAATACTTGTTTGTTACCAAAACTCATTTTCACATCTTGTAAACGTAAAATGACATCCTGCAATCTACTACACCTCTTTTTAGATTTCATATCTACACCTAAAAGCTCCATGTTAAAGTATTACTTTTTTACATATATTAACTTTTCAGATTCCATTTTCAGTTTAACATAGCACTAAAAATAAAAAGAACCTAAGATTTCTAGGTTCTTCTTGATTTTTTTGCTTCTGTTACATTCTCTCTCATTGTTGAATATTTGTTGTCACCCATTAACATCATGATTTGTAGCATTGTGAATGGTAGTGTAACTCTTTTGCGATAAGCAAGATACTTTGGTTGCCAGATATTCGCAAACTTTTCTTTAAAGCTTTGTACATCTTTAAAATTATAATAATCCTGCCCAGTTACTACGATTTGTGCGGCAATTTTCTCATTGATGCCTGCAAATCGTGATACGCCCACATGTGAAAGTGGTGTGATTCCAACATTTAGACGTTCAAATCCCTGTTTTTCAGAAGCCGAGAAAATTTTCAAGAAAAATAAGTCCATTGCTTGATCTGGTAAGCCTTCCCTTTTAGAGCGCATTAAGATCAATTGTTACAGTGCGTTCATCATCATATAAAGGAATTAAATTGGCGAAAGCCACGATTTCAAAGTTATCGTTTTTTAATACCGCAAGCGGCGTATATTGTAAATAATCCTCATTAAAGTACCCTAGCGAAAAGCCCCTCTCCTTTCGATTATCAAGCCATTCATCTGAAATACTTCGTAACTGGTTCATCACTTCACTAGAGTAAGGCGGATGCATAATCTCACACTTATACCCATCATTTTGGAAGAGAGCATTTATTTCATTTGTTTTAAGAATGAACTCTTTTGAGCGTTTAAGTTCTGATAAATCGATATAACCTTCTTCCCCTAATTTAAAAAAGCTATAGCCATAGCCATGTAAATAAGGTACAAATTGATCGCTAATCTCATAGAAAACAGGAGTATACCCATAATAATCAGCAAATGTGATAAATTCCTCAATAGCCATTTTAAAATCTTCCTTTTCTCCAACTAAATCTCCAAGAACAACAAGCTTATCAGCAGCTACTTGATAAGGAAATAATACTGTTTTTTTCTTATTCCAATACACATATTTGTCATGGAGAAAGATTAGATGAGATAGTTCCTTTCCCCCGTATTTATTTAGATGGAGGAAGATTTCCTCTTCATAATCTAAAGATGAAATCTTTTTAAACTGCGTAAGTCTACGTAACGATACTTCAAATATGACAACGACGGTGATGACAATTAAGCCCATAAATGCACTTTTCAATAAATCAGTAGAATCTGTCGTCACTAATGGTTTCAATTTTTCTGGAATAGAATATTTAATCGACGGATTGGTGAATAAACCAATGACAATATAAAGGAATAAAATAACAAAAATAATAAAAGTATTTAAAATACTACGACCCCAGGTGACAATATAACTTTCTCGATAAAATCGACCACGAGATAAATACAATAATCCTGCAACAAATAACATAAATAAAGCTTGTTTATATTCAATTCCTTTAATAATGCATAATGCTGACGCAAAGAGTAAAACAAATACTGTCATACGATAGGAACTTTTATCTTTATATGAAATTCCATTTGATAAAGCAAGTAACACAAAACCTGTGGCAACTGCTAATTGATGTGACAAACTAACAATTGGGAAAGACATCAACTCTTTAGCATAACGAATACGTTCAATCACTCCTGGTGCTACTGAGGATAAGAGTAGAATAAGCCCTGCCATAAATACAAGAGCTGTCGCTAGAATATGACTTGTTTTTTCCAAAAAGAAGCGCGGAATAGCATTAAAACCGAGATTAAATTTCCCCCATAATTCTCGGATAAATAAAACAAGCCCCGCTAAAAACGGTACAACATAATAACCAATTCTATAAAATAGAAGCAAGACTAAAATCGATTCTTCAGGAATTTGTAAACTTTGAGCTCCCCATATGAACACCAGGTCAAAGGAACCGAGCCCGCCTGGAATCATACTTACAATTCCGGCACATGAAGCGACTATAAAAATGGGAATTAGGTTTGCAATACTGATTGGAATTTGAAGCACATTCATTAAAACAGTGATAAATATAAATGCCCCCAGCCACTCTAATACAGAAACACCTAATAATGCGAGATCACCAAGCACGCGAATATTTGTTGTTGTCCCCTTTATCAATTGTACAAAGGCTTTTATGATTAGAAATGGCAAGTATAATCCGATGGCAACAGCTGCTACTATTAATATTTTATGTTCTTTAAACATCGGAAAATCTCTATAGAAAATTGGCAATACCCAAGTAAATAGCGAGATTCCTGCAAGATAAAACAAAGTTACGGAAGCAATTGTTTTAAAAAAAGTTGTACTATCCATTTCTTTCTTTTTAAAATAGTGCGTTCGTAATAATACCCCCACTAATCCTCCAAAACCAATTAGATTTGAAAAAGAATTAATGATTAATGACTCTTTCATCAAACGACGTAATGGCCTTTTGATCTTTAGCTTTTTTGCAATAAAAAAATCGTAGAAAAACATAGGGAATACAAGAACTAGTGAGAGCAGAGCCAATAATGCGATTGTTCGGACATCTAGAGACTTTAGTTTCGTTGCAATTTCATGTCCATTCACATTCCCTAGAATTTTAACGATTTCATGAATTGCGAATATCATTAGCAATATTGGTAAAATGACTTTTAGCCATTGAATAATCGTTGATTTATTGAATTTCATCCATTACCACCCAATTTTTTATCTTCGTAGTACTACTATACAATTATGTACAAAGATTTGCAGTAAAGCTTACTCAAGGTTTTCACTATTTTGAAAACTATATATATTAGTGTATAACCATACAATTTACTTTGTTGTGGAAATGTGCAAAGCATATGGCTATTATTGCTAACAGTACTTGTGCCTCCTCCTTTGCTTAAGACACTGAAAAAATATATTGATACTAATTGGGTTTTAGTTTGAAGTGAATCGGCTACGCTTTCCGTGCTAAGCGAGCGGGAGCATTCATCTGAAAAGATATCTGAAAAGAGGATCAACAAGAATATCAAAAAAATCTGCTTTTCTATAAAAGAAAAGCAGATTTTTACCAATTTAATATAATTTTTATTTATTAATATAGACTAATTGTACAGCCCATTTTATTAATCATAAGTATAGTTTCTAATATTATGACTTAATTAATCTAATACTTTAATGGTAACTGTGCGTACGCCCCAGCTACTTGCTTGACTATTGTTTGCCATTAGCAGGTCAATTTTATGTCCTTTGATTGCGCCGCCTGTATCGCCAGCAATTGCTGTACCATAGCCTTCAACCCAAACCTTTGAACCAAGTGGGATAATTCGAGGATCAACTGCGATTACTTTCGCATTTGGGTTTGATTTTACATTAATACCTGTAGCTGTTACACCTGAGCAACCAGCACAGTTAGCCGTATAAGCTGTTGCGGTAACCGTCAATGTCTTACCTGATGTAGGCGTTGCTTGACTAGTTGTTGGTTGTGTATTCGTTGATTTTGTATTTGCTACTGTTTGTGTTTTAGCTGGTGTTTGTGAAGCTTTAGTTGAAACAGCTTCCACTTTCGCATGATTTGAATTACCATTTAATGAAATGGTTTCACCTGCAATAATAATATCATTAGTAAGATTATTATTTGCTTTCAATTCTCTTACAGAGACCCCTGTTTCTTTAGAAATTCCAATTAGGGTGTCACCTTTTTTTACTTTATATGATTTAGTGCTAACTTCCAGTTTTTGAGATGGAACAATTACATTTGAATCTAAATCATTCCAATCTTTAAGTTCTTCAACTGTTACATTTTGATCTTGAGAGATATTCCAAAGTGTATCTCCTTTTTCCACTTTGTAACTTTCAGCAGATGCTTGTGTTGTCATTACTGCTGTTCCTAGTGCGAAAACACCTGCTAGTGCAATTAAATATTTTTTCATCGTTTAAAAACGACCTCCTTTGTACTAACACGAATAACTTTAACATCACCACATGTCATTCATATTGCTAATCGATGTATACACTGTAACAATCATGTTACATTCTTTGCCAATTTTCTGACACTTCATACATGATTACTATTATTTTTTTTGTGAGATATTAATAGATATTGATATGACTAGGCTTTAGAGCATGTGGAATAAATTAACTTTCAAAGAGAAATTACTTGGCGTGTTGTTAAAAAGGAAGTAAATATTTCTTTAATTTTTTTATTTTTTATAGAAAAAGATAAAACTTTTATGGTTTATTGTTAAAAAAACTGCTTTTTTGACTCGAAATATTACAAATTTTCTTCTTTATATTGGAAATCCTCCTGTTTTTGAGTTGTATTATGTACTTGAATTCATATTTGAGAACTTCTCATCTAAAACAATAGAAAAAAAGAAGGGGTGTACAAAATAACATTGTACAGCCCTTCTAATTCATTATAAATATATAAAACTTATAAATTCTTCTATTATAGTATTACTTCTTTTTGCATTGTTTTTAATTCAACTAGTGTATAAATTTCCCATAAATCTTTTGGATCTAGTTCATGTAGTCGTACATTTAAGTCATTTAAAATAGCATTTCTTTTTTTCGGAAATACCTTCTCCCCTTTAGAAGGTGTTTCTTCTATCATATTAAGTAATAATTCATCAGCTGAAACTTGTAGGATATTGCTTAGCTTTACAATCCAACTTGCAGATGGTACACTTTCGCCCATTTCCCAACTTTTGATACGGCTTGCGGATGTACCTATAGCTTTTCCTAACGATAACATTGAATACCCATTTTGAATTCGTAACTCTTTTAACTTTAAACCAAATTCTTGTGGACTAAACATTCTCTCATCTCTCCCTTGTAAATAGTCTGAAGTAAAACGCTTACATAAGTATTTATCTAGCCATTAATAAAACTTTTCGGCATAACAGCTGCTATTACTTCCCCATTTGCCACATGAAGGTTGTTTGCAAAGACCTGAATTTCTACTTTGAATTTTTTTGGATGAATTTCTTCGACTTTACCAACTGCTTTTAGTTGCACCCCTTGTGGCGTTGGTCTTAGAAAGTCTACGTGCAAGGAAGCCGTTACAAAGCGTGGTGGCGTTGTACCATCTCCCGGCTCATGACGATTTTTTCGGTGTAACGCTAATGACGCTGAACCCGTACCATGGCAATCAATAAAGGAAGCTAAGAATCCCCCATATACAAACCCTGGTATTGCAATATATTTTTGATCTGGTTGAATTAAGGAGACTGTTTGGTCATCTTCCCAATATGTTCTTACATGAACACCTTCATCATTTAATCGGCCACACCCATAACACCATGCAAAATCATCCGAATAATCATCTTGGATTGCATTAATTTGATTTTGGTCCATTCCCCTTTCAACCTTTCTGATTAAAATAATAACTATACTAAATAATTTCGACGTCAATTTGGCGAATCCTTTTCTTTTTAGTGAATTTTATCTTTTAAAATAAAACTTCTTGAAAATAGTTTGTTAGAACGTTTTAAAATTAAAAACCCGAATATCTAAATCGATATCCGAGTCATGTTTATTCTTTATTATGTGCAGTAACAATTGGTACTGAAATTTTCACCGTTGTTCCATTTTTTTCGCGAATATCTAACTCACCATTAACAAATTCAACGCGTTCTTTCATGCCGTTTAGGCCATTACACGATTGCTTTTTCACGCTTTTTGTAAGACCGATGCCATTGTCACGAATAATCATTTCTATAAAATCCGTTGTTTGTAGTATAGCAATTGTACACTCAGTTGCTTGACTATGACGTACCACATTATTAACAGCTTCTTTTAAACACATACTCAATGAATTACTCAGCATTGTTGGGATTTCCTCAAACTGAGGATTTCCCTCCATTTTCAATTGAATATCAGCTGCTCTTAAAATCTGCTGTACATGTGTAATTTCTTCTTGCAATTTAACATTCTTCATATCTGAAACCATTTCACGTACTTCTTTTAATGCAATACTAGATGTTTGTCGTATATCGTGAATCTCTTGTATTGCATCTTTCGGATTTTTTTCCACTAATCGCATAGCAAGATCACTTTTAAGACCAATCATCGAAAGCTTCTGTCCTAATGTATCATGTAAATCCCTTGCAATACGTTGTCTTTCTTCGTACACACTTAATTCAGATATACGAGCATTGGCTGTTTCTAATTCACCTTCGAGTTTTTTACTTTTACTTTCACTATAAAGATAAAAAGGTCCCAAAATCGCACTAAACAAAATAACAACAATTAAAGGAAGCTCTTGAATAAACAAATCTGTCTCTATAAAGAATCCACCAATAACCGATCCCACTGTCATAGCGATATGAAGGCCATACATAATATAAAACCCTACTGTATGGTGAATTTTCCCTATAGAAAATGCTGTAAAAAAGGCAAAATAAATATAGCCAAATAATACGGTCATAGAAGCATTAATCAGCATACCAAGGGCAATCCACATATACACTAGCCCGGTTTTTGAAGCATAGGCATAGCGGAAGCATATTAAATACATAATTAACACTGCTAGAGCAATTGATAACTGAAGCTTCTGTGCTGAATGAAAAATGAGATAAAAAGGGATGAAGCAAAAAGCAATCCATGCAACAGCACTCATTACTGGATTCTTTGGAAATACACTATACCATTTTGTCATGAAAACACCACCGCCTTTATAGCTGATTTCATTATAGCAGAGAATGTAGATATCTATGATTCCTAACCCATAGAATCCCTCACTTCAAGCGTCAATAAAAAAGTATGATGTTAGTGGAAATATTCTTTCCAAACATCATACTTTAGCTTATATCTTCGTAGAAACCTCTTTATTTTATTTTTAGAGAATTTAATAATTCTTTCGTATTCTCTGATTGCTCGAATACTTTATTTTGTTCTGGCCAATAAATGATATAGGAGCCACTTTTTACAGGAAATAAAAATGGTTGTAATTTTTTGGAGACAGCTTGATTTTTGTCTAAAAGGCGTAAAATTTCAACTGAATATAACTCTTTACCATTCTTTTTATACGTAATTATATAATCTGGTTTTTTTGCAAATAATTTTCGATCTTCTTTTTCTAATTTGTCTATATGACTTAATGGATATTGTTCTTTATAAATAACCGCTTCTTTCTTGCCTAAAGAAATGGCTTTGTCTGTTTTATTCACTTTTACTTCAATACCGTTAACATCTGGTTGCTCATTTATAATCGTATTTATTTGTTTCCTATGCTGTTTTTCTTGATAAGCTGTCCATCCAAAAACAATAAGCACAATGGCGATCAAGATGAGCCCTATTCTGGTTTTCTTCATATATATTCCTCACTTTTAAAACCCACTTAGACATGTTCACTCATTATTTTACCATTAATAGTTCTTTCTATTATACTTTTAGCAATAGTTCATTGATAATATTGATAAGGGGGGAACCATCTTGAAAAAGTCGTTACTAATTAGCATCATTGTTATTGTCATTGCTGCCATATCTGGTGCTTCTTATTATATGGTACAGCAAAATGCTGAACAGAAGGCTGAACAAAAGGCACAAGAGTTTGTCACGACAATCACAAAACAACAATATGAACAATTACCATCACTCGTGTCCAATACAGAGTTGAAAAAATATAATTACGACAAGCAATTATTGATTGATAAATATTCAAAGATTTTTCAGGGTATTGGCGCAGAAAACGTGCAAGCTAGTGATTTAACTATTACCAAAATGAAAAAAGGCCAATTCCAATTCACGTACAAATTAAATATGACAACATCTCTTGGCAAAATACCTACCCTTTCTTATAAAGGGAAAATAATCAAAGAAGGCAAGGATTATGTCGTCGACTGGAGTCCGGATTTAGTCTTCCCTCATATGGAAGCAACCGATAAAATTTCTTATACAGAAGAAGATGCAATTCGAGGAGAAATTCTAGATCGGTATGGCAATAAACTCGCAACCAATGCCGAATTTCGCCAAGCAGGGATTATTCCAAAAGATTTAGGAAAAGGCACTGCAAGAGAAAACAATATAAAAGCTATTGCAAAACAATTTGATGTCACAGAAAAGGAAATCAAAGCAAAGCTAGCACAAAAATGGGTCAAAGAGGATTTATTTGTTCCATTGAAGATAATCGATAATAACCAAATTAAGAAAATGGCTGGGGTCCAATATCAAGCTGTTGATATACGCCATTATCCTCTTGGCGAAGCTGCTGCAACTTTAATCGGTTACACAGGAAAAGCCACTCAAGAAGATATTAAAAAGAACCCCACACTATCTGCAGATGCAATCATTGGGAAAAGTGGCTTAGAAAGAGCCTATGATAAAGAATTACGTGGGAAAAACGGTGGGAAAATTTCTTTAATCGATAAAGATGGCAAAGTTAAAGAAGTATTATTAGAAGCTTACCGCGAAGATGGCAAGAATATTGATTTAACAATCGATGTAGAAAAACAGATAAAGGCATTCGATGCGCTCCAAAATGCCACTGGTGCTTCTGTTATTATGCAACCTAAAACAGGAGAATTGCTTGCACTAGTCAGTAAGCCAACATACGACCCAAACAAAATGATTCGAGGAATTTCTCAAAAAGAATATAATGCCTATATGAATGACGAACGAAAACCATTTACAAATCGATTTACACAACGCTTTGCACCTGGATCTACTTTAAAAACAGTAACAGCGAGTGTTGCACTTGATGCTGGCACTTTAATCCCGGATAAAGTTCGTACAATTCATGGACTAAAATGGCAAAAAGATCAATCATGGGGGAATTACTTTGTAACCCGTGTATCAGATGTTCCAAAAGTAAATCTAGAAAAAGCTTTTATTTACTCTGATAATATCTATTTTGCCCAAGAAGGTTTAGCAATGGGCGAGGATGTTTTTCGAAAAGGATTCAACAAATTTATCTTTGGCGAAGAATTAGATTTGCCATTTGATATGAGGCCCGCTCAAATTTCTAACAAAGATTCTTTTGGTTCCGATATTTTGTTAGCCGACAGTGCGTATGGCCAAGGACAAGTCTTGATGTCCCCTATCCAACAAGCCATTACGTATAGCGCCTTTGCGAATAACGGAAAAGTGATTTATGCGCATTTATTAAAAGGTCAAAAAACCAAAACAAAGGATGCCGTAAGTATAAAATCTGCTAACATCGTTAAAAAGGCAATGCTTGCAGTTGTACAAAATGCAAACGGCACTGCGCATATTTTAAATAGTATTAGCCCTACTTTAGCAGCCAAAACAGGTACCGCTGAATTAAAACAAACACAAGGAACAGAGGGCCAAGAAAACAGCTTTGTTGTTGCCTTTGATATGAAAAAGAACCATCAATTCTTGGTTTTATCCGTAGTGGAAGACCATAAAAAAATAGGCAAATCAGCTACAGAGCTTGCCAAACCTTTGATTCAATATCTTGAAAAATAAACTTTATTGAAGTCATAACTAAAAGGATGCCTCGCTATTTTACTTGAGGCACCCTTATTTTTTACCACAATACTGGCTTTGTCACCATAAACCAAAGCATCAGTAATAATAAAATCGTATAAATCCAAACGGTTTTTGTTAATTTCCTTACAAACTGGTGTTGGTTAAAGGCTGGTGTATTAAATGTTCGCATGGTAGGTTTAAACGCTCTCGCTAAGAAGACAAGTGATAAAACCAATAAGGCAATCGTTATCGCGATAAAAGATGTTGTAATCGAATAACCTCCACACATAAGAATATAAATTCCCGATAGGATCAGTACATGACCAGAATGTTTGACTATTTGAATGGCAAGTGAGAATGTTGTGACATATGCTGCCATCTCTTCATGTGATTTGGTATTCCCCATTTTCTTCAACATAGGAATTAACACAAAAAATGGCCCAATCGATAGAATTGCACTTATAACATGTATAAAGACTACTGTAGAGTAAAGCATAAAAGGGCTTCCTTTTCTAAATATTTCTTACTTCAACAATAGTTGAATTTACAAATACAAGCAATCGACAAAAAAGTGAACACACGCTTATAACTTTATTAATACACTGTAAAATTATCTTTCGTTCTTTGTAAATACGTAAATTATCTAAAAACTTTATTGTATAATAGACACATCAAGAAGAAATCCATATTATTGGACATCCCCACACATTCTTGATAAAGTAGCATACAATAAATAAAAGTTTAAAGGAGAGGATTTTTATAGGTATCCATAGATTTTTTACAAGTTTAAATGATTTAGAGCGTATTATTCGTTGTCCAGGCCGCTTCAAATTTGAAGAGCACAATGTGGCTGCCCACTCTTGGAAAGTGTCACAATACGCTATGTTTTTTGGGACAATCGAAGAAATGAACGGTGCGATTATCGATTGGAAATCCTTATATGAAAAAACCATCAATCACGATTTCGCAGAAGTATTTATCGGTGATATTAAAACACCTGTTAAACATGCATCACCTGAATTGAAACAAATGATTTCCCACGTGGAAGAGAAAATGATGGAGAAATTCATTTTCAACGAAATTCCAGAAGAATTCCAAGAAGTTTTCTTCAATCGCATGAAAGAAGGCAAGGACGCAACAGTTGAAGGACGATTACTTGAGTTTGCTGATAAGTTGGATCTCTTTTATGAAGCATTCGCAGAATTAAAACGAGGCAATACGGATAGAGAATTTGTCAGTATGTATCAAGAGGCTCTAAAAAAATTGTTAGTCATTCCATTACCAAAAAGTGTTGAATACTTCAAAAACATTATTTTAGCAGATGTGATTACGGAAAAAACACCAGTTGATATTACGGCGCTCACGGAAGAAGTATTATCAGAAGCTTAAGCCTTAAAAATAAGGCATATGCTTTTTTTTTACCCAAAAAATAAACCGCAAACAATCTAATCGCTAGTTGCTTGCAGTTTATCATTTCTATATTGTTTGGTAAAAGGTTTTAGGAATTTCCCCAACATTACGTTGATGATAAAGCAATGGTGCTTTGCCAGAATTCGCAATATTCGTAACCTTACCAATTAGGATTACATGGTCTCCTGCTTCTACTTGTTGGTACGTTTCACATTCTAATACGGATGCAGTATCTTCCAATACAGGTAAACCGTTTTCTGAACGATTCCATTTACATTCTGCGAATCGATCAATTACTTTACTTGAGAAGAGGAAGCAAAGCTTTTCTTGATCACTTGCCAAAATATTAACCGCGAATTTTTTTGCACTCGTAAATACATCCAAAGATTTTGATTTTTTATCAATTGACCAAAGGATTAATAATGGATCGATTGAAACGGATGCAAATGAATTAACAGTTAGGCCTACAGGGGTATCTTCCTGATCAAAAGTTGTAACAACCGTTACACCTGTTGGATAATTTCCTAATGCTTTTTTAAACTCTTCTTGTTGAGCCATTACACATACCTCCTCCATTTTATTTTGCGATGATAACTCTGTCTTCAACCGGCTGAATTTCTTTATCGCTTGGAGATGTAGTTGGGGCACCAAATGGCATTTCCGCATATAGCCTCCAACCTTCTTGGATTCCCCATTGATGTTTTAGCGACTCTGTAAATTCAAGATGGTAATGTTGAAGATTTGCTCCAAATCCTTCATTTTCAAGCGTAGTCCATACAAGATATTGGAGCATACCTGTTACTTGATGTGACCAAATTGGAAATTGTTCTGCAATATCTGCGAATTTATCTTGAAAAGATTCGACTACTGTCTGATCCTCAAAAAACAATACAGTTCCGTGACCACTAGCAAAGCCTTCAAAACGTTTTTTATTACGTTCATATCTTTCTTCTGAAAGTCCACCTTTTATTTCATCGAAAGCTAATTTCCAGAATTCTTTGTTTTGATCCTCAAGTAATACAACGATACGACCTGTTTGTGAATTAAATGCAGTAGGTACACTCTTTATGGCAATATGTAATACTTCTTGCAAACGTTCATCAGAAATAACAAATTCGTCTGATAATCCATAAATAGTACGTCTACCCTCAACTACATCATAGAAATTCTTAGACATTCTTGTTCCTCCTTGTTACTTTACATGCCTATATAGACACCTTTTAAAACATAGTTTTTTTATAAGAATAATAAACTATATGCTAATAGGGTATATTTTAACATTAAAAGGATATACATTACAATATGGATTTGCTCGAAATTTTAAATATTCCATCAATTTGATTTTGCCTTCTACATATTAGATATTCCAAAAGATCTTGGCTTTAGAATGTTTTAAAATGTGGTATTTATTCCCGATATTTTTTAAGGAGTTCTTTCTTGCAGTTTGATGACTCATGCAGTATTATAAGAATACAAGCTGCGTTGTACGTAATAATATAAAGTTTTAACCTTTGAGCTGTAATAGGGAGTTTTAATTGAGTACGGACTGGTATGCCGCATTCCACGTTAATGCGGACGAACATGAAATGCTCTGCGAACACCCACTTTGAGGAGTGGTGGTTTAAAACTTTCAGTATTTAAAATTACGGCAAAGGCGGCTTTGCTTATATTGATAAATTGACGTGTTCATAACGTTTTAGCACCTACTTTATGTAGGTGCTTTTTTATTGCAATTTTTTTCTTAAAGCTTGTTTGCCTATAGAGTAATAAGGAAGCAATCTCAGATAAGATTACTTCCTCTACTAAGTTCTATTTTTTAATATTTACATCATAGAATAATGGGTAACCTACCGAGTCAAATTTTAGTCCTTGGACATCTTGTGTTGTGGCGACAGTATATGGGAATACATATACAGGAATAACTACAACATCATTGATCAATATATTTTTAATTGATAAAAAATTTCTATCAATAAAGTGAAACTTCAATCAGTGGGGGATTTCTTTCATCCCCCACTGATTGTTACAATCATTAAATTGTTGAACAGACTCTTCAATACTATTTCTAAGAAGGTTCACTGCATCCTTTTCAATATAGGATAGATATACATTTTGTTTAATTTGTAGTAGGTGTGTCGTATCCACTTCAAAAAGCTCACCTTTTTCCAATTCCTGTTTGACACATAAATATGGTAAGAAGCCAATACTTTGCCTGTTTTTGATAAATGATTTGGCTACTTCAAGATGATCCACTTTAAAGTCGATGTTCGGTTCAACACCCTCTACTTCAAATAGTTTATAGATTAAATCCCAATCAAAAGCACCACATTCAAAAAACACCATGGATTCTTTTGCTAATTCTTTCACCGAAACTTGTTGCTTTATAAATGGATGCCCCGGATAAACAATCAATCGAACCGAATTATCTAATATAGGTTCTTGCTGGATTCCTTCATTGTCTATAGCCCTCATAATGGCAAAATCTATTTGGTGACTTAGCAATTTCGTAATTAACTCATCATTTGTAGTACCGGTAAATTTAAATCGTAGCTGTGGATGGTTTCTTTTCCATGTAGTTAGCGCATATGGCATAAAATACTGTGAAGTAATCATGTTTGCCCCAAAAACAATTTTATCTTGCGCACTCTTTTGCTTTAGTTGGCGTTTTCCTTCCCTTAAAGTTTGTAATATAGATTGAGCATAAGGGATAAATTCCTTACCTTGAGAAGTAAGCGTAAGATTTCTGCCTTGTCGAATAAATAATTCCGCATTTAATTCTCTTTCTAATGACTTAATACGTGCCGTTACAGTAGGCTGTGATAAAAAAAGCGCTTTAGAGGCTTTATGCACGCTTTTAAGATGTACCACATACATAAACGCTTCCAAATTATCGATATTCACAATCATCCCACCTTTCACATTAATTCATTTATATCACATTTTACGATAGAAAAAAAAGAGCCCTATTCGAATAATCAAATAGGACCCTTTGTATGAATCGTTTATTATTGAGCTGTATAACCGCCATCAAGAATGACTGCTTGGCCAGTAACGCCTTTTGCTTTATCACTTGCTAAGAACACCGCATAGTCAGCAATTTCAGATACATTTAATAATCTTTTTTGAGGAACAAGTGGGAAAAATACTTCCTCTACCACTTTATCAACACTTACATTTCTTGTTTTTGCTAAGTCTTGTAGTTGATTTTGTACAAGTGGTGTATCTACGTAGCCTGGGCATAAAGCATTGACTGTAATTCCATGCTCAGCACCTTCTAATGCTGCTACTTTTGTTAAACCAATTACTCCATGTTTCGCACTATTATATCCAGCCTTGCCAGCAAAACCAATCACACCATTTACTGATGCCATATTAATAACTCGTACCAAACCCTTGTTTTTTCATGATCGGAAAGACATTTTTTATCCCAACAAATGGGGCAGTTAACATGATTTTAACAAGTAACTCGAATTTTTCAGTTGGAAATTCTTCGATTGGTGCTACATGTTGAATTCCCGCATTATTGACTAGAATATCAAGTCTACCGAAAGTATTATAAGCATTTTCAAGACTTTCTTTATACGCTTCTTCATTCGTCACATCACAAGGTGCAGATAATGCTTCAAACCCTTGCTCTTTTAGTTCTGCCGCTACTTGATCGCTTTTTTCACTATTTAAATCTGAAATAACAACTTTTGCACCTTCTTCTGCAAACGTTTTAGCGATTTCTAAGCCGATACCACTTGCAGACCCTGTGATAAATGCTACTTTTCCTTCTAGTAATTTACTCATTGTTACTCCTCCTCATTTAAAATATACACCTTTTTATACAAGTCCAAACCAAGTATAGAGGGCAATTGCAACGAAATACTGACAATGTTTTAATTACCGTAATCATGAATATGTCACCGTATGATTGTTTATGTGTTAGTCCTGTTACTGCAAGTAAAGTAATAACTGCACCATTATGTGGTAGTGTATCCATACCTCCTGATGCCATAGCAACAATACGGTGCATAACTTCTGGTGGAATATTCGCAGCAGTAATTGCCTTATTGTAGGTTTCAGCCATCGCACTTAAAGCAATCCCCATCCCACCAGATGCAGATCCTGTAACACCCGCAAGCGTACTAGTTGTAATGGCACCATTTACTAAAGGATTTGTAAAAGTACCTGATAAACCATGATTGATTTGTGCAAAACCAGGAAGTGCAGCAATAATTCCACCAAAGCCATATTCAGAACCAGTGTTCATCACTGCAAGTAATGAACCACCAATACTTTCATTTAGTCCTTCTTTCATTTTTGCCATTACGCGCTTCCAGTCAAAAGTAAGTGCTGTTACAATCCCAACAACTAATGCGATTTCAACTGCCCAAATCGCTGCATTTGCCTTTACATCAACTGTATATGCATCTAAACCAATAGCAGCAAAGTCAAATCCATTTGGATACCACTTTGGAATAGCAGTTGTCAAATATCGATTCATCACCGCTACGAGAACTAGTGGCACAAACGCGAAGATTTGACGGAATACGGAGTGATCAGAATGTAAATTAATAGCATCCTTTACATCGTCATTTGTATCCATGACCACTGTAGCAGCTGTTTCATTTGCTAGGCCATAATATCCTTCCCCTGCTCTTTTCGCTTGTCTTTTTCTAAACTCAAGATAAGCAAGGCCACCACCTAACACAATAATTGCTCCTACTATCCCAAGTATTGGTGCAGCATAGATATTAGTGCCAAAGAAAGTAGTAGGTATAACGTTTTGAATTTGTGGCGTACCTGGAAGTGCATCCATAGTAAATGTAAATGCACCAAGTCCAATGGTAGCTGGCATCAATCTTTTTGGAATATCTGCTTCTATAAATAATTGCTTAGCAAATGGATAAATTGCGAAAACAGCTACAAACAAACTTACACCACTATAAGTTAAAATTGCACCTAGAAGTACAATTGTTAACATAGCTTGTTTCTTACCGATTATACGGACAATTGTTTTTGCAATGGATTCTGCAATCCCTGACATTTCTATAATTTTCCCGAAAATTGCTCCTAACAAGAACACAGGGAAATAGTTTTTAATAAATCCAACCATTTTCTCCATAAATACGCCAGTAAAGAATGGCAAAATATTGGCTGGATCTATACATAATACGGCAAATAATGCGAAGATTGGTGCCATTAATATTACTGAATATCCTTTATAAGCAAAAAATATTAACAGTCCAAGTGCAAGTAATATAATGAATACATCCATATTCTTTCCTCCTTTAGATCAATCATGAACAATCCCTATTTAAGAAAGACTAAAAATAGTCTCTCTCCCCTTGCTTATTTTTCCATCTCGATAACTGTCGCAACCCCCTGGCCGCCACCAATACATAACGTAGCTAATCCATAGTGTGAATTTCGACGTTGCATTTCATATAACAATGTAACAAGAATTCTAGCGCCACTTGCCCCAATTGGATGCCCTAATGCAACAGCGCCACCATTGACATTTAGTTTCTCGTTTGGAATATTCAACTCTTGTCCAACTGCAAGAGATTGCGCTGCAAATGCTTCATTTGCTTCAACTAGATCCATGTCATCCATTATTAACCCTGCTTTTTTAAATGCTTTTTTTGTAGCAGGAACTGGGCCAATCCCCATAATTTTCGGATCAACACCTGCACTACCATTGCCACGGATTACCGCCATTGGTTTTATACCTAGTTCTTCAGCTTTTTTCCGGCTCATTAATACAAGCGCTGCAGCTCCATCATTAATCCCTGAAGCGTTTCCTGCTGTTACAGTTCCTTCTTTTTTAAAAGCTGGCTTTAATCTGGCAAGTTTCTCGGCCGTGACCCCAGTACGTGGGAATTCATCTGTATCAAAAATGATTGGTTCTCCCTTACGTTGTGGGATTTCAATCGGTACAATCTCGTCTTTGAAGATTCCCTCTTTTATCGCTCTTTCTGTTTTTTGTTGACTCCAGGCAGCGAATTCATCTTGTGCTTCCCTACTAATATTGTATTTTTCTGCTATATTTTCAGCTGTGATACCCATATGGTAATTGTTAATAGAGCATTGTAGGCCATCTAGGATCATACTATCGTAGACTTTCCCATCCCCCATACGATAACCAGAGCGTCCTTTCATCAAAAGGTAAGGTGCCATGCTCATATTTTCCATTCCACCTGCTACGACAACTTCTGCATCCCCAGTTTGAATTGCTTGCGTAGCAATATGAACAGCTTTTAAACCAGAACCACATAATTTATTGATTGCTGTAGCAGTTACTTCAATTGGCAAACCTGCAAGAAGGGCAGCCTGTCTAGCAGGACCTTGACCAAGACCAGCCTGAAGAACATTTCCCATAATCACTTCATCTACTTGGTCAGGTTGTATCCCTGCACGTTGTACTGCTTCTCTAATAACAATGGCTCCTAATTCAGTAGCCGGTGTATTTTGCAATGCTCCCATAAAACTTCCAATTGCGGTTCTAACAGCACTTACAATCACAACATCCTGCATGTGATGATCCCTCCTGTTCATTTTTTCAAACTTGATTCATTATTTTGTTGCAAGTAATTCTGCAGATATTTCAAATGAGGCTTCCGTTTTTTCTTTCACTTCTTCAAGTGTTACTCCGTCTTGCAATTGGACAAGTGTCATTTTATTCGATTCAAAGTCAAAAACTGCTAAGTCTGTGATTAATCGTTGCACAACTTGTTTCCCTGTAAGAGGTAATGTGCATTCTTTTTTAATTTTAGACTCACCGTGCTTATTGACATGCTCCATCACTACAATTACTCTCTTTGCACCGTTCACAAGGTCCATTGCTCCACCCATACCTTTTACCATTTTCCCTGGGATCATCCAGTTGGCTAGGTCTCCTTGTTCAGATACTTCCATTCCACCAAGAATCGCTAGATCGATATGACCACCACGAATCATGGCAAATGATTCTGCACTGTCAAAGAATGAAGCACCTGGAACTACTGTAACAGTCTCTTTACCAGCATTGATTAAATCAGGGTCAACATCCTCCGCTACAGGATATGGTCCAATACCTAATAAGCCATTTTCTGATTGAAGTAATACATTGATATCAGCAGGAATTTCGTTTGCGACAAGTGTCGGTATGCCGATACCAAGATTTACATTCATACCATCTTCAATTTCCATCACAGCTCTTTTTACAATTTTTAGATGCGTATCTTTCATGTTCGACACTCCATTCTATTAATATGTTAAGCTTCACTTACTGTTAGCTTCTCAATTCGTTTTTGATAATTTGTTCCTAATAACACACGTTGAACATAAATACCTGGTAAGTGAATTTCATCCGGATCTAACACACCAGGTTCAACAATCTCTTCAACCTCTGCAATTGTTATCTTTCCGGCAGTAGCAGCAATTGGATTAAAGTTACGTGCAGTTTTTCGGAATACCAAGTTTCCTAAAGTATCTGCCTTCCAAGCTTTTACAAGTGCAAAGTCACCAACAATTCCTCTCTCTAGAAGGTATGTTTTTCCATCGAATTCCTTTGTTTCTTTTCCTTCTGCTATTGTTGTGCCAACACCAGTTGCTGTATAAAATCCAGGAATCCCCGCGCCACCTGCACGAATGCGTTCTGCAAGCGTTCCTTGAGGTACTAATTCAACATCTAATTCACCGCTCAAAAATTGTTGTTCGAAGATTTTATTTTCACCTACATATGAAGCAATCATTTTCTTAATTTGGCGATTTGCTAATAATAAACCTAATCCCCAATCATCTACCCCACAATTATTACTAACAACGGTTAAATCTTTTGTTCCTTGTTCTTTTAATGCTTGTATTGTATATTCAGGAATTCCCGAAAGCCCAAAGCCCCCAACAATTAAAGTAGAGCCGTCTTTAATATCAGAAACCGCTTCCAAAAATGAATCCATTACTTTATCTTTTTTCATATAACTACCTCCCTGCGTAAATAGTTGCTAAGATACTATTACTACCCTTTAAGTTTACATTTCGATGTTTTATAAGTAAAATTCATAAATAGAATATATATTATGAACGCAGCGAATAAATGGAGGGACAAATCTTGGATTTACGTGAAATTCAATTGTTTATGAAAGTAGCAGATTGCCAAAGTTTTACGAAGGCAGCTGAACAAACATACTTAACTCAACCGTCTCTCAGCAAAGTTGTCAAAAAACTAGAGGATGAATTACAGGTAGAATTATTTGACCGTTCTACAAGACACCTTTGGCTAACTGATGCAGGCAAAATTGTATATCAGCAGGGTAAAAAATCATTAGAATCCCTTTCTGAGATGAAAATACTATTAGATGAACTAAGAAACGTTACAACTGGTAATATTAAAATTGGAATCCCCCCTTTAGTAGGTACCCTTGTATTTCCTGATATGGCACTTAGGTTTCATAGAAAATACCCTAAAGTATTGTTCCACCTTGTTGAATTAGGTGCGAAGAGAATTATCAATCTGGTTGAAGAGAGCAAGGTAGACGTAGGAATTAGTGTTTTGCCAGTTCCTGAAGAAAAATTAAACGTTTATCCGTTTATTTCAGATGAATTTGTTGTGTTTCTCTATGATGACCATCCACTCGCCAATCATGAATCAATAGCTATTAGCGAATTGAAGGATGACAACTTCATCCTCTTTTCAACTGATTTCACCTTACATGATTCAGTAATCAATGCATGCAAAGAAAATGGTTTTGTACCAAATGTATCGTACGAAACTTCCCAATGGGATTTAATAATTGAACTAATCGCTGCTAAAATGGGCGTTGCCCTTTTACCAAGATCAATTTTTTACAAACAAAATAATCCTTATATTAAGATGATTCCAATTAAAGGGGACGCTTTTCTCTGGAGGCTTTGTATCATTACGAAAAAAGATGCTTACCATTCATTTGCGACAAGAGAATTACTCAGAATGTTAATAGGTAATCCAGATGAATTTGAGAAATGATCAAAGGAAAGCAAAAAGCTCTTACCTTTTTGGTAAGAGCTTAAAACGATCAAATATAAAAATAGATACTCGCAAACATTGCTGCGCATCCTGCTAAAACGAATAGATGCCAAATTGCATGATTATAAGGGATGCGTTTATTTTTATAAAAATAAGTACCTGCTGTATAAAACACCCCGCCTAGTAACAGTACGAAAAATCCTTTTTCAGTGATATGTGTTACAAGTGGTTTATACGCGAAAATAATGAGCCATCCCATTCCGATGTAAACAATTAAAGATAAAGTCTTAAACCGATAAACGAAGAAAATCTTCATCACTATACCGATCAGCGTTAAAATCCATTCAATCCAGAAGATCGTCCATCCTGTTTTTCCCCCAACTGCTACAAGTGCAATTGGTGCACATGTACCCGCAATTAATAAGAAAATCGAACAGTGATCCATCTTTTTGAAAAAGCTTTTGTGTGTTGGAACACTATGGTAAAGAGTTGAACTTAAGAATAACATCATCATAGAAATACCAAATACAATATAGCTAAACAATTCAATTTTCGATCTGGTTTCGTTCGCCTTTATAACAAGTAAGATTAATCCTGGAAATGCTAGCAAGAAAGCAATTCCATGCGTAAGTGCATTCCAAAATTCTTCTTTTTTACTATAACTATTTTCTATATTCACAACTTGCGTCACCATAATCACTTCCTTCTATATCCATTATCGACTATTTTGGATAATGGCCATAGTACAGCTTGTCATTTATAAAATATGACAAATATAATGTTGTGAAAAGAAGCTTCTGTTCGACTCTAATCTTGATATTTATATAAATAATTAAGGGGAACCCCCATTTATCAAAGTTTCCCCCATCCTCCCTAATAGTTTCATTACAAAACTTCATAATCCTTTTAAAGTCTACTTATCAATTAATTCTGTACCATATGAGTTATCAATTGCGCAAAGCCATTCACCTTGTAGATTTTTCCTAAACACATATGTTGCCTTTCTATCCATTGAATATTCCGAATCCTCTTTATTAGCATCAAGTAGTGTCTGGGATAATACCAAAGCAGTATCTCCTGCTTCTAAAATAATCATTTCCCCTTGTGTTGGTACAATACTGTTATTAAAGTATTTTGCAATTGCAATAAATGCTTTTTTGATTTCCTCTTTACCTCTTGCAATCATTCCAGGCTTTACAACTAAAATTGCATCATCGGTATAGTAATTCACCAATGTATCAAAATCTTCTCGCTTTATTGCAAGGTCACACTTTTCGATTATTTTTTTTAATTCATGTTCCATAATATCTCCCTCCATCATAAATATCTATTGAACTACCTTCTTATTTATATATAAATAGAAGGTCTAAATATACGGACAAATTTTCAAAAGTTATTAAACGAAATGTTTATTGGTTTAAGAAAATTTATTCGCCTACGAGCCAAAATATTATTTACACATCATAAGGAAATATTGGAAAAGAAGAGAGTAGGGTGGAGAATTGTGTCCTCAAACTATTTACAAAGAGCCATAGTTTTGAGTAAACAGCATCAAAATAAAAAAATCCCTTAGAACCAAATGGATTCTAAAGGATTTTAAGTATGACCCCTACGAGATTCGAACTCGTGTTACCGCCGTGAAAGGGCGGTGTCTTAACCGCTTGACCAAGGGGCCAATATGGCTCCGAAGGCAGGACTCGAACCTGCGACCCTCTGATTAACAGTCAGATGCTGCTACCAACTGAGCTACTTCGGAATATTGTTATGGTGGGCCTAAATGGACTCGAACCATCGACCTCACGCTTATCAGGCGTGCGCTCTAACCAGCTGAGCTATAGGCCCATTATAAATGGTGGAGGGGGGCAGATTCGAACTGCCGAACCCGAAGGAGCGGATTTACAGTCCGCCGCGTTTAGCCTCTTCGCTACCCCTCCGAAAAATGATGCCGGCGAAAGGAGTCGAACCCTCGACCTACTGATTACAAGTCAGTTGCTCTACCAACTGAGCTACACCGGCAAATTATTATGGTGGGTCGGGACAGAATCGAACTGCCGACACTTAGAGCTTCAATCTAATGCTCTACCAACTGAGCTACCGACCCATAATAATCAAATGTATTTTTGCAAAAAAATGGCGGTCCGGACGGGACTCGAACCCGCGACCTCCTGCGTGACAGGCAGGCATTCTAACCAGCTGAACTACCGAACCATTTGGTTGCGGGGACAGGATTTGAACCTGTGACCTTCGGGTTATGAGCCCGACGAGCTACCGAACTGCTCCACCCCGCGATAATATTATTCATTTCAATTCGTAATTTAAAACTTTAAAATGGAGGAGGAAGAGGGATTCGAACCCCCGCGCGGTTTGACCCGCCTGTCGGTTTTCAAGACCGATCCCTTCAGCCAGACTTGGGTATTCCTCCAAAAAACAATATGAAAATGGTGGAGCCTAGCGGGATCGAACCGCTGACCTCCTGCGTGCAAGGCAGGCGCTCTCCCAGCTGAGCTAAGGCCCCATAATATGTAATATGAAATGGTCGGGAAGACAGGATTCGAACCTGCGACCCCTTGGTCCCAAACCAAGTGCTCTACCAAGCTGAGCTACTTCCCGGAAATGGTGCGCCCAGCAGAAGTCGAATCCACAACCTTCTGATCCGTAGTCAGACGCTCTATCCAGTTGAGCTATGGGCGCATATATTATAACTTATATTTTATAAGTAAAGATTTATAAAATGGAGCGGAAGACGGGGTTCGAACCCGCGACCCCCACCTTGGCAAGGTGATGTTCTACCACTGAACTACTTCCGCAAAATATATTAAGGATGCGGGTGAAGGGAGTCGAACCCCCACGCCTTGCGGCGCTAGATCCTAAGTCTAGTGCGTCTGCCAATTCCGCCACACCCGCATTATAAAATTAAATGATGAGTCATGCAGGATTCGAACCAGCGACCCTCTGATTAAAAGTCAGATGCTCTACCAACTGAGCTAATGACTCATTTAATAAATACTTAATATGGTGGAGGATGACGGGATCGAACCGCCGACCCTCTGCTTGTAAGGCAGATGCTCTCCCAGCTGAGCTAATCCTCCATATAAAGCCTAGCAACGTCCTACTCTCGCAGGGGGACAGCCCCCAACTACCATTGGCGCTAAAGAGCTTAACTTCTGTGTTCGGCATGGGAACAGGTGTGACCTCTTTGCCATCATTACTAGACTATTTAAAAGAAAGATTTGTTCTTTCAAAACTGGATAAACATTCATTGAAGTTCTTAAATGAACTTTTGGTTAAGTCCTCGATCTATTAGTATTCGTCAGCTCCATGTGTCACCACACTTCCACCTCGAACCTATCTACCTTGTCGTCTTCAAGGGATCTTACTTACTTGCGTAATGGGAAATCTCATCTTGAGGGGGGCTTCATGCTTAGATGCTTTCAGCACTTATCCCGTCCACACATAGCTACCCAGCGATGCTCTTGGCAGAACAACTGGTACACCAGCGGTGTGTCCATCCCGGTCCTCTCGTACTAAGGACAGCTCCTCTCAAATTTCCTACGCCCACGACGGATAGGGACCGAACTGTCTCACGACGTTCTGAACCCAGCTCGCGTACCGCTTTAATGGGCGAACAGCCCAACCCTTGGGACCGACTACAGCCCCAGGATGCGATGAGCCGACATCGAGGTGCCAAACCTCCCCGTCGATGTGGACTCTTGGGGGAGATAAGCCTGTTATCCCCGGGGTAGCTTTTATCCGTTGAGCGATGGCCCTTCCATGCGGAACCACCGGATCACTAAGCCCGTCTTTCGACCCTGCTCGACTTGTAGGTCTCGCAGTCAAGCTCCCTTGTGCCTTTACACTCTACGAATGATTTCCAACCATTCTGAGGGAACCTTTGGGCGCCTCCGTTACTCTTTAGGAGGCGACCGCCCCAGTCAAACTGTCCGCCTGACACTGTCTCCTACCCCGATATAGGGGTACGGGTTAGAATTTCAATACAGCTGGGGTAGTATCCCAAGGACGCCTCCACCGAAGCTGGCGCTCCGGTTTCTCAGGCTCCTACCTATCCTGTACAAGCTGTACCAAAATTCAATATCAGGCTACAGTAAAGCTCCACGGGGTCTTTCCGTCCTGTCGCGGGTAACCTGCATCTTCACAGGTACTATAATTTCACCGAGTCTCTCGTTGAGACAGTGCCCAGATCGTTACGCCTTTCGTGCGGGTCGGAACTTACCCGACAAGGAATTTCGCTACCTTAGGACCGTTATAGTTACGGCCGCCGTTTACTGGGGCTTCGGTTCTCACCTTCGCTTACGCTAAGCAATCCCCTTAACCTTCCAGCACCGGGCAGGCGTCAGCCCCTATACGTCACCTTACGGTTTTGCAGAGACCTGTGTTTTTGCTAAACAGTCGCCTGGGCCTATTCACTGCGGCTCTCTCGGGCTTGCACCCTACTAGAGCACCCCTTCTCCCGAAGTTACGGGGTCATTTTGCCGAGTTCCTTAACGAGAGTTCTCTCGCTCACCTTAGGATTCTCTCCTCGACTACCTGTGTCGGTTTGCGGTACGGGCACCTCCTACCTCGCTAGAGGCTTTTCTTGACAGTGTGAAATCAGGAACTTCGCGGAAAATCCGCTCGCCATCATAGCTCAACGTTATAGAGAGCGGATTTGCCTACTCTCACGCCTTACTATTTAGACGCACATAACCAACAGTGCGCTTACCCTATCCTACTGTGTCCCCCCATTACTCAAATGGTAGGGAGGTGGTACAGGAATATCAACCTGTTATCCATCGCCTACGCCTATCGGCCTCGGCTTAGGTCCCGACTAACCCTGAGAGGACGAGCCTTCCTCAGGAAACCTTAGTCATTCGGTGGATGGGATTCTCACCCATCTTTCGCTACTCATACCGGCATTCTCACTTCTAAGCGCTCCACCAGTCCTTCCGGTCTGACTTCACAGCACTTAGAACGCTCTCCTACCACAGACATCATCGATGTCTATCCACAGCTTCGGTGAATTGTTTAGCCCCGATACATTTTCGGCGCAGCGTCACTCGACCAGTGAGCTATTACGCACTCTTTAAATGGTGGCTGCTTCTGAGCCAACATCCTGGTTGTCTAAGCAACGTCACATCCTTTTCCACTTAACAATTACTTTGGGACCTTAGCTGGTGGTCTGGGCTGTTTCCCTTTTGACTACGGATCTTATCACTCGCAGTCTGACTCCCGTGTATAAATCATTGGCATTCGGAGTTTGTCTGAATTCGGTAATCCGGGATGGACCCCTAGTTCAAACAGTGCTCTACCTCCAAGATTCTAAAGTCACGAGGCTAGCCCTAAAGCTATTTCGGAGAGAACCAGCTATCTCCAAGTTCGATTGGAATTTCTCCGCTACCCACACCTCATCCCCGCACTTTTCAACGTGCGTGGGTTCGGGCCTCCAGTAAGTGTTACCTTACCTTCACCCTGGACATGGGTAGATCACCTGGTTTCGGGTCTACAACCACATACTAAATTCGCCCTATTCAGACTCGCTTTCGCTACGGCTCCGTCTTTTCAACTTAACCTTGCATGTAATCGTAACTCGCCGGTTCATTCTACAAAAGGCACGCTATCACCCATTAACGGGCTCTAACTACTTGTAGGCACATGGTTTCAGGATCTCTTTCACTCCCCTCCCGGGGTGCTTTTCACCTTTCCCTCACGGTACTGGTTCACTATCGGTCACTAGAGAGTATTTAGCCTTGGGAGATGGTCCTCCCAGATTCCGACGGAATTTCACGTGTTCCGCCGTACTCAGGATCCACTCTGGAGGGAATGAACTTTTGACTACAGGACTGTTACCTTCTTTGGTGGGTCTTTCCAAACCGCTTCGTCTAATTCATTCCTTTGTAACTCCGTATAGAGTGTCCTACAACCCCAAGAGGCAAGCCTCTTGGTTTGGGCTCTTCCCGTTTCGCTCGCCGCTACTAAGGGAATCGAAATTTCTTTCTCTTCCTTCAGGTACTTAGATGTTTCAGTTCCCTGAGTCTGCCATCAAGACGCTATGTATTCACGTCAAGATACTATTCCATTACGAATAGTGGGTTCCCCCATTCGGAAATCTCCGGATCATAGCTTACTTACAGCTCCCCGAAGCATATCGGTGTTAGTGCCGTCCTTCATCGGCTTCTAGTGCCAAGGCATCCGCCATGCGCCCTTAATAACTTAACCTATAAGTTATTAAGCCTAAAAAATTAAAACTTAATATAAAAAAATGTGTTACTTAAGAATTTCTTCAATGTCGTTTTATCCAGTTTTCAAAGAACAATGTTTTGAAAGCTATGAGCCTTCAAAACTGAACAGCAAGCGTTAATCTTATAGAACCAAGTTCTCTACTCCGAAATATTCCTTAGAAAGGAGGTGATCCAGCCGCACCTTCCGATACGGCTACCTTGTTACGACTTCACCCCAATCATCTATCCCACCTTCGGCGGCTGGCTCCAAAAGGTTACCTCACCGACTTCGGGTGTTACAAACTCTCGTGGTGTGACGGGCGGTGTGTACAAGGCCCGGGAACGTATTCACCGCGGCATGCTGATCCGCGATTACTAGCGATTCCGGCTTCATGTAGGCGAGTTGCAGCCTACAATCCGAACTGAGAACGGTTTTATGAGATTAGCGTGCTCTCGCGAGTTAGCGACTCTTTGTACCGTCCATTGTAGCACGTGTGTAGCCCAGGTCATAAGGGGCATGATGATTTGACGTCATCCCCACCTTCCTCCGGTTTGTCACCGGCAGTCACCTTAGAGTGCCCAACTAAATGATGGCAACTAAGATTAAGGGTTGCGCTCGTTGCGGGACTTAACCCAACATCTCACGACACGAGCTGACGACAACCATGCACCACCTGTCACCAATGTCCCCGAAGGGAAAACTCTATCTCTAGAGCGGTCATTGGGATGTCAAGACCTGGTAAGGTTCTTCGCGTTGCTTCGAATTAAACCACATGCTCCACCGCTTGTGCGGGCCCCCGTCAATTCCTTTGAGTTTCAACCTTGCGGTCGTACTCCCCAGGCGGAGTGCTTAATGCGTTAGCTGCAGCACTAAGGGGCGGAAACCCCCTAACACTTAGCACTCATCGTTTACGGCATGGACTACCAGGGTATCTAATCCTGTTTGCTCCCCATGCTTTCGCGCCTCAGCGTCAGTTACAGACCAGAAAGTCGCCTTCGCCACTGGTGTTCCTCCAAATCTCTACGCATTTCACCGCTACACTTGGAATTCCACTTTCCTCTTCTGCACTCAAGTCTCCCAGTTTCCAATGACCCTCCACGGTTAAGCCGTGGGCTTTCACATCAGACTTAAGAAACCGCCTGCGCGCGCTTTACGCCCAATAAATCCGGACAACGCTTGCCACCTACGTATTACCGCGGCTGCTGGCACGTAGTTAGCCGTGGCTTTCTAATAAGGTACCGTCAAGGTACGTTCATTTCCTAACGTACTTGTTCTTCCCTTACAACAGAGTTTTACGATCCGAAAACCTTCATCACTCACGCGGCGTTGCTCCATCAGACTTTCGTCCATTGTGGAAGATTCCCTACTGCTGCCTCCCGTAGGAGTTTGGGCCGTGTCTCAGTCCCAATGTGGCCGATCACCCTCTCAGGTCGGCTATGCATCGTCGCCTTGGTAGGCCGTTACCCCACCAACTAGCTAATGCACCGCGGGCCCATCCTGTAGTGACGCGAAAGCGCCTTTCAGCATTTCCCCATGAGGGGAAATGGATTATCCGGTATTAGCTCCGGTTTCCCGAAGTTATCCCAGTCTACAGGGCAGGTTGCCCACGTGTTACTCACCCGTCCGCCGCTAAATCAAGGGAGCAAGCTCCCTGTCATTCGCTCGACTTGCATGTATTAGGCACGCCGCCAGCGTTCGTCCTGAGCCAGGATCAAACTCTCCATAAAAGTAAAGTTTGAAAGCTCATTAGCTTTGCTAGCGTATCATCAAAAGATGATATCTATAGTTTGTCCTTGTTACTAACAAAAGTTAGTAATCAAAGTTTATTGATTAACGTCTTGCTTGTTCAGTTTTCAAGGTTCATATCTTGTCGTTGATTTAGCGACTTGATTATTATATCAAATCTAAATGCTTTTGTCAACAACTTTTTATTAATATTTTTTCGTTGTCGCTATGTCTTTCAGCGACTCAAATAATATATCATGATATACTTCATCACGTCAATATTTTTTCGTCATTTTTTTATAAATTCTTCAAAATCGAATTTACTATTGATTTAATCTGTAATTGTTTAAGATCCTCTTCTTCGAAAGCAAAGCCACAGGAAAAGTGAGAATGGAAGAATATTTTTGATGAATATTAGAACTCCAAAAATTATTGAATGTTCCTGCGGGAAAGCATGGCCGATTCCACTTCAACCAAAATAAAATTAGTACTTATATAGTTCTCAGTGCAAATTTTTCACTTCATTTTCATTCCAAATTACATAAACTTATTTATTCACCCAGGGCTATTGCCTTAAATTCATTTCAAAATGAACATATGGATAGAAAGAACAAAGAAAAAGGAGGTAACAAAAAAATGAATAAAGAGTTGGCCAAAGCGTTAGTAAATAAAGTAATTAAAGTGGATAGAGGTGGATCTGAATCTAATATTGGCATGGTATTATCTGCTGGAGACGATCACATTACAGTACTTACAGAAAATGATGGCGTTGTTTACTACAATACTCAACATATCAAAAGCATCACACATGCTGCAAAAGACAGTTTAGAATTTAATACTGTGATTCCTGAGAATTTTGAATTTGTGCAAGCGACAAATTTTGATGGAATATTAGACTCTCTATATTTACATTGGGTTCAAATCAATCGTGGCGGCCCTGAAAAATTAGAAGGTGTTCTAGACAAACATGATGCTGATTTTTTAACAATTATCTCAAATGGTGAAATCATCCGTGTTGCCAAGTACCATCTTCGTAATATCAGCTACGGATTAAAGGTAGAAAAAGAGGAAGAGCAAAAAGAAGAAAATTCTTCTTCTAAAAACAGTAAAAACAAATAGTTATTCTTCCATTTTATAATTTAAGTTTTATTAGTTCATTTTCTGCTTCATGTTCATTTTCATATATATTCTTTAAAATAACACTTAAAGGGGCCCTTAATAGAGGGTTCATTTTAAAACTCAAGTAAGTGGCCTCGGAGTGTTAAATTTGTCTACCACTAAATCTTGATCTTTGACAGGATCATCTATATAATTTTTAGTTTATTCAATGATTACTACCCCTCTAAGTTTAATTAACTAAATTTATCCATAATATTTATGACATCGGATAAACTTGTCTTCCACTTCAATTCCTGATTCTAGAGGTTTTTAATACATAATTGGATGGGCGTCCATCTACCTCCTTACTTCGTTTAACTCCAAATAACTTAAACTTATTGATTAAATTTAGGCTATTGCCCTAAGTTGATTTCTAAACTCGACATATGGATAGTAAGAACAAAAAAAAGGAGGTAATCCGGAATATGAATAAGGAAATGGCCAAAGCGTTATTAAATAAAGTAATTAAAGTGGATAGAGGTGGACCTGAATCTAATATCGGCATGTTGTTATCTGCTGAAGACGATCACTTTACAGTACTTACAGAAAATGATGGCGTTGTTTATTACAGAACTCAACATATCAAAAGCATCACACATGCTGCAAAAGGCGGTTTAGAATTTAATACTGTGATCCCTGAAGATTTTGAATACATGCAAGCAAAAGACTTTAATGGTATTTTAGATTCACTAAATTTATACTGGGTTCAAATCAATCGTGGTGGCCCTGAGAAATTAGAAGGTGTTCTAGACAGTCATGATGAAGATTTTTTAACAATCATCTCGAATGACGAAATTGTACGCATTTCTAAATATCATCTTCGTAGTATCAGCTATGGGTTAAAGATTGAAAAAGAAGAAGAGCAAAAACAGGAAGAAAATGCTTCTTCTAATAACAGTAATAAAGAAAATAAAGAAAATAAATAATTCATTAATCATGGAATGGTCAAACAAATTTACTATTCATAGAACTTTTTTGCCTTTTTAGGGTCAATTCTAGGCTCCTTTTCATATATATAAATTATAAATAAAATTTGAAAGGGGCCTCTTTATTGATGGAGGGCAAATTTCAAAATTCAATAGGGGGCCTCATTGGTGTAAAAATTGGTTTCTACCTGCATGAAAACCAATTTATAGAAGGCATCCTGTTGGGGGTTAACCATGACCACATTATTGTTAATGTGAATCAACGTGTCATATATTTTGCTCTCGACCAAATCCATGCCTTTTCAAAAAATGCAAAAGACTTTAAAGTTTCATCAGAAATTGTCCCGTACCTGAACAATAGTCAACTAACAGATCTTTTGAATGACTTAAAGTACAATTGGATTACAATTAACTGCATAAGTAATCAAACTTTTTCTGGCTTTTTGAGTAGAATCTACGAAGACCATATTGTTTTAGTAAATAGCGGAGAGCAATTCTTTGTTCAAAATTCATATATATCCAACATTTATAATGGTGTTATTAATAAAGCTGAAGAAGAAAATGCTGAACAATCTACATCTACCCAGGATGAATCTAGTACATCCTCAGAATCTGAATCAAGCTCATATTCTGAATCAACTACTTCTTCTACACCAGAATCCGAATCTTCGGTTGAATCTGATTATAGTTCATCCTCAGAATCTGAATCCAATTCCTATTCTGAATCAACTACTTCTTCTACACCGGAATCCGAATCTTTGGTTGAATCTGATCATAGTTCATCCTCAGAATCTGAATCAAGTTCATATTCTGAATCAACTACTTCTTCTACACCAGAATCCGAATCTTTGGTTGAATCTGATTATAGTTCATCCTCAGAATCTGAATCAAGCTCATATTCTGAATCAACTACTTCTTCTACATTGGAATCCGAATCTTTGGTTGAATCTGATTATGGTTCATCCTCAGAATCTGAATCCAGTTTATATTCTGAATCAACTACTTCTTCTACATCAGAATCCAGTTCCTTCTCTACTCAAGAACTTACTACTTTCGCTGCATCTAACTTTAATACATATATGACCCCAGAATCTGGCTCTTATTCTACTTTTGAATCCAGTTCTTTAATTAAATCTTTGGATGTTTCTGATTACAGTGCTTTCGGAAATTTCAAATCCAGTACATTTGTTTTATTTGAGCCTCAGATTTCAATTGCTGCTGAATCTAACTCTTTGACTAATCCTGAATCTAACTTTTTGATCACTCCTGAATCTAACTCTTTAACTACTCCTGAGTCAAAATCTTTCTCTGATTCTGAATCAAGCTATTTGTCTACTCCTGAGTCGAAATCTTTCTCTGATTCTGAGTCGAGCTATTCGTCTACTCTTGAGTCGAGATCTTTCTCTGATTCTGAGTCGAGCTATTTGTCTACTCTTGAGTCGAAATCTTTCTCTGATTCTGAGTCGAGCTATTCGTCTACTCTTGAGTCGAGATCTTTCTCTGATTCTGAATCAAGCTATTTGTCTACTCCTGAGTCGAGATCTTTCTCTGATTCTGAATCAAGCTATTTGTCTACTCCTGAGTCGAGATCTTTCTCTGATTCTGAATCAAGCTATTTGTCTACTCCTGAGTCGAGGTCTTTCTCTGATTCTGAATCAAGCTATTTGTCTACTCCTGAGTCGAGGTCTTTCTCTGATTCTGAATCAAGCTATTTGTCTACTCCTGAGTCGAGATCTTTCTCTGATTCTGAATCAAGCTATTTGTCTACTCCTGAGTCGAGATCTTTCTCTGATTCTGAATCAAGCTATTTGTCTACTCCTGAGTCGAGATCTTTCTCTGATTCTGAATCAAGCTATTTGTCTACTCTTGAGTCGAGATCTTTCTCTGATTCTGAATCAAGCTATTTGTCTACTCCTGAGTCGAGGTCTTTCTCTGATTCTGAATCAAGCTATTTGTCTACTCTTGAGTCGAGATCTTTCTCTGATTCTGAATCAAGCTATTTGTCTACTCTTGAGTCGAAGTCTTTCTCTGATTCTGAATCAAGCTATTTGTCTACTCTTGAGTCGAGCTCTTTCACTGAACCTAATTAACATTAGATTTAGGGAAATGCAATCCAGTTCCTTCTCTACTCTGGAATCCAGTACTATTTCTACATCTAATACTCATGCATTTACTACACCAGAATCTAGTTCTTTCACAGAAACTGACCATGACAAGATTAAATTTGAAAATCAAATCACTGAAACTTCAAATCCAAATTCTGTACACCTTCCTGATCCAGAGAAAGTTAATCCGATTAATAAGCAGCTTATCATTAAACGGGAAAATAAGAAGAACTATGAAAAGTTATTAAAAGATCATTACAATGCAGCTAAAAGCCTAAAATTTGTAGGTATTTCAAATGATGAAACCTCAACAATAGATAGTTCACAGAAGGATATTCAATCAACATCGAATATTTCATCTTCGGAAAAGACGGATTCGTTTGATGAAAGTAATCTAAATACTTTTGCAATGAATAGGAAAAGAAGAAGACGAAAGAAAAGATATAAGCTAAATAAAGCGAATTCTTACGGAAAAGACATAACGAAATCAATTATCACTCCACTTAAATTGACAAAACAATTATCAACAAATCAAGGCAAATTTAAAAAAGATTACAAAGTTTATTATTATAATTCAAATCCAAATAAAAAACTTGTGTAATCCGTTTGATATTCCCCCTGTCAGTGAGACATCTTCAATAGAAGACAAATTAATGATTGAAAAACAATACTATGCTCTAATGAAGCACGCTGAAAAGATGTATCTTCAATTAAGAAATAAACGATTAAAAAAATAATTATCTATTTGCGTAAAAGAAAATACATCACGTCCTTCCTTCTAAAGAAGTGTACTTATATAAATCTCCATTTGCTTTCAGGTTTAATAAATTTAAGCTTTTGAAAAAATATTTGACTTGAGGATGATTATTTTGCATAAACTGATTGAAAGTTTTGATGAAGAAATCGTAGAGCTTGAGATATCAGGGGGCAAATTTATTACTGGCTCTATCATCGACTCGAGCAACGAAATCGTTGTTATTTTTGATGGAACGGATTATCTTTATATTCCGTTTAACCATATCCATAATCTAATGATCAGTAGTAATAATGATGATTCAATTGATGTGCCTACTGAACCTTCTAGCATCCTTTCAAAGGATGAGAATAGTGACTTAACTTTAATGAAAGTACTTGAAGCAGCAAAAGACATCTATACAGAAATCTATGTAACTGGCAGTCTTCCCCTTCATGGCTACATTTCAAAAATTATGGATGATTATTTTGTATTTCAATCTCCAGTATATAAAACCATGTATATAGCTTTAGATCATTTAAAATGGGTTATTCCATATTCCGACAGCAAAAAGCCTTATGGTTTAACGGATCTTGTTTTCTCAATCAAGCCATATAATATTGCATTATCCGATGTGTTTGATAAACAAATAGAGCAAATGAAACATGAACTTGTTGTAGTGAATCTTGGTGAAAAAAACCATTATTTAGGGAGAATAAACAATATAATAGGGCGGATCGTAGAAATTCAAACTGCTAGAGGTCAATTTTCATATATAACCTTAGATCATATTAGAACGCTTCATAAAGTATAGCATCGGCCTTATTCGTCTCATAAAACATTAAATAAAAGGCCCTCACTTAAATCCCTTTTCTTTTAAAAGGAGCTTTAAGTGAGGGTCTTATCTTTTTTGAGTATTAAATTTGTATGGCTAGAACTATTCTTTCATGAAGAATTTTCTTCGTTCTGTTGAAATCCACTGTTCTAAATCATCGTTGCTCCGTCGAACTAAACGGTTGACCAGTACATCATGCCAAACATAATCTTCTAAAAGATAGATATGTACTGGATCGTCGGTATAAAACGCTAATTTCCTTTCATGAAGAGATGAACCATAAATCATCTCCTTTGCATCTACCGAAAGAATAAACCATTTCGCGCTTGTCGGTGCCTCAGTAAATGATGTAATGCGGTGTAAATCTATATTCTTTACAGGATGATGGACATGTAATGTTATACCTTGTATTTGCACTTTCTGTGAAACTTCTTCTAAATCCTCTCGTAATTCTTCATACATATCGTCCCACATGGATATTATAATTCGGTTTTTAGCCTTTTTAATAAGTGTTTTACAATAACTAATAATCGTTTCTTTTTCTTTTATTGTAAGAACTTGGTTATCTGGCTTTTCTACAGTTGTTTCTAGTTGTTTTAATTTTTGGCTCATGCTTTGATAATTGGTTTGCCAAGTGGTTTGTGCTTTTTCAAGAAAAACGTCTACAGGTAGAGGCGAATACAACGCACCATCTGTCTTTTCTTCTTTTAAAACAATTCCTTTTTCTTCAAGCGTTTTTAAAGTATCATAGATTCGTGCACGTGGTATTCCAGAGTCTTTGCTTACTTGGTAAGCAGTTACTGTCCCTTGCTTTACTAGGGAAACATAGGATTTAGCTTCATATTCAGTAAATCCCATTGCCTTTAACTGTTTTACTAAGTTTTCCATTTCGCATTCCTCCGTTTTTCTTTCTTCTTTTATCATACCAAATCTTTTCGAACTATTTACAATCAAAATAAATTTAGTTACTATTGTAGTAGTTACTATTTAGAAAGGTTGATTTTATGCCATTTGATTTAAATATTGATTTTTCACTATTGCTAATTCTCATGGTTTTCGGATTTTTAGCAGCATTTATAGATTCGGTTGTTGGAGGTGGCGGATTAATCGGATTACCAGCACTTTTATTTGTAGGTCTTTCTCCTGCTGCAGCAGTTGCAACAAATAAACTTGCTGGAACGATGGGATCACTTACAAGTACCATTACCTTTTATCGTTCAGGAAAGATGGATTTTAAAACAGTTGCGAAGTTTTTCCCATTAGTATTTGTTAGGTTCTGCTCTTGGCGCCTGGATTGTCCATTTAATGGATCCAAATATTCTGAAACCACTTATGCTCATTATGCTTGCGGCAGTTGCCGTCTATACAATCTTCAAAAAAGATTGGGGTAGCATTTCTACTTATAAAAAGTTATCATCATCAAAATTCGCCCTTTTTATAGTCGTTATTTTTGCTATCGGATCTTATGATGGTTTCTTAGGGCCTGGGACAGGTTCATTTCTGATCTTCGCCTTTTTAATGGTTGGTTTTGATTTTCTTAAAGCAGCGGGCAATGCTCGTTTCTTAAACTTTGGAAGTAATATTGCGGCATTGCTTATGTTCATGTCTTTAGGCCAAATCCATTATGCATATGGTATTCCAATGGGGATTGCACAAATTTTCGGTGCAATCGTAGGTTCAAAATTTGCCCTAAAACAAGGGACTAGCTATGTACGTGTATTATTTATCATTGTGACATGTTCATTGCTTGCGAAAAATGTTTATGATTATTTTTTTAAATGATATCAATATACTGAAGCCAAGAGTGCGGATAGGTTTCACTCTTGGCTTTTTCATTTTCAAATACTCTTCTTACTTCAATTTTATTTCAATCGGGCTCATTTTTCGTTCCTCATTTCCTTTTCCTCCACCATGACTTAGGATAGCAGTTGGTGTAATAATTAATTTTGTTGCTTTTTCATTGATAACATTCATGGTGTGACTATATTGAGATGTCGCCCCTTTATCGTGACTAGATCCCCATTTCCTTCAACATGATAGGTCGTTCCAACATCATCTACAACATTCAAAATTATTGAAACGCTTTGCCATTTTTCAAGTATTTTAGAATCAACGGTTTGTTGGTATTTTAAAACAGTCGATACATCTGTCTTTTCAATCGATTGTATGGTTATACTAATTCCATTTTCTTTACTTGTTTGATTTACTAACTGTGCCTTGCCTACAACTTTATCTAAAGAAAAATCAAATGACCAATCTCCCTTAACTTTTAAACCTGATTTAATATTCGTAAATACTTCTGGCTTCCAGCTTACATGTACAGTTTTTGTGCCTTTTGTATCTTCTTTATAAAATGGCGTTATTTTTTCTAAGCCTACGTATTTCGTATCAGTAATTTTCTTTAAAGACCCAGAACCTGACATTCCGATTGCATTCTCTACTGGAGGTACACCTGGACCTCCTATCCTTGGGTTGTCTCCCAAATCCTTTTTCGTTTCGATTGCATAAGAAATTGTGATAGAAGTTCCATCATACACTGCATCCTCAATCATAACAGATACCCCGTTACTCGTTTGAACTTGCCCGATTGTTGTGGCGAACTTATTATATTTTTCATAGAAATGATCATCACCTTGAAAATAACTGATCACATTTTTCATAAAAGGGATTTGAGAATGCCACTGTAGGAAATGCAAAACCTGTTGATGTAACAACTCCAATTGTTATAATGGCTGCTACAGCTATATGGCGATATAACATAGAAGATTTTCGCTTACTCTTTGCCCCAAGAACGTATTGCTTAACCCTTCGTTTCTCCGACTCTGTCACATCAAGAGGCTCAATGTCTTCAATATTCAACGTTACTAAGTCCTTATAATCTTTAGTCATATGAAACTCTCCCTTAATTGAATAGTATGTGCCAGTTTTTGTTTACCTCTATAAAGGCGATTATCTACAGCTGCTTTTGTTATATTCAACTTTTTTGCAATTTCCGAGTTCTTCATTTCTAAAAAATATTTCATTATAAAAATATCTCGGTCAATTTCCGTAAGCTTACTTAATGCAAAAAGCAGTTCATTCTTTTGCTCTTCTTGTAAGAGTTGTTGCTGTATATCCTTTTTATCTGTAAATGGTTTCTCCATATTAAGGTGTTCCTCACGAGATTGCTGTTTTTCTATTATTCGATATCGATCAATTGCTTTGTATTTTGCAATCATCCCAATCCATTTTTTAAAGTCTTCTTGGTCACCATTAAATTGCTTTGCGTTTTGCCACACCGATAAAAACACATCATTCACACATTCGTCGACAGTATCACTTTTCGAAAGCGGTTGTAGAATTTTTAAGGCAATTGCTTTAACTAATGGCATATAGGCATCAATCACATAATCGAGGGCATCTTCTTTTTGCTTCTTTAAACGAACAATGAAGTTTTTTTCAGAACATGTCATACACTTGTCTCCTTTTGTTTTTGAAAAAGCTTTTTCACTATGTACAACGAAAGCAATGTGATAAAATTCTCATAAAAATTAATAAAAAAAGAGAAACACACATTTTAATCAGTGCGTTTCTCTTATATTAACAAAATAGATTACATTATGTTTGGGTTGTATTTAATCCGTTAAACGTTTGCTCAGCTCCTGTATAGTTTGAACAATATACATAGGCTTTGCTAATTCCAATTCTTCTTTGCTTCCATATCCATAACTCACACCGATGCTTGCAATTTCTTCTTTTTGCGCACCAATAATATCGAATTTACGATCACCAATCATTACAACTTTTTGTTTTGGAGGATATGACAACTGGTTGTAGTGCTTCATGAATGACTTCATTTTTGGCTGTACGTGTACCGTCTAGATTACTTCCCACTATTACATCAAAATACTGTTTTAACTTAAAATGATTTACTATTTTTTCAGCAAAAATAGTTGGCTTTGATGTAGCGACAGCTAATTTCGCTCCTTTTTCCTTCAATAGAGAAAGTAATTCTTCTATACCTGGATATACTTTATTTTCATACAAGCCTACTTCCTGGAATCTTTCACGATAATATTCAATCGCCTTTTCTGCTTTTTGCTGATCAAATCCACAAACCTCGCAAAAAGAATCCATTAATGGTGGGCCAATAAATGACTCCAATATTTGCTCATCTAAACTTGTGGCATTCAATTTATCTAATGCATACGTAATACTTCTAGTAATACCATCCTTTGGGTCTGTTAATGTACCATCCAAATCAAATAATATATACTCAAAATTCATATATAATCTTTCCTGCTCAAATTCTGTATTCCTCTTTAACTCATTTTAGGTAAATATGCCGAGAGTAAACAAGTTTTAAAAATTACTATTCTGATTAAGTAAAAAACTGTAGTACGTCACGAAAGAACGTACTACAGCTAATTTTTTCTACTTACGTCTATTTCGAATAAACCAAATAACAAACAACACAAAAAGAACAGCTAAAATAATAACTACCACATTCGAGTATGTATCCATATAGCCAGCAATTGTACTCCAATTAGAGCCAACTGTTGCTCCTAAGTAAACTAAGACACTGTTCCAAATCAATGAGCCAATTGTTGTAAAGAATAAAAATACGCCAAAGTTCATGCGAGCCATACCAGCTGGAATTGAGATTAAACTTCGTACCAGTGGAACAAGTCGGCCTATCAGTACAGCCCAGACCCCAAACCTACGAAACCAGGCATCTGCTTTTTGAATATCCTTCCTTGTTAATCGTAAAATATAGCCCCATCGATCAACAATTTTCTCTAATCTCTTTACATCCAGAAGCCGCCCTATACCAAAAAGCACAATGGCTCCCACGATTGATCCAATCGTAGAAAAGATAATGACACCAATCACAGTTGCATCTGATTTAGTAGTCAGAAAACCGCTAAATGTCAAAATCACTTCAGAAGGAATTGGCGGGAAAATGTTTTCTAAAGCAATTAAGAGGAGAATACCAATATATCCATACGAATTCATCACTTCTATTATCCAATTTTGCAAATTAGCTCTCCTCTCAGGCAATATTATTCTCTCTATTCATCATAACAAAAGGGACCTTACTTAAGAAACATGTTTTCTTTCATATTGTTTTTCTTTATATCTTTGGTAAAACCATATAACAATGGTTAGCCATAAACCACTAGCAAAATAGCCACCAACAATATCACTAGGATAATGTACCCCTAGATAAATACGACTCGTACCAATCATTACTATAAAAATAATGCTAGCAAAAATAAGTACTGTACGACCATTGCGAGTTGCGATATGGCGCCACAACAAGAATGCAACGATTCCATAAAAGGCAAATGCAGTCATGGCATGTCCGCTTGGAAAACTATAGCCTCCTGCTTCAATTAATCGATGAAATTCTGGGCGTGCTCGATGGAACAAGAGTTTTAATATCTGATTAAAAATGGCCGTTCCTATAATGACTGTTGCAAACAACCAAAATTCTGCTTGATGTTTTAACACTATATATAGATAATACGAAACGACAATAAATAGAACCATCACCGCAGGAAATGCGCCTAAATAGGTGAAAAACTTCATAACTAAAGTGAGTGATGGGGATTCATACCCTTGGATAAAAGAAATAATTGTCTGATCAAAGTTGACAATTTTGTGGTCACTAATAAAAATAGCCATACAACTAAAACCTAAAATTGAAACTAGAGCAACTAAAAAGGCACTTATTAAATGGGCGTTTAACTTCATATGATAAATCCTACTTTCATTATTTTAAAAAGTGATGGTTAATTAAGATTGTCTTCCTTATTTAATTTTTCCATTATAAGTAAAGTTATGCTTTCGAAAGTTGAATAGTTGGTTTACCACAAAAGAAATTCCAACAACTTTTGTGTAATAGACAAACCAATTCCAAAAGTTATGAAAACTTATTAAACCTCCTCTAAAAAGAAAGGGAAAGGAACAATAACATAACTACTTTCCCTTTAAAATGAATATTAGCTGTTTTTCTTCTTTTCCATTTTCATGATTGTTAGATTCAATTTTTAGCACTTTACCTGATTGTGCATTGACTTTAACCTCTCTTATTTCACTTTTAACTGTTTGGACTTCAATTCTGTAAACGAACGACTACTCCATTTTCATCTTCTAACTCTGATTTTTTTACTGTCCCAGGTATTTTTTCCAATGCAATGGTTTTCGCTTTTTCTTGAGTTATTTTTACTTTTGCGTGTAACGTTGTAAGATGATTGTCGTTTGTTTTGTGGTTAGATACTTCCATTATTTTGGAATGGTTAGAATTTGCTGAAGCGCTTGAACCCAAGTTAGTGCCTATGATCGCACTTCCTATAACTATTGCTGCTAAAATCGGAATAATTATTTTCTTATCCATCTAAATACCTCCTTCTTAAAATGTGTGATGCTATAGACAATTCTTATTGTGCCATTTCTTTATGAAATGTTACTTAAGTTTAAATAAAAAGTTGATTAGAATTTAATTAAAAATTTCTCGCTTCTCCTTTAAAGTAAAAAAAGCACAACTGAATAATCAGTTGTGCTTTGTGTGTGCCTAGCAACGTCCTACTCTCGCAGGGGGACAGCCCCCAACTACCATTGGCGCTAAAGAGCTTAACTTCTGTGTTCGGCATGGGAACAGGTGTGACCTCTTTGCCATCATTACTAGACTATTTAAAAGAAAGATTTGTTCTTTCAAAACTGGATAAACATTCATTGAAGTTCTTAAATGAACTTTTGGTTAAGTCCTCGATCTATTAGTATTCGTCAGCTCCATGTGTCACCACACTTCCACCTCGAACCTATCTACCTTGTCGTCTTCAAGGGATCTTACTTACTTGCGTAATGGGAAATCTCATCTTGAGGGGGGCTTCATGCTTAGATGCTTTCAGCACTTATCCCGTCCACACATAGCTACCCAGCGATGCTCTTGGCAGAACAACTGGTACACCAGCGGTGTGTCCATCCCGGTCCTCTCGTACTAAGGACAGCTCCTCTCAAATTTCCTACGCCCACGACGGATAGGGACCGAACTGTCTCACGACGTTCTGAACCCAGCTCGCGTACCGCTTTAATGGGCGAACAGCCCAACCCTTGGGACCGACTACAGCCCCAGGATGCGATGAGCCGACATCGAGGTGCCAAACCTCCCCGTCGATGTGGACTCTTGGGGGAGATAAGCCTGTTATCCCCGGGGTAGCTTTTATCCGTTGAGCGATGGCCCTTCCATGCGGAACCACCGGATCACTAAGCCCGTCTTTCGACCCTGCTCGACTTGTAGGTCTCGCAGTCAAGCTCCCTTGTGCCTTTACACTCTACGAATGATTTCCAACCATTCTGAGGGAACCTTTGGGCGCCTCCGTTACTCTTTAGGAGGCGACCGCCCCAGTCAAACTGTCCGCCTGACACTGTCTCCTACCCCGATATAGGGGTACGGGTTAGAATTTCAATACAGCTGGGGTAGTATCCCAAGGACGCCTCCACCGAAGCTGGCGCTCCGGTTTCTCAGGCTCCTACCTATCCTGTACAAGCTGTACCAAAATTCAATATCAGGCTACAGTAAAGCTCCACGGGGTCTTTCCGTCCTGTCGCGGGTAACCTGCATCTTCACAGGTACTATAATTTCACCGAGTCTCTCGTTGAGACAGTGCCCAGATCGTTACGCCTTTCGTGCGGGTCGGAACTTACCCGACAAGGAATTTCGCTACCTTAGGACCGTTATAGTTACGGCCGCCGTTTACTGGGGCTTCGGTTCTCACCTTCGCTTACGCTAAGCAATCCCCTTAACCTTCCAGCACCGGGCAGGCGTCAGCCCCTATACGTCACCTTACGGTTTTGCAGAGACCTGTGTTTTTGCTAAACAGTCGCCTGGGCCTATTCACTGCGGCTCTCTCGGGCTTGCACCCTACTAGAGCACCCCTTCTCCCGAAGTTACGGGGTCATTTTGCCGAGTTCCTTAACGAGAGTTCTCTCGCTCACCTTAGGATTCTCTCCTCGACTACCTGTGTCGGTTTGCGGTACGGGCACCTCCTACCTCGCTAGAGGCTTTTCTTGACAGTGTGAAATCAGGAACTTCGCGGAAAATCCGCTCGCCATCATAGCTCAACGTTATAGAGAGCGGATTTGCCTACTCTCACGCCTTACTATTTAGACGCACATAACCAACAGTGCGCTTACCCTATCCTACTGTGTCCCCCCATTACTCAAATGGTAGGGAGGTGGTACAGGAATATCAACCTGTTATCCATCGCCTACGCCTATCGGCCTCGGCTTAGGTCCCGACTAACCCTGAGAGGACGAGCCTTCCTCAGGAAACCTTAGTCATTCGGTGGATGGGATTCTCACCCATCTTTCGCTACTCATACCGGCATTCTCACTTCTAAGCGCTCCACCAGTCCTTCCGGTCTGACTTCACAGCACTTAGAACGCTCTCCTACCACAGACATCATAGATGTCTATCCACAGCTTCGGTGAATTGTTTAGCCCCGATACATTTTCGGCGCAGCGTCACTCGACCAGTGAGCTATTACGCACTCTTTAAATGGTGGCTGCTTCTGAGCCAACATCCTGGTTGTCTAAGCAACGTCACATCCTTTTCCACTTAACAATTACTTTGGGACCTTAGCTGGTGGTCTGGGCTGTTTCCCTTTTGACTACGGATCTTATCACTCGCAGTCTGACTCCCGTGCATAAATCATTGGCATTCGGAGTTTGTCTGAATTCGGTAATCCGGGATGGACCCCTAGTTCAAACAGTGCTCTACCTCCAAGATTCTTTATCACGAGGCTAGCCCTAAAGCTATTTCGGAGAGAACCAGCTATCTCCAAGTTCGATTGGAATTTCTCCGCTACCCACACCTCATCCCCGCACTTTTCAACGTGCGTGGGTTCGGGCCTCCAGTAAGTGTTACCTTACCTTCACCCTGGACATGGGTAGATCACCTGGTTTCGGGTCTACAACCACATACTAAATTCGCCCTATTCAGACTCGCTTTCGCTACGGCTCCGTCTTTTCAACTTAACCTTGCATGTAATCGTAACTCGCCGGTTCATTCTACAAAAGGCACGCTATCACCCATTAACGGGCTCTAACTACTTGTAGGCACATGGTTTCAGGATCTCTTTCACTCCCCTCCCGGGGTGCTTTTCACCTTTCCCTCACGGTACTGGTTCACTATCGGTCACTAGAGAGTATTTAGCCTTGGGAGATGGTCCTCCCAGATTCCGACGGAATTTCACGTGTTCCGCCGTACTCAGGATCCACTCTGGAGGGAATGAACTTTTGACTACAGGACTGTTACCTTCTTTGGTGGGTCTTTCCAAACCGCTTCGTCTAATTCATTCCTTTGTAACTCCGTATAGAGTGTCCTACAACCCCAAGAGGCAAGCCTCTTGGTTTGGGCTCTTCCCGTTTCGCTCGCCGCTACTAAGGGAATCGAAATTTCTTTCTCTTCCTTCAGGTACTTAGATGTTTCAGTTCCCTGAGTCTGCCATCAAGACGCTATGTATTCACGTCAAGATACTATTCCATTACGAATAGTGGGTTCCCCCATTCGGAAATCTCCGGATCATAGCTTACTTACAGCTCCCCGAAGCATATCGGTGTTAGTGCCGTCCTTCATCGGCTTCTAGTGCCAAGGCATCCGCCATGCGCCCTTAATAACTTAACCTATAAGTTATTAAGCCTAAAAAATTAAAACTTAATATAAAAAAATGTGTTACTTAAGAATTTCTTCAATGTCGTTTTATCCAGTTTTCAAAGAACAATGTTTTGAAAGCTATGAGCCTTCAAAACTGAACAGCAAGCGTTAATCTTATAGAACCAAGTTCTCTACTCCGAAATATTCCTTAGAAAGGAGGTGATCCAGCCGCACCTTCCGATACGGCTACCTTGTTACGACTTCACCCCAATCATCTATCCCACCTTCGGCGGCTGGCTCCAAAAGGTTACCTCACCGACTTCGGGTGTTACAAACTCTCGTGGTGTGACGGGCGGTGTGTACAAGGCCCGGGAACGTATTCACCGCGGCATGCTGATCCGCGATTACTAGCGATTCCGGCTTCATGTAGGCGAGTTGCAGCCTACAATCCGAACTGAGAACGGTTTTATGAGATTAGCGTGCTCTCGCGAGTTAGCGACTCTTTGTACCGTCCATTGTAGCACGTGTGTAGCCCAGGTCATAAGGGGCATGATGATTTGACGTCATCCCCACCTTCCTCCGGTTTGTCACCGGCAGTCACCTTAGAGTGCCCAACTAAATGATGGCAACTAAGATTAAGGGTTGCGCTCGTTGCGGGACTTAACCCAACATCTCACGACACGAGCTGACGACAACCATGCACCACCTGTCACCAATGTCCCCGAAGGGAAAACTCTATCTCTAGAGCGGTCATTGGGATGTCAAGACCTGGTAAGGTTCTTCGCGTTGCTTCGAATTAAACCACATGCTCCACCGCTTGTGCGGGCCCCCGTCAATTCCTTTGAGTTTCAACCTTGCGGTCGTACTCCCCAGGCGGAGTGCTTAATGCGTTAGCTGCAGCACTAAGGGGCGGAAACCCCCTAACACTTAGCACTCATCGTTTACGGCATGGACTACCAGGGTATCTAATCCTGTTTGCTCCCCATGCTTTCGCGCCTCAGCGTCAGTTACAGACCAGAAAGTCGCCTTCGCCACTGGTGTTCCTCCAAATCTCTACGCATTTCACCGCTACACTTGGAATTCCACTTTCCTCTTCTGCACTCAAGTCTCCCAGTTTCCAATGACCCTCCACGGTTAAGCCGTGGGCTTTCACATCAGACTTAAGAAACCGCCTGCGCGCGCTTTACGCCCAATAAATCCGGACAACGCTTGCCACCTACGTATTACCGCGGCTGCTGGCACGTAGTTAGCCGTGGCTTTCTAATAAGGTACCGTCAAGGTACGTTCATTTCCTAACGTACTTGTTCTTCCCTTACAACAGAGTTTTACGATCCGAAAACCTTCATCACTCACGCGGCGTTGCTCCATCAGACTTTCGTCCATTGTGGAAGATTCCCTACTGCTGCCTCCCGTAGGAGTTTGGGCCGTGTCTCAGTCCCAATGTGGCCGATCACCCTCTCAGGTCGGCTATGCATCGTCGCCTTGGTAGGCCGTTACCCCACCAACTAGCTAATGCACCGCGGGCCCATCCTGTAGTGACGCGAAAGCGCCTTTCAACATTTCCCCATGAGGGGAAATGGATTATCCGGTATTAGCTCCGGTTTCCCGAAGTTATCCCAGTCTACAGGGCAGGTTGCCCACGTGTTACTCACCCGTCCGCCGCTAAATCAAGGGAGCAAGCTCCCTGTCATTCGCTCGACTTGCATGTATTAGGCACGCCGCCAGCGTTCGTCCTGAGCCAGGATCAAACTCTCCATAAAAGTAAAGTTTGAAAGCTCATTAGCTTTGCTAGCGTATCATCAAAAGATGATATCTATTGTTTGTCCTTGTTACTAACAAAAGTTAGTAATCAAAGTTTATTGATTAACGTCTTGCTTGTTCAGTTTTCAAGGTTCATATCTTGTCGTTGTTTCAGCGACTTAATCATTATATCAAATTCATCTAATCAAGTCAACAACTTTTTTTGAAGTGTTTATTTCGTAATCGCTATATGTTTTAGCGACTTTAATAGTATATCTAATTATTTTCATGGTGTCAACAGGTATTTATAAAAAAGCTACTTCAACCTTATCCAACTGAAATTTAAGTTGTTTTCTTATGGATACATAATTGCTCATATAATGCCTCCTTTATAAATTCCTTCTATTATACTTATATGTTATTGATGCATTTACTTTTATCTTTTTTCATTTCAACACTCATGCACTGTTTCTCCCTTTGATTAAAAATCATGTAAATGAATTGCCAAAGACAGCTCTAAGAAGTCATTCCAATTATGTAAATCCACTTCTAATAACTCCTCAATTTTACGCAAGCGGTGATATAAAGTATTTTGGTGAATATGAAGTTGTTTCGCCGTTAAGCCAATAGAACGGTTATTTTCAATATATGCACGAATTGTTTCCTCCAATTGAATAGCTTTACTCTTAGGTGTTTGAAGTGGACCTAATATATGAGCAATAAAATGTTCCATAACCGCACCTTCTTGATTTACAAATAGTTGACTAATACCAAGATCGGTATAGCGCATAACCCCCGTTTTGCTGCGGGTGTTTAAATAGCGCATCGTACGCTTCGCTTCATCGTAGCTATTATAAATTTGAGCAAGTGAATTATATTCGCCTCCAATGCTGATACGTATATCCCCCTCTTGGTTTTCCTGCAAATAAGAAATAGTTTGTTGAAGTTTTTCAAATGTAGAATTTTGATTATTTTGCAATACAATGGTTAGTTGATCGTTTAATTTAAATGAAAATATCGATATTCCCAAATCAAATTCTAATCTTTCAATAAACTGTTGCATACGTATCGACAAAAACGGCTGATTTTGTTTTTTTAATAGAAATCGACAAAGCATCACATAAGAAGATTTATGTTGGTCAAGTCCAAACCCACTTAAACGTTCATATAAATCTCCTATATTTTTAGAAATGATTAGCTCATTAAAGAATTCCCGACGTTGCGCATGTATTTCATCAGAAAGTGATTGCTTATTAACAATTTTCAAAGCAATTAAAACACCAGCCTGCTTTAAAACAATAGAATCTAATAGCTGGATTTCGCAATTTGACTTTACAAAGAAATATCCGATTAATAGCTCATTATTAAATACTGGGTGGACATAATATCTTTCATCATCGAACCCCATAATTGTTGGACTTTTTTGCAACCACTCTATTTGCTGAGAGCGTCTAAAAAAATTTTGAAGTTGATCATGCTGTGGATATAGCTTCGATTGTTGTATATCCAGAAAAATAACCTCTTTATCGATTAATTCCTCAGTCGCCTTCACAATTTGCTGTATACCATAATTCTTTAACGACATTTCCGTAAATAAATCATGAACTTGCTGTTGCTTCATAAGATTTTCATTCATCTGCTTCATCTCGGTATAAAGCTCTGCATTACGAATCGCAATTGCTGCCTGATCTGCGAAACTTTGCAACAGTTGTAAATTACTTTGCATAGGTGTTTTCGAAAATTGGTGAACGACTAATACACCGTAACGCTTGTCTTTTAATCCAACAGGAGCTGCCATAGAGATTTGACTTCCAAGTTCTTTATTATTCATAGCCACCATTAGATGATGGTAATTTTCTGGTGTTAGATTTTCTATTGCCTTATAGGCTTCTTCATTCGTGTAAGAAAGCGCAACCCCATCTTCAAACGTTTTACCTGCGATTCCTTCACCAATTTTCGTTTTAAAAAAGTAAATGGAATCTTTAAACCCAGCGCTTGCAATAGGATTTAGTAGCTGTGTTTTTTCATCATATAAAGTAAAAAATCCTCGTACTACTCCTGGAAGAACAGTTAATGCTTTATCAATAATTGTTGAGAGTAGTTCCGTTAACTCTAACGAGGATGTTAATGCACGCATCCCTTCATACCAAGCCTTCTGCTGGTTTTGCAATTCGATTAACTGTTTCTTGAAAAAATAGTTGCATGAGTAGACTGCAAGTAACATCACCTGACCTTCTTGTATTGGTTTGTCTAACTTTAGACAAACCATAAAATCAGCGATGTCCAATTCCTCTGATTGCAAGTGTACATACAATTTCTGATCTAACTCGTCATAAAATACCTGAATGTCTTGTGCGATGAGTTGCCACTTCTTAGTTTTTAAAACAGGCAGAGCTTCCTCACCTAATCCGTAAATCTTTTTCATTTGCCCTGATGGATCGAGACGATAAATGGTACATTTCTTAGGTTCAAAACTAATCCTCAATCTGTAAAGTTGACATATTATTCCCTCCAAGACACGCAAAATTAGAATTATTCACATCGCATTCATTTTTCTTTGGAACATCTTCTAATTAATTTTAGAATATTTAATATATTCTAACAATGTTTTTTTGCGTTATATTTTATACCATTTAAATATCACATTTTTAGGGGGGATTATATGAAAGAAGCTGTATTAAAAAACAAAGGAAATATCATTTTAGCTGCTCTGTTTTGTGCCTGGGTTGTTTCTTTTATCGATCGAACAGCTATTAGCATAGCGCTCATTGATATTGGAGCTGATATGAAATTTTCACAGAGTCTCAATTAGGTGTTATTTTGAGTTCCTTCTTTATGGGATACGCTCTTATGCAAATACCAGGTGGCTTTCTAGCTGATAAATTCGGCTCAAAAAAAGTCATCGTAATCGCAATCTTAGTATGGTCCATCTTTACTGCTCTCACTGGTTTTGCTTGGTCATTAACCTCTTTAATTTTAATTCGTTTCTTATTCGGTATCGGGGAAGGTGCTTATCCTTCCGCTAGTACAAAGGCAATCGCGACCTATTTTGTTCCTAAGAAACGTACAAAAGCACAATCTACAATGATGTCTTCTAATTCATATTCGGTGCCGCTATTGCACCCATATTATGCGCTCCATTACTCATTGGCTCTTGGCTGGAGACATGTTTTTTTAGCCATTTCCTTTTTGGGAATTCTTATTATCGTCTGGTTTTTGTGGGCATCTCATAACGCAAAGGTTTATCATGCAGACGAGCAAGATGAGCCTCGCAAAATGGAGAAGGGCGAGTACAAAAAATTATTACGTAACAGCTATCTTTGGAAAGTATTATTACTTTTCTTCTTCGTCAATATTGCTAACTGGGGCCTCTTATCATGGATGCCATCTTATTTGATGAAAGTGCATCATGTTAATCTTTCTAGTATTGGTTTAATCGCAGCTATTCCTTCTGTTTTTGCTGCATTAGGTATGTTCTTCAGCGGCCGAATCATAACAAAGATTGGGGACAAGGCCAAATATGGCGTTGTACTTGGCGCAGCAATAATAGCAATTATGCTATTCCTTATGTCTAACGCACAAAGCATTGCATTAATCATTACGTTCCAATCGATTGCGATGACATTTATGGGATTCCTCTTTTCTTTCATTTTCACAGCACCACATCGTGTGATGGAAGAACATGTTGTAGGAAGCGCATTCGGAATTGTAAATTTTGGAGGACAAGCTGCAGGTATTTTATCTCCAATGATTATGGGTGCTTTAATCACTGCATCAGGAGGCTCATATCACGTAGCTTTTATCTTCCTTGCAGCATCTTGTGGCATGGCTTGTCTCGTTGCTCTTACATTACCTCTAAAATCAGGAAAAGAAGTTTTATTGGAAACGGAAATACCAGAAGTATAGAAAGGATGAATGAATTTGGCTAAACAAAATTTATTTGATTGGATGGAAAAACACGAAGAACAATTCACCAAAATTGCTCAAGATATATGGCATCACCCACAATTAGGTTATAACGAAACGTACGCATCCTCTCTACAACAACAAGTACTAAAGGAAGCTGGTTTCAAACTCACTACGAATATCGGTGAAGTCGAAACAGCGTTTATCGCAGAATACGGCAGTGGCTCACCAATTGTGGGGATTCTAGGAGAATTTGATGCACTACCTGGTCTCTCTCAAAGCATTAGCCCTGAGTTCAATCCAGTTGTTGCAAACGGTCCTGGTCATGGCTGTGGTCACAACTTACTGGGTACAGCCGGTGTGGAAACAGTAATCGGCTTAAAAAACTATATGGAAGAAAATAAAATCGCCGGCACAATTCGCTATTATGGTTGTCCCGCTGAAGAATTACTATCTGGCAAAACATTTATGGCACGTGCTGGTGTATTCCATGATTTAGATGTTGTTTATACTTGGCATCCTGGTACTTTTAATATGACGACAAACTTCTCAATGCAAGCTTTAACTGGGGTTGAATTTTTCTTCTCAGGTCGTACAGCACACGCTGCTGCTGCACCTCATCTAGGCCGTAGCGCACTCGATGCTGTAGAATTGATGAATGTTGGCGCGAACTATTTACGCGAACATGTTCCTGATGGTTCACGCATTCACTACCAAATCACCAATGGTGGTCTAGCGCCAAATGTTGTACCAGATAAAGCGAGTGTATATTATTTTCTAAGAGGTGCAGATCGTCCTGCTGTGGATGATATACTTCGTCGTTTATTAAAAGTAGCAGAGGGTGCAGCAATCATGACGGAAACAACCGTCACTTATGAAATAAAAGCTGGTTGCTATAATACATTACCAAACTTGACTTTAAACGAGTCTATGTACGAACAATCTAAAATCATTAAACCAATTGAATACACAGAGGAAGAATTAGCATTTGCTGCAAATCTTCAACAAAATATCGATCCATCCGTCGTCGAAAGTTCTATACGATCAGTAGCCGCACTAAACATTGACGTTTCTAAAGAATTGATTGGAGGATTCTACCACATTCCAGAAACATTCCGCAAATCAATGACTGGTTCATCCGATATTGGCGATGTTTCTTGGATTGCTCCAATGGGACAGGTCACAACAACTTGTGCCTCTTACTCTGTTCAACTGCATACATGGCAGGCAACTTCATCATTCGGTTCATCGATTGGTATGAAGGGTATGCACTACGCAGCGAAAATCATGGCTGGAGCTGCGCTTGATGCATTAACGACACCTGAAATTATCGAAAAAGCTAAAGCTGAATTCGAAAAAAACCGTAATGGACAAGTCTTTAAAGCAGGTATTCCAGACGACGTGAAACCGCCTGTTCCAGATAATGCTGAACAACTTATTTTCTCTTAAATAAGAAGAAAACCTGCAGATACTCCAAAAAAATTGGATGTATCTGCAATTTTTCTTTTACAATTCTATCTGATAACGGATACTAAGTTAGTCTCTTTTGGTCCTCTTCGTGCTACACTTCATTGAAAAAAATATTACATTGTTAATTTTTTTGACACTTTGTCCTTAACAGATAGATAGGCAGCTGAAATATCGTGTTCACCGTATCCTTCCTGAACTAGATTTCCGTAAAGTTCAATTAATTGATTTCCTATTGGTAGTGGGGATCCAACTTGTTCCGCCATTACACTCGCTAGTTTTAAATCTTTTAATAGTAAGTTTGTTGAAAATCCAGGTTCATAGTCTTCTCTTTTGATAAACTCTTGATAGTTTCTTTCATAGATACTACTTTGTCCATAACTTACATTTAAAACCTGATAAAGTTGTTCTGCGCTTATTCCTGCTTGTTCAGCTAATGTTACTGTTTCAGCAACAGCTTGTGTGTAGAAGCCAATCATTAAATTATTCAGTAGTTTAATCTGTGTACCGATGCTAGCTGATTCTCCTAAATAGAATGGCTTTGACCCTAAAAGTTCTAAGTATGGTAGAGCACGATCATAAATTGCTTGTTTACCTCCAACCATAATCGTTAATGTTGCATTTACCGCACCAATGACTCCCCCACTTACCGGTGCTCCTAAATAATCCAATCCTAATTCTTCAGATTTTGCTTTAATTTCATCATTTAATGCAGGATCGACTGTACTAAAATCGATTAATAAACTAGTAGGCTTTGCACTTTCTAATATACCACCTTCGCCTAAATATACTTGTCTCACAATTTGTGGTGTTGGTAAACTAGTCATGATCACATCTGAATGACTAGACAGTATTTCCACCGAGGATGCTTTGATTCCACCAGCTTCAGTAAACTTTTTCACTGTTTCTGGATTGGTATCAAAACCAATTACTTGATAGTTTGCATGAATCAAATTTGTAGACATCGGGAGCCCCATCTTTCCTAATCCAACAAAGCCAATTTTAACGTTTTCCATTTTAATCCCCCTATAGTGTAAAATAACGGCCAATTGTAAAAACTAGCAATGTAGCCCTTACAGTTGAAATATACTTAGCACTTATATTTAATAGAACGACAACTAAAATTAACGATAAAACTTAAAAAGTGGCGATTATTATATTCCCCTTGTTTGAAAAACTCGAGTATGTGACCATAGTATGTTGGAGCAAATCAATATATTCTAACAAGTTGATAAAATTAATAGAAATTAATGAAGAAATCCATCCATACTCTGATAGCTTTTATGACGAAACAATTGACCAATGGGTGTATTCTACATACACTGCAAACAAAAATACGATATATAATTGAAGAGATTACTTCGGGAGAGTTTAATGCCACTAACCTGAAGAAGAAATATACTAATGATTGTCAACAGATGAAAGGAGGAATTCCCTTGCTAAGTCGACTTGTAATCACCGGTTATAAAGCTCATGAACTTGGAATTTTCAATGATAATCACCCTGGCATCCCTATCATTAAAAAAGCCATTTTGGATCGACTGATTCCTCTTATTGAAGATGGGCTTGAATGGATTATTTTAAGTGGGCAGCTCGGAGTTGAAACATGGGCTGCAGAAGTGGTGATGGATTTACAATTAGATTACCCCGATTTGAAATATGCGATCATGACACCTTTTTTAGACCAAGAGAAGAATTGGAACGAAGCAAAACAAGAAAAGTATGAAATGATTTTAGCACAAGCCGATTTTGTTACAAGTCTAACAAAACGCCCATATGAAGCACCTTGGCAATTTATCGAAAAGAACAAATTCTTTTTAAAAAATTCTGATGGTATACTCATTGTTTATGATGATGAAAATGAGGGTTCTCCGAAATACATTAAAAAGCTTGCTAAGCAATATGCAGACAAAAACGAATACGAGATTCTTCTTATTAACGCTTACGATTTGCAAGTAGTAGCGGAAGAAGAGCAAATGAAAAACTGGGAATTTTAATGGATTCCCAGTTTCACTTTTACATAGTTATGTTAAACCGTTACGGATTTAAGTGCTTCTTCCTTCTCACGTACAAGAGGAATAACCTTTTCACCAAACGCTTTTAAGTCTTCTTCATAATGTAAAAATCCAGTTAAAACAATATCTACACCAATCTTCTTCAACTCAATAATGCGATCAGCAACCTGTTCAGCTGTTCCAATCAAGCCTGTTTTAAAACCTTCGTTATATTGAACAAGATCTTCTAATGACGCATCAGCCCACATTCCTTTTCCCTCTGGGGAAGAGGCACCTGCTTTTTGAACCGACTTTTTGAATCCTTTCACAGCTTCTTCATTTGCATTTGCTACAATATCACGTAATACTTGTTGTGCTTCCTCTTCCGTATCTCGAACGATTGCGAATCCATTAACGCCAAATTGAATTGGCCCTTGACCGTTTTCTTTGCGAAGTTTTTTCACATCCTCAATTGTTTCTTTGAGACCTTCAAGTGTATTTCCATTCATAAAGAAGACATCAGATACACGACCACCCATTTCTTTCGCTGCACGAGATAATCCACCTTGGAAAACTTTAATTTGGTTGATTGGTTTTGGCTCTAACGTAGCATTGTTGAGGCGATAGAAATTACCATGATAATTTGCCACCGGTTCATTCCAAAGAAGTTTTAGAACTTCGATAAATTCTTCAGAACGACGATATCGTTCATCATGATCTAACCAGTATTCGCCATAACTTAAGAATTCATCTTTTAACCAACCACTCACAACATTCACAGATGCACGGCCACCACTAATTTGATCAATTGTTGCCATCATTTTAGCAAAAACTGCTGGTTGCCATAATCCTGGAAGAACAGCCGTAATAATGTTCAAACGTTCAGTAGATGCTGCTAATGCAGATGCGAGAGTTGCAGCTTCTAATTGATTTTCTGCACCATAACTTGATAAAAAGCGTGTTTGTAATAATACATAATCAAAACCGATTTGTTCCGCAAGCTTTGCATAACGTTTATTATCTTCAAAATTCCATCCAGTTTTTTGCGGTAGATCTGAAACAACCAGTCCTCCACTTACATTTGGTGCCCAATAAGCAAATTGTAAAGTCATTTGTAATTCCCCCTCTTCAAATTTAACTTTCCATGTCAACTTGCATAACTAAAGCTAAAACTAATGAAAAATGCACATATCTTTACAGTAATTTAAATTTTCTGAATTAACTATTTTTATAATCTTAATATCATAATTCCTATTTGTCAACTATGCTTTATAGGAATTATATTGTTTATCACGAAGTTATGTGTTAAGATAGCTTCACAGAATAATCAGAGTATTTAATTTCTAGTTGGAAGGCGGTTGGAAAAATGAAATATGGATATTGGTCACCTCTTTATGGAGGTTGGTTACGTAACATCGAGGACGAATACAAACAAATGCCAGCAACATTTGATTATGTAAAAGAAGTTGCACAACAAGCAGAAAAACTCGGGTTTGATATGACTTTGATTGCTGAATTATTTTTAAATGATATTAAAGGGATTGAGGAACCAGCATTAGATGCATGGTCTACTACAGCAGCCATTGCAGCTGTCACTGAAAAACTTCAGATCCTTACAGCGATTCGACCAGGCTATTACAATCCACAAACGTTCGGGAAAATGGCATCTAACATCGACAATATCAGCAAAGGCCGCCTTGCATTAAACGTTGTATCTGCATGGTGGGCAGAAGAAGCCCGTCAATATGGAGGTGCATTTACTGCACACGATGAACGCTATGCACGTACAGAGGAGTTTTTAGCTTCATTAGAAGAATTATTTACAAAAACACCTGCCTCTTTCAAAGGTGATTTTTATGAATTCGAAAATACTTATCTATTGCCAAAACCAGTGAATAACAACCATATCCCACTATATGCTGGTGGTGAATCAGAAACTGGTAAACAAACCATCGCTAAAACTTGTGATTCTTATGTAATGCATGGTGGTACTTTAGAAGAAATTAAAGCGAAAATTGAGGAAATGAATGGTCGCCGTGCTGCTCTTGGAAAACCCGATTTCGATACATTCGGAATGGCTGCATATATCATTTGCCGTGATACAGAAGAAGAAGTAAAAGCAGAATTAGAAAGAATTACTACGATGAACCCAGATAGCAAAGCGTATGCTGGATATCAAGACTTCGTTGGAAAATCTCAACTAAATGTAAAAGTCAGTATAGAGGACTACTGTGTATCAAATCGTGGTTTACGTCCAAACTTAATCGGTACACCTGAACAAATCGCTAAAAAAATAGTAAAATATGAAGAAGTAGGATTAAACTTATTAATTCTTCAATTCTCCCCACAACTCGAAGAAATGAAAATCTTTGCAGAAAAAGTAATGCCATTAGTAGAGCAAATTAGAAAAGAAAAAGTGGAGGTAAAATAATGTCAAAAGTATATATTATTCACGAAAATAGCGAATGGACTATTCATTTAACAAAACGTTTAGACGAATTAAATATTCCTTACGAAGAATGGTTCCTAGATCAAGGGAATGTTGACTTAAATTCTGTACCACCAGAAGGCGTCTTTTACAGCCGCATGAGTGCATCATCCCATACACGTGACCACCGTTATGCACCCGAATTAGCGAATGCTGTGCTTGCTTGGTTAGAGTTCCACGGTCGCACTGTATTCAACGGAACAGACGCCCTAAAATTAGAATTAAGTAAAGTGAATCAATACTTAGCTTTAGAAAAAGCAGGCATCCGTACACCAAAAACTATTGCAGCTGTTGGAAAAGAACAAATTGTTGAAGCGGCAAAAAAGATCAATGCACCTTCATTTATCACAAAACACAATCGTGCTGGTAAAGGTCTTGGCGTTCAATTATTTAACTCTATTGAAGCGTTAGAATCTTATGTATTTGGTCCTTTATATGAAGAACCGGTGGATGGGATTACATTAATCCAACAATATATCAAATCTCCAGAATCATATATTACACGTGCTGAATTCGTAAATGCGAAATTCGTTTATGCAGTACAAGTAGATACGTCAAAAGGCTTCGAATTATGCCCAGCAGATGCTTGCCAAATTAACGACTTGTTCTGCCCAGTTGGTGAACAAGTTGAAGAAAAACCGAAGTTCCAAATTGTAGATAACTCTGTATTAGATATGAATCAAATCAAGTCTTACGAAGAATTCTTAAAAGCTCAAAACATCACTGTAGCTGGCATCGAATTTATCAAAGACGAAGATGGCACAGTTTACACATACGATATCAACACAAACACAAACTACAACAGCGACGCTGAAGCAAAAGCCGGAAAATACGGTATGCTAGAACTTGCTAAATTTTTAGGTGAAGCATTAGCAAAAGAACAAGCTTTAGTTTAAATGTAAAGAACTTTGTTAGTACGCCACATAAAGTAAGGTAATATAAAAGAGGTGAATCTAAATCAGGTTCACCTCTTTTTTACTTATCCATATAAGCTCGAGAACAATATGTTCTTCATCATATCATAATGCTCGACTGATTATGTGTATGCCGCTAGTTTATTATTCTTGATTAATAAACCGTCCATTCGTTATTATCGTTGTTCATTTTGATTGTCTTGGTTGCCGTTGTTTTGATCACGGTTGAAATTTTCTCCGTTATTTCCTAGTGAAGGAAGACCAGATAGATAACCAGCATTTCCAGGGTTTTGCGAACCAACCATTAGATAGGTAAATCCATTTAAGTTGTCAATCGCTTGGATGCCTGTCACTTCCCCTTTATCAGCTGCAGAGATAATACGAGAGAGTTTCTTTGTATCCACATTATAGGCCCAACCATAGTTATTATGATGCTTGCCTCCATCCTCAGCAATAAATAGGGTTCTCATTTTTTCAGAGTACACGATATTATCAGGGTTGGAGATTTTATCTGGATTTGCAGTGTTTCCAGCGGCATCCTTGGATGGAAGGTCTTCTCCAAAGATGAGTCCAGACATTGTATTTGCTACGTATTTACTGTCAATTTTTTTACCGTCCCGGTCCTTTTGTCCACTTGCTAAATTCAATTCATAAATTCCGCCAGCATTGACTTTTGGCACATGGATATCATCGACAGGATCCGTAGCGCTTGCCGTCATTCCGCCGCTGATTGTTGACATAGTCATATAGAGTTTATTGTCGGCTTTATTGATTTCTACTGTTTCCATTTTGTTAAATTCTGCAGTGGCCCCTAAGATGGCACCGTAGCGGCGTGATTCTAAGAAAGCGGCTGCCTTTTCCATTCCTGGTTTCACTTTTAGCCATTCTTCTTTTCCGTTAGCTTTCACTTTTGTAAATCCATTTTCTTGAGCAAATTGCACATCTGAAGTCGTTTCAAAGATATCGCTAAACTTTAGCTTTTGAGCCAGTTTTTTGATTTCTTTATCATTTGCATGACCTAACTTAATCCATTTCAAGTTAGCGAAACCACCGTTTTCTTCACTAGTTTGAATCCATTTAGCAGCATATAAAGTTCCTGCTGATAAATCTTTTGACAACATATTCAAGCCGAATCTGACATTATAATCTATAAGGCTAATCTAATTTTTTTATCTGTTATTTCGTCAAAATCAAAATGACTCATCAGTTTGCATTTTCCTGATGAGCCATTAAATTATGCATATTAATAGTCTTTTGATTTATGAAACTTGTTCCTCTTCTACAACCTCTTTTGCACTTTCCTCTTTCTCTTTTAAACGCTCTGCTCTCCATCCCCAATATGTTGCAAGTAATGGACCTGAGATATTGTGCCACACACTGAAGATTGCACTTGGTACGGCTGATAATGGACTAAAGTGAGCTAATGCTAACGCTGCACCGAGGCCAGAGTTTTGCATTCCAACTTCAATTGAAACAGCTTTTTGATCCTCGTAATTTAGTTTTAGTACTTTTGCGACTAAGAATCCCAATAATAAGCCTAAACCATTGTGAAGAATAACAACTGCGAAGATTAATAGACCCGTTTCTAAGATTTTATCACGGCTACCACTTACTACTGCAGCTACAATTGCTACGATTGCTACTACTGAAACAAGAGGCATAACACCATTCGCTACTTCCGTTTTATTTTTGAAAATAGCTTTCACAACAATTCCTAAGAAAATAGGAATTAAAACAATTTTAACAACTGAGAAGAACATAGCACTCGCCGATACGTTTAACCATTGACTTGCTAAAACATAGATAATAGCTGGCGTTAAAATTGGTGCAAGCAAAGTAGTGATTGAAGTAATCGTTACTGATAATGCTGTATTCCCTTTTGCTAAGAAAGTCATAACATTGGATGCTGTCCCCCCTGGGCAAGCTCCTACTAATATGACGCCTACAGCAATTTCGGCAGGTAAATGAAGAACTTTTGCCAACAAATACGCAATTGATGGCATAATGATAAACTGTGCTAATACGCCAATAAATACGCCCTTAGGTTGTTTTAAGACTAATTTAAAGTCAGAAAGTGATAATGTCATCCCCATACCAAACATGACAATTCCAAGTAATAATGATATATAAGGCCCAATCCATGTAAATTGATCCGGAGCATATAATGCTAAGCCTGCAGCTAACAATACCCAGATTGCAAAGGTATTTCCTGCAAATTTACTGATCTTTTCTAACATCTGCATGTTAATAACCTCCTTTAATATTATTCCATTATAATCATAATGTTATAAATTATCAAACTATTTTTTAAATTTAGAATACTTGAAAGCGTATACATTGGACTATTTAATATTTAAACTAAATAAAGGTGTTTCAAGCTATTCGCTTAAAACACCTTCTCCTTATATATGAAAATTTTGAATGGCTTTGGATCCAATTAATAATGTACAAAGAATATGTACCTCAAAGAAAACCTCTTTGGTTGCACCAAGATTCAGTGCATTCAAACGATGAATTTCCATCCCCTTAGAATAATCATCACTTACGTTAATAGCATACAATAATAATTCCTTCAAAAGCCGTGATACTTCGCCATCCCGTAATGATGTTATACGAAGATTACTGTATTTCAATAGCACATCTGGTTGATAATCTATTAAATATTGAACCCATTTAGGCAATACACTAAATTCGGTTTGATAGTAGTGAATGCACTCTTCCTGGGATTGAAAAGTTGTTATAGCAAGTTTTTGATTAGTACTTCTTTGTAATTTTTGCTCTTCATCACTTATCACTGAAATCGCATGGGAAATAGCTTCAATGCCTGACAACCATGTTGGAATGCCTCTCGAAATAATTGCGCTGGAAATGAGCTCAGCTATTTCAACAACACTGTTACCTGCTATGACAGCTTGTTCAGTGTAATAAAGCATTGCTTGCTCATCTCTTCTTGCAGCACAAATTGCAACTAATAATAAAGTTTTGTCTTTGGTAGATAATGCGCTTTCTTTTAGTACTTCTTTTTCATAATCATGTATATAGGTATCAATAATCGGATTATTTGATTTTAGTACACGTAGCATTTCACTTCTTTTTTCGATATATTGCATATTGCATCTTAACCTCCCCCCTAAGGTTTTAGTACTACTTTAATCGCTTCTTTATTTAACCCTAATTCAAAACCTTTTTTTGCATCCTGTAGGGATATTACATGAGATACAAGTTTGCTATATGCATAATTTCCAGACGCAGCCATTGCTATTGCTCTTTGCATTGTTTCTTTTGTAACTCCGTAAACACCTTTAATTGTAACTTCGCCACGCACAATTTCATGCGTTAGTATTTCGGAAGGGAGTGAGGTGATTCCAACCAATAACACTTCCCCTCCTTTTCGACTCATTCTGATAGCATCTACTAATGAACCATGAAAACCACTTGTATCAAATATATGGTCTACACCATTATGATTCGTTAATGCGGAAATTCTTTCTAAGACATCTTCTTCATCAGCGTATACAATATGCGTAGCACCAATTTCCTTTGCTAATGAGAGTCTTTTCTCATCTTTTCGAAGCCCTGTCACAATCAACTTTTCAAAGCCAAAATTACTTAAACTAGTTACTAGACTTAATCCAATTGGCCCTGGCCCTATCACAACCGCTGTACTACCAGGCTTAATATCTGCTCTTTCAATTGCATGAACACCAATAGCAATTGCTTCTAACATTCCAGCTACTTCAACAGGTACTTGATTCGGAATGGGTAATACATTTGAAGCATTGATTGCTGCAAACTCAGCCATTCCACCATTTTTGCGAAAACCATACTGTAATGATTCGGTTGGTGTTTTACTTATTGAACCAGTACCAGCATCACAAAGATTTGTATTACCTCTCAAGCAATTATCACAGTGCCCACAAGGAATATAAGGATTAATGATGACACGTTGATTCACTAAGTGTTGGTGTTCTCCATTGGAAACTTCTATAACTTTCCCAACAAACTCATGTCCTAAAATAACAGGCATCGATACCCATTCATACGCTTTCATGCTTTCATACATATGCAAGTCACTACCACATATACTAGCAGCTTCAATCTGTACTAATACTTCTCCATCTTGAAGATTTGGTTTAGCAACTTCTTTAATGGTGATCCCTTTTCCTTCATGCTCTTTAATGACAGCTTTCAACGTCAATTTCCTCCTTATTATTCAGATTAGCAGCTTCTAATTCTATTGACCTTCTACCACTCTTCAATAGCTATCGCTCGGATAGGTGATCCAGTTAATCCTTTTAAATTTAATGGAGTGCCAATAAAGTAAAAGCGATTTTGTGAAAGCTTTTCAAGGTTAACGATATTCTCCATAATCATAATATTACGGCTTAATAATTCCAGATGAACGGTTCTTTGCATGTTACTATTAATATCCGCATTGGGTAAATCGAGACCGATGGCTTTTATATGATGGTCTAGTACCCATTCCGCAACTGAAGCATCTAATGACATACAATCGTGAAAACCTTCTGCATTCCATTCACCTTGCCAGCATTTAAATAGCACAATATCATGCTCTTTTATAATAATGTTTTTGTCTTCAATGACTTTTTCAATCATTTCACGAGTTACAGGCTCATCCACCGCCTTATGCGATACATCAATACGGACTGCATTTCCCATCGTCGCTTCTATTGGAATATCCTCAACTGTTAAACCATCCTTGAAGAAGTGATAGGGTGCATCTAAATGTGTTCCGCTATGATCGGACATGATAATTGTTTTACTTGCATATCCTTCACACGGAGCTTGATATCTGGGTTTTGAAAAATCATGTGTGATATGATCCATAAATACAACCTTTGGATGTGATGGAAAAGAAACTAACCCGTCATATAACAATACTGATAAATCGACAACTTTCATGGTACTCACTCCTTGATTAGAATAAATATCCCCAACATAAAATAGAGACAATATATACAAGTCCAACCCAGAACATAATCATTACTAAGTAACCCATAATATCTTTTAGTTTTAATCGAGAAAGGGCTAATGCTGGTAGAATCCAGAAAGGTTGTACCATATCATTCCAAGCGTTTCCTAGCATTACTGACATAGAAGTTTTAGATAGTGAAGCACCTAATTCTTTAGCAGCATCAATCATAAATGGTCCTTGCACAACCCAGTGGCCTCCGCCAGATGGAGCAAAGAAATTGATAAAGAACGAACTTATTAATCCCCAAAATGGAAGCGATTGTGCATCTGCTAAGTTAACAAATATTTTCGCAATTGAATCAACTAAGCCAGAAGCAGCCATTATAGCCATAATCCCTGCGTAGAATGGGAATTGAAGAATGATCCCTGAGATTGTTTTAATTCCTTCAGATAAACTTTCAACATAACGAATCGGTGTTCCAAGCAAAATAATACCTAAGAATAAAATGATAAAATTCAAAACGTTTAAATTCAAAGTATTACCTTTTGTAAAATAAATCACTACATAGATAATTCCTAAAATACCAATTAAATAAGATAAAATATGACTATTATTTAATTTAGTCGCAAAAGTATTATCTTCTAACAAATGTACCGTTGCAGCAGTTTTATCTTCATAAAGAGATGGGTCAATTTCAATTACATTTTCAACTTTCTTTGGATGTAACATAGCATTCACAAGTGGTAATGTGATTAACATAACAATAGATGTAACAATCATTGGCCATGTGAAAATGGTGTCATGAAGACCAATTACTCCCATTGCTTTTTCTAATGGATGTCCAGGTGTAGAGATTAAAATAGGTATACTTGCTGACAATCCTAATCCGTAAAATGTAAAGCCTGAATACGCTGCCGCAATGATTAATGGATAGTGAACGCCTTTTACTTTTAGAGCTAATTTTCTAGCGATTATTCCACCTATTACTAATCCAAATCCCCAGTTTAAGTAACTTCCTATACCACCAACTAAAGTTGCTACAATAACAGCCATTCGAGGGGTATGTACATAACTAGCAATTTTATTTAATAACTTATCTACTAATGGTGCAGTTGCTAGTACATAACCTGCAGCTAAAATAACAGCCATTTGAGTAGTAAACGCTAATAAATCCCAAAAGCCAGTTCCCCATGCAGTAGTTAAATCTATGAAATTACTTCCTTCAAAGACTAAAGCTAATATAAATGTTAACAACGTTAATCCTATTGCAAATACAAATGGATCCGGTAAATATTTCCTCATTACCCCTGTAAAGAAATTTGTCAACTTTTCCATTTCATTTCCCCCTTTGTTTAAGCTTATTGAAGCGCTTTCAAAACTTTTAATAATTTTTCATTATTGCGTTGTTTTACTTGTTCCGCTTCAACTGGCCATTGGTAAAACCCTTTTCCAGTTTTTATACCTAATTCGCCTTTTTCCACCTTATCTTTTAAAAGTTTAGATGGTATTTGACTATTTTCTAATTGTCTATATAAATAGTCAGCGATATTAAAGTGTACATCAAGGCCATTTAAATCCCTTTGCTCTAATGGACCAGAAATTGCCAGACGAATTCCTAGTGCATATTTTGCTATTAAATCTATTTCTTCAGCTGTTGCTATCCCCTGCTCTAACAAAGAGATTGCTTCCCTTGCCATTGCGTGTTGTAACCGATTACCGATAAAACCTGGTATATCCCTTCTGACATACACTGGCATCTTCTTCATTCTCTTTAACCAATTCATTACATGATCAATAATCTCTTGCGATGTACCGTCACCTTTTATCACTTCAACAACTGGAATTGTCTCAGCGGGCATGTAAAAGTGCATACCTAGAAATCTATCCTTGTGTATAAAAGATTCGTTCAATTGGTTGATTGGAATACCTGATGTATTGGATGCAATAATGGTAGTCTTAGGTACAATGGCTTCAAGCTCTTTAAACAATAGCTGTTTAGCTTCTAAGATTTCTGGAATTGCTTCAATTACAAGTGTTATCGAATCTTCTTTTTTCAATGAATTTGCAAATTCTAATGAACCATGACATTCTGAAGGCAAACTTTCTTGTATATTTTGTTGGGCTTTCAATAAACTTTCCTGATCATAATCTATTAATTTCACTTTACAACCTTGTTTTAAAAAATAGATGGCGATTCCTCTTCCCATTGTTCCGGCACCAATAATTGCGATGTGATCATCAATCCCCATATAATCCCCCTTTTCATAATTAAGTAAAAAAGACCCAGCTGAATGAAGACAATAAGACAGAATCTTATCCTCTACAGAAAGCTAGGTCCCTTAAGTTAAATGGAATTGGTGGATTCCATCGTTAAGAAATTGCCTTTTGTTAGAAAAATTTCACATAATAAAAGAAATATATTACATTTATATATTATTTTAATTTTCTGAAAGAGTCAACGATTATTTATATTTTAATAAATAAGTATTTTCTGATATAATTTCATAAAAACCTATTGCTTATGGAGGTTTATATATGATGAAATCTTTATCTTCAATATTAGTAACTGCATATGCCAAAGCGCCACAAGGTACTGCAATGTATGAAAACTATAAACATGCCGGAATCGTTCTTGAGATTGATTCTGAAACTCATAAAATTATTGATGCTGAATTTACTTTTATCACTAATCTAGCTCAAAACTTCTTTAAACGATTGATTATTGGCTACGATTTTAGTTCAAATCTGGATAAATTAATTGATCGAATTGAAACGCATTATTTTGCGCCTTCTACAGGTTCTGTTATTGTAGCCTTAAAATCTGCTCAAAAACGATATTTGGAAAAAATAGGACTTGGCGCTTAATAATAAGATCTTTATTAAAGGACTTAAAAAGCTTTATTATTCGCAAAAGTGTTGCCCAAAGTAAAATTTGAGCAACACTTTTTATCTTTGAAGGTTTTCAATAATTGTTGCAATTCCAAGCCCACCCGCAATACATAGTGTAACTAAGCCATATCGTTTACCTGTGCGCTCTAGTTCATGTACAAGCTTCGTCATTAAAATTGCACCTGTTGCACCTATTGGGTGGCCCATCGCAATCGCGCCACCATTAGGATTGATGCGTTCTTCATCTAATCCTAATTCTTTGATTACCGCTAAAGATTGTGCAGCAAAAGCTTCATTTAGCTCAATAATATCAATGTCATCCAGAGATAAGTTAGCCTGTTTTAAGACTTTAAGAGTAGCAGGTACTGGACCTATTCCCATAATTCTCGGATCAACTCCTGCAGATGCTTGAGCCACAATCCTCGCTTTAGGTTGCAACCCTAATGTAACTGCTTCATTTTGATTCATTAATAATAATGCTGCTGCACCATCATTACGACCACTACTGTTTCCGGCAGTAACAGAACCTCCCTCTTTAAAAACTGGTTTTAATGTTGCAAGCTTTTCAATGCTTGATAATCTAGGGTGTTCATCTACTTTAAATTCGATTGTTTGCTTACGTTGTTTCACTTCATATGGGAGAATTTGTTCCTCGAAATAACCGTTTTTAATGGCATAATCCACTTTTTCTTGACTGCGATGTGCAAACGCATCTTGTTCTTCACGACTAATATGGTATTTTTCTGCTAAGTTCTCAGCTGTTGTGCCCATATCTGTTAATCCATATTCTTCATATGGCTGTGAACCTGTTTGACTTTCTGTATTTGGATCGAGCAACATTCCATTACCTGCTCTATAACCAAATCTCGCATTACGAAGATAATATGGAGCAGTGCTCATAGATTCTGCACCACCAGCCACGACGACATTACTTAATCCCAATTGAATTTGTTGAGCAGCATTATTAATTGCCTGAACGCCAGACCCACATTGCCGATGCACAGTATATCCTGGAACTGTTATTGGAAATCCTGCACGTAATGACGAAATTCTGGCTAAGTTCGATGCATCTGCACTTTGTTTTGCTTGACCAAGAATGACTTCATCAATCCTCTCCGGATCAATCCCTGCTCTATTTACTACTTCCTTCATGACGGAAGCTGCAAGAGAATCAACTGTCTCATTAGCTAATGCACCACCGAGCTTTCCAATAGCTGTTCGTACGCTTTGAACTATTACTACTTCTGGCATTGACATAACAAATTCTCCCCTATCTATTTCTCTAAATCATTTACAAAGTTTGCTTCCGTATGATCAATAACTTGCTGTAATTCAATTCCAGGCATTAATTCAATTAAATGTAATGTTTCATTTTCAACTCGGAACACTGCTAAATCTGTAATAATCATGTCTACATTTCTAGTTGAAGTAATTGGATAAGTACATTCTTTTAATAATTTGCTTTTTCCATCTTTTGAAGTGTGAGTAGTAGTGACAATAACTTTTTTTGCCCCTACTAACAAATCCATTGCGCCACCAACACCCATAATATTCTTTCCAGGTACAGCCCAGTTAGCAATTTGCCCTCTTTCATTAACTTGTAAGATACCTAGGATAGCTACATCAACATGTCCACCGCGAATCATCCCAAATGATTCCGCACTATCGAAGAATGAGGCACCTACTTCTTCACCTACAGGCAATTTTCCTGCATTTACAAGGTTTGGATCGATATGATCATCGTCCACATCTGTAACACCTAATAAGCCGTTTTCAGTATGAAAGTGTACTTCGCCATGAGTAATATATTTTGCTACTAGTGTTGGAATACCGATGCCAAGATTCACTATGCTACGTGTATTTAATTCTTCTGCTGCTCTTTTTGCTATTTGTTCTTGAATACTTAAAGTTTTTTGTATATTAACCATGTTCGACTACACCTTCTTTCGTCAAAACTTTCTTTGCTAAAATAATGCCATCTACAAATAGATGCGACGTAACAATAGATTCTGCTGGTAATTGTCCTGATTCCACAATTTCATCTACTTCTACGATGACATGATCCGCTGCTGTTGCCATTAGCGGGTTAAAGTTTCTAGCCGTTTTGTAATAGACTAGATTGCCTAATTTATCAGCTTTATGTGCCCTTATGATTGCGACATCTGCATGAATTGCTTCCTCAAATACATATTCAACACCTTTAATAACTTTTGTCTCCTTGCCTTTTGCTAGATTTGTTCCTACTGCTGTTTTAGTATAGTAACCACCTATACCTGCACCACCCGCTCTAATTGATTCAGCTAAAGTGCCTTGTGGCAACAATTGAAGATCAATTTCCCCTGCTTGAAATGCATCACCAACATCTCGATTACTTGTAAAATATGATCCTATTGCCTTTTTTATCTTTTTTTGATTTAATAGCAATCCTAATCCCTTACCCTTTTCTCCAAGATTATTACTAATAACAGTTAGTCCTTGAACGTCTTTATCGATTAATCCATCGATTAAAGTTAAGGGTGCACCAATTAATCCAAAGCCCCCTACCATAATTGTTTGATTATTTTCTACACACTCTAATGCTTCTTTTGCTGTATCGAAAATTTTCATCCTAAACACCCCATTTCTTTATTTCTGAACCAAAGAATCGCTAATCTCAAACCACGCTGGAATGCCTGCTGTTAAAAGGCAAATATATCCGACCTCTGCTAATTGCTCTTCCGAAACGCCAATATTTCGCGATTTTACTGTCCAAGTTTCAACTGGTTGATTTTGAAGTACAGTTGTATAAATTCCAACCATTAATGCATGCTTTAATTGAGTAGAAACAAAGCCATTCTCTAATATTTTTTTTGATAAAGCGTTTTCATCATTAGCTTTGAAAAGCTTTTCTATTTCTTCAATATAGCCTCTTTCCTCTTGTTTCAAATAGGATTTATAGTAAGATATAATCTCTAATGCTGATGCAGATTTTAAAATTTGAGTAGTTTTTTCAATACCTAATAACTCCAATGCATAATCAAATGATTTTACACTAACTTGTAATGCTTTTTCGTTATTGTATAAATACGATACAAGTAGGTACTCTACTAATTCTGGTAAAGTAAGTCCTCCATCAATTGCTCCTTTTGTATGATAAACCATACTACGTTCATATAATCGGGCTGCATTCATACCAACTAACAGGGTATCTTTTTCTTTTACAGATAAAGTGCCAGCCTTCATAGCTTCACTACGTAAATTTGTATAATGATCCAATATTGCTGGGTTATAGTCATACATTTTTTGAACCCATTGAGGCACAACGTCATAAATATTTTTGAAATATTCCAAACCAGTACTAGTAATCATTCGATTTCCCCCTTAAAAATAATAAAAAGCTACACCATTCCTTATATTCAAAAAGTACATAAAAGGAAGGGTGTAGCCAACAAGTTCAATAGTTTACATAAAAAAAGGTGATTTTTTTATGGCTATCGAATAGGCTTTCATATTAATTTGATACTTTAAATATTACATAAAATCAGATTAGCGTCCAGTCCTTTTTCGAAATATTCAATAAAAAATCTGTAATGACTGCATTGATTTCAGGGCGTTCTTCAAAAACAAGCGTGTAATGATTGCATTCAGATGTAAATGTTTCAATATGTTTAGTATAATTCTTAGTATCCTCATATGCCTCAGCATAAAATAGAGGCGGCATTTGACCTATTTGACCTTTTGCATGGACAAGTAGCACTGGACAGTCTACTTTTGAAAGTATATTTTTTGGTACAAATTCATAGAAGCTATTAAAATCTTGGGTTATCTTTTTTTCATCAGATTTACTTTCCCAATGATCTCCTACTTGGTGGATTTCATATTCTCCGACATCTTCAAGATGGTCAGTCCAAGTGACACCTAGATTACCGTAAATTGTACGAATTTCTTCTAAGTAGCTTTCGACAGAAGAATACTGTTTGCTTAATCGTCCTAAAGAAGGTTGGACTATATTTCTTTGGTGTTCAGTGCATGTTGCAGCACCATCTAGTAAAATGAGCGCCTGTACGTCATCCCGCTTGCTTGCTACAGTAGCACCTATAAAAGCGCCCATAGAATAACCCATAATAATTGGATTTTGTATATGTAATTCATCAATTAACTGATTAATATCAGCGGCATGTTGTTTAATGCCAGTATTTTCAGGAGCCTCTGCGCTATCTCCTCTTCCCTTTAAATCTACTGAGATAAAGCGATATTCTCCTTTAAGTAATTCTGCATAATAGTGCATTTGCTTGTTATTCCCTGTTAATCCGTGAATAGCAATAATTGTCCCCTTGCTTCCTGGATAATCTGCATAATTTAGCTTGCTTCCATTTATAGTTTGATTTTTCAACTCCACAATAATTCCCCCTTTATTCATTTCTCCCCATATGTAAATGTCAAATTACTAAGGGAGTTGATAGAATATTTATATAATTAATTTTTTAAAAAGTCAAAATTTAATTTTTAGGGATTAATTTTTAAAATACTTTAAATTTTAGTATCTATGTGGCTTTCTGAACTACTTTATTTCTTAAAAAATAATTTATTAATCTACTTCATGATTGAAATATGAATGGAATTAGAAAATTGAGTTCGCGAAACGCATGTTATATCTACTACCTATAAAATAACAAAGGTCTCATCCTTAATGGGACGAGACCTTTGTTTTGTGTTTCAATATTTATGCATGTTTTTCAGTGAAATTAGGAGTAGCTTCTTTTGCTTGTTCCTTCTCTTGTACAGACTCTGTTTCGGCTTGTACATCACGTCTCCACGGAATCATATTAAATACGATATTCAAAACGATTGCCGTTACACTACCTGCTACAATACCGTTACTTGTTAAGATACGAACCGTTTCTGGTAATACTTTGAAGATATCAGGAACAACTGTTACGCCAAGGCCCATACCAATTGAACAAGCGATAATCATCGCATTTCCTTCAGATCCTTGGATAGCAGCACCCAACATTTTAATACCTTGTGAAATAACCATACCGAACATGGCAATCATCGCGCCACCAAGAACAGCAGTTGGAATTATAGTTGTTAAAGCAGCAATTTTAGGTAAGAAACCTAAAGCTACTAGTAAGATACCTGTAATATAAATAACTGAACGATTCTTAACGCCTGTCATTTGCATTAGTCCAACGTTTTGAGAAAATGCTGTGTAAGGGAATGAATTGAAAATACCACCAATAATAGAAGCAAGACCTTCTGAACGATAACCACGAGCAAGTGCCTTTTCGTCAATTGGTGTATTTGTCATATTGCTTAATGCAAAGTAAGAACCTGTTGATTCGACAAGCGATACAATTGCAACCAATGTCATTGTAATAATTGGTACAGCGTGAAATTCTGGTTTCCCAAAATAAAATGGTGTTACCAATTGGCCCCATGCAGCATCACTAACTGGTGTGAAATCAACCATGCCCATGAACGTTGCTGCAACGGTACCAAGTACTAGACCGATTAAAATAGAGATTGAACGGACAAATCCCTTTGTAAAGCGATATAACAAAATAATTGCTACAAGTGTACCAAAAGCAAGTGAAATGTTAGAGGCAGAGCCAAAGTTTGGAGCTCCTTGACCCCCACCAGCATTATTAATAGCGACTGGAATTAATGTAATCCCAATGATCGTAACAACACAACCTGTCACAATTGGTGGGAAGAATTTTACTAATTTACCGAAAACGCCTGAAATAATAACAACGATTAACCCTGATGCGATCACTGCACCATAAATCGCTCCTAGACCATACTTAGTGCCAATTCCAATAATTGGTGTTACAGCTGTAAATGTACATCCAAGAACTAATGGTAATCCGATACCAAAAACTTTACCGCGAGCAACTTGTAATAAAGTAGCAATACCACACATCATAATATCAATAGATACTAAATATGTTAATTGAGTAGAATCGAATTTAAGAGCTCCCCCAATGATTAATGGAACTAAAATTGCTCCTGCATACATTGCTAGTAAATGCTGAATACCAAGTGTTGCAAGTTTTACCTTGTTCATTGATTAGTTGCCTCCTAAGCAAATTGGACTTTTCCGTTTTCTAATGAAGAAACGATTGCTAATGAATCAACGCGATAACCTTGTTCGCGTAATAACTTACCTCCAGGTTGGAAGCCTTTTTCTATTACAATACCAATGCCACTAGTAGTAGCACCTGCTTGATTTACGATATCAAGTAATCCTTTTGCTGCTTCGCCGTTTGCTAAGAAATCATCGATGATTAAAACGACATCACCTTCTTTTACATAATCCTTTGAAACAGTAAGCGTACTAGTTACTTTCTTTGTAAATGAATAAACTTCTGTTGTATAGAAGTTATCTGTTAACGTAACAGATTTACTTTTGCGAGCAAAGACAACAGGAATTCCTAAAATAAGCCCCGCCATTACTGCTGGTGCAATCCCTGATGATTCAATCGTAAGAATCTTTGTTATACCAGCATCTTTATATAAATCTGCAAACTCTTGACCAATAGCTTGCATAAGTTGTGGATCGATTTGATGATTCAAGAATGAATCAACTTTTAATACATTTTCTGATATAACTTTACCTTCACTAATGATTTTGTCCTGAAGTGCTTTCAAACTTAGGAGCCCCCTTCTTGGTTTCATGTTCTTAGAGTTTTTTACGTGTTCCGCTTTTAAATAAAAAACTCGAAGGACTTTTGCATCCATTCATCTATGAGTGGAGCAAGTCCTTCGAGTTTAGTCGATGGGATCGTAAATAGAATAGTCTAATCACGATCTATATTGCTTCTCATAGTCAGTTCATTTACGGTAAACTGGTAGAAACTTGCGAGCCATATTCTCGCTATTATATGAGTGAATGATATTTTGTTTTAATTTTAAGAATGTCACAATTATAGCATGAAAGTATTATTTTTCAATAAAACATTAAAATATAAAACAATTCAGAAATCTCTAAAAACCGAATATTCACAGATTTTGCAACCAAAATTCGTCTAAACTACGAACGTTCCAGTGCATTTTTGTAGTATTTTTCATTTCAAATGAAAATAAACATGATAAAAGGCTAATCCATATATAGGTATTTTAACCTACTGCAATTAGCCTTTTGTTTAGTCTTTAATTGGTCGATTTGATGTCAAATCTGCTTCTTCTAACTTTACTATCTTTGTTTTGTTTTTCAATTTATAGACGAACCAAAGGATTAGGAAAATTGGTAAGCCGATATACGATACTAATATTCCGTACCAATCAATATGTCCACCTGTGAATGCTGCATAGTTTTGGCCTAATACAACAATTGCACATAAGACGAATGCAAAAATTGGGCCAAACGGGAAGAATTTTGATCGATAAGGTAACTCAGATAAATCATGACCTTGCGCAATAAATGCTTTACGGAATCGATAATGACTTGCGGCAATTCCTAGCCATGCGATGAACCCACACATACCTGATGCATTTAATAACCAAGTATATACAGTACCTGAACCAAATAAGGATGCTAAAAATGATAAACATGCGACAAGCACTGTGACAACAAGCGCTGCTACTGGAACTCCTCGTTTGTTTAGTTTTCTAAAAATCTTTGGTGCATGACCTTCCATCGCTAATTCCCAAAGTGTACGAGATGATGCATATAAACCTGAATTACCAGCAGAAAGAATAGCTGTTAAAATAACTGCATTCATAATCGATGCAGCAAAAGCAATTCCTGCATTTTCAAATACTAATGTAAATGGACTTACAGTTACATCATCACTATTTGCAAGGCGTGGATCTGTATAAGGAATTAACAAACCAATTGCCAAAATCGCTAAAATGTAGAATAGCAAAATACGCCAGAAAACTTGCTTCACTGCCTTTGGAATAGTCTTTCCTGGATTCTTCGTTTCACCAGCTGTAACACCAAGTAATTCAGTTCCTTGGAATGAGAAACCAGCAGCTAAGAAAATACCAAATGTCGCTAAGAAACCACCATGGAAAGGTGCATCCCCTTTAAAGAAGTTCGTAAATCCAACTGGTGCATGTCCACCAAGGATACCGAAAATCATTAAGAAACTTACAATAATAAAGATGATAATCGTTGCTACCTTGATAAAAGCAAACCAATATTCGCTTTCACCAAAGCTATTAACAGATAAGTAGTTTAAAACAAAAATAATGATTAAAAATGATGCACTCCATATATATGAAGGTGTATCAGGGAACCAATATTTCATCACAATCGATACAGCTGAAATTTCTGCTGCAATAGTAATTGCCCAGTTATACCAATAGTTCCATCCCAATGCAAAGCCTAATGCTGGATCGATAAATTTTGATGCATACGTACTAAACGACCCTGAAACTGGCATATAAGCAGCCATTTCACCAAGACTAGTCATTAGGAAAAATACCATAATCCCAATTAATCCGTAGGCTAATATCGCACCACCAGGTCCTGCAGCAGCAACTGAGTTACCACTTGCAAGTAGCAATCCTGTACCAATGGTTCCACCAAGTGAAATCATCGTAACATGGCGACTTTTTAAACCTCTATTTAAGCTCGGCTGAACGCTATCGCTTGTATTTTTTGTACTCATAATTCTCCTCTTTCCGATTTTCATTGCTGATGAGGCGGGTAAAGGAAAATAAAAAAACCACCGCAAAAAAATTTGTGGATGGTATCTAAATTCCCCATCAACCTTGATAAAGATAGCTCAACACACCATTCCAGGCGTGACAGTTCTGTCCCTTTCGATAACAGCCCCAGCATTGCCAATAAAAAGCTTAGCAATACTTCGGCGATATTCCCTTTTTAATCGAGTCTATAATGCTTTTTCATCTCATCGATTATACTTATGAAGATCGCGACCTCTACCCCATCTATTGGATGAGGCATGCAATATATAATTTTTAATACGCCTCCCATTATAGTATAGAGGAGCATTATTCACAAGTCCTAAATTATTAACATTATTAATACAATATAAGTCTTATAATATCCTAGCTTACTATTTTTTGTATAAATATTGAAATTATCTATCTATTAATGATACTGTTGCTAAAAGAATCTGTTTTACAAGGAGGCTATGATACTTGGCTTCACAACAATCAACTCGAAATAGCAAAAAAATGCCTTGGAATCGAAGTACTTGGCTTCTTGTTCTTGGTATTATTTTCATCGCTTCTACATTACGTTCACCACTCACTTCTGTAGGACCTATTATTTCCTATATAAAAGAAGGTTTGGATATTTCAAATGTATTAGCAGGATTTATTACAACAATCCCATTACTAGCATTTGCGATTATATCCCCATTTGCTCCAAAATTCGCTAGTCACTTTGGGTTCGAAAAAACGTTACTTAGTGCCATGATTATTTTAGCAATAGGAATTTTAAGCCGATCACTTGGAAATACATTTTTCCTATTAATAGGAACCGCATTAATCGGCATTGCCATTGCCTTTGGTAATGTTCTGTTACCGGCACTGATTAAATTAAAATTTCCTTTACAAGTAGGACTTTTAACATCCATCTTTACACTTTCTATGAATGTTACAGCAAGTGTTGCAGCAGGAGTTAGTTATCCAATAGCTGGAACTTCATTAGGATGGAAAGGTGCTCTAGGTTGTTGGATTGTTTTAACCATTATCGCCATCGTTGTATGGTTACCTCAGGTTAGAAAGCAAGCGGGATTAAAAGGAAAAAGCAAAATACAAAATATAAGCAAACCAATTTGGAAATATCCTTTAACTTGGGCTATTACTGTAGCTATGGGCTTACAATCTTTTATCTTCTATACAACAGCTGCTTGGATTCCGGCAAGTTTAGAATCCCAAGGAATGGATGCAAATCAAGCTGGCTGGATGTTTTCTATCATGCAATTTTCACAATTACCAATGACATTTCTGATTCCAATACTCGCTGGACGTCGAACAGACCAGCGTCCACTTGTAGTATTGTTTAGTATTTTTTATGTAATTGGTTTTACAGGAATATTGATGAACATTACATCTCTAACTATTCTTTGGATGATTCTAATTGGTCTTGCAGGAGGAGCATCATTTGGACTTGTTATGATGTTCTTCTCTCTACGTTCACGAAACGCAATAGAAGCTGCAGAGCTTAGTGGTACTGCACAATCCATTGGCTATCTACTAGCTGCAGTAGGTCCCGTACTTTATGGATACGTTCATGATTTATGGAGCAGCTTTCATGCGGCAAATATACTCTACGCAATTGCCGTAATCGGATTATTTATAGCTGCGTGGATATCAGCAAAAGATCGCTTTGTAACACCAGAGAAATAGAGGAAAAAGGACAACAAAATTGTTGTCCTTTTTCTTTTTGTTCCCTATATCAATAAGGGTTTTTCTGATAAGAATATGTTGGAGATTTTTTCATATTATTATATGGTTTGTGGAATATATGCGTTGTAGCAGGAGACAATGGTGGGATCAGCCATGTCCAATTGCCCGTTACATCACGATTTGCAGTTTCTTCATTTGCTTCAAATCGCTTGAATTGTTGCGCAGCAGTATGATGATCCACAATACTTACACCATCTTCCTTAAAAGAATGCAGTACAGCTACATTCAGTTCAACTAACGCACGATCTTTCCATAAGCTTGAGTTCGAAGTCGTATTTAATCCCATTTTCTCTGCAATGATTGGTAATTGATTGTAGCGATATTCATCTGCCAAGTTACGAGCGCCAATTTCAGTGCCCATATACCAGCCGTTAAAAGGAGCAGCTGCATAGATGATTCCCCCTATTTCAAGCTTCATACTTGATATCATCGGTACAGCATACCATTTCAACTGTAGCTCTTCAAACCACTCAAATTCAGGATGACGTAAAGGTACTTCTTTTATATATTTTTTTGGAATCTCAAAGAAACGAGGTTTACATTCCTCAATCTGTATAACAAGTGGCAATACATCAAACGGCCCACCTTTTCCTTGCCAACCTAATTCGATACATTCTTTTGTAAAAGCAATAGAATCGGAATCTCCCATGACAGAGCCATCTTCTTGTTCATAACCAGCATAACGAATTAACTGATGGTTCCAAATACGTACTTTTTCCGGTTCAAAGATGGAAATAGTCGGCCGTATTTTCCCTTTATTCGTAGCAAATTCAATATGTTCTAATAGCTTTTCGTAAATTACTTCTTCATCTGTTATTTCTCGTTGATCCTTTACTTGTAACGATTGCCAAAACAAGCGTCCAATGCACTTATTACTATTTCGCCATGCCACTTTTGCTCCAAAGTTGAGTTCCTCTGTCGTATGAGAATAACTCCCAAGCTCTGAAATTTGCTGTTCAACTTCCACAAGACGCTGTTCCATCTGTTCTTTTGGCAAACTATTTTCAGCATAATACATCTTTATAAAATCAATTGCCTCATTTAACATTGGCATAATATTACTAAAGCCTCCTATTAAAACCATGTACCTCTATCATAAATGAAATATTTTGACTAAAAAATATGTAGATTAGATACTTATATACCATCAACAAAAAAGATGCCTGAAGAATCAACTTTAGACATCTTTACCTCTATATAAATAATCGCTTATTTTCCGAAATGATGCTGGTCACCACTAACAACCATAGCCCGATTCAACGAATACTATTCTTACACCAATCTAGTTAACTTAAATGCCAACAAAGGCGAGTATGGCAAATCTAAAAATGCACTAAATAATCAAATTGAAAAGTTTCCATATTATATCCCCTATTCACCCTTAAACAAATAATGTGCAACTAATGAAACAAAAGACTTTTGTATAACCAATAAAGCTCTTTCATCAAAATCAAATTTTGGGTGGTGATGTGGGAATCTTGTTTTTGCATCATCGTTATGTGATCCCACTTTAAAATAAGTCCCTGGTCTTTCAATTAAAAAATAAGAAAAATCTTCTGCTCCCATTGAATGTTTTAAATCTTGAACTTGCTCTTTACCAAATACTTTTTCAAATATTTCTCGAGTAATAGCTGTTTCTTTCGGATGGTTATAAAGAGCAGGATAGCCATGTAAATAATCAATTTCAACCTGCGCATGTGCAGCATCTGTCGCACCTTGCACAATAGTATAAATTTCTTGTTTCACTTTTTGGCGTACATCCTCTGTCATAGTACGAACAGTACCCTCGATTACTGCAGAGTCTGCAATAATATTGAAGGCACTACCTGCATGGAAAACACCTATTGTAACAACTGCTGGATCAAATGGATTTAAGCGTCTACTAACAATTTGTTGAAGTGCATTAATAATTTGTCCGCCAAGCACAATGGAATCAATAGCTTCTTGAGGGCGTGCCCCGTGACCACCTAAGCCCTGCAATGTAATTTTGAATTTATCTACCGCAGCCATTCGGTAGCCTTCACCAACGGATACCTTTCCTACAGGATTTCCTGAATCAAGATGTGCGCCGAAGACAACTTCAACATTGTCTAATACGCCATCCTCCATCATAAATTTTGCCCCACCGGGTGGTGTTTCTTCAGCATGTTGGAAGATGAATACAACAGACCCATGAATTTTGTCCTTATGTTGTGCCAATACTCTTGCGGTTGAAAGTAATGCTGATGTGTGTCCATCATGACCACAAGCATGCATTACTCCAGGGTTTTGGGATTTATAAGGTACCTCTTTTAAATCTGTAATTGGTAACGCATCAAAATCCGCTCTAAGTGCTACTGTTTGCCCACTATGTGAACCTTTTAAAATACCAATCAAACCATTTCCGCCAATATGCTGTTTTACTTCGATACCAAAGTGCTCTAATTTCTCCGCAATAAATTTTGCGGTTTCTTGCTCCTGAAATGATAGTTCAGGATGTTGATGCAAATGTCTTCTCCATGAAGTTGTTTCTTCAAAAAGCTGTTCAATATCATTGAAAATAATTTGGATTGCTTCATCTTTAATTGAAATTGGCATTTTTCTCCCTCATTCCATTTTATTATATTATCAGTATTATCTTTATAATTATTATAAGAATAGTGTGTTTTATGTTTGTAAAACAATAATAATATATCTCTGAATGGAAATAAACTAAATAATTAAAATTCTTAAGCATTATGCATATCCATTTTAATGGAATCATAGAGTAAACTTGGTTGATATCATTTTCAATTAATTCGACATTTTTCATCAAATTGATAATTGGAATAATTATAATGTGTATATTTTATTTAATTTCTCAATTAGTGATCATAACTTTTAAATGATAATTGAAGATTATATAGTCTTACATCTTTCTTATCTTAAGCTTATTTAGCAATGCATGGTCAATATATATTAAATAGTAGATAATATTCATCAACTATACTTATTTTTATATATTTTCCTTAAAAATAAAAATTACTAAAATAGAATGATTATAATTTACTTTCAATTATTAATCTGTTATAGTTGTTTTCGAAGAGACAATTCTAAGAATCTATTAGGAGGAATTATTTCATGACAAATGGTCACAACAAAAAGTTAACTACTGCCGCTGGTGCTCCTGTTGTAAGTAATACAAACTCTATGACTGCAGGCAAACGTGGTCCAGTACTTTTACAAGACGTATGGTTGATTGAAAAATTAGCAAACTTTAACCGTGAAGTTATTCCAGAACGCCGTATGCACGCTAAAGGTTCAGGTGCTTTCGGTACTTTTACAGTTACTCATGATATTACAAAATATACAAAAGCAGCCATCTTCTCGAAAGTTGGTAAGAAAACAGATATGTTCGCTCGTTTCTCAACAGTAGCAGGTGAACGCGGTGCAGCAGATGCTGAACGTGATATCCGTGGTTTTGCTTTGAAATTCTACACAGAACAAGGTAACTGGGACTTAGTTGGTAACAACACGCCTGTTTTCTTCTTCCGTGATGCAATGCACTTCCCTGATTTAAACCATGCTGTAAAACGCGATCCACGTACGAATATGCGTTCAGCAAATAACAACTGGGACTTCTGGACAAACCTTCCTGAAGCATTACATCAAATTACTTATGTAATGGGCGACCGTGGTATCCCAACTGATTACCGCCATATGCATGGCTTTGGTTCTCACACATATTCAATGATTAATGCAGAAAATGAACGTGTATATGTGAAATTCCACTTCAAAACACAACAAGGCATCCAAAATCTAACGGATGAAGAGTCTGCAGAAGTAATTGCAAAAGACCGCGAATCTTCACAACGCGACCTTTATGAAGCAATCGAACGTGGTGAGTTCCCTAAATGGACCATGTACATCCAAGTCATGACAGATGAACAAGCAAAAAACCTACCATGACAATCCATTTGACTTAACAAAAGTATGGTATAAAAAAGACTTACCCACTAATTGAAGTTGGTGAATTCGAGTTAAACCGTAACCCAGCTAACTACTTTGCAGAAGTAGAACAAGCTGCATTCGCTCCTTCAAACGTAGTTCCTGGTATTAGCTTCTCACCAGACCGTATGTTACAAGCTCGTCTATTTGCATATGCCGATGCTGCACGTTATCGTTTAGGTGTAAACCACAACTTAATTCCAGTAAACGCGCCAAAATGCCCAGTACACAACTTCCACCGCGATGGTGCAATGCGTACTGATGGAAACTTAGGCAGCACTTTACACTATGAACCAAACAGCTATGGCGAATGGCAAGAACAACCTGAGTTCAAAAATCCAAGCGAAGAAGCAGGTCCAGCAGATATCTATGATTTCCGCGAAGATGATGATAACTACTTCGAACAACCAGGTAAATTATTCAACATCATGAGCCCAGATGAACAACAACGACTATTTGAAAACACTGCGCGTAACATGGAAGGCGTTGAAGACTTCATCAAAGAACGCCATATCATCCACTGCTACAAAGCAGATCCGAAATATGGTGAAGGTGTTGCAAAAGCAATGGGTATCGATATTAACACAATCGATGTATTAAAAGAAGTTCAATATCACTAAAATTCTCTAAACTAAATATCCAAAATAAAAAGACTGTAGGCAAACAAGTTTGTCAACAGTCTTTTTTGGTTTGGGTTTATTATTTACAATGAGCTTATTAGCATCAGCAATGCGATATACCATTCAATCATTGAATAGATCATCGCCATTGGAGTAGATTTAACAAGTACATTCAACCAAGCAAAAGTCTCAATCTATTAAGATTAATCATCCAAAATGCACTCGTACAACAAAAATGATTTGGCGAAATCAAGGCTATATTTCGCCTACTGTACAGCATTTCATTAATTTTGTTACTGAACATGCGCAACAAAAAAATAGTAAGGAAAAGTTCCCTACTATTTTTCTTTACTTAAAACTTTTATAGTAGCTATAAAGCTATACATACAACAATTTAGCTATATAAATCACAATGGTTACGGTAATACAACTTACGAGCGTTGTAAAAAGTACGGTTTGTGCGGCAAGTTCAGGCTCCACATCATATTCCAGAGCCAAAGACGAGCTATTTCGTGATGTTGGAAAAGAGCTAGCAATTAATAATGATTGTGCTACAACTCCATCGAATCCGAAAATTTTAATCCAAACAAATGCTATTAACGGCCCCATTAGTAAACGACCAAAGCAACTCATATAAAGCATCTTATTAAACATTGAGCTAAATTTAATTTTTGATAACTGTGCCCCTAAAGTAAGTAGAGCAATTGCAACAAAGGCGTCTGCCATATGACCAATAGAAATGGATAAAAATTGTGGCAATTGAATATTTGCCACATTTAAAATAATCCCGAGCATTAAACCATGGACAATTGGCAATTTGACAATACTTTTTGCGATTTCCCATCCTGTTTTTGTTGTAGAGATTAAATTATATAATCCATATGTATACGTGGTTAAATTTTGATAAATAACCATAATAATTTGAATAGCCGTTCCAAGTGGTTGAGTATGGAACACCATCTGGCTAACAGGTATACCATAATTGCCGGAATTAATAAGAACAATACTATTTTTGAAGATAGCTGCTTCCTTCTTTTCTAGCTTTAACACTCTTACTAATAATTGTACTAATAACCATCAAACTGATGCTAAAAGCAAATAAATAGATTAAGATTTTCCCCAAGACTACTGGATTTACCTTTGTTTCGTAAATATTCACAAATACTGCAGCTGGCATTAAGCAATATGTAATTAAATTTGACAATGCTTTCAAGTTGAATTGAAATTTACGTTGCATAATGCCGCCAACAACAAGTAAAACTAAAATAGGTGCTACAACTTGAAAGAATACTAAACTTAAATAACTCACTTTTCTCTCCCCCTATTTCATTCCTCCTCTATTATGTATCATTTCCTTTGAAAACCCCAACTAATTTTCTAGTTGGGGTTAAACAATTCGCCAATATCACGCGATTTCTCCCTTGTTCTTTTGCCTGATATAAGCATTTGTCAGCTTGTTCAATTAACCCTACTGCAGTGCATTCTGCTTCCATATATTCTGCAACGCCGACTGATATCGTGATTGCTTTACCTGTTGGGCTTGTTGAATTTTCTAGATCTTTGCGTAAACTATCTGCTACTTCAAAGGCATTTTCGCCAGTTGCATTTGGTAAGAGAACGATAAACTCCTCACCACCATAACGGCAACAAAGATCAGTTGCCCTTGTAGCTGCTTTCATTTTATTTGCTAGAATATTGTAAAACTTCATCGCCTACATGATGGCCATACGTATCATTGACTAATTTAAAATGGTCAATATCCATTAAAATAAGCGAAAATGGTGTTTTAGCCGTAATCAATTCATCCATTTTAGCATCTAATGTACGACGATTGGTTAATCCTGTTAATGGGTCTGTAGTTGATTGGTCCATAAAAAAATCCACTTGTTCATGCAAAAAGGTCAAACTTCGAATCAGTGCATTTTTTAGATGAATGACTTCATAATACCAAGCAGGTACAGTAGATAAATTCTTTCCTTCATCTTTTTTCATACTGCTCTCTGTTAATTCAGCTAATCGCTGTAATGGTCTAGCAATTTTAATAGATGCCCAAATAATAATTGCTAAAGTAACAAGCAGTAATGGTAATGCTACATAGAGCATTTCTTTTACCATATTCTCTGCAGGCTCTAATGAGATTTCTGTTGGTCTTTGGGAAATGACTCCCCAACCGGTTTTTTCAACTGTCGCATAGCCCGCTAACATGTCCATGCCTTTGGAGTTCGTTACTCTTTGAGCACCCATTGTATGCTGTTTTATTATCTTCTTTACTACTGCATTTTCTTTTACTATCTCATTAATACGAGAAGGGTCTTGGTGATAAATAATACGCCCATTTCGATCCACTACATAAACGTATGATCCATCATCATAAAAGTGTTTTCCTAATAAATCATGTAAAATATTATCTTCTTCCAAATAAATGGTTCCTCCTACAAGACCTAAATATTTACCCGATTTATCGAAAATTGGTGCAGAAATATAGATTAACTCACGACCTGTAATCCCTTTATATGGATCTGAAATCATTGGCCTTTGCTCTCTTATGGCATCTTTAACGGCTTTAGATGTTAATATTTTTCCTTTAATATGGATTGTTTTTGGAGAGGTAGCGAGTACCTTTCCATTCTTATTAATAATTGAAACTGAGTTAAATGCATTGGTTTGCATCCTAAGACGATCCGCTTCTGTGATTAGTTTTTCTTCGTTATCTATGTATTCAGCAATCATATTTGAATTTAAAACTAATGTTTGAAGTGTTTCATTAAAATAATTATTTGCCGTTGTAGCAAGCTTTTCTGCATAAACTCGGTTTGTCTCAAGCGTGTTATCCATCAATGTTTGTTTGTTCATGCGGTAACTGCTCCATACGCTGCTTGCAATCGTTAAGATAAATGCCAAAATCGCAACTCCAATAATTAAATGTTGCAGTTTTAGTTGATATTTCTTCATAATTCCTCTCATTTGCTGTTTTTCTTCTATTCTACCTGACAGCTTGAAAAAAATGAAATAATCAAATAGAAAATTTTGAAATTTACCTTCGCTTTATACAAAGAAAAAGCTAAACTGACAGAAATCATCTAATCAGTTTAGCTTTCCCATTATTTATACGTAAAAGCGGTTTATTGTATCATCATAATCATCATCTAACTCGTCATTTATAAATCCTAAAAGCCTTAATAATTTTTTCAACATCCAATCATCCCCTTAACATGTACATCATTCGCTAAAACGGTTGACTAGTATTCTGAATATTCTTTACTTATATTTTACATGAAATTAATATTAAATACTACTTTTATGCCTAATAATCTATAGAAGAGATCTTAAAGGAATTTTAGAATTTTTTTATTTTCCACTATTTTTATAGTGATCGTATTGCATTTAGCAGATTAACAACTTATAATACTATCCAATTAGAGTATAGGAGTATAACTCTTCTTATTTTAATAGCTAGCATTTCATGAGTGTTAGCGAGTTATGCAATTTTGTCGCAAGCTTTTTAATCCATTTAAATAATTGTAGGGCAAAAATGTAGAACTCTCCTATTTAGTAACACCGGTATCCACCCCTCAATGGTACTGGTGTTTTTTGTTTAACTTTGTGAGATAAAAAAATAGCTAGACTGATTGAAATCTCAAATCAGTCTAGCTTGTCTCTTATTATTAATATTTATTTAGATGACACGGTATTTATTTCATTTAAATCTCATCGGTTATTATTGTTCCTTGTGGCCTTTATGATTTTGATTACTGTTGAAGTTTTTACCGTTGTCTCCAAGGGAAGGAAGGCCAGAGAGGTAACCTGCATTACCAGGGCTTTGTGAACCCGCCATTAGATAAGTAAATCCATTTAAGTTATCGATTGCTTGGATACCTGTCACTTCTCCTCCATCCGCAGCAGAGATAATACGAGAAAGTTTCTTCGTATCGATATTATATGCCCAACCATAGTTTCTCACATGATAGTCGCCATCTTCAGCAATAAATAAAGTTCTCATTTTATCAGAGTATGCTAGATTATCTGGATTTGAAATCTTATTCGGATTTGCTTTGTTTCCTGCTGAATCTTCTGTCGCTAAATCTTCACCGAAAATAAGACCAGTCATGGAATCTGCAACATATTTACTTTTAATTTTATTGCCATCACTATCTTTTTGGCCTTCTGTTAAATTCATTTCATAAATTCCACCAGCATTGTTTTTTGAAACATGAATATCATCGGTAGGATCATCCGGGTTAGCTGTCATCCCACCACTAATATAAGACATGGTCATATACATTTTATTGTCGGCTTTGTTGAGTTCCATTGTTTCCATTTTGTTAAACTCGGCAGTTGCACCTTTTAGAGCTCCATAACGAGTAGATTCTAAAAATGCAGCTGCTTTTTCCATACCTGGTTTCAGTTTTAACCATTCATCTCTTCCACCAGCTTTGGTTCTTGTGAATCCATTCGTTTTTGCGAATTTCGCGTCCGTTGTTGTTTCGAATATATCACTGAACTTCGTTTTTTGAGCAAGGTTTTCAATTTCTTTATCTGTAGCATGTCCTAATTTAATCCAATTGAGATTAGCAGAGCCGCCGTTTTCATCATTTGTTTGAATCCATTTAGCCGCATATAAAGTACCTTTAGATAAATCCTTTGCTTTGTCAGCTACATACATAAATGACATCATGTAACTTCCATCACTACCAAAGTAAACCGTACGATTATCCGGAGCAACTTTTACGTTTTCAGTGGAAAAACGACCCATGCTATAGTGCTTGACTGCAGTAGCCTTTCCTTTTTCATCAATGGATATTTCAGGAACATGGCCGTATAGATACGGATTTCCGATGACTGTTTTATCTTGATAGTAGTTACGGGCAAACTGTGTAACAGGTGAATTCTCTGGATTTGCTTCATGAGCCTTTGCATCCGGTTCATATTCCTCGCTGCCTAAGTGGGTATTCCAAGGAGAAAGTGATCCTGCACAAGGAGTCCAAATTCCGCCAAAAGCTGAAAAGTCAATTGGTTTCATACCTCTGTGATTGTTAATTCGCCTGTTTTTTTATCTTGTTCGATTGTATTTAGCATCATCGTTTCAGGCATGTTACCAATTTCATTGGTACCCATACTTTCAAAATGGTTCACCATGTAAAGTTTGCCGTTTACTTTTAGAAGAGTATTACTATCTGGCGAATTCGAAATAATCGGCGTACCATCAGCCTTTTTTATTATATTTCCATTTACGTCATAAGCGGCCCCCACTATTTTTCCATTAATCACTTTACCAGGAGTAAACAATGATTTGTATTCAAGAGGAAGTGTCTTTTGAGTACCATTATTGTAAGTAACCTTAACAGAAGCTTCACTGTACATCTTTGATTTTTCTTCAGGGGTATTAGGCGCATCCATTCCGATAAACTCAACTTTATCTACAGTTACTGTTTTATGTGGTTCAGCAAAAACATTTGTAGCTGTCGGAAACAAAACAGCTAATGTCAACAGTGGTGCAACAATTGTTCTTTTTCTCATTTTTCTTCCCTCCGTTTATTAATCTTTTCACATTGATGATAGGTAGGTAATGTAAAGTAGGTATGAATATTCTGTAAAGTATTTCTACAATAGTAAAAATGAGTAATTTGACCAAGTAGTAAGTGCCTAAATGTCATACTATTTTGCTATAGCTTTAGATTTGCATTGAACCCTTAAAATGAGATACGCTTTTATAGTAGAAGAAAATTCATTTTATAAAGGAGCGATTTAAATGTATGTCGTAACAAACCGTATTAAAGTGAAAAAAGGATTTGCAGAAAAAATGGCACCAAACTTCACGCGTCCCGGTGCATTACAATCCTTTGAAGGGTTCTTAAAAGTTGAAGTTGCAGTTTGCAAGGATTTTGAAGAGTATGATGAAATGAGCGTTAATATGTATTGGGAAAATCTTGATGGCTTCAAAAAATGGCGAGAAAGTGACGCATTTAAACAAGCTCATAAACGCCCTGAAGCAAAACCTGGTGAAACCCCAAAAGAATCGCCATTACTAGGTAGCCAAATTGTTGTAGCGGAAATCGTATCAAGCATTGGTGCAGCTACAAAAGCTTAATATATAACAGCAAAGCTCTAGTAAGATGATCAAATTTTCTTACTAGAGCTTTTTTAGTCTAAATCAGCTTTTGCTATTTGTTTATGAATTCATAATTGCTCCGCCATTTACATGAATGCATTGCCCTGTCATATAACTTCCTTCATCTGATGCCAGTAATACATAAGCACCCACTAATTCGCGTGGTTGTCCAGGACGCTTCATTGGTGTATCTGCTCCGAATATCGCCACTTGATTGGCATCAAATGTAGAAGGAATCAGAGGTGTCCAAATAGGACCTGGTGCTACCATATTCACACGAATCCCTTTTCCTGCAACATTTTGTGCAAGTGCTCGGGTAAAGCTTACGATTGCGCCTTTTGTAGCGGAATAATCAATTAGTTGTTCGTGCCCTTTATACGCAGTAATCGAAGTCGTCATAATAATTGAGCTTCCTTCTTTTAAATGTGGAATCGCATGCTTACTTAAATAAAATGCAGGATCAATATTTGTAGCAAACGTCTTATGCCACTGCTCCGATGTAATATCTGTGAAGTTTTTCACTGGATATTGTACTGCTGCATTACTCACAACAACATCAATTTTGCCAAATTGCTTCATGGTTTGTTCTACAATTTCTTTACAAGTCTCCTCTTGCGAAATATCTCCCGGTAGAAGTAGACATTTAACTGATTCTTGTTCTACAAGTTTCTTTGTCTCATTGGCATCTTCATTCTCTTCTAGATAATTGATGACAAGATTGGCCCCTTCTTTTGCAAAAGCAATTGCCACCGCTCGCCCAATCCCAGAGTCGCCTCCTGTAATAATTGCTACACGATTTTGAAGCTTATTACTTCCTATATAATCAATTGGTTGAATAGGGGTCGGATTCATAATTGACTCAATACCCGGTTGTTTGTTTTGCGTTTGAGCGGGTTGTCCACCTTTTTGTTGCTTGCTGATATCCATTTCAAGTTACCTCCTCCGGTTTTCTATATTCATCCATTGCCATCTCCAAGTGAAATTAAACATGAAAAAAGCCATACCTTTTATCCGCTTTGGATAAAAGATATGGCTTTAACATTTTACTTATTATAGTGAACCATAACCAATCACACGTGCTGCCCAATAGCTTCCTTTTGCTACACTTTGGAATTGAACTCTGTTACCAGCTGCATGTAACACTTGCCCATTGCCTGCATAGATTCCTACATGTGTAATGGTATTGCTACTTGGTGTTGCACCGAAGAAGATTAAATCGCCAACATCTGGGCTACTCACTCGTTTTGTAACAGCATATTGTGAACGACTGCTATGAGGTAGTGAACCGTAACCTGCTTTGTTGTAAACATATGCTGTAAATCCTGAGCAGTCAAATCCTGATGGTGACATACCGCCCCATACATAGGGTACACCTAGATATTGTCTACCAACGCTAATAACTTTACTGCCAGCTACTGCATTTGAAACTTTTTTAGTTTTTGTATATTTTTTTAAATAAGTAGCTGAAACCCAGCCTGTTTTACTTTTATATTTTACTTTGTACCATTTTTTATTACTTACCGTTTTCTTATATGTAGCTGTAACAACTGCACCTTTTTTTAATGTCATGATTCTTTTGTATTTTGTTGAAGCACCTTTTCTCACGTTAAGGTTTGCTTTTGTTTTATATTTACCTGAGATTTTAACTGCTTTTGAGCTAGATACAGTTGTAATGTTTTTTGAAGGTTGTTCTATGTTGGTTTTTGCTTGTGCTTGTAATGTATGTTGTGGAGCTGCACCTAGTAATGTGCCGAGACCTAATGTTAGTGTCAATGTACTGGCGGTAATTGCTTTTATCACTTTACCTTTATTCATTTGCATATGTATATTATTCCCCTATCATTTTAATTTTGTTAATATCTGATGTATTCGATTAAATATGTTATTTTCTTATTAACTTACATGTTTAATGTTACGAAATTCCGGGTAAAGAAACAACGTGATTTCATTTACAAAGTTGTTACTTTATATTACAAATAATACAATGCGACAGACATTTGCATGATTTTTGATATTTTAGTAATTTTTATGTATGTTTTTTCCATTTTGCGATCAAAAAAAAGCATTTCAAAAGCCTTTTAAGCTTTCGAAATGCTTTTTTAATTATTTAATATCTATCCAGCATCTTTTTGATTGTTCGCAAACTGACTGTTATATAGATCTGCGTAGAAGCCGTTCTTTTCAAGTAATTCCTTGTGATTTCCTTGTTCAATAATTTTCCCATGATTCATAACAAGTATTAAATCTGCATCACGAATGGTTGAAAGCCGGTGAGCAATGATGAAGCTTGTTCGATTTTGCATTAAATGATTCATTGCTTTTTGAATTTGAACTTCCGTACGTGTATCGATACTACTCGTAGCTTCATCTAAAATAAGTATTGCTGGATTTGCAAGTATTGCACGAGCGATTGTTAATAATTGTTTTTGCCCTTGAGAAATATTCGATGCTTCTTCATTTAAAACCGTATCATATCCATCGGGAAGTGTTCTGATAAAATGATCTGCGTGTGCTGCACGTGCTGCATTGATGATTTCCTCTTCTGTCGCATTGTATTTACCATAGGCTATATTCTCTCGAATGGTATTATTGAAAAGCCATGTTTCTTGAAGAACCATGCCAAATAATCCACGAAGGTCTTTTCTTTTTAACTCTTTTATATCGATTCCATCAATTTCAATCTTACCTTCATTAATTTCATAAAACCGCATAAGTAAGTTAATCAACGTTGTTTTACCGGCACCCGTTGGTCCAACAATTGCTACTCTTTGCCCAGGCTTTACATGAATTGTCATATCTTCAATGAGAGATTCATCCTTCGAATAGCTAAACGAAACATGATCGAATACCACTTCTCCTCTTGGAGAAAGTATTTGTTTTGGTTGTTTAACTTCTGAAATTTCCTCTGTTTCATCCAATATTTCAAAAACACGCTCTGCACTAGCTATTGTTGATTGGATAACATTTGCAATATTGGCTGTTTGTGCGATGGGTTGGCTAAATTGCCTTGCATATTGAATAAAAGCTTGAATATCGCCAATTTCAATTGCTTTTTTTGTGACCATTATGCCACCAACTGCTGCCACAAGTAAGTAACCAATATTATTAATAAACATCATTACTGGCATAATCAATCCAGACATAAATTGTGCTTTCCAACTTGCTTGGTACAATGCTTCATTTGTCTCTTCAAATTTTTCGATAGACTTTTTTTCTTGTCCAAAGGCTTTGATTATTTTATGACCCGTGAACATTTCTTCTACGTGTCCATTCAGTTGACCAAGTGACTTCTGTTGGCTTTTAAAATAGCCTTGCGATTTTTTGGCGATGTTCATTATACTGATGAAACTTAATGGAAGCGTTATTAATACGATTAGTGTCATCAATGGACTAATCGTTAGCATCATGATGATTACACCAATGATTGTAATGATTGATGTGATGAGTTGTGTTAAACTTTGTTGCAAAGTTGAACTAATATTATCAATATCATTTACGGCTCGACTAAGAATTTCTCCGTGCTTACGAGAGTCAAAGTATTGTAAGGGTAAACGATTAAGCTTATCCACCACTTCTTTACGCAAATTATAGACTGTCTTTTGAGCCACTCCGGCCATTATATATTGTTGTAAATAAGCAAAAATGAAACTTACTAAGTATAGCCCTATTAACAGAAGAATAATTTGGCCAATGTAGTCAAAGTCAATTTTAGCTCCTGGTACCCCTTTTAACTTCATCATCAATCCTTCGAAAAGTTTCGTTGTTGCATTCCCCATAATTTTCGGACTGACAATAGAAAAAATCGTACTGACAACAGCTGCTAGCAACACGGATAATAATTGAAATTTATAAGGCTTTAGATAGCCAATTAATCTCCTTAATGTTCCTTTAAAATTCTTTGCCTTTTGAGGAGGCATTCCAAATCCACTGGGTCCGCCTCTTCGCTTATGAGCGTTATTTTCTTTATATTCATTACTCATGCGATTTCCCCCTCAGATAACTGTGACATAACAATTTCACGGTAAGCCTTGCATGTATCCATTAATTCTTTGTGTTGTCCAATTCCAGCGATTTCTCCATTATCTAGAACAATAATTTGATCTGCATCCATAATTGTCGTAACACGTTGCGCAACGATTAATGTTGAGGAATTGGCATTGTACGTTTCTTCTTTTAATGCTTTTCTAAGTTTGGCGTCTGTTTTAAAGTCTAAAGCTGAAAAACTATCGTCAAACAGATAGATTTCTGGCTTTCTTACTAGTGCACGTGCAATCGATAATCTCTGTTTTTGCCCTCCTGAGACATTTGTACCTCCTTGGGCAATCGTTGTATTGAATCCATCTGGCATTTCTTTTATAAACTCAACTGCTTGAGCTACATCTGCTGCATGCTCAACTTCATGATCTGATGCATCCTCTTTGCCATATCTAATATTTTCTGATATTGTTCCAGAAAATAATAGAGATTGTTGTGGTACAAAGCCGATTTTTTTACGAAGATAATCCTGTGACATATCATGAACATTTACTCCATCTACTAACACTTCTCCATGATCTACATCAAAGAAACGAGGGATTAAGTGGATAAGTGTTGATTTCCCGGAGCCAGTCCCTCCAATAATAGCGGTTACTTCTCCAGGATTCATCTTAAAGGAGATATTGGAAATGGCAGGCATCTCTGCTCCAGGATAACTAAATGTAACATCTCGAAATTCCACGACTCCTCTTAGAACATCTGACTCTACTGTGACTGCTGCATCCTTGATATCAAATTTTGTATCTAGCACTTCATTAATTCTCGTTGCTGATACGGATGCTCTAGGAACCATTACGAACATCATAGAAAGCATGACAAAAGAAAACATGATTTGCATTGCATATTGTATAAACGCCATCATGTCACCGATTTCCATATGACCGTTACTGATTCGAATTCCACCAAACCAAATGATTGCTACTGTAGTTAGATTTAGAATAAGCATCATCGCAGGCATCATAAAAGCCATAAGTTTATTGACTTTGATAGCAGTTTGAGTTAGATCCCAATTCGCTTCATCAAAGCGTTTTTTCTCATGACTTACTCTATTAAATGATCGAATAACACGAATCCCGATTAGGTTCTCCCTTAATATCCGATTGAGCGTATCTAATTTTGTTTGCATCTTTTTAAATAACGGCATTACACTTTTGGCAATGACGATAATCGTCAATATTAATACCGGAATAGCTACTGCTAACACCAACGTTAACTTAACGTCTTTTGATAAGGCCATAATGATTCCGCCTATACACATCATTGGGGCACTAATCATCATCCGTAAAATCATGATCAGAACTTGTTGAATTTGCGCTATATCATTCGTCGTTCTCGTGATTAAAGAAGCTGTTCCTAGCTGGTCAAATTCTTGTAACGAAAAATTTTCTGTATGATTAAAAACTTTGGATCTCAAAGATTTACTAAAACCAGATGCCACTTTCGAAGAATAAAAACTAGCAATAATAGAACAAATCATGCCCACTACTGCAACAACAAGCATGAGGCCGCCAATTTTCCAAATATAACGCGTATCCCCTTTAACAACGCCTTGATCCACGATGTCAGCCATTAAGGTAGGCAAATAAAGTTCAGATAATGATTGTAGGAAAATTAGGACTAAAACAATAAAAATCGAAAACTGGAACGGTTTAAGAAATTTGCTTAATTTAATCATCTTGTATCAATCCTTTACCAGTAATTGGATGAATTTTTTTGTAACTTATCTAACCAATTTGCTCATTTTTTCCTCCATTCTTTTAAATCTAAATGTTTAGTAATCTAATTATTTGCGTTTTTAAGTATAGGGGAATCGTGATTTCTTCGTCAATTTATAAGGGAGAGTGTTGCATGAAAAACAAAATAGGTACTGATTAACGGAACTATGGATTAGTTGTAATTGACTTAACTTCGCTTTTCTTAATAAAAAATGCGATAATGAGGGAAAAACGTGAAGGATGACAAGATGACAACTATTCATACATTACGAGTAGACCCTAAATATATTTTCGATTTAAAAAAAGGCTATTCATTAATTTTAAAAGACGCAATTCAAAATAAAGAATTATTAGAAGAAGAAGGCGACATCGTTCGCTTAGTTGACCAACATAACCGCTTTATCAGTACTGGTTACTATGGCAATCAAAACAAAGGGATTGGTTGGGTTTTAACAACAAAAGAACATGAACAAATTGATCAAGCCTTTTTTAATAAGAAGATAACCATTGCACTATCTCATCGCGAAGACTTTTTTAATGATAAAGATACTACAGCTTTTCGTATCTTCAACGGTGAAGGGGATGGCATTGGTGGATTAACCATTGACTATTTCGATGGATACTATATGGTAAGCTGGTATAGTGAAGGAATTTATTCATTTAAAGAACATATATACAACGCACTAAATGAACTTGTCGAATATAAAGCAATTTATGAGAAAAAACGTTTTGATACAAAGGGACAGTATATTGACCAAGATGATTTTGTAATGGGGACTAAAGGGGATTTCCCTATTATCATAAAAGAAAATGGTATGAACTTCGCCATTAATTTAAACGATGGTGCAATGACAGGTATTTTCCTCGATCAACGTGATGTTCGTCGTGCGATTCGAGACCACTATGCAGATGGTACAAATATGTTAAATACTTTTTCCTATACCGGTGCATTTTCAGTAGCTGCTGCATTAGGCGGCGCTGCAAAAACCACTAGTGTCGACTTAGCAAAACGTAGTCTAGCAAAAACAATTGAACAATTTAGTGTGAATGGCATCGATTATGAGGCTCAAGATATTAAAGTAATGGATGTCTTCCATTACTTCAAATATGCTGTACGACATGAATTGAAATTTGATTTAGTTGTACTTGATCCACCAAGTTTCGCACGTACGAAAAAATTGACTTTTTCTTCAGCAAAGGACTATCCAAAATTATTAGCTGATGCTATTGCTATTACTGAAAAGAATGGAATCATCGTTGCTTCGACAAATAATGCAAGCTTCGGTATGAAAAAGTTCAAGTCCTTTATCGACCAAGCTTTTAAAGCTACTAATACAAAATATAAAATCATTGATCAATTTGGATTACCAAAAGATTTCCGAGCTAATCGTGATTTTCCAGAATTTAATTATTTAAAAGTGGCTTTCATTAAAAAATTAAGTTAATAACAATTTGCACAAACGACTGTTCTAAAAGAGCAGTCGTTTTTTATTAGCTTTTTTCCTTACAAGTCTTCTACTCTTCTTGGGATGCAATACAAAATTCATATTCATCTTTCTTTTTATATTAATGTTTATTTAGAGATAATTGCCCCTTTCTAATAAGTCCAGTGTGAATAGGATACTATGATTGGAGGTGAGAAAATGAGTTCAGAAAGAAGAAGATGTAATTCTTGCAATAGATTTTTATGTAATTGTGATGAGGATGAAAATGTAGTTCGAGGAGCTAGAGGACCTAGAGGATTTATGGGTGCTACTGGTGCTACTGGACGTACTGGACGTACTGGGCGTACTGGGCGCACCGGGCGTACCGGCGCTACTGGCGCTACTGGCGTGACTGGCGCTACTGGACGTACTGGCGCTACTGGTGCTACTGGTGCATGACTGGTGCTACTGGACGTACTGGCGCTACTGGTGCTACTGGTGCTACTGGACGTACTGGCGCTACTGGTGCTACTGGTGCTACTGGACGCTACTGGCGCTACTGGTGCTACTGGACGTACTGGCGCTACTGGTGCTACTGGTGCTACTGGTGCTACTGGCGCTACTGGTGCTACTGGTGCTACTGGTGCTACTGGTGCTACTGGTGCTACTGGTGCTACTGGTGCTACTGGTGCTACTGGACGTACTGGCGCTACTGGTGCTACTGGTGCTACTGGACGTACTGGTGCTACTGGTGCTACTGGTGCTACTGGTGCTACTGGACGTACTGGGCTACTGGTGCTACTGGTGCTACTGGTGCTACTGGACGCTACTGGTGCTACTGGTGCTACTGGACGTACTGGTGCTACTGGTGCTACTGGTGCTACTGGACGTACTGGTGCTACTGGTGCTACTGGTGCTACTGGACGTACTGGTGCTACTGGTGCTACTGGACGTACTGGTGCTACTGGTGCTACTGGTGCTACTGGTGCTACTGGTGCTACTGGTGCTACTGGTGCTACTGGACGTACTGGTGCTACTGGTGCTACTGGACGTACTGGCGCTACTGGTGCTACTGGACGTACTGGTGCTACTGGTGCTACTGGACGTACTGGCGCTACTGGTGCTACTGGACGTACTGGCGCTACTGGTGCTACTGGACGTACTGGCGCTACTGGTGCTACTGGCGCTACTGGCGCTACTGGTGCTACTGGCGCTACTGGTGCTACTGGACGTACTGGCGCTACTGGTGCTACTGGACGTACTGGCGCTACTGGTGCTACTGGACGTACTGGCGCTACTGGTGCTACTGGACGTACTGGCGCTACTGGTGCTACTGGACGTACTGGCGCTACTGGTGCTACTGGACGTACTGGCGCTACTGGATCCTCATCAAATTCTCCGTTTGCCTATATTCGTCGCAATAGTGATCAAAGATTATCTAGCTCAAGTCCATACGTTAATTGGCAGGACATTGATGGAACAACAGGTATCACGATCGACTCCTCAAGAATAATGATTCGTAACGCTGGATTCTACTTAGTTAATGCTTTTGTTAACTTTGATGGAACAAGCGCATTTGTATTGGAATTAAACGGTTCCGAAATTTCACCATCAACACTATACTCACAAAGAGACGGTACTACAATGTCAGTAATACTGAATATTCCAGCTAACTCTACACTTAGACTGAAGTTTAAGGGAGACCAAGAAACGATTATTTCCGATTGCATAAATGGAGATCACTCCGTTTCTGCTGCAATTACGATTATTAAGATTTCTAATAATTAACCTGATTTTAATGCCTGAGGTGTATGCTAAATGCATACGCCTTTTTAAATGATTATGACGCATTTTTTTCTAAAAAAAGTGTTACCTTTATAATACTATGACTTTAGTATTTAAGGTAACCTTTAATTTTTTTATAAAGTTTACTTATTCTTCCCAAGGAATTAATTTTGGGTTTTCATCCATTATCGAAAGATATTGTTGTTTGTCTACCATACTTTGCTTCAGGGTCCAATGCTTGATACCGCTTGAATTTTGCTAACCGTTCTTCAGGATCTATCCAACCTAAATGTTTAATACGCAAAGAACTAATACTATTAGGTAATTCAAATATATTTTCAGGAAATCGGCCACAGTGTAAAGGTACATCATTCCAGGTATAGTTAACTTCTTTACGATATCTTACAAGAAATGGACGATAGATTTGATGTGCTTGCCAAAATTCGTCCTCTCTGTAATGAGTTGGATTCCAAAAATCATATAATCTAAAACTATATACATCAAAATTATCTTGTTCTAGTAACTGTTGAACTTCTTTTGCAAACCTATCTTCAAAAATTTCATCTGCATCTAGATTGATAATCCAGTCTGGATTAGTACTTATAGTTTCTTCCCATTGTTGTCTACGAAGTGATACCTCATTAACAAATCTGGATTCTTTATTTCTCACTAAGCGAACAGGAATATCCTTTAGAATTTCTAAACATACCTCCACAGTATCATCTGTACTTGCATCATCAATTATAACTGCTTCGTCGATATATTTTAAATGTGATTTGAGCACTTGTTTAAGGAAACGTCCACTTTCATTTTTTACTATCATTGAAAGAGTTAGTTTTGGTTTAGGTTTTACGTTTCTTGCTTTTCTTTCTTTCTAACTTTTCTAGCTCCTCTTGCTTTTGGGCTATCAGTTTTCCCAATTCTTTCTATATCATTCTATTGCTGCAAATCAGAATCCCTGTATAAGATGTAATGGAGGGACATGTGTATCTACATGCAATGATAAGCCAAGTGCAACAGCTCTTATACAAAAATGCCTATCTTCTCCCCAGAACGATAAATTTTTTATCTGCTTAAAGTTCACACCAGCCTGGAGGGCTTTTCGGCTAATTAACGTACATGCCCCTAAACCACCGACCTCATAAACACCCGGTGTACGCATTTTCGATATAAATTGTTGGTAACGCTCTACAACCTCTTCCTCTGAAAGTGTTTCTCCACGTTGTTGTACCCATTGCTTATACTCATCAGAAATCCATACTTGAGGTTGTTTATCTGCATTGGGTTCCCATTTTGTCCAGAAAACTTCTGATATAATGTCCTTATTCGCTTTTAATAGATAATTAATTGTCTCTGGATGTATGATTAAATCCGAATCAACGAGAAACAGATAATCATACTCCTCTTCAATCGCTTTATCTATCATTTTGTTCTTATATTCTGCTACTTTCCAAATTAACTGTTCATTCCAATAATGTCTTTGATCATCTCGAACATAGACATTTAAATCTTCTGCATATTCAATACTAGTGCAGTCATTACTGTTTTTAAAATCTTGGTAGATATTTGTTTTGATAGTGGATCTTCATTATTATCTATAAAAAAGTAGTTGAGATGATAATGTTCATTTTGTAATTCTGCAATAGTTGATAAAAACTCCTTAAGTATATCGGGCTTCTGATGTATAGGTGAACCAAGTAATATTTTAGGCTTGTTGGATGTCATCTTTATCACCTCGTCCTAAGACTGATTCTAAATATTTTTTATTATGGAGAATACTTTCATCTTTTGGCCGGTAACCTCTAGCCACCTCATTATGATAATAAGCAAGTTCGTGATTACCTAGTCGATCATAACAAACACATAGTTGTAAATTTGGTAACCACGTGTAATCTTCAATATTTACCATACCTCCATTATCCTCCACTTGATCATATTCAATTGCAGCCTTAAACCAATAAATGGCTGATTGAACCTCTTCTCTATTCATAAAAAAGAACCCAAGACGGCAACACATTTCGGGACGAGGCTTGTCATAACGAAAAGATCTAAGGATAGAATCTAACTCCTTCTCTTTATTACCTATACTTTGATAGCAGTCGGCTAGTCTCCCGCATGCTGATATATTGTCTTCAATCCATCCTTTATCAGTCGCAAGAAATTTCTCATAATAGGTAATTGCAGTGCCAATCATCTGATGATCCATTAACTCATTGGCAAAGTAAAACAAATCGCGTGGTGTAAATTCTTCCTGTTTGGCAAGTTTTTTCTCATATATTAAAATGTTTCGATTCGTATCATGATGAATGCTTTTATGAGTGATGGCAATATCACTTGAAATAACGTTACCCCATACCTCTACATATTCATGAACAGCACCTATCCACTTAAATGAACAACTTCTTTTCAACAAACGATTTCTCTTTAACTTAGATGTTACATTTCCAAATTCATCAGTACCCAAGGTGATAATCCATCATAACTGAGTCTACATCTGAACTCAATGAATTCTTTAATTCCATTAGTAATTTTCGGTCTTTTTCTAAGATTACGTCATCTGCATCAAGCCAAAGAATATAATCCATGGTCGCTTGTTCAAATGAAAAATTCCGTGCCTTTGCAAAATCGTCTACCCATTTAAAATCAAAAATTCTGTCTGTGTATAAACTCGCAATCTCTTTTGTTTTATCTGTAGACCCTGTATCTACAATATTAATTTCATCAACAATGTCCTTTGAAGAGTCAAGACAGCGAGCAAGCGTATCTTCTTCATTTTTTACTATCATACAAAGACTAATTGTGATCATTTTGAGCATCCCTTCTCATTTATTTGAAAATGAACAGCTATGTATTATATTCAAACTTTTTGTTTGAAAATGATATAGATGCCTATGCTAGTAGATTAGCTCTGTGAAATTGATAAAGGACAGTGGTTAGGAAGACATACACTGTACTACAAGGAACCGAAGAAAGCCAAGTAGCATAAATAAATAAAGGAAATCTATTTTTATGGGAGTGGGTAAAATGAATACTCCATGGATTAACTCCGATGGATTAACGCAGATTCAATCTAAACAACCGAATAGGTATACGGCCGGATTCAGCCATGATGCAAGACTACTCCAAAAAGCTGATGATGACACAGAACATCATAAATCCTATATAAAAACAATTGAATTTGATGATTTGGAGAAAAACAAAAGAACTATTGAATCATTATCTATAGCAGATGATGCGGAATTGGAAATTAAAAGAAGGAAATTAGAATGTTTGATTTCAGTTCTAAAAACGATTCAATTACAGTCTGTTAATCGCCTTACTAAGATATTAAAAAATCATCAGAGTGTAGAGACAGTTAATCGAGAAAAGGAAAAGAGAACAAAAAAAGATAATCTAAGCTTCCTCAGCATGAATGGAGAGAAGATAAAAAAGAATATCATGCGGCACCACTTTCAAGTAGTAGCTTAAAAGTTATGGTGTTGAAATGATTTATTCAATAACAGTTACTAATCCATTTATTACAATCATTGAAATAGACGAATTTCTTCGTCCCCCTATTTCGGGTAATGCCATTCAACAATCGGCAAAATTCCTCGACAGTAAAGATCGAACACAACAATCAGAGAGCCAATCACAGTTTATTCATACAGAATTATTATACTCTGAGCCACTGCAATTTAAGTTAGTCAGTTCAACAATTAATGAAATGATTAGCTTTTCTTCTAAAAAGGAAGTGCATCCTACAAAGCATAGGGTATATAAAGCGTCTGTTAATCCAATCCATACGCATTCGAAAAAGAAGAACTCGTTTTCCAAATGCAAACATAATCATATAGAAGTAATTATCCCTGTAGTAATAGGAGAATATGAAATTGATATAAGTATGAGCAATCCAGTCTTCTTTGAACACGAAATAATTGGTATAAAGGAGGTCTCTAATCAAGTTGTATTGGGGGATTGCAGTTTTATTCCTATTCAATTTGGAAAGCCATTAAGTAATGGAACACGTATGGTATCTAAAGCGAAAATAGCATTGAAAGGAGATATTATTCAAAAATTCACATATTCAGCTAAGCCAAATCACGATGAAAATGCATCGCACCAAAAGCAAAAGCATAATCATATTATCCAAAAAATGGATATTCGTTTAATTGTTCTGCTCTCACAAATGCAGAAGATGAAGACTTTCCTATAATGGAGGAAATAATAGCTTCTCTTTTCAGGTATCGGAGTGATATATAAGCTTATTTTGATAATTAATCATATACCATTTTAATTGCCTATCCACTAGGATTTAATCAACATATCTTACTATTGAGTTTGAAAAAGCTCAAAAAAACCAAAGGAGATGTTAGGAAAAATGGATAATAATTGCAATTGCAACAATTGTAACTCACATCACAAAGAATCATGCGAAATAAAGGCAAAGCAGCAAATCCCGCTATTTGATGAGGATGCAAATCCACATAAAGTATCTCATGATCAAAAGGCAATATTTAAAGTACCGGTTGTGCTTGCAGAAAGAAAACTACAAATTGTAGTAGAGGCAGATATTGACCTGGACCCAGGAGCAACAGAAATTAAACGTGTAACAAAGAATGTCTTCTTAGAGCAAGTGAAACTCGTTCCTGTAAAATTTGATCGAATTGATAAAACAGACTTTTTCAAAGTAAAGAAAGCAAAATTATTTGTATCAGGTTTTATTAGAAAAAATATTGAATATTCTTCTAACGATTGTCAAGGCGTACTTCACGATCGAATCGTTAATGTACCGTTTTCTGGATTCGCTGAGCTTGATAAAGACGACTTCCTAATTAACCCGATTATCGGTGTATCAGATAGCAGTAAATCATATTTCTTAAATGATAAAAATGGTGAAATGCCTCGATTAGATAAAAACTTCTTCGAAAATGATGTAAAATACAACGAACAACCCTTTGGTGAATTATTAGGGGCTAATTTCTTTGAGCTCGATTTCTCACCAGAAACTGTAAGACCAGGAGCTTCGTTTGAAAGATTACGTGAAAAAATCGTTGTAGATATCTTCTTAAAAGTATTACAAGTTCAGCAATTCGAAGTATGTGGAGCAAGAATTCTGCCAAAATTTGATAGAGGCACAGTAGATTAAACATTTGAAATTTTAATCATAATCCACCTATAAAACCCGGACATTGATAGAATTAATGTCCGGGTTTTTCATTATAGTCGATATAGATAGTTACTAGTATATTAATAGATTCTATGAAAATTAGCTCAACAATTTACTAATAGTTGCTCTTTTACCAATATAATATTAGCAAAAAATCTAAATTGTTATAAACAAGCTCTTTCATGTAACGGAGCTAGATCGATTTCAAATCCTAATTCTTCAAGCATTTTCTTATCTTCTTCACCTGGTTGTCCATCTGTTGTTAAGTAGTCTCCAAGGAAAATAGAGTTGGCAGGATATAAACTAAATGGTTGCAAAGAACCTAGATTTACTTCACGACCACCTGACACACGGATTTCCTTCGTTGGATTGATGAATCGGAATAGCGCTAACACTTTTAGACAGTAACGTGGATTTAACTCATGTGTACCTTCAAGTGGTGTTCCATCAATTGCATTTAAAAAGTTAACTGGAATTGAATCTGCATCCAATACATGAAGGCTACGTGCCATATCAACGACATCTTGTTTCGTTTCCTTCATGCCCACAATTACACCTGAGCATGGTGAAATCCCTGCTGCTTTTGCTCTTTCAACAGTTTGCACACGATCATCATACGTATGTGATGTTGTAATATTGGCATGATTTCTAGCAGATGTATTGATGTTATGATTATAACGGTCTACACCAGCTTCTTTTAAGCGCTCTGCTTGTTCAGGTTTTAAAATGCCAAGACATGCACAAATCGTCATATCTTGGTGCTTCTCTTTGATTGCCTTTACAGAATCGACCACAATATCAATTTCTCGGTTCACTGGACCTCTACCGCTTGCAACAATGCAATATGTTCCAACATTTAATGATGCTGCGCGATCTGCTCCAGCTACAATCTCTTCCTGTTTCATCATTGGATATTTTTCAATTGGTGCTTTTGAGACAATGGATTGTGCACAATAGCCACAGTTTTCAGGACATAACCCTGACTTTGTATTAATAATCATATTTAGTTTTACTTTATTACCATAATAATGGTGACGAATTTGGTAAGATGCATCTAGAACTTTTAATAAATCTGTATCTGGGCATTCCAAAATTGCTAACGCTTCTTCATCTGTGATTACATATCCATCGATTACTTGCTGAGCTAATTTTGAATAATCCATCTTAATGACCCACCTTTATGATTTTTTGTAATCTAAAGCCAAAGATTCCTGCAAATACAGCTAAAATAATATCTTTTGGAAATGGAGGTACCATCCATAACCAAGCCATTTTATAAGTAAAGCCTTCTGGTGCTGCTGCCCAAAGTTTGTATGCAAAATACATCCAGTTTGTACCTAGTAAATAGTTAATGAATATCCCAACAAGTGCTGCTGCAATATACATTGTTTTTGTGCGGCGAAATTCTACCATTTTCCCTACTACATATGCTGCTATAATAAAGGTTACGATAAAGCCAAATGTTGGACTTAAAATTGAAGAAAATCCACCACTAAACTTAGCAAATACAGGGGCCCCTACCAAACCAAGTAATGTATAAACCGTCATTGAAATAGCACCAAGACGGCTACCTAATACTAGTCCCGCTAAAATTGCAAATAATGGTTGAAGTGTGATTGGTACCCCACCCACTACCAAAAACGGTGCAAAAGATGTAATGTTTGCTCCAATCATCATCAATGTAGCAAACAGTCCACAATACGCGATTTCTAATGTAGTAAGTTTACTTTTTGTTCCAGAAACGTTCGTTGTCATTTATTTCCCACCCTTTTGTGTTAACTTTTTTTAAATATAGGTTAACACATTTTTTTGAAAATGGAACCCAAAATTTTAAAAAAACTTTAATATTATAAAAAAAGTGCCTAGACGATCACATCTAAGGCATTTTTTGTTTCTTGTTATTAATTAAGAAGTTATGACAATATATATTTTTCCAATATCTTTAAGAACTTCTTCCGACATTTTTATAGTAACATGTAAATAGAGTATAATTTCCTTTATGCTAATTGATTTTGCTTCACAATGCATTTATAAAACGATAACATATCTCTTTTGTTCACAGAATATGTTAGTAGATTTTTTGATTATTTTTAAAAATGCAACAATTATCAAATGAGATTTTTATTAGAAAACATACAGTTCATGTGCAATGTCATGATCACTGTTCTATAATGTGATAAGCTTGAGCTTAAAAAACTTCTAATATTAACGAATAGAATCCTATATTATTTAATTAGGTAAAGAAGGGATTTCAATGTTTAGAAATAAAAAGATTAAAATTCGAGTTTCTGGATGGCCTGCTTTGCTATTAATCATTGCAGTTATATGTATTTTCATTGTTCTAGCCATATCTGTTCCTTTTTTTGGATTTTATGGTCTGTTTAATATAATGTCTAAATTCGGCCTTGCTAGTATTGAGATTTTCGAAAATGGATACCATAACTTTTTCTATTTTGGCTGGCTTATATTATTAATTATTTCAATGGTTATATTGCTTGATTTGATCACTCTTTTTGTTATTGCAAGTTGCAATTTAAATTTGACTGGAAAAACGGATACATGGAGTACTATTATTCAGTTTGCGATTAGTGTTATTATTTTCAAAAAGTTTATTGTTGCTGGATTTGACCGTATTGATGTTACCTGGGGTGGATCTATTATCCTTTTCCTATTGCTTTATTTAATCGTCGCTGTTTTTAGTTACGAAAAACCTAAAACAAAACAATAGACGATTCTAAAAAGCATCTATTACCTTGGTAATAATTCTCATTGTTGTGTCAATATCTTTACAACGCTTGAACGCTTTTTAATAGTATGATAGAATCCTAAAAGTTCGGTAGTTTATTTTTAAAATAAATAGCTGAACTTCGTGTGAGTATAAACCTAATTTTTTTGGTCTTTAGCGAAAGCTAAAGACCTTTTTTTATATTACATATTAAAGAGCGCTCAGTCATAAGAAAAACCTTCGTAATTCTTATTTGGAATCATGAAGGTTTTATACTATTAATGGGTAATATATAATTCGAAAATGTCACCATAATCTTTCTTTATATATTGCTCTTTGTTTTTCATTACCCAGTCGTTGGCAAAGCGCGTAATTTGTTCGAATGATTGTGCGGGAGTTACTTCTTCAGATTCAATCTTTCCAATGGATTGTGCTGCATAACTCAAGCTATTTTGTGCGATTTCAAAGTTTTTCTTATTATGAAGCATTTCAACTGAAATCGTGTGTAATGCCTTATATAAATCTTTGATTTCGGTATCAAATTTCTTGTGAATATCAATTGACATCGGTATGTTATCAATGGTGAATTTTATTTCGATGTCTAAGTCAATTGTTCCTGCTGTTTCTAACATTACATCGGAAATGGTGCTATCTTGGTAATCATATCGCTTTAATAGACGTTTTTTGCTGATTGCTGAATCGCCGTCTACGTGAATTAATGCTTCATTTGTAAAACAATATTCATCTGACTTCGTTTTAATCAAGAAATATACTACTTCCCCTGATTCATGCTTCACAAAATCATCCGATTCTGTTTTATCGAACTCTTCTTTTGGTACTACAATCCCTATGTCAGATAATCCAAGTGCATCTGAGGCTAGTTTTTTTAACATTTGATTTTCCTCCTTCTTTTCTCCTTTATTTACGTAAAAACCTTTGATTAAGTTTCAACGCCCTTTTCTATTATTTCATTTAGACTATTCATATTTGCAATTTTTTAATGCACAAAAAACAAAATAACACTGTGGATAACCGGCGATTATTTATTTTTATGCACTTGTTATGAACAGTTTGTGCATAAGTCCTTTGTTCAATGTGTATAAAGCATATTTATTTTGCGTTATCCACAGTATTTGAATTTGATTATGAACAGGCAATATTCCATCTATCCTTCAATTGATTTAAAAGTTAAAATTTTTAAAATATTCAAATAAATATAAATAATACCTTGCACAGTAAATGGACAATAAGCTATGATTATAAAAACAAATATTGTAAATGATGGATTTGTTTTTATAATATTTTCATATATTTCCTAAAAATTATGGGATATTCAGTCTTTGCTACATAGGGGGCTTCACAATGATTGAGTTTAAAAGTGTGAATAAGTATTATGGAAATTTCCAAGTTTTAAAGGATATTAATCTAAACATTAAGAAGGGCGAGGTTGTTGTTATTATTGGACCATCTGGATCTGGTAAAAGTACACTTCTTCGTTGCATGAATCGTTTAGAAACAATCTCTGATGGGTCATTAACCATTAACGGTGTTGAGTTAAACGATAAAAAAACAGATATCAACAAGCTTCGCCGTAAAATCGGAATGGTGTTTCAACACTTTTATCTTTATCCACATAAAACCGTATTAGAAAATATTATGTTAGCACCTGTAAAGGCACTTGGCCAATCGAAAGAAGACGCAAAAAAAACAGCAGTAGCCTATTTAGAAAAAGTAGGAATTCCAGATAAAGCGGATGCTTATCCATCACAGCTTTCTGGTGGACAACAACAGCGTGTTGCGATTGCAAGGGGATTAGCCATGCATCCTGAAATTATGCTATTTGATGAACCAACGTCTGCACTTGATCCTGAAATGATTGGTGAAGTGTTAGATGTTATGAAGCATTTAGCTAAAGAAGGGATGACAATGGTTGTTGTCACTCACGAAATGGGGTTTGCGAAGGAAGTGGCAGACCGAATTATTTTTGTCGATAAAGGACAAATACTTGAGGATGCAGATCCGACTGAGTTTTATAAAGAGCCGAAGGAAGAACGTGCTAAGTTATTCCTAAGTCGGATTTTAAATCATTAATTGTAAAACAAGGGGGAGAAATGAATGTTCAAAAAGAAAAAGGGCTTATTTACAGTTTTACTTTTAGCAATGCTATCAGTATTAATGCTAGCTGCTTGTGGTACGAAGGATAAACAAAGTTCTACAAATAGTGGTTCAAGTGAAAGCAGTAAAAATTCTCTAGAAGCAATTAAAGAGAAAGATAAACTTGTATTTGGCGTTAAAAATGATACTCGCTTATTTGGACTAAAAGATCCGAAAACGGGTAACGTTGAAGGTTTTGATATTGATATCGCAAAAGAAATTACAAAGATTATTTTAGGGGATGCATCAAAAGCAGAATTTAAGGAAGTTACTTCGAAAACTCGTATTCCTTTGCTTCAAAAAGGTGACATTGATGCAATTGTTGCAACAATGACAATTACGGAAGAACGTAAAAAAGAAGTAGACTTCTCTGATGTGTATTTCAAAGCTGGCCAATCGTTACTTGTGAAAAAAGGGAGTCCAATTAAAAGTATTAATGATATTAAAAAAGGGACAAAAGTTCTTGCTGTAAAAGGTTCAACTTCAGCAGTGAATATTCGCGAAAAAGCACCTGATGCAACTGTTTTAGAATTTGAAAACTATGCTGAAGCCTTCACTGCTTTAAAAGCAGGCCAGGGGGATACTTTAACAACAGACAACGCTATTCTATACGGCATGGTTGACGAAGATCCAAATTATCAAGTTGTTGGTGACATCTTCACAGATGAACCATATGGTATCGCTGTGAAAAAAGACAGCCCAGAATTAGTTCAAGCAATCAATGATGCTTTAAAAGAACTGCATGATAATGGCAAGTATGATGAGCTATACAAGAAATGGATTAAAACAAGTAACTAATTTCTTACGTTCAAAAGTTTACTTGTTAAATTTTTTGACAGATGTATAATCTAACCATTTGACTTTAACGGGCAGTCACCTATTCTAATGGATCAAATTAGATATTAGGTTGATATTGTCCGTTTCTTTCTTGATACTAATATTTCACACTTAATTTTAGTAAGGGGTGATCAATAATGCTTGATTTTTCAATTTTGACAGAGAACTGGGATATGTACATAGAAGGATTTATCAATACCATTTATATAAGTTTATTTGGGCTTGTAGGTAGTTTTATTTTCGGAACAATCTTAGCTATATTTCGCATTGCCCCATTTAAACCATTAAATTGGATTGGAACGATTTATGTTGAGTTCTTCCGCAACATTCCATTATTGATTATTGCATTCTTTTTATTCACTGGCCTACCCACCATTGGCATACAATTAGACGGTTTCAAAGCTGGTACGCTAGCGCTTATTATTTATACATCTGCTTTCATCGCAGAAGCAGTTCGAGCTGGAATATTATCTGTTCCAAAAGGTCAAACAGAGGCAGCCAGATCCTCTGGTTTAACGTATATTCAAACAATGCGTCTTGTCGTTTTACCACAAGCCATTAAAATTGTCATTCCTCCACTTGGTAACCAATTTATTAATCTTGTTAAAAACTCATCTATTTTAACGATATTAGCTGCTGGTGACTTGATGTATCAAGCCGATTTAATCTCTACACGTACATTTGTTACATTTGATGTGTATATCTTCGTTGCTATCTTTTATTTAGTTCTAACTATACCTCTTAGCACTGGCGTTAACTATTTAGAAAAACGCTTAGCAAAGAGTAATTAAAGGAGGGCTTAGTCTATGGATTTTGCTGGTGCCTATTCGCAAGACCATCTAAAGTTCCTATTCGATGGTTTTCTTATAACTTTAAAAATAGCAGTTATTTCGATTATTGCTAGTTTTGTTATTGCAGCATTAGTTGGTGTTATTCGCTATACCAAAATCCCTGTTCTTTCTCAGGTACTTGCACTCATTGTAGAGGTCATTCGAAACTTACCTTTACTGTTAATCATCTTCTTTGCTTTCTTTGCATTGCCAGAAATCGGCATTGAGATGAGTATTGAAATGGCGGCTATTGTAGCATTGACCATATTCGAAGCTGCCATGATATCAGAAATTATTCGTAGTGGTTTAAACTCAATCGATAAAGGACAAATTGAAGCTGGGCGTTCTTCAGGTTTAACATATGTTCAAACATTATGGCACATTGTTTTGCCACAAGCATTACGAAGAATGGTTCCACCAATTGTCAGTCAATTTATCTCGCTTTTAAAAGATACATCACTTGCTGTTGTCATCGCACTACCAGAATTAATGCACAATGCTCAGGTTATTAACGCACAAAATGTAAACTTTATCATTCCAATTTTTATCCTAGCTGCATTGATGTATTGGGTTGTTAACTTCGCTTTATCCATTGTTGCACGAAGATTGGAGTTAAAGATTTCATAATTTATTAAATAGACAAAGAAAATCGCCCATGAATAACATTTTGTTTAATCATGGGCGATTACTTTTCAACTATTCTATTTCAACTCTTATGATCTTCTAAAATCATTTCAATCATCATGATTGTGTTACACGTTCAAAAAAGTCGATTACTCTCATGTAATCAGTGATATTCAGATTACAACTTTTCCTATTAATTACTATGCTTTGTAAAGGTATTTATAGTTATCCCCTTTTTCGTATTGTGTATAACTACTCCTCTAGTAAGATTACATAAAAATAGACATCCAGAAATCCTTTTTAACTTAAGTATTTCCGAATGTCTCCTATTAAAAGTATTTTACAAGGGTATGCTTATTCTCCTGCAGCAATATGTTCTTTGCAAAAAGATAAAATCAATTCCTCTTCATCCTCTTCTAATGCAAAGTCTAGTAACTTTTCTTGTGCTTTTGCAGTAATAAAGTAGTTGGCCAAAGAAATTCCATCATCTTTTTTTGCTATGATTGCTCGAATTTCAAGACCGCCTTCTGTATAAAGCTCATCCTCTTCATCTACTTCAATATCCAATATAAATTCGAAGCGCTCTCCTTCAATGATGTTGGTTGGATCTAAAATTTTTTCCATTGTATATGCTAAAATTTCCAAAAAAAATCGCTCCTTTTGTATCTTTCATTATTTTATAATATAGGAAAATGGCAATTAGTAAAGTTTTATGGTAATGCTATGTAGTGGATACTATTCATTTATTTGCAAAAGGAAAGCTTATTAAACATATATTACGATTTTATTATCCATATCTAATTTAACAGACTAAAAGCAAAGCTATTTAAAGGAGTGAAGTAAAATGCAGGAACTTTTCTATTATCAAGATGTCATGATGAAAGAATTTGATGCGACGATTCTAAAGCAAGAGGTAGATCATGAAGGCCGAAAATTTATTGTTTTAGATAATACAGCCTTTTACCCAACAGGTGGCGGACAACCTCATGATACCGGAACATTAAATGATGTAGAAGTAATCGATGTGGAGAAAATTGAAGGTGAAATCCGCCACTACGTAACTGAATTATTGCCAAGTGTTACAAAAGTACATGGTGTACTAGATTGGCAACGCCGCTTCGATCATATGCAACAACATTCTGGTCAGCATATTTTAACTGCTGCATTTGTAGAATTGTTTAATTACCCGACAGTGAGCTTCCATCTGGGGACAGAAACGGTAACAATTGATATAGATGCACCGAAACTTTCTAATGAGGAATTGGCATCAGTCGAAAAAAGAGCCAATGACATTATTCTAGAAAATCGCCCTATCGAAACAAAATGGGTAACAGAAGAAGAACTTAAGAATTATTCATTAAGAAAAGCTGTCTCTGTTACGGGAGAGATTCGCCTCGTAATCATCCCAGATTTCGATTATAACGGATGTGGAGGTACGCACCCTACTTCAACTGGACAAGTTCAAGCCATTAAAATTCTAGGGACTGAAAAACAAAAGAAGAAAACACGTGTGCATTTTGTTTGTGGAGGCCGTGTTCTACACGAATTGCATTGGCGCAAAAATGAATTATCTGAAGCAGCCCACCTTGCAAACGTTCCTGAGGAAGGTACAGCACAAGCCGTGACTAAGCTTTTAAATTCGCAAAAGGCACTTGAAAAAGCTTTAGCTGACGCAAATAACCAATTGCTAACTTTTGAAGCAAAAGAATTATTACAGGTAACAGATGAACCTCTTATTCGTAAAACCTATACTTCTCGTTCTGTTCAAGAGTTACAACAACTAGCACGTGTGATTGTTTCAGAAAATGAAAAAAGCACGGCACTATTCGTATCAAAACAAGAAGATAAATTACAATTTGTTGCAGCCAAAGGATCTGCAGCACAAGTTGGAAGCATGAAGGATATCGCGAATACCATTTTACCAGTAATTCATGGTAAAGGCGGCGGTAATGATACCTTTGTCCAAGGTGGAGGCGAAGCAACAATCTCTGCTGAACAACTGCTTGAACAGATGACGAAAGTGTTAGTGTAAAAGTGAAAATGTATGTTTTGAAATGATCATCACTTTATGAATAATCCATGTAAATGCTTTAATTGTATCGAGCCATTTACTAGCATTTTATAAATAAAAACCATGGATACAATTCGTGTATCCATGGTTTTAGATTCAATATTTTTCATTTACAGGATAACTACTTGAACAAATCTCCAGTATTGAAAACCAAGGATGGATTTACTGCGATTTTTTCGATAAAATTATTCCAGTCTTCAATCATAGTATTGAAGTGAAAGACATCAGGTTTTCCTGCAGGGTAGGTAATCGATTCTGCATTATCATAAAATTCGTCCCAATCATTTTGTTCTTGATAGCGCTCAAGTGGACTACCGGCCTCCACCTTCTTCCGAAATTCAACGAATGCATCTGACAAAACTTTTAAGAAAATAGTTTTAATGTGTTCTTCTTTTACATAGCTTCTCATGATCTTCGCCCAATGTAAAACCACATTTGCATCTAATTTTCCATATTTTTGATTAAGACGTGTATAGGGATAGTGTTTTGATTCTTCTTGGCGTTTATTGATATCTTCAATTTTATAGGTTGTAAAAGATTGATAAATTATACTTAACTTATCTTTCAATCCTTTAGTTAAATCCTCTTTACTTAACAAAGCTTCTAGTTTCATACCTAAAAACCCAAGTTCTACACCTAGTTGTTCTTCACTAATCGCTGTAGATTTTTGATTGATCAAATATCTATGGGCAGATTGATAGAAGGCACCAGCAGCTGCTAAATCTTGTGCAGTATATATATTTTCAGGTAGAATAATGCATTGTGTATAGACACTTGATACAACTAAGCGTAGGATATCCCCCATAAAATAAGAATCTCTTTCAAGCCATTCATCCTCTTTCCCTTTAACATTAGCATAATCAGGGTAGAGTCTTATAAATTGCTCATACTGTTGTATTTTACGGTGATATAGTTCAGCAATAGACTTGCGTATAAACTCTTTTTCACCAACAATTTCATTTCGTTCAAAAAAAGTGCCAACTGTTTCAACGTATGCATTTGAAAGGCGTTCAAAGCCTCTGCCTAAGATATCGTGTAATTTTCTAAGTTGTTGTTCCCTTTCTTCACCTTCGAAGTCCCGATTAATCCGTGCTTTATACGTACTATATTCTGACGCTAAAAAGTTAATATGTTCCCCTATAGAAGAAATTCGCTCAAATGATACGCCACCCCTTGCACTAACATTAAATTCGACCATCTTCCAGAAGATTTCCTTGGGCAATCCATTTGTCTCAATCTCTTCCTTTGATAGTGCCTGTACTTTCATCCGCTTATTGGCTGAAAAGTATTGAGGTATTCTCTTTTTGGCATCTTGCTTATATTGTTCTTTTATATTTTCTATTTTTTCAAAATTTAATAAACTTTGGTTGCTTTTTTGGCCATTCTGAGTATCATGCTTTTCGAATGACACAGTTGGTAAAGGCCAATTCTCTTGTTCCCTCATGTCCTATCAAAGGACCCCCTTTTGTAAAATTCCAGACCCTATCTTATATAATAGTATTATTTAGATTCTAACATAATTTCTATAGGTGACTAGTGGATTTTTTCGCCATTTCTTTATTTTATGAACATTTCTTATCGTTTTTTCAGCTTTTTTGTGAATTTTTATTTTCTTTCTTAGATTGAATGTTGTATAAAAAAAGAAGCTGTCCAGAAGACAGCTCTTTGCAAATTAGTATGCGTATTTCTTCAATAACGCTTCAATTTCTTTATATCCAAGTTTTTCGGCATGTTCAACAGGTGTAACTCCATCTTTATCAGCAATGTTTGGATTTGCTTTGTTTTGTAACAATAACTTTACGCATTCTTGATATTTTTTGCTGCCATCTCCTAAGATGATTGCTTCTAGTAATGCCGTCCATCCTAAATTATTGATGTGATTTACATCTATTTGAATCTCACTTAGTAACCAATGCAATACTTTGACATTGCCATGTTCTGCCGCTGGTATTAATGCCGTGTTTCCATTGCGATCGATAATCGTTGGGTCAGCTCCAGCTTTTGTTGCTAATTGCAAAATTTCTAAATATCCTTCTTCAGCTGCATATAAAAATGGACTATTCTGCATATCATCCTGAATATTGACATCGGCGCCTGTCTCAATAAGGACTTTCGCGATGTCTAAATCATTGTTATATGTAGCAATCATGAGTGGTGTTCTTCCACGTTCGTTTTGTTGATCTAAATCTGCACCATTACTAATTAACATTTTCACTACATGCAAATTTTGTTGATGTACAGCATTTAGTAATGTCATTTTCTCATTTTTATTTTTGGAGTATTTCACTAAAGCAAAACCTAAAGATAGAGCAACCATTAAAGCTTTATGACTTTTTTTCATGTTATTCCCCATTCCCCATCTGCTTCCATTCATTTAGTAGGCAATCCCAACCCTTGTGCGCAAAAATTGCTGTTTAAAACATTCATGATATGCAAATTCAGCGGTATCCCCTACTGTTATTTTCTCCCCATTTAGAGGTAGTTTATTTATCTCTATGCGATATTCTCCAATTGCTGGGCCATCTGGTAAGTAAGTTGGACAAATAATTGTCCAATCTACATTGGATTGCACAAGCATTCTATATACTATCGCATGTTCTTCTGCTGCAAATGTTAGTCTTTGTTTGGATTCAATAGATTGAAAACGTAATTTTCCAGGCTCCATACGGCTATCTAAAATTCCTGCCGTGCCTATAGTGACGATTCTTTTTATATGATGTTTCTTCATTGAGGAAATAATATGTGGAATTCCTTCAGATAAGGTTGTGGTACGATCAGTTCCTAGCGCACATAGACATACGTCTGCTCCAATCATTGCCCTTTCAATATCTTCTTTATTAAAAACATTACCTTGATGAATTGTTAAATGATTTTGTGCATTTAATTTTGAAGGTGTTCGAACAAGTGCAAAAACATCATGGCCATCTTGTAAAGCTAACCGAACAATTTCGCTACCAACTCTGCCTGTTGCACCAAAAACAGCAAGCTTCATATATCATTCCCTCTTCCAGCTTTTTTCTAAACACTATTGTAACATCTCCAAACCAATCATAAAATATTCTTCCAGAAAAGAATAATAAATCCATCAAGATACAATGTATGAAAAAGGCGTGCGGGCTTACCATTCAAAAAGCTGTTCAAGAGAATGAATCATTTTCTCCTGAACAGCCTTTACTTATTTATTTTTCTTTCGCTCTTCTTTTTTCTCTTGCTCTATATCTGGATTTTGCTCATATACCCTATAAATTCTTTCTAACATTGGTGGGTGAGTATATCGGAACCATTTCACAAGTAAAGGAGGGTTTACTTCACTTAAGCCTGCTTTCGTCAACTTTTGGAATGAGGTAACAGCTGCTGTGTGGTCTCCGGTTAAGTTAATTGCATAGTTATCTGCTCTAGTTTCTTGGTATCTTGAGATATAATTTGACAAAGGACTTGATGCAAATAGAAGAAAAGAAGTTACAAGTAAAAATAGTGGCATTGAATGGATATTTCCTAATTTACTGATTTTCAATCTATTACCAAAGCGTGCTATGATCCAATTCATTATTTTTGCAGTAAGCCAAAGTCCGACAAATGACAATACTAAATAACAAGCAATCCCGATATAAATATGCTTTTCTACATAATGTGCCATCTCATGTGCCATGATGAATAGAATTTCTCTATCTGTTAGACGATTTAACGTCGTATCCCATAGTACAATTCGAGAATTACTACCTACACCAGTAACATAGGCATTCAATGCATTTGTTTTTTCAGCCATATTCACTTCATATACATGGTCTGTAGGAATATTCGCTTGCTCTGCTAACGAAAGGATTTTTGCCTCTAATTCTTTATTTTGTAATGGATAGAAGTCATTATATAAAGGATCGATTACAACCGGTTGGATAAACATCACGAAGATGGAAAAAGGAATGGATAACAACCATGCGTATAGCCACCATTTCTTCGTGCTCTTTTTAATTAGCCAATAGATGACTGACATGACTAATACAGATGTGACAAAGTTAATTCCAAAGTCAATCAGTCCATCCTTTAGCCAAGAAGGAAAAGTTTGCGTACTAATGCCATAATCCTTGCTTAAATGATATCTATAAAAATCTAATGGCCATAATACGATATACATTAGTAATGAAAGCCAAAATACATAAATCATTGTTTGGAAAAGAGTTGATTTAGCTCGTGAAAGAGACCATTTTTCAAACAATCGAGAAACGCCAGCTAATAAGATAAAAAGGTATAAAAGCCATTCAAAAGGTGTCGCTACAAAAAAGAGGTAATTTCTTATTTTCGAATATTCACCACTTAGGAGTAATTCATGCTGCGACATAAATACAGCTGGATCCGCTACTGTTCCTTTCAAAGCAGCTGGTATTTCACCACTATTACTTTGAAAAATATAAAAGTACATTCCTACAGCATAAACGCCAAATAACAATAAAGCTATTATGCCTAGTTTTTTTGCCATGTCATCTCCACCTTGTTTAGTCTGTCCTATTCATTAGTGTAATCAACAGAAAAAAATTATAGAACACATCAGTAAAAATAGTTGTTAAAAGCATTCATATCTTAATCATTTTAAAACTGAAATTTTACTCTTAAGTTCGCGATGATGGTTATGGTTCCTTGTTCGATTGGTGTTCCAAAACTTTGGCTTGCCATAACTGTAGTTTTGTAGACAATTGGAGGCTGTGCGTTACTCTCTTCAGTAATTTCGATTGGTTGCGGAGGAATATGTAAATGCATGGTCTCTGCAATTGTGTTTGCTTTCATCTGTGCATCTCGCAATGCTAGTGATAAAGCTTGCTGATAATATCGATCTTCATGGTCAATTTTAAATTGTATACTAGAAACACTATTTGCGCCGTTTTTTATTGCCGTATCAATAACATTACCAACCTGATTAATATCTCTTACCTTTACTGTTATGGCATTCGTGACTTCATATCCTCTAAAAACTTGTTTCCCATCAATGTAGTCATATTTTGGTGAAATATTATAAAGTGCTGTTTGAATATCCTCTCGCCGAATCCCCAGAGATAATAGAGCCTGAATAACTTGATTCATCGTAGCTGCATTTTGTTGCACCGCTGTCATCACATCATCCGCCTTGAGTAATGACTTCTACTTGAATTTGAGCATAGTTTGGCGCAACATCAATCTTTCCATTGCCAGTTACCGTTATGACACGTAACGGATTACGTGGTACTTGATGAGAATTTTGATAATACACAAGGATTCCACCTTCCAAATTGTTCATACGGCTTATCCTATGCTTTCACTATTCAAAACTTGTCAATCAAAACACTTTTTATACATGAAGTCAATTTTATAAGTGTATTTCTATTAGAAATAATGTTTAATCAAAAAAGCTTCGATGGAAGATCATACTTTATCCATCGAAACTTTTTTGTAAAATTATGCTGTTGCTTTGTGATCTGCTGGGAGCCAAAATGCGACAAACGCGAATACTGGCAGTACAGAGATGAAAATCATTGTATCTAAAACACCGTAATTGTCCATCAACATACCAATAACTACTGAACCAATCGCTCCCATACCAAAGGCAAGGCCTACAGTTAAGCCTGCCATTGTCCCAACTTTACTTGGCACTAACTCTTGTGCATAAATCACCGTAACTGAAAAACTTAACATGATGAAAAATCCTATTACAATGAGGAATACTACAACTAACCAAAGTGGAACATATGGCAGTAAAAGAGCTAATGGTATTGGAATCAAAAATGACAGCAAAATCACATTTTTTCTTCCTATTCGATCGGCCATTGGACCACCAAAAAATGTTCCGATTGCACCAATTGCAAGGAAGATGAAGATAATTAATTGTCCCTTTTGAATAGTTAAATGATACTTATCCATTAAATAAAAAATGTAAAAGTTTGTCATGTTCGTAACGTAAAATGAACGTATGAAAATAACAGCCATTAATAAACCAATTGCAATACCGACTTGCTTTTTCGTTAAGACAGGCAAATTAGAAACCAATACCTTTTTCTTTTTCGTTACGCGTTCCTCTTCTATTTGCCCTTTGTACCAGCCTGAAATTCGTGAAGTTAGAAGAATTCCTGCCGCTGCAACAATCAAAAACCATGCTGCGCCAATTTGGCCAAATGGTACTAACACGAATGCACTTATAAGTGGAGCTAAAGCTTGTCCAGAGTTACCACCCACTTGATAAATTGATTGTGATAATCCACGTTTTGGCCCTGCAGCCATAAAACTAACTTTGGACCCTTCAGGATGAAAAATTGCAGATCCTAACCCTAAGAATATGACTGATAAAAGAATTAACCAATAATTCGTTGCTACTGCAATCCCAGTAAGTCCTAAAAAAGTGCAAGTCATTCCTAATGGTAATGCATACGGTTTAGGATTGCGGTCACTATAGAAACCTACGACTGGTTGCAATATAGAAGAAGTCATATTTAAAACAAATGTTATAAGTCCAAGTTGCGTAAAAGTTAAACCTATTTCCTTTTCTAAAATAGGAAACATCGCAGGTACAACAGCCTGCATTGTATCATTAAAGAGATGGCAAATACCGATTGCCACCATAATAGGATAAATAGGATTTCCTAGACTCGTCCTTGCTACTGTTGTTGACATATAAGATTTCTCACTTCCTTAATATTGAAATAAATTTAATACACCAATTATAACAATTTTTCAAAAATTAATAATAATTATTATGAGAATATCCTCTTTTTAACTGTTCATACTAAGCGCGATAAGAAAGAGGAGTGAATAATTATGGATAACAATAACTTCTTTGAATTGAATTTTTGGGAGATGATGCTAAGAACTACCGTTTCTTTTATAGTATTGCTCTTATTAGCGCGTCTACTCGGCAAAAAACAACTAAGCCAACTTACTTATTTCCACTATATTACCGGCATTACGATTGGTTCAACAGCTGCTCAAATTGCCTCAGTGGAAGAAACCCCGTTTATGGATGGTCTGATTTCATTAGTATGGTGGTCACTCTTAACTGTTTTAGCAAGTTTTATTGCACTTAAATCCACCAAACTGCGTTTTATTATTGATGGTAGTCCAACAATTATTATCAAAAATGGAGAGATTTCCGTTCAGGCAATGAAAACATCTAAACTCCATATGGATGACCTTCTAATGATGCTACGTGAGAAATCCGTTTTTTCAATTCAAGATGTTCACTACGCAATCTTAGAAACAAATGGAGAACTCAGTATTCTCTTGAAACCTGCTGAACAACCTTCTACAAAACAAGATGTAAATGCGGATGTCTCTATTCCTCCACATATTCCTGTTGAAGTAGTTGCTGAAGGGAAAATTGTCCGAAGTACAATGGAGGAATTAAATTTAACAGATGATTGGTTAATAAAAAAACTCAAGAAAAAAAATATTGATAACATTGAAGATGTCTTTTATGCACAATATCAACCAAACGGCTCTTTGTATATATGCACCCGAGAGGAAAATAAAGCTTCAAATAATGACAAAACAAATGCATAGCCTTACCAGTATCATTTTTCCCTATAATTCCCCAGGAAATACTTTTATGAATCGACATAATCCTATATAAAAATCACTTCGTTCTGGATGAAAAAGGAGTTATACCATTTAGGTACAACTCCTTTTTCTCATCTATTCAAAAATTTGTTTTAATGCCTTTTTCATTGGTTCTCGTACATTTACTTTTGAACGGATTTCTTTGGCCTTTTGTTCTGCCTCTTCAACTGTTTTTGCCTGTCCAAGTTCTAATAAAGTTGCCGTTGCCATTGTACCTGCACGGCCACTTCCACTACCACAATGAAAGAATACTTTTTTGCCATCATTGTAAGCATTCATCACTTCATTTAATGCATGCAAAATGGAAGGCACAATTTCTGCTTCCTCATCTGCAATAGGTGCATGAATTCGAGTATAATCCACTTTTTCAGGCTCTTTCAATCGCAAGTCAATGACAACATCAATATTTTCATTTTCAATGGCTGCTTGTGCATCAGCTGCTCCTCCAAAGAAAATTTGATTTTCAACTAACTCCTGATAGTTTTTCTCCACTCTGATCCCTACCTTGAAGTAATTCTTTAATTTCCTCATAATGTGGCATAGCTGTAATAGCACCTGCTTTTGTAGCAGCATATGCACCTAACTGATTAGCAAAGTGAACATATTGATAAGCTTCATCGATTGTCTTTGGCATACCATGTAGATGAACTTGTCGAAGTACACCGGCCATAAATGCATCGCCTGCACCCGTTGTATCTACACAGTCAATCTTAATAGAAGGCACATGTTCTATTTCATCATTAAATACTACATAAGCTCCCTTTTCGCCAACAGTAATCATAATTAATGGAATATTGAATTCCTTAAGCGCTTGAATTCCATCTTCCAGAGTCTTTGTTTGCGTTAAAAAGAACATTTCTTCATCTGCCAATTTCAATAAATCAGCATCTTTTAAGAAAGCAGCTATTGTATCATGACAAACTTCGGGACTTTCCCATCTTAAAGGACGAATATTTGCATCCATCGCTACAAGTACATGGTGCTTTTTTGCTAAAGCAACTGCGGCCTTTGTTGTTTCTAAAGCAATTGGATGAAACATTGTGTTTGAACAAAAGTTAAAGATAGACGCAAGTTTAAAAGCTTCTTCTTGCAAGTGAATTGCCTCTACTTGAAGATCAGGTGTATCATCTATATAATTTGTAAAAATGCGCTCGTGTTCTTCCGTTAAATGAACGTGAACTCCACTTACACGTTTTTCTGGAATGATTTTTGCATAATTCATGATGACACCCTCATGATTCAGTTCATTTCGAACAAACTCGGATGTTTCATCATCCCCTGTTACGGTAATCAATGCAGCAGGAGCACCTATTCGGCTAATACCAGCAGCTACATTGACAGTTGCCCCACCCAAAAACTTAGTAAACGATGTATTCGTCGTATCATTCGCTATAAAATCAACAAATGCATCCCCATAGACGAGAACGAATTCTTTATTGGACTCTAACATGTCGAAACTCCTTCACAAATAACTTCCTTCTATCCTACCATGAAGTCTGACAACACAAAAGTGAATTAAGAAACAATTTAGGTAAAAATTCATAAGATACGAAGAAATACACTGACATTTGGTTAATTTCGTCAAAATATATCAACCTAGGGAAAACAAGCATTTCCTTTGATATACTATTTGTTAAAGGAGATTGATATTATGGATATTACTGTAAGACATGCACAATTAGCAGACGCACCATTTGTGGCACCCTTAATCGTTGAGGCCATTGGCGAAATTGCGAACCGCCTTACAGGAGAAGATCATCCGCAAGCTATTCTAAATGAATTACAACTATTATTTAAGCAAGCGGACAATCGTCATTCTTATAAAAATACGTATATAGCTGAAATCAAAGGTGAAGTTGCCGGCATGATGGTTATTTACGGCGGTGACCAAGCTCCAACATTAGATCAAACATTAGAAAAATGGTTAGTAGCAAAAGGTGCACCCACTCAAACAATCGAAGTAGAAGCGCGCCCAGATGAATTCTATATCGATACCATCTGTACATCTCTACAATTCCGTGGACATGGCGTTGGTACAAATTTATTAAAATATGCAGAATCGTTGCAAAAGCGAAAGGTTATCACAAAGTATCCCTAAACGTAGAAAAGCAAAAGGACCGCGCTCGTCATCTCTATGAAAAAATGGGATTTGTTTATACAGAACCCTGGGTGATTATTGGTGAGGAGTTTGATCATATGGTAAAGGAAATATAATTAACTTTTCTTTAAAGAGCAAAAGATGGCCATGAACTCATGGTCATTTTTTGCTCTTTAAATCTCATTCATACCGAATACCCTGAGACATATCTTCTAATGCTTGTTCATCCAAAATACGAATGGCTTTTTTGCTTTTCTCGATAATTCCCTGCTCACTTAAATGATGAATGACTCGATTTAAATGCCTGTGGGTGGTACCGAGTAAGTCAGCAATTTCCCCAATATTTGCCGTTTGTAATTCTAAACCAAACTCGTTATCCGGTGTAGTAGTAGACAATAGATAACTTGCAAAACGATTCTCAACCGAAGAAAGTAAATTAACGCGAGATGCTGCAGTACCTGTTTGAAGTTTATAACTTAGCGCTTTCAATAGATCTTGTAAAAATAATGGATTACTCATTTCATTGTTATAAATATAGTGAAATGGCAATGCTATACATAAACAATTGGTTATTGCTGTTATTTGCGATTGAACAGGTACATGACGTACTAGTTCTATATCTCCAATTATTGAGAGAGGATGACTAAAACGTAGTAATAGAGATTTTCCAGTCTCCACACTAGACGTCGCTTTTACCCTCCCCTCGACTAAATAAAGAAGGAAATGCAGTTGTTCTCCTTCATCCATAATAATTTCTCCTGCACTAAATTTTTGAAGTGCAAAAGGCATTGCATCTATATTTGTAAATATTTTAAGGAGTTTATATTCATCTAATTTTTCACGGAGTAATGTTGAATCTTCAATAATTTTCATATCCATCCACCCTTTTTGGACATATGTCCTTTTTCATTATAATTTAAGTTGTTATGATGATAGAAGCAAAAAAGCTACTAATGTAGTCATTATTCGTTTTATAATCTTTTTGGTGTTTTTTAACAGGAGTGTCTTTATGAATAAAAATTTAATATTCCCATTGCTCATTGTACTTGGTTCGAGCTCTTATGGGATTTTATCAACTATTATTAAAGTTGCAATGCAACACGGCTTTAAAACAGAGGAAGCTGTGACAAGCCAGTATGTGATTGGCTTTTTACTTGCATTGATTCTTTTTATCTTTACTCAACGTTCTTTGCCAAAGCTAACTGGTAAAGGCTTTTTAATTATTATGGTGTCTGGCCTCATAACAGGGAACACAGGAATTGTATATGGACAGGCGGTTCGTTACCTTCCTGCTTCGCTTGCAGTAGTGATGCTCTTCCAATTTACCTGGATTGGCCTATTTTTAGATTGCCTACTTCATCGTCGAAGGCCTTCGCGTAATGAGTTAATCTCACTTGCGTTCCTTGTCATCGGTACAATTTTAGCCGCAGGGATTTTAGATGTCGATTTAAGTGGTCTAGATTGGCGTGGATGGGCATTTGGATTAGCCTCAGCACTTAGCTTTGCTTGCTTTATGCAATTCAATTCCAGACCAGTTGAAGGAATATCAACAATTGGGCGAATGACTATTATGTCATTCTTTGCGATGTGTATGATTTGCCTATTCCAATCACCTGAAATTATAGTAAATGGAAAACTGTTTGGAACAGAGCTACTCTATTACGGTCTAGCCCTAGGATTTTTCGGCATTATTTTGCCCATTTTATTATTCACCATTTCCGTTCCAAAGGTTGGTGGAGGATTGGCATCTATTTTAAGTGCAATGGAATTACCCGTTGCCATTATCGCGTCTGTATTAGTACTTCATGAAAAGCTATCAATTCTTCAAGCATGCGGCATTGTTTTAGTATTAATCGGTATGATGTTACCTACACTTTTACAAAAAAGACCCGCAAAATAACAAGACTTCACATTTATTTCGCAAACTCCCTTTTTCTATTTGTTACAATACTTATGCAAATAGAAGGGAGTTTTTTAATTGAAAAAAATCGCTATGTTATTTATGTCGTTAGCAATAACAGCAGCCCTTGCAGCATGTAATAACAATAATCCTAATAATAATACAGCCAAGACTAATGAAAAGGCAGCAGCACCATTAGAAGCAAATTTAACTATTCCCGAAACTGCTAAAGTGGGCGACAAAATTGAATTAAAAGTCGCATTAACGCAAAATGGGAAAGCTTTTACAAATACAGAGGACGTTGCATTTGAAGTGAAAAATAAAGACACAAAGGCGGATAAAATGGTAAGTGCTACATTACAAAATGATGCATATATTGCATCTTACAATCTTAATACAGCTGGGAAATATGAGATTACAGCACATGTGTCAGGCAAAAATGGCGAACATGTGATGCCTAATGCAGAAATGACTGTCACTGATCACTCTGCATCTACTAACAACACTGCGTCTGATGAACATGATCATCATCAATCGACAACAAAATCTGCTACAGAAGAACAAGACCCTCATCATGAGGTAGCTATAACATATAATCACGCCAACACTGTAGCAAAAGATAAAGCCATTAACCTCAGTGTTTCTTTAAAACACGATGGCAAAGCACTAACTGGTGCAGATGTGCATTATCAAGTTCTTCCTCAATTTAAAGGTGGACAACCAACTTGGATTACTCTTAAAGAAACTTCAAATGGCACATACGAAGCAAAACATACATTTACACAAGCAGGCGAATATCAACTCAAACTACATGTTGAAAATGACGAAGGTCTACATTCACATGAAGTAAAAAACTTTACTGTAAAATAATAATTCCACAAAAGGGCCAGCCTTTAATAATCGCTAAAAAGTGATTATTATGGCTGGCCTTTTTGTCATCTATTAAATTATTTCAAGACTTGAATTGATTGTCCTAGTCATCTTTTAATCATGCTTTAGTTTTTTCGGCCAGAAGCTATATTTGCCAAGGATGACGATTAGTGCCGGGATGACAATTGGACGCACAATGAATGTATCTACTAGAACCCCAACTGCTACAGCAAAACCAAATGTACGAAGTTCCATTATTGGCTGTGTGATTAAAACAGCGAATGTTGCAGCTAAGATTAATCCAGCTGATGATATAACACCGCCTGTTTTACCCACTCCCTCCCGTGCGGCATCTTTAATCGGTAAATGTACTTTTTCTTCACGAATACGTGACACTAACATAATCGAATAATCGACACCAAGTGCTACCAGGAACACGAATGTATAAAGTGGAATACGATAACTAATTCCTGAGTAGCCGAGTAAATCTTGGAAGAAGAATACACTAAAACCAAGAGCTGCTCCGTATGATAATAAAATCGTTGTCATCATATAAATAGGTGCTAATAACGAACGAGTTTGAATGCCAAGCATCACCATAATCAATAGAGTCATCAAAATAATAATACGGATTTCATCCCTATGACTTGCAGCACGAATATCAGCATTTTGAGCTGTTTCACCTCCGTGATGACCGCAAATAACAGAATAAGCATAATCGACAATGATTGACTATCAATTGCAAACCAATCGGCTTTCCCCATTAAACCAAGTAAGCGGTCTACGACTGAATAAGCAATACCTGCACCAATTAGTGGAATGAATGATAGCAACGGCGAGCGATAAATGGCAATTAATATAACAAATATTAATCCTACTGTACCTAATATTAATACCACATCTGCTTTTGAGAACATTTCATAAGTATCTGCTTCAATCCCAGCAGGACCCGTAAAATATGTTTGTAGATTAGCTGGCTGTTCTTTTGCAACCTGCTTTTTCAATTCATCCATCGTCGTTTTAACAACTTTGTTTTCAAGCCCTTTTGGGAATAGCACCGGTAAAAAGAATGTTGTATGATCCCCTGAGAAAAATGAAGCACGCGCTTGCTCTGGCATTTTAGAAAGAGGTACAATGGTAAGATCTTTGTTTACATCAGTCATGACTTTTTCAATATTCGTAATGCTCTTTTTGATATCTTGATCTTTCAAACCATTCTGATCATGAACCACAACAAACAGTGGTACCCCCTCTGATGAAGGAAAATATTCTTTTAATGCTTTTTCAGCCTGAACAGATGTATCTGTTTCGGGAAGCCCGGCGTTTTTGTTTGGAGATGTTACCTCTTTTGCATGTGGCGCAATGCCTGACAATATAGCAGCAGCAATAATCCAGATTAATAAGGCGGCAAACCATCTTTTTTTCTCTTTCAAAATATTCATCATTTCTAACGAATAGCATGCGTGGACTACACCCAATGACATTAATTAAATGTTTAAAGTATTCATAAACAATGAAAATCTAAAAAGCCCTCTTATCAAAAGTTTATCTTCTGATAAGGGAGCTTCATGCTAACTAGAAAAAACTGCAATTAAAAGAATAATAATAAGTGGAACAAAGACTAACAAATAACTCGTCGGTCTAGCAAAATTAATTGTCCAACCTATTCCAAATCTCTTTTCTACAAAGATGGATGAATCATCCTTATTGAAATAAAATAATCCACCTTTCCAATAACGGTCTTCATCAACATCCATAACCCCATTGGGAAAATTGAAATCCTTCGCTTTTTCCTCCAAACTACTAACTTTAACGGAGAAAATAATACTCCCCACAACAATTACAACTATAAAAGTGATAAATATAGTTAGCATAATTCCTTGACCAATCACGTCATGGTGAATAGTCGTTAATTGAAGAAAACTAAATAATATCGTAATTAGTAAGGCTGTTAAAAACATAAACCAACTCGTATATTTTCTTTTTTCTAATTGTTTTTTGGCAGATTTTTTTGAATTAATGACACTTATTTTAATACCAGATATTTTAGTCCCTTGACTCATAGCTGCAAACATAATTTGCATCACAAGCATAATAAGTGGTAATGATATTGCAGTAAAATGATTCTTCTCCGTAAAAGCATTAGGTTCGCCATTTGCTCCCCAATGTGTTGGAATTTGTTCAGGAAGCAAAGGATATTGAGAGTATGTGTGAATGATTAATAACAATGGTATTACCGCTAAGCCTATATAATAGGCAAGGGGCAACATTTCATCTTGCCCTCGTAATGAGGTGTCCACTATCTTCACCTCTTTTAAATCTACACCCCATCGTTGTTGTTGTTTTTCTAACTGTAATTTACGGTGGAAATATGCATAAAAAAGCATACTTATGATGATCAGTAGAAACAATAAAGAAGTTCCGACGATCACTTGAAGATCGTCATTACTTGGAATAAGAAGCGACCAAACAACATATCCAACAAACATAACAATCCAAATGCAAGCTAAAGCTATACTATAGATTCTTTTCACTTGCCTTACCATTTTATGATTTATGAATGTCGCTGGAATAGTAACGCCAAATACTACTGTTTTTTTCACCATATAAGGAATGAATATTTGCACAAGACCCGTAAACAACAGCATAATAACTGATATCCAAAAACCAATCATTTTCCAACCTCCCCATGCAATTTTTCCACAAGTCTTCGAATCAATGTTTCGAAATCACTCATCACTAATCCCTTAACCATTCCTTCAGCAACTACAGGCCGCAACATTTTCTCCATATAGTCTAATTGTTGTACAATATCACTACCCTTTTCACTAATTTTATTTACAATTGCACCTGATTTTGGAACAATTGAAATGACGCCTTTCTTTTCTAACTCATGATAGCTTTTATTAACTGTATGCATATTAACACCTAAATCAGCTGCAAGCGTTCGTACAGAAGGTAATGATTCGCCTTGCTTTATATTCTTATTGGCAATGCCCTCAATAATTTGCTGTGTTAGTTGTGTATAAATAGGGATATCTGAATTTGGCTCTATTTGTAGAAACACATTTCGCCCTCCCATCTGTTATGTACTTAGTATAACAGATTCTGTTCTATATTGTATATAACAAAGTTTAAACCATTGATTAGAAAGTATGTATTACTTACAAGCATAAAAAAAGCACAACTGAATAATCAGTTGTGCTTTGTGATGTGCCTAGCAACGTCCTACTCTCGCAGGGGGACAGCCCCCAACTACCATTGGCGCTAAAGAGCTTAACTTCTGTGTTCGGCATGGGAACAGGTGTGACCTCTTTGCCATCATTACTAGACTATTTAAAAGAAAGATTTGTTCTTTCAAAACTGGATAAACATTCATTGAAGTTCTTAAGTGAACTTTTGGTTAAGTCCTCGATCTATTAGTATTCGTCAGCTCCATGTGTCACCACACTTCCACCTCGAACCTATCTACCTTGTCGTCTTCAAGGGATCTTACTTACTTGCGTAATGGGAAATCTCATCTTGAGGGGGGCTTCATGCTTAGATGCTTTCAGCACTTATCCCGTCCACACATAGCTACCCAGCGATGCTCTTGGCAGAACAACTGGTACACCAGCGGTGTGTCCATCCCGGTCCTCTCGTACTAAGGACAGCTCCTCTCAAATTTCCTACGCCCACGACGGATAGGGACCGAACTGTCTCACGACGTTCTGAACCCAGCTCGCGTACCGCTTTAATGGGCGAACAGCCCAACCCTTGGGACCGACTACAGCCCCAGGATGCGATGAGCCGACATCGAGGTGCCAAACCTCCCCGTCGATGTGGACTCTTGGGGGAGATAAGCCTGTTATCCCCGGGGTAGCTTTTATCCGTTGAGCGATGGCCCTTCCATGCGGAACCACCGGATCACTAAGCCCGTCTTTCGACCCTGCTCGACTTGTAGGTCTCGCAGTCAAGCTCCCTTGTGCCTTTACACTCTACGAATGATTTCCAACCATTCTGAGGGAACCTTTGGGCGCCTCCGTTACTCTTTAGGAGGCGACCGCCCCAGTCAAACTGTCCGCCTGACACTGTCTCCTACCCCGATATAGGGGTACGGGTTAGAATTTCAATACAGCTGGGGTAGTATCCCAAGGACGCCTCCACCGAAGCTGGCGCTCCGGTTTCTCAGGCTCCTACCTATCCTGTACAAGCTGTACCAAAATTCAATATCAGGCTACAGTAAAGCTCCACGGGGTCTTTCCGTCCTGTCGCGGGTAACCTGCATCTTCACAGGTACTATAATTTCACCGAGTCTCTCGTTGAGACAGTGCCCAGATCGTTACGCCTTTCGTGCGGGTCGGAACTTACCCGACAAGGAATTTCGCTACCTTAGGACCGTTATAGTTACGGCCGCCGTTTACTGGGGCTTCGGTTCTCACCTTCGCTTACGCTAAGCAATCCCCTTAACCTTCCAGCACCGGGCAGGCGTCAGCCCCTATACGTCACCTTACGGTTTTGCAGAGACCTGTGTTTTTGCTAAACAGTCGCCTGGGCCTATTCACTGCGGCTCTCTCGGGCTTGCACCCTACTAGAGCACCCCTTCTCCCGAAGTTACGGGGTCATTTTGCCGAGTTCCTTAACGAGAGTTCTCTCGCTCACCTTAGGATTCTCTCCTCGACTACCTGTGTCGGTTTGCGGTACGGGCACCTCCTACCTCGCTAGAGGCTTTTCTTGACAGTGTGAAATCAGGAACTTCGCGGAAAATCCGCTCGCCATCATAGCTCAACGTTATAGAGAGCGGATTTGCCTACTCTCACGCCTTACTATTTAGACGCACATAACCAACAGTGCGCTTACCCTATCCTACTGTGTCCCCCCATTACTCAAATGGTAGGGAGGTGGTACAGGAATATCAACCTGTTATCCATCGCCTACGCCTATCGGCCTCGGCTTAGGTCCCGACTAACCCTGAGAGGACGAGCCTTCCTCAGGAAACCTTAGTCATTCGGTGGATGGGATTCTCACCCATCTTTCGCTACTCATACCGGCATTCTCACTTCTAAGCGCTCCACCAGTCCTTCCGGTCTGACTTCACAGCACTTAGAACGCTCTCCTACCACAGACATCATAGATGTCTATCCACAGCTTCGGTGAATTGTTTAGCCCCGATACATTTTCGGCGCAGCGTCACTCGACCAGTGAGCTATTACGCACTCTTTAAATGGTGGCTGCTTCTGAGCCAACATCCTGGTTGTCTAAGCAACGTCACATCCTTTTCCACTTAACAATTACTTTGGGACCTTAGCTGGTGGTCTGGGCTGTTTCCCTTTTGACTACGGATCTTATCACTCGCAGTCTGACTCCCGTGTATAAATCATTGGCATTCGGAGTTTGTCTGAATTCGGTAATCCGGGATGGACCCCTAGTTCAAACAGTGCTCTACCTCCAAGATTCTAAAGTCACGAGGCTAGCCCTAAAGCT
>CAWBWO010000016.1:0-60000 GCA_963792445.1 uncultured Caryophanaceae bacterium | reverse complement strand
GCCGCTAAATCAAGGGAGCAAGCTCCCTGTCATTCGCTCGACTTGCATGTATTAGGCACGCCGCCAGCGTTCGTCCTGAGCCAGGATCAAACTCTCCATAAAAGTAAAGTTTGAATAGCTCATTTGCTTTGCTAGCGATCATCAAAAGATGATATCTATTGTTTGTCCTTGTTACTAACAAAAGTTAGTAATTCAAAGTTTATTGATTAACGTCTTGCTTGTTCAGTTTTCAAGGTTCATATAATTGGTGGAGCCTAGCGGGATCGAACCGCTGACCTCCTGCGTGCAAGGCAGGCGCTCTCCCAGCTGAGCTAAGGCCCCAATATGGTAATTATTTAAAATGGTCGGGAAGACAGGATTCGAACCTGCGACCCCTTGGTCCCAAACCAAGTGCTCTACCAAGCTGAGCTACTTCCCGTAATATGGTGCGCCCGGCAGAAGTCGAATCCACAACCTTCTGATCCGTAGTCAGACGCTCTATCCAATTGAGCTACGGGCGCATATTATATTAAAATATTGATAAAATTTAAATGGTGCCGAGGACCGGAATCGAACCGGTACGGTAGTCACCTACCGCAGGATTTTAAGTCCTGTGCGTCTGCCAGTTCCGCCACCCCGGCATATATTGGAGCGGAAGACGGGGTTCGAACCCGCGACCCCCACCTTGGCAAGGTGATGTTCTACCACTGAACTACTTCCGCATATGCTTTAAGTTTTTAATCTGACAATTATAAAATTGAATATAAATGGTGCGGGTGAAGGGAGTCGAACCCCCACGCCTTGCGGCGCTAGATCCTAAGTCTAGTGCGTCTGCCAATTCCGCCACACCCGCAAATTTTTAATTAAAATGGTGAGCCATGCAGGATTCGAACCTGCGACCCTCTGATTAAAAGTCAGATGCTCTACCAACTGAGCTAATGGCTCATTTTAAAATGGAATATGGTGCCGGCGAAAGGACTTGAACCCTCAACCTACTGATTACAAGTCAGTTGCTCTACCAACTGAGCTACACCGGCAATTTAAAATATGGTGGAGGATGACGGGCTCGAACCGCCGACCCTCTGCTTGTAAGGCAGATGCTCTCCCAGCTGAGCTAATCCTCCATTATAATACGCCTAGCGACGTCCTACTCTCACAGGGGGAACCCCCAACTACCATCGGCGCTGAAGAGCTTAACTTCCGTGTTCGGTATGGGAACGGGTGTGACCTCTTCGCCATCATCACTAGACTATATTCTTTTAAGGACAAGAATAATTTTATCATTTTCTAAAATAAAGTCAAGAACTTTTTTAATAAAGATTTTTATTCTTTCAAAACTGGATAAAACATTCATTGAAGTTCGTTAAATCAACTTTTGGTTAAGTCCTCGATCGATTAGTATTCGTCAGCTCCACGTGTCGCCACGCTTCCACCCCGGACCTATCTACCTCATCGTCTTTGAGGGATCTTACTTACTTGCGTAATGGGAAATCTCATCTTGAGGGGGGCTTCATGCTTAGATGCTTTCAGCACTTATCCCGTCCACACATAGCTACCCAGCGATGCCCTTGGCAAAACAACTGGTACACCAGCGGTGTGTCCATCCCGGTCCTCTCGTACTAAGGACAGCTCCTCTCAAATTTCCTACGCCCACGACGGATAGGGACCGAACTGTCTCACGACGTTCTGAACCCAGCTCGCGTACCGCTTTAATGGGCGAACAGCCCAACCCTTGGGACCGACTACAGCCCCAGGATGCGATGAGCCGACATCGAGGTGCCAAACCTCCCCGTCGATGTGGACTCTTGGGGGAGATAAGCCTGTTATCCCCGGGGTAGCTTTTATCCGTTGAGCGATGGCCCTTCCATGCGGAACCACCGGATCACTAAGCCCGTCTTTCGACCCTGCTCGACTTGTAGGTCTCGCAGTCAAGCTCCCTTATGCCTTTACACTCTACGAATGATTTCCAACCATTCTGAGGGAACCTTTGGGCGCCTCCGTTACTCTTTAGGAGGCGACCGCCCCAGTCAAACTGCCCGCCTGACACTGTCTCCTACCCCGATAAGGGGCATGGGTTAGAATTTCAATACAGCCAGGGTAGTATCCCACCGACGCCTCCTCCGAAGCTGGCGCTCCGGATTCTAAGGCTCCTACCTATCCTGTACAAGCTGCACCAAAATTCAATATCAGGCTACAGTAAAGCTCCACGGGGTCTTTCCGTCCTGTCGCGGGTAACCTGCATCTTCACAGGTACTATAATTTCACCGAGTCTCTCGTTGAGACAGTGCCCAGATCGTTACGCCTTTCGTGCGGGTCGGAACTTACCCGACAAGGAATTTCGCTACCTTAGGACCGTTATAGTTACGGCCGCCGTTTACTGGGGCTTCAATTCGCAGCTTCGCTTGCGCTAACCTCTCCTCTTAACCTTCCAGCACCGGGCAGGCGTCAGCCCCTATACTTCACCTTACGGTTTTGCAGAGACCTGTGTTTTTGCTAAACAGTCGCCTGGGCCTATTCACTGCGGCTCTCTCGGGCTTTAACACCCTACCAGAGCACCCCTTCTCCCGAAGTTACGGGGTCATTTTGCCGAGTTCCTTAACGAGAGTTCTCTCGCTCACCTTAGGATTCTCTCCTCGACTACCTGTGTCGGTTTGCGGTACGGGCACCTCCCACCTCGCTAGAGGCTTTTCTTGGCAGTGTGAAATCAGGAACTTCGCGGACATAATCCCCTCGCCATCACAGCTCAATGTTATAGAGAGCGGATTTGCCTACATCTCACACCTTACTGCTTAGACGCGCATAACCAACAGCGCGCTTACCCTATCCTACTGCGTCCCCCCATTGCTCAAACGGCGGGGAGGTGGTACAGGAATATCAACCTGTTGTCCATCGTCTACGCCTATCGGCCTCGACTTAGGTCCCGACTAACCCTGAGCGGACGAGCCTTCCTCAGGAAACCTTAGTCATTCGGTGGAAGGGATTCTCACCCTTCTTTCGCTACTCATACCGGCATTCTCACTTCTAAGCGCTCCACCAGTCCTTACGGTCTAGACTTCAACGCCCTTAGAACGCTCTCCTACCACTGACATCATAGATGTCAATCCACAGCTTCGGTGAATTCGTTTAGCCCCGATACATTTTCGGCGCAGCGTCACTCGACCAGTGAGCTATTACGCACTCTTTAAATGATGGCTGCTTCTAAGCCAACATCCTGGTTGTCTAAGCAACGCCACATCCTTTTCCACTTAACGATATACTTTGGGACCTTAGCTGGTGGTCTGGGCTGTTTCCCTCTTGACTACGGATCTTATCACTCGCAGTCTGACTCCCAAACATAAATCATTGGCATTCGGAGTTTGTCTGAATTCGGTAACCCGGGATGGGCCCCTAGTCCAAACAGTGCTCTACCTCCAAGATTCTTAAGTCTGAGGCTAGCCCTAAAGCTATTTCGGAGAGAACCAGCTATCTCCAGGTTCGATTGGAATTTCTCCGCTACCCACACCTCATCCCCGCACTTTTCAACGTGCGTGGGTTCGGGCCTCCAGTAAGTGTTACCTTACCTTCACCCTGGACATGGGTAGATCACCTGGTTTCGGGTCTACGACCACATACTCAATTCGCCCTATTCAGACTCGCTTTCGCTGCGGCTCCGCCTTCTCAGCTTAACCTTGCATGGAATCGTAACTCGCCGGTTCATTCTACAAAAGGCACGCCATCACCCATTAACGGGCTCTGACTACTTGTAGGCACACGGTTTCAGGATCTATTTCACTCCCCTTCCGGGGTGCTTTTCACCTTTCCCTCACGGTACTGGTTCACTATCGGTCACTAGGGAGTATTTAGCCTTGGGAGATGGTCCTCCCGGATTCCGACGGAATTTCACGTGTTCCGCCGTACTCAGGATACACTCTGGAGAGAATGAACTTTCGACTACGGGGCTTTTACCCGCTATGGCGGACCTTTCCAGGTCGCTTCGTCTAATTCATTCCTTTGTAACTCCGTATAGAGTGTCCTACAACCCCAAGAGGCAAGCCTCTTGGTTTGGGCTCTTCCCGTTTCGCTCGCCGCTACTCAGGGAATCGATTTTTCTTTCTCTTCCTCCAGGTACTTAGATGTTTCAGTTCCCTGGGTCTGCCTCGATACGCTATGTATTCACGTAAAGGTACTGCCCCATTACGGACAGTGGGTTTCCCCATTCGGAAATCTCCGGATCAAAGCTTACTTACAGCTCCCCGAAGCATATCGGTGTTAGTGCCGTCCTTCTTCGGCTCCTAGTGCCAAGGCATCCACCGTGCGCCCTTACTAACTTAACCTATAAGTTATTAAGCCTTAACAAAATTAAAACGTAATGATAACAAAATGTGTTACTTAATGATTATTTCTTCAATGTCGTTTTATCCAGTTTTCAAAGAACAAGTTTGTTTGAGATAATAGAAAATTCATGTAAAAATGAACCTTCAAAACTGAACGCAAAACGTTAAGCTTACAGACCCAAGATCTGTATTCCGAAATATATCCTTAGAAAGGAGGTGATCCAGCCGCACCTTCCGATACGGCTACCTTGTTACGACTTCACCCCAATCATCTGTCCCACCTTCGGCGGCTGGCTCCCGAAAGGTTACCCCACCGACTTCGGGTGTTACAAACTCTCGTGGTGTGACGGGCGGTGTGTACAAGGCCCGGGAACGTATTCACCGTGGCATGCTGATCCACGATTACTAGCGATTCCGGCTTCATGTAGGCGAGTTGCAGCCTACAATCCGAACTGAGAACGGTTTTATGGGATTAGCTCCCCCTCGCGGGTTGGCAACCCTCTGTACCGTCCATTGTAGCACGTGTGTAGCCCAGGTCATAAGGGGCATGATGATTTGACGTCATCCCCACCTTCCTCCGGTTTGTCACCGGCAGTCACCTTAGAGTGCCCAACTGAATGCTGGCAACTAAGATCAAGGGTTGCGCTCGTTGCGGGACTTAACCCAACATCTCACGACACGAGCTGACGACAACCATGCACCACCTGTCACCGCTGTCCCCGAAGGGAAAACTGTATCTCTAGAGCGGTCAGTGGGATGTCAAGACCTGGTAAGGTTCTTCGCGTTGCTTCGAATTAAACCACATGCTCCACCGCTTGTGCGGGCCCCCGTCAATTCCTTTGAGTTTCAGTCTTGCGGCCGTACTCCCCAGGCGGAGTGCTTAATGCGTTAGCTGCAGCACTAAGGGGCGGAAACCCCCTAACACTTAGCACTCATCGTTTACGGCGTGGACTACCAGGGTATCTAATCCTGTTTGCTCCCCACGCTTTCGCGCCTCAGCGTCAGTTACAGACCAGAAAGCCGCCTTCGCCACTGGTGTTCCTCCAAATCTCTACGCATTTCACCGCTACACTTGGAATTCCGCTTTCCTCTTCTGTACTCAAGTCCCCCAGTTTCCAATGACCCTCCACGGTTGAGCCGTGGGCTTTCACATCAGACTTAAAGGACCGCCTGCGCGCGCTTTACGCCCAATAATTCCGGACAACGCTTGCCACCTACGTATTACCGCGGCTGCTGGCACGTAGTTAGCCGTGGCTTTCTAATAAGGTACCGTCAAGGTACGGGCAGTTACTCCCGTACTTGTTCTTCCCTTACAACAGAGTTTTACGATCCGAAAACCTTCTTCACTCACGCGGCGTTGCTCCATCAGACTTTCGTCCATTGTGGAAGATTCCCTACTGCTGCCTCCCGTAGGAGTCTGGGCCGTGTCTCAGTCCCAGTGTGGCCGATCACCCTCTCAGGTCGGCTACGCATCGTCGCCTTGGTAAGCCGTTACCCCACCAACTAGCTAATGCGCCGCGGGCCCATCCTGTAGTGACAGCCGAAACCGTCTTTCAGCATTTCCCCATGAGGGGAAATGGATTATTCGGTATTAGCCCCGGTTTCCCGGAGTTATCCCAATCTACAGGGCAGGTTGCCCACGTGTTACTCACCCGTCCGCCGCTAAATCAAGGGAGCAAGCTCCCTGTCATTCGCTCGACTTGCATGTATTAGGCACGCCGCCAGCGTTCGTCCTGAGCCAGGATCAAACTCTCCATAAAAGAAAATTTGAAAGCTCATTTGCTTTGCTGGCGATCAACAAAAGTTGATATCTAATTGTTTGTGCTTGTTACTAACAGAAGTTAGTAATTCAAAGCTTTATTGATTAACGTTTTGCTTGTTCAGTTTTCAAGGTTCATGTCATCACTCGTTTTAAGCGACTTTATTATTATACCAAATCGACATTTTGTTGTCAACAACTTTTTTAATAATTTCTTTGTTCTTGTATAATTCAGTCTTTTATTTCAGCGACTTAAATATTATATCAACTTATCAATTCAGTGTCAACAATTTTTTAAAAGTTGTTTTTCTATTTGAAGTGCTAACTAAATTAACAACTTATTTAATATACCACTATATTATTGTGCATGCAAGTATTTTTATTGAAAAGTTAAATGATCCTTATTCACTTGTTCGTATAGAAGAATTCATCATTGTTTACATACAATATAAGTGCAGAATATAAAAACGACGTTCTAAATAGGAATAGAACGTCATTGACATTCATTTTAAAGATTAATCTGCGTGTACGCATTGTTGGGAACAATAAAACATCACGAATAGATTGAGAGTTTGTTAATAAGCATGACTAAACGGTCAATACCAATTCCTAGACCCACCAGTTGGAGGCATACCATATTCTAATGCTTCTAAGAAGTCTTCATCCATTTCATGTGCTTCGTCATTACCTAGTTCTTTTTCGTCCATTTGCGCTTCAAAACGTTGACGTTGATCGATTGGATCATTTAATTCTGTGAATGCATTTGCATGTTCACGGCGTACGATAAATAATTCAAAACGGTCTGTGAAACGAGCGTCTTCTGGATTTTTCTTTGCAAGTGGCGAAATTTCTACTGGGTGACCGTATACAAATGTAGGTTGTACTAATGTTTCTTCTACTTTTTGTTCAAAGAATTCATTGATAATGTGTCCAACTTCCATCGTGTCTTTAATTTCAATATGGTGTTCACGTGCAAGTGCTTGTGCTTCTTCTTTCGTCATCTCTTTCCAGAAGTCTACACCTGTAGCTTCTTTTACTGCATCTACCATGTGCAGACGTTTCCAACCTTGTGAAAGATTGATTGTATCTTCACCATATTGAATTTGAGTTGTACCAAGACTTCTTCCGCAACATGGGCAAATAGATCTTCAGTAAGATCCATGATGTCGTGGTAGTCTGCGATATGCTTCATATAGTTCAAGTAATGTGAACTCTGGGTTATGGCGAGTAGAAACACCCTCGTTACGGAATACACGACCGATTTCATATACTTTTTCAAGTCCACCTACAATTAGGCGTTTTAAGTATAGTTCAATCGCAATACGCATATACATCGTTGCATCTAATGCATTGTGATGAGTAATGAATGGACGTGCTGCTGCGCCACCTGCTACTGCATTCAACATTGGTGTTTCAACTTCTAAATAGCCTTTTCCATCTAAGAAACTTCGAATAGACCGAATGATTTGGCTACGAGTGATGAAAGTGTTTTTGCTGCCTTCATTTGTGATTAAATCTAAGTAACGTTGACGGTAACGTTGTTCTACGTCTTGTAAACCATGGAATTTCTCAGGTAGTGGACGTAATGATTTAGATAGGAAAGTGAATTCTAAAGCTTTAACAGTTAATTCACCAACATGAGTTTTGAAGATTGTACCTTTAATCCCTACAATATCACCAAGGTCGGCGTGTTTGAAAATGTCGTAAGCCTCTTCACCGATTGCATCTTTTCGTACATAGATTTGGATTTGACCACCTAAATCTTGGATATTTGCAAATCCAACTTTCCCTTTACTACGCTTTGTCATAATACGACCAGCAATTACAACTTCTTCTGGATGTTCATTTTCTTCTAAATCTTCTTTAGAAAGATCTGCATATTGATCTTTTAATTCATTTGTTAGATGTGTACGTTCAAAACGTTGACCGAATGGGTCCAATCCTTTTTCTCTTATAGAATCCATCTTTTGGCGTCTCACCAAAAGTTGGTCATTTAATTCTTCTGCCACTATTTTCACTCCTTATATTTGTTCCGCTAAGCAGTCCATAATGTACTTATTGTACACAATTTTCACTAACGATTCACGTCTTTCTACTCATCTTCCCCTTTAATCCCTACTTTATATGCAATAAAGAGGAAAAAAGTCGCCACTTATTTAGCGGCGACTTTTAATTTTCAGAAGGCTCTTTTAGCCAATTTGAATAGATTGAGAAGCTGCATCATTTTGTTCGATTTCTTCGACAAGTTCATTTAAAATTGTGCGCAATTCTAATGCTGTTTCAGCTTGGTTGATAAGATTACGAGCTTTACCGTTACCACGAACACCTTTTAAATACCAAGAAGCATGTTTACGCATTTCGCGTACCGCAATTACTTCTCCTTTTAGTCGCATTAAGCGCTCAAAGTGTAATAAGCAAACATCAATCTTTTCACGGATTGGTGGCTCCGGCATTAATTTACCTGATTTCAAGTATTCAACTGTACGATAAATCATCCAAGGATTTCCTAGAGCAGCACGACCAATCATTACACCATCTGCGCCAGTATAATCTAGTAATCGTTTTGCATCCTCTGGTGTTTCAACGTCACCATTACCAATGAACGGAATCGTAATGTTTTCTTTTACTTCTTTTAGAATATCCCAGTTTGCCTTTCCTTCATACATTTGAAGGCGAGTACGGCCATGCATAGCGATGGCTGATGCACCTGCACGTTCTGCTGCTTTTGCGTTTTCTACAGCAAAGACATGGTCATCATCCCAACCAATACGCATTTTACAGCTAACCGGCTTATCTACAGCATCAACTACTGCGGACACCATTTCATATATTTTGTTCGGATCTAGTAACCATTTAGCCCCTGCTTCACATTTGATAATCTTGTTGACAGGGCACCCCATATTGATATCGATAATATCAGCTGTCGTATTTTTATCTACGTACTCCGCTGCTTCAACTAATGTTTCTTTATCTCCACCGAAAATTTGTAGAGAAAGTGGGTTTTCACGTTCATCGATATAGAGCATACTCATTGTTTTATTATTACGTTGGACAATTCCTTTATCTGAAATCATTTCGGCATAAACTAAACCTGCTCCGAATTCTTTAACAGTTAAACGGAAAGCTGAGTTACAAACTCCCGCCATAGGTGCTAGGACGACACGATTGTCCATAACAATATCACCAATTTTGAACGGCTTTTCTTGAGTTGAAATCACCGTTTTTCCTCCTTCTATGGGTGAACCTTAACTTTCACCTTTTTTATCACATTTATTTCAAGGGTTACTATCTTTTGTGTAGCACCTTGCCAATACTCTGACAATCCCCTATTCATTCTTCTCTAAATCCAACTTGTTACTTGTTCAAATCGTCTTCTTATGCTTTTTCATTTTCTAAATTGACGAACTCTTGAACATTAGAAAATGACTTCCATAGTTTAATACCTTCTGCCCCAACTTGTGCGAGGATCTTTTTAAACAATTCATTTGTTGGTGGGTATTTCAACTCTGGCGCAATCTCTACTAACGGTACGAGAACAAAAGCACGTTCATGCATTCGAGCATGAGGTACGATTAATGTCTCTGTTTCAATATTGTCATGATTATAGAGCAAAATGTCAAGGTCTATCGTTCTTGGACCCCAGCGAATAATTCGTACTCTTTTTAATTCCTGTTCTACTTCTTGACATACTTCAAGTAATTTCTCTGCTGTAAATGTGGTATGCACAAGAATTACCATGTTCAAAAATAAATCTTGATCTACATAGCCAACTGGATCTGTTTCATAGATAGAAGATAATTTAACGACTTCAATTGCATCCTGTTTTTGCAATAGTTGCACCGCATGACATAAACTCACTTCTCTATCGCCCATATTGGATCCTAATGAGATATAGGCTTCGTTCATGCAAACACTCCTCTAGTAATTTCTACAGATACTTCTTTATAGTTACCTGGAATGGGCGGATCCGGCTTTATGACTTCCACACGAATTCCACTTACGTAAGCTTGATATGTTTTGAGTATTTCCTGTGCAATTTTCTCTGCGACCGCCTCAATTAGTTTAAAAGGGGTTCCTTCAACAATCTCTTTGCAAACTTCATAGACTTCTGCATAGCTTACTGTATGTTCAAGATTATCTGTTTCTCCAGCATGCTGTAAATTGCTAGCTATAGATAGTGTTACTCGAAAACGTTGTCCCAACTTTGTTTCTTCAGGTAAGACGCCGTGGTATCCGTAAAATTCCATATCCTTAACATGAATATAATCCATATGTTCCTCCTATTGGCTCTTACTTCAATGCATCCATCATTTTCATCATTCGCGCAATTGGTTTTACATCATGTACACGCACCATATGGCAACCTTTATCTACACCATAACAACAAGTTGCTCCTGTGCCTTCCATTCGTTCATCTACAGGAAGGTCAAGTACTGTTCCAATCATACGTTTGCGTGATGTTGCTAGTAATACTGGATAACCCATATCTACTAGTTCAGGCAATGCTTTCATCATCTCGATGTTTTGCTCGTGAGATTTTACAAAACCAATACCAGGGTCTAACCAAATATACTCATCTTTTACGCCGGCATTATGCGCAATTTCAATGCTTTTATCTAAATCTGATTTAGCATCTTTCCAGAAATCTTCACCATAGTCTTCATTTGTACGATTATGCATTAGAATAATAGGTACTTCTAGTTCTGCCGCTACCTTTGCAATTTCAGGGTCATATTGTGCTCCCCAGATATCATTAATGATATGTGCACCTGCTTCAATAGCAGCGCGTGCCACTTCTGATTTAAATGTATCCACTGAGATTAATACATCCACTTCTGCACGAATAGCCTTAATTGCAGGGATGATTCGTGACAACTCTTCTTCTGCGGTAACTGGTGTATGACCTGGTCTAGTAGATTCACCACCAATATCAATGATCTTGGCACCATCCGCAACCATTTCTTTAGCATGCTTTACTGCATTTTCAACAGAATTAAATTTTCCTCCATCTGAAAATGAGTCAGGCGTTACATTTAAAATCCCCATAACAAATGTTTCTTTTGCAAAATCTAGTGTATGACCATCGATTGTTAATATTCTATATTTATCTAAATTCATCTTTGCTACCTCTTTTCTATTGATGCAATGTATAAATTATGTAATCTCTGATAGATTACCCCTTCATTACCTAAGAACCTTTTATCATTTAAAGATCGAATTGGAATCAATTCTTGAATGGATGTCGTGACAAAGCATTCATCTGCACTTTCCAAATCTTTTGGCGTATACTCTCCTTCGTAAATATTAAGATTTGCTGCTCTAGCCAAATTTAATACATGTTGGCGAGTAATACCTGGCAAGATTCCTGTTGATAGTGAAGGAGTATACAATTCTTTATTTATTACCCAGAAAATATTCGATGTTATACCTTCAGCGACAAATCCATCCACATTCATAAAAAAACCTTCTAAATTTTTCAAAGAAGGTAACTCAAATCGCCCTAGGACATTATTTGCATAATGGTGAGATTTATAACGAATTTTTTGTTCAGGTGAATTACGGATGGTTTGTAACCATACAGCATCCTTCTCTTGTCCTCTCGGAACGACTGGAAGGTCTTTACGAAAAATAATAATGTTTGGGTTAGGATAATTCGTTTGTGCCAATCCAATTCCGCCTTCACCAGCGGAAATATTCAAGCGAAAATAGCCATCTGTATGTCCATTCCGTTTATTCAATTCTATTATAACACTTCGTAATTCTTCAAAAGCGTAAGGTATACTAATCCGATACTCTTCTAGAGCTTGAGTTATACGTGTGCAATGCTGATCCCACAAGAAAGGTTCATGATTATATGTTCTCAAAGTTTCAAAAAAGCCTAAACCATATAAGAAACCATGATCTAGGGGTGATACAGAAAGCTTTGAAATCTCCATATACTCACCATTCATCCAGCAAATCATGATATCCGCTCCTTACAATACGTATCGATAAAATTCTTTAAGAGCTTTTTTCCACCTTCAGTCATAATTGACTCTGGATGAAACTGTACACCTTCAATAGCAAACTCTTTATGGCGAATTCCCATAATCTCTTTTTCCTCTGTCCAAGAGGTAATTTCTAAGCATTCGGGTAATGTTTCTTCCTCAACAATTAATGAATGGTATCTAGTTGCAATATAAGGATTAGGCAATCCTTTATTTACACCTTTATTGTCATGATATATTTGTGAAGTCTTTCCATGCATCAACCTTTTTGCTCGAATAACATTTCCTCCAAACACTTGGGCAATTGATTGATGTCCCAAACATACCCCAAAAATGGGGATCGTACCTGCAAAGTGTTGAATAACATTTAGACTTATTCCAGCCTCATTCGGTGTGCAAGGTCCAGGTGACACGACAATAATCTCTGGTTGAAGAATTTCAATTTCTCCGACAGTTATTGCATCATTACGCTTTACCAGCAATTGTTCTCCTAACTCACCCAAATATTGCACCAAGTTATATGTGAAAGAATCATAATTATCAATCATAAGAATCATTGTACACATACCCCTTCCGCCATTTTCTTTGCCTGCCAGAGTGCTTTTGCTTTGTTAAGTGATTCAACATATTCCCGCTCAGGATCTGAATCAATAACAACACCTGCCCCTGCCTGAATATAAGCTATTTCGTCTTTTATAAATGCAGTTCGAATCACAATATTAAGTTCCAAATCCCCATTAAACCCTAACCAACCAATAGAACCTGTATATAACCCCCTGCGTACCGGTTCTAGCTCTTCAATTATTTCCATTGTCCGGATTTTCGGAGCACCTGTAATTGTTCCTCCTGGAAATACTGCACGAATAATTTCTGCGTTACTACGCTCTTTTGACACTTGACCACGTACATTGGATACTATGTGCATAACGTGCGAGTATTTTTCGATAACCATAAATTCATCTACATGGACTGTACCGTATTCTGCAATGCGTCCTAAATCATTGCGTTCGAGGTCGACTAACATAACATGTTCTGCACGTTCCTTTTCACTTTGAATTAGCTCATTTGCAAGCGCTAAATCTTCAGCATCATTTCTACCACGAGGGCGAGTTCCTGCAATTGGGCGAGTTGATACAGAGGAATTATGCTTTTGAATCAATAATTCAGGTGATCCTGAAACAACTGCAAAGTTAGATGATTGAATATATGCCATATAGGGAGAAGGGTTAAATGCACGTAATGCTTCATACATTAACAGCGGTTCTGCTTCAAGTTTTTTTGCTTGTCGCACAGATAAATTCACTTGAAACACATCACCTTGGGAAATGTAGTCCTGTATTTGTTCAACAGCAGCTTTAAACTGTTCGCGTGTCATATCCACTATCCTTGACTCATCACTTTCTACTACTTGGGCAATATGATTATTGAAAATAGGCGTAGAATATTCTGCTTGCCACTTTTCCACAAGCTCCTCAACATTTACCTCGCTAGTAGATAATTTCATAACTGTTGCTATTTCATTTTTAGCATCAAGTACAGTCCAGCAATCTACAATATAAAAATAGATATCAGGAATACACAGATCATCCATTGCAATATTTTGAATCACTTCAATTCTCCGCACGTAATCGTATGTGATAAATCCAATAGCACCTCCATAAAAGGAATCACTTGGCGATTCAAATTTGTATTGGGAAAGTAGCTCTTCAACTAGTTGGAGTGGTTCGCCTACTTGATGCTCAGTTTTACCGTCACGCCAATTAATTTGAAGCCCGCTTTCTGTCGATTGAACAATTGCAAGTGGATTCCATGCAGCAATTGATTTTTCTCCACCCCTTCCACTTTCTAAAAAGATATGGTGAATTTGGTTTTCTGTCTGTTTTTTATAACTATTAAAAAAATCATCCTTCTTTATCGAAAAAGGCTCGGACCTTACCAGTTGAATTTCCAATAGAAAACCTCCGCAAATTTAAGTTTTTCTAAATCTATATATCTGTTTTCAGTATAACAACACCTTATATTAAGCAAAAGTATAATATAATCCAATACATTGTTTAACCTTCTATAGATAATAGGAAAGCCAATACAAAAAAGAACACTCCGTTCATTACAAACGGGTGTCCTTTTGAATATATAATTATTTACTTAGTCATCGTAGTGGAATAGAGATGTACTTAAGTAACGTTCACCATTGTCTGGAAGAAGTGCTAATACGTTTTTACCTTTACCAAGGCGTTTTGCAGTTTCAATCGCTGCAAACATAGCTGCACCTGCAGAAATACCACCAAGCACGCCTTCTTCTTTTGCCACTTTACGAGCAGCTTCAAATGCATCGTCATTTTCAACTGGGAAAATAGAAGTGTAAACTTCAGTATTTAAAACTTCAGGAACAAAACCTGCACCTATACCTTGGATTTTATGCGGACCTGGTTTGTTACCAGATAGAACTGAAGAGTCTTTTGGTTCAACTGCGATAATTTCGATTTCTGGATATTTTTCTTTTAATACTTCCCCAGTACCAGTAATTGTTCCACCAGTACCTACACCAGAGATAAATGCATCTAGAGTTAATCCTTCGAATGCTTCAAGAATTTCTGGACCAGTCGTTTTACGGTGAATTTCAGCGTTTGCAGGGTTTTCAAATTGTTGCGGAACAAACCAGCCATTTTCTTTTGCTAATTCATCAACTTTTGCAATAGCGCCTTTCATACCTTCTGCGCCTGGTGTCAATACTAGATCTGCGCCATATGCACGTAGTAAGTTACGACGTTCTAAACTCATTGTATCAGGCATTACTAATACTGCTTTATAACCTTTAGCAGCAGCTACCATTGCTAAACCAATACCTGTATTACCACTTGTAGGTTCAACAATTGTGCTACCTGGTTTTAATTTACCTGCTTTTTCTGCAGCTTCAATCATTGCTGCTGCGATACGATCTTTTACACTACTACCTGGATTAAAATATTCTAGTTTAACATACACATTGGCATCATTAGGACCAGTCACATTGTTCAATTTTACAATCGGTGTATTACCGATTAATTCTGTTACAGAATTAAATAATTTACTCATATCTACTTCACTCCTAATTCCTAGTATTTAAATAGGTTTTGTTAATTTGATTTTACTTCTTTTAGGAAGAGTTTGTCAATAAAAAACAGCCTACATTTTTTATGTAAGCTGTTTATTTTCCAAATAATTTAAACTTGCGAATTGTATTTCAGTTTAGACGTATGCTAGTTTTTTTGTGCATGGATTTCTTCAATAAATCCTTCCAGCTCTTCTTTAGGGTAATGGTATTTTTCTCCACAAAAATGGCATTGCGCTTCTGCCATCCCATCTTCATCAATCATATCTTGGATTTCCTTTTCGCCAAGGCTAAGGATTGCTGCACCGAAGCGTTCTTTAGAGCATGTGCACTGGAACTTAACAGGCATTGTATCTAGCACTTGTACATTACCTTCTCCAAGTACTGCTTCTAGAATTTGCTCTGGTGTATACCCTTTTTGAATCATCTTAGAAACAGGCTCGATTTCCGCAAGGTGTTGTTCAATTTCTGTGATTGTTTCATCATCCACTCCTGGTAATACTTGAATAATAAACCCACCAGCTGCAAGAATCGTGTTATCCGTGTTAACCAAAACTCCAAGCCCTACTGATGATGGTACTTGTTCGGATTTTACTAAATAGTACGTGAAATCTTCACCAATTTCACCGGATACAATTGGTACTTGACCTGTAAAATGTTCACGCATGCCTAAATCTTTGACAACTGCTAAGGAACCTTCAGTACCTACAGCACGGCGCACATCTAATTTCCCTTGTGGATTTAAATCAAAATGAACTTGTGGATGTGTAACATAGCCTCGAACTTCACCTTTCGCATTAGCACAAACAATCATAGGACCGATTGGACCGTTACCATCTACTTTCACTGTAATGGAGTCGTCGCCTTTTAACATAGCCCCCATCATGACAGATGCAGTCATTGTACGACCAAGTGCAGCTGAAGCTGTTGGCCATGTATTGTGACGGCGTTGTGCTTCACCTACAGTATCTGTAGTACGCACTGCAAACGCTCGAACATTACCATTAAATCCAAGTCCTCTAACTAAATAATCAGCCATTCCTTTTCCTCTTTTCTTAATGATTTCTCTTATAAATTAAATACAATCCTTTTAACGTTAAAAACGGATCAACAATATCTATGGCTTTCGTTTCTTTAGCTAACATATTCGCAAAGCCACCTGTCGCAACAACTAGTGCATCTTCTTTACTTTGTTCACGCATACGACGAACAATTCCTTCAACTTGGCCTAAATAACCATAGACGATACCTGCCTGTATAGAAGTTATCGTATTCTTTCCAATAACATTTTGCGGTCTTACTATTTCAACTTTTGGAAGCTTAGAAGCACTCGTAAATAATGCTTCCGCAGAAACAGAAATCCCTGGAGCAATTGCACCACCCATGAATTCCTCATTCTCATTTATATAGCAATACGTTGTGACAGTAGCAAAATCAACAACTATTAAAGGTGCTCCATATTCATGAATTGCAGCTACTGCATTCACAATTCGGTCCGATCCAACTTCCCTTGGGTTTTCACATTTAATGTTTAGCCCTGTTTTCACCCCTGGTCCAACTATGATTGGTTGGGTTGAAAAATACTTACGGAACATCGTTTCTAACGTAAACATGATTGGCGGTACTACTGAAGAAATTATAATACCATGTACATCATTGAAAGATAAAGCAACATGTGTAAACAACGATTTAATCTGCATAGCATATTCGTCTTCTGTTTTTAGCAAATCTGTTTTCAATCGCCAATGATGTTTGAGATGTTCATTCTCAAACATTCCTAATGAAATATTCATATTTTCTACGTCCATCACTAAAATCATGAAAATTATCCTCACTTATTTGCAATTTCTCCAAAGAATCATATCACATTTAGATGGATTAAAAAAAGCTGACCGCCTTAACATGTGAGGGGTCAGCTCTTAGATGTACTTATTTACGATCTTCTTGAATACCACCGTTTGATTGTTCGCCATTCGAGTCTTTAGGTAAATCACTAGTTGTAGGATCAGTGTTACCAATATCAACTTTGTTCTCTTGAACAATTGTTGCATCAGTAGATTCTTTTACATCAGTATCTGTCCCTTTTTCAGCTCTATGATTCTTCTTGTCATAAGAGCGTTCTGGAAGTTTACCGTATTTCTCTAAGTGTTCAATTTGTTCAGCATCCAATGTTTCAACTTCAAGTAAAGTTGTAGCAATTAGATTTAGAAGATCACGGCGTTCAGTTAAAATCTTTTTCGTACGTTCATATTGCTCTTTAACCATTAGTTGCATTTCTTGGTCAATTTCATATGCAATTCGGTCTGAATAATTTTGTTCAGAGTTCAAATCACGGCCTAAGAATACATTACCACCTTGGCTAGAGCCAAATTGCAGTTGTCCTAATTTGTCACTCATACCATATTCAGTAACCATAGAACGGACAATGCTTGTAACACGTTGGAAGTCATTATGAGCACCTGTTGAAACTTCACCAAAGACAATATCTTCAGCTACACGTCCACCAAGTAAGCCGGCTACTTTATCTAGAAGCTCTGGCTTTGTCATGAAGTAACGATCTTCTTTTGGAAGCATTACTGCATAACCACCCGCTTGACCGCGGGGAACAATTGTTACTTTATGCACTTTTTCGGCTTCGTCCAATGTTAAACCAACCACTACGTGACCAGCTTCATGGAATGCAACAATGTTACGTTCTTTTTCAGAAATGACACGACTTGTTTTAGCAACGCCTGCAATAACGCGGTCTGTTGCTTCATCAATATCGCCCATATCGATTTTCTTCTTATTTTGACGAGCTGCGACTAATGCTGCTTCGTTTAATAAGTTTTCTAAATCTGCACCAGAAAATCCTGGTGTACGTTGTGCAACTGCTTTTAAGTCTACTGTTTCATCTAATGGTTTTTTACGAGCATGTACTTTAAGTACGGCTTCACGGCCTTTTACATCTGGACGGCCTACAGTAATTTGTCGGTCAAAACGGCCAGGACGTAATAATGCAGGGTCTAGTATATCTGGGCGGTTGGTTGCAGCGATGATAATAATACCTTCATTTCCACTGAAACCATCCATTTCAACAAGTAATTGGTTTAATGTTTGTTCACGTTCGTCGTGACCGCCGCCTAAGCCTGCTCCACGTTGACGACCAACTGCATCAATTTCATCGATGAAGATGATACATGGAGCGTTTTTCTTAGCATTTTCAAATAGGTCACGTACACGAGAAGCACCCACACCGACGAACATTTCCACGAAATCAGAACCACTAATTGAGAAGAATGGAACGCCAGCTTCACCAGCTACAGCACGGGCCAATAAAGTTTTACCTGTACCTGGAGGTCCTACTAATAGGATCCCTTTTGGAATACGTGCGCCAATTTGGTCAAACTTTGTATGGTCTTTTAAGAAATCTACAACCTCTACAAGTTCTTGTTTTTCTTCATCGGCACCAGCTACATCTGTAAAACGAATTTTTTTCTTTTGATCGTCATACAGTTTCGCTTTACTTTTACCAAAGCTCATCATTCGATTACCGCCACCTTGAGCCTGATTCAATAAGAAGAAGAACAGGATGAAGATAACGATAAATGGAATAATACCAGTAAAGAACTGAACCCATCCACTAGTTTCTGGAGCTTTTAAGAAGTTGATTTTCGTATTAGCCTTGGCTTCTTTACGAATTTCATTCATCAACTCTTGATCATCGACAGGGATATTTGTAACGAAAGATTCGCCTTGTTTATATCCCTCCATCTTACCTTTAACGACATAGACTAACTGATCTGGTTGGATATCAGCTTCAGTTATCTTGCCACTCTCTAATGCTGTAACGAACTCGTGATATTGTATCTCTTTCGTAGGTTGGTTCGCATTATTAAACGTACCAAAAATCCCGATAATCACGAGGAAAATTAATAAATAAAATATGGTGTATCGAAATATTCGATTCATCCCCAGCCTCCTCACAAGATAAACAGAAAAACTATAGTAAATCTTAACATATGAACTTTTGGTCGTACAATGAAAAGCCTCTCATTCCAAATGTTTCTTTATAAAATTGTCAAAATTTCAAAATTGCTATTAGAATGAGTAAACCGCTGGCTTTAAGACTCCAATATAAGGTAAGTTTCGGTATTTTTCTGCGTAATCTAGACCATAACCTACAACAAATGCATCTGGAACTTCAAAGCCAACATAATCTGCTTGTAAATCTACTTTGCGACCAGTTGGTTTGTCTAATAAAGTAACGATTTTAATAGATTTTGCCTTACGGTATTTAAATAAGTCTACAAGATAGCTTAAAGTTAAACCGCTATCAATAATATCTTCGATAATAATAATGTCACGACCTTCAACACTTGTGTTTAAGTCTTTAAGAATTTTCACTTCTCCAGAAGAAACAGTTGCATTTCCATAGCTTGTTACATCCATAAAATCGATTTCAACATAAGAATCAATACGTTTCATTAAATCAGCCATGAATGGCATTGCACCTTTAAGCACACCTATTAATAATGGAAATTTATCTTGGTATTCTGCTGTTAGAGATTCCCCAAGTTCTTGAATCTTGTTCTGTAACTCTTCCTCTGAAATTAATACTTTTTCGATGTCATTCTGAAGCATCTTTTGTTCCTCCTTGATTGTATATAGACACTACAAAGTTTGTTGATCGAAGATGAATATTGTATCATCATTCAACCGTTTGCTATTAGAAAAATAGCTACTTACACGGAGCCCAGGGACGGCTAATACCTCATGATCATTTGTCACGATAACAGGCCAATCTTCTCTAAGAGCCAATGGAATCTTTTCGTCAATAAATAGACGAGAAATCCGCTTTTGTACATTTGCACCAAGCAATTGTATACGGTCCCCATCCTTTCTGCCACGAATATGTAGTGGTTGTGCAAAACTTGTTGCATTTACAAAGTAGCTTTTAGCTTCAGATGTTGCATCTTGAGGTGCGACTTCATCTGCTTTTCCCATATAAACACGTAAATTATTTGGCAAATTAGTCCATTGTCCATAGTGTAACATTACAGGCATTGGATTTGGTATATTTACCTCCGTCTTTATAAGGATCAATTCATCATACTGACGAATTGCTCTTGCTCCTTTTGGTAAATCGATTGTTGCATTTCCAGCTGTTGTTTGTGTCAGTCTTAGAATGGAATTCCAAAGAGTGTAACTTTGTGCAATGATTGTATCTTTATATAGATATTTTAATAGTAGTAGAATGATTCTCCTTTGTAAAGCAGGGGGTTTCACTTGGAATGTATTAATATTTATTTTCCACAAATCATTGTGTTTTTCAACTAATACATCTTCTAAACCTTGCTCAGCAAGTGACTGTAATAATTCTTCATCTGCTTGCACTTTTTCTGTATAATGCATAACTGCTTCTGCTACTTTTGGATTTTCGTCTCTCAGTAGAGGGACAACATGGTGTCTCATACGGTTACGAGTATAGGAATCCTTTTTATTGCTGGAATCCTCTCTATACTGTTGGTTATATTTTTGCAGATACTCTAGAATATCTGCTCTTGTTATTGATAGAAATGGTCTGACCAATTCTCCATTTGCAAAAGAACGACGTCGTTTAATACCCTGCATTCCAATATCATGCGATCCACGAATCAACGCCATTAAAACACTTTCAATCTGGTCATCTGCATGATGAGCAACGACCAATTTTGAACTGTTTGTTTCTAACATGATTTGTTTAAAATAAGCATAGCGTTCTCTTCTACAAACCGCCTGCATATTGCCACGTTCTGCTTCTAAAATTTCAGGTATAGGAATATTTGCGGCATATACAGGAATACCACGTTCCTTACAGAATGATTCTACAAAACGTCGATCTCCTTCTGAATCCTCTCCTCTAAGCATGTGATTTACATGCACAGCTGCGACAGAAACACCTAAGCTTTTTTGTTCACGATATAAATAATGGAGCAACGCCATTGAATCTGCCCCAGCAGAACAAGCTACAAGAAGACGATCTCCTGCATGACACAAGCCATATTGTCTTATATATTCATACACTTTTTGTTCAAGTTTAGACATCTTCTCACCTCATCATTATTTTACCATTCTTTCCCGGGAAATTTCTTGGAAAGTAGGCTTAAATAATGACCAATCTACGGTTTTATGCTGAATTTCGACACAGACGATTGTACAATCATCAATCGGCTGATCATTATTACGGAAAGTATTCAATATTTCTGGACAAATCTCTTGAATAGGTAAACTTCTGTTTTGAAGCAAACTGTTGCGAAGTAGTTTTTCTTGTTGTTCCCACGGCATATTCTCAAAGAATAAACCATCTGTACACATGAATATGATATCTCCTGCTTTTAGGTTTCTTTGTTCCGCTTCTACAGAAAATGATGAAAACAAACCAAATGGTTCACTTGCACCTTCTACTCTAGTTACTTCTCTCCCCCTTACTAAATAGGTTGCCATACTGCCGGCTTTCCATGACCATAACTTACCATGTTGCAAATCAATTAATGCAAAATCCATCGTTGCATACATTTCTTCTTGTTTTAGTGACATGACATAATGTAACGTGTGCATTGCTGTTTCTGGAGACATTTGGTGATTTAAGCATTCACGCATTAGGCGGATCAGCTTTCTACTTTCTTTATGTGCACGCTTATTGTGTCCCATGCCATCGGATAACATAATGGCTGTTAATCCCGGATTTAGAGAAAATACTGCATGTGAATCACCTGAATACATCGTATTGTTTTTTGAAGTGGATAATACATCATATTGCATTGTAAATCGTATCGCTGACTGGAAGGTAATTTGCAAATGTGAATAAGGTTTCGTTTTCTTTACGGTTTGGTGAATTTCAAAAGGCTCTTTAAATACCTCCTGTAGAACAGGAAGGATTAATCTTTCCGCAACCATTTGGTCTGTTTCCCATTGTGCCTTTTTATACGGTATACAACATACAACCTTTCTTCGTCCTGGTTCATTCTTCAAAATATCAATTTGGAAGAAATCAATGCCGATTTCTTTAAATCGATGGACCAGCACATCTTCTTGTTGCTGAAATGACACAGTGTCGTTCGTCATATCCTTCATTACGCTATCAATATGTGTAGACATATCTCTTAACTGTAAAGCAATCATTTTCTTACCATGTTGGAACTGCCCACTTAGTTGCTGTTTCGAAACAAATTCAGCTAACGCACTTAGAAATAGAGAGGAACGAACACACTTATTTCTAATTTTATCGTCATATTGTAGCCTAGAAGCATTATGGCCAATTGTTTCTGCCATTAGCCATTGTTGTACAAGTGATTCCATTTCATTTTTTCCTGTTGCCCAGCATTTTTCAAATTTGTAGCAACTTTCGCATGGTGATAATGGCCTTGCTTCAATTTCAATCGTCTCTTGTTGCTCAGTCACTCCAAAGCGATCATTCACAAGTTCCTTCATGAAGATAACAAAGTCATTAAAATTGGTTAGTTTCATTGTTACTTTTTCAGTGAGCCAGCGTTGCCTTTCTAACAATACTTCTTCTTGATTTGGATATAATTGACGTTGCCAAAATTGTAGCCAACTTTTTGGCATTGTAAAAAATAAAAGAGTAGCAACACCTAATGCTATGAAATAGGTTTTATCGATGGGAAGTGTCGCATCATAAAGTGCAAAAAATGCTGTTGCAATACCACTTCCTAAAACGATACCGAATTTTCCTAATCTATTACATACTCCTGCACAGAGTCCCGTTAAGGCATATACAGCAATCATTCCACTAAAAGATAGATGAGAAAGACTAATGATTGTTCCCATCAAAACAGCAATAGCTGTAGATAACGTGACCCCTCCTACATACGCAGCTCCTAATATGATGAACTGTAATGCTATATAAGTAGGTGATAATACATTCCAAACAATATTATTCGTTGCAGTTAGTATAATTGATAAAACAATTAACCCTGCTCCCATTCGTTCCAGAGACCACGAAGCTGTCCATAAAGCAGGCATTGGTAATAAAACCTGAGATAAAAATAAAGTCATGAATATTGATAATATACTTTCATATCCAACATATAATAGAATCATCATCGGTGGATCTCCATGGTATGAAAACATTTGCCACCCAGTTTGGGTAAGGAATATAGACATACCAACAACAATTGCTATTGGCCATCTACGTATAAATGTTTTCATAAATAGAGAAAGAAGCAAGAATTCAATTATATGAATCGCTAATTCTCCAATTCCAAGTGTAAAACTACCAACTACTCCTCCAATGAGTGCCCATATGAAATAATCTCGATGATTTATTAAGGCAACCGCCAATATTGGTAAAAAGAACGGCACGATTGCTTCGAAGAGTATGGCCTTTGATAAGAAAAAAGCAGCAAAGCATAACGATACAGCAAAGAACAAGGGGTATTGTTGTTTAAAACTCACAGCTACATTAGGGATTGGTAGTTTGTTTGGTTGTATGAATGCTTTTCTCATTGTCACATAACCTCCATTATACGTTTCTGATAGTATAACTGGTAAGTTGTGTAAAGTTTGTCTGTTTGTGAAAGTGTTTACTAAAAATCGTTCGACGTTAAATAGCATAGACTAAAGTTTTTTAACAAAAATCGCTTGACACTCTTTTATAATTTCTTGTAACATGTATTATATTGTTCGCGAAAGGCGGCGTAGCTCAGCTGGCTAGAGCGTACGGTTCATACCCGTGAGGTCGGGGGTTCGATCCCCTCTGCCGCCATAAAAAGAAAGAAGCTCCCAAACTATTGGAAGCTTCTTTTTAATTTGTCGATAATAAAAAAGCTATCATATTCATCGCTTAAGCAATGATATGATAGCTTCAAAATATTAATAAAACACTTTTTCTACGATTAAAATAGCCAGCAAGTTACCCTCTTCTTGCGCCACGGCCACCGCGTTTCGAATCTTGTGCACGTTTTAATGTTGAAAGGCGATCTTCACTATCTTTTAAGAAACGCGCCATTTTTTGTTCAAAGTTTTCTTTCGGTTGACGATTTTCGCCACGATCATTTGAACGATTATTATTGTGGCGTGAACGTTGAGGACGTTCTGGTCTTCTGGTCGTTCTGCTTGAGGTTTTGCCTTACGGATTGATAATCCAATTTTACCGTCAGCTTCAATATTCATTACTTTTACTTCAACCATTTCTCCAACTTTCAAATGGTCATTAATGTCTTTTACATAGTTGTCAGCAACCTCGCTAATATGAACAAGACCTGTCGAGCCATTTGGCAGCTCCACGAATGCTCCAAAATTTGTGATACCTGTTACTTTACCTTGTACCTTGCTGCCCACTTCAATTGACATAAAAAAAATGCTCCTCCTTAAAATGTTAAGCGGCTTATTAGCCCATGATCAATTTGTAAATCTTTTATTAAATCATACCTTAATTATATCCAACAAAAAAAGAGTGTCAATAAGACTACTCTTTTGAATCCGCTTTTTTCTTATCTTTTTCTTGCGACTTTGGAATTGAAAAAATAATTTCTCCATCTTCAGATAAGAATAAGTCCTTTCGTGCGAGTTTAGCAATGTAGTCATCATCTTTTAATTTAGCAATTTGGATCTTCAAATCTTCACTTTTTTCTTTTTGCTTTGCTAAACTCTGTTGCAACTCAATTTTTTGCTGTTCTTTTTGCGCTAACGTTTGCTTTTGTTTAATCAAAGTGTAGACGAGGGAACCTGCAATGAGCGTAAACACTATTGCCATAAATGTCAAGCGTCGATATAAGCCAATTTTTCGGTTACGATTTACTTTGTGTTTTTGTGTTTCAATTTTAGTGTAGTCTGTTGGCATTTGGGTAGTTTTTTTATATGGTTGTTTAGATGATTGAGGCATGCGGGTACCCTCCCTTTTAATATAATAATCATCACTATTTACATATCAATCCTATTATATCTAACTTTTACCTATTTTTTAAGAGGTTTATTTTTAAACTTTTTGACGATAAATAGTAATGGTAATGTAAAAATTTTGTAAATTGCCATAATTAGTCGAATGATTTGTCGTATGATACTTACGATTAAACGGAAGATAAACCAAATGGGTTGAATCACTAATCGATCGAAAACTCGTCCAGCAAATCGGAAGAGTCTTTGCAAAAATAACTGATATAGGCAAAAGCCTAATAATTGTGAGAGGAAATCGACAAAATGCCATTCTCCATCTCGTACAATCATTAATAATAGAAATGTACCAATTCCGAGTAACATCCATGTAGATAATTCAAATATGATGTAGCCTTTTCGCCGTAATGATTTCGGTGGCGCATAATAACTAAGTGTTCTTACCAAATCAATACAAGCTGCTCCTATAACACCACTAATAATTAATGATGCTATGCTAAGGAATTGTTCAGAAATTGTCATCCAAATAATTTATGCAAAATTCCGCGCGATAGTCCACTGTCCTCTTCATCATATTGTAGGGTTTTTACAGTGCCTTCTAATGTAAGTAACCCCTTATCTACATCTAAATGTACAATTCTTAATTCTTCGCCACGAATTTGCAAATGCCCTTGAGAGGTGAGTACTAAAAACTCCTCTTGATCAAAACGTTCAATTGATTTTACAGATGTAACATCCATTCTTTTACGATTTCGAACGGTTAATAAGTGATCTCCTGTTGGAATTGTATAAGTCGCGTTATCCTGTTGAAATGTCATCTTCTATTCCCCTCCTTGTCCTGTCCATTAACTATATGCTTGGACATTCTAAAATATGAAGATGAAGTGAAAAATAAAAGAATCGTCTTCTTAGCGACAGTATGCTAAATTCTAAACAACAATACCCTATATAAATACGTTAGAAAAATAAGTACCAAAAAACGCAAGAATGTGTAGTTGTTGACTATTCTTGCGTTCCTTTTGTTTATTGCTTAATCTTCATCATCAATGAATTCAGGTTCGATTCTATCTAGTTTTTCTTCTTTTAAGATTGTGTACATATTTGCTGCATCCTCTTTGCGGACGATATCCTTCAGCTCTTCTACACGTACTGTTACTATTTTTTGTCCAAAGCGAATAGCTAATTCGTCTCCCACTTTTACAGCACTGCTCGCTTTGACTACTTTTCCATTTATCGTAATACGACCTTGGACTGCCACTTCTTTTGCTAGTGTACGGCGTTTAATTAATCGGGAAATTTTCAAAAATTTATCTAGTCTCATAACTATATCCTCTTTTCTCCTTGTTTCGCTTCTTGCCAAAATTGATCTAGTTCTTCTAACGAATATTCTTTAAAATCTTTTTTTCCTGCCATGACTTGTTGTTCAACATAGCCAAATCTCTTAGCAAATTTAGTATTCGCATGAAGCATTGCATCTTCAGCGGAAATTTTGTAAACCCGTGCTAAATTAACAAGTGTAAATAATACATCACCAAATTCATCAAGTCTCGTTTCTTGTGTTCCGTTTTCTACTTCTTGACGGAACTCTTTCCACTCTTCTTCTACTTTGTCCCAAACACCTTCAATAGTTGGCCATTCAAACCCAACTTTTGCTGCTCTACGTTGATAATTATAAGAAGTTTGCAATGATGAAGTTGCACGATATTCCCCTTTTAACAGAGGTTCAGCTTGACCATCTTGATGTTCATGTTCTTTTTTCTTGATCTTTTCCCAGTTCTCATTCACATCTTCTACGCTATTTACCTCAACGTTTCCAAAAACATGAGGATGGCGTCGAATCATTTTCCCAGCAACACTTTCTAAAATATCTTCTAAATTCCAATATCCTGAGTCTTCCGCAATTTGAGCTTGTAAAAATACTTGCAACAATACATCGCCAAGTTCTTCAATCATATGTTCATCATCTTGTTCATCAATCGCTTGTAAAAATTCATGAACTTCTTCTAACATATAACGTTTTAAACTTTCATGTGTTTGTGCACGATCCCATGGACAACCTTCTGGACTACGCAAAATTGAAATAATATCACGGAATGTAGACCATTCGCGTAGTGCATCCTCTTTCTTCTCTATAGGTGGAACGTATACTGTCGTTAGATTATTTATTTCAGCCACACGATCCAATTCATATAATGGGACAGTAAGAATTTTCTCATCTTTTGATCCTGCAGCTGTCACAATGGTAACAGGATAGTCTGGCTGATACTTTTCTAACAATGTCAGTTTGACTTCTGAAGCACTAATTTGGTCGTAAACTTGTGCAATCAGTAAATGCTTATACATATTGACTTGATGAATAGAGAATGTGGTACCATTGACCAATTCAAAACCTTCAATTGGATCGATTCGAAGAGCACCAAATACAGCATCTAAGAAACTTTGGCCACCTTCAATTTTTAGAAGTACCTTTCCTTCTTTTTCTGCTTGTATCAGAAGTTGAACTGTCATCTCAGCCATTAAAGGGTGACCTGGTACCGCATAAACGACATCTTCTGTTTCTACAATTTTAAGTAATGTTGCCACGATTTCTTGGTAAACCGGAAGAAAGTCATCATGTTTTTCATAGATTGCATCAAAACTCTCAAACTCAATCCCCTCATTTGCTAATTCGTCTAATACTGCATGTTCTTTTGTACGTACACATATTTTCTTTGCTTGTTTTAATTTCCGATAGACGCCAATTGGTAGCTGTTCAAAGTCTCCCGCGCCTAAACCAATAATTGTAAGTTGATTCATATTGTTCACCTATTTTTGTTTATTTTTTTCGATGTAAAAAAAGCTGATAATTGGCCATGCGTCTGCCTAAAGGCAATAGATACCAATCTCTAACAGATAGCACTTTTAACTTAGTGATGGTTGTTAAAAAGACAAAGGCACCAATTCCTGCTTTTAATAGACACAGGATCAACGCACGTATTCGCGCATGTGTTGAAGGAAAAATAATCGGTTCAACAAGAATCGTAAATAATAATACAAAAATTCCCATCAAAAGCGTAGCAAATGCCACACCACTATAAAAATGATTTGTTGCAAAGCGAATACGCTTAGTCTTTTTGAAATACCAAATAAGTCCAACTGTCGTTACAATAAGCCCCAAGTTTCCAGCCCACGCTGCACCTTCAATACCTAAAGTCATTATAAATAGCTTATTACAAAACATTTTAACGATGACTCCTAAAATTAATAATAGTGCAGGTATTTTCAATCGATCTAAGCCCTGAAGCATCGCTGTTAATGTCATAATTAATGAAAGCCAAACAATCTGTAATACAAAAACAGATAGTACATTTGATAAGTCAGCAGTTTCAAATAGCGTTATGTTCACATTTGGCATAACAAGTATTAAGTCCCACCGCTGCAGCTATACCAAATAATAAAGAGGTGCGATACGTTAGCTTTATAAATCGATCCACATTATGTCCATCTTTTCTTTTTGATGCATGTGCAATAAGTGGCACAATAGCGAGTGAAAGTGAAGATGCAATGACGAGTCCTACTTGCACTAAAGGTTGGCCACGGTCATATATTCCTTTTGTCTCCATTGCCTCTATAGATGACAACCCTGATTCTTTTAATGCACTATATATAGTAAATGAGTCCACTAATTGAAACACAAGCGATACTAAACTGCTCATACTAACACTAATACTCAAGATCAATAACTTTTTAAGTATTGGCCATTTTGCTAAATTTGAATTTACTTGTAGGTTTACCTTTGCCCTGTCAAATGGGTGCTTTTTCATATACCATGTTAATAATAAAATTCCAGCTAACTCACCTACAACTGTTCCACCCACTGCTACTTTACCGACGTCATATAAGGACTCTGTCATGGACATAATGATCCATGTTCCACCTAAAATAACAGCGACCCGAACAGATTGTTCTACTACTTGAGCATATGCAACTGGTTGCATTGTGCCTGTTGACTGGAAAATCCCTTTGTAGATAGCTAGTAATGGCATACAAAATACAACAAATGCACCGATCCTTAATAACCCAGCAAGTTGCCTATCCCCCATTAAATAAGCAAAAAGGGGAGCGCCAAAAAACAATATAATAAAACAAATGATTGAAAGTAATGTTAAAAAGTGAAATATCGTTCGTAACACAATAGATCTTTGATTTTGTCGATTACTTTTTTCTAAGTCAGCTAGCATTTTAGAGATTGCTACAGCAAGGCCACTAGATGTCCACGTAACAAATAGAGCTATAAAGGGATATACTTGCTGGTAAATATAAAAACCATGGTCTCCCACTAAGTTCTGAAATGGCACACGGTAAACCATGCTTAATATCTTCACAAAAAGGGCAGCTACAGTAAGCAATGCAACTCCCTTTAAGTAAACTTTCATCCCCCATTTTCCGGACATGACCATCCTCTTTCCTATTTAATTCATTAATTGCAATTTTACAACAGTATAGCATACTAACTTAAGTCTTAAAACGAGCCCGAAAAAAAAGGCCATTCTCTATTGATCGTATATCAACAGTTGAATGGTCTTTTCTAATTAATCTTCCATTTGTTTTGCTAAAAAGTGTGCTGCTGTCTCTGCTACTTTTTGTTCTGTATCGCCAATAAAATGCATCTTCGATAAGATATAGACAGCCCCTATCGCATCTCCTGCAACGATAATTGGTGCAATACAATAGGATTTTATCTGCTCGATTTGGCCAGGTACAATTTCTATTGAGTTTTCATGCTTTTCCACTAGAATTGTTCGCTGTAAAATACAGTCTTCTGCAAAAGAGGATATTTGACGATGCATATAATCCTTTTTTGAGACTCCTGCTACTGCGATAATCTCGTCGCGATCACTAATAAGTGCACTTGTACCCAATGTATCAAATAATGTATCTACATATGAAAGGGCAAAATCACTTAACTCATTAATTGGAGAATATTTTTTTAAGATGATTTCGCCTTCACGATCAGTAAATATTTCTAACGGATCGCCTTCACGAATGCGTAAAGTTCTTCGGATTTCTTTCGGGATTACTACACGTCCCAAATCATCTATTCGACGTACAATGCCTGTTGCTTTCATTCGTGTTGCCTCACTTTCGACAAATTTCAAAATGGTACTTGTCGCTAGTATGGTGTATTCACGGAAAAAATATACATGACAATAATTAGTCTTTTTGCTCCGCCTTTTCACGAATTGCATCTGGTAGTATTTTCATCAGTGATTCTAAAATATCAAACGTTGATTGTTGCTCCACTTTTTTCTCATCAATTGTTAAAATAAGCCTTTGTCCTTCTAATTTGAATCCTACTGCACGACCAAACTGCATTGAATCTGACACAATTTTGCCACCATCAAGTTTTGCAGTCCCTTCTTCCGAAATATCAATGGTAATTATTTTATTTTTGGTTTTGATGGAATCTACATCTACAAGTTTTGCCCAAACTTTTATTCGAGCAATGCGTAACAGACGCTCTGTCTCCGGTGGTAGATTTCCAAATCGGTCTTGTAACTCATCAATAATTTCAAAGTAATCTTCCTCTTGATCCATTCCTTTTATGCGCTTATACATTTGAATTTTTTGATATCCATCAGGAATATATGCATCGGGAATATATGCATCATATGGAAGTAAAACTTCAATTTCTTTTTCTTCTTCTTTCTTCTCACCTGTTTGGCGTTCAGCAATAGCTTCTTCAAGCATTTGAGAGTATAAATCGAACCCTACTGAATCGATAAAGCCATGTTGTTGAGAACCTAGTAAATTACCTGCTCCACGGATTGATAAGTCTCGCATAGCAATCTTAAATCCTGAACCAAGTTCTGTAAATTCTTTTACAGCTTGCAGACGTTGTTCTGCAACTTCTGTTAGCACTTTATCTCGTTGATACATGAAGTAAGCATATGCAACTCGGTTTGAACGACCAACACGTCCACGCAATTGATAGAGCTGGGATAACCCCATACGATCCGCATTATTTACAATCAATGTATTAACATTTGGAATATCAATACCTGTTTCAATAATGGTCGTTGTAACTAGAACATCATACTCTCCATCCAAAAATTGTATAATAACAGATTCAAGTTCAGACTCTGACATTCGGCCATGTGCAAAGCCAACCCTTGCATCTGGCACAAGCATTTGGATTTCTTCTACTTTTTTTGCCATGTCATCCACACGATTGTGTAAATAGAATATTTGCCCCCCACGTGAGATTTCACGTTCAATCGCTTCACGCACTAATGCCCCATTATGTTCCATCACATAAGTTTGCACTGGGAAACGATTTGCTGGTGGTGTCTCAATAACAGATAAATCACGTACCCCAACCATCGACATATGCAGAGTTCTGGGAATTGGTGTAGCTGTTAATGTTAATACATCAACATTTGTTTTTAACTGTTTAATTTTTTCCTTATGTGTTACGCCAAAGCGTTGTTCTTCATCTACTACAAGCAAGCCAAGGTCTTTATAAACTACATCTTTTGATAATAGACGATGAGTACCGACAACAATATCAACGGTACCATCTTTTAAACCCTTTATTGTTTCGTTTTGTTGCTTACGTGTACGGAAGCGGCTCAACAATCCAATTGATATAGCTTGATCTTGGAATCTTTCTTGAAGCGTTTCGAAATGCTGTTGTGCCAAAATCGTTGTTGGCACTAAAAAAGCTACTTGTTTGCCATCCAAAATGGCTTTAAATGCTGCACGTATGGCCACTTCTGTTTTACCATATCCAACATCACCACATACAAGACGGTCCATTGGGCGTTCTTTTTCCATATCAATCTTAACTTCTTGTATGGTTCGTAATTGGTCCTCTGTCTCTTCGTATGGGAACGCTTCCTCAAAGGCACGTTGCTCATCCCCATCAGGAGAAAAGGCAAACCCTTTTTCCGCTTCACGCTTTGCATATAACTTAATAAGATCATCTGCAATATCTTGAACCGCAGAGGAAACTTTACTTTTCGTTTTCTTCCATTCTGCTCCACCCAGTTTATGAAGCTTAGGCTCTTTATCTTCTGAGCCTACGTATTTTTGGATTAAGTCTATTTGATCTACTGGAACATAAAGTTTATCATCCGCACGATAGCGAATATGTAGATAATCTTTGTGCTTACCGTTGACTTCAAGTGTTTCAATACCAATATATTTACCAATCCCATGATGAACATGTACGACATAATCACCAGGTTTTATCTCTGTATAACTTTTAATTCGTTCGGCATTTGTCATTTTTTGAGGACGACTTTTTTTCTTTGGCTTTTGTTTAAAAAGTTCCTCCTCAGTTACAATCGCTAAGCGTTGCAATGGTAATTCAAACCCTGCAGATAGTTTGCCTGTAATTGCAAAAATGCCCTCTTCTTGCGGTTTGCCAATTTGTATATGAATATCGTAATCTTCCAAAGTTGTTTGAATAGTTGGTAGACGTTTCTCATCTTCTGTTACAAAGAGTACTGTGAATTTCCCCTGTTCCCACCGTTCTACTTCACTTTTAAGTAGCGGCATTTGACCATGGAAGTGTTGCATAGGTTTACAAGAAAAGCTTGTTGTCTTCGTAAAGCGAATCCCAGCAAAGGTTCTTGCAAACAACGCAAAGTATATAGCAGGTAGATGAATCATGGCCATAATTTCTTTTAGAGAATAAGATGGCTTTACTGCATGTACCATTTTGCCTTCTTCAATAAGGGATAAAAACCATTCATTTTCTTCTTTTTCCCATGCTTCCATTACTTCTTGAATTCTTCCAAGCTCGTCATATACAACAAGGCCATCTTTGGCAAAGTAATCCCCTAAAAACGATGGTTTATCATATAAGAGAGAACCATAGCGGTTTGCATATTCAGGTAGTTCGCCTTGCTTAAGTAATTCTATATCGGATTGTACGTGTTGATATAGTTGTTCTTGGATTTCCTTCTTTTTCACCTTTTTCAAACTATCTGAAAGTGCATCTTCTAACTTTTTCGCGAAACTTAGACGTTGTTCTTTAGTTAATACAAATTCAGAAGCAGGTAAAATATTTAATCGCTCTTGTTTATCAATGGAACGTTGATCATCCGCTGAAAATGTACGAATAGAATCGACTTCTGTATCAAATAATTCAATACGGAACGGGTTTTCAACATACGGAGGGTAAATATCTAAAATGCCTCCCCGTAAAGCAAATTCACCCGGTGTAGTAACCATTTGACTTCTCGTATAACCCATTGTTACTAATTTTTGCAGCCATTCTTCGACATTAATCTCTTCACCTACTGCAACATTCAGATGTAAAGTAAGCCATACTTCCCTTGGAGCCATAACTTTACGCATACCGGCAACCGGGATGATATAAACACCTTTTTGTTGATGTAGCATATGATCTAATGTTTCAATACGACCAGCACGTAATTCCGGACTTGCAATGGACATGTCTACAGCAATAAACTCATCAGCTGGATAATAGTGAACATAGTCTTCACCAATAAGTTTTACTAAGTCATCAAACATTTTTTGCGCTTGCAGTAAATTAGGCGAAATTATGTAAATGGGTTTATTTATATAATCATAAATCGTGTCTAAAAACGCTGGTCTTGCACTTCCGGAAAGTCCCGTAATTAATTGGGCATCTTCTCGATTTTTAATGTCCTCTAATAATCTTTGTACATGTGAATCCTTGGTTAATAATTGACGTAATAATTCCATAATGGCCTCCCCTCTTAAAACAAATACTACCTTATTTATTAGAATATACAGAAAAAGGCCTTGGACGCGAATGCGCCAAAGCAATTTACTGTAACCAATTTTTTAATGCATAATAATTTGGGAACTTCTTTAGTGAGTCTTCGCAATGTTCACAAATACTTTCTACTGTTTTGTCTCCATTTTGCTCATGACGGATAAATTCTTTAGCATCTTGTTCATTTAGTTGATGAAGTTTACGAATACTTTCTTCAGAATCAAATGGCAATACGCCTATCTCCGTGTTGCAATGACGACATCTGTAACGAATAGCCATAAACATGCCTCCCTTTATAAAAAGTATAGACAGCTTTTGGCCTTTTTATGCTTACTCTTTTAGTTAAAACGATTCATCACTTCTGCAAATGGTTTCTCTAGCCAGTATTCACACGCCTGCGTTGCACGATCAAATGCTTCTTTCATTAACGGTTGTTCATCTTTTGAAAATCTCGAAAGTACATAATCCGGAACCTTCATACCTGCTGGTGGACGGCTTATTCCGATACGAATACGATTAAAATTTTGTGTACCAACGTGTTGAATCAATGATTTAATACCGTTATGACCGCCTGCACTACCTTTTTGGCGTAGGCGTAATTTGCCTTTTTCTAAATCTAAATCATCATAAATAACGACAATATCTTCTACCTCAATATCGTAGTAGTCCATCATAGGGCGTACGGCTTCCCCAGATAAGTTCATATATGTAAGAGGCTTCATCAGCATTACTTTTCCTTCTGGGCGATGGACTGTACCATACATGGCATTAAATTTTTGTTGATTTAACGCAATGCCCCATTTTTCTGCTAATAAATCAATTGTATCAAATCCAACATTATGGTGTGTATGCTCATATTCTCTCCCAGGGTTTCCCAGGCCAATAATTAGCTTCATACTTGGCATCTTCCTTTACAAACTAATCCCTGTTATTTTACCACATAAGTGCTGAACGCGGCTCGTTTACTCAAGGAATGAAAGCCTAAGAAACGTCTACATCCTGTGGCAACGGCTATCGGGTACGCATCCTGTGCACCCTCGAGGGCTGGCGCGTAAAGCCGATAACTACATTGGCGCTGAAGCGGCTTGTTGTTTTGAAGCGAAAAAAGCCTTACGCTTCTATTGAAACGTAAGGTGTATATCTAAACTTATAGTTTTATTCCTTTTCTTCGTTATCTTCTGCACCTATATCTGCAGAGGTACCTTCCTCGTTTTCATCTTCTTTTAACTCAACAGGAGCTGAAACAGTCACTAATGTTAAATCATCTTCTCCTATAATTGTAAAATTCACCTTATCACGAATATCTCCAATCGTTAATGTATCTCCAATTGCTAAATTCGTAATATCAACTTCTATATTTTCAGGGATGTCAGAAGGCTTGACTTTTATTGTTACTTCACGATTTGGTTGTTGTAATACGCCGTTCTCCTTAACACCAATTGATTCACCTGTAACAACAATTGGTACATTCACTTCAAGTGATTCGGACATATTAACTGCCAAAAAGTCCAAGTGAATTAACTGGCCCTTTAATGTATCTCTTTGGGCATCGTTTAATACGGCTTTTATTTGATTGCCATCAATCTCCAGTGTAATGACAGCATTTTTTCCATCTTCGCGCAATGTTTTTTCAAAATCTCTTGCATTTACAGCAATAGCAGTCGACTCTGTTTGATAACCGTATACGACAGCAGGAACGAAACCATTTTTTCTTAAACTTGAAATGACTGATCGATGCCCAGCCTCACGTTTATTTGCATGAACTATTGTACTCATCTATTCTGTCCCCTTCCTCAATTTAAATAATCACATAACATAATTTACCCATTTAAATGGAGGTTCAAACATTTATAGATATTTAAGTTTTGTAAATCAGGCAAAAAAAGATGAGCCAAAGGTGATTTACATCACGATTGGCTCATCCCTAAACTATTGTCTAAAAATTAATCAAATAATTTACTTACAGATTTATTTTCGTAAATACGAACGATTGCATCAGCAAGCAATGTAGCAACTGATAATTCCTTGATTTTTGGAATTTTCTTTTCTTCTGGTAATTGAATTGTGTTTGTTACAACTAATTCTTTAATAACAGATTTTTCGATACGTTCAATAGCTGGGCCTGAAAGAACAGGGTGCGTACAGCAAGCGTAAACTTCTTTTGCACCACTTTTTACAAGTGCTTCAGCACCGATTGTAATTGTGCCAGCTGTATCGATGATATCATCAATCAAGATACAAATTTTTCCTTCAACATTTCCTACGATATTCATAACTTCTGCCACGTTTGGTTTTGGACGACGTTTATCGATAATAGCAATCGGTGCTTTTAATCGTTCAGCCATTTTACGAGCACGTGTTACACCACCATGGTCAGGAGATACAACAACAACATCTTCTGAGTTGAAGCCTTTTTGTTTAAAGTAATCAGATAACAATGGCACACCCATTAAGTGATCGATTAAAATATCGAAGAATCCTTGGATTTGTGGGGCATGTAAATCAAGAACAACTACTCGAGTTGCGCCAGCAGTTTCTAATAAGTTTGCTACTAATTTAGCCGTAATCGGTTCACGTGAGCGTGCTTTACGGTCTTGACGAGCATAGCCATAATAAGGCATTACTACGTTTACTGTGCGTGCAGAGGCACGTTTCACAGCATCAACCATAATAAGTAGTTCCATTAAATTTTCATTTACTGGAGCTGAAGTTGACTGAACGATAAATACGTCACATCCACGAATACTTTCCTCAATACTAATTTGTATTTCTCCATCACTGAAGTGTTTTACAGAACTTTTCCCTAATTCTACACCTACTTCTTTAGCAATTTCTGTAGCAAGTGGTTCGTTTGAATTTAGTGAAAAGATTTTTAAATTTGAGTTAGCATATTGATACGGCATGATGCCCTCCTGTTAATTTATAATTATTTTGAATTTAATTTGTTAACATAGTTTTCTTTGTTTTCTTGTCGAGAACGACCGATAGCAAGTGCATTTTCTGGAACATCGTTTGTAACAGTAGAGCCAGCAGCGACAAATGAGTTTTTGCCAACTGTAACAGGAGCTATAAGATTTGCATTACATCCAACAAAAGCGTTGTCTTCAATAATCGTTTGGTATTTATTTTTACCGTCATAGTTCACAGTAATTGTACCACAACCAATATTGACATCCGTTCCAATTGTTGCATCTCCTAAATAAGTAAGATGCGATGCTTTACTACCTTCTCCAAGCGTTGTCTTTTTCAATTCTACAAAATTACCAACCTTTGCATGATTGCCCACATTTGATGCTGGACGTATGTGTGCAAATGGACCAATTGCAACATCATCACCAATTTGGCTATCTTCTACCACAGAAGAATGAACGGAAGTTCGATTACCAATTTGGCTATTTTTTATATGACTATTAGGTCCTATTAAACAATCTTCTCCAATGACAGTAGTGCCATCAATTAATACACCTGGCTGAATAACTGTATCGCGGCCAATTTTAGCATCAGCGCTTATATATGTGCTTTCAGGGTTAATAATTGTAACGCCATTTCGCATATGATTCTCGTTAATACGAGCGCGCATAATACCTTCTGCTTGTGATAAAGCGAATCGATCGTTTACACCAAGTGTTTCAGAAAAGTTTTCTGTAACATAAGCTGCTACAACTTCACCTTGTTTTTGTAAAATTTCAATAACATCAGGTAAATAATATTCACCTTGAGCATTATCATTTTTAACTAATTTTAAAGCTTCAAATAATGCTTTGTTATCAAAGCAATAAGTACCCGTATTGATTTCTGTTACTTTTCTTTGTTCAGGCGTAGCGTCTTTTTGTTCGACGATTTGAGCAACCTGATCATCTTCTCCTCGAATAATTCGACCGTAACCAGTTGGGTCTTCGGCTATCGCCGTTAAAATCGTAGCTTTCGCGCGATTTACTTCATGATATTCATATAGCGCTTTCATTGTTTCTGGGCGTATTAATGGTGTATCACCACAAATAACAATTGTTGTGCCTTCTAATTCACCAAGAAGTGGTTCTGCTTGTTGAACTGCATGAGCTGTTCCAAGTTGTTCAGCTTGCAATACGTATTCACTTTTATCCTTTAATTGCTCTTGAACTTTTTCAGCACCATGACCAACTACGGTCACAATACGTTCTGCATTCAGTTCTTGAATATGTTCTACTACATGTTCAACCATTGGCTTGCCACAAACTGGGTGAAGAACTTTATATAATTTGGACTTCATACGCGTGCCTTGGCCAGCAGCCAAAATTACTGCGTAAATATTTGTCATTTCACAAGTCCTCCATTTAAGCAGATTTTCTCTTTTGACTATAAAGCAAATTTAGTTAATTTTCAAGACTATTTGACTTGACAAAACAGTGAACTTCAAATTAATATTATAAATTCTATCTGTTTTATTTTACTAAGAATTGAATAAAATTATTTCAAATCCAATTATTAAATCTCTTTCCTTTTTTCAAATTCACTAGAAAGATCAATTAAAGCTCCTGCCAATTGTTCAATATCATCCATACTTGTTTGTCTACTAAATGATATGCGGAAAAATTGTCTAGCTTCATCGATATGATAGCCCATTGCCATAATCGCTTTTGTACCAGTAGCGCTAAACGCATCGCAAGCACTACCAGTTGAGAGATAAATTCCACGTTGATTTAAACGTAACATAATATACTGCCCCTCTAATCCATTCATACGCATCCCACAAACAGCTGGATATTGTTGTGATGTGTTTGGTGCCTCTACAAATTGATAAGGACTATCTGCCAATAAATCTTTTAACTTATTTCTAAGAGTAGAGAGATAGGCTATATTTGTTTGCTCTTTACTTTCTATTGCTGCTACTGCAAAAGCTGCAATTCCTGGTACATCTACTGTACCACCTCGTAGGCCCCCTTCATGTGTTAAACCAGGGAAAAGAGGTACAACCCTACATTTTGGGTGAATGTAAACAGCACCACATCCTTTTGGCCCGCCAACTTTATGTGCAGAAAACGTCAAGGCATCCACAATACTTGCAAAATTTTCGAGCGGTAACTTTGTAAAGGATTGAACGCAATCTATATGGCATCGTACATCATACTGTTTAGCTAGTTGAGCAATTTCCTCAATTGGTTGAATTGTCCCTATTTCCGGATTCACATGTTGAATAGAAATAAGAGTAGTTTCTGCGCATATTGCCTGTCGAATTTCTTCCACGCTTACTAAACCATTTTCGCCCAAAGGTAATCTTGTTATACGATAACCTTCCTGCTCTAACACATTCATGGCAGCATGAACAGATGTATGTTCTGCAGCACTTGTAATAATATGTTTTCCTTTCTTTGCATTTGCATTTGCAATTGACAATATCGCAATCAAATTCCCTTCGGTTCCGCTCCCAGTAAAGTAAATTCCAGAAGGTAGCACGCCTGCACAATCAGCAATCATGCGTCGAGCATTTTCTAGGATTTGCTTAGCATTCGTCCCTTCATCGTGTGGACTGGATGGATTGCCATAAAATCTTTTCGCTATTTCCTCATAAGTTGCTAATGCTTGTTCACTCATCGGTGCTGTTGCTGCGTAATCAACATAAATCATATCCTTATTTCCCCCTCTTTTTTTACCATTCTATCCACCTGAAAATACTTGTTTTAATTAATATTTTATGTCAAGATATGTGTCAAGACAATTGTAAAGAAGGTAATAGAATGGAGATTCATACAGACGTCATAGTTTTAGGTAGTGGTGTTGCAGCACTACAATCCGCTCGTATACTCGGAAAAACATGTCATGTACAAGTTATTACCAAATCCGAGTTGCGAAGTAGTAGTTCCTTTTATGCGCAAGGTGGAATAGCTGTTGTACAAGATCCAACTGATTCTCCGAAGCTTCATATACAAGATACTATAGAAGCTGGTGTTCACCATAATGATCAAGGAAATGTGGAAACTCTCGTTACACAAGGCATCAAAAGTATAGAGGAAATGATGGAGGAAGGATTTCCAGTAGACCGCTTCCCAGATGGACAAATTTCACTCGGTCTAGAAGGTGCACATAGTAGACACCGCATTATTCATGCAGGTGGTGATGCTACTGGTAGACATGTTGTGGAGCATTTGTACCATCAACTTTCAGATCAAGTAACCATTAACGAATATGAAATGGCCTATCAGCTCTTAAAAAATAAAGACGGTCGTTGTATTGGAGTTAAGACGATTCAAGTAGATGGTGTGAGACACACTTACTATGCACCTCATATTATTATTGCTACAGGTGGAGCAGGTGCTCTTTATACACATACCTCTAATCGCCCAAATAGCTTTGGTGATGGCATAGCACTTGCCTACTTAGCAGGTGCTACTATCGCAGATATGGAATTTGTCCAATTCCATCCAAGTCTTTTATTCGCAAAGAATCAAGTTATAGGTCTTGTATCGGAAGCTGTACGCGGTGCCGGTGGGCGTTTTGTAAACGGAAATAAAAAACCATTGATGGAAGGCGTTCATCCACTCGGTGATCTCGCTCCACGTCATATCACTGCTTATGAAATGTATAAGGCTCGTCTATCTGGCCAAGAAGTTTTTATTGATATATCAACTATTCCAGAGTTTGAAAAGAAATTTCCTACCATTACAGCACTTTGCAATAAGGCAGAAATTGATTTAGCAACAAATCTAATACCTGTTACACCAGGAAGCCATTTCTTGATGGGTGGAATTGTTGCTGACCATTACGGTCGCACTTCTATTAAAGGTCTTTACGCAGTAGGTGAAGCTGCATGCACAGGAGTACACGGTGCAAATCGACTCGCGAGTAATTCTCTTTTAGAAGGTATTACATTTGGAAAACAAATGGCCGAACACATTTTACGTGAAGAAATTGACCAAATTGATTTTCAACCAATTGAACCATCTACTAATAATATAGAACTTCCATTAATGCAAAAACACGAGCTACAACAATTAATGTTTAACAACGTAGGAATCATTCGTAATGAACAGCAATTGCTAGAAGCAACTCATCATTTCGCCTTTCTTTTAGATGCAGTAAAGGTTGATTTGGAACAATTACCTATTGAACAAATGGAGCTTCTTTTCATGCATATTGTCGCAGGGCTCATTACTCAAGGTGCACTTGCTCGATTAGAGTCACGAGGTGCTCATATCCGTACTGACTATCCTAAGGAAGATCCGCTACTTGCCGGAAAACGAAATATCCAAAGAATTGAACAATTATTTAATAGGGGTGAATTGCATGAATCAGCTAAAACTCGAATCTATGCTTAAAGAATTTTTTATAGAAGATATTGGTGATGGTGATTTATCGGGAGAACGACTTTTTCCAAAAGATGCAAAGGGTGTCTTCTCATTCTACGCAAAAGAAGAGGGTATTTTTTGTGGGGAGGATATTATAGCAACAGGTTTTGCATTATTAAGTAAAGAGGTAACCGTTTCGCAATTTATACATGATGGAGATATTTTGCATAAAGGAGACATCCTTGCAGAAATAGAAGGGCCTATGCATACATTACTTGCAGGAGAACGCGTTATATTGAATTTACTTCAACGTATGTCTGCTATCGCTACTGCCGCTCATCGCGCTGTACTCGAAACAGTTGGTACGTCAACACGCATTTGTGATACACGTAAAACAACACCCGGATTAAGAATGCTCGAAAAATATGCTGTACGAACCGGAGGCGCTTTTAATCATCGGAGTGGACTTTATGATTGCGTTATGTTGAAGGATAATCATATTGCTTTTGCTGGCGGAATCACAAATGCTGTCAAAATGGTACGTGCAAAAATCGGTCATACGACCAAAATTGAAGTTGAAATCGAAACCAAAGTACAACTACTTGAGGCAATTGAAGCAGGCGCTGATATTATTATGTTTGACAACCGAACACCCGAAGAAATTGAAAATTGGCTACCACTTGTACCAGCACATATTACAACGGAGGCTTCTGGCGGTATTCAACTTGACAATATTAAAGACTATGCAAGATCAGGTATTGAATGGATCTCACTTGGTGCTTTGACTCACTCCGTTAAAGCACTAGATATCAGTGCACTTGTACAATGGAAAGGAGCTACTCTAAATGCTAATTAACCCTACTCTATTTGAAAAAATGTCACACTTACCTGATAAGTATCGGAACCTTTCAACAGAAGAAATGGAGGCTCGCATATGGGCTATTAAGGAGCAATTAGGAAACGAACTCTTCATACCAGGACACCATTATCAAAAAGATGAAGTCATTCAATTTGCAGATGCAACTGGAGACTCCCTCCAACTAGCGCAAATTTGTGCTCAAAATGAACAAGCAAAGCATATCGTCTTTTGTGGTGTGCACTTTATGGCAGAAACTGCAGATATGCTCACAAGAGATGGACAAACTGTTTATTTACCAGATATGCGTGCGGGTTGTTCAATGGCAGATATGGCAAACATTCATCAAACTGAAATTGCCTGGGATGCTCTTCAAAAGCAATTTGGTGACACAATCATTCCACTCACATATGTCAATTCAACAGCAGCCATTAAAGCATTTACTGGGCGCAATGGTGGGGCATGTGTTACATCTTCCAATGCGAAGGCAATGGTAAAGTGGGCACTTACTCAAAAAGAACGACTACTCTTCTTGCCAGACCAACATTTAGGTCGTAATACAGCATTTGACTTAGGTGTTCCATTAGAACAAATGGCTGTTTGGGATCCTATTAAAGAAGAGTTGATTTTTGATGGAATACTAGATGATGTATCGCGTCATTTTATGGAAGGGGCATTGTTCTGTACACGAAGGGTTTAATCTCTATAATATTAGCCAAATACGTAAACAACACCCTGAGATGCGTATTATTGTACATCCAGAATGCAGCCATGAGGTGGTAGAGGCTAGCGACGACAATGGCTCTACAAAATATATAATCGATACGATAAAAGCTGCTCCAGCTGGTTCTTCTTGGGCAATCGGTACAGAGATGAATCTTGTTAATCGACTTATTCAGCAGTATCCTGACAAACATATCATCTCATTGAATCCAAATATGTGTCCTTGCATGACGATGAACCGAATTGATTTACCACATCTTCTATGGGCTTTAGAACTCATTGTAGAAGGTGAGACGGGCAATACCATCCATGTAGATTCTAAGACAACAGAGGATGCGATATTATCGCTACAGCGCATGCTAGATCACATTCAATAGATTGTTAGATTTCAGTTTTACTAGTTTCACACTTACTATTAATCTCAACTCTTAATATAAAACCAATAAAAAAGAGCCTACTTCAATTATGAAGATGGCTCTTATTTATTAACTTTGTAATTCAGGTTCTTCCAAAGCTTCTACTTCTTCTAAGCTAGTATCAGCATATGCAGCTAATACAGATTCTTGAATCTTGGATCGCGTGCCTGAATTGATTGGATGGGCAATATCTCGGAATTCTCCATCAGGAGTTCTTTTACTTGGCATTGCAACAAACAACCCAGTATTCCCATCAATCACACGGATATCATGCACCACGAATTCGTTGTCCAGTGTGATGGAAGCAATAGCTCGCATGCGGCCATCGGTCTCTACACGTCGAAGTCTAACATCTGTTACTTCCATTATTTCACCACCTTCCTCTTTGGTGTTTTAATTAGAATCTACTTAACTTATATTCAAGAAAAGTATAACTATTTCCTTCTTAATTATAATCAATTTTTTAAAAATTTAAAAAATTATTTTTATTTTTATAGAAAAATTTACAATATATACAAAAAGGCCACATAATGTGGCCTAATCTTTACATTACATTATCAATTATTAATAGTTTTTACTTTAAAAGACTTAAAATGAATCTGTATGCGCTATTAAATTAAAGCAATAACTTCAATTTCTACTTTAGCGTCTTTTGGTAATCTTGCAACCTCAACAGTTGTACGTGCTGGTTTATGTGAACCAAAATGTCTTGCATATTCATCATTCATCGCTGCGAAATCTTCCATATCTGAGATAAATACAGTAGTTTTCACAACTTTATCTAATGAAGAGCCTGCTTCTGCTAAAACTGCTTTAAGATTTTCGAAAACTTGGTTTGTTTGTGCAGTGATATCGCCATCAACGAATTCACCTGATGCTGTTAAAGGAATTTGTCCTGAACTATAGAAAAGATTATTCACAACCATTCCTTGAACATATGGTCCAATAGCTGCTGGTGCATTGTTTGTTGATACTACATTCATTACTAATTTCCACCCTTCTCAAAATAGTTTCCTTCACATAAAGCAATGGTCCGATCCTTTTCATTTACCTCATTGAGTTTAACCAATGAATAGTAATCGTCCACTAAACGCTCATCGGGATGTTCAGCTTCTACTAACACAGCAACACCTGCTAAAGTACAGTCGAACTCTTCCAATAAGTTTTTCATCCCGTTCATTGTTCCCCCGACCTTCATAAAGTCATCGGTAATTAATACGCGTTGGCCACTTTTCATGCTACGTTTTGATAAAACCATTGTTTGTATACGGCGAGATGAGCCAGATACATAATTAATACTGACAGTAGAACCTTCTGTAACTTTGTTGTCACGACGCACTACAACAACTGGTACATTTAAATGTCTCGCAATTGCATGAGCAATTGAAATCCCTTTTGTAGCTACTGTCATGATGACATCTATTTCTTGATCGCAAAAGGCAGAAGCAAATACTTTACCTACTCGATTCATTAGATCTGGATTTCCTAATAAATCGGTCATAAATAAATATCCGCCTGGTAATAAACGATCGGAATGACTCAATTCTTTTATCAACTCTTGTATTACTTCTTTTACGGCTGCATCTGGTACTTTGGGGATATATTTTACTCCCCCAGCAGCTCCTGGGACCGTCATTAGAAGGCCAATCCCTCTTTCCTCAAATGTATCCTTAACAATCGACAAATCTTCACTAATTGAAGATTTTGCAGACTGATACAATTCTGCGAAAAATGTAAGGGGGATTAAGTGCTGTGGATGCTCCATTAAATAATGCGTCATATCAACTAGACGTTCGCTACGCTTCCATTTCATAAAATCCTCTCCTAAACACGAATGTTTTATAAAAAAAATAACACAATTATACGCATTTAAGCAAGGGCATCTCTTTCACCTAATATACGTACGGCATATACTTCTTCACAAAAACCCCTTAGTCCATTTACAATACGACTGACACGAGCTTTATTTTGTACAAGGCCGAAAACAGTAGGCCCACTTCCACTCATTAATACAGCATCTGCCCCAAATCTACTCATCTGTTCTTTTATTATGGCAACCTCTGGATGCAATTTTAATGTTACACTCTCTAATACATTTCCAAGATTCTCGCACATTTGTACATAATCCTTGTGCTCTATAGCGTGCCTCATTTGTATCGTATTTGGATGCTCAATTCCATCAAGATTCAAGCCCCCATAAACAGCTGCTGTTGATACGCCAATAGTGGGCTTTGCTAAAATTACCCAACATGTCGGAGGTGCATCTATATGTTCGATCTTTTCACCACGCCCTCTAGCAACCGCTGTACCTCCATAAATACAAAATGAAACATCCGAACCAATTTTAGCACCTAGCTCTGCTAATTCGTCGATTGATAGATTTAAATTCCATAATGTATTAAGTCCTTTTAAAGTAGCTGCTGCGTCACTACTTCCACCTGCTAATCCAGCTGCTACAGGAATTTGCTTATCAATCGTAATAGATACACCTTGCTTAATATTATATGTATCTTGTAAAAGCTTCGCTGCTTGATATGCTAGATTTCTGGCGTCATCAGGAACGAAATTGCTGCTAGATTGAATTTGAATTTGTCCATCGTGGCGATTCTTTAAGCCTACACGATCAGCTAAATCAACCGTCGTCATGATCATTTCAACTTCATGATAACCATCTGGACGTTTATATAGTACATCAAGTGTTAGATTAATTTTGGCAGGTGCTTTTACATAAAGCATATCTCCGCCTCCTCTCGAAAAATATAAAAAAGAAGAAGCTATCTCCGTTCTTTATTCACTGAATTCTATTCTACCACAGGAAAAGAATGTTGAGATACTTCATCTACTGATATGTAAAAGCTTTCCCAACAATAATGATTCATAAACAATAGATATTTAATTCTTTAAATTATGAAGTGACACCTTCTAAATTAAAAGCAGTTCCCTAAAATAGAGAACTGCTTTTTGTCAGTATGCTTAATGTGATTATTTGATTAAGATAACCTTACTTTTCACCGTTTAGTGATTGTCCTCGTTCTGCCATCTCAATTGCCCTTTTCACCATGTTGCCGGCATCTCGTGCTTTGATTCCGCCCCAGCCTTCACGTTCTACAGTATCGTAAAATCCTAATTCTTTTGCGATTTCTACTTTCAAACGTTCTGACATAATTGACTTTCTCGCCATACGAAATTTCCTCCTTTAGCTACTGACGCTAATAGTATGTCCTTAAAAATAAAATACACTCATAAAACATTCCTTTGAACGAGAAGGAATGTTCTACAAGTGTCCGAACAAACTATTCGATTATAATTGCACTTACTTATTTGGCTGCTGCAACTTGAGAAGTTGCATCATCATCAAACGTAATCTCTACTGCTTCTGTTAAAATATCTGTGTAGCTGTAAGACACACGCTCAAAGGCGTTTTCGTCTTGATCAAGATCAACTACAAATACGGCGCGATAAGTTTCACGTAGTATTCCAGCACGCTCAATCGTTTTCTTGCGACCACCGTTTGCTTTTAATTGCAAACGTCTACCCAAATGACAATCTAACGACTTTTTAATGTCAGCTAAAGTTTTTGGCATTTTCGCTTACACCTCACTAATAACCAGTATACATAATAAAACCATTTTTGTCAACACAAAAATTATATTTTAACAAGTAAAAAAAGCGATGTCAATCACTTTTTTATGAATACTATATATTTTTTAATATTATACTAATATATGGTTCAGTTTTTAAAATAAGGATATAAGTTGTCTGCTAGTAGCCCAAATTCTTTAATTGATAAAGTTTCCCCACGTCGCGTAGGTTCAATATTTGACTCAGCTAAAGCGGATAATATTTGTTCTTTTTTTTCTTTACCATCTGGTAATTGTGATTGTAGATTGTTTAAGATTGTTTTACGTCGTTGCGCAAATGAACTACGAGTAACCTCAAACATAAACGATTCACTGATTACTTTTACAGGTGGCTCTTCATGACGGATTAGTCGTAATACAGCTGAATCTACATTTGGTTGCGGCATAAATACTGTTTTTGGTACGGTCATTACTACTTCTGCTTTCATATAATACTGAACCGCTATAGACAAGGAACCATAAGCTTTTGTACCAGGTACAGCTGAAATACGATCTGCCACTTCTTTTTGCATCATAACAACCATTCCGCGAATTGGTAGTTCCTCCATAAGAATTTTTAGTAAAATAGGTGTTGTCACATAATAAGGGAGATTTGCTACCACCATGATATCCTTGTATTCAGATAATTCCTCTTTAATAATAGTGGCCACATCAGCTTTTAGAACATCAGAATGTACAATCTTCACATTGTCATATGGGCTAAGCGTATCTTCTAGAACAGGCAATAATCGTTGATCAATTTCAAACGATACCACTTTACCCGCTTGACGTGCCAAGTGTTCTGTCAAAGCCCCAATTCCTGGTCCTACTTCTATTGCTGCACTTTTCTTTGATAAGTCTGCATAACTTACAATGTTACGTAAAATATTCGGGTCAATTAAAAAGTTTTGACCTAAACTTTTTTTAAATGAAAACCCGTATTTTTTTAATATTTCTTGTGTGCGTAAAGGTGTTGCAATATCTTTATGCATTTTGTTCCTCCTGATTCATCTTTGCAATTGCTTTTCCAAATTGCTCTTCTGTAATTTGAAACATTTCTAATCTCTTTACTAGCTGCTTACTATTGGTTGAGCCAATATTCAAAAGCTCTCCTAATCGTTCACGTCGTTTTTTTGCATCAGGATGAGATATTAGTTTTGTCGCTATTAAATCATCTATAGTGATGGTACAAGTTGATTCTTGTTCTGAATCCTTCGGAGTATAGACTTTTGATAATGCAAATCGAATATCTTCGTCCTTTGCGTGCTCTATTCCCAAGCCCTTACCGTTTTTAGCAATTGTCTTTTGCTTTGGCAAGAACGCATGCTTTACACCTTTTACACGAGCTTCTATAATAGCTCGAATACGACGACCAGGATAATCAGGATCTGTAAAAACAATAACGCCACGCACATCTTGTGCATGTTGTATATTACGTAAAGTCTCCTCCGAAATTGCTGATCCATTTGTTTCAATGGTATCAGCATTTACAGCTCTTTTGATTGCTGTCGTATCATCCTTTCCTTCTACGACAATAATTTCTTTTATATCCACGGATCTCAAATCCTCTTTTCCTAAAGTTCCTTTGACCATTTTACTTCGTTTCTACACTTATTGTACAGCTTTGCTAAGGGAAAATAGATATTTCTCTAGATTTCATGTATTCTCTTAACCACAAAAAAGAAGCTCTTCTTAGTATGGCGAGATGAGCTTCTAATTTTTCATTTATTTAATGTTGAATTGTAACTTTAATCGTACGTCTACCCCAGTTTAATGCTTTCTTTTTTGTTGGCATGAAGATATCAATTTTATGGCCCTTGATAGCGCCACCAGTATCTCCAGCAATCGCAAGTCCATAACCTTCAACATAAACCATTTTACGTAAAGGAATGACCTTTGGATCCACTGCGATTACTTTCTTATATGGGTCCTTACGTAAGTTGATACCAATGGCCGTTTTTCCAGAGCAGCCACTGCAATTGGCAGTATACGCAGTAGACGATACATACATGGATTTTCCATTAAGAGAATTGGATACCTTTTTAATTGAACCTGATCGTAAATATGTTTTTGATACATAGCCCGTTTTGCCTTTATACGATACCTTGTACCAATTTCCCTTTCTGCCTTTATACGTAACATTCTTGCCTCTTGGAATGGTGACCTTAATACTGTACTTTGTCCCTGGACCCTTACGTAAATTCAAATTAGCTGTTGTATGATATGTTCTTGCTTGGCTTACTTGTGTAATTTCTTTACCTGAATTTTTATTTTCAGAACCACGGGATTCTTCCACTACATCGATGGCCTTTTCTACTCGAACACCAGATGCATTCGTGTCATTTGCATTTTGCGTATCATTGCTATTTTGAAGATCGCTATTTTCTCCTGACTCAACTGCGGGTTGCTTTAAAAAGTCATCGACCGTAGTCGAAGTTTCTCCTGCTAATTTCTCGGTTGAATGATTTCCCTTTTCATTTGAACTGACCGAATCATTAGATCGTGATTCACTCACTTGTTGTGTATCATTTGTTTTGGCATTTACAGTATTAATCGCAGAACCAAAAACGGCACTTGTGGCGACAGCAAATGGCAACATAAAGGTTGCAAAGTTCCTTGCTTTTTTCTGATACCTCAAAGATTTTAAAATAACGTTTTCCATAGGATTTTTTGACATAAAATCGTCTCCTTTTCACTCATTGGATTTTAAAGACTCTTTTTGACTGTCAATCGATAGTAGTTTACTTAATTTCACAAAAGAGCTGAAGTCTTACTTTGAATGTGGGAGACGCTTGTTTTTTGAAAACCTTTTAAGCTTGAATCTTGAAAAATCGATGAGCATTTTCAGTTGTTTGTTTAGCAACTTCTTCAATAGTCAATCCTTTTAATTGTGCAATTTCTTTAGCAACTAAAGGCACTAATGAAGGCTCATTTCTCTTACCTCGATATGGATGCGGGGCAAGGTATGGTGCATCTGTTTCAATCATTAAATATTGCAATGGGATTTCCGTTGCCACTGCTTTTGGTTTTTTTGCATTTTTGAATGTAACAGGTCCACCTAAACTAATCATAAAATTCAATTTGACACAACGTTTAGCAGTTTCTACACTACCGCTAAAGCAATGCATCACTCCACCAACTTCTTCAGCATGCTCTTCTTGTAAAATACGCACACAATCTTCAGTTGCTTCACGGTTATGAATGACAATTGGTAAGTTTACTCTTTTTGCTAATTGGATTTGTTTTCGCAATAACATTTGTTGTATGTCTTTCGGTGATTTATCAAAGTGATAATCGAGTCCTGTTTCACCAATCGCTACAACTTTTGGATGTTCTGCTAACATTTCAATCCACTGTAGATCCTCTTCAGTACAGTCAATCGCATCAACAGGGTGCCAACCAATCGCTGCATAAAGAAAATCATATTTCTCAATTAGCTCCATAGCACGAGTTATTGTAGGTCTATCAAATCCAACAACCACCATTTTATTAACTTTGGCTGCTAATGCACGGTCGATTACTACTTGCAAATCATCTTCATATTGTTCAGCATTCAAATGAACATGCGTGTCTATAAACATTTTCATTCTCCTCACATGGTTAACATTTTAGCGAAATAAAACATTTCAGTGTTCACAGGAAAGTTACATTTTTATTACAAACATTACACAGTATATTGCACTTAATACCTATGTAATATGATGTCGAAATTTAATTTTTATTATCAAAATAGGTTATTTAACCTAATGTTTTATGTCATTTGTATTAATTTATTGTCAAAGTTTATCTATTTTTCAATTTTGCAGACTTTATAAAGATTATCCGAATATTGTTATTCTTTTTGTGTACCTCATTTTATTAAATCAGAATTAGTTAATGTTTTAATAAAATTGCTAACGTCAAAATACAATGCATTTAATTTAACAAGTTATCCATAACATAAAAAACTCCACACGACCTGTTTAACTTGATCGGTTAAATTCCCTATTTTCTCGAAATTTATTTTATAACGAGAGGGTTAAATAACCAAAGCTGGCGCGTGGAGCTAATATTGTTTGTTCGTCTTTAAAAAGCTGTAATGCTAAATGAATTTCTTCTAAAATAGAGTAGGGAAATTATTTAACTTTAGCACCGTTTTCTAGTTTTTCATCAACTGTTGCTAAAGTTAATATGCCATCTTTACTGCCAGCTAAAATCATTCCTTGTGATAATTCACCACGTAATTTAACTGGTTTTAAGTTTGCTACAACAATTACTTTGCGGCCTATTAATTCTTCTGGTTTGTAATATTCCGCAATTCCTGACACAACTTGACGTTGTTCATAGCCTAAATCTAGTTGAAGTTTTAATAATTTATCTGCCTTTGGAATTTTGTCGCAAGCTGTAACTGTCGCTACTCGTAAATCCACTTTCATGAAATCATCAATTGTAATTTCAGGAACTTCCTCTTTATTTTCAACCACTTCTGCCTTTGGTTGTTCAGTAGTCTTTACAGATCCACGCATTTGATCGCGAATATAAGTAACTTCCTCTTCTGAATCTAAACGAGGGAAAATCGGTACACCTTTATCGATTACTTTTGTACCTGCTTTAATAACATTTTCTTCATTTAACGTATCCCATGCTAGTAATTCTTCTGACAAACCAAGTTGTCGTACAATCTCTTTTGGTGAATTCGTCATAAATGGTTGAATCATGATTGCCACGCGACGTAGACTTTCAGCTAAATTATGCATTACTGTTGCTAATTGGCCGATACGTCCTTCATCTTTAGCAAGTACCCATGGTTGTGTTTCATCAATATATTTGTTTGTACGAGATACCAATGCCCAAACATCTGCTAAAACAACGCTAAATTGCATTTTTTCCATATCTGCTTCATATTTAGCTTGCGTTTCCTTAGCTTGTGCGAATAGCGCCACGTCAAATTCTGTTGGTTCCAAACCTTCAGTTGGTATAATGCCATCAAAGTATTTATTCATCATTGATACAGTACGATTTAATAAGTTACCAAGGTCATTTGCAAGATCAAAATTAGTACGTTCTACAAATGATTCTGGTGAGAATACACCATCTTGGCCAAATGGCAATTCACGTAATAAGAAGTAGCGTGTAGCATCTAGGCCATATCGTTCGATTAGCATTTCAGGATATACAACATTTCCTTTAGATTTTGACATTTTGCCATCTTTCATCATGATAAAACCATGAGCGAATACTTTTTTAGGAAGTGGTAAATCTAAAGCCATCAAGAAAATTGGCCAATAAATTGTGTGGAATCGTACGATATCTTTCCCAACTACATGAACATCTGCAGGCCAATACTTTTTGTAGTTTTCATCATTTTCCGTATCATAACCTAGAGTTGTAAGATAGTTTGTAAGGGCATCAACCCATACATATATCACATGCTTTGGATCCCCAGGAACACGAATACCCCAATCAAATGAAGTACGGGATACAGAAAGGTCTTCAAGACCAGGTTTAATGAAATTATTAATCATTTCATTTTTACGTGATTCCGGTTCTATGAAGTGAGGGTTTTCATCATAGTATTGCAATAAGCGATCTGCATATTTCTTCATATTAAAGAAGTAAGATTCTTCTTTTACTCTGTGAACAGGGCGGCCACAGTCAGGGCAATTGCCATTATCTAGTTGTGTATCAGTGAAGAAAGATTCACATGGTGTACAATACCATCCTTCATATTCACCCTTATATATGTCTCCATTATCTAAGAACTTTTTGAAGATTTTCTCTACAGCTTTTGTATGACGTTCCTCTGTGGTTTGAATAAAGTCATCATAAGAAATGTCCATTAGTTTCCACAGTTTTTTTGCAGCTGCAGCGATCTCATCGACATATTCTTTTGGATTTTTGTTTGCTTCTTCTGCTTTTTCTTGAATTTTTTGGCCATGTTCATCCATACCTGTTTGGAAACGAACATCATAACCGCGTAGTCGTTTGTAACGTGCCATTGTATCAGCCGCTACAGTTGTATACGCAGTACCAATATGGAATTTACCACTTGGGTAGTAAATTGGTGTAGTAATATAGAATGTTTTCTTTTCATTTATCACGAAAACTTCCTCCAGTGCTATACAGTATACCTTCTATTCTATCGAAGTACGAAAAACCTTTCAATTAAAGTTTACTCAACTCAATTTTGTCTAATTTTGTCGAATGATATACAAGAACTATTATTTTATGAATTGTTATCAAAAAAACGTATTAAAGTACATATTTCGGGCAAAATAAAACAAATTCGTATGATTTATTACCTTAAAGAACGGAAATTTTTTGAAAGGATATACAAAAATGCATACAAAAATAATTGACGTTTATGTCATTAGTTGGTATGATATCTTACAGAAACAGATTATATGTCGAAATTTGACGAAAAATAATTTCAAGAAATAATAGGAGGAACTCTCGTTATGAAATCTACTGGTATTGTGCGTAAAGTTGATGAACTTGGCCGCGTGGTAATTCCAATTGAACTTCGTCGTACATTAGGTATTGCAGAAAAAGATGCTTTAGAAATTTATGTAGATGATGATAAAATCATCTTAAAAAAATATATGCCTAATATGACTTGTGCTGTAACTGGTGAAGTGTCTGATGATAACTTCCGTTTAGCTGGCGGCAATTTAATCCTTAGCCCAGAAGGTGCACAAATTCTTATGAAAGAAATCCAAGCAAAATTAAACAAATAAGAATATTTAGTAAATCAATTCGAGCAACAAGATATATATTAATGAAAAACCTTTTTATTACCTACCTTGTTTTCAAATGTGATTTTATATAAAAAAACCCATCAGAAATATTCGCCATTTCTGATGGGTTTTTTATTTGGAATGAATAAGCTTATTACTCTTTAATATGATATTGTTGGTAAACATCACGTTTTCCCAAGCCTCTAGCTTTTGCTACTTCTTTAATAGCTTCTTTTGAAGATAGTTTCTGTTCAAGCATGAGTTGATCAACATGTTCTACTATTGATAATTCACTCCACCAATAATCTTCATCTTCATCTACTTCGTGTAAATTTCCTTCCACTACTAAACAGAATTCCCCACGTATTTCATTGTTATTAGCCCAATCGATTGCTTCATCCAAAGTTCCTCGTAAAAACTCTTCAAATTTCTTTGTTAATTCACGTGCCATGGCAATATGCCGATTTCCAAAAATCACTTGCATATCCTTCAATGTGTCTTTCAAGCGATGTGGTGCTTCATAAAAAATAATCGTTTCATGGCGCTTCTTTAATGCCTCCAATGACTCTTTACGTTCTTTTTTATGACGACTTAAAAAGCCATAGAAAAAGAAAGGCTGTGGTGCTAGTCCAGAGGCGATTAGTGCAGTTAATGCTGCATTCGCACCAGGTACAGGGACTACTGCAAAGTCTTCTTCAATTGCCTTTGCAGCGATATCCGCGCCAGGGTCTGAAATACAAGGTAATCCTGCATCACTTACAAGCGCAACCATCTTCCCCTCACGTAAAAATTGAAGTAACTTCTCTCCACCTTGCTCTTGGTTATGATCATGATAACTTACTAATGGGGTTTCAATTTCGAAATAATTGCAAAGCTTTCTAGTATTGCGTGTATCTTCTGCTGCAATAATATCTGCTTCTTTTAATATACGAATTGCACGCATTGTCATATCTTCCAAATTGCCTATAGGTGTAGCTACTAAATATAAACAGCTACCCTTTTCATGCATAGCACTTTTCTGTGACTTCACTCAAGCTTCACTCCTTGTTGCTAAAAATTTTTCCTTTTGCTTTCTTGTTAATTGTTTAAAATGATATTCTGCACTCATCGCATCATGCTTTGATTCAAATGTTTCAAAATAGATACAGTGCACAGGCCTTCGTGCTCTAGTGTATTTTGCACCTTTTCCAGCATTATGTGTTGTAATTCTTTTTTCTAAATCATTAGTATACCCCGTATAGTAAGTACCATCCGCACATTCTAATACATACATAATGTGATTATTGCTTATCGCCATAAAGCATTTCTCTCACTTCAGTAGTATATTCACCATCTGCTCCGTAAACATATAATGGAGGTAGAATTTTCAAATCAGGCTTTCCATCTTTTATTCCTTCTATCAATAATGTATTTGCTTCTTTCCCTTCCTTTGGGTATACAAAGCGAATACGTTTCGGCTCTAATCTATTGGCGCGCATTGCAGTAATGATATCAAGTAAACGACCTGGTCGGTGAACAAATGCAGCTTTGCCACCTTGCTTTAGAAGCTTACTGGCGGAATAAATCATTTCTTCTAACTTTAAATAAATTTCATGTCTTGCAATCGCAACATGTTCCTTTAAGTTTTTTTCACTCGCTTCATGTGCAGGAAAATAAGGGGGATTGCATGTTACTACATCATATTTTTCCACACCTATATGTTGTGGAATTGTTCGAACATCACCTTGCAATATGGTAATTTGCTCTTGTAGATTGTTATACTGAACACTTCTCTTTGCCATATCGACAAGGCGACTTTGCAACTCAACAGCCGTAATATGGCCTTTTGTACGCGCACTTAAAAACAATGGAATCGCCCCATTACCAGCACACAAGTCCACTAAATTTCCCTTTTGAAAAGGAACGCTAACAAATTTCGATAATAACACGGCATCTAATGAAAATGAAAAAACAGATGGGCTTTGAATTATACGTAGGTCCTCTGCCAATAAGTAATCCATTCTTTCATCTTCTTTCAACCATTGCTCCATTCATTTACCCTCCAACATAACAAAAGACTGACATCCACTAATTATGATGGAATCAGTCTTTTTTATCAATTATTGTTTATTTAAAAATGATAGGCAGAATAAACAATCTTCGCCCTTTCGTGAACTGCCAAAATGGACATGACAAACATGAAATCCTTCATGATATAGTCGAGCTAGATTATCATATCCTTCACCTACATCAATAATCTCTTTTTTCTTTTCTTCAGCAATTGGCTCATCAGGTTTCTCTTGAATTACAGAGAGAACTTCTTCTAATCGTGTACGAAGATGGTGATTTTCCAATTGTAGTGTTTGATGCTCTTCCATCATGAGTGCAACAAATTTCTTCAATGCCTCAAATTGTTTTTGCATCGATTCAAGCTGTTGTTCGAACTCCATAACAGTATCTAAGAAATTACGGTCCTCCACTCAAGCCACCTCATTGTTTCTCTATTGGACTGAACTTTTTTCGTACTCTAAAATTTCATCCAATGTATATTCTAAAACTCGTTGTTCCTCAAACAACTCAATTTGAAGCACTCGTTCTAATATATTTAAACCAGTTACTTTACCTTTACCATCTGGAGTTGTAATAGTTTCCCCCATATCAGGCATTTGTTCAAGTGCTTCTTCATATTCATCATTTTCATACTTTAGACAACACATTAAACGTCCACATAATCCTGATATTTTCGAAGGATTTAGTGATAAGTTTTGATCCTTAGCCATTTTGATTGATACTGGCTCAAAATCCCCTAAAAAAGTTGAACAACATAGCATTCTTCCACAAGGACCAATACCGCCTAACATCTTCGCCTCATCACGTACACCAATTTGCCTTAATTCTATACGTGTACGGAAAATAGCTGCTAAGTCTTTTACTAATTCACGGAAGTCCACTCTTCCTTCAGCTGTAAAGTAAAAGATTATCTTATTTCGATCAAATGTATATTCAACATCTACTAGCTTCATTTTTAATTCATGAGCAGCGATTTTTTCTGTAGCTAAATCGAATGCCCGTTTAGACTCAACTGCATTTTCATCGACTTGTATACGATCGCGTTCATTTGCTGGACGAACCACTTGTTTAAGCGGAAGAACAACATCGTTTTCTCCAACTTGTTTCATAGAAACAACAATTCTTCCATACTCAATTCCTCTAGCTGTTTCTACGATAACATATTGACCTTTTTCTAGAGTATAATCTCCAGGGTCAAAATAATATATTTTACCCGCTTTTTTAAAACGGACACCTACTACTTTATACAAAGGATTTTCCCTCCTGCAGATTCAGCATTAACTGCTCCATCATCAACGTTTTGTTCATGTTACTTAGCAATTGCTTGCGAGCTTTTAATATTGCTTGCAATTGCGATGATAACTTATCAAAAGTTGTATGAAGTGCCGCTTCCTTCCATGTTGAAAGTAAATCAGGATACGTACACATTGCTTCCGGATTTGCCTTTATTGCTACTATATCTCGGAAGGCAAATAGCATTAGATCCAAAGCTAACTCTATTTGCTCTTTTTCTTTAAATAAAGGCAGCCAATCTTCATGTACAACCAACATTGACTCATGTACATTTCTAAAGGTGACCTCTACCAATTTTAACACTGTTTTTCTAGCCTGTGCAAACGCATCATCTTTCGCAAGAGAAAATGCCTCTTCTAGATTACTAGTCACCATACTTACTGTTGCTGCCATTGACATAGTAATTCCTTCTGCAACTAATTTTTTTATCATTGCATCTCGTGGAATTTCTTGAAATTTAATATGCTGACAACGCGAGCGAATTGTTGAAATAATTGCATTTATATTTTGTGTAACAAATATAGCTGTAACAATTCCCTCAGGTTCCTCTAAAAACTTCAATAATTTATTCGCAGATTTTACATTTAACCGTTCTGCACTATGAATAACATATACTTTACGTCCTGCCTCTAGACCCGTTTTGCTCATCTCATTAAGTAACTCTTCGATAGCATCCACTTTAATGAATTGACCTTCTGGATACACTTGGTGAAAATTAGGATGATTTCCTGACTTAATACGCTGGCAGCTTCGACATGTTTCACATGGAACATTATTTTGTGGATTTTCACATAATAATAATTGTACAAAGAAAAGCATTACTTCTTCTGTTCCTGTACCTTTACCACCTTCGAATATGTACGCATGACCCACTCTGTTTTTTTTGAAAATTGTTTGGAGCTGCTTCATCACTACTGGTTGTAATTTAAGTAGTTCTTCAGCTGTATGCATGATCATTTCATCACCTTTTCATTGTTTGAAAAAATCCCGTGCTCCGGAATTCCGAAAGACACGGGGTTTTACGTATAAAGGTTGATTAACAAGCCCTTAATCTCACCTATTTTAGCTAATAAATCAACAGAATCCTTTTCTTCACTGAGAACGTCTTCTGTTAACTCAATTAGTTTATTATCAATTGTATCTACTATTTTTAAGCGACGACCTTCTCCAAAGCGATTCCAAGTATGGGATTGTTTTAATTCCATACCAAAGGAAACAGATTCTTTTAAAAAGCGCTTTACTAACATTTTAAACTTTGCCAAATCTCGTAAATTTTTAGACTTTGCAATGCGCTCTCCCGCTGTTGAAATGTCACCTAATAATTTTGTGATTTGTTCCGTCTGCATACGTTGTCCAGACTTTACAACTAAATCACCAAAACTTGATGTTGGTTGATGATTCGTTAGCCTTTGTCTAGTTGTATCCAACCCTATACGCAGATCTTGGTTGATCTTCACGTACTTGTCTCCTCCATCTACTAGAAATGATGAAACTGTTCGATTGGTAATACGAAAACAGTTGCTCCCCCTACTTCTACTTCAACTGGATATGGAATATATGCATCTGCATTTCCACCCATTGGAGAAATAGGAGCCACCATTTGTTCACGGGAACGACAATTATCGCGAATTATATCTAATACCTTTTGAACCAGTGAATCCTCAGTACCTATCAAGAAAGTTGTATTTCCTGAGCGAAGAAATCCTCCTGTACTGGCCAATTTTGTTGCGCGAAATTGGTTTTTCGTTAAAGCGTTTGAAAGACGGTTACTATCCTGATCTTGTACAACTGCCACAACTAACTTCATCGGCATTCACCCCTTTAAAATATATAGGTTCTAATCTAATTATAACATACTTCATAATATCTCTTCATTTACTTACAAGGCATTTCTCAAAACTTTCCAAACGCTTTGGAAAACAAGCTCTAATGATTGATTTGCATCTATTACCTTAATCCGTTCAGGGAACTCCTCTGCTAACTTCAAATATGCTTTACGAACTTTTTCATGAAATACTAAACTTTCAGCATCTAAGCGATTTACTTCACGATCTTTATGTGCATTTATACGAGCTAAGCCTATTGCGGGATCTAAATCAAAAAGAATCGTCATATCCGGCAAACGGTCACCAATCGCAAATTGATTAATTGACTTTACGCCTGAAATGCCTAAATCCCTACCAATTCCTTGATATGCTAATGATGAATCGATGAATCGATCACATAAAACAACTTTTCCTTGGTTTAGAGAAGGCTCTATTTTTTCAACAAAATGTTGGCTTCTTGCTGCAGCATATAATAACGCTTCCGTTTTTGCATCCATCTCTGTATGTGCTGGATTCAAAATGACTTCACGAATCTTTTCTGCAATAATGCTTCCACCAGGTTCACGTGTAGCTACTACCTCTATACCCTCTTCTTGCAATTTAGTAACCACCATCTTAAGAACAGTAGTTTTTCCAGCCCCTTCTGGACCTTCAAATGAAAAAAATAATTTATTTGCCATGATTAAACCCTCTCGTTTATACTATTACATTACATTATACATGATTAGCTTACATTGACTCTAATTTATAATACTATTGAATGCGATAAAATATGTAATAAGCGATGAATAAGCCCATATACATTTCTCTTACTTTGCTTTTTTAGTTTTCGAAAAAAGCGTTACAATAAAAGCAAGAGCAACTGTTGCTACTTTTAATATAGATATCTTCTTTGCCATACATACTCCTTTACAGAACGAGATCATATTCTTACCTATATAACCGTTTTATTAATTAATATTAGCATCTAATGAATTTTAATTTCAATTTCTAAATCACTTTCATAATAGTGAAGGTTGTATTTCCTGGTGGATTTCCAAGAGAATTGGAGATTTTTAAGTACTAATCATAATATTAATCTCTCTATTATTATTAAAGCTTTCAGCTTCACTTCATTAAATGATTTACCCCTACTATTTATACTTTCTCTCATTGATTTGTTCTCTAAAATCAAATAATACCGCCAAAATAAAAAGCACAACTGAATAATCAGTTGTGCTTTGTGATGTGCCTAGCAACGTCCTACTCTCGCAGGGGGACAGCCCCCAACTACCATTGGCGCTAAAGAGCTTAACTTCTGTGTTCGGCATGGGAACAGGTGTGACCTCTTTGCCATCATTACTAGACTATTTAAAAGAAAGATTTGTTCTTTCAAAACTGGATAAACATTCATTGAAGTTCTTAAATTAACTTTTGGTTAAGTCCTCGATCTATTAGTATTCGTCAGCTCCATGTGTCACCACACTTCCACCTCGAACCTATCTA
>CAWBWO010000015.1:0-5198 GCA_963792445.1 uncultured Caryophanaceae bacterium | reverse complement strand
GATGCAATTGACTACCATGAAAAGGATTTATTACTAATTGGTTCTCCTCAAGGTGAACTTGAATTACGTGAAGAAATTGCTAGCTATTTATATCAATCACGAGGTGTACTCTGCTCTCCTGAACAAATTGTATTAGGGTCTGGCACGGAACAACTACTACCCATGATTATGAAACTATTAGGCGATGATAACCAATATGCAATTGAGAATCCGGGCTATACTTTAACTCATCATATTTTCAATCAATATCATCAAAAGGTTGTTCCAATTGATGTAGATGATGATGGAATGAAAATCTCTCAACTCGAACAATCTAACGCAAATATTGCTTATGTTACACCTTCACATCAATTTCCAACAGGAGCAATTCTTTCCGCCACACGTCGGTCACAGCTATTAAATTGGGCAGCTTCTGATGATGAACGCTTTATTATTGAAGATGATTATGATAGTGAATTTCGATATATTGGCAAACCTATTGCTTCACTACAAGGTATGGACCATCGAGATAAAGTCATCTATATTAGTACCTTTTCTAAATCACTTATGCCTTCTTTGCGTATAGCGTATTTTGTATTACCCGAGAAGTTACTATCGCAATATCATAAAATATTTAATTACTATACATCTACAGTGCCTCGTTTTGAGCAACATATTTTGGCACAATTTATGTCAGATGGGCATTTTTAAAACATTTGAATCGTATGCGGAAAATTTACCGAAAAAAATTAGAAAAACTAACTGATGCACTATTGCCATTTGAACCTTCTGTCACAATTTCTGGCGAACAGGCTGGCATGCATGTCGTTTTAACAGTAAAACATTCTCTTAATGCACATGAATTAAGTCATATTGCACTTGAACACGGAATTCGGATTACACCTATTAAAGAATATACAATTGCACCAACAAAAGAAAACCGAGATGACCAATTTTTGCTTGGATTTGGGGGATTTGAAGAAAATGAAATACCTAATGCTATTCACCAACTCATGACTTGTTGGGGAATAAAAGCAAATAAAAAAAAGGATTGGCAATAGAGCCAATCCTTTTTTATCTATGCTACTAAAATAATCCTGCTATCCATTTACCAAATTTCTTAAATGTAAGTGATAACCAATTTGCTTTTTCTACAGTTGCTGTAGTCACTACTTCTGTACCGTTTGCTGAATTATCGATAAATCCATAATCTTTACCAGATTTTTTATCAATCTCTACATGGCCAACAACGGTACCTTTTTTAGCAGGTGCATTAATTGATTGTTTATCTAAAACTAAACTTGCTTTGTAATTGTCTATTTCACTTGTTTTTACCATCATTGAAATAGCATCTTTTGTAGCAATTTTAACTTCGGAATCTTTACCATCATTTACTTTAATCGTTTTTTGGTTTTTGAAGGAATAGCCTGCTGGAACAAGCTTTTCTGTAGTAAATTGGCCAAATCCATAATCAAATAATGTACGTGCGGCATTAAAACGTGCAAGATGTTGTGGTCCTTCTGCATGCATTACAACAGCTATTAAGCGAGTACCATTACGTTTTGCTGTACCTGTAAAGCATTGTCCAGCAAAATCAGTAGTACCTGTTTTAAGACCATCGACGCCTTCATACTCAGCTACAAGACCAGGTAGCATAAAATTCCAGTTATCCATTTTAATTGCATCATCAGTGCCTTCACGGAATGTTTTTCTAGAAATGCTTGAAGTTTTTAATACTTCTGGATGATCTTTCAATAAATGATATGCAAGTTGTGCTACCGATTTTGCAGGCATTTTATTTTCATCACTATTTGATGTACCACTTGGTTGCATACCTTGTAATTGTGCATTATTAAGACCTGTAGAATTTACAAATTGATAATCTTTTAAGCCAAGTTCTTTTGCTTTTTTGTTCATCAATGTTAAGAACTCTGTTTCAGATCCTGCTATTGTTTCAGCAATTGCGATAGTTGCAGCATTTGCAGAATAAATTGCCATTGCTTCGTATAATTCTTTGATTGTATATTCTCCATCTGCACGTAATGGGACATTACTTAATGCTCGATCTTGCGAAATTTTATAGGCATATTCTGAGACTTTATATTTTTGGTCCCAAGTAATTTTACCTTTATTAATCGCATCTAACAGAATATACTCCGTCATCATTTTTGACATACTTGCTATTCCAAGAGCTTGATCCGCATTTTTTTCATATAAGATTTTCCCGGAATCAGCATCAATTAAAATAGCACCTTTTACATTATTTAAGCCTAGATTATCTTCAGCACTTGCTGTATTTCCCGCTGGAATTGTCGCAAACATAGTAAACATAAGCGCAACAGCTATTACGATGCTAAAAATTTTGCTTTTTCCTGATTTCTTCACTATTCTACCTCCATTTATGTATAGACTCATCTCGCTCATTTTAACACAGAATAAGTGCTTTCAACCATTGGTTATAAAAAACACCCTTTACGCTCCATATGCTGAAGCGAAAAGGGTGCTAAAGATACAATCTACAATCTTACGCTAATGAATAATTTGGTGCTTCTTTCGTAATTTGTACATCATGTGGATGGCTTTCTTTTAAGCCAGCACCAGTCATTCGAATAAACTGTGCATTTTCATGTAAATCATGAAGATCCTTTGTTCCACAGTAGCCCATACCTGCACGAACACCACCAAGTAATTGGTGAATTGTATCTGCTAATGGACCTTTGTAAGGAAGACGACCTTCAATACCTTCTGGAACAAGTTTTTTTGCATCTTCTTGGAAGTATCGGTCTTTTGAACCATTTTCCATAGCCGCTACTGAGCCCATTCCACGGTATACTTTAAAGCGACGTCCTTGGAAGATTTCTGTTTCTCCAGGAGCTTCTGAAGTGCCTGCTAATAAACTACCTAACATAACAACATGTCCACCAGCGCCTAGTGCCTTCACTATATCACCTGAATATTTAATACCACCATCAGCAATAATTGTTTTACCTTGATTCGACGTGCTTCTGTAGCACAATCATATATTGCAGTAATTTGTGGTACACCTACTCCAGCTACAACGCGAGTAGTACAAATAGAACCAGGTCCAATACCTACTTTTACTATATCTGCACCAGCTTCGTATAATGCTCTAGTAGCTTCAGCAGTTGCTACATTACCTGCAATAATCTCTAACTCTGGGTATTCTGCACGAATAGTTTTTACTTGGTTAAGAACCCCTTGTGAATGACCATGAGCTGTATCGATGACAATTACATCGACTTGTGCTTCCACTAATTTTTTGACACGTAACATGGTATCTTTTGTTACACCTACAGCAGCGCCAACAAGTAATCGTCCATGTTCGTCTTTTGCAGCATTTGGGATATTCCATTACTTTTTCAATATCTTTAATTGTGATTAAACCTTTTAAAGTACCTTCTTCATCAACAATTGGTAACTTTTCAATTTTGTATTGTTGTAACATTTTTTCAGCTTCTTCTAATGTTGTACCAACTGGAGCTGTGATTAAATCTTCTTTTGTCATTACATCATCAATTTTTAATAGAGTAATCTTGTACAAAACGTAAATCACGGTTTGTAATGATACCTACTAATTTTTGATCTTCCATATTGTTAACAATTGGAACACCTGAAATACGATATTTACCCATTAAATGTTCTGCATCAAAAACTTGATGATATGGTGTCAAGAAAAATGGGTTTGTAATTACACCGTTTTCTGATCGTTTAACTTTTTCAACTTGTTCAGCTTGTTCTTCAATAGTCATATTTTTATGAATAATGCCTAAGCCACCTTGACGAGCCATTGCAATGGCCATTGGTGCTTCAGTTACTGTATCCATACCTGCACTGATCATTGGGATATTAAGTTTAATCTTCGGTGTTAAATTAACTGATAAGTCCACTTCTCTTGGCAATACTTCAGAATGTGCTGGTACAAGCAGTACATCATCAAATGTTAAACCCTCTTTGGCAAATTTCGTTTCCCACATTTCTTGAACTCCTCCTATAAAATATATTAATTGTAAGATTAACAACGTACACGATTACTTGTCAAGGAATCACAAATAAATAAGATTATTTAGATTTTTCTCTATAATAAGGTTTTTATATCATTTTCTATCTTAGCAGGAGCAGTTTGTGGTGCATATCTACCAATAACTTCTCCATTTTTATCAATCAAGAATTTCGTAAAGTTCCACTTTATATTTTCAGTTAAAATCCCTTTCTTTTTTGAAATTAAAAATTTGAATAGAGGTGAGGCATTTCCACCTTTCACATCTATTTTTGCGAACATAGGAAATTGGACATTATAATTCATTTGGCAATAGGCTAACGTCTTATCAATACTTGAAAATTCTTGATTATTAAATTGACTACAAGGAAAACCAAGTATCGTAAAACCTTGATCTTTATATTTCTCATATAAATCTTGTAATTCCTTAAATTGTGGAGTAAATCCACATTTACTGGCCGTATTTACTATTAACATTGGATGGCCTTCATATTCCCTTAATGATTGCTGTTCTCCATTTGCCTTTTCTACAACAAAATCATATATATTTGATATTTTTAATTCCCCCTTCAATCTCCTTATTACGACTGTATTCTTCTAAGATTATTTATTCAACAAATTCACCTTACAAAAAATGTCCATAATTCAAGGGTAATTAATCATAAGATACTAGTGTATCGAATTTCCATATAGAACGTTTGAAAATAAATTCTAAATTACAAAAGCCCCGCTATATCTTGTATGCACATTTGCATTCCGTTTATTCATGTATTATGAATGTTTTCTCCATCATTTGAGGAAGTGGAATTACCTTACACATTCACGGAATAAATAACTTAAGTATTTTGGAAAATTGTATAAGCCACCCACAAAAAGTTCACACAATATGTAAATTTATAAAAGCAAAAAAAGCACAACTGAATAATCAGTTGTGCTTTGTGATGTGCCTAGCAACGTCCTACTCTCGCAGGGGGACAGCCCCCAACTACCATTGGCGCTAAAGAGCTTAACTTCTGTGTTCGGCATGGGAACAGGTGTGACCTCTTTGCCATCATTACTAGACTATTTAAAAGAAAGATTTGTTCTTTCAAAACTGGATAAACATTCATTGAAGTTCTTAAATGAACTTTTGGTTAAGTCCTCGATCTATTAGTATTCGTCAGCTCCATGTGTCACCACACTTCCACCTCGAACCTATCTA
>CAWBWO010000014.1:0-392450 GCA_963792445.1 uncultured Caryophanaceae bacterium | reverse complement strand
TAATAAGGTACCGTCAAGGTACGTTCATTTCCTAACGTACTTGTTCTTCCCTTACAACAGAGTTTTACGATCCGAAAACCTTCATCACTCACGCGGCGTTGCTCCATCAGACTTTCGTCCATTGTGGAAGATTCCCTACTGCTGCCTCCCGTAGGAGTTTGGGCCGTGTCTCAGTCCCAATGTGGCCGATCACCCTCTCAGGTCGGCTATGCATCGTCGCCTTGGTAGGCCGTTACCCCACCAACTAGCTAATGCACCGCGGGCCCATCCTGTAGTGACGCGAAAGCGCCTTTCAACATTTCCCCATGAGGGGAAATGGATTATCCGGTATTAGCTCCGGTTTCCCGAAGTTATCCCAGTCTACAGGGCAGGTTGCCCACGTGTTACTCACCCGTCCGCCGCTAAATCAAGGGAGCAAGCTCCCTGTCATTCGCTCGACTTGCATGTATTAGGCACGCCGCCAGCGTTCGTCCTGAGCCAGGATCAAACTCTCCATAAAAGTAAAGTTTGAAAGCTCATTAGCTTTGCTAGCGTATCATCAAAAGATGATATCTATTATTTGTCCTTGTTACTAACAAAAGTTAGTAATCAAAGTTTATTGATTAACGTCTTGCTTGTTCAGTTTTCAAGGTTCATATCTTGTTCGCTCAGTAGCGAACTTTTATATCTTATCAAATCTAAAATGTTTTGTCAACAACTTTTTTATACGATTTGATTGTTTATCACTTTTTCTCATCAGCGACTTTATTAATTTACCATACTTAAAATTTCATGTCAACAAAAAGAATAATATCTTATTACTTTAATTGTTTTTAACTAGAGTCATCATTTTAAATGCTTGGCCATACTATCATTTTCAATGATTTTTCTTTAACTAATCTATAACACTTTTTTATTCACTTAGAATTCCTATATTCTAAAATGGTTAACTACTATAATATAGCCTAATTTTTGAAGGGCCTAGTTGCTTATTTTGTAAACTTATATGAAAGATCAAGGTTCAATCATTATACACTCCACCATCTTATTTCATCATAAAAGTTATTTTCTTATTCTAATTCAATCATCTGAATGGTTAAGGATTCCTGAGGGGTTTACCCTTCTGTTCAATATGAAACATACTTTCTAACAGTTTCTACTATTAAACCTGCTTCTCACCATCAAGTTATCGTCCAATCGAGCATATAAATAAAAGCGGGATCAACTTTTACGCTGATCCCGCTTTTATTTATTTTGATTATTTTAAGAAAGCAAAGTATAAGATAAAGATAATCATTAGTAAATACATAATCCAATGAACTTCTTTTTTACGACCTGCTAGTACCATTGTGATTGGGTATAATACGAAGCCAGCAGCAATCCCAGTCGCAATACTGTAACCAAGTGGCATTAATATAACAGTTAAGAATGCCGGTACTGCTATTTCCAATTTTTCCCATTCAACTAATTTTAATGATGATACCATCAATACCCCAACAATTATAAGTGCTGGTGCTGTTACTGCTGGAGTAATAACTGCTAACAATGGTGAGAAGAACAAAGCTAGTAAGAACAGCACTGCAGTGACTACAGCTGCGAAACCTGAACGGGCACCTGCAGCAACACCTGCTGTTGATTCAACATAAGCAGTTGTAGTTGATGTACCAAAAATTGAACCAATTGTTGTAGCAAGTGCATCTGCCATTAAAGCACGTCCAGCACGAGGTAATTTATGATCTTTTACTAATCCTGCTTGTCCCGCTACAGCCATTAATGTACCTGCTGTGTCAAAGAAATCTACAAATAGGAATGTCAATACAATGGTTAAGAACTTCCAGTTAAATAATGAAGCTGGATCATGAATTATCGGATGAAGAGCTACACCAAATGTTGATGAAACATCAGGAATAGATGATATAACTGCTGTAGGAACATTCACTAGATGGAAGATCATCCCTACAATTGATGTAATCACAATACTAAAGAAAATAGCTCCATTTACTTTTCTAATCATTAAAATAGCGGCAACTAATAAACCGAAAATTGTGAGTAATACATTACCATCTTTAAAATTACCTAAAGTAACAAGTGTTGCATCTTCATTGACAATAATGCCTGCTTTTTGTAAACCAACGAATGCTATGAACAAACCAATCCCTGCTGATACTGCATATTTTAATTGTGTTGGAATTGCATTAATAATTGTTTCACGAATACCAGTTAATGAAAGGATAATAAAGATAACCCCTGAGAAGAAAACACCAGTTAAACCTGTTTGCCATGGTATATGCAATTGTAATACTACTGTAAAGGCAAAGAAGGCGTTTAACCCCATTCCAGGTGCTAGTGAAATTGGAAACTTAGCAAAAATCCCCATGATCAGAGAACCGACGGCAGCAGCTAATGCAGTTGCTACAAATATGCTCCTTTATCCATCCCTGCTGCTGAAAGCATATCAGGGTTAACTGCTAAAATATAAGCCATTGAAAAGAATGTTGTGAGTCCCCCAATGATTTCTCGGCGATAATTTGTGCCAAGTTCTTCAAATAGGAAATACTTTTTCATGTTTGTTTATTCCTCCGTATGTCGCCTTATACGTCTTAGAGAATAAAAAAAGACATACAACACATGGTCGAATGTCTACGATTCTTGCAATCATTGCAAGCTTATGAATCGTAGTCGAGTTATTTACGGTAACTCGGTAGAGACTTTCGGGCCATATTCCCGACATTATACGACGACGCGATTTAATTACTTTGATAATATACCACGCATCATACAACATGACAATACCTTTTCCGAACATTTTATCGATAAATCATTTTATAGTTCGTGAATAACCTACTCTTTATAATAATGTATATCCCTACCAATACATAATTTACTTTCTTCCATAAATTATGGCATTATAGGTCTAAACACTAACTTTAAGAGGTGATTTTATGAATAAAATTACTGCTCCTTCAGCAATCTATCACCAAACATTATGCAATGAAGCTATTATGCTTGAAGAAATAGAAGAAAACACACATCTTATCAACTGTGAAATCGATTGTCGCTTTGGACGAAAGCAATTACAAGAAGTACAATTTGAGAATTGCCGTTTTCTTACTGTCCAATATGATCAAATGGAATTCTCAGATGTAATTTTTAATAAATGTGATGTATCGAATTTCAACTTTAATAAATCTATCTTTTATCGATGTCAATTTGAGAATTGTAAATTGACAGGTACACAAATGATTGGCTGCCAATTCAAAAACGTGTTGATGCAAAACAATTTAATGAGATATTGTGTTTTCTCTGAAAGCAAGCTTAAGTTAGTTCGATTTGAAGATTGCCAACTAGAAGAGAGTTTTCTACAAGATGTTCGATTTGACCAAGTAGAATTTTCGAAGTGTAATCTTGAGATGGCAGATTTCACGGAAAGTGGGTTAAAAGGATTGGATTTATCAACTTGCGATTTTGTGGATTTGAAACTAACTCCTAGTTTAGCGAGCGGGCTTTCAATACGTTTTGATCAAGCTGTTGCTATTGCAGCGATGCTTGGAGTGACGATTAAAAATTAATGACAGTTTAAAAAAATTATTACATAAACTTCCTTTTATCAATACTATGCAGTAAGCAATAAGAGCTAGGAAGCACATAAAAAATGACCAAAATCTTATTTGGTCATTTTCTTATCGTATCATTACCATTTCACGATACTTTTAACTTTTTCTTCACTTGTACTTTTCACACCATTAATCGTTTTAGTGTTTTTATAACTAGTCACATCGATCTTTTTGCCATCCCAATACTTGATTGTATATACACTTATACCTCCAGAGTATGGTGGAGCATTCTTTACTGATGTAAATTTAACATTACCTTTACCTTTTTTAGTTTGCTTTAAAATAGCATTGGCAATTTCATTTGCTTCTCCTGCTTTAATTGCTAAAGTAAAGGAAATAATTTTTCCGTATGGTGTTTTCCCCGTAAATTTCTTAATTATTTTCTTACTTGCTTTATACTTCTTTGCTTTACTTTTTAATTCGTTAGCATACTTTGTTGCTTCTTTTTTCTTTAAATAATAATAATAGTTTTCTTGACTCCAATTCCCTCTAGAATTTAATGAATTTGTGTGAAGAAATGATTTATGTACAATTACTCCATGCACTTTAGAGCTAACTGTTTGTGTCTTAGTTGCAGCCTGGACAGTTGAAAAACTAAATGCAAACAATAAAATAAAAGCAAAAGCCATTGCAATAAATCTTTTGAAATGTTGGTTCATAATATCCTCCTATTATATTTACTTTTTTCCATTTAATTCTAATGTAGTAATTTTACCAACGTCAATAAACCTTTATTCCTGTGGAAAAGGTCCTTATTTTTTCTAGTATCTATTTCAACACACACTCTCATTTGACTATTAAACCATCTGGCAATTCCCTAATAACTGCTAATAGCAGGACATTCGAATTTCATTTACGTTTTACCTACTAGCCTTTCTCCACTTACGCCTTACTTACGATACATGATTTCCTATAGATTTTCGTATTCTATTTTTAAAGACAGAGCTTGTATTAATCTCTATCAATAAAAAAATCTCCCCTTTCTAATTCCTTAGAAAAGAGAGATTTTTATTGGAATGTGCGCTCCTGCGCGCTTCGCATGAAGTCTGCATTGCTACGCTAGCTTCGACTTAGAAGTAATTGTTCGTCGCAGTGTTTGCTATTCCCACTCAATAGTAGCTGGTGGCTTAGAAGTTACGTCATACAGTACGCGGTTGATGTGGTTGACTTCGTTCACGATACGTACTGAGATTTTTTCGAGTACGTCGTAAGGGATACGTGCCCAGTCTGAAGTCATGCCGTCGATTGATGTTACGGCACGGATACCGATTGCATAGTCGTACGTACGTTGATCGCCCATTACACCGACTGATTTGATGTCAGGTAGTACAGTGAAGTATTGCCAAATTTCACTTTCTAGGCCTGCTTTCGCGATTTCATCACGTAAGATTGCATCAGATTCGCGGACGATTTCTAGTTTTTCTTCTGTTACTTCTCCAAGTACACGGATTGCTAGACCTGGTCCTGGGAATGGTTGACGCCATACGATTTCATGAGGAAGACCTAGTTCAGTACCTAATTCACGTACTTCGTCTTTGAATAATGTTTTAAGAGGTTCGATTAATTCGAACTGCATGTCTTCAGGAAGTCCACCTACGTTATGGTGAGATTTGATTGTTTGTGCTGTTGTTGTACCACTTTCGATAATGTCAGTATATAAAGTACCTTGCGCAAGGAAGTCCATACCTTCTAGTTTTGAAGCTTCGTCATCGAATACATAGATGAATTCGTTACCGATGATTTTACGTTTTTTCTCTGGATCGTTACACCAGCAAGTTTGTCCATGAAACGTTTGCGAGCATCAATTTTAATCATGTTAATGCCAAATTTACCTTCGAATGTTTCCATTACACCTTCAGCTTCACCTTTACGAAGTAAGTTATGGTCAACAAACATACATGTTAATTGGTCACCGATTGCTTTATGGATTAAGACCGCAACAACAGAAGAGTCAACGCCACCTGAAAGAGCACAAAGTACTTTTTTGTCGCCAACTTGTTTACGGATTTTTTGGATTTGCATGTCGATGAAACTGTCCATTGACCAGTCACCTTTAGCTCCACAAACATCGAATACGAATTGACGTAAGATGTCGTTGCCATATACAGAATGACGTACTTCTGGATGGAACTGTACTGCATAAAATTTACGTTCTGCATTTGCCATTGCTGCGATTGGGCATGATGCACTTGTAGCAATTGTAGTGAAGCCATCTGGAGTTTGAGTAACTAGGTCACCATGGCTCATCCAAACGACTTGTTCTTTTGGAAGTTCACCAAATAAAGCATTATCTTCTAATACTTTAATTTCTGCTTTACCGTATTCACGATGGTCAGCTGATTCAACTTTACCTCCTAAAGAATGAGTCATTAATTGCATACCGTAGCAGATTCCTAGGATTGGTAAACCCATGTCGAAGATTTTCTCATCGATATGAAATGCATTTTCATCATATACAGAGTTTGGGCCACCAGAAAAAATAACACCAGTAGCGTTCATCGCTTTTAGTTCTTCTGCAGTGATTGTGTGTGGATGTAATTCACTATATATACCGAATTCGCGAATTCGACGAGTAATAAGTTGGTTGTATTGGCTACCAAAATCAAGAACGATAATTTTTTCTTGATCTTTTAATATTGTACTAACTGACAACAGTTCCACCTCTTCTAAATTTTATTAATGACTAATCCCTTATAAATTCTATTTACGAAAAAAACGCGTTGAAAGTATTTTCTTCCTACGCGTTTAGTCTCTCCAAAAGGCAAACAAACCATGTCAAAAACATAGCTATATTTGCCTCATAGTCAAACTATTTACGGTAGCTTGGTAGAAACATTCGAACCATATTTTCGAACATATACGAGGGTAAATCAATTATTTATAATTTTTCTCAATTTTACAGTTTATAAGAATCAAAATCAACCGCTTGTGCAATTGATTAAATATTCCCAACATTCTTTGATTTTATCCTGGTCGATTGTTGGACTCTCTTTACTATAAAGGTTTTCCTCATAAGCTTGCGTCAAAACACTCATATGATTTGTTCCGAACTTTTCATCTACTTTTTTTGCAAAATCACTTAGTGTTTGTCCTTGTGCTTTTGTTAGTCCTATTGCAGATAACTGTTTCAATAATACTTCATATAACTGATCAATCGGAACATGATTACCTTTTACACGATATTTCATCAATAGCCATTTTGGCATCCATTTTCTTCGTGTTCCATACATGATTAAGGCAATAATAATGAAAAGTAGGATTGTCACTAGAATTGCTTTATTAATAGTATTGTTTGATGCCTTTTTCTGATTTTGTTTTTTAGCAATTTCTTGTTGTTGCTTTTTCTTTTCTTGTTTTTTTGCTTGTTCTTTTTGTTGTTTTTCTTTCTTCTTTTGTTCTGCTAACTTTTTCTTTTGTGCTTTTGCTTGATCATTTTCTTTTTGTTTTGGATTAATCGTACCTTTGTTTTCATCATTTTTTACATCATTTAATACGTTATCAAATCCATTGAAGCCAATTGTAGGTTCAAAAGCCATCCAACCGACACCTGGTAGATATGCTTCCACCCATGAATGAGCATTATTGTTTGTTACGATGAAATGACGTTTGTCATCGTTTTTAGTAGCTACTTCATCGCCTTCTGAGAATCCTTTTACCCAGCGAGCTGGTATTCCTAAAGTACGAAGCATCACTACCATTGAAGTTGAAAAGTTATCACAGTACCCTGATTTTGTCTCAAAAAGGAATTGGTCAACGTAGTCTTCTTTTTCTGACGGAATGGCTACATCGGTACGAGAATAGTTATACCCATTGTATTGAAAATACGAAACGATCGCATTTGCCTTATCATAAAGGTTTTTCTCATTCTTCGTTATTTCAACTGCAAGATTCTTTACACGGTTCGGTAATGTTGCTGGTAGCTGCAAATATTGATTATAGTCTTTAGGAAGCTTTTTCAAATCCGAACTTCTTGTCTTTTTTAACGCCTTCAAACTATATTCTGGTGTTGAATATGACATTGTATATTTGGGCAAAAGCACCCTTTTCTCATTTTTAATCGGGCGGATTTTTTCCCCATCTATTTCAATATAAAATGATTTATCATCATTCGGTTGGTCAATCGTTTTTAAGCCATATGGTTGTAATATAAATTGATAGTTTTTCTTTAATGTAATCGTTGCTTCATCGGTATTTTTCATTCTACCAGGCTTCATGGACATTGGTATTTCTTCACCATATTCAAAGGTATGAACATAGATATCGCCTTTTTTCCGCTCCCATCCTTTGCCCGTATAAATATTCTTCGTTTCTATTCGCCAATATTGGTTTTTATTTGCGGTTGCTTCAAATACTTGGCGGCCATCTTTTTCGAAAGGCCCACCCAATTTACTATCATCTTCTACGTAGCCAATTCTACCAATACCAGCATTTTGGTTATTTTGCCAATTCAATAACTTTGATATCGGTTCAGGTGTAGATACGATTGCCTGCTTTTTGGGCATTAAATAGGCAAATGCGGTGCTAAAAATAATCATGATAATCAGTGGAATGAGTACCATCATGTAATTTTTTAGTTTCCACTTCACCTGACTATTTTTATACAACCGATGGATTAAAAGCACACCCATTAATAGTAACCCGAGGACCATTACACGAACCATTGCATATTTGGCATTATAATCAGTAAGGGTGTCTAACAAGCTTAAGAAAATAATAGTGGTTAATAGAAAATATAATACAGAATACTTCACTGTTAACCAGTGATGAATTAAATAGATTGTCATCCAGATCATGAGGAAAAATAGTACGCTTCGAAATGAGTCTGTTACACCGTTCCAATTTCCATCCGTTAAAGCTTGGATACTGATAGAAAATTCATTGAAAAGTTTCGTTAAGCTTCCAACTGAAAACACCCTTGTTCCCATATAAACATACATTAAAAACCAAATAACATAGAGTAACTTAATAGTGACAGACAACACGCCATTTAAATTAATAAGGTTGGATACTAAACAAATCACGATGAAAATAATAAATAATAGAAGATGCCCTGTGTCAGTCAGACGAACTACAGGGACAAGCCATTCTACTAACATCAAGAAAATGATGAGGTACATGCCAAGCAAGCTTGTCCATTTCATCATAGGAGAATTCATCACTTCAACACCTCCGTAAAGGCATTTGCAAATTGTTTACTAGTTAAAGGAAATACAAGAATGCCAGTTTCCTTCGCGATTGTTTCTAACTTTTGTTCTTGCTCTGTAGCAATTTGTTTTTCCGCACGTATAACAAAACAAATTATTCCTTTTGACTTTCTAGAAAGCTTTTTAAAAATATTGATCCATTCAGTTGTCATGGAAGTCGTTACGAAATAAATCATCGTTGCATTAATTAGCGCACGATTTTGTCCGTACTTATGTTCAACATCATGAATTACCTCTGGCTTTACGCCTGCTAAGTGATACATAGTTTGTTGTAATTGATCTTCTGACTGAATTTGGCCAAAATATGCCTGCTTTTCGAAAGCGGATAGAAAAGAGATGGTAAAATGTTTTTCTACGACCGCTTTTAGAATCGAGGCACAAAGTTCAACTTTTTCTTCAAATAACTTAGCTTGTGCTCCATCTAACACAAGGCATACTTCCTGAAGTTGTTGGTCCTCAAATTCCTTTGTTTGCAAACTTTGTGTTTTCGCAAAAGTCTTCCAATGAATCCAAGTCATACGGTCTCCTGGTTGATATTCTCGTATACCAGATACCATTGTTGTATCTCGAACTGCAGTATTACGCGCTGTTCCTGTACCGTTGCTTTTTGTTATACGTAATGGTGAATAATCCAACTTTGTCACCTTTGGATAAACAATGATCGTTCGCTCGGCAGGAATAAGCGTTGTCCTTTTTGACCCATCCAAAGAAATCGGTAATGGTTAACTCAATACCTGCTAGCTGATAATGACCACGGGGCATATTCTGAATTTCATAGTTCCAAGATAGTCGTTTTTTCATCCCCATTAAAACGAAATGACGCGTCTGATCATTGGCATTATCGTTGAAATTCTCAGATGGCATGCTTTCCTGTATGACAGTATAGAGTAAAGGAAAATGAGATTTTCGCCTTAATGTCACCATCATCTGTAGTGTATCGCTTTTGTTTAAATGACCAGAAATCATCGTTCTTTCAACAGTGAATGACTTTAAAGGCACAAAAAATAACATAATCGAATAAAGAGCAAAAGGTAAAAACGTAAAGAAGATAAACCAACTAACAAATCCACCTTGCATCAATGCAAAGCAAATTGAAACAGCTAGTAAGATAACAACCATTACGAAACGCGTAATAGCTTGCGTTAGCCATTTTGCTTTATATCTCTTCATCATCTCGATGTCCTTTTGATTGGTACAGGAGTATTTATAATAATTCGTCCAATAATCTCTTCAGATGTAATTCCATCATAGCGTGCCTCAGGTTTCAAAATAAGACGATGCGCGAAAACAAATGGCGCTAAAAATTGAATATCATCTGGAGAAACATATTTACGTCCTTTAAGTAATGCATAAGCTTGTGATGCTTTCATCAATGCAATGGAGCCACGAGGACTTGCACCTAAATAAATATATTGATGATTACGTGTAGCTCTTGCAAGGTCCACAATATATCCTTTAACCAGCTCATCTACATGAACTGCCTTTGCTTCTCGCTGTAATTCTTTTATCTCTTCTAAAGTAACTACCGATTCTAACGATTCAATTGGACGAGTACCTTCTGCTCTTCTCAATACTTCTATTTCATCATCATGGTTTGGATAACCCATTTTCATCTTCAATAAGAAACGATCCAACTGTGCTTCAGGAAGTGGATAAGTCCCTTCATATTCAATGGGATTTTGAGTAGCCATGACAAAGAAAGGTTTTGGAATTGGAACTGTCTCTCCTTCAATCGTTACAGCTGCTTCTTCCATTCCTTCTAATAGAGCTGATTGCGTTTTGGGTGATGTACGGTTAATCTCGTCTGCCAGTACAATATTCCCCATGATTGGGCCTGGGTGAAAATGGAATTCCATATCTTTCGGATTATAAATAGATACACCAATTACATCTGATGGGAGTAAATCTGGAGTAAACTGTATACGTTTGAAATTAGCACTTATTGATTTTGCAAGTGCACGTACCATCACGGTTTTCCCAACCCCAGGTACATCTTCAAGCAAAACATGCCCTTCTGCTAATAATGCTACAACACTAAGTTCAGCGATATGTCTTTTACCAATCATCACTTTTTCAATATTCTTGATGATGGATTGTAGCTTTTGCTGTGTCTCCATTAAGATGTCCTCCTGTTAAGTTAACTTTTAATATTTTTATCTTTTATTTTCTCAATTAGCATTATTATAACATGACTCATTTTAACGCCTATAAAAAACACGACCTGATTAGTAGTCGTGTTTTTATTCGTTATTACTCTTATTTCTTTTTTTGACGAATTTCATGCATAAATTTTTTCTCAATTAAACTAATATTAAAAAACTGCCCTAAAAGTGATTGAACAATTCACTTTAGGGCAGCCTTTTAACTATTTCCAAAAATCATCAAATATTGTGATTGGTAGATGGCGTTTGTGTCTTGAGTTTAGAAAACGTTCTTCTATTTTTTCACGAGCAGCTTCATCGATTTCTTTACCTTCTAAATAATCATCGATTTGATCATAGGTAACGCCAAGTGCTTCTTCATCTGGTAATGAAGGGCGATTTTCTTCCAAATCTGCTGTCGGTGTTTTTTCATATAGATGTTTTGGACAATCTAGTTCAGCTAACAATGCCTTTCCTTGTCGTTTGTTTAAACGGAAAATTGGTGTGATGTCCGCACCACCATCACCATATTTTGTATAGAAGCCTGTAATCGCTTCAGCAGCATGGTCTGTTCCTAACACGATTGCACTATTATGTGCGCCAATTGCATACTGGACTTTCATACGTTCACGTGCTTTTTCGTTGCCTTTTAGAAAATCAGAAAGCTCAATCCCAGCAACTTTTAGCGATTGCACACCCGCATCTACTGCTGGCTTAATATTGACTGTATATACAATAGTTGGTTTGATAAAATCAATAGCATCTTGGCAATCTTGTTCATCAGCTTGTACACCATATGGTAAGCGGACGGCCCAGAATGAATATTGATTTTCACCTGCTTCTTCATTTAACTCATCTACAGCAATTTGTGCAAGTTTACCAGTTAAAGTTGAGTCTTGCCCACCTGATATGCCAAGTACAAAGCCTTTTAAAAACGTATGCTTTTTAGCATATTCTTTAAGTAAATCGACTGATTTGCGAATTTCCTCTTTTGGATCAATTGTAGGAAGTACGTGTAATTCATTTATAATTTGTTGTTGTAAAGTCATTATAGCCTCCCCTGTTCATGAATCGATTTCTTGAACAAATTCTTTGACTTCTTCAATATTTCGCATTTTATTGTCCCAACATTTTTGGCTTAGATCGACTGGATATTCTTCTGGATTTAATGAACGTTTATATTCATCCCATAGTAAATCTAGATTTTCACGAGCATATGCTTTCATTTCTTGTACTGAAGGACTTTCGTAAATAACTTCGCCATTTTCAATTACTTTTGTATGAAGATTTTTAGCAGTAAAGTTTGTAACAAATTTTGAAATAAATGTATGGACAGGGTGGAACATTTTAATACGTTCTTCAGATTCGGGATTTTCATCATGCATCGTGACATAGTCACCTTGTGCTTTACCATTTTCGATGTCAATAATTCGATAAACATTTTTCAATCCTGGCGTTGTCACTTTTTCGGCATTCGCAGATATTTTAATACGATCTTGCATTTTGCCATTTGCATTTTCTAAGGAAACGAGTTTATATACTGCACCTAATGCTGGTTGATCATAGGCAGTTATTAACTTTGTACCAATTCCCCATTGGTCTACTTTCGCACCTTGAGCCTGCAAGTTTAAAATGGTGTATTCATCTAAATCATTAGAAGCAACAATTTTAGCATTCGGGAAACCTGCATCATCTAGCATTTTGCGAGCAGCTTTTGATAAGAAAGCAATATCCCCACTATCTAGTCTGATACCTAAGAAGTTGATTTGATCACCTAATTCTTTAGCTACTTTAATCGCAGTTGGGACGCCAGATTTTAATGTATCATAGGTATCCACTAGGAAAACACAGTCTTTATGTCGACGTGCATAGGCATGGAAAGCTTCATAATCACTTTTATATGCTTGTACCATTGAATGGGCATGGGTGCCGGCAACTGGTATATCAAATAATTTACCTGCTCTCACATTACTTGTTGCATCAAATCCACCAATAATAGAAGCTCTAGTTCCCCATATAGCAGCATCCATTTCTTGTGCACGGCGAGTACCAAATTCCATTATAGTATCATCTTTGACAACATGTTTAATGCGACTTGCTTTTGTTGCTATTAATGTTTGATAGTTCACGATATTAAGTAATGCAGTTTCAACTAATTGAGCTTCAACTAAAGGGGCCTCGATTCGAACAATTGGTTCTTTACCAAAAACAAGTTCCCCTTCAATCATTGAGTAAACATTACCAGTAAAACGTAGATTTCCTAAGTAATCAATGAAATCCTGACTATAACCTACTTCTTCTTTTAAATACTCTAAGTCAGATTCACTGAAGTGGAAATCGCGCAAATATTCCAGCATTCTTTCTAGGCCAGCAAATATAGCGTAACCATTTCCAAAAGGTAATTTTCTAAAATACAATTCAAATACTGCTTTTCGATTATGTATTCCATCTGCCCAATAGGATTCTGCCATATTAATTTGATATAAATCTGTATGTAGCGCTAGGCTATCGTCTGGATATTTTGATTTCATACTTAGTCCCTTCTTCCAACGTCTTAATAGAAATAGTATACACTATTTACTTTATAAATATGTCCTAAGAACCTATTTGAAGTCATGATTAATGTAAAGCTTTTTGGTTATATTGTTGATTTATTAGGATTAGGTTACCAATTATAATTTGAAAAGTCTAACAAATCCATTCAGGTTTTGGTCTTTGATTTCTTATCTGTTTAATGTCAAAAATAGCAGATAGGAATAGATGTAAAAAAATATTATAATAATACTAATTTTTGATTAGGTTGAAGTGGAATCTGCTTCGTAATCGTGCTAAGCGAGCAGAAGTCAAAGCTCAGTTCCATTTCAATAATGTTATTAATCTTTATAAGCTACATGCTCTATATCTAACAATGCCTTTTTTAATGGAATGCCTGAACTAAAGCCTGTTAATCTACCATTTTTCCCTATTATACGGTGACATGGCACTGCTACTAGAATTGGGTTTGCGCCAATCGCCCCACCTACTGCTCGTACAGCTTTTGGATTGTTAATCATATTTGCGATTTCTGAATAGCAAGTTGTTTTCCCAAATGGGATTTGAAGTAATGCATGCCATACTTGTTTTTGAAATTCCGTCCCTTGTAAATCTAACGGGAAGTCAAATGTGGATCTCTTTCCGGCGAAGTATTCTTTATATTGATTTTTGTAAACGGATGTTTTCTCATTGTCTTCTATTAAATTCGCATCCTTATAATGTTTCTTACACCAAGCTTCGACTTCATCCAATGATGTGCCTACATAGCTTAAGCCTTTTTCTGTTGCTGCAATAACAATTGTCCAATCTTGTTCTTGGAATGCAGTCCAATATATATTTTCCATCATAAATCCTCCATTATGATAATGGTATTTTCTTATCATAAGTAAATTATAAAATACTTATCAATTAGATTCACGTGGAAGTGAGTGGTTTTCTAATTATGGTACAGTATAATGTAGGGAATTTCTTTTCGAAAGGAGCGTTCATATGAATTCGATTTATCAGCCTGCTATTCATTTTCAGAATGTAGAATTTGAAGTAGATGGTCAGAAAATTTTGCACCAAATTACTGGTTCTTTTCCTGCAGGCGAAATTACTACACTTGTTGGTCCTTCTGGTGCTGGTAAAACAACTTTGCTAAAACTATGTAATGGATTAAACTCTCCTACTTCAGGTGAAATTTATATAGAAAATAAACCCATTAACCACGATTAACCCTGTATCTTTACGGCGACGCGTTGGAATCGCATTGCAAGCTGCGCCTATGGTGAAAGGAACCGTGTATACAAATCTAGCTTTGCCCAAATCATTACAAAAGTTATCACTAACTCGCTCTGAGGCTATTTCTTTTTTAGAAGATGTCGGATTAGATGAATCGTTTCTTGATAAGAATGCTGCCGATTTATCAGGCGGCCAACGTCAACGCGTTTCCATTGCTAGAACCCTTGTCAATAAATCAGATATTTTATTGTTAGATGAAATTACATCTGCATTAGACAGGACTTCTGCTAAAGAAGTGGAAGAACTGATTGTGAAAATTAACCAGAAATATAAAGTAACAATGATTTGGATTACACATAATATAGAACAAGCTATTAGAATTGGTCATTATACTTGGGCCATGATGAATGGACAAGTTGTTGAAACAGGTAAAAGTACATTCCTAACGAACCCAACCAAAGATATCGTAAAACGCTTCATAGAGGGGGTAAGTGAATGAGTTATGCAACACTTTCTTTGACATTATTATTTGTTTTGATCCCATTAATTCTTTCTAAAACACTACATCTCGGATTAGAAAAAGATACAATCATTTCTACAGTCCGTTCAATTATTCAGCTATTAGCAGTTGGATATATCTTAAAATTTGTATTCGAATCTGATAGCGTACTTTACATACTGATGATGATTACATTAATGATTGTTACTGCTTCAGCTAATGCCAGAAAAAAAGGTAAAAAAATTCATGGCATTACATGGAAAGTTGCCCTTACCATGATCACAGTAGAAGTCATTGTACAATCCATTTTACTAGGTTTTCATATTGTGCCAGCTAAAGCTCAATATATTATCCCGATTAGTGGGATGGCGATTGGAAATTCTATGGTCTTATCCATTCTTTTCCTAAATCGATTTCAATCAGAAATTGAGGCTCATCGAGATGAAACAGAACTTATATTGTCTCTTGGCGGCACACCAAAACAAGCAATCCAAAAACAACTAATTGACGCCATCAAAGCAAGTATGATTCCTACAATTGAAAGCCAAAAAACAATTGGCTTGGTGCAATTACCTGGCATGATGAGCGGTCAAATTATTGCAGGTGCTGACCCTATACAAGCTGTACAGTTCCAACTTTTAATCATATTTGTATTATTAACAACCGCTAGCGTATCAAGTATCTTACTTGGCTTTTTATCGTATCCCACTCTTTTCAATAGCCGAATGCAAATGCTGAAGGGAAAATTTTAACATTTTATGTATGTGGCATTTAATCGTGGCGGTGAATAATTATTTCAAGCACAAAAAAACGTCTTCCCTATTCCATGTAGGGAAAACGCCTTTTGTGTCATAACATTTATTTTGTACCTCAATACTAAGTTACATATATATTTGTGTTAATGCAACTCATTTTTCATAAAAAGCAACAAAATTCGACACAACTTAGTCTAATAGCGCAAGTTGTCTCACATCACTTTGTTACCTCTCCATCATATACCCTAATTTTCGACCATTCAATAAATTCACCTTTTTGTAAAGGAAAGTTCTTATTTATTCCTATATCTTCCTAAACTCTTTGAAATGTAATGGCAACTACACCTAATATAGGAAAGAAACTCTATGAACATAAACCACCGAAAATTCTAAAATACTATTTACTTCGAAACTTATGAATTAAATGACTTTTCTATCAATTATGATATAATCGAGAAAAAACAATTCATAAGCAAGGGGGAATGGTATATGTCTCTTAAAGATTTCTTTATTGCATTATCTGAAAACCAGTTTTTAAATAACAATGCTAAAAAATATGGATTGAAAATGGGAGCTGCTAGTGTAGTTGCAGGAACTAACGTCGAAGAAGTAATCGAAAGTATTAAAGAATTAAATTCACATGGAATTTCATGTACTGTCGACAATTTAGGAGAATTTGTTCATGAAAAATCTGAAGCAACTAAAGCTAAGGATCAAATACTAGCGGTTATCGAAGCCATCCATGAAAATGGTGTTGATGCGCATATTTCTTTAAAACCTTCTCAATTAGGATTGGATATCGACTATGATTTTTGCTATGACAATTTAAGAGAAATCGTTGAACGAGCAGATCATTACGGTATTTTCGTCAACTTTGATATGGAAAACTACGACAGACTACAACCATCATTTGATTTACTAGAAGAATTATCTAAAGAACACGATAATATTGGTACGGTTATTCAAGCTTACTTCTTCCGTGCAAAAGATGACATTCAAAAATTCAAAAACTATCGTTTACGTATCGTTAAAGGTGCTTATAAAGAGCCTAGTGATGTCGCATATCAATCAAAAGAAGATATCGACAAAAACTACATAGAATTATTAGAATACCATTTATTGAATGGTAAATTTACTTCCATTGCAACACATGATCATCATATCATTCAGCATATTAAGAAATTTATCGCATTTCATAATATTCCAAAGGAAAAATACGAATTCCAAATGTTATACGGCTTCCGCCGCGATATGCAACTAGAACTTGCTAAAGAAGGTTATAACTTCTGCACTTATGTACCATTTGGAGAAGATTGGTACGGCTACTTTATGCGCCGATTAGCAGAACGCCCACAAAATATCGAACTTGTTGTAAAACAAGTATTCAATAAGAAAACAAATACCATCCTCGGAGTATTAGCAGCAGGATTTGCACTTGGCCGATTAACAAAACGTAGATAGTATAAATAAAAAAATAAAATCCGGATTCGCTTCTATCTAGAAAGCGAATCCGGATTTTTTGTGGTTTCATTGAAACGAGCGCGTTCAGCACTTATTTTTATCCGGCTTCAGCAGCTAGGCCTTCGAGGGTTCACAGGATGTGATCCCGATAGCCGTTGTCGCAGGACGCGGCGTTCTTAGGCTATCTTCCTTGAAATAGGCCCTCCAGTCGCTTGTCAGGCCTAGAACGAGCCGCTCAGCACTTATTTATTCCAACCTTTTTCTTTGAATCTTGCTATGGCTTCGATGCGGTTACTTACATCTAATTTGTCTAAGATTGTTGATATATAATTTCGGACTGTTCCTGGGGATAGGTATAACTCATTCGCGATTTCTTTTGTCGTTTTTCCTTTTGAGACAAGATCTAATACTTCACTCTCGCGATCGGTTAAAGGATTTTCACTTTGTTCTTCATAGACAATATCAATCAGCTCTGGTGCAAATATTCTACGACCATCCATGATGACGCGAATGGCATTTACCAATTCTTCAATAGGGCTATCCTTTAACAAATACCCCCTTACCCCAGCTTTTCTTGCTCGTTCAAAATATCCAGGTCTTGCAAAGGTTGTTAAAATGATTACTTTACTATCTGTCTCTTTTAGCTCTTCTGCAGCATCTAGCCCTGTTTTCTCAGGCATTTCGATATCCATAATGACAATATCAGGATGGTATTGTTTAACAAGCTTTAGCGCATCTATCCCATTATGGCCAACTCCCACAACCTCCATATCATCTTCCATATTAATCAATGATTTCAAAGCTCCAAGCAGCATTCCTTGGTCTTCAGCAATAACAACTTTTATCATCTTGACCACTTCCCTTGAAATTTTTACCTGAATTTATGTACTTTCATTATAGTATGAACAAATGTGACTATAAAGTTTAGAAAAGGAGCTATCCTTATTTTAGGATAACTCCATCTTTTTTTAACTTACCTTTTCAACTGTTACTTTAGGTATTTTAGATTCGCAATTATTTTTTGCTACAAGACTTTTTACTTCTTTGAATGTAATAAAGGTTTTATGTGGTGCATCATATAATTTATAGCGTAATGATTGTAAGCTTGTCTTAATTGTAATCGTTGTAGCACGTTGTAGTGGTGGTGTCTTTTTATGTGCTTCCTCTAGTTTATAGTTTGGTACTCTTGGTGCTAAGTGATGCACATGGTGGAAACCAATATTACCTGTTACCCATTGTAAAATGACTGGTAATTTATAATATGAACTTCCTTCAACAGCAGCTTTCACATAATCCCATTCATTTTCATTTTCAAAATATGAATCTTCAAATGTATGTTGAATGAAGAACAACCAGATTCCTAATGCACCTGCTACGAACATGGTTACTCCATGTACAAGTATAAACGATTGTATATTTGTTACCAAAATAATGCCTGTAGCTAAAGCGACAATTAGCAAATTAGATATATACGTATTGATTCGTTCTTTTTTCTTTGCATCTTTAAGATTAAATCTACTTGAAACAAGCACTAAATATAATGGTCCTAATCCAAACATGACCAATGGGTTACGATATGCTCTATAGCAGAAACGTTGCCATTTAGAGGCTTTCAAATATTCATCCACTGTCATGACCCAAATGTCACCGATTCCTCGTTTATCTAAATTGGAACTTGAAGCATGATGAATCATATGCTCTCTTTTCCATTTTTCGTATGAAAATAATGTAATGACCCCTGTTATTAATCCAACGATATCATTGGCTTTTTTGTTTTTAAAGAAAGATCCATGTGTACAATCATGGAATATTATAAACGTACGAACAACAAATCCTGCTGCAATTACACTTAATGCAATAGATCCTAACGTAGTGTACGGTAACACGATGTATGCAGCAATCCACAATGCGATCAGTGGCGGAATTGTATTTACAATCTGCATAATACTTTTTTTCGTATCAGATTTTGCATATGGTGTAATAGCTTTTCTTAGCTGTAATGTCTTCTCACGATCTGTCAAAAGTATCCCCTCCAACTTTTGTAACTGAATTTATCATAAGCCCTTAGCCAAATTCTATACAGACATAGATGTCATAACGAACATATGACATCTATCATATACCCGCTCCTAATAGCTTATAATCGCGGCTGTAATTCCAGAAGTGAATTTTTTTCACGCCAGTTAAATTCCTTGTCTGTTCCAATCAGAAAGTACATAAAGTATAATATTTAATACATATAGAAGATTTTTTTGGTTTTTATTAGAATAATAATGTCTTTCAGGATGAGCGTTACATAAGGGGGAGTTTGTAATGGAACTGATCATGCAACAAAGGCAAGAATTAAAACTTTTAATGACAACTCAACTTAAGTTGTCTATTGAATTACTTCAATACTCAACTGACGACTTAGAACAATTTATCCGTCAGCAAGAACTTGAAAACCCATTAATTGAACTAATTGAACCAAGCCATACTAATCAAATTGAAAAGCTACCTTCTTTTCAAAGGAGCCATGCCATAAATCACCCAACAGATGTTACAAGACCTATTGAAGAAAATTTTAGAGATCAAATGTTACGAATGGTCAATTTAAATTTTAAAGAAGCCTCTACCATAACGTTATTAAAATACATTATTAATAATTTAAACGATCATGGTTATTTGGAATTAGAAGATTCAGTTTCCGGCTATTCCTCTGAAGACCTTTCAAAAGGAATTGCATTACTACAACAAATTGGCCCTAGTGGAGTGGGTGCGAGGAATATTGAAGAATGTCTTGTGTTACAATGTCAACATCGTTATCCGCAGCTACCGATTTTACAAGAATTAATCGAAAAGTATTTACCATTACTTGCTGAAAAGAAATGGAAACGGATTTCCAAAATGTTGAAATGCTCTATTCCTGAAGTACAACAATTAAACGAACTCATATTATCGTTAGCTCCAAAGCCTTGTTCGTTTATGTCAATAGGGAGCACAGAATATATACGACCCGATATAATAGTCGAAGAACATCAAAATGAATTTATTTTCTATCTTAACGATCGCTATTTACCGCAAATTGGATTGAATAACCAATACTTAACATTGCCTACAACCAATCGCGATGATCAAAAGTATATAAATCAACATTATAAAAACTATCAATGGCTTGTTAGCAGTATTGAGCAACGCCGTAATACCATTATTAAAATTATGCATGTATTACTCAAAAAGCAATTTGCATTTTTTAAAAAAGGACTTTATGAACTTACACCACTAACCTTAAAAGAAATAGCAGATGAAATTGAGATGCATGAATCAACAGTAAGTCGAGCAACATCCAATAAATATATTCAAACGCCTAATGGGACACTTGAATTAAAAGCTCTCTTTACATCAAAAGTAGAAACAAAGAATGGTCATGCGATCTCTCAAGAGAAAGTGAAATCATTATTAAAGCAATTTATCTTAAAAGAAAACAAGCAAAAGCCATATTCCGATCAAAAAATTGCTGATTATTTTAATACAGAACACGCGATTCAAATAGCAAGAAGAACCATTAGCAAATATCGGGATGAGCTGAACATTCCTTCAGCTAATATGCGAAAACAATGGTCTTAATAGTGAATCAATCATAATCAAAAGAAAGGCACCTTTTAAGCATTCATTGCTTGGAAGGCGCCTACTTTTTTATCTATTCTACATTAAAATAACGTGCGTCTGGATGAGCGAAGACAATAGCAGATACGGATGCTTCTGGTGACATCATAAATCCATCTGTCAATTGAACGCCGATATCTTCTGGCTTAATAAGCTTAAATAGCTTTTCTTGATCTTCTAAGTTTGGACATGCAGGGTAACCGAAGGAGAAGCGTTGTCCTTGGTATTTAGCCGCAAATCGATCACGCATCGTGAAATCCGTTGCGTCTGGGAAGCCCCAAAAATCACGCATTTCTTGGTGAATTCGTTCTGCAAATCCTTCTGCAAGTTCTAGAGCCGTTGCTTGCAATGCATGACTTTCTAAGAATTTCCCTTGTTCTTTCAAGCGAGTAGCTGCTTCACGAACGCCATGACCAGCTGTTAATTGCATAAATCCTACATAATCCATTTCGCCACTGTCGACTGATTTTAAGAAATCTGCCAAGCATAAAAATGGCTTTTTATTTTGACGTGGGAATGTAAAACGCTCTATTTCCGTTTTTGCATCACTTGGATCATAGATTATCACATCATCTCCGTCTGATTGTGCTGGGAAGAATTGATACAAAGCGGATGGACTCAAGATATTTGCATTCAAAAATCCAGTAACCAATTCATAGAGCTCTACAGCCCGTTCATCTCCTTTTGTAAGCATTTCATCATTATACCCTTTCAATCCAAGATGATGGCCAATCAATGTTCTCATATTGACATATGGTTGAAGATGCGCAACAGAATAATCCCTCATCACATGTCTATTTAAATCTTGTGGTACAAAAACAGGTACATCTGAGCGAACAGTTTTTACAGGTCTTGGTGCAACTGCTACTGCTGTTCTCTCGCTCCTTCTCGCTTCTTGCGCTAACCGTTTTTCTTGAGATTCATGTAATTCATGCAACAAATTTTCTTTATCATTACTTTGTAGACGATTCGCAAGGTCTAGTCCTTGCATTGCGTCTTTTGCATAAAGCACAGGGCCATCATACTCAGCAGCAATTTTCGTATCGGTAAATTTCCGAGATAGTGCCGCACCTCCTACAAGGATTGGTGTATCTATTTGCGCTTCTTTAAAATCTTGCGCTGTAATGACCATTTGCTGTGCTGATTTTACTAACAAACCTGACAAACCGATGATATCTGGCTTTTCTTTACGAATCGCCTCTATTAAATCTTGTGGAGCAACTTTAATCCCTAAGTCAATTACTTTGTAGCCATTATTACTTAAAATAATATCAACTAGGTTTTTGCCTATATCATGAACATCCCCTTTTACAGTGGCTAGGACTACCTTTCCTTTCCCTGTATCATCCTCTTTTTTCTCCATGAAGTCTTCTAGGAAGGAAACTGCGGCTTTCATCACACCTGCAGATTGCAACACTTCTGCAACAATTAGTTGATTCTCATTGAAGAGCTTACCTACTGTAGCCATACCAGCCATCAACGGACCATTAATAATATCAAGTGGTGTATCGTATAGCCCTAATGCAGCTTGTAAATCTGGAATAAGCCCTTCCTTTGTACCCTCTAAAATATAATAAGATAAACGTTCTGGAACTGTTTTTGGAATATCAGCTTCTGTTTTTTCTTTCTTTTTATCACGATAAAAATCAGTAAAATCTGCTAATGTTTGATTGTTTGTTTCAAACAATAAATCATTTGCCAATTTAATTTCTTTTTCTGGAATTGAAGCATAACGTTCAAGCTTTTCAGTATTAACAATGGCATAATCAAGACCAGCTTGTGTACAGTTATATAAATACACAGCATTTAATACTTCGCGTCCAACTGGAGGCAAACCAAATGAAACGTTACTTACTCCTAGAATGGTCAAAGCTCTTGGTAGATTTTCTTTAATCAAACGAATTCCCTCGATTGTTTCAACAGCTGAACCGATATACTGTTCATCACCTGTTCCAACTGGGAATACTAGAGGATCGAAAATGATATCTTCTGGTGCAAGACCCCATTTATTGACAAGCAAATCATAAGAACGCTTCGCAACTTCTAACTTACGATTTCGATCAACTGCCATCCCTTTCTCATCAATTGTTCCGACTACAACGGATGCACCATATTTTTTTACGATTGGTAGTACCGCTTCAAAGCGATCTTCACCATCTTCAAGGTTTATGGAATTGATAATTGCTTTACCTTGTGAATATTTCAAAGCTTCTTCAATGACTTTGTCATCAGTTGAGTCAATGACAAGAGGTACTTTCACTTTTTTCACTACCTCTTGCATAAAGTTTCTCATATCCTCTAACTCATCGCGGTCAGGGTTTGCTAAACAAATATCAATGACATGTGCCCCATTTTTTACTTGAGCACGAGCAATTTCAGCAGCTTCTTCATACTTTTCTTCAATAATGAGGCGTTTAAATTTACGTGAGCCAATGACATTCGTTCTTTCTCCTACAAACAATGGACGCATTGAATCGTCATATACTAAAGAATCAATCCCAGAAACAACGTGACCATGCTCCTGGCTTGGTTTTTTACGTGGTTTGCGGTCCTTCACTACTTCTCGTATTGCACGGATGTGAGCAGGTGTGGTACCGCAACACCCACCTACAAAATTCAACCATCCTTTATCAGCAAAACCTGCAAGTTTTTTAGATAATGTTTCTGGTGTTTCATGATAATGCCCTTCTTCATCTGGTAAACCTGCATTCGGATAACAACTGATATAACTTGTTGCAATTTCAGATAGTGTACGTAGATGGTCTGTCATAAATTCCGGACCTGTTGCGCAGTTTAAGCCAACAGAAAGTGGTTTAATATGTTCAATTGAAATATAGAAAGCTTCGATTCCTTGACCAGCAAGTGTTGTCCCCATCGGTTCGATGGTTCCAGAAATCATCACTGGTATTTTTTTATGTAATTCATCGAAGGCTTGCTTAATTCCGAGCGTACCTGCTTTTACATTGAGCATATCTTGACTTGTTTCCAACAATAGTACATCGGCTCCACCTTCAATTAAGCCTTTTGCCTGTACATAAAAGTCATGTTGCAACTCATCGAAGGAAATACCGCCTGTAACAGATAACGTTTTTGTAGTTGGCCCCATTGCACCAGCCACAAAACGTGGCCATTCTTGCGTTGAATATTCACTGGCAACTTTTTTTGCGATTTCTACTGCCTTTTTATTAATCTCCTCTGCACGAGACCCAAGATTATATTCATTTAAAACAACTGGTGTGCCACCAAATGTATTTGTACTGATAACATCTGAACCTGCTTCAAGATAAGCACGGTGAATCGATTCAACAACGTCTGGACGCGTAATGTTCAAATATTCATTACACCCTTCAAACGCTTCACCACCAAAATCATCTGCTGTCAAATTTGCATTTTGTAACATGGTGCCCATAGCACCGTCTAGCACTAATATATGATTTTCCAGCCGTTCCTCAATAAGATGCTTTGACATAGTTGTTTTCTTCCTCTCTTTTGTTGTCTAGTATATGGATATAGTTCATCAATTCAATTGACATTTCATATCGCATGAATGGTGTGATTAAGTAAATACCATTGAACAATTTAGCTGCCGTATCAATTAACTCTTTCGCAATTGCTATCCCTTCTGCTTGTGCAGCTTCTTTGTCTTCCCCTGTTGCTCTCATACGTTCTAAAACTTCTTCTGAAAGCTTAATACCTGGAACTTCATGATGTAAAAACTCAGAATTCCGTATACTAGTAAGTGGCATAATACCGATGAAAATAGGTGTCTCTAAATGTTTTGTCGCCTCATAAATTTCAATAATTTTTTCCTTACTATAAACAGGCTGTGTGATAAAATAGTCTGCTCCTGCTTCTATTTTCTTCTCTAAACGACCTACAGCGCGTTCGACTACTCGCACATTTGGATTAAAAGCTGATGCTACTGAGAAATTTGCTTTTTTTCGTAGTGGCTTCCCTGAGAAAGATATTCCTTCGTTTAAATTTTTAATTAGCTGCAAAAGTTCAAGACTGGAAACATCGTACACACTTGTTGCACCTGGGAAATCCCCTACCTTTGTTGGATCTCCAGTGACCGCTAAAATATCATGAATACCTAATGCATTTAAACCCATTAAATGTGATTGTAAACCGATTAAGTTCCGATCTCGGCAAGTAATGTGAGCAAGTGGACGTACGTTATGATTTAATTTTAAGATAGACCCCATTGCCATATTACTAATACGAGGTGAAGCAAGAGAATTATCTGCCATCGTTACTGCATCAGCCCCAGCTTCATATAAAGCTTTTGATCCTTCTACGAATTTTTCAAAATCCAAATGTCTTGGCGTATCTAGCTCGACAATAATAGAACGTTCTCTTTTTGCCTTTTCATGTAGTGGTTCATAGCTGCTTTTGGCTGCTTCTTTAATCTTAATAACTTCTTTTTTCTGAACGACTTTATGATGGATCGGCGGTAAATCTGCAAGACGTTTTTTTACGGCTTCGATATGCTTAGGCGTTGTACCACAGCATCCCCCTATTAAACGCACCCCTTGGTCACGTAATAATATAGCAGAACGACCAAAGTAATCTGCTTCAGATTCATATACGACTTTGCCATCTTCTACATCTAGTAAGCTTGCATTTGGATATGCAGAAAGGAATGCTGTTGATGGGAGTTCAACATCTTCAAAAGCTTGGATTGTGTGATGAGGACCTAGGCGACAATTGACACCTACGATATCTGCACCTATTGCTTCCAACTGATGCAGAGCATCGTTTAACGTCAAGCCATTTTGCAGTATACCTGGTTCGTGCATGGATACTTGAGAGATAATCGGAATATTCGTTATTTTACGTAAGTGTTTCACCGCAGCCATCAGTTCTTCAAAATCATAATACGTTTCTAGCAAAAGTCCGTCTGGATCACCTGCTAGTAAATAACCTGCTTGCTCATCCAATGATTGAATGATTTCATCTAATGTTGCATCACTTTTACGTACACCGCGAATACCACCAATCGTTCCTAGTACAAACTGCCCCTGTTTTGAAGCAACCTTTTTAGCAATTTGAATGGCACTTTCATTAAACTCCCTTACTGAGTTTTCCAAGCCATATCGTTCAAGCTTGATTGCATTCGCTGTATAGGTATTGGTTTGAATGATATCTGCTCCAGCATCGATATATTGCTGATGTATATTTGCAATGATTTCTGGCTTTTTTATATTTAGTTCCTCATAACAGTAGTCAATTCCATATGAATATAATAACGTTCCCATTGCTCCATCCGCTGTTAGTACTTGCGATTGAAGTTTCTCTAATAGTCCCATACAATCCATCCTTTCTATTCTTAGCAGGCGAACTTTTCAAAAATAAAAAACCTTCTTACATCAAAATAAGAAGGTTTGTAATTTCTAATGTTATGCTCCTTCTTATCTACAGGATTACCCACTGGAATTAGCACCTGACCAAACTTTTGGCTGGTTGCTGAAGCTTCATTGGGCCAGTCCCTCGGCTTCTCTTGATAAGAATCACTATTAAATTTTTAGAATAATTAAAAGAATCATACTCCTTTCTTCTTTTAACGTCAAGACAATTTGGAAAAATCACAAAACTTACTTAATAAAAAAGTAAAAAATCTGCCCTTCTATCGAGAATAGAAAAGCAGATTTATCATTTAAACTTATTATAGTCTTATTGGATAACTCCATATAGCTAGCTTATTTTAAAAACGGAAGTATCGTCTGAGTATGCAAATATTTTAAGAAGTGAGCCGCGGATAATGACTCGTTTTGATCCATCACTATTACAAGTAACAAGCGTTATTAGTTTTTGATTTACTTTGTCATCAATTACATCCACTTGAGTAGGTTCTACAATGAAAACATCAGAAATTTTATATTCATAAATATTTTTGAAGTCAGTTATATAGACGTTCATGCCTTTTTTTACTTTTGCTAATGGGCTGAATAGTGTTTTGTTATCATTCATATTATGAGCGGCTAAAGCATAGTTACCCTGCCCCATTACTTGGTCTTTTTTCATGGTTCCCGCTCCAATCGTTAAATTAACGCTCGAGATTCCATAAACAATAGGTAGCTGCATTTGAACATTTGGGGCACTTATGGCACCAATTGCTTGGACGTCTTTCTTTTTGGTTTGGGCAGCTAGGACATCTTGCAATTTTACATTTTTTACTGCAGCAAAATCAAAAGTTGAATTAGGAGTAGCTTTTGGTTGTTCAACTTTGGGCTTTTGAATGGCCTCTTTTGACATATTGGCAACAAGGTAACTCATGATTGGTTTTTGAAAAGATAATAACAGGCCAATTAAGAGAAATAGTATACCGAATACTAGAACTAATTTTCTTATCATTAAAATGATCAGCCCCTTTCTTACCCTCTTGCTTTCGTAAATTTTATCCTAATAGATTGGCAATTTTTTTGGCTGTATCGTATCCATTTTGAATACAGTTTCCGATTCCAACACCATAATAGGAACAGCCGGCTAAAATAACATTTGAATATTTTTCTTCTAATTGATTGTTTAGAGAATCTACGATTGCAGCATGCCCCATACCATAAACAGGCATCAAATCATTCCACTTTGTGACATTAACTGCAGACGGCTCGCCCATTATTTTTAGTGATTTTTTAATATCATTTAATGCTATAGCCGTTAATTCATCTTCGCTTTTGTTTTTTAATTCCTCGAAAATCGGATTTGTACTTTTATAGAACATACGAACAAGTAAATTTCCTGATTTAGATGTATGTTTCCATTTACGGCTTGTCCACGTGCAAGCATTACAATTTACATTGTTATTTTCAGAAACAATAAAACCTGTACCATCAGCTGGTAACCTCTTATCAGGGATATTAAATCCTACATAAATCGCAATAATTGATGCATTTTTAATGGCATCCAGTTCTTCATCTATTTCTTGATCATTTAAAATTTTACTTGTCACAGCATGTGGAGTAGATAGCACTACAAAATCACACGTAATATCATCATGCCCATCAAATGAGCAAATATATTGGTGATCTTGCTTTGCAATATTGGTTGTTGTTACACCCTTTACTATTTCTACATCTGTTAATGTTTCTTCTAAACGATCAATTAATTGGGATAGGCCATTTTGAAACGAAATGAATTTTTTGTCTGCTGATTTTTGGAATTGCTCAAGGTTTGCTCCAAATCCTTTTATAATACTGCCATATTGTTCTTTATAATCAAGCAGATATGGTAATGTAGATGCCATTGTTAATTTATATAAGTCTCCTGAATATACACCAGAAAGTACAGGTGCAATTTGTTTTTCAACTAATTCTTTTCCTAAGAAATATTCAAGGAACTCGCCTATCGAACTATCCTTTGTGAAGCGATCATTTGGTAATTCTAAGTCTTTTAATGCTTCTTGTTTTCCTTCCGTCGAAACAAGTGTACTACTATTAAGTGATTCAATTGTTGTCGGAATACCAAAGACACTATCAGTTGGTATTGCATGCAATGTATTGTTTGTATATATATAGGAAATACCTGTACCGTTATAAACTAACTCATCTTCTAGGCCTAGCTCTTCAACAAGTGGCATTACACTCTTATGTCGTGCCACAATAGAATCCGCTCCTGTTTCCATAATGAAGCCATTGTCATATACCGAGTGGATTTTACCACCTAGAAACTCATTTTTTTCAACAAGTATAAGTTGAATATCTAAATTTTTTTCTCTTTTTTGTTTTTGTAAATAATGCATGGTGCAAAGACCTGTAATGCCTCCACCGATTACCACAACTGTTTTCAAGTTGCTCATCTCCTTCATCCTTACGAACCATTAAAGGTTTTGGTCTTATTTAGTATAAACTGCTAGTGGAATAGATGTCATGATTTTGGTCACATCCATCGTAACAATTCAACAATTTTGTTTGATCTAGTAACAACTTCGTCAAAATTTAAGCTTTTCAGGATTAGGGTATATTATTTGTAGAAATTTTTTCGATATCTTATTATTTTTTTAGAGGGTGAAAAGTTAGTTTCACTTTAATTGATGTGAGGATGATGTTATGGATTTACTGATGATCGTATTATTGTTAATCGGGTGTTTACTAATATCTAATATTATAAGCCACTACATACCTTCCATTCCGACAGCTCTTATACAAATTGCTCTTGGAATATTCATTTCACTTTTGTTTAAAGGTGTCACTTTAGAATTAGAAACAGGATGGTTCTTATTATTATTTGTAGCACCGCTCTTATATAATGATGGCCGTAATTTTCCGCGGGAAGAGCTGTGGAATATGCGAATGCCCATTTTAGGAAATGCCATTTTTTTAGTACTGATTACTACGTTAGCCGGTGGCTACTTTATCCATTGGATAATCCCTTCAATTCCTATAGCTGCAGCATTTGCACTGGCTGCCATTCTTTCTCCAACCGATCCCGTCGCAGTAAATGGGATTGCAAAACGTATTCAAATACCTGAGAAAATTTTAAATGTTGTTCGAGGAGAGTCGTTAATCAACGACGCATCCGGTCTTGTGGCATTCAAATATGCTGTGGCTGCAGTCGTTACTGGCTATTTCTCGATTAAAGAAGCATTCCTTGATTTCGCTTATACCTTTATCGTAGGTGCTATTTTGGGATTAATCGTTGGCATCATCATAACTCAAATTCGCTTTTCTTTAAGAAGAGCTGGGATCCGTGATGTCATATTCCATACGCTTTTACAATTATTAACCCCTTTTATCGTCTACTTAGTAGCAGAAGATATTTTCCATGCTTCAGGGGTAATCGCTGTCGTTGTTGCTGGAATTGCACAAGCCTTAGTCAAAGATAAAACAGAGACGGTATTAGCAGAGGAACAATTACTTACTGAAAATACTTGGTCCATCGTTTTATTCATTCTAAATGGAATTGTATTTTTATTACTTGGGCTAAATATTCCATCGACAATGAAAGCATCCATAAAAAACACTAGTATTAATAACTGGAAGCTAATGGGTTATGCTATTGCAATTGGTGTAGTCATATTAGGTATACGATTTGTTTGGTCTCATTTCACTACTATCTATGAATACAGAAAGGGCCGAGATGAAAGGCCTTCACTAAAAACAAGTTTGCTTAGTAGCTTAACAGGAGTACGGGGTGCCGTTACAATGGCCGGTGTTTTGTCACTACCTCTTATTACTGACAATGGCGATGTATTCCCTGAGCGTTCACTGATTCTGTTTTTAGCTTCAGCTGTCATCTTATTTACTTTAATTGTTGCAACTCTTTTCCTTCCTTTACTGATCGAATCAAGTGAAACAGGAGCACAATCCGATGAACAAAAGTTAAGTTTTAATGAAGCAAAAAAGAGAATTTTACTAGCCTCAATTAAGCAAATTCACCGAGAGATGAATGATGAAAACAGATATGTAGCCTATCAACTGATTGGTGAATATCAGCAATTATTCCGTCAAGCTCAGCTAGAAAGCAATGCCGTTAAATCTTTTGAGCCTGGACATCAAAGTGAAGTGACAATGATCCGGTTAAAAGCACTCGCAGTTGAAGAACAATATATAAAAGAATTACATGACGGGCATCATTTGGATGGAGATATGTATCTTGGGTTAACCACTACATTTATCGAAAGAAAGCGTGTCATTCAGAATAATATGCAAAAAGGTTTTACTTATATTTTCTATAAGATTTTACATGAATGGAGAGTCACTCGAAAAAAATATCATCTTGATAAGGAGCAATTTATCTCCTATTTTCGTATGAAACAAGAAGTTCGAAAAAATGCATATGAACAAGCCTTAACGTTTTTAAAGGAGCAAGGACACTTATCACCTCATCCTGATATCTACTATATGGTTGCTTTTGAATACGAAAGAGCGCTTGATCAAATAAGAACACCTATCACAGTAAATACAAACAAACAAGAGGAATTAAAAGATGAATTACGGTCAGTTATTACTGAAACTGAACGTGCAGAAATTCATCATATGTATGAAGCTGGTGAAATTAGTCGCGAACAAGAACGGGATTTACGAAGATTTGTCAATTATATTGAAAGTGTAAACTTATATGAACATATAGAATAACGAACTAAAGGTGCTATAAAGTCTTCTCATTTTAGACTTTATAGCACCTTTTTTATTTTTCACCTTTTGAAATTTCGCTACTAATTAACGCTGTGTAATACTCTCCGCCTGCTTGATTTGGATGAATATGATCATCATAGAACAAATCATACTGTCCCTCTGTCACACGATACCAATCAATAAGCTTTAGATTTCGATGTTGTTTTACAGCATCTTTTATTTTACGATTTACGTTTTCTTGCCAATTTCTTGGAACACGCGTATTTACCATATAAATATGATGGTCATTGCCAATTGTATTTATTAACTCATTTAGTTGTGACTGACTAAAATCACCATTAGACCCTAATCCAAGGACAACCACTTTACCTAATTTTCCTTCACTTTTTAATTTCTTCACAATAGTAGGTGTCTCATATACCTGACGCCCAACTTTTGCATCAACAATGATTTGTGGTATTTGTTTCTTCAAGGCTGTGGCTGCACTCAACATTACGGAATCGCCAATTGCAGTTACACTAATAGAATCGGGTACTTCCATCGCCGTAATTTTCTTCCGCTCTGTTTCTAATTGAGCTGCTTTTACCGCTACTTTCTGATCCGTTTCATTATTCGATTGATCCTTCTTAACATTTTCCTTTGATGTTACCTTTTTCTCTTCTTTTTGAGATGTATCCTGTGTCTTTGCTTCATTTAGGTTTTTCTGTTCGTCTTTTAAATGTTGTTCCAACGCTTGACTACCTGTCTCATTTTGTGGTGGTGGAATAACCATCCCCATAACAAAAATGATGATGATACACCCAGCTAAGCTTGAGCCTATTCGATAAGGAAGCGCCCATTCTTTCCAGTTCCAAGACCACTCATGTGTTTTAAATTTATAAAACCATATTTTCCATACACCTTGGCGAACCGGTACCTCTATAAATCGCCAAGAAAGTTCAGCAAATAAAAGCGTTAATGCTATGATCAAAACCGTTTTCCAAAGAGGTACTTCTACACCCTCGATTCCAAATCCCATCAATACAACAAACGGAAAATGCCAAATATAAATTCCATATGAACGTACACCAATCCATAACAACGGTTTTAAGCTTAATACATCCCCTACCCGGCTTGCAGGATGCACAATTGATGCGATTAATATCGCAGTCACAATGGATGCTAGAAACATTCCCCCATAGTATAAAAATGGTCCCTCTTCATGCATGAAGAAAAACATGAATAGGAGAATACAGAAACTAATAGCACCCGCTCCATTTAATAGTTTCTTTGCACCATCTGTTATATTGGTTTTCAGTTTTCTGCTGGGCCAAACACATGCCAAAGCTGCTCCGATTAAAATAGAAAATGCACGTGTATCAGTTCCGTAGTAGACGCGACTAGGGTCCTCACCCGGTGTGTACATGATTGCCATCATGATCGCTGATAAAAGAGCTACACTAAAGATTCCTAGAGCAAACTTTTCCTTATGACGAACAAATCGGAAGGAAATGAGGATAACAAGTGGCCAAATGATGTAAAATTGTTCCTCTACTGCTAGTGACCACATATGTTGCAGCGGTGATGGAGCTGCAAACTTCGTAAAATAAGAATGATTGACCACAATATAGAACCAGTTACTAATATAAACAGCAGCTGCCATTATTTCTGAGCGTAATCCAACTAAAAAAGAACGTTGGAAAAGAATAATCCAAAATCCTACTAAAACTAACATAATGAATAGAGCCGGGATTAATCTTCTAATTCTTTTTATCCAAAAGATTTTCAAATCAATTGTTCCGTGTTTTTCCCATTCATTTATTAATAAATCTGTAATTAAATAGCCTGACAAAACAAAGAAAACGGTAACGCCTAGATGCCCTCCTACAACGCCATTTACATGCAGATGGTATAAAATAACCGCTATTACCGATATCGCTCTCAGGCCGTCCAAACCACTTATGTATCTATGATTTTTTCTTACCGGTTCCGGCATGAAAGTACCTCCTACTTACAAATCAATCTTCACTGACTAAATCTAGTAGAAATAGTATAAAATACGCTATCTTCTGAGCATATTCTAACTTATATTGTATATCGATATACCCCTTTGAATCAAAAAATATAGGTTATTTTGACAAGGTTCGACAAATAATCCATGTATATTATTCTGCAATAATACGATAGTAATAACAATGTATCAAAAGTTATATATATCATTTATTCATACGCATATTTTCCCTCTGATTTATTTCATCTTTATAAATAATCTTTACTATGAATTAATAAAAAAAGAGACCAATCATTCGATTGATCTCAGGGCTCTCAGAACGTGGTGCTCTCAGGCTATCTTCCTTAAATCGAGCCGCCTCCGCTTTTATCTTTCACATGCGTATCCGTCTTTGTCTCTGTCCATTTTTGCTTGATATGCTGGATGAGATTTTGGTACGCCGTTTGGATAGTATTTTCTTAATTCTGTGCAGTTTTGAAAATCTGTTTTTTTTGTAGTTGTCTTGTGAGTAGTTACTTTCTTACTGCTCCATATACCTACTTTGCTCTTCTTCGCTTTTGCTTGCAGTGTTCTTAGTTTGCTTTCATAGGAATATGTACCATAATCATAGAATTTTTTTACATAGCCTTTTTTCACCAAAGACTCTTGTAATAGCGTTCCATCAACAAATACCCATACAAGCGTACGGCCGTATTTATCTTTTTTGGGGCCATCATATTGTAACTGGATTTTCTTTGCATTTTTTAATTTACTGCATGTGTATTTAGAAGCAGTTTTACCATATGGTTCAATCTTATTAGTTGATTCTGGTGTATCCACATATAGGAATCGTGAATATCCCGCCTTTTTAAAATAAGCTGTATCTCCATCAACACATTTTGTTACATGATCTGTGAATTTCTTCCCAACCTTGGCATCAGCCGTTGTTGGAATTGTAAAACCTACGATGATCATCGAACACATCATCAACATGCTCAAAAACATTGCCATTTTCTTCAAATTATTCACCTCAAATTACTTTTAAAGAAAAAATTTCTTTATAAATTAAGGTAACATAATTTTTTAATAAATAGATGCAACAATAGTCCCTCTATAACTTATTCGAAAGAACTATTCTATAAAGTAGCCAAAAAACAAGAAGTACCATAACTAAAATAAAAACAAATTTGTACATTAATAAAGTAACGATTAATCGTATGATGGATGCGCCGAATTTTAAGAACATTAATATGAAAAGAAGAATCATAAATGCCTTAATCATTTTATTCAATTGGGAAAAACCCCCTAAGAAAGTACTTCTAATTATATTAATGTATTTTACAATTTAATTAAATTCATAAATGCTTTTTTGACTAAATGAAAAAGGAAGAATGGAAGAATATCTTTAATAATATTTTGACTGGCAACTTTTGCTGGAGATTAGTACTCCTATCATTGTTGAAGTGGAATCGGCGAAGACTCCCACGTAAAAAGCGAGACAGGTGAGGCCACCGCAAATGGAATGTTCGTATTTTTTATCTAATCTTTTAATTATAAAATCGATTTAATCACAAAAAATAGAATAAAAATGGAAAATGCCATTGGTTTTTGGTAGCATTAAAGTGTAACAATACAAATGACAGGTGAGGTGATTGATATGTCGAAGAAAGTGTATTTGAACCATGATGGTGGAGTAGATGATTTAATATCACTATTTTTATTATTGCAAATGGAAGAAATCGATTTAGTAGGCGTTGGTGTAATTCCAGCAGATTCTTATTTGGAGCCTGCACTATTTGCAAGTGAAAAGATTATCAATCGTTTCGGTCATGGGATTACGGTAGAAGTGGCACCATCCAATTCAAAGGGAAAAAATCCATTTCCAAAAGAGTGGCGAATGCATGCATTCTATGTAGATGCATTGCCTGTTTTAAATGAATTTGATATCACAAAACCGATGATAGTTGAAAGACCAGCTCATCTTCATTTAGTAGATGTATTAAGAGAAAGCAGTGAGAAAATAACACTTCTTTTTACAGGCCCATTAACAGATTTAGCAAGAGCTTTGGATTTTGCTCCAGATATTGAGGAGAAAATCGACAAGCTAATTTGGATGGGTGGAACGTTTTTAGAAAAAGGGAATGTTGAAGAACCAGAACATGATGGTACAGCAGAATGGAATGCCTTTTGGGATCCCGAAGCCGTTGCACGTGTATGGGAATCTTCAATTGAAATTGATTTAGTAGCACTTGAAAGTACCAATAAGGTTCCATTAACAACAGATATTCGATCATATTGGGCAAGAAATCGACAAGATATGGGCATTGAGTTTTTAGGTCAATGCTATGCAATGGTTCCCCCATTGTTACATTTCCAAACAAATTCAACTTATTTTCTATGGGATGTATTAACAACGATGTCTGTTTTTGATCCGGAAATAGTAAAACGAAAAACAATCAAAAGTATTGTTCATACAGATGGACCAAGCCAAGGCAAGACAGAAAATTCGGATTATGGCCGTCCTGTTCATCTAATATATGATGTTGATCGAGAAGCTTTTTTTGAAAATATAACAGATCTTGCAAGACAAGAATAACGATTCAAAAGTTAAAAAAGGGATTCCTAAAAAAATTAGGAATCCCCTTTTTTATTCTTGTTTGATTTTCCCGTATGCACCGCCACCACCGCTTGATAGTGTAAGTTCGCCATTTCTTCCTTTATCAATTAATTTGGCTATTTTTTCTGGTACAACTTTTTCTAATTCTTCTTCTTTCACTTCATGTAAAATGGACATTTCTGTTCCAAAGCTAAGTAGTAATTTTTCCATTGTTTTCTTTCCAATTCCGGGGATGAAATCTAATGGAACTTGATGAATATAGGGTGGACGTTCACGCAGCGATTGATCTGTATCCGTTAATTCTTCAATCCGTTTTGCTACTCCTTTTATAAGATGCTTGCCCCCGCAATTTGGACAAGGAATTTCCGTTGTTTGAAAGCCACAATCAGCACATGCTGTTTCGTGATACTTCCCTAACAGCGGATTAAGACCGTAATTTGCCACAATTGCCCTACCATCCTCTTCTCTTAAGGCTTTTCCAAGTTCGTCAAAGGAAGGTTCTAGCATTTGAATTTTTTGATATTCGCGCGCCATTTTACCAAGTGAATGTGCATCTGAATTGGTGACAAATGTGAAACCCGCTAATTCACTAATCCCCTTTACCATATCTGTATCCGAACTAAGTCCAAGTTCAATGGCATCAATTTGATCCATATCAAAAACTTCTGCAAGGCTCTTTTTCACACCTTTACCATAAGCGCTTTTGAAAGGTGTGAAAACATGTGCTGGTATAAATAATCCACCTAAAGAATGAACCTTATGCTGTAACGATACTGCATCACAAGCTATTCTCTGTGTACTCAATTGAATATTCGTGACATATTGTTGCATCCAAGTAGAAAATTCTTTCATTTTTTGCCATGTTCTAAAAAAAGCAAGCACATGCAAAGGGCCCAAACAGTGTTCGTCATTCACTTCAATTTCTACTCCCGGTATAAGCGTTGTATCTTGGTAACGTAGACCACCACCATCTTGCTCTACTAATTTATTTTCCTCCATCAAATTCTCCATTTCATCTAACACTTCAGGTGAATGGCAGTCGATAATTCCAACAATATCTAAGCCCTTTTTCATTGTTGCTGTGTGTAAAATATTTTCGAGTGTTAATGTTTTGCTACCTGTTATTTTTACTGGCTTTCCTTTCCATGTACGGCCAATATGAATATGTAAATCTACATAAAATTCTTTTAACATATGAATCACGCACCTCTCAAGAATAAAGCAAGGCCACCCAAAATTAAGTGTTTTTTGGACAGCCTTGAAGAAATCCCCTATAATTTATCGCTATTTCCACTATGGCCCTTCGTTTCGTAAGCAACCAAAGTATAACCAAATTTTTCTTCAAGCTTCTTTAACTCTTTCAACTTTTCATCATTTAGTGCTGCATATTTGTTATCTTCCATCGAACCATCCTTTCTACATTTCCCTTTATTTTATCCGTGATTAGTCGAATTATGTAAAAAAGAACGAATGAAAAAATTGTTTCACTCATATACATTGGATGATGCAAATATCAAAAAGAAGGAGGTTTTTTATGTTTACTCAATTTAAGTATTGGGAGCCATATATCGGCCCATTTGATCCTTGTAAACCTATACGGGTGAAAAGTTTCTCAACACCACCACAACTTTATATACCCTTCCAACCACCTGGATTACCACAATATCCTACTGCAAAACAGGCACTTCACTGCGGAACACTTTGGCCGGACCTTTTTAGCCCTTATCCTAATCCACAAAAAAAGGGGAATTAAGAAATGACTAAGAAAATGCCTCCTGAGTTTTATACAATGCTAGAAGAGATTCAAGCGAATGATTTTGTCATCGTTGAATTGAACCTTTACTTAAATACTCACCCGAATGACTATGCGGCAATACAACAATTTAACGAAGCTTCGCTGAAAAGTATGGAAATGAAAATTGAATTTGAAAAATGCTTCGGGCCTCTTATGCATTTTGGCAAAAGTTTTTCTAATTATCCGTGGGACTGGGGAAATACACCTTGGCCTTGGCAAGTATAAAAGCTGATTTATACATGTGAATGAGTGATGGGAGGAAACTGTGAATGTGGTATTACGAAAAGAAACTTCAATACCCAGTAAGGGTTAGTGAGTGTAATCCTCGATTAGCCAAATTTTTGGTGGAACAATACGGTGGGGCCGATGGTGAATTAGCAGCTGCCCTCAGATACTTAAATCAGCGTTATACAATACCAGATAAAGTAATCGGCCTTTTGAATGATATCGGAACGGAAGAATTCGCCCATCTTGAAATGATTGCTACAATGATTTATAAACTGACGAAGGATGCCACTCCAGAACAATTAAAAGCTGCTGGTCTTGGAGATCATTATGTTGGCCATGATGGCGCACTTTTCTATAACAATGCTTCAGGTGTTCCTTTTACAACACAATACATTCAAGCAAAAGGTGACCCTATTGCAGACTTATATGAAGACATTGCGGCAGAAGAAAAAGCACGTGCAACTTATCAGTGGATTATTGATGTATCTGATGATCCCGATTTAAACGATGGATTAAAATATCTTCGTGAAAGAGAAGTAATCCATTCACTCCGTTTTAGAGAAGCTGTCGAAATTTTGAAAGAAGAACGCGATCGAAAAAAATTCTTTTAATCAAACGACAAGGCGTCAGTTACCGATACAATTATCGTGTAACCAACGCCTTTTTTTAATGCACTAAACCTTCATTTAATTTCCCAGTCATTTTATCAATTTCCACTTTAAACAACTCGATTTTAGGTAGGATTGGATATCCTTGTCTTTCAAATGTCCACTCAGGATTTCCGTATTTTTCGAGTAAATGATCAAAGAACCAAGCTTTTTTCTCATCCTCTTCTATGCGGCTGATGTTCCCAAATAGGACAACACTTGTATAGACAAGAGCTGATTGGCAAGCATACTTTTTGCCAGGATGTAAGTCTCCCATTTCACTTACTTCAATACAAATCTTAGGGTTCTTCTTAATATTCTCAAAGAAGTGACTTTCACGAATATTCCCGATATGTAAATATACTTTATCATCTTCATAGATGTACACAAGTGGAATTACATAAGGAAAGCCATCCTCGTCCACTGTTGCTACATGCGCTACTTTAGCCATCTTCAAAAAATGCTTCGCTTCATCTTCTGAAATCTCCACTCTTTTGTTTTGAACATTCCCTCTCATCATTTTCCCCACTCCTTTTGTAAAATATGTAAGCTACTTTAATTTACCCAATCATAACATATATTTGAAATACATCATATAATTTAATTTAGTTTTCAGATTAATTAGGACGAATGAAGTAATTATTAAATGGAAATAGATGTGTTTAACTATATATTTTAGATAAGGGGATTTTACATAATTATGATTTATTTGACCATTAAACTTATGGCAGGCTTTATCATATTATTTTTTGTTATTTCATTTGTAGGTAGAAAAATTATAAATCAAATTACACCCTTTACATTTATAGGGTCCATTGTAATTGGCGAATTGCTTGGAAATGGCGTTTATGAAGAGCATGTTACTATATTAGAGATTATTTACTCCATATGCCTATGGGGATTATTATTATTTATCGTAGAATTTCTTGAAAGAAAGTTTCTAGCTTTTCGTGGTTTTGTATTAGGCAAACCAAGTGCCCTCATTGAAAATGGCAAGGTCAATCGAAATGAATTAAAGAAATGTCGTATGAACATTAACCAATTACAAAGTATGCTGCGACAAAATCAGACTTTCTCTGTTCGTGAAGTTGCCTATTGTTATTTAGAGTCGAACGGTTCGCTTAGTATTTTAAAGAAGACTCAATATCAAAATACAACCCAACAAGATTTTAATTTTCCTAAAAAACCTGTATACGTACCTGTCACCCTAATTCGCGATGGTAAAGTTTTAAAAGACGAGCTACAAGATATAGGCTTTGACGAAATTTGGCTAAAAAAACAACTCGCATCACATAATATTTCTAAATATAAGGAAGTCTTCCTGGCAGAATGGCTAGAAGGTGATGGTATGTTTGTTCAGAAAATATAATTTAGCATGTAATTGAAAATTTAAGTATTGATATCCGCCTTTTTTGTTAAGAATAGTAACAGTAAATACAAACAGAGGTGATTATTCATGATACAATTTGAATCAAAATTAGAAGGCAAAAAGGCTACATTTGGTTACATTCGCGAAGTATTTCAGTCTTATGGATGCAGTTTCTGCTCAAACTTTGAATACCATGAAGGAAAATTTGACTCCATTCTTTATCGTCAAGACGGAGAAACCATTTATCTCAGAATGCCTTTTAGAGTGATTGACGGAGAATTAGATCACCGCTCTGCATATATTCAGTTTGGAAGACCATTTGTTATCAAGCATGTAGTCAATATCGGATTAGATTATGATGAAAACTCGCTATTAACAGTTACAGCTGGTCTTAGCCAATTCCAAGAACCTCTAGATAAAGACGGACATATTAGAGACAAAAGTAGATGGGTTAAAGCTGGAGAAGAGAAAATTGAACAAATGTTAAGTTCACTTGATGAAGAATTAGTTTCATAGGAGTTCCTGCCAAAAACCGAGATACCTTTTTATAAAAGGTGTATCGGTTTTTTCATTTAATTTATTTTGGTACATGGTACATAAAGTTTTAAATAATACACATACTTAATTTATAAAGGAGGGATTAAGATGCCTATCTTAGAAAACTGGCAACAATGGACATCTTTTTTAGGACAAAACGTTGATAAAGCTGAAGACGCTGGAATGCCTAATAATGTGATTAAACAGGCAGCAGTACAAATCGGAGAGTATTTAGCATCGAATGTTGATCCAAAAAATGAACAACAACGTGTACTTTCTGATTTGTGGGGCGTTGCTTCTGAAAACGAAAAAGAGTCATTAGCGAATTGCGTCATTAAATTAGTTCAAAGTAAGAATTTACAGTAAAAGATGAACTGAGACCCCGAATGTAAATCACTTAATAGTGAACTATTCGGGGTTTTTTAAATAATTTGTTGATTTAGTAATCATTAACAAGGAGTTCAATTATAGATGAAAATTCGTTTTGGCTATGTGGCGAATGCTTTAGGACTATGGGATTCAAGCCCTTCTAAGACTCTAACATTTGCTCGATATTCAGCTCTTCCAAAGGATGAGAGAATGGATCAACTAATTAAGATTACAGCACAAAATTTACAACACACAAAAAGAATTTTGCATTATAACATAGCACATGAAATAGAATTATACAGATTTTCGAGTAGCCTTGTTCCGTTAGCCACTCACCCTGAAGTCATGTGGGATTTTATTACGCCATTCAAAAAAGAATGGGATGAAATTGGAGAACTGATCCACCAATTTAAACTTGCTCCAAGCTTTCATCCAAATCAATTTACACTCTTTACAAGTCCTCGGGAAGAGGTAACATTAAATGCCATAAAAGATATGGAATATCATTATAAAATGCTTGGATCAATGAATGCATTAGATAAAGGTATTATTAATATTCATATTGGTGGAGCTTACGGAGATAAAAGTACAACGCTAGAGCGATTTCATAAAAACATAAAAAAATTACCTCTTGAAATAAAAAAACAGATGACACTTGAAAATGATGATAAGACCTACAATGTTGAAGAAACACTCATAACTTGTGAAAAAGAAAATGTACCGATGATTCTAGATTATCATCACTATATGGCAAATAAAGGCGAAGTGAACCTTGCACATTATTTAGAACGGATTTTCGACACTTGGGATACTTTTCATACTGTACCAAAAGTGCACCTATCCTCTCCAAAATCTGAAAAAGCATTTCGTTCCCATGCAGATTTTGTATCTTTGGAGTTTGTTCTTCCTTTCATAAAAATGGCCAAGGAACAGAATCGAGACTTTGACGTAATGATCGAAGCTAAACAAAAGAATCTTGCCATGCAAAAGTTAATAGAAGAATTGACTTCTATTCGTGGTATAAAACGCATTTCAAGCTCAACAGTGGAATTGTGAAATTAAAAAAGGCCCCTTATTCATCTAATTTGAAAGAAGGAGCCACTGTATTTAATGGAGAGTATACTTATTTTTACAGAGTGAGTTCTTCCGATGGTTCACCGTTAATGTTTAATATACGCACAATTTCTGGTTGAATCTGAAGAAATACAAAATTTGAATCTTCAGGACCGTCGAACCATTGTTTAAATGATTCTTCCCAGTATTTCTCTTTCAAATCCTGAGATTTATTAATAGTGGCTGTTCCAGAAATTGCAACATATGCATCGCTTTGACCTTTATCTTCATACCCTAATAATACGGAAACGGACGGATTTTTTTCGATTTCATCAATTTTTTCCGTATCTAATTTTGTTGGTGAATACAAAGTTAAATCTTCACTATAAAATGTCATATATCGTGCATGCGGCTTGTTATTTTCAACTGATGAAAGTACTCCCTTTTTGTGCTCAGAGATTATTTTAATTACTTTTTCTTTTAACTCATCTTGATTGCTCATGATTCCACTCCTTTATTAATTTATATCTAACTTAACTTTCCTCATAAAGACGAAATTATACTGTCAAAATTATGAGGTGTATGTATTGTTCCCTTTTCCATAATAAAGAAAACATACTTTCAGATATTAAAGGTAAAACTTTAATCGTAAAGCGTAATTTCTAAGATTATTTAATGAAAAAGAATAGGTGATAAAAATGGAACAATTTAGCGAAAATCAAATGTATAATGCCGGAGACATTGTATATGTTTTTTACAGAAATCCTCACACTCAAGACGTTGCAAATATACAGTCAGCAGCAGTTGTAAAGAACCCTGAAAACGATAGTGAGTTAGCCGTATTTCTTTACGAAAATTACTATCCCTTAACAGAAGAAATGGCCGTATACACCACGGAAGAAGAAGCAAATCAAGCCTACAATTATTATTATGGCAATTCTCCACAGAGGTTTTCCTGATGAATAAGCCTTTTATGCCAAAGCTTGTGTATTTCGAACCAAAAGCTTTAGATTATCCATTAGGAAAAGAACTATATGACAAATTCAAAAAGTTAGATCTCGAAATCAGATATACCACTTCTCATAATCAAGTAAGAAATCTTCCAGGCGAAAATGACTTTCAAAAATATCGAGTAGCGAAATCTACATTAGTCGTTGGGATTAGAAAAACACTAAAGTTCGATACTTCAAAACCATCTGCTGAATATGCGATTCCCTTTGCAACAGGTTGTATGGGACATTGCCATTACTGCTATTTACAAACAACAATGGGCAGTAAACCATATATCCGTACTTATGTAAATGTTGATGATATTCTAGATGCTGCTGACAAATATATTGCAGAACGCGTACCAGAAATAACAAGATTTGAAGCTGCTTGTACATCTGATATCGTGGGGATTGATCACTTAACTCATACGTTAAAGCGAGCAATTGAGCATTTTGGGCAATCTGACTATGGAAAGTTGAGATTTGTTACGAAATTCCATCATGTAGACCACTTACTCGATGCGAAGCATAACGGAAAAACAAGATTCCGCTTTAGTATAAATGCAGACTATATCATTAAAAATTTTGAGCCAGGCACTTCTCCCCTAGCTCAACGAATCGAAGCAGCAGGAAAAGTAGCAAGAGCCGGCTATCCCCTTGGGTTTATTGTTGCCCCAATCTATCTACATGAAGGTTGGCAGGAAGGGTATCATCATATGTTTGAACGCCTTGATGCTGAACTTCCAATTGATGTAAGAGATGATATTACCTTTGAATTTATTCAGCATCGTTTTACAAAGCCCGCAAAAAGAGTTATTGAGAAAAACTATCCGATGACAAAATTGGAATTAGATGAGGAAAAACGAAGATATAAATGGGGAAAATACGGTATTGGAAAATACATTTATCAAAAAGAAGAAGAAGAGGATATTAAAAGTCATCTTTATAGCTATATGGAGGAATTCTTTCCAAACGCAAAATTGGAATACTTCACCTAACAAAAAGATCTTCGAAATATAAGTACTATTTAGGGTAGATAAAGGGTGTTCCCTGTTTCTATCCTTTTCTTATTATTTAAATAATCATTTTCACAAATAAAAAAGGGAAGGTCTTAATTCCTTCCCTTTTCTGAATCTTTAGCGACGATGTTCCACTAAGTCAATTGCACCTAAAACTACATGGGCCACACCAAAACCAATGATTGAACCTTTGATTAAAGGCGTAATGTTTTTATTATTTCGAATTGCAACACCTGTTGTTGTTACAGCAGTCCCAAGAACTGCAGGTATTAATCCTTCTCTTACGTTTCCCATAAAAACACTCCTCTCGTTAGTTGCCAAGATTCCTTTATATCTTTTGCATTCATCTCCTATTTAATACTTAACGAATCTGCATTCTAACTTAATTTTTTACCAGTTATAATATCCAAATTAAATCATAAAATTTAGATAATAGTTAAGTAATGGAGGTGAAATAATTTTTTCAGCTGTTTTAGTCTTTATAATCGTTTATCTATTGTTTAGTCTTTCTGGGATCTTATTTCCAATCGATCGAACATGGTATGCTACATTAAAAAAACCTACTTGGACACCTTCTGGTAAGGTAATAGGAGTTATTTGGACAGTATTATATGGACTAATTGCCCTCTCTCTTGCAATTGTTGAATATAAAGTTGGTTTAAAGAATACAAGCTTAACCTTTATGATATTATGGCTTATCAACTATCTAGCCAATCAAGCCTTTAGTTATTTTGAATTTAAAGCAAAAAGACTAGATCTAGCCTTTCTTGATTCAGCTATCGTTGCAATTACTACCTTATTACTCATATTCGCTACAATACAATATTCCGTACTTGCATCTGCATTACTCATACCTTATTTTTTATGGTCTATAATTGCCACATACTTAGCATGGAAAATTTTCCGATTAAATTATTGAAAGACCTTTTTCATAAAAAGTAAAGCCATGCATATGCATGGCTTTTAAAATACCGCATTAATCTTTATCTTTATCTTTATCTTTATCGATTTTATCAAAATCGACTTCCTCACCAAATTCGGTAGAGAGCTCATGATTTCTTGAGCGACGATAATTTTCATCTCTCTCTTCAGTTTGAATTGGGTCAAACAGAAGTGTTATACAAAGTAAGGCACTTAACCCAACAAGAGCATAAACAATTCTCGCTACAAAGGAACCTGCTCCTCCGGTAATGTTTGTTACTAAGTCATAATTAAAAAATCCAATTAGTCCCCAGTTTAATGCACCAACTAGAACAAGAACTAAAGCAATACGGCGTATTATTCCCATTGATATTCCACCTCCTTCATTTTGTTGTTAAGTGCCATCTTATCTTTTGCATTAAAAGTTTTTTAATACTAACAGAAGAAATTTACTCTTACTAAAAAAGTTTTTGTCGGCAACAATACATAAAAGCGATTTGTAATTGGTAAAATAAAAAAACTAAACAATAAAAAACCGAGAAGTGATTTTACTCCTCGGTTTTGTTCAATATTCTTATGCGTACTATTTTAAAAACAAACAGCCAAATAACTTGTCTTACATGTGAATCATGACCACAAGGCTTGCATTTTATTAGCAACTTGCAGATTTAAATTCAGATTTAACTTCTTCCTAAATTTGGATAGCGCAACCGTGACTGCGCGAATTAAAATACAAGGTTGTTAATTTATATTGGCTGTTTGAAATCTTCATTACATAATAAAACAACCACCTCTAAAATACGAGAAGTGGTTGTTTGATATATAAGTTTTAATTTGCTTAAATTTAACTTCATTCAAATGAATGTTGTTTAAAACTTTCTATTACATCATACCGCCCATGCCAAGGTCTTGAGGCATTGCAGCAGGAGTTGGTTCTGGAATGTCAGCTACTACTGCTTCTGTAGTTAAGAATAGAGCTGCTACAGATGCTGCGTTTTGAAGAGCTGAACGAGTTACTTTAGTTGGGTCAACGATACCAGCTTCGATCATGTTTACCCATTCGCCGTTAGCAGCGTTGAAACCTGTACCGACTTCTTCGCGTTTTAAGCGGTCAACGATGATTGAACCTTCAAGACCTGCGTTGTTTGCAATTTGACGAACTGGTTCTTCAAGAGCACGTAAAACGATTTTAACACCTGTTGCTACGTCGCCAGCTTCTTGTGCTTCAACTTCAGCAACTTTGTTATAGATACTTACTAATGCTACACCACCACCTGCAACAATACCTTCTTCTACTGCTGCACGAGTTGCGTTTAGAGCATCTTCAATGCGTAATTTACGTTCTTTTAATTCAGTTTCAGTTGCTGCACCAACTTTGATTACAGCTACGCCACCTGCAAGTTTAGCAAGGCGTTCTTGTAATTTTTCTTTATCGAATTCAGAAGTTGAATCTTCATATTGAGCACGGATTTGGCCAACACGAGCTTCAATTGCATCAGAGCTACCAGAACCTTCAACAATAGTTGCGTGGTCTTTTGTAACAACTACTTTACCTGCATGTCCTAGCATGTCGATTGTTGCTTGTTTTAAATCTAAACCAATATCTTCAGTAATTACTTGACCACCAGTTAAAACAGCAATATCTTCTAACATTGCTTTACGACGGTCACCAAAGCCTGGAGCTTTGACAGCTACAACATTAAATGTACCACGAAGTTTGTTTAGAATTAATGTAGTTAATGCTTCACCTTCAACATCTTCAGCAATGATTAAAAGTGGTTTACTTTGTTGAACAACTTGTTCAAGTACTGGTAAGATTTCTTGAATGTTAGAAACTTTTTTGTCTGTAATTAAGATATATGGATTATCTAAAACAGCTTCCATTTTATCTGTATCAGTTACCATATAATGTGATAAGTAGCCACGGTCAAATTGCATACCTTCTACTACATCTAATTCAGTAGTGAAACCTTTTGATTCTTCGATTGTAATAACGCCATCTTTACCAACGCGTTCCATAGCTTCTGCGATTAATTCGCCAACTTCATCGTCTGCTGAAGAAATTGCTGCTACTTGAGCAATTGATTCTTTGTTTTCTACTGGTTGAGAAATTGCTTGTAATTCAGTGATAGCTGTTGCTACTGCTTTATCGATACCTTTACGAATGCCGACTGGGTTAGCACCTGCTGTAACGTTTTTCAAGCCTTCTGTAATCATAGCTTGAGCTAATACTGTTGCAGTAGTAGTACCGTCACCAGCGATTTCGTTTGTTTTAGATGCAACTTCTGAAACAAGTTTTGCACCCATATTTTCATAAGGATCTTGTAATTCGATTTCTTTTGCAATTGTCACACCATCGTTAGTAATTAGTGGTGAACCGAATTTTTTTTCAAGAACAACGTTACGTCCTTTAGGTCCTAATGTTACTTTTACTGCGTTAGCTAGTTTATCTACACCTTTTAACATAGCGCTACGAGCGTCTTCACTAAAACGAATATCTTTTGCCATTTTGAAAAACCTCCTAATATATTTATCTATCTTTTTTACATTAAATGTTTAATTATTATTCAACGATTGCTAGAACGTCTGATTCACGAAGAATTAAGAAATCTTTATCTTCGTATTTAACTTCTGTTCCTGAATATTTTGAGAAGATGATGTTGTCCCCTTCTTTTACATTAAGTGGAACCACACTACCACTATCAGTTAAGAATCCAGTACCAACTGCAACTACTTTACCTTCTTGAGGTTTCTCTTTTGCAGAGTCTGGTAGTACGATGCCGAATGCAGTTTTTTCTTCAACTTCGACAACTTCGATAATGATACGATCGCCTAATGGTTTTAACAATTGAAACAACCTCCTAGAATTGTGAGTGAATAGTTATATTATTATTAGCACTCTTTCCTATTGAGTGCTAACACAATTATTATAATAATGAATTCTGATTCTTTTTGCAAGTAAGAAGCATTAAAAATTTTCATTTTATGAACTTATATTTTACAATGAAGGAAACAAAGCTAATAGAGAGGATTCTGATTTTGAAATCTAAAAAAACAGCATTATATATTTTATTGATTTACATTGCCATGCAGTTGTCCTCCATCTTATTTTTGCGTCCATTCATACGCTTTATACAAGGACGTCATCCAGAAATGAAAAAGTTAGAACTTATAATGACGTCGCAGGGTTGGTATATTGCATTCAGTATGGGAATCGCTTTAATCATTTCATTGATCATCACTTCACGTGATCGAAACTTTTGGATGGTGTATAAAGGAAACAAAGCTTCCATCCCTACTTCAATTCTATGGGGTATCCTAGGTTTTTTCATGGTATTCTTTGGTCAAACAATTGGTGCAATGATAGAAAGTGCGTTGGGTATTACTCAAGGGTCTGAAAATACTGCTAATCTAGTTTCAATAGCAAAAGCAGCTCCAATCGCTATAATAGCTATTGTATTCTTTGGGCCTATATTAGAAGAATTTATATTCCGTAGAGTAATATTTGGTTCTTTAGTTCAAACTACGAATTTCATTGTTGCTGCACTGGTTAGTTCAATCGTATTTGCATTAATTCACCTGGATTTCAAGCACATCATACTATATGCAATCTCTGGTTTTATATTCGCATTCCTTTATCATAAAACGAAACGAATTATTACCTCGATTATTGCACATATGATGCTTAACGGGTTCGTAACCATTATTCAGTTATATCAAGAACCGATTCAAAAGTTTTTACAACAATATCAGTAAATCCAAAATCAATTTCACTATTTACTAATTCTTCATAAAGTCAAAAAATCCTTCTACCTTATTTGGTAGAAGGATTTTCTTCTATAGAGCTTGCTATAAGTTCCATTTGCCTTGCTTGCTCTGATTTCAAATATTTTCGATAACCTATGCGAGAAATCATAATACTAAACTCATACAAAATACATAGAGGGATTGCCACTATAAATAATGACATAATATCTGTCGGCGTTATAATGTCAGAAACCACCAATAAGATGAAGTATGCATACTTACGTACTTTTCCTAACATTTGAGGTGTGATGATCCCTAAACGTGTTAAGAATAACACAACAATTGGTAACTCAAATACAATACCAAAAGGCAATGTGATTTGTAATAAAAACTGAAAATATTCATTGATTCCAATTGTTTGTACAACATCTAAATCAGCAGACATCTGAGCCATAAAATTAATCATGTAAGGCACTAAGATTTCATATGAGAACAAAATACCTACTATAAACAATATGAAAATATATGGTATATATCTTAATGTAGCACTACGTTCCTTTGCATATAGACCCGGACTGATGAACGCCCAAAATTGATATAAAATAACAGGCGATGTCATCACAATTGCAAGTATAAATATGACTTGAAAATAGATATTAACTGGATCGGTAATTTTAAAGGAATGAAGTTGCAACTTCTTAGCCTCTTCACTATACTGCAAGAAATGGATTAATGGTTCTGCTAAAAAGAAACTACCGATTGTAGCAATTATAAAGAAAACGGCAACAATCATTAGCCGCTTCCTTAATTCCTCTATATGTTCGACAATAGTCAGTTCATTATTATTCATACGATGAACATCCTAACTTATTTATCTTCGGATTTTGAAGAATCTGAAGTTTTTTTAGAAGTGTCATCATCATCATCTGCTAATCCCTTTGTAGCATTTTTGAATTCACGGAGAGTAGAACCCATTGCCTTTCCAAGCTCTGGTAGTTTCTTCGGTCCGAAAATTAGTACGGCAACAATCCCTAGTATAACTGCGGTCCCAACACTAATTCCCATTAAAGGCACCTCCTCATATATGCTTAATTTTAACTCATAAATACATTTTTCGCTATTTCTATTATCACCGTAGTTGTGAATATTTTACGTCTGGTTATCATTTCGTATAAAATAACTTAGCGTTTGTAACTCAACCGTTAAGTCAATCGTATGAACTCGAATATGATCTGGAACATTTAACCGTACTGGTGAAAAGTTCAAAATACCTTTAATCCCAAGTCTCACTAAACGATCTGTCATAGATTGTGCTGAACGTGCAGGAACCGTCAAAATCGGTAATTCTGCATTATATTCTACAAATTTCTCCTCTAATAGCTCTGGTGGAAAAACTGGAATATCATTTATATATGTACCTTCTGGTGTACCACTTGGATCAAATGCCACAACTATTTTCATATTATGGCTCTTTTGAAAATTATAATTTAGTAAAGCGCTGCCAAGGTTCCCTACTCCGATTATCGCTACATTCATTCGTTCATCTTGGTCTAAAATATTTCTAAAGACATTTAGTAAAAATTGTACATCATAACCATAGCCCTTTTTACCAAGAGCGCCAAAATGAGAGAAATCTCGGCGAATGGTCGCTGAATCGATTTTCATTGCTTCACTTAGTTCTTTAGAAGATATTCTTGTAAGTCCTGCTTCTGCAAAACCTAATATGAAGCGATAGTAGAGAGGAAGTCTTTTTGTTGTAGCTTGCGGTATATTATTTGTAGTAGCTTTCACAATGTTTCCTCCTGCAATCAACTCGGAATCCTTTCAATCTTACATGAGACTTGACTATATGTAAAGCTATCCCGTTGCACACATGAGTGTCTTCCTATAAACTAGGATTGAACTGAGGTGACTAATATGATCGTTTTACAGGTCAATCAATTATATAAGTCTTATATTGCTGATGAAATTTTAAGCGGCGTGAAACTTGAAGTACAACACCGAGATCGTGTTGCTCTTGTTGGTCGAAATGGTGCAGGAAAATCCACACTATTAAAAATAATCGCGGGTCAGCTATCGTACGATTCCGGTGATATCATCATGCCAAAAGATATTCACTTAGGTTATTTAGACCAACATGCAGGATTAGAATCTAATCTTTCAATTTGGGAAGAAATGATGACTATTTTCGAACCTTTGAAAAGACAAGAACAAAAGCTTCGACAATTAGAACTAGAAATGGCTAATCCTGCAATATACGAAAATAAAGAAGTAAATGCGAAAATTATGGCTGAATATGATCAGCTTCAACATGATTTTAAAGAACAAGGTGGCTATCAATATGAAGCGGATACACGTTCCGTATTGCACGGTATGCAATTCTATCCTGATAGTTATGATCAGAAAATCTCTTCACTTTCCGGTGGTCAAAGAACCCGTCTAGCACTTGCTAAGTTGTTATTAAGTAAACCGGAACTTCTCATTCTGGATGAGCCGACTAACCACTTAGATATTGAAACATTAAGTTGGCTTGAAAACTTTTTAAAGAATTACGATGGTGCAGTACTAATAGTATCTCATGATCGCTATTTCTTAGACCAAGTTGTTTCCATTGTATATGAAGTTTCTCGTCATCATGTTAAGAAGTTCGTAGGTAACTATAGTGGGTATTTAGATCAAAAAGCCAAAAACTATGAACGAGACCGCAAAATGTATGAAAAGCAACAAGATGAAAAGGCAAAACTAGAAGACTTTATTCAAAAAAATATAGCTCGTGCATCAACAACGAAGATGGCACAAAGTCGTCGCAAGGTTTTGGAAAAAACAGAATGGATGGATTCACCTGATGGCGACGAAAAATCTGCTACCTTTACATTTGAAATTGAGCGTCAAAGTGGAAATGATGTTCTTTCTATCAATGATTTAACAATTGGCTACGGTGACACCGCTATTTCAAAGAATATTCAAATGCGCATTTTTAGAGAAGATCGGATTGCACTAGTTGGCCCCAATGGAGTTGGTAAATCAACACTATTAAAAACGATTGTCAAAGACAAACCAACTCTTGCAGGAGATATCTCATATGGAACCAATGTACAGATTGGCTACTACGACCAAGAACTAGCGAAACTAACTAGTAATAAATCGGTTTTAAAAGAAATTTGGGACGAGTGGCCATTAATGAGCGAAAAAGATATTCGTACCGTTCTTGGACGTTTCCTATTCTCAGGGGAAGATGTGGATAAACAAGTGTATGACTTATCTGGAGGAGAAAAAGCACGATTGTCATTAGCTAAATTAATGCTCCAAAAATCAAATCTGCTCATCCTCGATGAACCTACGAACCATTTAGATTTAGATAGCAAAGAAGTTTTAGAAAATGCACTTGTTGGCTATCCAGGTACTGTCCTTTTCGTATCACATGACCGCTATTTTATTAATCGTATTGCTACGAAAGTTATTGAACTAACAAATGAGGGTGCTACAGAATATCTTGGTGATTACGACTACTATATCGAAAAGAAAAAAGAGCTTGAAGAAATTGCTGCAGAAAAAATGACCGTAATTCCTCAAAACTCAGCACCAGTATTGAAAAAACAAAAGAGTACACAAATTGATAAAGAAGCGAAGAAAAAGGAACGCAAAATTCGGAGACGTATTGAAGAAATCGAAGAATCTATAAACCTTTTTGATCTTCAGATTAAAACAATTGAAGAAAAACTTTGTGACCCCGAAATCTTCCAAAATCATGAAAAGGTACTAGAACTTCAAAATGAACTCGATCATCTGAAAGAACAACATGAAGAATTTGAATTGGAATGGCTTGAATTAAATGAACAACTTGAAGAATCCGAATAACATTTAACCTAGAAGGGCTATCTTAATTGTGGAAAAACCACTTTTAAGACAGCCCTTATCAATTATTTAAAGGAATTAGAATACAAATTTCGACAAAATTTTGTCGTATTAAGGTATAACTTGTCTATATATTGGTCAATAATAAATTTTTAGCTTCTTTTTTTCCACAAGATTATACACAACTAACTTGCTTATATAATAACGATTAATGGACTTTTCCACACTATCCACAATTTTTTCGCAAGTTATGCACAACTGAATGTGCAAAACTAACCACTATATATAGTAAACGCACATATTGTCCACAACTTATCCACAAACTGTGGATTATTTTCGAATTTTCTTATAATTTAGTGCAAAAAAGAGACTTTCACGAATTTACGAAAGTCTCTTTTTGTGTATAACTTATTCATACCACGAAGTTAATTCCATTCCTGGTCGACCGTTTAATGTTAAATCACTACGTTTTCCGGCTTTAAACATGGATGTGCCAGCAGCTGCAATCATTGCTGCATTGTCTGTACATAATTTTAAAGGTGGTACATAAAAAGGTATGCCCTCTTTTTGGAATGCTTCTTCTAATGATGTACGCAATCCTTTATTTGCAGAAACACCGCCAGCTGCAATCACTTGTTTTACTTTAAACTCACGTGCTGCACGTAGAGTTTTCGCAGTCAATACTTCTACTACACTATCTTGGAAACCTTTTGCAACATGCTTTGGATTAATTTCTTCTCCACGTTGATCTGCATTATGCTTGTAATTAATAACAGCTGATTTTAAACCACTGAAACTAAAATCATATGAATCATGGTCTAACCAAACGCGTGGGAAGTCTACTGCACCGTCACTTTCATGTGCCAATTGATCAATTTTAGGACCTCCAGGATACGGAATGTTAAGTACACGTGCAACTTTATCATAGGCTTCACCAGCAGCATCGTCCCGTGTCTCACCAATCAATTCGAAATGGCCATCTGCTTTCATCAATACAAGCTCAGTATGACCACCTGATACAACTAAAGCTAACAAAGGAAATTCCATTGGTTGAATGAGTGCATTGGCATAAATATGACCTGCAATATGATGGACTCCCACTAGTGGTAGATTATTTGCAAAAGCAAAAGCTTTAGCTGCATTAATCCCTATTAATAGTGCACCAACAAGTCCAGGGCCTTCCGTGACACAAACAGCATCTAAATCCTCATGTGTCATATCTGCTTGTTTTAAGGCTTCTTCAATAACAATGGTTACTTGCTCTACATGATGGCGAGAAGCAATTTCGGGTACTACTCCACCAAAACGTTTATGGCTCTCAATTTGAGATGCTACTACATTTGAAATAATCTCATGACCATTTTTCACAATGGAAGCAGCTGTTTCATCGCAACTACTTTCTATGCCTAATATATATAGTTCTTTTTCCATTATAAATTCACCCACATGACAAGAGCGTCCTCTTGATTATCAGTATAATACCCCTTACGAATTCCGCCTTCTTGAAATCCAAGTTTTCGATACAGGTTTTGAGCAACATTGTTGGATACACGAACTTCTAAGCTCATAATGACTACACCTCGTTCTTTTGCTATGCGAATCGCTTCTCGCATCAATCCCTCACCTGTACCTTTCCCCCTACCAGCAGGAAGGACGGCTACATTCGTAATTTGGCTTTCATCTAAAACAATCCACATGCCACAAAAGCCGATTATTTCACCTGTTTCGTCCACAGCAACGACGTAAGTGGCTTGTGTATTGGTTGTCATTTCATGATAAAAGGCATCTAATGTCCATGGCGTAGCAAAAACAGCTTCTTCAATGCCATGTACTGCCTCTACATCTTTAATAGTCATTTGTCGATACATAATCATCGGCTCACCTATTGTTTCCCCTTCTGTTCTTTCAACCAATTCGCTTCAGCTTCTGCTAGGCGACAATATGTTGGAACAAAAGTATGCGTTGCCTCTATAGATGGTAAATCTTGCTGTTCTGCTAAATGAATTAGCTGGGCTGCATCTGGTAAATCAAGTGTATATGGAGCTCGTAATGCTTGTTCTCCCATTTCTTGTTGAATAAGATCCCAGAATTGATCTACATCATGTCCAACAAAAATAACTGGTTGACCTAGTTGTTTTAACTTTTCTAATAAGCCCATAATACTGTAATGTCCATCTTCCACTACAGTTTCAAGCCCTTTTGTTGCATCAAAAGCTGCTGCATAGACATTTTGGCGCCTTGCATCGATTAATGAACAAATAACTCCTTGATATAATAAAGCGTTTGCTGCAAGCACTTTTAAGCTTGAAATACCCACTAAAGGTTTTTGTAAAGTCCAAGATAACGTCTTTGCAATGGTAACACCAATACGCACACCTGTATAAGAACCAGGCCCTTGGCTCACTGCAATGGCATCGATTTCTTTTGGAGACATATCCAACCTTTTAAATATATGCTCAATAGCAGGCATAACACCTGCAGAATGGTTTACTTTGACATTCGTTACTTCAGCTGCAATAATTTGTCCATCTTTTACTATGGCAATAGCTAAAGGAGAATTTGCAGTATCTATTCCTAACCAAATCATTTCATTAACTCCTCACACAATCGTTCATAACGCATACCAATTGGTTTTAATAAAAATCTTCTTGTATGCTCATCAATACGTTGAATTTCAATTTCTAAACGCTCAGGCGGAAGATCTTGTTCAATTAAATGCGCCCATTCTACTACCGTTACAGCTTCACCAAAGAAAATCTCATCCCAACCAAGATCCTCATCACTATCTGCTAAACGATAGACATCTAAATGATTAAATGGTAGCCTTCCCTCGTATTGTTTTAATATCGTGAACGTTGGGCTATTAACTGTACGATTAATACCAAGACCTTTTGCTAAGAATTGCGTAAATGTCGTCTTCCCAGCACCAAGATTTCCTTCTAGCGTAATTGTATCCTGTGCCTTAAGTAATTTAGCAAGATTCAACGCTAATTGGTTTGTTTCTTCTAAAGAAGCAACCATAATTTCCAATGTCATAGTCTTCGTCCTCTCAAATTCACATTACCTATAGTTTACCTAAAGCCTTGAAAATGTTCAAAGTGAACGAGTCGAAATCATTCTGACATAAAAAAATAACACAGCCTCTTAGCTGTGTTTGCATTTACATTTAACATAACATATATGGCGGTCCGGACGGGACTCGAACCCGCGACCTCCTGCGTGACAGGCAGGCATTCTAACCAGCTGAACTACCGGACCATTCCTTATAGCCAAGAATTATTATATCAAGAACTTTATGAAAATAGCAAATTAAAGAAAGCAGCTAGTTTTTAAAACTTAAACACTATTTGTTTAGTTGATATAAATTTGATTTTTCCCTCTTCTTTTGGCATGATATAGTGCACTATCTGCAAAATGAAATAAATCTTTGAAAGTCGTAATCGTACCACTTGCATTTTCTGTCATTCCAATACTAACTTGTACTGAAACGGATTCTCCATCTTTACTCATCTTAATGTTTCTGATTATTTCTTCTAATTGATTTGCTTTTTTTATCTATTCTGTTCCATAGTGAAGTCATCTTTCGCCTCTATTGATTACTTATACTTTCCTTCATCTCTAAGCCTAACGACCTTTAATGTGATAATCATTTTTGTCCATAATAATCCCGCTTCTATAAATGTGGCAATATTACTAATCTTGAAAACTTAATGTTACTTTCATCGGTTAGAAAATTTAAAAGTTTACTATTAGAGTTAATTTATAAAATTTTCTATTATTTTATAAATGGGATATGTTCAGTATATAATCCGGCCACTAGATAAATTATTTATAGAACTAAATTTTTATAGTACTGAAAATTAAGCATAAGAAAAAGCACAACTAAAATAGTTGTGCTTAGAGTGTGTGCCTAGCAACGTCCTACTCTCGCAGGGGGACAGCCCCCAACTACCATTGGCGCTAAAGAGCTTAACTTCTGTGTTCGGCATGGGAACAGGTGTGACCTCTTTGCCATCATTACTAGACTATTGAAAAGAAAGATTTGTTCTTTCAAAACTGGATAAACATTCATTGAAGTTCTTAAGTGAACTTTTGGTTAAGTCCTCGATCTATTAGTATTCGTCAGCTCCATGTGTCACCACACTTCCACCTCGAACCTATCTACCTTGTCGTCTTCAAGGGATCTTACTTACTTGCGTAATGGGAAATCTCATCTTGAGGGGGGCTTCATGCTTAGATGCTTTCAGCACTTATCCCGTCCACACATAGCTACCCAGCGATGCTCTTGGCAGAACAACTGGTACACCAGCGGTGTGTCCATCCCGGTCCTCTCGTACTAAGGACAGCTCCTCTCAAATTTCCTACGCCCACGACGGATAGGGACCGAACTGTCTCACGACGTTCTGAACCCAGCTCGCGTACCGCTTTAATGGGCGAACAGCCCAACCCTTGGGACCGACTACAGCCCCAGGATGCGATGAGCCGACATCGAGGTGCCAAACCTCCCCGTCGATGTGGACTCTTGGGGGAGATAAGCCTGTTATCCCCGGGGTAGCTTTTATCCGTTGAGCGATGGCCCTTCCATGCGGAACCACCGGATCACTAAGCCCGTCTTTCGACCCTGCTCGACTTGTAGGTCTCGCAGTCAAGCTCCCTTGTGCCTTTACACTCTACGAATGATTTCCAACCATTCTGAGGGAACCTTTGGGCGCCTCCGTTACTCTTTAGGAGGCGACCGCCCCAGTCAAACTGTCCGCCTGACACTGTCTCCTACCCCGCTAAGGGGTACGGGTTAGAATTTCAATACAGCTGGGGTAGTATCCCAAGGACGCCTCCACCGAAGCTGGCGCTCCGGTTTCTCAGGCTCCTACCTATCCTGTACAAGCTGTACCAAAATTCAATATCAGGCTACAGTAAAGCTCCACGGGGTCTTTCCGTCCTGTCGCGGGTAACCTGCATCTTCACAGGTACTATAATTTCACCGAGTCTCTCGTTGAGACAGTGCCCAGATCGTTACGCCTTTCGTGCGGGTCGGAACTTACCCGACAAGGAATTTCGCTACCTTAGGACCGTTATAGTTACGGCCGCCGTTTACTGGGGCTTCGGTTCTCACCTTCGCTTACGCTAAGCAATCCCCTTAACCTTCCAGCACCGGGCAGGCGTCAGCCCCTATACGTCACCTTACGGTTTTGCAGAGACCTGTGTTTTTGCTAAACAGTCGCCTGGGCCTATTCACTGCGGCTCTCTCGGGCTTGCACCCTACTAGAGCACCCCTTCTCCCGAAGTTACGGGGTCATTTTGCCGAGTTCCTTAACGAGAGTTCTCTCGCTCACCTTAGGATTCTCTCCTCGACTACCTGTGTCGGTTTGCGGTACGGGCACCTCCTACCTCGCTAGAGGCTTTTCTTGACAGTGTGAAATCAGGAACTTCGCGGAAAATCCGCTCGCCATCATAGCTCAACGTTATAGAGAGCGGATTTGCCTACTCTCACGCCTTACTATTTAGACGCACATAACCAACAGTGCGCTTACCCTATCCTACTGTGTCCCCCCATTACTCAAATGGTAGGGAGGTGGTACAGGAATATCAACCTGTTATCCATCGCCTACGCCTATCGGCCTCGGCTTAGGTCCCGACTAACCCTGAGAGGACGAGCCTTCCTCAGGAAACCTTAGTCATTCGGTGGATGGGATTCTCACCCATCTTTCGCTACTCATACCGGCATTCTCACTTCTAAGCGCTCCACCAGTCCTTCCGGTCTGACTTCACAGCACTTAGAACGCTCTCCTACCACAGACATCATCGATGTCTATCCACAGCTTCGGTGAATTGTTTAGCCCCGATACATTTTCGGCGCAGCGTCACTCGACCAGTGAGCTATTACGCACTCTTTAAATGGTGGCTGCTTCTGAGCCAACATCCTGGTTGTCTAAGCAACGTCACATCCTTTTCCACTTAACAATTACTTTGGGACCTTAGCTGGTGGTCTGGGCTGTTTCCCTTTTGACTACGGATCTTATCACTCGCAGTCTGACTCCCGTGTATAAATCATTGGCATTCGGAGTTTGTCTGAATTCGGTAATCCGGGATGGACCCCTAGTTCAAACAGTGCTCTACCTCCAAGATTCTAAAGTCACGAGGCTAGCCCTAAAGCTATTTCGGAGAGAACCAGCTATCTCCAAGTTCGATTGGAATTTCTCCGCTACCCACACCTCATCCCCGCACTTTTCAACGTGCGTGGGTTCGGGCCTCCAGTAAGTGTTACCTTACCTTCACCCTGGACATGGGTAGATCACCTGGTTTCGGGTCTACAACCACATACTAAATTCGCCCTATTCAGACTCGCTTTCGCTACGGCTCCGTCTTTTCAACTTAACCTTGCATGTAATCGTAACTCGCCGGTTCATTCTACAAAAGGCACGCTATCACCCATTAACGGGCTCTAACTACTTGTAGGCACATGGTTTCAGGATCTCTTTCACTCCCCTCCCGGGGTGCTTTTCACCTTTCCCTCACGGTACTGGTTCACTATCGGTCACTAGAGAGTATTTAGCCTTGGGAGATGGTCCTCCCAGATTCCGACGGAATTTCACGTGTTCCGCCGTACTCAGGATCCACTCTGGAGGGAATGAACTTTTGACTACAGGACTGTTACCTTCTTTGGTGGGTCTTTCCAAACCGCTTCGTCTAATTCATTCCTTTGTAACTCCGTATAGAGTGTCCTACAACCCCAAGAGGCAAGCCTCTTGGTTTGGGCTCTTCCCGTTTCGCTCGCCGCTACTAAGGGAATCGAAATTTCTTTCTCTTCCTTCAGGTACTTAGATGTTTCAGTTCCCTGAGTCTGCCATCAAGACGCTATGTATTCACGTCAAGATACTATTCCATTACGAATAGTGGGTTCCCCCATTCGGAAATCTCCGGATCATAGCTTACTTACAGCTCCCCGAAGCATATCGGTGTTAGTGCCGTCCTTCATCGGCTTCTAGTGCCAAGGCATCCGCCATGCGCCCTTAATAACTTAACCTATAAGTTATTAAGCCTAAAAAATTAAAACTTAATATAAAAAAATGTGTTACTTAAGAATTTCTTCAATGTCGTTTTATCCAGTTTTCAAAGAACAATGTTTTGAAAGCTATGAGCCTTCAAAACTGAACAGCAAGCGTTAATCTTAGAGAACCAAGTTCTCTACTCCGAAATATTCCTTAGAAAGGAGGTGATCCAGCCGCACCTTCCGATACGGCTACCTTGTTACGACTTCACCCCAATCATCTATCCCACCTTCGGCGGCTGGCTCCAAAAGGTTACCTCACCGACTTCGGGTGTTACAAACTCTCGTGGTGTGACGGGCGGTGTGTACAAGGCCCGGGAACGTATTCACCGCGGCATGCTGATCCGCGATTACTAGCGATTCCGGCTTCATGTAGGCGAGTTGCAGCCTACAATCCGAACTGAGAACGGTTTTATGAGATTAGCGTGCTCTCGCGAGTTAGCGACTCTTTGTACCGTCCATTGTAGCACGTGTGTAGCCCAGGTCATAAGGGGCATGATGATTTGACGTCATCCCCACCTTCCTCCGGTTTGTCACCGGCAGTCACCTTAGAGTGCCCAACTAAATGATGGCAACTAAGATTAAGGGTTGCGCTCGTTGCGGGACTTAACCCAACATCTCACGACACGAGCTGACGACAACCATGCACCACCTGTCACCAATGTCCCCGAAGGGAAAACTCTATCTCTAGAGCGGTCATTGGGATGTCAAGACCTGGTAAGGTTCTTCGCGTTGCTTCGAATTAAACCACATGCTCCACCGCTTGTGCGGGCCCCCGTCAATTCCTTTGAGTTTCAACCTTGCGGTCGTACTCCCCAGGCGGAGTGCTTAATGCGTTAGCTGCAGCACTAAGGGGCGGAAACCCCCTAACACTTAGCACTCATCGTTTACGGCATGGACTACCAGGGTATCTAATCCTGTTTGCTCCCCATGCTTTCGCGCCTCAGCGTCAGTTACAGACCAGAAAGTCGCCTTCGCCACTGGTGTTCCTCCAAATCTCTACGCATTTCACCGCTACACTTGGAATTCCACTTTCCTCTTCTGCACTCAAGTCTCCCAGTTTCCAATGACCCTCCACGGTTAAGCCGTGGGCTTTCACATCAGACTTAAGAAACCGCCTGCGCGCGCTTTACGCCCAATAAATCCGGACAACGCTTGCCACCTACGTATTACCGCGGCTGCTGGCACGTAGTTAGCCGTGGCTTTCTAATAAGGTACCGTCAAGGTACGTTCATTTCCTAACGTACTTGTTCTTCCCTTACAACAGAGTTTTACGATCCGAAAACCTTCATCACTCACGCGGCGTTGCTCCATCAGACTTTCGTCCATTGTGGAAGATTCCCTACTGCTGCCTCCCGTAGGAGTTTGGGCCGTGTCTCAGTCCCAATGTGGCCGATCACCCTCTCAGGTCGGCTATGCATCGTCGCCTTGGTAGGCCGTTACCCCACCAACTAGCTAATGCACCGCGGGCCCATCCTGTAGTGACGCGAAAGCGCCTTTCAGCATTTCCCCATGAGGGGAAATGGATTATCCGGTATTAGCTCCGGTTTCCCGAAGTTATCCCAGTCTACAGGGCAGGTTGCCCACGTGTTACTCACCCGTCCGCCGCTAAATCAAGGGAGCAAGCTCCCTGTCATTCGCTCGACTTGCATGTATTAGGCACGCCGCCAGCGTTCGTCCTGAGCCAGGATCAAACTCTCCATAAAAGTAAAGTTTGAAAGCTCATTAGCTTTGCTAGCGTATCATCAAAAGATGATATCTATTGTTTGTCCTTGTTACTAACAAAAGTTAGTAATCAAAGTTTATTGATTAACGTCTTGCTTGTTCAGTTTTCAAGGTTCATACTATTTCATAATTTGGAGCGGGTGAGGAGAATCGAACTCCCGACAACAGCTTGGAAGGCTGTGGTTTTACCACTAAACTACACCCGCAAGAAGTTTTTATATCATATTATTTTAAAATTATGGTGCGCCCAGCAGAAGTCGAATCCACAACCTTCTGATCCGTAGTCAGACGCTCTATCCAATTGAGCTATGGGCGCATATTATATTATTTTCTTGGTGCGATCGAGAGGACTTGAACCTCCACCGAGTTAACCCCGACTAGGCCCTCAACCTAGCGCGTCTGCCATTCCGCCACGACCGCATTATTCCAAACCGGTATAAGTTATTATAATATATCTTTTTACCAATGTCAAGAAATAAAATGGTGAGTCATGCAGGATTCGAACCAGCGACCCTCTGATTAAAAGTCAGATGCTCTACCAACTGAGCTAATGACTCGTAGCTGAAATAACAAAAGAAAATGGCTGGGGTACCTGGATTCGAACCAGGGCATGACGGAATCAAAATCCGTTGCCTTACCGCTTGGCTATACCCCAATCAAATGGCGGTTCGGACGGGACTCGAACCCGCGACCTCCTGCGTGACAGGCAGGCATTCTAACCAGCTGAACTACCGAACCATTGAAATGGTGACCCCTACGAGATTCGAACTCGTGTTACCGCCGTGAAAGGGCGGTGTCTTAACCGCTTGACCAAGGGGCCATGGCTCCGAAGGCAGGACTCGAACCTGCGACCCTCTGATTAACAGTCAGATGCTGCTACCAACTGAGCTACTTCGGAATATTTTTCATTTGTTTGTCGCTTCAATGTGTTATCATCTTGTCGACTTCTACTATTATAAAGAGTTATATCTTAATCGTCAAGAGTTTTTATATAAAAACTTTATTTTTTTAATACAAGGTTACCTAAACACTTGCTACAACGGTACTTTGCAGTGTTCATTCGAATCTTACGATGATAATTTGTCCCGCATTTAACGCAAATATACGTATATCTTTTACTACTACTTCTTCTTTTTCCTCCATCTAAATTCGAGCAAAAGCGAGGTGCATTTGTTTTTTTCAATAACATTCTAAAATCTGCATCTCTGTGTTGATATCCCTTTCCTTCTAAATGAAGATGATAGTGACATAGTTCATGGCGGATAATCCCTTTTACTTCTTCAAGACCATATTGTTCATATGCTTTAGGGTTAATCTCAATATTATGAGATTGTAATAGATAGCGTCCCCCTGTTGTACGAAGTCTTTTATTGAAATATGCTTTGTGCCGAAACGGCTTTTGAAATTCTTGCTCTGAAATTGTGCAAACTAGTTGATGCAAATCACTATCCTTCATAGTTTACCTCCTATATAAAAAAACAATACCCCACTTAAGTGGGATATTGCTAGTCTTATTCAATAATTTGTTGTTCGGGTGGAAGCATTGTTAACGAAATTCTACCTTTATTCGCTTCTACTTTGTCTACCCAAACCGTTACAATATCACCTAAGGCTACAACATCTAGCGGATGCTTTACATAACCTTTTTTTAATTTTGAAATGTGTACAAGCCCATCTTGTTTCACACCTATATCAACGAAAGCCCCAAAATCTACAACATTTCGAACTGTACCTTGTAGCTCCATTCCTGACTGTAGATCTTCCATTTTCAATACGTCTTTTTTTAAGTAATGGTTGAGGAAATTCATCACGTGGATCTCTTGAAGGTTTCATTAGTGAATCAATCACATCTTTTAATGTTACTTCCCCTACTCCCCACTCTTTACTTAAATTAGCGATATTTAATGCACCGATTGTCTGTTCAGCCTCATGTGAGCCAATTTGTTCTTTATCAATATGAGCTGCTTCTAAAATTTGTTTTGCCAAATCATAACTTTCTGGATGAATTGCAGTACCATCTAGTGGATTTTTTGCATGTGGAATACGTAAAAATCCTATAGCTTGTTCATATGTTTTTGCACCTAATCTTGGAATTTTCTTTAACTGAGTACGTGCTGTAAACTTACCATTTTCACTTCGAACTTTGACGATGTTCTCAGCAACAGTTTTTGATAAGCCTGATACGTATTGTAGCAGCGATGGTGATGCTGTATTAACATCTACCCCCACTTGGTTTACAGCTGTTTCAACAATAAAGGTTAACGATTCTTCTAGTTTCTTTTGGGAGACATCATGTTGATATTGGCCTACCCCTACTGCTTTTGGATCAATCTTGACTAGTTCAGCTAAAGGATCTTGTAATCGTCTTGCAATAGATACTGCACTTCGTTGCTCAACATGCAAGTCCGGAAACTCCTCGCGTGCAACTTCAGATGCGGAGTACACACTAGCTCCTGCTTCACTAACAATTACATATGCTGCATTGCTAGTTGATTCTTTTAAACATTCGGATACAAATTGTTCTGTTTCACGAGATGCTGTACCATTTCCAATAGCAATAATTGAAATAGGATAGCGATTCAGTATGTCATTAAAAGTTTTTTTAGATTTTTCTACATTCCCTTTTGCTGTATGAGGATAGATCACTGATATTTCTAGCATTTTACCTGTATCATCTACAACAGCTAGTTTGCAACCTGTTCGATATGCAGGATCTACTCCTAGCACATATTGTCCATTCATAGGGGGTTGAAGCAACAGATTTCTTAAGTTTTCAGAGAAAATGTGAATAGCCTGTGCTTCTGCCTTTTCAGTAAGTTCGTTACGTATTTCTCTTTCAATAGATGGTTGAATTAATCGTTTATAAGCGTCATCAATGGCTGATTCAACTTGCGATACGGCAGGAGACGAGGTTGCTCTAATCCATTCATTACGCATAGTTTGAGTCACTCGGTCTATAGGTACTAATATGTTCACTTTTAAGATATCTTCTTTTTCACCACGATTGATTGCTAAAGTACGATGGGGCACGATTTTATTAACAGGTTCTTCATATTCATAATACATTTCAAACACCGCTTTTTCATCCAGTTCTGCGTTTTTTACGGCCGTTTGAATTTTACCTTGTTGCCATGAAATTTTGCGGATTTTCTCACGAATAGCTGCGTCATCTGCAAAACGTTCCGCTAAAATATCGTTTGCACCTTGAAGTGCTTCCTCAACATTTTCAACTTTTTCAGAAATAAAAGGAGTCGCCAATTCTTCTAGAGTGGTTTTTCCATATAGCATCAATTGATCAGCTAATGGTTCCAAGCCTTTATCTTTTGCAATTGTGGCTTTTGTACGTCGTTTTTGTTTATATGGGCGATATAAATCTTCAATTCGTTTTAGTATAGTTGCTGCATTTATTTCTTTTGCTAGTTCCTCCGTTAACTTCCCTTGTTCATCTATTAAACGGAGAACTTCTTGTTTTCGTTGTTCTAATTGTTGAATATAGTGATATCGGTCTTCGATTGCCTTTATTTGCACCTCATCCAATGAGCCTGTAGCTTCTTTTCGATAGCGGGCTATAAAAGGTACGGTGTTAGAAGCTTCAAGTAACTGAATAACTTGATCCACTTGGTGTGTACGAATACCAATTTCTGAGGCGATTAATTGATGCATTTTTTTGTCGTCCATTAGTTCACTACCTTTCTTTTCTCTTCCCTATTTTACCATAGAAGGATTTTATTCTTCTTCTAGAAAACATAAAAAAACCTGTCCCACTACAGAACAGGTAGTTATTTTATGATTTACTTTGGTGTAGTGATTGCATCTTGCAATTTTTTGATGGCCCTACGTTGTAGTCGTGAAACATGCATCTGTGATATACCAAGAATATCTCCAGTCTCTTTTTGACTCAGTTGTTCAATATATGTAAGCTTTATAATTTGTTGTTCTTTTTCCGACAGCACCTTCATTGCATCTTTTACTATGATGCGTTGGTCCGTCTTTTCAAACTCATCGTCCTCTTTTCCAACAATATCAAACAATGTAGACGAACTATCTTCATTACCAGATTCAATGGGACGATCCATAGATAACGCTTGATAACTTCGGCCCATTTCCATTGCTTCTAAAATATCGTCCTCTTCCACTTCTAAATAAGTAGCTATTTCAGAAATAAGGGGAGACCGTTGCATTTTCGTAGTAAGTTCCTCTGTAGCTGTTTTAATTTTTGGTCCTAGTTCTTTTATACGTCTAGGAACATGTACGTCCCAAGTTTTATCTCTTAAATAACGTTTAATTTCACCAATAATCGTAGGTACTGCAAAAGCTTCAAAACTTCGACCAAAGGAAGAGTCAAACCTTCTAATCGCACCAAGTAGACCAATCATTCCTACTTGAAGGATGTCATCATAATAAGAGCGTCCGCTAGAGTATTTGCGTGCAATAGATTCAACCAGATATTGATAATGCTTCACTAATTTCTCTTGGCATTCTTTATCTTCATTCTCTTGGAATTGATGAATTAACTCTAAAATTTGCTCTTTTGATTTCAAATTAGAAGGAGATTGTTTCCACATGGTCCTTCACCTGCTCTCGAGATACGTATTTAGTCATGAAAACAGTTACGCCATTGTCGTTTAACACTTTCACTTCATCCATCAGACATTCAATAAGATATAACCCTAATCCTCCTTCGCGGATAAATTGTATATCATCGTCCTCGTGATAAGGCCCTACTTTTTCTTTGATCTCCTCATAATTAAAACTTCGGCCATAGTCTGCAACCATGATTTCTAGCTTTTCATTATATAATGCGCAGCCAATTACAACTTCACCATTCTCTTTCTCAGAATAAGCATGTTGGATTGCATTTGTTATCGCTTCACTTGAAGCGATTTTTAAGTCTTCGATATCATCATACGAAAAGCCTAAGCGATTAGCTAAACCAGAAATCGCTAGCCGAGCAACACCAACATACTGAGTTTTAGCAGGGACACGCATTTCAAAATAATCAAATTCTTTCATTGTTTGTTGTCACCTTTCTAACTTGTTCAATATTCATAATTTCACTTAATCCTGTAATATCGAAAAGTCTTTGTAATCGGTTAGAGAATCCAGTCAGCTTAATCTTCCCTTCGTTTGCAACTACATTTTTGTAAAACGTGACAATAGCTCCAAGCCCTGTACTATCCATATAATTTACATTTGAAAAATCCAACTCGATAATACTTTCTTTTTGAATTTTCACAGTTTCTAATTTTTCTCGTAAAATAGGAGCTGTAAAGGCATCTATTTCTCCACTAATAATCCCTTGAATAGTATTTGTACCCTTTTTTGAAATATCTATATTAAAATCCAATTCAATCCCTCCTAAATTGATAGTACGTTGAATAAATATGCCGAATTTAGCTATTTAATTTTGTTGAAACGCAAATAGGTAACCATTTTTCACAACCGACAATAGTATATACCCGCAATTTGCCTTTATTAATCTAGGAAAATATAAATAATTTTATAAATAGTTCAAATATACTAGTATAATAATTTGAAATATACTAAACATTTGGATTTAGCCATTTTTTAATCGTAATGGTCGTGCCCTTTTTTAATTCAGTTTCTATTTCAAATTCATCCATTAATCGTTTAACACCTGGCAAGCCAGCACCTAGTCCTTGTGATGTGGAATATCCTTCTTGCAGTACAAGTTCTACATTTGGAATTCCAGGTCCAGAATCTGAAGCAATTATGCATATTCCTACAGAGGATTCTTTTGTGATTTTCGTGATGTGAATTTTACCTTGTTCGGCATACAAATAAATATTACGGGCTAATTCACTGATGGCAGTGATAATTTTAGCTTGAGCGATCATATCAAAACCAATTGATTTAGCCTCCTTGCGACCCACCTGACGTGCGGTAACAATATCCCACTCTGTCAAAATATCTACAGAAGACTCTTCCATCCCAAATTCTCCCCCCTCAAACTCTTAAGTATTTACCTTTAACCACGAATACAATAGGTTAAAAACTACATATTATTCTTATCGCTTTTCTTGCAAAAGCTATTCATCCATTTTAGGGAAATCATCATAAATTCTATTTAACTACCTACTTTTTCTAATTGTATAATATATTAGCTGACATTACACTGTTATTTTCGTAATATTTTTCCTGAAAACGTTGGATAAATATCCCAAAATACATATTTACAGAAAAACAAAAACACCAGAAATGATTTCTGGTGTTTCAATATGTATGCTATCTAAAATTTTAAAAGGCCGAGGCTAATTGCTAAAGCTTCTTCTACTTTTTCCATTAACGGACCATCTAGTTGCGTGATTTTATCAGTTAGTCTTGATTTGTCAATTGTCCGCAATTGTTCCAACAAAATAACTGAATCTCTTTCAAATCCATATTTTTTTGCATCAATCTCTACATGTGTTGGAAGTTTCGCCTTTTGAATTTGTGCAGTTATTGCAGCAATAATTACTGTAGGACTAAAGCGATTACCAATATCATTTTGAATTACCAGTACGGGTCTGGTACCACCTTGCTCAGACCCAACTACTGGCGATAAATCTGCAAAAAAAACGTCACCACGTTTAACGTTCAAGTTTTCATCCTCCGCTTACGAGTCGCTCCACCATATGTTCCGCTTCATACTCAACATGTAAGCATTCACTACATATAGATAAGTTAATCTGTGACATTTCTACATATCCTTTAACCATTGCTTCTCGCATGTGATTTTTTTGTTTTGTATGAATATATCTTTTTGTAGGTATATAAACGATTTCATTCTTAATTTTAGTCATTTGTTCATATGCTTGTTCAATGTTCTCAGAAACCACTCGCTCGGGCATCTGAATAAGAACTTCTTCCGATCCTTTTTCACTCACTGCCAACACCTCCACAAACCAATCACCTTTTATACCACTCTCTTACCTACTATCCTAACATTAAAATAAATCATTGAAAAGACAGAATCAGTAAGTATTTGACATAAGCGTTGATTTTTTTCTGAATTTGTCGACGAGTAGGATAACTATTATTCCAATAGTATGAAGACTGAACTTAAAATTCTAATTCCAAACACTTTAAAAAGAACTACTAATCATATACTCTTGGTACTCTTGAAGAAAGCATACATGGTATTTCATAAACAATCGTGTGAAGTCGATCTGCCCATTCTTGAATTCGAATTTCATCTTGTTGCTGTTTGCCAATTAAAACAACTTTTTCTCCAACTGTCATTTTTCGAGGTAATTTAATCATACATTGATCCATGCAAATTCTTCCGATGATAGGTGCACGCATTCCATCAACTAATACTTCTTGACCGGATAGTCCACGAATAACACCATCAGCATAGCCAACAGGTATCGTACCCACCCATTCTTCTTGTTGCGCTACATATGTACCGCCATAGCTGATTGTATCACCTTTAGCAATTTTCTTTACATACACTAGTTCACTTACTAGAGATAACGCTGGATGCAATTCATATGGTAAATTCTTTTCGACATATGGTGATGGTGCAAGTCCATACATTGAAATTCCAAATCGTACAGCGTCAAACTGAACGTTTTCTTTAACCAATGAAGCTGCAGTATTCGCTGCGTGTACTAAGCGAGGTTTCTCCGGTAAAGTTTGGACTAATTCTTTAAATAATTTTACTTGATGATTATACTGAACCGTATCCTCTTCATCTGCAGTGGCAAAATGAGTGAAAATACCATCCACTTCTATATTATTTGCCAAAATGATTGCATCGTATACAGCTTTTAACTCTTTTTCTGTTCGAACACCAATTCGACCCATTCCGCTATCCACTTTTATGTGTACTTTTAATGGTTTTTTAAAGTCTTTTGATGTTTTTGATACTTCATTAACCCATTCGGTTGTAAAAACGGTAAGTGTAATATTATGCTCTGCTGCAAATGGTGCAAAGCTTTCAGGAACTGCGCCTAATATTAATATCGGTGTATTTTCAATAGCCTCTCTTACATGTAGTGCCTCTTCAGGTGTAGCAACCGCTAACATTGTTGCTCCAGCTTCTATTGCAACCTTTGCAACTTGGATATCACCATGACCGTAAGCATTTGCTTTCACAACTGCTATAATTTCTACATCTGCGTGCAAATGCTTACGGAGGTTTTCTATATTATAACGAATTGCTGATAAATCAATAATAGCTTTAGTAGGACGAAATTGTTGTTGTTGATGGTAGTTCATATTTCTTACCTTCTTATTTGTTTTTTTCTATTATCGTCCCTGATAAAGCATTGGTCAATCATTAGTTACTTAACTTCTCCATTCACCATTGAAGATGCTACTTCGATTAATTCATCCTTACTTAAATCGTTTGATGCAATAAAGAATGAAATGCCATCCGCTTCCCAACTAATTGAATTATCTGTAATTGCGCCAATTGTAAATCCTAAATCTGCAGGGTCACCAGGAGAGAATACTGGAATGAACAATTGTTCCGCTTTTGTTACTTTCTCTTGGATGATTGTAAAGCTCTTATCCCCTTCAAATGATAAGATTTTACGTGTACCAGTATCCATTTGTAAAGATTCTTCATCCTTTAATTTCACGTTATTCCATTTTTCTAATACAGGATAATGTGTCTTAAAGTCACCAGAATCTGCTGCTGTACTTGCTGAATCCTCAGTTGTCGTTACATCTAGATCTGCTGATGTCGCAATTGTTCCATCATTTGTTGCTGCATTGCCTTCTTCGTTAGTCACTGATTTACTTTCTTCTGTAGTACCACTTGTAGATTGTGAGCCGTCTGTAGCATTCTCATCAGTTGCTTGCCCATCTTTTGGTTGTTCACTTGTTGCTTTCTCGTCTGTTGTTGGTTGTTCACTAGTTTTAGTTTGTTCATTTGTTGCTGGTTGTTCACTAGTTGGTGTTTGCTCATTTGAATTTTCGCTTGTTGTTGCTTGGTTATCGGCTCCTTGATCTGCCTTTTCCGCTGAAGTTGCATCTTTGTTAGACTCAGCTTTTGTATCGCTTGTCTTTGTAAAGTCTTCAATTGAATAGTCAGAAGCCTTCTTAGCTACACCAAGAGTTATCTTTTTGAATGTAATACGAATTTGTTCTTCATTTGCATCATTTAATACAATAACTTTCGTAGGCAATAATGTCTTTTTATCAATATAGACTTGTTGAGTTGGAAGCATTTTCGAATGATTATTACGTGTCTTCGCTTTGAAGATATACGCATTTTTAGTTTCCTTCATTTCTGCTGATTTGTCAGAAGCTAAATCATCTGCTAAAGCATTAATTAAATACCCTTGACTGTTTTGTTTTGGCCAATCACTTTGGAATTTGTACGTCTTTTTCAAAGATGGTGTAACTACAAACACACCTTCTTCATTTCTTATAATCATTTGCGATGTATCTTGACCTTCTTCTGATACTGCAACACGATAAAATTCAGGCTTAGTATGCCATACATCTACATCGTATTTTTTGGCGTCACCAGTTGTTTTGATTTCCATGACCGCTTTTACTTCATAACCTTTTGCAGAAGTCCATTTCTTGCTTGTCTTTTTAACAACATCCTCTTTTGAATTTGATCCACAAGCTACTAACATTAATACTGCTGTAATACAAAGGAGTCCTATAGTGAGAAATTTTCGCAAAATCCCATCCTTTCTACATTTTCCATTATTGTATCCTATGAACGAGCTTTAAAATTTATGCGAGCAGTATTACTTGAGCGGCCGCATATTCTTTTGAGTGTGTAATGCTTACAAAGCCTTGAACAACCTCCTTTTTGAAATATAAAATCGGTTGTCCCTGATCATTCGGTAAAATTTCTATATCCTGTAATGCACACCCCTTTCCGATCCCTGTTCCATTTGCTTTAGAGAATGCTTCTTTAGCTGAAAATCTCCCTGCTAAAAATTCTAGTTGTCTTCTTGTCTTTAACTGATTGAAAATTTTTAGCTCTCTTGTTGTTAAAACTCTTTCTTTAAATCGTGGGCTAAGGTCATTTGCTTTCATTATTCTTGATATTTCTACGATATCTAGTCCAATTCCTTTTATCACTTTTGCTTCTCCTTTCATTCAGCTAATAAAACAATGTATAATAATCATATTAAAATCGAGGTGAATACATGTTTAATCGTACAGAAAATCTTTCGCAGTACATAAGACTATATCCTGTTATCTCGCTACTGATTGCAATTAATATTATTATTTATCTAGTTGGTCTAATCCCACCATTAGGAACCAATATCATCAACATGGGTGCATCTGTAAATTTCCTAATTGCTGATGGTGAGTATTGGAGACTGATTACATCTATATTCATACACGGGGGGTTCTTCCACTTACTTTTCAATATGTTCTCGTTATATGTATTTGGTCCAGAACTTGAACGTATCGCTGGTAAGCTTAGATTCTTTACCATTTACTTTATCTCTGGAGTTATGGGCAATGTCGTTTCATTTCTGACACAACCACCCAACTATGCAAGTGTTGGAGCAAGTGGTGCGATCTTCGGTATATTCGGTGCATTTGTTGCATTAGTTTACTATACACGGAAAACAATGCCGCAACTCAAACAAATTATCATGCCTATTATTGTAATTTCCATTATTATGACATTTCTACAATCTGATGTGAATGGGACAGCTCATATTATCGGGCTTATTACCGGTCTCGTAATCGGCTTGTTTGACTTCCATCCAAAACGGGTTTTAAGATGGATTAAAAAGAAAAAGTAATGCATAAAGGAGTTGTCCAAGTATACTTTTAGGACAACTCCTTTTTCTAACAAGTAATTCTTATAGGAGCTATTGGTTTCACATATTCCGAGGCTGTCTTTTAAAGTTCATTTGCACTTTTAAGGCAGCTTTTCTTTCTATTCTTTTATATAAGACAAAGAATTTGGCTCATACCATCCAAATGTTTCTTCCATCTTCAGCAAATCAAAATGTTTAATGGTAAAGCTGCTGCCTGTAGAACCTGACATAATATGAACAGTTATCGTTGCAAGATCTTTCTTTTTTGCAAAGTAACTTTGTGAAAGGGACATAGTTTGTATTCGCTTTTTCATTGTTACAAACGTAGTTCTGCTAATCCCCCTATAAATAACCATAAGTTGATGCTTATTTAATGCATAGCCCGCACTATGGTGTTGCCAAAAGCCCAGTAATAAAGCTAAAGGAAGTAAAAGCAGAGACCATAAACCATATGGAAAAGCAAAGTAACTAACAATTACAGTTATAGGTGCTATCCAATACACATGTTTAAGCATGTATCGAAACATTGCTCTCTTAGGCGCTCGGTTAATAGAAGCCGCGAATTGGATTTCCGGAAATAGACTCTTCAAAATAGTCAAGCCCTGCTGTTTTTTCACAAGGGGGATTAGAACAATTCTCTGATCATCTTTTTCTCCGGAACTACCAGCACTCTCTAGCACAATCGTAGCATAGCCAAAAAATTGTCTAAATGGATTTTCCACAATCCGAATTCCTTGAATTCTTTTCAATGGGATCGTCAATCGTTTTTTCTCTAATAATCCTTTCGATATAAAGAGCTTATCTTCCTCTTTTTCAACGATAAATCCATAATTATTTATAAATGTAAGTGCAACTGATAATAGCCATGCAATCAATAACACGATGAAACTCAAAGTCAAAATGATCAACAGTCCAAATTTCATGAACGTTTGGAACTCACCATATAACCGCTCATATGGTATCCAATCATTAAACTGTGATGAAATTGCTGCTATACCTGAAAATACGACGCCAATACCACTAGAAGTAGTTGCTAACACCAATAAATCTTTTTTTGACATACGATGAATGATGGAGCGTGGGATTTCTTGTTCCCTTTGATCATTATTGACAACCACCATCAAATCTTCATTCATATTTTGGGTAACTACTTGACCCTGCTTTTGTTTTACTTTCTTCATCTCTTGTTCAATCATTGTAGCTTGATCACGGGTTATGGCGGTTAAATTAGCCTCCGCCTCACCGCCACTATCAGCTGCTGTTTCAATACTCACTTTAACAAGTTTAAACGGACGATGAAGGATTCCTTCTTTATAATTTAAGCTTTGGATACGCTCAAATGGAATATAACGCTTTTTCTTCACAAAGAATCCATATTCCATTCTGAGCTCTTCATCCTCAAACCAATAGGTGAAACGTTTCCAATTGATGTAAGAAGTAAATAAGAGAATAGAAATAATCAAAAGAATAATACAGGAGGAAATAATTGTTTCTATAAAATACTCGCTATTAGGATTTAACGAATAGTGAAATCCTTTTCCTAAAAAAATAACAGCAAGTGGTATAACAAAGTTCCTAAGACTAGAAAGAAAACTAACTACAACAGTAATCGGATGTAAGTGATTTACTTCTCTAGACATCATCTTCAGCCACCCTTGCTAATTCCGAAATACGAATCCGTAATTGATCGGCTTCTTCTACCGATAAAGCTGGAATTGTATGAGTTGTTGCTGCAGTTGATATTGAGATACTTGCTAATTTATAGTGTTTCAAAATTGGACCTTCGGATGTATCTACGTGTTGTACGCGAACCATAGGGACAAGTGTTCTTCTGACAATAAATAGCCCCTGCTGTATGTCTATTTCTTGCTCTCTTACTTCATATCGCCAATGGTCCCAACGAATTTTTGGAAATAAATATACAAAAAAGAATATCTCAATTAACACAATCGCAAAACAAATACCATAAATCCACATAGGCCAATCGAAGATAAAAGTTAATACACATGCAGTTGCGGCGAATAATACTAATATAGCTACTCCAAAAACAGCATGAATTCGCCATACCTTCAACCCCTTAGTTGAAATATGATATTTTGGTTGTGAAGTCATATCAAAACCCCTTTTCCTATGTATATAAGCATATGGCACTGAAAACGATTCTTTAAAATATGAATCTGATTCATAGCTATGGAATGCTATTTAACTTAATTATTGCTCATTAATTTATGCCTATATTAATATTCTATATACGTTTGGACAAGCTAATAGTTTCAATTACATAAAAATTAATGCGGTTCAAGGAGAACATGGACTTCTTACGATTAGTTATAAATATACAAAAATAAGCATCTCCAAATCGATTTCTCGAATTGAAGATGCTTTTGTATTTCAGCTTATGAACGTTAGTTTTCGCTACGACGAGGTTGACGTCGGCCACTTTCGCGACGTCCTCCTTCACGACGAGCACCATCACCAGCACCAGCTACCACCACGACGGTTATTACGTTCTCCACGGCGTCCACCGCGATCGCCACGATTGTTGTTGCCACCGCGACCTCCGCGACTTCCTCCGCGACTTCCTCCGCGATTGTTGCCACCATGACCATGACCACCTGTATGACGCATTGGTAATGGGCGTTCTTCAGTAATTTTAACTGGTGTATCATCTGGTTCTTTTGTTAATGATTTAAGTGCTGCAGCTACTAAATCAACTGCATCGTGGTTTGCCAATAATTCTTCAGCCATACCACGGTAGTCACTTAAATGATTCTTTTCAACAAGTTCTTTTAAATGTTCCATTGCTACTGCTTGTTGACCAATTAAAGCTTCATCAGCAGTTGGTGGTTTTAATGGAGTCATACGTTTTTTCGTAGTTTCTTCTACGATACGTAAATAACCCATTTCACGAGGTGTAACGAATGTTACTGCAAGACCTGATTTTCCTGCACGACCCGTACGACCAATACGGTGAACATAAGATTCTGGATCTTGAGGAATATCGAAGTTGTAAACATGTGTAACACCTGAGATATCTAGACCACGTGCAGCAACATCTGTTGCAACTAGAATATCAATTTTACTTTCTTTAAATTGGCGTAATACAGAAAGACGTTTTGCTTGGCTTAAGTCACCATGAATACCTTCAGCAAGATAACCACGAATATTAAGTGCATGTGCTAACTCATCTACACGGCGTTTTGTACGACCAAAAATAATAGCAAGTTCTGGTTGATGTACATTTAAAAGGCGTGTTAAGACATCAAATTTTTCACGTTCTTGTGCTTTTACGAAGTATTGATCAATATTTTCAACTGTCATTTCTTTTGACTTAATTTTAACCATTTCTGGGTCTTTCATGAAAGTTTCAGCAATTTTACGAATTGGTGCTGGCATTGTTGCAGAGAACAATAGTGTTTGGCGTTCTGCTGGCACGTTTTCTAAAATTGAATTGATATCTTCAATGAAACCCATGTTCAACATTTCATCCGCTTCGTCAAGGACTAAGTGTTTCAACATTTTCAAGTTTTAATGTACGACGTTTAATATGGTCAAGAATACGACCTGGAGTACCTACGATTATTTGTGGTTTGTTTTTAAGTGCACGAATTTGACGACTAATTTCTTGACCACCGTAAACTGAAAGAATACGTGCGCGTTTATCATAACCAATTTTATAAAGTTCTTCTGAGCTTTGAATCGCTAATTCGCGAGTTGGGGCAATAATAAGAGCTTGTACCACAGGGTTTTTAGGATCTACTTTTTCAATTAGTGGAATACCGAAAGCGGCAGTTTTACCGGTACCAGTTTGAGCTTGGCCAATAATATCGCGACCTTCTAATGCAAACGTAATAGTACCTTCTTGGATTGGTGTTGCTTCTTCAAATCCCATACGTTTAAGGGATTTTTGTGTAGAAGCACTAATATTTAATTCTGAAAAATTTGTCAAACTTCTCAATCTCCTTTTTGCTTATGCATTTGACAAATGGTTACATTTTCAGATGAAAATAGCGGCAAATTCGAGCCTTATGTTAGGAACGTTTCCGTTACTTATTATTCTCTACAGTTATAGTAGAGGAATTTTATATAAAAAGGAAAGCCCGGTCTTTGCCGAGCGGTTCAACTCTCATGTGATTCACACATGAAATATAGAATAAACCGTAATGTTCAAAAAAAAGTACCCTCCATCACTTTGAAGAGTCTTCACACAAAATGTATCCATTGCTCTCACTATTCTAACACGCGTAATGTTTTCATGCAATTATTTACTTCCATTCTAAATTTTTCGACTATTATATGCAGCTATTTAGAAAATCCAATGCTTTTTTAAACCAGTTTTCTGCATCCTTACAATAACAAATAAGATGCTTTCCATCTGGACAGATGATCAACTCCTTTTTGGTACTCGCAATTTTATTATATAAATATTTTGCTGTTGTATACGGTACAAGCTCATCCTTTTCTCCTTGGGCTAAACATACTGGAACGGTAATTTTTTCGTAATAAGGAGATACTTGATGTACCAATCGTGTAAATTCAGCAGCTGATGCAATGGGAACATCAATTATTTTCCGTTCATATAGTTTAAAAAACTCGTTGTCCTGATAATCACCATGCATGGCGTCTAAAAATAATCCATTCAAATCGATCACAAACTGTTTTGTACGTATATATCTTGCTGCAGGGCTCAATAACACTAACGCTTTTACTTTATATCGTAAAGCTAGATACATAGCGATGATGCCACCCATAGAAAAGCCAACAATAAAAATTTCGTCCACTTCTTTCAATAGACGCTTGTATGCGATCTCTGCATCCATCAACCAATGCTTCGCAGTAAATAATTCTAAATTCAACTTCTCACCATGGCCTGATAATATAGGCACATGAATGGTCCAGTTTGTGTTTTGTTCAAGATAATCTGAAAAAGCTTTGATTTCATATGCGCCTCCAGTAAATCCATGTAGACATAATACACCCATTTTCAAACTGCTCATCCCCATCATCTTGAATTACTAAAAAGAGTACCTAGAAGAAAATAGTCTTCCCTAGGTACTCTTGTTTTAAACTTTTTTAGTTAAAATTCATCTTAGTGTGTGAATGCTTCCAATACATGTTCAAGTGCCATGCCACGCGAACCCTTTAATAGAACGATAGAATTTTCATTTGCACTTATTTGGATTTTTTCAATAATCGGATCATATTCCTCAGACCAGACTAAATTTTCCGGCTGTACTGTTGTTTGTAATTTTTCGTATAACCATTTCATACGTGGTCCGAATAAACAAATTTGGTGAATATTCGCTGGGTCAATTGCATCTGCTAAATCTTCATGGAATTGTTGCTCTAATTCTCCAAGTTCCAACATATCGCCTAGTACTACCCATTTATCTTGTCGTAAATTTGTTGATTGGATGAATTGTAATGCTGCGCGAACAGAAGTAGGTGCTGCATTGTAGGCATCATTCACAAACAAGATTCCTTGGCTGCCATTTACTAATTGCATACGCATATTCGTCAAAGAAACCATTTTCAATGCATTTCGAATTTGCTCATCTGTTAAGCCTACTTCATGAGCAATTAATATCGCTACTAATGTATTCTTCACTTGATGGCTACCAAGCACTGGAATAAAGAAATCGCCGTTTACTACCCCACTTACAGTAAATGAACTACCATTTTCAGTCGATGCAATATTCGAAGCGATTAAATCATCAGAAGCGTCTAAGCCAAAGGATATTGCATTTAGCCGCCCTTCTGCTGCTACCAAAGGTTTAAGCAATGGTTCATCCCCATCATAGAAGAATTTACCTTCAGCTTGAAGCCCTTGTATGATTTCGAATTTCGCTTTTGCAATACCTTGACGTGAACCAAGTGCTTGCATATGTGCTTCACCGATATTCGTAATTACTGCATATTTTGGCTTTGCCATTTTGGTCAAAAATTCAATTTGGCCGTATCCATCCATACCCATCTCTAATATTGCAAACTCTGTATCTTCATCTAGCGATAATATAGTTAACGGTAAACCTAATTGATTGTTATAGTTACCTTCTGTTTTTTGAACCTTAAAATAAGGAGAAAGTGTTCCTGCAACAAGGTCCTTCGTAGATGTTTTACCGTTTGAACCAGTAATACCGATAAATGTTGCTTGGTGTTCTGCACGATAACAATTTGCCATTTGTTGTAGTGCCATCTCAGAGTTATCAACGAAGATTAACGGTACATTCTTTGGAGGATTCGGTTCATCTTTTTGCCATAACGAAGCCGATGCACCATTTTCAAATGCTTGTAAGACATATTTATGACCATTCGTTTTTTCACCATGGAATGGGATAAATAAATCTCCCTTTTGTAGTGTACGCGTATTAATCGAAACACCCGTTACCACAATGTTTTCTTGTAATTCTTGATCACTTTTTAACCATGTAGCAATTTGTTGCAATGTTTTTTTCACAATAGATCACACTCAATTTCTTTTATTGATAATGAAGTTGTTGTTTTTCTTCATGGCGTTCAATTGCTAAAGCAATAAGTTCTTCAATTAAATCCCCGTATGCTAAGCCAGTGTTTTGCCATAAAATTGGATACATGCTTACTGGAGTGAAGCCTGGCATTGTATTGACCTCATTGATATATACTTCATTTTCAGCAGTTACGAAGAAGTCTGAACGTACAAGACCTGAGCAATCTAAAATTTTAAATGCACGAATTGCCATATTAGCCATTGTTTCAATTACTTGATCTGTTACAGGTGCTGGAATTAATAAATCTGTTTTGTCGTCATTGTATTTTGAATCATAATCGTAGAAATCTGTTACTGGTTTGATTTCCCCTGGTACAGAAACTTTTGGTTCATCATTGCCAAGCACAGCCATTTCTACTTCACGTGCAACGATTCCTTGTTCAACAACAATTTTACGGTCGTAATTTAAAGCAATTTCAACTGCTTTTACTAATTCTTCGCGGTTTGATGCTTTACTAATTCCAACACTTGAACCTAAATTAGCCGGTTTAACAAACATTGGCCAAGTTAATGTTTCTTCCATTTTAGCAATTAACGCCTCTTGGTTTTTATTCCATTCTTTGCGGATGAAGTATACATAAGGAACTTGTTTTAGTCCTGCGATTTCGAATAATTGTTTCATCACAACTTTATCCATTCCAGCAGCAGAAGCCAACACGCCATTTCCTACATACGGTAAATTTAATGCTTCTAATAAGCCTTGCACTGTACCGTCTTCACCATTTGTACCATGAAGCAATGGGAAGATGACATCGAATGGTTTTTCATTTTCTTCTAATAAGAAACTAGAAATATCGTTTGGTTTTGATTCTTTTGAATCTGCTCCAAACTGTAATTCTGAAATACTTTCTACAGGAGATGCTAAGCTTGGCGCCTCTTCTCCATTCACCAACGCGTGTGATGAAGATTGGAAATACATCATATTGGTCAAAATGTAGTGCTTGGATAACGGCTTTCGCAGTTGATAAGGACACATCATGCTCTGCTGATTTACCACCATATAATAAGCCTAATTTTTTCTTCATAGGTTTTTTGTTCCTCCAGATTTTTTCTATTCATAGTTTAGCATGAAGCTAATCGATTCTTGAAATGATTTCAATTTTCAAAAAGTATGTATTACTTTTCAAAAAGATTGTTGCATAGCTTCTAAAAAAATAACATTTCTATAATAGCACTCTGAAAAAATAATGCATTAAAAATAAAAAGATTCCTACTTATACTATGTAGGAATCTTTTATACGTTATAGATAAAATCCATTAATAGGAAAAATAATATATAAGAGCTATTACTTATGGATTTCTAAAATTTCCTCAGGCTTCTTCTTTAAAATACTATTCAAATCATCCCATATCTCATCTGGGAAGTATTCATCCGAAATATTACGTAATTCAATAACATAAGCAACTCTTGGTTTTTCAATTTTATACAACGAAAATAATACGCCATCTTTCACATCTTCACGAAAGTTCTTCATCATTTCTTCCGTGAATTGGGGTGTCAAGTGACTCACTCTTCTTCTCCAAAAAGTTGTTAAACGTTCTTTTTCCTGGATCACGTTGTTAAACACTTGTGTAACTAATTTATTTGCATCTGTTAAATCACGGAAATATATTTTCGAGATTTTCTCTTCTTCACTCGATAAATAGACATACTTGTTCTGTAGCTGATGATAAAACGGAGAACGGACTGGCTCTTTTTTATGTCCAATATAAAGTAGTTCAGCTTGCTCCTGTGGTGTTAAGAGATTCAATTTACGTTCATCAGAAAAATCAATCCAACATAAATCCTTCTTTGAATCCATTGCTTTTTTCACAAACTTTGGTACAACTTTCTCTTCCACAAACTCTAACCGTGTATGCATATTAAATGAGCCATCTTCGTATTCGTTCTTTAGTAGCAAAATGTTTTGAAGCGGACCGACTGCAGAGACAAATTCACGGAAAGTTAAACCACTAAAAATAACAAATTGGTTTAGTTCGTTCATGTGTACATATAAGTGATGTATAAAATCGTCAGCAGCTCGCATCTTTTTTGCCAAGTCGATCACCTCATTTCCAATCTCATTAAAGAACATTATAAGATGTTATTACGAATTTTGAAACATTTGTGATTCGATTTCGTCACAACTTTGTACACATGCGTGATACAATAATATACGCTAAAATATTTTAAGAGCGGAAGCGGCTATTTTTAGGAAGATAACCTAAGTTCGTCACGTCGTGTGGTAATGGCTATCTGACCCACATCGTGTAGGCCTTTTGAATCGCGCTAAAGCTTTTGCAATACAGTTTTAAATCTACTAATATAGGTGACTATAATGAATTCAAAAAGAACTTTTTCCGATCGTTTTGACTGGACGCTCGCTTTTATAATGTTATTGTTTTGTATAGTCAGTGTGATGGCTATTACATCTGCACAAACATCTGGCCAATATGGCATTAATTTCGTGCCTAAACAACTTTTTTGGTACTTTGTTGCTGCACTTATAATTGCTGTGATGATGTATTTTGAACCTGATCAGTATAAAAAGATGACTTGGTATCTATATGGTTTAGGAATCTTCATCCTGCTTGTTTTAATGGTCACACCTGGTTCTTTAACAGAGCCTAGAAATGGCGCGAAAAGTTGGTTCCATCTTGGTTTTGCTGATATTCAACCATCCGAGTTTATGAAGACATTCTTCATACTTGCTCTTGCACGAACTGTAAGTAAACATCATGAAAAGTATTCGATGAAATCAATAAAGACAGACTTTATCCTATTAGGGAAAATTTTCATCGTGTTGTTGGTTCCATTAGCTTTTATCTTAAAACAACCTGACTTAGGTACTGCACTTGTATTCTTTGCCATCACAGCAGCAATAGTAATCGTTGCCGGTATTTCATGGAAAATTATTTTACCCGTTGCTGTAGGTGCTGCTACTCTTGGTTTCTCATTATTATGGATGGCTTTGTATATGCAGGACTTTCTTTCTACAAAGCTTGGATTCAGTCCTTACCAATTTGCACGTATCTATTCTTGGTTAGATCCTTATTCTTATTCTTCTGGAGACGGATATCATTTAATTTCTTCTTTAAATGCGATTGGTTCAGGCGGAATTCTTGGTAAAGGGTTTAAACACAGACAAGTCTATGTACCTGAAAATCATACTGACTTTGTTTTCAGTGTAGTTGGTGAGGAATATGGTTTTATAGGCGCAAGTGTTGTTATTTGCTTATTCTTCATATTGATCTTCCATTTAACGAAGCTTACTCTTCAAATGAAGGATCCATTCTGTACTTATGTTTGTGCAGGTATTATCGCCATGATTACTTTCCATGTATTCGAAAATATTGGTATGACTACTCAAGTACTACCAATCACTGGGATTCCACTTCCATTTATTAGTTATGGGGGTAGTGCGATGATGGGAAATGCTTTAGCATTAGGTTTGGTATTTAGTATGAAATTCCATCATCATACCTATATGTTCGGTAATCACGATGATGATGATTTCTAAGAAATTAAAAACAGCCAAAAAAGAGATTAACAGAATCTCTATTTTGGCTGTTTTTTTATATCTCGATAAAGCTTATAAAAAAACTTCGACAAATTTGCCGAAGTTCGATTTCAATAAATTAGTTTTGAGTTTGCGGAGATGATTTTGGTGGTGCTAATGCTTTTAGTAATTCTAAGCGTGACTTAGTAGTCGTTGCCTTAACGCCAAGTTTGGATAAATTCGCAATAATTTTTGTTACATCTACTTCTCTTGACATACCTTTCCACCTCTTTATGTCTCTTGTATTTTATATAACGCAGCAACAAATAAAAAAGTTGCCACTACTATTAAATAATAACCAAATGAGTCACTATGTATCCCTTAATATCATAACATTTTTTCACGCTTTAAATTTTTCAATATTGTTAAATAAATATTATGGATTATTATCATACTATATACATTAAGGTCTTACAACTCTATTTTTTATTAACGAAATTAATAAATTGATTCAATTTATTAATCTTCGTTCATTTTTGATTCTCTGGACTTATTCGATTTTCATGCAAGTATCTTACGCTTCACATACCCCCATACAGTATGTTATGTTATTAACAGGAGGCGAGTGCTTATGGTTGAAGAATGTATGCATGATTCTGTTCGAAAAAGTCATCACCCCGAGAATGTAAAAAAAGATTTGACTACTCGATTAAATCGTATTGAAGGACAAATTCGTGGCATTAAAGGCATGGTCGAGAAGGATGTATATTGCGATGATATTATTACTCAATTGTCTGCTACTCAATCTGCTTTAAATAGTGTAGCGAGAGTTTTACTTGATGGCCATTTAAAAGGCTGTGTAAGAGATCGTTTGGCTGATGGCGATGATGCAGTTTTAGATGAATTAGTCACAACTATACAAAAACTAATGAGAAAATAAGGAGAGGATCATCATGACAGAAAAAATCCAACTAAAAGTAGAAGGCATGTCTTGTGGACATTGTGTTAAAGCTGTCACTGAAGGTGTTGGAGAATTAAACGGAATCGAATCAGTAGAAGTAAATTTAGAAGAAGGATTAGTCGATGTCGCATATGACGCTTCAAAAGTAAACACAGCTGCAATCAGCAATGCTATTGAAGAACAAGGATACGACGTGAAATAAAAACTTTTAATGAAAAATCGAAACAAGAGAACATTGCTTATGCATGTCCCCTTTTTCGTTTATTTTTTAATGATTCCATGTAATTCAGATAAACCGAAAAGACGTTCTCCACTTCGTAATGCAAAACCAAATTCAACAGTTGTTTGTTGTTTTTCACCATTTAGTGTACTTGTTGCTTTATAAACTTCCATATTAACAGAATCAACTGTAACATTAGTATGGCCAAGTGATTCTAATTCTTGAACTACTTTAAATTTACGTGCAGGCACCAAATCAATTAGTACAGGAATATCCAAATCTATAACGGATTGTGTACCTTCATTTGTTTTAATTGTAGCGATTGTTGTAATTTCCATCGTTACCAATACCTCCTTTATATTATTCCACCTTATTATAGCACTATACAAATTCGGCGAATAAAAGTCTCATTATTGAGAGAATACATACATCAAGTAAGCAAAAGTTTAGCATAGTTCAGTATTATAGGATAAATTTTCAAAAAACATTAATAGTTAAATACTCTCGCTTCATAAATATTTGTGAAGAATAAAACTTTAGCATTAAGCGTCCTTAAGTTTTATACTATTGTATATGTTTACCACAATTTTAGGTATGTTCTTCTTCATCCAAAGGTAAACTGTATTAAATTATATCCCTAAATAGAAAGCAGGGTCTTTATGAAAAAATCAATCATCTTGCTGATGTCAGTGCAGTTTTTTGTATACTTAGGATTTGGCTTAATTATTCCTATTTTACCAGAAGTAATTGTTCAACAAGGATTTGCTAAAATGCATGTCGGTGGATTATTAACCATTTATTCTTTGGCTAGTTTCTTTACAGCTCCTTTCTGGGGAATGTTAAGCGACAAAATGGGTCGCAAAAAACTAATCTTAATAGGGCTGATTGGATTCAGTGCTAGCTTTTTAATGATTTCATTATTTATGACATCATTAACAATGCTTTATCTTTCCCGCATTATAGGAGGATTATTCTCAGGGGCTTTATATACTGCAGTTACTGGATTCATAGGTGATATATCTACAGAGGAAAACCGAAACAAGTATATGGGCTTCATGGGCATGTCTATTGGTCTTGGCTTTATCTTTGGGCCTGCTTTAGGTGGTTTACTTGGAAAAATCTCTTTAAGTACACCATTTACAGTTTCTTCGATTTTAATTTTCCTTTTATTGATTTACGCGAGCATTGTGTTAAAGGAACCAGTGCGCCATGCAGAAACAACGAAACGCTCAATCATTCCAAAAGGAGCTTCCACATTAGTTCAATATCGTGTTCGTTACTTATTCTTATTCTCCTTTATGGTGACCTTTTTACTTGCTGGAGTAGAATCTACCCTGCAGTTATTCCAAATGGAAAAAATCAATATTACTGCTACTCAATTAGGTTCTCTATTTCTTTTTAGTGGATTTGTAGATTTCATGGTTCAAGGTGGGCTTGTCCGTCATATCAAAGATGGAACAGAAACCAAATGGCTAATGGGCGCTCAAGTGGTAACTGCCATTGGCTTATTGATGTTCCCATTCACAAGTAGCTTATGGTTTGCAGGTCTTGCACTTTGCGTCTTCACAGCAGGCAATGCATTGGCACGAACATTAAATACTTCCCTATCCTCTAAAGAATCAGGCGGAAAATATGGAACTGCAGCTGGACTTTCATATTCTATGGATAATATGGGACGTATTATTGGACCCTTATTCTTCACATGGATCCTTACAAAAGAATTAAATTTTGTTTATGAAATTTCCGGAGTACTAGCATTATTAAGTATTCTTATTCTTTTATTATTTAATGCAAGTAAAAAATCATTACGCGAGTCGAAATAAATGGAATGTTCGTAGTATAAGGGCACCAATAAGTCCAAATCAAATTAAAAATATAGTATTTAATTGATAAAAAATTTGCCTTTCGATTTTTAACAGAAAGGCAATTTTTTTTGGATGTACCTGTTTAAAATCAAAAGATTAGAACCAGATGATCATTTAATCTAATGCAAAACAGAAACTCGTAATACTTTCTATCCAGCTTCTTTACTTTTTATATGATTTATCCCAAATTTACATAAACTTTATAACCATTTACAGAAAAATCTGATAGTATAAATGGTGCATAAAATAAACCAGGAGGGATATACATGTATCAGATTATGCTTTTCTTACATATTTTAGGCGTATTATTTATGTTTGCGGCAGTTGGTATTACTTTAGCCGGAATGGCGGGAATGGTCTCTTCAAAAGACAACAAAAGCCTTGCTATTTGGTCGCGAATAACAACGAAAGCAGATGAGTTTTTACCGTTTTCCGTCATTTTAATTTTGCTTCCAGCACTTCATTTGGTTTTTACAACTTGGGGATGGAAAGTCGCTTGGGTAAATGTCTCACTAATAGCTCTCTTATTTATGACAATGGCGGGACCAATCATTAATTTGAAACGGTTCAAAGCAATCAAAGCTGCAGTTGAAGCAGAAACAAGCGATACACCATCAAATGAAGTACTTTCAAAAGTACGTGATATGATTCTTTGGCGCTCTGTTTCCATTATGTCAGTGGAAGTGTTAGGGATTGTCTATTTGATGAGTGTTAAACCGAAATTAATCGAATCTATTTTGGTTATTGTTATTGCATTTGTTATAGGATTTATCTTGGCAAATGTTGGTTTGAAGAAGTCATTAAAAAAAGCCAAAAATAAACAGATGGTACAATCCGTCTAACTAGAATAAAAAAATCCCCGTTCCTTTTCGCCTATAGGAACGGGGATTTTACATATATAGATTAAACTTCTGCTAAATCTTGAACTTCTTTTGAGTTATAGACGGTTTTGTCTAATTCTCCTGTAATACGTGCAGTTGTAACACCTGCCACCATAGAATCATTTACATTAAGTGCTGTACGTCCCATATCGATTAATGGTTCAACAGAGATGAGTACACCAGCTAAAGCAACTGGTAGATTCATAGCTGATAGAACGATGATTGCTGCAAAAGTTGCGCCACCGCCAACACCTGCTACACCAAATGAACTTATTGCGACAACAAGAATTAATGTTGCAATAAACCCTGGATCCAATGGATTAATTCCTACACTTGGAGCAATCATAATAGCTAACATTGCTGGATATACTCCAGCACAACCATTTTGACCAATTGAAATACCAAAAGATCCGGCAAAGTTGGCAATCCCTTCAGATACACCTAAACGTTTTGTTTGCGTTTGAATATTAAGTGGTAATGTACCTGCTGAAGAACGAGACGTAAAGGCAAACATTAATGTTGGTAAAGCCTTTCTTACATATGTGATTGGGCTCATACCTGTTAAAGCAATAATAATCATATGAATGATAAACATGACTGCTAATGCAATATATGAAGCAATCACAAATTTACCCATATTATAAATGGCACCAAAATCTGAAGTTGCAATAGTTGATGTCATAATCGCTAAAATACCGAATGGAGTTAAACGTAAAACAATTTTAACAACTTGCATAACTAGTGCATAAATTGCATCAATACCTGTTTTAATCAATTCTGCAGTCTTTTCATCTTTGCGTCTTACTGCTAAATAGCCAAAACCTAAAAACGCTGCGAAAATAACAACCGCAATTGTTGAAGAAGAACGTGCACCCGTTAAATCTAAAAATGGATTTGCAGGCAACAAATCTAAAATTTGTTGTGGCATTGTTTTACTCGCCCATGTCTTCCGTTTTTTGAACAATTTCTTGACCTCTTGCTTGTTCTGCAGCCCCTTGCACAAGTTGAGTTGCATCTAAGTGGAAGCCTAATGCTGATGCAATACCAACAGAAGCTGATACTGCTGTAGTACCTACTAAAATAATAAGAATAAGTGCAGCCATTTTACCAAAGTTTTTACCAGCTACTACCTTTGTAAATGCTGAAATAATTGAGATAAATACCAATGGCATTGCAACCATTTGTAAAAGTTTCACATAACCTGAACCTGCGATGCTAAACCAATCAACAGACTTTAGTACAACTTCTGAGGTTGAACCATATGTGAAGTGTAATATTAAACCAAATACAATCCCTAATCCTAAACCAGTAAATACACGTTTTGAAAAGGAAACATGTTTTTTATGCATGGATATGAGTAAACCAATGAGTAATAAAAGAATTACAACATTGAGAACAATTAAAAATGTATTCAATTTCAATCCTCCTAAAATATTATTAAATGATCGTACAAATAAGTACAATTCATAGATTATATTAACAATTCCTATAGGTCAAGTAGGTTTTATGAAAAAGTTAAATTTATGTGAATTTATTATGGACTTGTAATACTTTCTTAATAACCGTTATTTACGTTATACTTATGGATAGATTATGGAAGTAGGTGAAGAATTGGATACCGCTGCTTTTACATCTATAGTTGTTTCCACCACTTTGATTTTAAATATTTTCCTTGCTGCCATTATTATATTCTTAGAAAGAAAAGATCCATCTTCAACATGGGCTTGGATTCTTGTACTATTCTTTTTACCTGTAGTAGGATTCTTATTGTACTTATTATTAGGCCGGCAGCTTCGAAAAAAACATCTCTTCCGATGGGAAGGCCGTAAAAAAATCGGGATTGATAAATTGATTGATTATCAATTAGAAGCAATCCGAGATGGCACTTTCGAATATCGATTACATGACGCAGCACAATATGAAGATTTAATTTACATGAACTTAATAACCAATCATGCAGTGCTAACTCAAGATAATGACATCACGATTTTTAATGATGGCAAAGATAAATTCAAACGATTAATAAAAGATATTGAATCTGCAAAACATCATATTCATATTCAATACTACATTTTCAAACTTGATAATCTTGGGACTCGAATATTGCAATCATTAATAAAAAAAGCAAAACAAGGTGTACAGGTTCGGTTATTATATGATGAAATGGGTTCGAGAGGGGTTCATAAAAGGCATTTCAAAGAACTAATTGAATCTGGTGGAGAAGTTGAAGTCTTCTTTCCTTCGATACTACCTCTAATTAATCCCCGTATGAATTACCGCAATCACCGAAAGCTTGCTATCATTGACGGGCGAATAGGTTATATTGGAGGGTTTAATGTTGGCGACGAATATCTTGGGTTAAAGAAAAGATTCGGATATTGGCGTGATACACATTTACGTATTGAAGGTAGTTCAGTTCATCCAATGCAAACACGATTTCTGCTTGATTGGAATCAAGCCTCTAATACAAAGGATATTAAGTATTCTGATCATTACTTTCCTACCATTGCCCGTAAAGGTGAAGTCAGTATACAAATCGTATCAAGTGGCCCAGATTCTGAATGGGAGCAAATTAAAAATGGTTATCTAAAATTAATCGGTATGGCGAAAAAGTATATCTATATACAAACGCCATATTTTATTCCAGACGATAGTTTTATGGATGCTGTACGAATAGCTTGCTTGTCAGGCATTGACGTTCGAATTATGATTCCAAATAAGCCAGACCACATGTTTGTTTACTGGGCAACCTATTCTTATGTTGGCCAATTAATCAAAGCTGGAGCCAAAGTTTATATTTATGAAAATGGCTTTTTGCATACGAAGATGATTGTGATTGATGATGAAGCGTCTACTGTGGGTACAGCAAATATCGATTTCCGTAGCTTTAAACTTAATTTTGAAGTAAATGCGTTTATTTATCATCGTGATACATCGCACCAACTTGCTGAATTGTTTGAAGAAGATATGTTGTTGTCGACCGAACTTACACCGGAATTATATGCAAGTCGTTCACGAATTATTAAGATGAAAGAATCTATTTCTCGATTGCTTTCGCCGATATTATAAATCTACATTAAATTTCAGTTTAGCAATGATTCCAATTAGATTTTCCAGTTAAATCATTTCAATCTTTTTAGTAAAGGGGCAAACCAATAATTGGTTTGCCCCTTTTTCAATAACATTTAGAATGAAACTTATTATTTTATTCCTAAGTATTCTTCTAATGTTTCGTTTTTGTTGTATATTTCTGTAGCTATTTTTTTGCCTACGTAACGGAAATGCCAAGATTCATGCATATACCCTGTTACTTCTTCTTTTCCTTCTGGATAGCGCATGATGAATCCGTATTTGTGAGCGTTTTCGGCAATCCACTTTCCAGCTTCTGTCTCTCCAAATTTGTTGTCTGCAAAATCTTCTTCGTTTCCTACTTCACCTATATCAAACGCTAATCCTGATTGGTGTTCAGAATAGCCTGGGCGGGCGCTATAAGTGTCTGCGGCATCTTTACCATCTCTTTTTACATAGGCATCGTATAACGCCACTTGACGGTCATAAGAACGATATGTGCTAAAAGCATTGAAATGGAAACCATCCAATAATGCCGCAGCGTTTAATTCTTCAAAAGCATCGCGAGCTTCTACATTCTCACCCGGTGCAAAATTAGCTGGTAGTGGATATTGTTTGCTTACCACTAAAATACCATGAAAATACGTTGCTTTCTTAGGAAGTTTTTGACCTACAATATACCCCCCTGCATCTACTTTTGGTTCTCTTTTAGTAGTTTTTGTGGCAGTTGTATCATGCGAAACAGCCTTTTTTTCATTTTGTGCGGATTGATTCTCTGCTTTAGGATCACCACACCCTACTAATAGACTACCTGAAAGAGCAATGATGGAAGCCAGCGCAACTGGAAATTTATAATTATTTTTTTTACTCACTTTGTGAACACCTCTATTAAACTTTTAAACAAATCATATTATAAACCGATTCATGGCCAAAAATAATACTACGAAAATTATTTTCACCTTACTATACGGAAAAACGGTATCATACAACAAGATGCATTGATACCGTTTTTATTAAAAGATAATAATAAATAATTCAACAAGTGTCGCAATTCCGAAGAAATAGGCTACACCTTTCATCCATTTTGCTTCTTTTTGATAGCCTTGTTTTGCCATATCCTTTGCACGGAATGTGTTGGTAATAGTAAACATAAGTGTTATGAATAATACGGCAAGGTTAAAATTTTGTTTAATGACGAAGACGACAGCTAATATACTTGTGATTGCAACAAGTACACCTGATACTACTTTTGCGTTCAATATATATCCTCCTAATTAAATGTCACATGAAAAAATCGGGACAGCATTCGCCCCGATTTTGACTTTACTATTTTTTTGATTTCTTTTTAGCTGACTTAGCAGCTTGTTTTTCTGCTGGTGTAAGTTTTCGATCTTCATCCGTTGCTTTTGCAACTTCTTTTGTTGCTTTTTCTGGATGTTGTGAATAGAATTTACGACCAAGATATGTTTGGAAAATTAAAATCGCACCACTGACTGACCAGTATAGCGGTAATGCTGACATGCTAGAGAATGAGATGAACATAATCATGATTGGTGAGATGTACATCATCATTTTCATTTGACTTTTTTGTTGTTCTGGAACTGTCCATAATGATACTTGTGCTTGAACGAAGTAAACAACACCTGCAATAAGTGTCATGACAATATCCGGTTTTCCAAGTTCGTACCATAGGAAATGATGTGCTTTAACTTCACCAGAGTATAAAATAGCATAGTATAAGCCCATAATAATTGGCATTTGAATGATAACAGGAAGACATCCCATATTCATAGGGTTGACGTTATGCTTTTTGTACAAGCCCATCATTTCTTGTTGTAAAGCCATTTGTTCTTCTTTTGTTTTTGCTGCTTTTAATTTCTGTTGGATTTCGTCCATTTCTGGCTTCAATTTATCCATTTTCTCTTTCATGCCTTGTTGATTTTTGTAGTTTTTAAGCATGAAAGGCATCAATATTAAACGAATAAGTACAGTGATTAGGATAATCGCTACACCATAACTACCGTTAAATACATGGTTACTGAAGAAATCTAACAGAAATCTCATTGGTTTTACGAAAGTACTATAAAAAAAGCCTTGTTGGTTTTTTACTGCATTACAGCCTGCTAGCACGAATGGTGCTAAACCAAGCATTGAGATTAACCAAAGTTTCTTCTTCAATATTTTCACCTACAATTTCTAAAGCTATAGGAAGTATACATTATTTAGAGGATACTTATCAAATCAAAGTCATGCAAGGTCACAAATTATATGTAATTATTTTTATTATAAAAGTCTCTCAGGTAATTGGAAGCGGAAATAGGGGTGATCTGGTTTATCCCTAAAGTGCTTTGGTGTTACTTTAACATATTTTTTGAAAATACGAGTATAGTAGCTTTGATTACAAAAATGGAATTGCTCTGAGATATCAGATATACTTTTATTTGTATGTCGTAAATAATACTGAGATTCTTCTACTCTACGAACATTTAAGTACTCAACTAATGTAATACCTACATGTTCTTTAAAAATTCGAGACAAGTGGCTCGTACTAATAGAAAAGTACGCTGCGATATCTTCTACCGACAAATCTGTTTCTACTTCATCATCAATATACATGATTACCTTATTAACAGTTTGGTGCTTATATGAAGGTTGTTTTCTTTCTGAGATGACATAAATATAAAATTCGATTAAATCGTCAGCAAATTGGTAAAATTCTGCATCGTTTAGCCTCTCATCAATCATATCTACACATGCCGTATTGAAAGCAAATGCCTTTTTAGTGGGCGCCTGATTTTCTATTAACTTTCTTGTAACTACAGAAGATAAAATTACAAAATAATGCCTGATTGCTTTAAAAAAGTTCTTCCCAGTGCGCACCAAAATAATATCAAGTAATTGATGCAAAGATACTTTCGCATCGTTAGCTTCTAATTGGTAAACTTCCCTTAGTAATTGAGCTTCAATATCGAAGAATCTCTCTATACCCTCATAGTCATTCAACGTCTCAATTTCTTGGAAATACCTTTTAGAGATTGCTTCAGAAATGGAATATTGTTGTTCTAGCATAAACTCCCCATCTTTCTATAAAGTTACACACTTTTTTATTACATTATTCTTACTATATAACGAAAAAGGTAATATGAAAATAGTTTTATTAACCAAGTATGAAGAAAAATGACGTAAAATACTAATGGGACATTATCCTCATCGAATATACAATTATAAAAGTAATATTTATGGAAATAAATATAGAACGTTGATAAACTATATAGGAGTAATTTTAATGTTTTCCCATTAAAAAGATTCTAACTAGCAGTAGAAAAATTTAATAACACGATGATATAAGATAGGAAATTTTATCTTTATTTTTAGAATGTATCAAATTATAGTATTTATATAGACAAAATTTCTCACACTTTATGTATGATGATATAGAATGAATATCTATGCTTAATTTATTCATACTTAATTTATTCATTCATTTATAGTAGAATATTGTGAAGAAACCTTAAGAATGGAAAGAAACGAGGTAGGAATTAATGGATCCACGTTCGATCGAGGAATTGATAGATGTTATTAAGGAATTCTTTCCAGATAACACGTCAATCGTTATTTCAGATACAGAAAAATATTTATATTATCAACCAAGTAAGAAAATTGACTTGAAGATAAAACCTGGTGACGACATACCAGAAGGATCTGCAACTCAAAAGGCACTTGACTATGGGCAAAAAATAAATTCATTCATTGAACCTGATGTATTTGGCATTCCTTACTATGGTATGAGTATTCCATTAATGGAAGAAGGGGAATCAAAAGGTGCAATCACAGCAATATTCCCGCAAAAGCCTTCTCCTTTCTTAACAAATTATATTACCATTAAAATTGATGACTGCTGGTACCCAGTAAAACACAATGAAGTAATTTATTTAGAAACACAGCTTCGTAAAACATTTGTCAAAACGATGAAAAAAGAAGGATATCACCGATTAAATTTAAGTGATCTTGAACTCTTCTTATCACCCGATACGTTTATCCGTTGCCACCGTTCGTATATCGTGAATATTGATTATATCGAAGAAATCCAACCAGATTCCCACTCTACATTCCTACTAATTATGAAAGATGGAACACGCATTCCTGTTAGTCAACGTTATGCAAGTTATTTCCGTCGTTCTCTAGGATTTTAGAATTTATTTCCACAAATATTTAAAGGAGTTGTCCAAAAACTATTTTGGACAACTCCTTTTCTCTTTAACTCACCAAATTTCTGTCTGATTCATTATTTAAGGCCTTTCATGCGGTTGCAAACAAATTGTGACAATTTAGTGATAGTATATAAGCCAGTTATATAACTATCGAATAAACTCTGACACCTTTCAGAAGCTTTTCACACAATTATAGATATTAAATTTTTCTGTTAATATAGAAGGGAAGATTTTCGTGACTTTAATTCAAGTAGAAGATAGACTTCGTAATCAAGAACTTGCAAAAAAAGTAATGTCAGCTGATGAAGCTGCACAATTCATTAAAGATGGAATGACACTAGGATTAAGTCGGTTTTACTCGCTCTGGTGATGCAAAAGCTATTCCTATGGCATTAGTAAAACGTTCCGAAAAAGAAGATTTTAAAGTTGATATTTATACTGGTGCATCTCTAGGTTCTGATCTAGATAAATTGATGTCAGATGCTGGAATCATCAGAAAACGATTACCATTCCAATTGGACCGCACAATGCGTAGCCACATCAACAAAGGTGATTTATACTTCGTTGACCAACATTTATCTGTAACATCTGAATACCTACGTCAAGGCGCTATTAAAGGCATCGACGTAGCCGTAATTGAAGCAACTGCAATTACAGAAGATGGTATGTTAATCCCAACAACTTCTGTTGGAAACTCTCCTATCTTCGTTCAAAAAGCAGACAAAGTAATTATCGAATTAAACCTTGCTGCCTATCCAGCACTTGAAGGAATCCATGATATTTACATTCCTGAAGATCAAGGCGAACGTGGCCCAATCCCACTTGCTAAAGCATCTGATCGAATTGGTACAATTGGTATTCCATTAGATCTTGATAAAGTAGTGGCAGTTGTTATTACTGACCAAGAAGATTCACCATCATCCATTACACCAATCGATGATGAAACACAACAAATCGCTGATTACATTTTAGAATTCTTACGTAACGAAATTAAAGAAGGTCGTTTAACAGAAAAACTTGCTCCACTTCAATCTGGTGTTGGTTCTGTAGCGAATGCAGTACTTGGTGGTATGGTTAACTCTGAATTTAAAGACTTAGAAGTATACTCTGAAGTACTACAAGATGCTGTATTCGATTTAATTGATGCAGGAAAAGTTAAATTTGCTTCAGGTTGCTCTACAACTTTATCTGAAGAAAAAATGGAAAAAGTATATAACAATTTAGAAAAATACGCTGACAAATTAGTTTTACGCCCACAAGAAATTTCAAACAACCCTGAACTAATCCGTCGTATGGGATTAATTGCTATGAATACAGCTCTTGAATTTGATATCTATGGAAACGTAAACTCAACACATGTGTCTGGTACAAAAATGATGAATGGTATCGGTGGTTCTGGCGACTTTGCTCGTGCTTCTCGTATTTCTATCTTCATTACAAAATCATATGCAAAAGATGGTAAAATCTCATCAGTTGTTCCATTTGCTTCACACATCGACCACACTGAACATGATGTTGATGTAGTTGTGACTGAACAAGGTATTGCAGATTTACGTGGATTAGCTCCTCGAGAACGTGCAGAACTAATTATCGAAAACTGTGCACATCCTAAGTTTAAACCTGTTTTACGTGCTTATTTTGAAGAAGCAAAAGAACGTGGCGGTCAAACTCCTCACGTTCTAGAAAAAGCACTATCATTCCACACAAACTTAGCTAAATACGGAACAATGCTTCCTGAAGAAAACTAAGAAACATTTATAGAACGCTTTAAAAAAGACTCAAAAGGGTAGTGACCCCTTAAAGTTAGAGTTTTTATTATGCAGCTAATTGGCTGGCATGTTTTCGGTAATTTACTGGACTCATGCCGGCCAGTTTTTGTTTAATACGAACATTATTATAATAATTGATATACTCTTTTATTTTCTTTTGTAATGCTTCGTAAGAGATTAATTGTTCTCCATAATACATTTCCTGTTTTAGTAAGCTAAAGAAGTTCTCCATGGCCGCATTGTCTGCGCATGTTGCTTTACGAGACATGCTTTGAAAAATCCTGTTCTGCCTTAATGTTTTCACCCACGTATTGTGTTGATAGTGCCATCCTTGATCGGAATGAATTGTTGTCCGATATTCAGCACGTTTCTGAATGATTGGAAGTACTTGTTTAAGTGAATCTAATACAAAATCTAGGCTTGGCCGTTTTGACATACTAAACCCAATAATTTCACCATTATATAAGTCCATTATTGGACTTATATATAATTTTTCATCATCTGTACATTTAAATTCAGTTACATCAGTCACCAATTTTTGTAGGGCATATGGCGTTCTGAATCTACGATTCAAAAGGTTTTTAGCGACTTTCCCAACTGTTCCTTTGTAGGATTTATAGCGTGATTTACGTACGAATTTTACGCATTTCAACCCTAGGTTTTTCATAATTCGTTGTACCTTTTTATGATTAATTGTATGTCCTTGCACTCTTAATTCCGCATGAATTCGGCGGTAGCCATATCGACCTTCATGTTTTTCGAAAGTCTCTAAAATCAAGGCTTTCCACTCTACGTCTGGATCCTTTTTGCCCCATCAGTTTGATATGATAATGATACGTCGCTTCTGGAATATCCACTTGTTTTAAAATATCTTTTAATCGAAATCCTTCTTGTTTAAGTTCGAAGGCGATGGCAGCTTGTGCTTTTCGAGGAAGGCATCTGGATTCTCTCGAAAAGCCTTCAACTTTTTTAAATACGCCACCTCTAAACGAAGCAGTTCATTTTCGCGTTCTAGCTGCTCCTCACGTGACATTGTTTTTTTTTGGTTATTCGCTGTTGATTTTTGTTTCTTAGACATAGACGGACGCCCCTTGGATTTTTTTTGCAGGCCCTCTATCCCTTCTTTTAAAAAACGATGATACCAACTAGCAACTAAAGTTGGATCATTCAAGTTAAAGTGAATCGCAGTATCTTGATAGGAAGCACCTGTTCGTTTCATAAAGTTTAATACATCTAATTTGAATTGAACAGAATAAAACTGCTTCGTTTTCTTAATGGATAAGCCGTTACGCCCCAAATTCTTTATAAGCACGTACCCATCTCCTTAATGGAGAATCACCTATACCATACTTCTTCGCTATCGCTCGATATCCCAGAGAGCCACTTAAATATTCTTGAACCACCATGAATTTAAATTCTTCACTATATTTAGTCATAAAAAATCACCCCAAAAGTTAGTTTTTTTACTCTAACTTTTGGGGTGCAGTACCAAGCTCTCTGGCTTTTGAGTCTTTTTTGAATGTAGAATAATTAGTTAAGTGTATTTGGTGGCTTAACACCATTTAAAGCATCATGTTGTTCTGCATTTTCATACTGAATAGCTGTTGCAGAACCTTCAGCAATCATTTTTGTATCATCATCATTATATGTCATTTTCTCATTTGTATTACCATCCGCATATGTTGTAACGAATGAATCCGCTGCAACATTTACTGATGAATTAGAAAAGTTCTTTTCTATAAAATCACTTACCTTATCTTTCGTGCTATTAAATGCATACTACTGCTTTATCACGGTTTTCCTTTTTACGAAAATATGCATATGCACCTGCTGCAAGACCAGCAATAACTAATGATTTTTTTGCCATATTATCATTTCCTCCCATTTTAATCGTTCTAAAATAACTATACCCTGTTTTTTAGAAATTACACATTTTCATACGATATTATTCTTTTTTTATCAAAAAAAGAAAGGAGTTCTCTATAAAGAGCCATCATCAATGGCTCTTTAAGAAAACTCCCTTTATTGATTTAGGCTTGCTCGATATATGGAGCGTCTAAATCAGTTGTCTCTACAACTTTTGGTTTACGTACAAAACAGATAATTGCAGCAATATAATAAATGATGGATGTCGGCGATAAAATACCACCTAACACGCCAGCTACAATAAACATAGCACCTGCAATATTAGCTTTCTTTCCTTTTGCTCTTACAGCTGATACCATTGCAATAATTCCCAGTACAAAGCTAATGATAAAGCAAATGATGATAAACCAACCTAAAGGTCCAAAACTATTAATAACAGACATCATGCTATTAGAAAAAGATTGAACGTCTATGTCCTGAAATTGTGGATCTTTTGAAAATTCGTTTTCAAATTGTGAAACCAACTCATCCTGAATTTGTGTATTATTTTTGAGTTGGTTCATACCTGCTAACATAATGCCCATAAATGTAATTGCGAGTGCATTGAAAAGTGAACCAATAATTCCAAAAACTACTTCTACTGTCCTTTTCACTAAATCACCTCTATATTTTTTACTTATAAATTACTATACGTGTATCTTCTAGAAAAGTTTCACTTTCTTCATTTGAACAGAACCCAAACATAAAGCTGACTTCTAAGCGAATGTTCATTCTTAGAAGTCAGCTTTTTTCTTGATTGAATAGATTTTATACTTTCACATCGTCATAGCTATTTGACGCTTCAAATGCTTTTACAACATATGAGCATACAGGGCTAATCTTATAGTGGTTTTCTCGTGCATAATTTGCTGCGCGATCTAGTAATTGTTTGGCAACGCCTTGACCACGTAATGATGTATCAACAAATGTATGATCAATGACCATTACATCGCCTAATTGTGTCCAAATAATCTCTGCGATTACTTTACCAGCATTTCTGCTTTCGAATGCATATTCGCCATCTTCTCTTTTACTCAATTGAAATTCCATTTATTTGCACCTCCAAGTTATTAAATTCTAATGTAAGACAAACTATTCCTGCAATAATTGCGCATTAATTTATCAAAATTAAATTTGCTTTAGTAAAAATATGTTATACCGGACTAGAAAGCAGGAATGAACACTCTTCTAGAAGGCGATGAAAAACTATTTTCATACTAATTTTATTTTAGTATGAAATGTCTTCATACTTTTCATCAAATCTTTGAATTATGAAATTGATTCATATATAAAGAATCCTTATATAGCATTGGCCATATAAGGATTTTTTATTCAAACTACTATTTGTCGAAGATGCTACTGATTCCATCGATAATTTTTTGGAAGAAAGCTTTCACGCTTGCCCAGAACCCTGTATCACTTTTAATATCTTCATTGATTTTAGTTAGTTGATCTTTAATATTACCGCTTAAATCATCTAGTTGTGTTGACCACTTGCTAAAATCAATATCAAGTTTGCTAATCTTGTTCATCAAATCGATTAACAATTGTCGATCTTTATCGCTTAAGTTAATTTCTAATTTTTTTAGTTGTTCATCTACGATTTTTTGGACATCTTCTTTTGTAGCTGGTTTTTGTTCAGCAATTTGCTTTTTAATTTCTGTTAAAAGTTGGCCGACTTTTTCATTGTCTACACCAGAATTTTGTGCAATATCAGTTGCTACGGATAGCTCTTGGTTTGCTACATCTGTACGATTTTTGTCTAATGTTTTCCCTGTTGTTACTTCGTATGCTTTATAAATTCCAGCTAATGCAGAATGTCCTGTTACTTTTTTAGGAGCTGCTACTTCAACCGTTGCATCTTCAATACCTGCAGTAAGCATGGCATTTGAATACATATCAGCTGTTACTTCTGTAATATTCTCAGGTGTCACAATATTGATAACTAAACCTGCACCCTTATCTTTTGGCGTAATTTTAGCGGATGAATAAAGACGTGCACTTGAGTTTCCATTTTCTATATATTTGGCAATATCAGCACCATTGATGGTGATTTCTTTAACAGTAGTATCATTAGAAATTCCTAAACTATTTTTTACACTTGCTTTTTCACTATCAGATAAACTTCCACCAAAAACTACAATTGGATCGCCTAGTTTTTCATTTACCACATCATTTGAAGTTTGGGATGAATTCGTACTTGCATAACTTGTTGTAGGTGCAACTACAGCTGTTGTTAAGCACATCGCTGTTAACACCGCAAAAATTTGTTTTTTCAATCCTATTTCCTCCTTGAATCTTTTGTTATTCTTTTTGTGCAGTATAAGCTGCTTCTTTGCAAAAGATTTGGGACTTTCAGTAAATCATCTTCACTAATAATACGATAAAAAGAGCAAAAAGTTTCTGAAAGTGTAAAAACTTTCTCCTTTTGCTCTTAAGATTTATTTAATTATTGTCCATCCATCTTCTTGTGTTACGCGATTTGCCTTCATCAATGTACCTAATGCACGCTTGAATGCACCTTTGCTCATATGGAACATTTCATTAATTTCTTCTGGTGAAGATTTATCGCTAAATGGCATTTTGCCACCAACTTCTTCGAGGTATTGGAAGATTTGTTCGGCATCATCAGATAAACGTTCATATACGCGTGGTAGCATTGAAGCATTGATGGTACCATCTTCTTTTATTTCAATTACACGAACGTTGACATCCGAGCCTAGTCGAGGTTCTGCTTTTCTTTCTGACTCATGAACAAAAATTCGATAAGGCGCGTCAACACCAAGTAAGAATGTCCCAACTGGTAACAAGCGGTATGGTCGAGCAAGGATATTCTTATTGAATAGTTCTGGTTCTGCATCCTGATACATTTCTAATACTTTTTCTTCTGTAATCAATCGACCAAATAAGCCACCTTCACGGTCTGTACGTAAAGTGATATATAGATGTTGTCCCGGTTCTGGCCAAAGTGGTTTTAATTTTGGTAGGTCTTCAGCTGGAACTAATACTTCTCTTGAAGTACCGATATCCACATAAGCACCTTCGCGATCTTTGACATGCAAGACTCTCGCCCAGCCATATTCGTCTTTACGGATATTTGGAATGGCAGTCGTTGCAGCTAAATCCCCTCGTCGATCTGCGTACAAAAACACTTCGATTTTTTGATTCACATCTAATGGTTCTGTTACTTCCGAAGCATTCAGAGGAATATCAATTTCATCATTTGTTAAAATATATTTTGATTCCAGTTTTTCTTTTACAACTAATTTTGTAATGTCACCTGATTGTAATTCTGCCATATTCTTGACTCCTTTCATATGACACGGATTATTCACTTGGGTGTGGATGAGGTTCTTTTAACTCTTCCAGTTTGTGAATAAATTCGGGGTTTTCTTCTAATACCTGTATGAGGTCAGCAATACATTCAATGGAATTCCAGCTTAAATGATGCTCGATTCCTTCAACATCATTGTAAATTCGTTCTTCGTCTACACCAATCAGTCTTAAAAACTGCTCTAACAAGCTATGTCTTTTTACTAATCGCTCTCCCAACTTTAAGCCTTTTGGCGTTAAAGTCAAGCCTCTATAGCGTTCGTATATTAAATAACCATCTTTATCAAGCTTTTGAACCATTTTGGTAACAGAGGAAGGAAGAACTGACAATGCTTCTGCGATGTCCGATACACGTGCATAACCCTTCTGATCAATTAATAAATAGATTTGTTCGATGTGATCTTCCATACTCGGTGTCGGCATCTCAATTCCCTCTCTTTCGATATCCTATCTCACTAGTTTACTACATGTCACCATAAAGTGAAACTTCAATCAGTGGGGTCCCCACTGATTGTTAGTTGAACCAATCGGGCTTTTACGGACAGTTATCTCTCACTTATGCTTCTTCAAATTCTAATTCTCTAAAGCCTTAAGTTGGGAGTCAAAAGCCAGTTAATGCGGGATAAAAGGTAACCTGTAACACATAACCGTGTTATTTCATTCATAATTTAGAGGAGATCTTAACCCTTAAAATGAATGTCTAGTGTTATTGAATTTTTGCATAAATACAAGTATCACGAAGCGCTTTGCCGTCTGCTGTTCGACTATCTTGCTTTAATATACCCTCTAATTCAAAGTGTGCTCTTGTTGCAACAGCTCGACTTCTAATATTATCACTATCACAGCGTATTTCTAGACGTTTTGCTCCTAATACTTCAAAGGCAAATTGAGAAATTCGTTCAACTGCTTCTGTTATATAGCCTTTACCTTCATGACGAGCATCGATCCAATAGCCAATTTCAAACTTTGGAATCGTCCAATCGATATTATGTAATCCTGTAGAACCAACGAATTCCCCACTATCCTTCAGAAATACATGCAATCGCAAATCTTTTCTTGTGATAAAATCGCCCATTGCTTGACGTATATTTTCTTTCGTTTCTTTTTTTCTAGGTAATGTCTGTGCCCAACTCATAAATGGCTTTAGAGACACCGCTGAATGTACGATTGCGTCCCACACAGCATCCACATCTTCCATTAATGGCATTCTAATAATAAGTCTTTCTGAATCAATAGAGCTTTGGAAATCCCAAGTTTCTTTGTAGTCGATTTCTTCAATATTCTCTTCATCATCCCAGCTAACAGGCGTTGTCTTTCCTTCAAAATAATCTTGTCGCGTAATACCATATGTGACTGCATCATAATAAGCATTTTCCTTTGGAACGTACCAAGCTTGTCGTAAATGTGCTTCTTTTACAAAGCCTGCATTTTCAAAAGTCTTACGCATCGCAATATTATCTTGTCTAGTATGACCTTCTATACGAATTTTATTGTCTGGTAATGAAAAAACATATTCAATTACCAATTTTAATGCTTCCGTACCAAAGCCAAGTCCTCTCCACTTTTCAGCTATACGCAAATCAAATAGTGGAATGTCATCTTGTAGGTCATAGATTTTTACCATACCAATTTTTTTGTCATCATCATTCACAACCCAAAATGTTTTGGCTTCATCTGATTCGTAGCCACCTTCATCAATTGTCTTTTCCACAATATCTCTAGCAGGATGTGAATTTACATGATATGGCCATACATTCGTTGTCATAAATTCTATCAACTGCTCTTGTTCTTCCATCGTCCATTCTATTAATTTCACATTTTCCAACTCCCGAGTCATAGTGCTTATATTATATACTAATGAAAACATAATATTATCTAGCATCTTTCGCAATGTTTTTCGATTGGTAAAAAAGAATAAATACTTATTATATTGTACTCATTCCTTTATTTCTTGTCTCTATTCTAAGTTCATGGTTGTTTCTTTTGATTAATAGGAAATTACACATTTTTATTTTCAAAAGAAATTATACTTATGATTTAATAGAAGTAAAATAATCTAAAGAGGTGATGGTATGCAAAAAGGGAATTGGAATTTAATTACAGATGTTTCAAATGTTCAGGTTGGACATGTTACGCTGTACAAAAAATTAAATGATGAGGATACGATTTGTACAGGCGTAACAGCTATTTTGCCTCACGGGGGCAATCTTTTTGAGCAAAAGGTTCCTGCGGCTAGCTTTGTGCTAAATGGTTTTGGAAAGACTGTTGGACTTGTACAAGTTGAAGAATTAGGTGTGATGGAATCGCCACTTATGCTGACAAATACTTTTAGTGTAGCGGCTGTATTAGATGGGACTTTGGAATATATGCTTGAGCAAAATCCAAGTATCGGAGAATCAACTAGCTCACTTAATATTGTTGTTGGTGAATGTAATGATAGTCATCTAAATAGTATGAGACTACGTTCTGTGAAGCCTGCACATGCTATTTCTGCTATACATAATGCCAAGCATGCACCATTTGAGCAAGGCGCAGTCGGTGCAGGTAAAGGAATGATTTGCTATGGGCAAAAAGGTGGCATCGGTTCTTCTTCTCGTATTGTAGAGCGAGAGAACGAATGCTTTACAGTTGGTGTATTATCCTTAACGAATTTCGGTAATAAAGGAGAATGCAAATTTGCAAGCTGGGTTGATACATTGCCGATTGAAAAACCGGATGGCTCAGTCATTATTGTCGTCGCGACTGATGCACCTATAAGTGATCGCCAACTAAAACGTCTTGCGAAAAGAGCTGCCATTGGTCTTGGACGCACAGGTACACATATTCATAATGGTAGTGGCGATATTATCATTGCTTTTTCTACAGCCTATACGATTCCTCATCAATCAAATTCGCAAGTTGGTGAAGCGATAGCCTTTGTACGTGATGACTCTAAACTGATGAATGATCTTTTCCAAGCAACTATCGAAGCAACAGAAGAATCCGTTTATCAATCATTATTACATGCAGAAACAACAGTCGGCAGAAAAAATCGAGTAATCGAGAAAGCGATATTTGAGCAGTAAAAAAGATTGGCGAAAGCATGCCAATCTTTTTCATAGTTGATAGCCAAGTGTACAAAGGATTATTCCCGCAAACAATGTTAAAACCGGATATAAAAATACGCCTCTGTAATCCTGTTCTTGCATCAATCTCACTGTATCAAATGCGAATGTGGAAAACGTCGTAAATGCGCCTAAAAAACCGGTGGCAAAGAAAGCTGTGGATAATTGTTGATCAACTGCTATATGCAGAGCAAACCCCATTAGCAACGACCCTATACTATTCACAATAAATGTCGCAACGTAATAAGGCTGCTCTTTATGTTCCATCCACAGCACAACAGTATACCGTGCTGCAGCTCCTAATCCCCCGCCTATCGCTAGTAGTATCCAAATCATGACCGCACACCTACTTTCTTTTTAGGTGAGCTTAGTAAATAACCAAATGATGCGAGTGCAATACATAGTACCGTCATCATCAGTGCATAAATGATCGCCATGACTACATTTTCTTGCATTAATCGAAGAAAGCTTGCTGAAAATGTGGAAAACGTTGTGAATGCACCAAGCATTCCTGTCGTCAAAAACAATTTCCATCCTGAATAGTGTGGAAAACGTGTGAATAACCCGTTGAATATCCCCATAGCAAAGCTGCCTAATCCATTCACTATCCACAGCATCCACTCTGTTGGTGCGCTCAATATGATTCCATAACGCAAGAGAACACCTACAATTCCACCTAGTATCACTGCTACAAAATTTTTTAACACCTTATGCACCTTCAACTTATTTTGCTTTTATTAATAATTTGTGACCGTGTGTTATTTTACCATTGATCCACTGTTTCATGGTACGTTCAGTTCATTCAGTTATCCACTTGATCATGATTATAGAAGCTCTAGCATAATCGGGCAATGGTCACTACCTAAAATGCTGTCATGGATTTCAGCTTTTGCGATTTTTTCTTGTAAACGGTTGGACAAGATAAAGTAATCAATACGCCAACCAATATTTCGTTCTCGTACTTTGTTCATATAAGACCACCATGTATAGCGGCCTTCTACATCTGGATATAAATAACGAAAAGAATCGGTAAAGCCTGAATTTAATAACCGTTTCATTCGTCCTCTTTCTTCATCTGTAAAACCAGAGTTACCGATATTCGCTTTAGGGTTTTTCAAATCGATTTCTTCATTTGCAACATTTAAATCACCACAGTAAATAACTGGTTTCTTTTCGTCAAGTGATTTTAAATAGGCTCGTAGTTCATCTTCCCAAATTACTCGGTATTCTAGTCGTGTTAAATCTCGCTTTGAATTTGGTGTGTAGACGTTTACTAAATAAAAATCCGCATACTCTAATGTAATAATACGCCCTTCTTCTTGTATATCATCTTCACCCACGCCATATTTAACAGAGAGAGGTTCATGCTTTGTGAATATAGCTGTACCTGAATACCCTTTTCGTTCTGCATAATTCCAAAATTGATAGTAGCCTGGCAAGTCTAGCTCTACTTGTCCCATTTGGCATTTCGTTTCCTGAATACTAAAGAAATCTGCATCCATCTCATTGAAATAATCCATAAAACCCTTTTTTAAACAAGCACGAATGCCGTTTACATTCCACGATATAAATTTCATCACGATATCTCCCTATGTAAAAATACGCCTTCCGCATATACGAAAGGCGTCCATTATTATTTACTATTATGAAGTTACTTATTGTCAGTTGGTAAATCTTCTCCAACAATTTTCACTTCAGTTTCAAGGTCTACACCAAATTTTTCTTTTACAGCTTTTTGTACCATATGAATGGTATCGATGTAATCTGTCGCAGTGGCATTACCTTTGTTGATGATAAAACCTGCATGCTTTGTAGAAACTTCTGCTCCACCGACACCTTTTCCTTGCATGCCACTATCTTGGATTAGCTTTCCAGCAAAGTAACCTGGTGGACGTTTGAAATACACTTCCTGCTGATGGGTATTCAAGTGGTTGTTTAGATTCACGCTTAAAGGTTAAATCCGCGATTGTTTCATCAATTGTAACTTGGTCGCCCTTTTTCAACTCGAAAATGGAAGATAAAGCGTAATACCCTTCTTGAGCGATAATACTTTTACGATAACCAAGTTCTAATTGTTCTTTTGAAAGATCCAGAATTTCGCCTTCTTGTGTTAATACTTTACAACTAACGATGACATCATTAATCTCACCGCCATAAGCACCAGCATTCATGGCCATCGCACCACCGATAGATCCAGGGATACCACAAGAAAATTCAAGGCCAGTTAGAGAGTTTGCTGCAGCTGCTTTTGAAACATCTTTTATAAGTGCTCCAGCTTGTGCATATACTGTTGTTCCTTCAATACGAATTTCATCTAATTTTGAAAGATTTAAAACAATACCACGAATACCACCATCTCGGATTACCATATTCGAGCCATTTCCTAATAAAAAGATTGGTACATTGTTTTGATGTGCATATTTTACAACTTCAGCATGCTTCTTCTTCAGTAGAAGGCATGACAAATAAATCTGCCTTGCCTCCAAGCATTGTCATTGTATAGTTTTTAAGTGGTTCATCTATTTTAAGATCTTGAGGATTTACTAATAGTAGATAAATCTTTAATCCATTGTTCTTTCATAATGGAAAGCCCATTCCTTTCATACTTTCATTTCCTTCATTAAGTATGAATACACAATGCCTTTTTTACAAGCAAAATTCATTTAAAGCCATCTTTTGGACCATATTTCAATGGCATCTATTGCGTCTTTTAAGCTTATTCCCATATCTGTAAGACTATATTCTACTCGAACTGGTACTTCTGAATACACTTTACGTTCCACAAGACCTTCTTTTTCTAGTTCCTTTAATCTTTCTGACAGTAAACGACCACTAATCGGAAGTGCTGATTCGATTTCATTAAATCGTTTATGACCTTCTAATAATTCATATAATATAAGGCCAACCCAACGTTTACCGATTAAATCCATTGCTTTTGATAATCGTGGACAAAGTGTTGTTTCCTTCATTTTTTTCACCTCTACAAACTACATTGTAATCACAATTGAACAAAAAGTAAAATTTCGTAACTTAATTACTTGACGTAATCAATTTACTGTTTTATAGTAAGTTACGAAAAGTAAGTTAAATATTATTTTTTGGAAAGGAGATACTACTTTGACATATAAATTAGATCCCAATATGCAATTAGGATATGTACAATTACGTGTACAATCGTTAGAAGATCAAAAAAAGTTTTATCAAGCATTGGGTTTCAACCTATTAAATGAATCATCTAATGAAGTCATCTTTGGCGCAGGCAGTTCTGAACCAATTCTTATATTGACAGCAAGTAGTGATGTGGTACCTAGACCTCCACGTACAACTGGTCTTTTCCACTTCGCAATTCTAGTACCAAGTCGTGAAGATCTTGCTTATATGGTAGGCAATCTGATGAAGATACAAGCGCCATTTAGTGGTGCAGGTAATCACTTGTACTCAGAAGCATTCTATTTAACGGATCCTGAAGGAAATGGTATTGAGATTTATCGCGATCTACCACGAAGCGAATGGACCATCAATGATGACGGTGGAATTGATACCGATACATTACCTGTTGATTATTAATGGCATCATGGCATTATATGATCCAGAGCGTGAATGGGTAGGTTTTCCACAAGGAACAATTTTAGGCCATATGCATTTAACAGTATCTGATCTAAACGAAGAGTTAAAGAAATTCTATTTAGAAGCACTTGGTTTGGATTTAAAAACAAACTTTATGAATTCTGCTTACTTCATGTCAGCAGGTGGCTATCACCATCATATTGCTACAAACGTTTGGAGTGGAATTGGTGCACCATTAGCTCCTAGTATTGCTAGCGGTCTGATTAATTACTCATTAAATCTTTCTTCAATTGAAGAATTAAATAAATTAAAACAAAATTTAATATCATTCGATGTATCATTTGAAGAATTTGAAGGCAAAATAATTGTGAAAGACCCTAACAAAAACGGAATGATTTTTACAGTTCTTAACATTTGATTTACAAAATTTATTATTATCTTTAATTAATATCTCTTGATTTCGAGATAATAATGTATTATGTTAAATATAGCAAAACAAACAATGTTTAGGAGGAAATTTAAAATGACAAAATATAATGTAGACGTAGCACACTCTAACCTAGGATTTGAAGTTAAACATATGATGATTGCAAAAGTAAGAGGTAACTTTGACTCTTTCACTGCTGAAATTGATGCAAATCCAGAAGATTTAACAACTGCTTCTATTAAATTTGAAATCGATGTACAAAGCGTAAACACAAACAACGCTGATCGTGATAACCACTTAAAATCAGGTGATTTCTTCGAAGCTGAAAAATACCCTAAAATGACTTTCGTTGCAACTGATATCAAATCTGAAGGATCAGGCGAATACAAAGTAACAGGTGACTTCACAATCAAAGACGTAACTAAACCAGTAACTTTTGATGTTGAATACACTGGTAAAGGTACTAACCCATGGGGCGTTGAAGTTGTAGCATTTGAAGGTAAAGCTAAAATCAACCGTAAAGAATTTGGCTTAACTTGGAACGCAGCACTTGAAACTGGTGGCGTATTAGTTGGCGATGATATCAAAATTAACATCGACATCGAAGCTAACCCAGCTCAATAATTCAATTAACTTTAAAACGAGTCGCATTACGCGACTCGTTTTTTTGTTTTATACACGACTCGTTTTTTTTGTTGTGATGAGAAGGCTCACCGCTTGTAAGCTCGGAAAGCGCCATCTAGAGTGGCATGAGTAAAAACTCTATGTGACTTACTCTATTGAATAATTTTATTGCGAAAGCTAAACGAAAGAAGAAACATCTTCTTTTGCCTTTTTTTGTATTGGTCATTATTGTAGAATTTCTTTAATTGTCTTACCCCATCGATCCAATACTTCTTGTGGATCTTTTAAATTAATCTGAATCCCCGAAGTAATATCGGCATACTTTGCCTCATCTGAGCGTAGCCATACAACTTCAGCTTCAAATCTTTCTCTTTTGTATTCCGCATTAGGAAGTATGCCAAGGCTTTTTAAGGAGAGACGAATATAATGGGCTTTTCCCGCATAGATGATCACCAATGTTGCCTTTTTTGATCGTAATATATTGGCTGTTGAAGAAGTGTTTGGCCATAAGCCAATTCTTAGTTGATGATGATTTAATGCAACAACCTCTCCGACACTTACCATCGCATTATGTGGATAGCCCTCCTCATTTACGGTTAGTAAAAGCATCGCTTCATGCTGTTTTTTTTCAAGTTCTTGACCATTTAATAATTCAAAAATATCTATAGGTAGTTCTGCTTTTTCCACCATCATAATCACCTTTATCCATTTGGAATTTATATTTAGTAATAGTATGACTTCTTTTCATCATAACATGATTTTTTTTGAATGCATTAGACAAGCCCTCTACAATCAGCTTAATTCGGAACTACCTTTCAAAAATAAAAAGACCTCTATTCCCCTTCCAAAAGAAAGAGGAATAGAGGAAAAATGTTTATTTTTTCAATTCAGGAATTGGTGGAATTTGATCTAAGCTATCAAAATCAGCAGGATTTAATTTGAAACGTTTATCGTATTTTTCAGGATCTGTAATGTAGTCAGGTTCTGTGCTTCTCCATGAAAAATGGCAAGTACCGCAAATATATACTTCCCAAGCATCATCTACTGGTGCTTTTGTTAATAAACTTACTTTTTCAGAATCACATCTAGGACATTTCATTATTTATTTCCTCCTTCTTTGGCTAAGTTGCGAAGAATTTCTGTCCATTCTTCAGTTTTTTCTGGTACAGATAAAAGTTCCGTATCTCTCCAAACATCAGGAGCTACTGGAGTTGTTGCATCGATGACTAATTTAGTATGCATACCAGCTGGTTCAGATGCTGGATCTAGTGGCATACCTGGTGCAAATGGTATTTTGAAGACATCTTTGTCTGGACGTACACGTGTTGTAACAGCCCACATTACTTGTTCCAAATTGAATGGATCAACGAATTCATCCACCACTATAACTACTTTTGTATATGGCATACCGTGAGGAGTAGATAATAATCTCATAGCAACAGCTTTTCCATAACCACCAAAGCGTGATTTTGTTGAAACGATGGCACCGATACCATGTGTATACATTGCATTGACAGCTTGTACTTCAGGGAAATCACGTTTTAATTGTTCATATAATGGAATACTTGTATTTAGAGCCATTAAGTAGTCAATTTCAGTCCAAGGCATACCTAAATATAGGTTTTCGAAAATTGGGTTGTGACGGTGAGTGATTTTCGTAATTTTCACGATTGGTTGACGGCGTGCTCCTGAATAACTACCTGGGAATTCACCAAATGGTCCTTCTACTTCTCGAATACGAGGTTCGATATAACCTTCCAACACAATTTCACTTCGAGCTGGAATATCTAAATTGCCATCTTCACTTTTTGTTAATTCGATTGGTTCGCCTTTTAATGCGCCTGCAAAGTCATATTCAGATTGAACATATGCGATTGGCGTACTAGCCATGAAGCTAAGTACTGGATCATTTCCTAAACAAATCGCAATAGGAAGTGGTTCATTGAGTTCTTCTGCATTTCGTAAATGAACGGCAATATCGTGGAATGGTAGTGGTTGAATGGCTACTTTATCTTTTCCTTTTACTTGGATACGATAAGTACCAGCATTTTGTTCTTCATAACTATCTGGTTTATTTGGGTCTTTACTTACGATTAATGCTTTTGAAAGATAGAATCCAGCGTCAAATTGATTGATGCGGAATAATGGTAAGATATCGAATAAGTTGATGTCATTTTCAATGATTACTTCTTTAACCGGTGCTTCTTTTTTATCAACCCAAACAGGTTTTACTGGATATTGGTCCCATTTATCTTTTAATGCAAAGAATTGTTCTTTAACAGGTGTATCTTTTGGTAAATTTAGCATTAAAGCATGGTTAGCCCAAGAACCGTGCACGTTTAAAACAAGCGGCGTTTTATAACCTTTAATATTTTCAACAAGTACTGCTGGTCCATTTTCTAAATTTGGTGCAGAACGTCCTATTGCACTTAAATCTGGTTCAGGCATAACCTGATCTTTAATACGGATTAATTGATTTTCTGATTCAAGTAACGCTAAGAATTCTCTTAAATCTCTATATGCCATCATGCATACCTCCAATTTATTTTTACTTAAATTGTTTGTTGCTCTAATTTCATATTACTCTCAAATATTAAATACTTAAAATATCTATTATATATTTTAATTATACTTAAAAGGTATATTATTTGTCGATCTAATCAAAAAATTCGAATATCACAAAATCGGACATTCGATTATTTTATTTCACTCTGATTTTCTTAAAACTTATTTGTATCGTGATTCTTTTAATCCTTCCCATCTTCGTGAAACAGGTGAAAACAGGCCAAATTGATCTAATGTTCTACTTACAATATGATTCACCATATCATCTAAAGTTTGTGGATTATTGTAAAAGGCAGGCATTGGAGGCATAATCACTGCTCCCATTTGAGATAATTTCAACATATTTTCTAGATGAATATCATTTAGAGGGGTTTCGCGGGTTAATAGTAGCAATTTTTTTCGTTCTTTTAACATGACGTCTGCTGCACGAGTAATTAAATTATCAGCTAGCCCGACTCTAATAGATGCCAAAGTTTTCATACTACATGGAGCGACAATCATTCCATCCACTTGAAAAGAACCACTTGAAATTTTAGCTCCTAAATCTTTATTGGAATATACATAATCCGCCAATTCTTTTACTTCTTTTACTGTATAGGTTGTTTCAGATTCAATCGTTACATTTGCCCATTGAGACATAACTAGATGTGTTTCCACTCCTGTGTCTTTTAGCAATTCTAAGAGACGTATACCGAAAATGGCTCCAGTTGCCCCTGTTATTCCTATAATTATTTTCATTGGAGTTTCCCCTTTCATATTTCGTTAATTAAGAAATTCAAAATATCTAATAAAAAGTATACAGCGGTTTTATATATATTAATAATATCTATTAAATTTATGTATAATACCTATTAGGTATATTTATTTAATATAGGGGGATATTTTTCTTGGACATTAGACAATTACGGTATTTCATAGCAATTGCTGAGGAAGGGATCAATCACAAAGGCTGCTGAAAAATTACATATGGCACAGCCTCCACTTAGTAGACAATTAAAAATGATGGAAGATGAATTAGGAGTTACATTATTTGAAAGGAATAAAAAGAAAAAAGTTGTTCTTACAGTTCAAGGAAAGCTTTTTTTAAACAAAGCAAAACAAGTTATTTACAATTTAGATGAAGCCATTTTAGAAGTTCAGGAATACGGTAAAGAAATCAGTGGTACTTTAGCGATTGGAGCAACTATATATAGTGCCCCTCTTATGCTCTCAACGTTAAAATCCTTTCGAAAGAAATATCCAAACGTGAAATTTAGTGTTTGGGAAGGCAACTCTACTCATCTGATGGAACTTCTAGAAAATCATACGATTGATATTGCGATAGCAGCTGGTTCCACATTCACAAGGAGTAGAATCGATTCAAAGTTCAAAACCAGGATCCTTGTGTTTTTATTGTTTCCAAAGAGAATATGCACTGATTCAAGAGCCTATTAGCATTAAGGAAATCGCGAATGCTCCACTAATATTGTTAGGCCCATCAGAAGGAAATAGTTTATATGGACAAATTATCGATGAATTTCAACGATTAAATTTAACACCTAGCATTTTATGTGAATGTCATGATTCAGCTATTTTATTAAACCTAGTCAAAATGGGCTTTGGTGCCACCATTTTGCCTATTATCCATGGTTGAATCGCAATTTCTAGAGAACTGCCAAATCATCTCAATCGATCAAAATCCTTGGATGAAACAGTCTTCTTTAGTATGGCGGACAAATCAGCTATTTATCGGCTGCGGCAAGAGAGTTTATTAGTTTCTTTCAGGAATTAAGCGAGAGTCATTTGGATGAGTAGTTTTTCATAAGTAAAGAAAAAGGCAAGTATCTAAATAGTAGATACTTGCCTCTATAAAAAGTTATTTATAAAATTAAGCTTTAACAGTCATTTCAACTAAGCGTTTTGCTGCTGCTTTAACTTCTTCTAAACCATTTGCAATGATTTCTTGTGCTTTATCAGACATTGCAGTATGTCCTTCGATAATAACTTCATCGATGATTTGCATACCGAATACGCCACCGAATACGTTACGCATGTAGTTAACTGCCATTTCCATTGGTGCTGCTTCTGGAGTTGAATAGATACCACCACGAGCATTTAAGAAAATAGCTTTTTTCTCTGGCATTAAGCTAACCATTGTTACCATTTTCATCATATTTGAATGCGAAACCTGCAGCATATACATAGTCAACAAATGTTTGTAATTTAGCAGGGATTGTTAAGTTCCATAATGGGAATGCAAATACTACTACATCAGCAGCTGAAATTGCATCCATTGCTTTTTGTTTTGCAGCAAGTGTACGTTGTTGAAGTTCTGATAATTCTTCACCATTTTGTACTTTACCAAATGCTTCAAGAAGATCTTGTCCGAAGTATGGAGTGTCTTCTTCAAATACATCATAAACAGTAACGTTTAGATCTGATCCTTCTAATTCTTCCATGAATGTTTCGTACATTTTACTTGAAACGCTTCATCAGCTGGACGGTTATTTGCTTTTACTACTAAAACGTTAGTCATTATATATTTCTCTCACTTTCAATAAATATCAATTTTAATATCTCTAATTCGAGATAATTTTATTTTAAAAGAAAACACGTTCGAAGTCAACGAACATGTTCTCATACTTTTGACCGAATTTTATAATTCACATTTGCCATCTGTGCAAATGCCTGTTCCTTCTTGCCCCATCATTTTAAGACTTGGTCGTAAGCCATCTTCTTCCGCTACCTTTCGAACTGCTTGTTCAAATACTTCGCCTGGTTGGGCACCTGAAATTGCGTATTTCCCGTTGATTACAAAGAAAGGAACACCTCTCACGCCAATTTGGGAGGCTTGCTCAATATCTGTTAATACTTCGTCTGCAAAAGATCCATCATTTAGTATATCTTCAACTGCTTGTTTGTCTAACCCTACTTCAACTGCTAGCTCTACTAATACATCAGCTAATCCAATTTGTTTCGATTCACTAAAGTATGCTCGTAATAATCGTTCGCTCATCTCCGCACCTTTGCCAACTGATTCAGCATATTTTGCAAGTCGATGTGCTTTAAATGTATTGGCAGGGCTTAAATTTTCATAATGATAATTTAGATCCAAGACTGTTGGCACGAGCAATAATTCCTTCTGATTGTTGTTTTGCCTGTTCAATCGTCATTCCATATTTCTTCGCCAAAGATTCATAGATACTTTCTTCTGTTGAAGCTTGCGCATCTGGACTTAGTTGATAACTTTTTAATTCCACTTCTACTTGATCTTGATAGCCTGTTTTTTTCAATGCATTTTCTAACTCACGTTTACCGATATAGCAAAATGGGCATACATAATCTGACCATATTTCTATTTTCATGTTTACTCACCTCTTGCACTAATTGTATAAGTCACTAATTCGAATGGCAATTTATCTGCATATGAATGATTTTTTCCTTACTACACATTCTAATTATAAAAAAGTAGGAGATTCTATGAATTCATCTATCTGGTTACAAAATAAGCGAACAATTGTTAAACCACCCCTTGAAGAATCTGTACATACAGACGTTTGTATTATTGGAGGTGGACTAAGTGGAATAATGACTGCCTATCATTTAGCTAAGGCAGGCAAAGATGTAGTTTTACTTGAAGGAAATTCTATATTACATGGTGCAACAGGAAATTCCACTGGCAAGCTAACAGCACAACATGGCCCTGTTTATCAATCAATTATTGAAAAATTCGGAACAGAATCTGCACGACTCTATTATGAACTAAATCAGAAAGCCATTTCGCATGCTTTAGATCTTGTTGACCCTTCAATCATTCAACCCGCTACCTCTTATTTATATACGTTAGAAGGCAAAAATATCAAAAAGATAGAAGATGAGTGGGAAGCTTATAAACAATTACACATTCCTGGTACGTTTGGAGAAAAGGGGGAGATTCCCTACAGCTTTAAAGCTTCCATTGCTATGTTAGATCAAGCTCAAATACATCCCGTGCTTTTTGGACAAAGCATTATGGAAAAAGCGGTAAAAGCGGGCGCCAAGTTTTACGAAAATTCCCGTGTAGCACATATCAACTTAGCAAACCCCTATGTTGAGCTTGAGAATAAGCAAATTGTCCATTGTAAGGATTTAGTTATTTGCTCACATTATCCATTAGAAGCCTTAATTGGTTTGCAACTAGTTAAACTAAAAGTAAATCGCTCTTACATGGTTGCTTTTAAATGTTCCGAACCTTATTCTGGACAATATCTATCGATTGATCAGCCTAACCGTTCTATCCGTACCGTTAAAATCGATGATGATTATTACACACTACTTGTTGGATCCTCACAACGCGCCGGTTCATCTTCGAATACGAATATTTTCTATGAAGCCATTGAAAAAGAGGCATTAGGAAATTTTGCTGCTACCGACATTCGATACAAATGGTCAGCGCAAGATCCAGAAACGCCAGATTTACTTCCATATGTTGGCCAAATTAGTTCTGGTCACCCTAATGTTTGGCTTGCAACAGGGTTTAGAAAATGGGGAATCTCCAATTCACTTGTAGCAGGGCAAATTGTAAGTGATGGGATTTTAGGTCGTCCAAATGAAGGAATTGAACTTTACTCACCAAAACATACGAAGCTTGGTGATGCCCTATTGCAAGGTTTGAAAATTGGTGGGCAGACAGTCATAGATTTGGTAGGCGGATATGTCACGAGAAGTTCTATGCCAAGATGTACGCATCTAGGTTGTAAGACAAGATGGAATGAAGCAGATGAAACATGGGATTGTCCTTGTCATGGCTCACGATTTAAAAAAGATGGTTCTGTCTTAGAAGGACCTGCTGTAAAACCATTAGATTTAAAAAAATGAAAAAAGCTGTCCAATTCTAGAATGAATTGGACAGCTTTTTAATGTACAAAAATTATTTTAATGCATCTGTTAAAGCTGGAACGATTTGTTTTTTACGAGAAACAACGCCTTTTAAAACTACACGGTTGTTTTCTAAAGTAGCGCCAAATGCTGGAGCAGCTTTTTCAGCTACTTTACCCACTGGTACAGCTACTGAATCATTATTTAAAATATCTGTAACTACGAAGAAGAATAAATCTAAACCTTTTTCTTCAACTTCTTTATTTAGTAATGTTTCAAGTTCAGCTTGACGATCAAGGACATCGTTTACATCAACTGCATTCACTTGTGCGATAACAACTTTGTGATCACCCATAGAGAATTCTTTTGCATCAAGAGAAAGCAAATCCTCTAAAGATTTATCACTTAAATCAGCTCCAGCTTTTAACATTGCTAGGCCATATTCTTCTGCATTAACACCAGCTTTTTCAGCAAGTTCTTTTGCAGCTTTTACATCTTGATCTGTGCAAGTTGGAGATTTGAATAATAATGTATCAGAAATGATAGCTGAAAGCATTAAACCAGCATAATTAGCAGGGATTTCGATATCATTTTCTTTGAAAATCTTATTTAAAATAGTTGCTGTACAACCAACTGGTTCTGCACGGTAGTACAATGGATCAGCTGTTTCAAAGTTAGCAATACGGTGGTGGTCGATTACTTCTGTGATTTGTACTTCTGTAATATCATTAGCAGATTGTTGACGTTCGTTGTGGTCAACTAAAATTACTTGAGCAGCTTCAGGAGCTACTTTTTCTACTAAGCGTGGTGCTTCAAAACTGAATTTTTCTAATGCATATGCTGTTTCATTGTTTGGTTCACCTAGGCGAACAGCTTCCGCATCTACTCCCAATTGTTGTTTTAAATAAGCATATACTAATGCAGATGTGATTGTATCTGTATCAGGGTTTTTGTGTCCAAAAACAAGCACTTTACTCATGATTATTCCTCCTAAAAATTATCTACAATTTCCGACTATATTTTATCACATATAGTGATGAAAAAGAACGATACACTCTTCTATGAATTCTCCATTATAAAGTGGCTAAAGCATTTCCACATAACCCAAGAGCTATTGCAGAAAAACAGGATTAGAACGCTTATTAAAGCAATTATCAAATAGGTATGTTTTGTCAAGTTAATTTTACGTGAAAAAGAAATACATTTTTATTAATTCTATGTTAATATTTCTATATATTATTGTTAAAGAGGGTTTCAAATGGAAAAAAAGATTGAGAAGAAGTACATACCACTAGCTGCTTATTTTGAAGCACTCATGCAAGATCAAATTACATTAACCTTTTCTGAAATCGAAACGATTATGGGTCAACCACTACCTAATGCCTCTTATTTAAATAAAAGCTGGTGGATGAAAACGAAACCACCATTGAAGCATTTCACTGCATGGACAGATTATGGCTACCATGTAACAGACATTAAGCTAGGCTATCATATTACTTTTGAAAAACCTACGAATCTTGAAAATTCAATAGTAGATTCACGATCAATCCACCCTACATATATCATTCGCCCGATTGAACTAGATGATGCACGAGAAGTTATTAGTTTATATCAGCAATTGTTTATTGAAACAGATTATATGGTATATGGTGAAAAAGACCACACCCTTTCAGTACAGGGACTTCGCAAACTTATTACGCATTGGAAAGCTACAAACTCTGCAACTATTTTAGTAGCAATTATAAATGGCGAGATAGGCGGAGCTATTTCAATTCTGGTAAATAAAGCACATCGGAGAAACCATTGTGCCTCTATCACAATTGGTGTTCTTGAGAAATTTGCAAACAATAGTATTGGGACTGCCCTTATGAGTGAAGCTGAGAAATGGGCTCGTACTCATAACATTAGTCGCTTAGAATTATCCGTAATCGAATCCAACCAAAAAGCTATATCACTCTATAAAAAATTTGGATTTTCCGTTGAAGGAAAACGTTGTAAATCCGTTAAGATTAACTCAAGTTATGTAGATGAACTTTTTATGGGAAAACTATTTATCTAAAGAAATCAACAAAGCGGATGAATTCAAAATTGTTATGATTCATCCGCTTTTTATTTTATTTATAGAGCTTTTGTTTTACTGTATATCTTTCCAATGCTGAATCGTTGATTTGATAACCGATGCCTGGCTCATTTGGAATGTTGATATGCCCCTCTTTTACTTCCACTTCAGGCACAATAATATCTTCCACCCAATAATGACTAGAACCAGCTGTATCACCTGGTAATACAAAATTTGATAATGTTGAGAGTGCTACTGCATGTGCACGGCCGATTCCAGCTTCGAGCATTCCTCCACACCAAACTTTGATATTGTTTTCTTTACATATGTCGTGAATACGCTTTGCCTCGGTTAGACCTCCAACACGAGCATACTTAATATTGATAATTCCGCAACTACCTAACTCGATTGCTGTTTTAGCATCATCATAAGAACAGATACTTTCATCCAAGCAAATTGGCGTTTCAATCTGTTGCTGTAGTTTTGCATGCTCCAATAGATCATCTGCAGCGAGCGGTTGTTCAATCATTAATAATTTATATTGATCTAGTTCTTTTAATAACGGAAGATCCTTAAGTGAATAACATGAATTGGCATCTGCCATCAGTGGAACTTTCAGGATATCGATCTCGTATTGAACTTATAAGAGATTGATCTAACCCTGGTTTAATCTTCACTTTAATCCGCTTATATCCTTCATCTAATGCACAATCAATCTTTTTGTAGAGCTCTGCAGTTGTTTTCTGAATACCTATACTGATTCCTACTTCAACTGTCTTTTTCTCCCCACCTATTGCTGTTGCTAGAGGGATATTATGTTGCTTTGCATATAAGTCCCATATAGCACTTTCAATTGCAGCCTTCGCCATATTATTTCGGCGAATTGTGCGAAATAATCGATTTATCTCGGATGGATGTTCGATTTTCTTTCTCAAAACCATAGGTACTAGAAAATCCTCTAAAATATGCCAGCTTGTTTTCAAGGTTTCTTCTGTATACCATGGGATTTCAAAAGCTACCCCTTCACCAAAGCCTGATCTGCCGTTTTCGTCTTGCACTTCTACTATTAGAAATTGTTTATCTTGGACAGAGCCAAAGCTTGTTACAAATGGTGATTTCATACGCATCTTTAATTGCCGAATGATTACTTGGTCAATCTTCACTGTAACTTCACCTAGTCTTTAATTATTGGTTTGTTCTTTTTCAATTTGGCATACTCAAATGCACATAAGACAGTTCTTGTTAAAATCTCTACTCCTTTAATTAATTGATCTCTATTAAAAGTCATTTCTGGATGATGCAGGCCAGGCGTTAGATTACATCCCACCCCTAACATCGTCGCTTTCACTTCGGGACGTTGTAATGTGTAAAAGTGGAAATCCTCTCCGCCTGGTGAGTAAAGCGGTGGCTGAATATGTTCTTGACCAACAGATTGAATAATTGCATGTTCTAGAATTTCTTGTGCTTCCTCGTTCACATTTGCTGCTACAATATCCAGTAAAACTTTTAACACAATACTTGCATCATACAATTTACTTATTGCTTCTACAATTCGATGAATATCTTTTACGAGCTCCTTCATTCCTTCATTTGTTTGGGCTCTAACATCTAAATTGATAAAGGCTTTGCCAGGAATAATATTACCTGATTTTCCTCCCGCATGGAATGTTGTTACTTTTACAGAATAAGGAATCATCGTATCGATATGAATCGATTTTAATGCTTCAACTAAGCTACTTCCTATTTCTATCGCGTTTTTCCCTAAATGAGGTCTAGCTGCATGTGCTTCTACGCCATAGATTTCAGCTGACATCATCATTGAAGCACCATGATGTAACGCTGGCGAAAATGTACCGTCTTCCAGTTCTTGAGTTGGTCTTAAATGTACGCCAAATAAATAATCGATATCATCAATCAAGCCTTTTTCTAAAAAAGAGAGTGCACCTTGCCCTTTTTCTTCAGCTGGTTGGAATAATACGCGTAATGTTCCTTTAAATTGTGGATTTAGTTTTTTTAGAAGTAGGAGAACACCAATCACCATTGTCATATGGCCATCATGACCACAAGAATGAATGGCTTTCATTTCTCCATCTACTTCTTGCCATAATGCATCCATATCTGTGCGTAAACCTATTACGGGTTTACCCTCTCCAATTTCCACATATAACCCTGTACTATCAGGGAAAGTGTGTACTTTATAGCCTTCCTGTTGTAAAAGTTTTGTGATATATGCTGTTGTTTTATGTTCTTGCCAAGCAATTTCCGGATTAGCATGCAAATAATTGAATATATCTCTTATCCTTGGCTCTATATCCTTCAATTGTTTTTTCATCTAAAACCCCGTCCTTTTAAACAATTATTAGCAACTTTTTACTTATTCAAGATTTAAACATTTACTTATTATATTCATTATCGAAAGTAGGCTACAATATGCACGAAATCTTGAATATGTGAGATGAATCACTAATATTTCTAGTAATATAAACAAGCCAATAATTTCGAAGATTTTACTTACATCTTAATATATCTTATTCAGATAGCTAATTGTATGCACGTGAATTTTTGAATTGCATTAAAATAGAGCATTCAGAAGGTATTAAGTTTGTTTTAATGAAAAAGTAAGAAGCGTATTCGGTATTTCTAATCGAATAAACGCTTCTTTTATCGATTATAAACAACAATTAGGCCTACATTTTAAATGTTTGTGCTGCCTGTACTGCTTTTTGCCAGCCAATGTATAGTTGTTTTCGTTTTTCTTCGTTCATTTGTGGGGTAAATTGTTTTTCTAGATGCCAATGTTTTTCGATTGCTTCAGTATTTTTCCAAAACCCAACTGCGAGACCTGCTAGATAAGCAGCTCCTAAAGCTGTAGTTTCGCTAATTGATGGACGTTCAACTGGAACATTTAACAAATCTGATTGGAATTGCATAAGAAAGTTATTTGCAACGGCTCCTCCGTCGACACGTAATGTTTTGAGTAATATACCTGAATCCGCTTCCATTGCATCGAGTACATCCTTCGTTTGATAAGCAAGTGATTCTAATGTGGCACGTACGAAATGTTCCTTTTCTGTACCTCGAGTTAATCCAAATACTGCACCCCGAACATCACTATCCCAATATGGTGTGCCTAAACCCACGAAGGCAGGCACTACATAGACACCCTGCGTTGAATCTACTTTTTCCGCATATCTCTCACTTTCTGATGCATTTCGTAACATGCGCAAGCCATCTCGTAACCATTGAATCGCTGAACCCGCTACGAATATACTCCCTTCTAACGCATAATTGACTTTACCATCGATTCCCCACGCAATAGTTGTTAATAAGCCTTTCTCTGATTTTACTGCTTTTTCCCCCGTATTCATCAACATAAAACAACCGGTACCATACGTGTTTTTCACCATACCTTTTTCAAAGCACGCTTGACCGAATAAGGCTGCTTGTTGATCACCAGCAATGCCAGCGATTTGAACTTCTTGACCAAAGAAGAGATCAGCACAAGTTTTGCCATACACTTCTGATGACGCACGGACCTTCGGAAGCATGGAAGCTGGGATATCCAAAATTTCAAGCAATTGCTCATCCCATTTTAGATCATAAATATTGTACATTAATGTACGAGAAGCATTTGAATAATCCGTAACATGTACCTTTCCACCTGTTAATTTCCAAATTAACCAAGTATCGATTGTGCCAAATAATAAATCGCCGTTTTCAGCTTTTATGCGAGCTCCTTCAACATGATCTAATATCCATTTGACTTTTGTCCCTGAGAAGTATGCATCAATTAGTAACCCTGTTTTTTCATTAAATAGATTATTATAGCCTTTTGCTTTTAATTCTTCACATATAGATGCTGTTTGCCGGGATTGCCATACAATCGCATTGTATATTGGTACTCCTGTGTTTTTATCCCATACAACAGTTGTTTCCCGTTGATTGGTAATTCCAATACCTGCGACTTGGCTTGCTGCTATATTTTTTTCCGATAGTACACTAGCAATGACAGATAATATGGAACTCCAGATTTCTTCCGCATTATGCTCTACCCAACCTGATTGTGGAAAGTATTGCCTGAATTCCTGTTGTGCAGTATGGAAGACGTTACCATCCTCATCAAATAATATTGCACGCGAGCTAGTTGTACCTTGATCTAGTGCCATAATGTATTTTTTAGTCATCTCATCCCCCCTACATCATCATACGAAAACCATATCTTTTACAGAATGTCCTTTTGATTTCCATTGAAATTAGTATACAAAAAATGCAGATACTATTTCAAAAACACTAACAGCTTCCATTAAAAAAATAAGGTTCATTCATTTTTTGTAAATGAATGAACCTTTAAATAAATCTAATTCAGGTTAGAGACTTTCTTTTAGCGCTTGTTTACTTTCAATTCTTTTTACTAATAAAACACTTGCCTCATACAATATGATCATTGGGATTAGCACAATGATTTGACTAAAAAAGTCTGGAGATGGTGTAATAAGAGCAGATAATACAGCCATAATAACATATGCCCATCTTCTGATTTTCTTAATCGTCTCAGAAGTCAAAACCCCTATTGTGGATAAAAACATCGCAATAATCGGTAATTCGAATATCAATCCAACGGGAACAGTAGTCATAATCAGATAACTCATATATTGGCTAGCAGAGACCATTATTTTAAAGTTTGATTCTCCTATACCTACAAGAAAATCATAACTTAGCGGATTAAGAACAAAGTACCCAAATGCAACGCCAATTAAAAATAATACAAGCATTACTGGAGAATATAATCCAAGAAACCCTTTTTCATTTTCTTTTAACCCAGGTTTAACAAATGTCCATAGGAAATGCATTAAGAACGGTAGCGAAAGTCCTAGCGCAAGTGTTGTTGAGATTGACATATAGAATCGAATCACTTCAAGTGGACCTAAAATGACTAAATCATGACCTCTAGTTACAAATGGAAGCCATATATTCACTGTTGAAAATACAACGATAAAAAAAGCAAGAAAACTGCTACGCCTTTAATCAATTGCTTTCTTAGGTCAGCTAGATGGTCTACTAATGATTCACTTATGTCATTTAATGAACGATAATCGCTCACTTCATCTTCTTGTTCGACACTTGCAAGAGTGGCTGAATCAAATTCAGAGACTTCTGAATCACTAGAATCCTCTTCTCCGCTCTTCTCTTCTAAACGATTATTACTAATTTTATCCAAAGGGCTGAGTACTTTTTTTGCATTTTCTTCATACGGATCCATACGAACACCCTCTAGTTAAATTTCTTTTTTATCAGAAGTCGAATTAACTTTTTTCGATTTTATTTCGTCATCATCATCCATTAAGCCTTGCGTTGACTTTTTAAATTCCGAGAAAGTTTTACCCACTGCAGAACCAATTTCAGGAAGTTTTTTCGGTCCAAATACGATTAATACAATAACTAAGATAATAATTAACCCCGGTATTCCAATTGCACTTAAGCCCATGAAATATTCCTCCTTTATGAGAGTATAAGTATCAACTAAAAAATCATCTTAAACTAGTGAACCGCCTTTTTTAGAGTATTTAATAATGCCTTCTGAACAACGGTATGCTAAAGCCCCTACTGTATCAGTTGGGTTATAACCAGAGTTATTGGCAAATGCTCCTGCACCTACAGCAAATAGATTTTCGCAATCCCAATGTTGTAAGTAATTATTTACTACCCCTTCATCTGGTGTTTTACTCATCACTGTACCACCCGTGTTATGTGTTGATTGATAAGGTACAATATTATAATTTGTAAGTTCAGCACGAACTTCAACTTTTTTAGCACCCATTTCCTTTAATACGCCACCAGCTTTTTCAGAAATGAATTTGTGTAATTTTTTATCTTGATCAGTGAAATCATAGTTTAATTGTAATAATGGAACACCATAAACATCTTTGTATTTCGTATCTAATGTCAAAAAGTTTTCTTTGTAAGGAATAGAAGCACCTTGTCCACCAACACTTAATGTACGTGTATAGCTCATTAATTGAATCCTTTTTCCAATCAGCACCCCATGCTGGTGTATCAGAATGAGTTGTGTTATTACCAATTGGACGAAGCCCTAATTGCGTTAATGCAATATTCGCGCCGTGAATGAAACCAAGTTTAGAGTGATCAAAATTATCGCCATTGAAGTCATCAAAACATTCTCCTAATGCACCTGCACCCATAAATACATTAAATTGTTCATCGAAGAATCCTGTTGCACCCGGCATAATTTGGTAGCAATAGTTACGACCTAGAGTACCTCTACCAGTTGCAGGATCATACATCGTACCGATATTCGATACCATTAATAATTTTGCATTGTTCATCATATATGAAGTTAAAACTACGACATCAGCAGGTTGGAAAAATTCTTCACCTGTCACAGTATCGATATATCTAACACCTGTTGCTTTGTTTCCTTTCGTAATCACTTCAACTACATTTGAGTTAAAGCGAATTTCATATTTTCCCGTTTTAAGAGCTGCTGGAATAACGGCTACTTCTGGAGAAGATTTTGCACCATATTCACATCCGAAACGTTCACAGAACCCACAATATTGGCAAGCATTAATTGTTTCTCCATATGGATTTTTGTATGCTGCAGATAAGTTTGCTGAAGGCATCATATATGGATGATAGCCCAATTTTTTCGCTGCTTTTCAAATTTTTGTAGTAATGGTGTTTTTTTCATTGGTCCGTTTGGATATTTATCCGAACGCTTAGGACCTAGTGGGTTTTCTTCACCACTAATACCAGCAGTTTTTTCGAACTTATCAAAATATGGTTCCATTTCATCATAAGTTAGGCCCCAGTCCATAATCTGGTAATCATTGCCCATGAAGTTTTTGCCATATTTTTTCTCTGTCATTGTTTTCATTTGGAAGTCGTATGGTAAGAAGCGGAATGTTTGCCCGTTCCAGTGCGTACCTGCACCACCAAGACCTTCACCAAGTAAGAATGAACCAAGTTGGCGCATTGGCAGAGCTTGTTGTTTACGGTTATTACGGAAAGTAACCGTTTCTTTCGATAAGTCTTGCATTAATTCATAACGAATTGCATAACGGTATTCATCATGTACATTGGCAAAGTTTACTGTACCGCGATCTTTACCTCTTTCAAGTCCTACAACTTTTAAGCCGGCTTTTGTACATTCAGCAGCAACAATACCGCCTGTCCACCCAACACCGACAGTTACAACATCCACTTTTGGCATAGTTTTAGCCATTGTTACAACCTCCTAAATTAGTGCATTCCTAGTGATCTAGGTTCTATTTTTTGGTATCCTGGTTTTTCAATTATGTTTATATAAGACATTTGGTGCCCTGGGAAGCCCTTCATTCTCCAGCCTTCCATGTTTCTATTACCACCATATAATGGATCTGAATACGCACCTTCAATTGTTGCTGAGCGTAATAAGTTAAAGAAGAAGCCTGCATTTACACCTTTCATCTTTACTTCATCTTTTTGGAAAGCTGTTAAAATCACATCACGCTCTTGATCAGAGATATCTGTAAAGCTTTTTTTATAACGTTTTTGAGCTTCAGATTCCAAAGATTGAACTCCCTGAGTGAAGATTTCTGCACGGGTTAATCGAGTTTGATAACCTTGAGTAGGTAGTCCATTACCGAATGGTCCCAGCATATATTCTTTTGAGTTACTACCGTATTGACCAGCTAATTGACGATCGATAAAGTACGGTACACCTAAATCAATTGCACCTGGGCCTAAATCATCCTTTGGGAATATACGCTCAGTTGCTGCAGCTAAAATGGCAAAGTCTTTATCTGTAGTAAAGAACATTTTACCTTCACTTGTTTCAGCTGTTTTATTTGTGGTATTTGATGGAGCATTTTTCGTCGGTGCACCCATTTTGTTTGAGTTATAACCAATTAACCCACCAATTAACCCACCGCCTATTAACGTTCCTGTTGCGATACCAGTTGTTTTCAGGAAGTCACGTCTTGAAATATCCTTTTCACTCATTATTAGAAATCCTCCCTTAATTTGTAGAAATCAATATTAATTCGAGTAAATTTTGGAAAATACCCACTCTTAAGCATCATTATTTCCCTTTTCAACAATCTTTTAATCCTATGTAGTACATAAAAATTTTGAAAATATGTATTTGATTTTTTAATAAAGTAAAAAGGAATTAGCAACTATAAATTGCTAATCCCTTTTCTAATGTGTTATACATATGTGACTATAATGAGTTTTTTTATAGTAAAACCGTTTTCTTCGTTTCTTTTCCTAATAATAGGATGGCCAAAATACCGATTAAAATAGAGCCACAGAAAATAGTGAAGACTAATCCAATAGATTCACCTTGTGCCATTAATGAGCCTACTAAAAGCGGCCCGAAAATTCCGCCTAATCTACCAATAGCAGCTGCCATCCCTACGCCAGTTCCTCTAATGACAGTTGGATACTGCTCAGGCGTATAGGCATATAGTGCTCCCCATGCTCCTAAGTTGAAGAATGATAGGAATACCCCAGAAACAATTAAAATCCAAGTTGTATCAGTTAAACCAAAAACAAGTGCACTAATTGCTGTACCAAATAAATAAGTAGCTAATACAATTTTCCGTCCCCATTTTTCGATTAACCAAGCGGCAGTGAAATATCCTGGTAGTTGTGCAATCGTCATTAATAATACGTATTCAAAACTTTTAATTAAACTAAATCCTTTTAACACCATAACGCTTGGTAACCATAAAAACATTCCGTAATATGAAAATACTACTGTAAACCACACAATCCATAACATTAAGGTTGGTTTGATATATGGTTTTGACCAAACGTCTTTTAGATTTTGCAAAACACTTCTTGACGGATTCTTTTTTGCTGAAAACTGAGGTGAATCCGGTAAGTGCAAACGTAAATATACCGCATAAAGTGCTGGTATAGCTGTTAAGATTAAAGCAATTCTCCATCCATAGTTTGGAATCACAAAGTATGATATGAGTGCTGCTAAAAACCACCCTACAGCCCAGAAACTTTCTAATAATACGACGATTCTTCCTCTTTCGTCAGCCTTTACACTTTCAGATACTAACGTTGAAGCAACTGGTAGTTCGCCACCAAGTCCCATTCCGATAAAAAATCGCAAAAGCATGAAAATCGTAATAGATGTAGAAAAGGCAGATAACCCACTTGCTACAGAGAATATGACGAGTGTCCAGATGAAAACGGATTTTCGTCCAATTCTATCAGCAAAGATACCAAATACAAAAGCACCGACAGCCATACCGATTGAGTTAACACTTCCAATCCATCCCATTTGTTGTGATGTTAAATGCCACTCTGATGCAAGTGCTGCAATTACAAATGATAATATTCCAACATCTAGTGCATCAAATAACCAACCTATCCCGGATACTCCTAGCAATTTATTACGTGAGATAGATTTTGTAGTGGATGGTTCAACTGCTTGTCTCATAATCTTCTCCTCCTCCAAGTGTCTTTACACTTGTTTACTCTGTTGTACATACAACTATAAACAGAAAAGTATTTTGTGACAAGATAAAAATAAATTCAAATAGTTTTGAAAATTTACATAGATACTATTGAAAACATGACCTAAAATGCGTTAAAATGTCTCTTATATAAAAACATTTGTACTTTTACAATGAACATTAAAAATGCTTTTTACAAAAGGAGATTGTTACATATGTGGAAGGGCCTTTTAGATCACTATAAAGAATTTTTACCTGTAACTGAAGAAACACCAGCATTAACATTACACGAAGGAAATACACCACTTATTCATTTAGATACATTGTCAAAGGAATTAGGTATTGATTTACATGTAAAATTTGAAGGTTTAAATCCTACTGGTTCTTTCAAAGACCGTGGTATGGTCATGGCTGTAGCAAAAGCAATTGAAGCAGGCAGTAAATGTGTCATCTGTGCTTCTACTGGGAATACTTCCGCAGCAGCTGCTGCATATGCTGCACGTGCTGGGATTCAAGCAATTATCGTTATTCCAAAAGGAAAAGTAGCTGCTGGTAAACTAGCTCAAGCATACATGTATGGTGCGAAAATTATTGAAATTGACGGTAACTTCGATGAAGCACTACAAGTTGTACGTGATATTAGCGAAACGACTGCTGTTACTTTAGTGAATTCAGTTAACCCATACCGTTTAGAAGGTCAAAAAACAGCTGCATTTGAAGTGTGTGACCAATTAGGAGACGCACCAGATATTCTTGCAATTCCAGTCGGTAATGCTGGTAACATCAGCGCTTATTGGAAAGGCTTCAAAGAATACAATGAGAAAAAAGGAACAAAACTACCTAGAATGTTTGGTTTTGAAGCTGAAGGTGCTGCTGCAATCGTACAAGGCGCACCAATTGCACATCCTGAAACAATTGCCACTGCGATTCGCATCGGAAATCCAGCAAGTTGGAAGTTAGCTGAAGCTGCCCGTGATGAATCTGATGGTAAAATTGGTTCTGTGACAGATGAAGAAATTTTGAATGCTTATCGCCAAATTGCTTCAAAAGAAGGTGTCTTTGCTGAACCAGGATCAGCTGCTTCTGTTGCAGGTGTTTTCCAATCAGTTGCAAATGGCTCTATTCCTAAAGGAAGCCGTGTCGTTGCCGTATTAACAGGTAATGGATTAAAAGACCCTGATACAGCTGTAAGTGCATCAAAAGTAGACATGGTATCCTTACCAAACGATGAAGAAGAAATTCGCAAATATATTGAGGGATTAGTATGAGTAAAAAGTGGTCCATCTCTGTCCCAGGTAGTACTGCCAACCTAGGACCAGGATTCGATTCAATAGGTTTAGCGTTAGGTCTCTATCTAGATTTAGATGTAACACTTAGCGATAAATGGGAATTTGAACATCATTCAATTCATCTTCCTCAAAAGTTTACATTGGAAGATCATTTAATCTATAAAGTCGCAAACGAAGTAGCTGAACGCTACAATGTTAATTTGCCACCATGTAAAATTGTTATGCATAGTGAATTACCATTAGCCCGTGGGCTTGGTAGTAGCGCCTCTGCTATTGTTGCAGGCATTGAAATAACAAACCAAATCTGTAATTTAAACTTATCTATTGATGAACGTTGTCGTTTAGCATCCAAGCTTGAAGGTCACCCTGATAACGCTTCTGCATCGGTATGTGGCGGCCTCACAATTGGTGCTACATTACCAAATGGTCGACTTGAACTTATAAATGTACAAGATGTCGATGCCGCATTTGCTGTTTTTATTCCTAACGTAGAGTTAAAAACAGAAGAAGCAAGAAAGGTATTGCCTGCAAATTACGATAAAGCCTATGCTGTACATGCAAGCGCAAACGCAAATATGTTAACAGCAGCGCTCTTACTAAAGGATTACAAACGAGCTGGAGAATTTATGGAACATGACTTATTCCATGAACCTTTCCGTGCAAACTTAATCCCGAATTATCATGAGATTCGCCAAACTGCAAAAGATGCAGGGGCATATGGTACAGCGATTAGTGGCGCTGGCCCTACTGTCATCTCACTGATCAATAAAGAACGTGTAGAGAGCTTTGTTGAAAAAATGAAACCTCTATTCCCTAGCTATGATATTCAAGCTGTTCACGTTGATACAAAAGGTGTACAAGTAAAAATCTCAGAATTAGTAGAATAAACCTTTGAACCAAGCACATATTATTATGGGCTTGGTTTTTATTTGTTTATAAGGGTTGGAGTATTGCTTTGGAAGAGGATTGTTACTTTTTTTCGGAGAGGTTGTTGCCTTTTTTGCATAGATTGTTGCCATCCGAGAATTTGTTGCTAAATTTCAGAGATTGTTGCTTTTTTAAATTATGTTGTTGCCTTTCCGACAAGATTGTCCTCTATTCAAAAAATAAAATCACTTGACATTTCATCTCCCTGTAACTATGATAGTTACAAATAGGTGGTGAGCCAAATGGTAAACAGTCGGTTCTCTGTTGCGATCCATATACTTTCATTGATTGCTTCAACAAAGGATGCATCACACACTTTAACTTCTGATTTTATCGCTAGTAGCGTGAATACAAATCCAGTAGTAATCCGTCGCATTAGTAGCCAATTGAAAAAGGCAGGTTTAATTACTTCTCATGCTGGTATGTCAGGTTATGAACTGACGCTAGCGCCAAAAGACATAACACTATTAGCTATATATCGCGCTGTTCAAGCACCCGAAGATTTATTTGCCATTCATGACAATCCAAATCCGAATTGTGCAGTAGGTAAACAAATTCAGTCAACATTAGATGATGTATTCTGCTCTGTCCAACAAGCAATGGAAAGTAAATTGGAAGAAGAGACACTTCAAGACATTTTAGATCATCTCTTTCCGTAAGAGACGATCTATTTTCTCACCCCACTTGTAACTTTAATAGTTACAACTTAATCATTTAGGAGGAATTTATAATGAAAATTGGAATTATCGGTGCAACAGGTAAAGCAGGAAGCAAAATTTTAGCAGAAGCTATATCACGTGGTCATGAAGTAACAGCAATCGTACGGAATGCTTCAAAATTACAAGACCAATCCGTTGCTGTATTAGAAAAAGATGTTTTCGATTTAACAACAGCAGATATTAATGGATTTGAAGTTGTTGTAAACGCTTTTGGCGCACCAATGGGTCAAGAAACATTACATGTTGAAGCTGGTCGTCACCTAATTGATATCTTCAAAGATGCAAAAAATACAAAGCTATTTGTAGTTGGTGGTGCAGGTAGTCTATTCGTTGATCCTGAAAAAACAGTTCTCGTCATCGATACACCAGACTTCCCTGATTTTGTAAAACCTACTGCTTCTAACCAAGCTAAAAACCTAGAAGATTTGAAAGGTTCTACAATTACTTGGACATTCTTAAGCCCATCTGCAATTTTCGATCCAGAAGGTCCACGTACAGGAAAATATATCGAAGGAAAAGATAACCTATTAGTAAATGAACAAGGTGAAAGCTACGTATCATATGCAGACTTTGCCGTCGCAGTACTAGACGAAATCGAAAACCCTAAACACGTAAACGAACGCTTTACAGTAGCTTCTAACAAGTAAAAGCGGAGGGCGCTTGTTCAATAAGGAAGATAGCCTAAGAGCGCGACATCATGTCGCAACGGCTATCGGGTACACATCCTGTGCTAAGACCCATCGAGGGTCTAGCTCGCCGGGAGTGCTATCCCCGCAGCTGAATCAATAAAAGCGGAACACGCCCAATAGTAAAGGGGATTGCAAAACGCTTGCAATCCCCTTTTATTATGCTAACAATACCAAACTAATAGCCATCACAATCATCCCTAATACTACACCGTAAATGGATGAATGTGCCTCATCATATTTTCGTGCAGCTGGTAATAATTCATCCAATGATATAAAGACCATAATCCCTGCAACTCCGGCGAAAATCATTCCGAACATCACATCATTTAAAAATGGCATTAATAGCAAGTACGCGACAATTGCTCCAACAGGTTCAGCAAGTCCAGATAAAAACGATAACTTAAATGCCTTTTTACGATTACCCGTTGCATAGAAAATCGGTACCGATACTGCAATACCTTCTGGAATATTATGAATAGCTACGGCAACAGCAATCGCTAAGCCAAGATTTGGGTCATTTAAAGCGGAAACAAATGTCGCAATACCTTCAGGGAAATTATGGATTCCAATAGCTAGTGCTGTAAAAACGCCCATCTTCATAAGTTTCGCATAATCAGCATTTTGGGGACCTTTTTGCAAATCCTCCACCATCTTCACCTCATGAGGATTTCCATGACTCTGGAATCAGTTTATCAATCAACGCAATCAACAGCATGCCACCAAAGAATCCGATTACGGTAAATAAGTAGCCTTGCTTCACCCCTAGTTCACTGACAAGTGCTACCTTTGCCTTTACGAAAATTTCAACAAGTGACACATAAATCATGACACCTGCCGAAAACCCAAGTGAAAAGGATAAAAACTTTGTGTTCGTCCTTGATGTAAAAAACGCAATTAAACTTCCTACACCTGTTGCCAATCCAGCAAACAATGTTAACCCCAGCGCATATAGAACACTTCCATCCATCCGCATACCTCTCTTTATTTAGAACGTTTTGTTCATTGTATGCAAATTGTTTCCTTCATGCAACATTATTTCGTAAAGAAAAATACTTTTATCTACTATCACTCTATTCTTCTTTAATTTTTAATTTCTTCAATGATAAAATCACGGAATGTTTGTGCAACCTGTGGCATATATCTTTTCCCCATATAAGCGAGTCCCAATTTTCGTTCGCAAACTGGATGACTTACAGAAATTTTAGAAACTTGGTATGCATTTAGTCCTCGTATATTCGGTAGTAATGCAACACCTAAACCTGCTTCAACAAAGCCTATAACTGTATGAAATTCCTCCCCCTCAAAAACAATTTCCGGTGAAATATTCGCAACTTCTAATAATTGATCATTAATTTGCCTTAAGGAATTCCCTTTTTTTATAGTAACAAAGGGGTACTCCCCAATTTCAGATAATTGTATTTGCTGATGATTAGCTAAGGGATGATTCTTTGGTACAATGACAAATAATTCTTCTCTCCAAAGTTCAATCCATTCGAAAGGGATATCTGTTTCAACATACGGCACCAAACAAAGGTCGAATTCCCCTTCCTCCAGTTGCTGAAGTATGTGAGATGAATTATTTTGAGTAAATTCAAATTTAACATTTGGATATTTATTGTGGAATTGATGGACTAAATGTGGAACTAGCTCCATTCCAACTGTATGCGTAAATCCTACAGATAGTACACCAGAATTAGGTGTAACGATATCTGCAATTTCTTGTTTGACATCCTCGTAAAGCTTATTGATGGGCAGCGTTCTTGTTAAAAAGAGTTCACCGTAGCGGTTCAATTTAATGGAACGTCCTTTACGATCAAATAATGGGACACCAACTTCTTCTTCAAGTTGTGCAATCGACTTACTTAGGGCCGGTTGAGAAATATTCAATAGTTCTGCCGCACGTGTCATATGGTCTATCCTTGCGACTGTTTGGAAATACTTTAATTGCTGTAAATCCATTTTGCACCTCCTACATAACCAATTGGAATTGAATTGATAAAAATAATAAATTGTATTTATGAATTGATTGAATTTATAATAAACCGTAAGTAGGAAATTGACAATTTAACTTCTTAGCTTGCAATTATTTAATGGAGTGATCATTAGAATGAATGAGTATATCAAACAAGGAACAATGGATTTTCGCAAAGCCAATTTAGCATTGTTTGCTGGTGCATTTAGTACATTTGCGAATTTATATATGACCCAACCAGTGTTACCTACATTTGCAAAGGTATTTCATATTTCCCCTACAACTGCAAGTCTTTCTCTATCATTAACAACGGCATCTTTAGCCTTTTGTATGTTGATTGTTGGGTCTCTTTCAGAAGCTTGGGGCCGTAAACCCATTATGACTTTTTCGATGATTGCTGTAGCCATCTTAACTTTTCTCATTGCAGTCTCACCAAATTATCATATGTTATTAATTTTACGAGTAATTCAAGGAATGGTCTTTGCAGGATTACCTGCTATTGCAATGGCATATTTAGGAGAAGAAATTGAACCTAAAAGTTTAGGTGCTGCTATGGGACTTTATGTAAGTGGAAATTCTATAGGTGGTTTAGCTGGTCGTATTATCATGGGTTCTGTTAGTGATTTCTTCAACTGGCGTATTGGCATGGTCACGATTGGTGTGATTAGTTTACTTGTAGCGATCGCCTTTTACTTCTTACTACCAGCATCAAAGCATTTCAAGCCAGAAAAATTAGCCTTTAAACCATTATTTAAGTCATTACTCATGCATATAAAAGATCCAGCTTTACTTAGCCTATTTGGAATTGCTTTCTTATTTATGGGGTCATTTGTTACTATGTACAATTATATTGGATTTCAATTACTTGAACCTCCGTATTCTTTAAGTCAAACGATTGTTGGTTGGATTTTCTTAATTTATTTAGTTGGAACTTTTAGCTCTGCATGGATGGGTGGTTTAGCTGATAAACATGGCCGTTTTAACATGCTCTTACTAGGGATTGGTTTAATGTTTGGAGGAGCCATTCTTTCATTAGTTGGTAACTTATTGATTAAGATTCTTGGCATCGCTATTTTAACTTTTGGATTCTTTGGTGGTCACGCCATTGCTAGTGGTTGGGTAGGAAAACGAGCAACGCATGATAAAGCTCAAGCCTCATCACTATACCTATTTTTTTACTATGCAGGATCAAGTGTTGGAGGTACGACAGGAGGTCTCTTCTGGTCTAAATTCGGCTGGGGCGGTATAGTGAGCATCATCTTAGTATTCTTAATCATCGCTGTTATTTTAGCCTTTATTATTCATAAGATTACAGAAAAAAAGCCAATGCCTCATGCTTAAACTTATATAATAGAATATTAGAAAGGCACTGATCATGAGAAATCAGTGCCTTTTGTTATGCTAATTTGTGTACTGCTTTGCTACTCTTTTTCTGCGTTCGTACCATATGACGATTAAGATAAACCAACTGTATCCTATCGACCATCCAGCAATTATATCAGATGCAAAGTGATGACTTTCGGCAATTCGAGATAAACCAATTAATGCTGTTAGAATGACTGCTAAAGACCAAACGATGATCTTCTTCTTTGTAGATGCCCCATACTCCGTTAAAAAATAAGCTAGAGTAAATAGATAGAGAATACCCACCATTGCATGCCCCGAAGGAAAACTGAAAGATGATATCTGATGAGGAATATCAGGTCGTGGACGTTGTACCCATTTTTTGATCATCTGATTCAGTACATTTCCTGCACCGATTGACAATAACACAAACGCCATGCCGCGATAATTATGATGGCGAACCCATAACCAAATGAGCATAAGAATCGCTACAAATAAGATAAATTTGGTTTCTCCAAAGTTATGAAAATATCCAAAGAATGAATTTCCTTTTAATAAGTTTGATGCATGAGCATCTAAACTAGCAATCCAATCGCTATTTAAGTTGAAATATAAAACCAAAAAGATGATAGCTGTTACAATTGCTAAAAGATAGTAAAATCTTTTCATTCTAATCCCCTTCCTTTTGACAGGGCAAATGTCCCCTTCTATATTTTATGGAAAAGAACACAGAAAAGCACCTAGCAAAAAAATGCTAAGTGCTTCGTTTTTTCTACCAAAATCCTTATCACATTTATTATAGTGCAGCTTCGACTTCTTTTGCCATTTCAGCTACAGACTGTAATCCGCCTCCTGATAAGTACCAAACTTCTGGGTTAAGATAAATCATCTTGCCATCTTTATAAGCATTTGTTTTCTTTACGATATCATTTTCAATATCTTTTTTCGCAGAAGCACCTTCAGTCACAACTGCATCACGGTCAACAACAAAGATAATGTCTGGATTTTTTTCTAGGACATATTCGTAAGACACATTTTGTCCATGTGTAGAAACTTCAATTCCTTCATCAACTGCTTTGAAACCAAACACATCATGAATAAGACCGAAGCGTGATGCAGGACCGTAAGCACTGATTTTACCTTCTGAACCTAAGAGGATTAATGCTTTTTTATTTAAATCTTTTGTTTCACCTTGAACTTTTGCGATTGTATCATCAATTTTTGTTAATTCATCTTTTACTTGGTCTTCTTTACCGAAGATTTGACCTGCTAGTTCTGTATTCTTTTTAAATGAGTCCATGTAATTTGATGTATCTAAACCTACATAAACTGTTGGAGCGATTTTACTTAACTCTTCATAAAGACTTGCTTGACGACCAGAGATGAAAATAACATCTGGAGCGATTGTTGCAAGTTTTTCAAAATCAGGTTCTTTTAGTGAACCAACATTTTCGAAATCTGCGCTTGCATATTTTTTAAGATATTTTGGAATCGAATCTTGCGGAACACCTGCAATTTCAACGCCCAGTGTATCAAGCGTATCTAGAAATCCCATATCAAATGAAACAACTTTTTTCGGGTTTTTTGGTACTTTTACTTCGTCTTTCACAGAATCTGATGTACCATCCTCATTTTGGATACCGAAATCATTTACTACTGTAATTGTTTCTTCTTTTGAACCAGAATTTGATTCTTCTTTAGTTGAATCTTTCGAGTTACATGCTCCTAATACTAGAAGCATCGCAAAAACTAGTGTAAATAACGACCATTTTTTCATTTTTTTATCTCCTTTATTATGAATTAAAATATACACAGATACGGCAGCTGTTCATCTCTTGAATAGGGATGTCCATATCGTAAATTTCTTTTAATGATTCAGAGTTAATGATTTCATTTGTTGGGCCATCTTTTACGATTTTCCCATCTTTTAACGCTACGATGTAGTCTGAATAGACAGAGGCAAAGTTAATATCATGCAAGACAATAACGACTGTTTTATCTAATTCATCTACAAGCTTTCTTAAGATTTTCATAATTTGTACGGAATGCTTCATATCTAGGTTATTTAATGGTTCATCTAACAATACATACTCTGTATCTTGAGCAATAACCATTGCGATAAAGGCTCGTTGGCGTTGTCCACCTGATAACTCGTCTAAATAATCATGTTGAATTTCTTCTAAGTTCATATATTGAATCGCTTCATCTACTTTTTTCTGATCTTCATCTGTTAAACGTCCATGAGAATATGGGAAGCGACCAAAAGAAACAAGTTCACGAATTGTTAGTCGTACATTCATAAAATTTGATTGTTTTAAAATTGATACTCTTTTTGCAAAATCATTGGATTTTAATTTCTTCACATCTTTGCTATCAAGCAAAACTTCACCGGTATCTGCATCCAGTAAACGACTGACCATCGATAGTAAAGTAGATTTACCAGCACCATTCGGACCGATAAAGGATGTAATTTTCCCACGTTTTATATCAACACTTACTTTATCCACGACGACTTTTTTCCCAAAAAACTTTGATATTTCTTTTACTTGAATCATGCAGATCGACTCTCCTTTAGTAATAAGTAAATAAAGTAGATACCACCGATGAAATTGACGATAACACTTAATGTTGTCGAGAAGGTAAATACTCGCTCAACAATCCATTGACCACCAATCAATGCAACTAAACTCAAAAGTGATGCACCTGTGATTAACACAGAATGCTTATACGTTTTGAAAAATTGATAAGAAAGGTTGGCTACGATTAAGCCAAAGAAAGTAATCGGCCCTACTAAAGCAGTAGAAACAGCAATTAACACCGCCGATATGATGAGCATCCGTTTGACTACTTTGTCGTAAGGAACCCCTAAGTTAATAGCAGTTTCTCGACCAAGTGATAAGACATCTAATTCGTTTATCATTCGCCATCCAAACGCCATGACAATGATGACAATAACTAATGCAAACCATACTAAATCACCATTTACATTATTAAAGCTCGCAAACATTTTATCCTGTACCCGTGTAAACTCGTTTGGATCGATTAATACTTGCAAGAAGGTTGTAATACTTCCTAAAAACGTCCCAACAATAATTCCTACTAGTAGTAAAAAGTAGATTGGTCTGCCACCTCTACGAAATAACAATTGATATAAAATGAGCGCAAAACCAATCATGACCATAACGGAAATAAAGAAATTAACTTGTGTATTCATCATTGCCACATGACCAGAACCAAGGAAGAAAATAATCATTGTTTGTAATAGTAAATACAACGAATCTAAGCCCATAATACTTGGCGTCAAAATCCGATTATGTGTAATGGTTTGGAAAATAACCGTAGAATAAGCAATCGAAACACCTGTCAATGCCATCGCCAGCACTTTAATCACCCGACGAGGTAATATGTAATTATAATTACCATTCAATTCTTGAAACAGATATAAACTACAGAATATAGCGGCAAGAACCACCAATATTAACATTTTGATACTATTACGCATATGCTCTCCCCCTAAACAACAAGAATAGGAAGATGGCACTGCCGATGACGCCTACCATTAAGCTAATGGAAATCTCATAAGGATAAATCAGAACACGTCCTAAAATATCGCAAATCAAAAGGAAAATTGCTCCAAGCAAAGCGGTATGCGGTAAAGTCTTTTGTAAATGATCTCCTTTATAAATGGATACGATATTTGGGATAATCAAGCCTAAAAATGGAATCATACCAACTGTTAGCACTACAGTAGTTGTCACTAAAGCAACGAGGATTAAGCCAAAGTTCACAATACGTTTATAAGCAAGCCCTAAGTTCTTCGCGAAATCTTCCCCCATCCCTGCGACCGTAAAACGATTCGCATAGAGATAGCTAATGATTAATACTGGCACACTAAGATAAAGTAACTCATAGCGTCCCTTCATAATCATCGAAAAATCTCCTTGCAACCAAGTCGCAATATTTTGAATAACATTTGACTTATATGCGAAGAAAGTTGTAATGGAAGATAAAATATTGCCAAACATCAACCCAACAAGTGGAATGAAAATCGCGTCCTTAAATTTAATGCGGCTCAAAATTTGCATAAATAAGATCGTGCCGGCTAATGCAAATAAAAATGAGACAAGCATTTTCTCTAAAATCGAAGCGTTTGCAAATAACAACATCGACACTAAAATTCCTAAACGAGTAGCATCTAATGTACCAGCTGTTGTCGGTGACACGAACTTATTGCGACTTAAACTTTGCATGATTAAGCCTGCAATACTCATTCCAACCCCTGCTAATATAATCGCGATTAACCTAGGTACACGACTAATAAGGAAAATTTGCGTTTTTTCCGAATGAATATCTAGCAAGTCCTTAGGGGAAATATTACTGACCCCAACAAATAAAGATACAATTGATAAAATTACTAGTGCTATAAACAAATATCGCTTTTTCATATTAACCCCGACTTCTTCCATTTTATGAACAACTGATATTTAAATGAAAATGATTATCATTTATTCACAATATTTATTATAGCGTTATTGATAATCATTTTCAATATATAAATGAAAATGATTATCAAATAAGTATTTTGGTGGATGAAATCCATTGTTAATACTCAATCTTAATTTTTAATTCTTAATTAGATTATTATTGGGGTATGTCGGATAGAAGTAGGTACCATTTCCAGAGGGAGTGTTGCATTATTAGAAATCTTGATAAGCAAGCTATTGTGCATAAATAAATAAAAAACCTGTCTTAAAACCGGCAAAACCGATTAAAAGACAGGCTTTTATTAATATAAAACGTTCTTATCGAATATGACCCATTTTCTTAGAAATCCATGGGCTTAAGACTAACATGATTAAGAATAGAACGACAGATGCTCCACCTAGATATCCGAAGTATTGAACTTCTGAAATCTTACTAAATAATTTTGCGAATTGAGCATTCAATGCTTGAGCTGCAGTACTTGTTAAGAACCATAGTGACATTGTTTGAGCTGCAAACGCTGCTGGAGCTAATTTAGTTGTTGCTGAAAGACCAACTGGTGACATTAATAATTCCCCAATAACAACTAAGAAGAATGAAATAACAATCCACCATGGACTAATTAATGCTGTACCACCAGAAGAAATCGCTGGAATAATCATAATTAAGAATGAAACCCCGGCAAACAATAGTGAGAATGCAAATTTAATTGGTGTAGATGGTTGTCGTTTACCCATTCTAACCCAAATCCATGCAAAGATTGGTGCCATTGTGATAATAAACAATGGATTTAAAGATTGGAACCAAGAAGCTGGAATTTCAAATGATCCAACTGTTAAATCAGTACGTTTATCTATATAGGCTGCAAGAATTGTTGAACCTTGTTCTTGGATTACCCAGAACATTGTACTTGTGATAAATAACGGAATATATGCAAGAAGATGTGATTTTTCTTCTGTTTTTGTTTTTTTACTAGTGAACATCCAGATAAATACACAGATTGGAGCTAATAAACCAATTACTGTGAAGAAGTTAACAACACCGCCAATAGTAAAAGTGCCAGTCATTGCTGCGATTATTGCTATTACAGCAACAACAATAACAGCTGCAATAAACTTTTTAATGATGCCGCTACGTTCTGCAACATTTAATGGGTTTTTAGGTTCTACACCTGCAAGACCCAATTTTTGTTTTTGGTTATGCGTATACATAAATAATCCAATTGCCATACCAATTGCAGCAATACTAAAACCTGCATGATAATTATATTGTTTTTGTACTGCACCAACGATTAATGGAGAAATAAACGCACCAGCGTTAATACCCATATAGAAGATGTTAAAACCTGCATCACGACGAGTATCATCGTCTGCATACATATCCCCTACAACTGATGATACGTTTGGTTTTAATAAGCCTGTACCAATAATAATAAATATCATTGAAGCAAATAAGAATGTTAAGCCACCAGGAATTGCTAGAGAAAGGTGACCGATAATGATTAAAATACCACCCCAGAATATCGTTCTTCTAGTACCTAAAATTCGGTCTGCAATCCAACCACCAATAATACCAGACATATAAACTAGTGAACCATAAATTGCCATAATAGATGTGGCAGTCGTTTCATCTAAACCTAAACCGCCATTTTTTACTGTATCGTACATGAAGTAGATCAGTATTGCCTTCATACCGTAGTATGAGAAACGTTCCCAGAATTCAGTAAAGAACAAACTAAATAAACCTTTTGGATGCCCGAAGAATCCTGTCTGAGGAACGGATTTTACAATTTCCTCTTTAGTTGCCATAAGAAACTCTCCTTCTTTCAATATAAAAAATAGTCCCACAATTCAAACTATATGGTTTACAACTTTTCGTTTCAGCGAGTATGTTGTCCATTATACACGCACAAATTTAACATGTCAAAATAAAATATTATTATAGAATATTTAATATTTTCTGATAATATTATATAAAAACCCTTTTCCTATCAACATTAATAGGCAAAATTAATCAGATAATTAAAATGTTTACCAACTAAATTAATATACCTTAGGAAAATACTGTACTTTCCAAAAATACAAATATGTATTAATTTCTGCATAAAAAAAGAGCGAGACTTTTTTGTCATCGCTCTAGTTTACCCTAAACTCTTGATATTTTTGCGCAGTTGCTTCATTTACTTCAACTTTTAAGATGGTTCCCTTTTCATCATAAGAAGTATCCAATATATGGGCATATTCATTCAAATATGAAACAAGGTCTCCTCGGTCATACGGTATGCAAAATGTGCAAGTTACGTAATTAGCGAAAATATGTTGGCGAATTAACTGAAGTAATTCCTCAAGCCCTGTTCCTTCTTTTGCAGATATCCAAATTTGATTGTTATTTATAAATGGATAAGCAAGATTCGCTAAATCTGCTTTGTTGAACACATAAACAGTCGGGATATCTTCTACACCAACTGCTTGTAATGTATTATTGGTTATTTCCATCATATATTGGTTTTCTGCATTGGATGCATCTACTACATGCAAAAGTAAATCTGCATCTCTTGCCTCTTCCAATGTAGAACGGAATGCTTTTACTAAATGATGTGGCAGCTTGCTAACAAATCCAACTGTGTCTGTTAAAAGAAAGCTTTTATTATCGGGTAAGGTAATTTGCCTTACTGAAGTTTCAAGTGTGGCAAATAGCATATTTTTTTCAAATACTTGTTTATGCTCTTGTTGGTTACTTTTATTTAGCAGTTGATTCATAATCGTCGATTTTCCTGCATTTGTATAACCAACAATTGAAACGATTGGTATTTCGCTTTTACGGCGTTGCTTCCTTTGTGTTTCTCTTTGTTCTTTTACTTGCTCTAAATCTTTATGGAGTTTTGAGATTTGCTCTTCAATTTTCCGACGATCTAATTCAAGTTTTGTTTCCCCTGCACCACGGTTTACAAGACCTCCTCCTGTACCACCGCCTTGACGGCTCAATGAATCTCTAAGTCCTACTAATCGAGGTAACATATATTGTAATTGGGCTAATTCAACTTGCATTTGCGCTTCTTTCGTTTTTGCACGTCTAGCAAATATATCTAGAATCAACATAGTTCGGTCAATCACTTTACATTCCAAATCTCTTTCCAAGTTACGAATTTGTGATGGGGATAATTCATCATCAAATATCACTAAATTTGCGTCTGCCTCGTTATAGAAGTTTTTAATTTCCTCTGTTTTGCCTGTTCCAACATAGTGCGAAGGATTTATACGTTCTAAATTTTGCGTAACAACGCCAACCACTTCTACATCTAAGGCTTCAGCCAAATTTCCTAGTTCTTCAATTGAATAGTCAAAATGCAAATCATTACGCAAATTGACTCCAACTAATATTGCTTTTTCGATAAATGAATCCAATATTGTTCCTCCCTCACAAAATCCTGATTTACAAAACATAATTTAGCGTCTATCTAAATGAAAAAGAGAGCAGATTGCCTACTCTCCATCCATTTATACTTATAAGGTATGTCCATCCTATCACAGGAAATGTCAAAAACTCAAATTTTCACAATCTCAATTGTGTGAAGACGTTCTTTATCTCCTTCAAGATGTTGAAACTCAAAAGTAGTATTGGCAAGTTTTAAAGTATTTCCTTTCGCTGGCAATGATAACAATCGGGACCACTGTGTAACTTTTTGCTCAACATCTTTTACATAGAAAATACAACGTTCAATCGTAAGCTTTTCATTTGCCTGTTGAATGGTTCCATTATCCCTTAACAATTCATATCGTTTTTCTAGTGGTTGTTCCCATTCAATAAAAAATGGATATGGTAGTGAATCATCTATTTTTTGGTGAATAAAAAGCAGTTTCCATTTTATCAATTTGCCATCTGGCGTTCTTCTTTCAGATGGAAGTACACCACTTGTCCGGTAGCCAAGCTTATTGAAATAGCGGTTTTTACTTTCAATATCATCTGTTCGTAAGCATAATGATTTATATCCTTCCCCATCCTCAAGGTCATATAATAGTTGTTTTGCAAGTGGCTGTGTCGTCCCCTCGGCAATCTCTTCATTTTCAACAGCTAACCATTCAATATAACTATTGAGAGTATAAAGCAACGCATTATACGTACCCCATTGTAAATGTTGTCCACCTTCCACTGGTGATATACCTTCGATTGTAACTTCTTGAGCAATTTCCTTTGGTTTTTTTTTCGTAAAATAAACGACATGATCTAATTCGAACACTCCTCATCACTCCTTAGAAAAAATGCCTGTAGACGCATTTAACTGCGAGCTACAGACAGGTTGCTTATCCTCTTTTTTCTTGATCTAATAATTCTATTGTTCTATCAAACTCTTCTTCTATTTCTTTATTTGGTTTATAAGTAATGTAACTAATTACAACTGCCACGACTAAACATACGATAAAACCTGGTACAATTTCGTACATTTTCGCATGCAAACTTGCATTCGATCCCCAAACGTATGCTGTGATCGCACCTGTGACCATTCCGGCTAAAGCACCCCAGTTTGTAATCTTCCTCCAATAAAGTGTCAACAAGATGATTGGACCAAATGCCGCACCAAATCCAGCCCAAGCAAACGATACAAGGTCTAGAATTTTGTTTCCTTGTTCCCAAGCTAAATACATCGCAAATAGAGAGACAAGCAATACAGCCATACGACCTAAAAATACATATTGCTTATCGGAAGCATTCGATTTAAATACCGCTTTGTAAATATCTTCTATTAATGCGGATGATGTAACGATTAGTTGAGAAGAGATTGTACTCATTATTGCAGCCAAAATAGCTGCTAACATAACTCCTGCAATAAATGGATGGAATAAAAGTTGGCCAAGTACTATAAATACAGTTTCTGGATTTTCTAAAGTTGAGCCATTTTGTTGATAATAGGCAATTCCAACTAACGCAGTTGCAATCGCTCCAAATAAACTTAAGAACATCCATCCAATACCAATTCGGCGAGCCTGTTTTGTCTCTTTTACACTTTTGATTGCCATAAAGCGAACGATGATATGAGGTTGCCCGAAATAACCTAATCCCCAAGCAACTGTTGAAATAACACCCGTCACTGTCGCACCTGAAAACAGACTTAATAATTTTGGATCAACACTTCGTATAGAAGCAGCTGTTTCAGAAAATCCACCTGTTAAAAACAAACCAAAAATTGGAACAATAATAAGTGCTAAAAACATAACAAGACCTTGTATAAAATCTGTATAACTTACGGCAAGGAATCCGCCAAATAATGTATATGCAATAACTACACCGGAAGTTAATAATAATCCTGTATGGTAGTTATATCCAAATGAACTTTCAAAGAATACGCCACCAGCTACCATCCCTGAAGATACATAGAAAGTGAAAAATACTAATATGATTAAACCTGATGCGATTCTTAATAATTTTGTGTTATCTTTCAAACGATTATCCAAATAACTTGGAATAGTAATAGAATTGTTAGAAACTTGTGTATATACTCGTAAACGTGGTGCTACGAATAGCCAGTTTAAATAAGCTCCTACAGTTAAACCAATGGCAATCCATGATTCAATTAAACCGCTTGCATAAATAGCTCCTGGTAACCCCATTAGTAGCCAACCTGACATATCTGCTGCCCCTGCACTTAAAGCAGTAACTGCTGGTCCTAGCGATCGTCCACCTAACATATAATCTGTTAAATTGGACGTCCTCCGGAACGCATACCAACCAATGATCAACATCGCAATCATATAAATCAAAATTGCAAATAATTGATACATATTATCGGACATCTTAATTCCCCCTTTTATTTTTCTCTTTTTTCACCTTTTGTTTTTCTCTTTTTTCACCATTTGTTTATTTTTTATAATATCATAAAATTCAGTTAATAATAAGCTTATAAAATACCGATTTTCTTATTAAAGTGACTACTTTCCTTTTAAATTATTAATTCAGCGATAACCACTCACTTGTGATACATCCATATGCAGAAATCTTGCTGAATATGTAACTATATGTCGGCTGACATTTCATTTAGAACATACGAAAGTAAAGCGTACCCTTTATCAATATGACATAAATTTATTATTCTAAATATTAAAATAACGTCAAAAGTATTGACTATCCTATTAAACATGATAAAATTCTTTATAGCTTCAACGCGTTGAAGCGAAAAAGTATATTTCAAGTGATTACCAATAGTAGTGTTGTAAATTACAGCAAAAAGAGACTAGGCGGTTAATGCAAGACTAGGTTTTTACAACGATGAATTACACATCAAAAAAGCTTGAACCAAATGAAGTGGTCAAATGTTTATTTGACAATTAGGGTGGTACCACGGAGTTCTCCTTCGTCCCTAACGATGGGATAGAGGGATTTTTTATTGACGGCGAAGGAGGATTTACGATGTTTCATATTAAAGCCAAGATGACACCTTCCTTTTTAGAAGCATTCATCTTAATTATTTTAATTATTGCCATTATGACATTATGTATTGCTGGTTTTAAATCCGTACCACATATGCCCATATTGATTGCGATTCTGTTATTGATGGCATTTGGTTTATATAAAAAAGTTTCATACAAAGATTTAGAGAGTGGGCTTGTTGAAGGGGCTTCAGCCGGAATGAGTGCTATTTTCATCTTCTTCTTTATTGGAACATTGATAAGTAGCTGGATGATGAGCGGTACAATTCCTACACTTATTTACTTAGGATTTGAAACAATCACACCTCATTTCTTCTATGCAGTTGTATTTATCGTCACCTGTATTATTGGAATTGCGATTGGTAGTTCACTAACTACTACAGCAACTGCGGGGGTTGCCTTTATCGGTATGGCGAGTGCTATGGATATTTCACTTGCGATTACTGCTGGTGCGATTGTATCTGGAGCATTCTTTGGAGATAAAATGTCGCCATTATCAGATACTTGCAATTTATCGTCTACCATCATGGGTGTTGATTTATTTGAACATATCAAGAATATGTGTTGGACAACCATTCCAGCGCTCATTCTTTCATTAATACTCTATGCAATACTGTCACCATCAAAGATGTTGCAAAATAGTGATAAAATTGCCACTTTCAAAAACGGACTGATTGAAACAGGAATGATCCATTGGTACACATTAATTCCTTTAGTAGTTTTGATGATCATGGCATTAAAAAAAGTTCCAGCAATTTTAACATTAGCTGTCAGCACGATTGTCGCAATTGCCGTTTCCTATTTCCATCATTACTACGGTTTTGGGGAAGTCTTGAACATTTTATTTAATGGCTATACTTCTCACACTGGAATTAAAGATATTGATTCGCTACTATCACGTGGTGGGATCAATAGCATGATGTTTACGATTGGACTAATTGTTTTAGCTCTTAGTATGGGTGGCCTTTTATTTACTTTAGGCATCATCCAAACCCTACTATCTCGTATAGAGAAACTATTTAAAAGTGTGGGTTCCGTTATTACGGGTGCTGCTTTGACAGCCATCTCTATAAATACATTAATCGGAGAACAGTATCTTTCAATCTTACTAACAGGACAAGCTTTCCAATCACAATTTCAAAAAGTAGGCTTAAAAAACAAAAACCTTGCTCGAGTTGCTGAAGATGCAGGAACTGTAGTAAATCCGCTTGTTCCATGGAGTGTTTGTGGGATTTTCATCACAAACGTGCTAGCAGTCACTACTTGGGAATACCTTCCTTTCGCTTTTTTCTGCCTTCTATCTCCAATTCTAACTGTTATTGCAGGTTGGACAGGCAAGACACTTACTTATATCGATAAGGCAGAATGACCTGTTTAAGAAAATAGTAAAATTATGATACACTAATGCCAACGATTAAATGACAAAGTAGGCGAAATGTTGATGGATTTTAATGAAATGAAACAAGGATTGCTTGAGCGTCTATTAAAGGAAGAATTGGTGTCAGCAACCATCAGTCAACCACGTACAAAGTCTAATGATTTAAAGCGCGTGAAGTTGAAACCCATTAAACTAAAGGGGATCTATCATATTCAATTTGAATATCAATATGAACGAGTTTTGAAACACGAAAATGTTCCACTATCTTTGATTGGAAAAAGCTTAAACGAATTATTTGATGAGTTTCGTCAATTTCAAGGTGAATTTGTGAAGGAAAATATCCACATTCAACTATCAAAGAAAAACAAAGTCCTTTGGAAATCAGAAAAAACGGAAAAGAAAAAAGTGAATCTCTCACATAACCGTAAGAAAAATTATTTATTAGATCCAGAAAAACCTTATCCATTCTTAATACGTCTTGGTGTTCAATCACCTGAAGGTAAAGTAAAGAAACAAAAGTATGATAAGTTTAAACAGATTAATCGCTTTATCGAATTTATCCATGATTCACTCGACTACTTACCAAAAGACCAAACCATTCGTATTTTAGACTTTGGTTCTGGAAAATCTTACTTAACATTTGCACTTTATCATTACTTAAAAGTCGAACAAGGTTTAGATATTTTTGTAACTGGACTTGATTTAAAAAAAGAAGTCATTGAAGAGTGTAGCGCAATCGCAAAAGACTTAAAGTATGACCAACTTGAATTTTTAGTTGGTGATATCAATGATTATAATGATGAAACTGCTGTTGATATGGTTGTTACACTTCATGCATGTGATGTCGCAACAGATATGGCTTTAGCACGGGCTGTAAAATGGGGAGCTCGTGTCATTTTAAGTGTCCCTTGCTGTCAGCATGAACTAAATCGACAATTACAATCATCTCCACTAGATGTAATGCTACAACACGGACTTATTAAAGAGCGTTTTGCAGCACTTGCTACCGATTCAATTCGTGCTGAAATTTTAAATCTTGTCGGCTATGATGCACAGCTTCTCGAATTTATCGATATGGAGCATACGCCAAAGAATGTTTTAATTCGTGCTTACTACACCAATAAAAAACCAACAATTGTACAAAAGGCACGTTACAATGCATTCACAGAGTTTTTATCAGCAAAACCATTTTTGGAAAATGAACTAAAAGAATATTTGGATTAAGTCCACCCATTCTTTTATATAGTATATTTTGCATATTGCATGCTTTCCTTCATATATATAGGAAAGCATGCAATTTTTTTATTGCTTGATGAGGCTCACCGCTTGCTCGCTTAATTCGGAAAGAGTAGCCTACTCCACTTCAAGCTAAAACCCACAATTAGCATAAAAATAATTTTACAGTGCCAACTAAAAGTTATTGCCAAATTCTATTGATTTTTTTGTTGATAATGATTATCATTACTATTAGTGAAAACGTACGTGAATAAAAAATTATTTGAAAAAGGACGAAGGATAGAGATGAAAACAAAATCATTATTGGCTATTTTATTAGCAGGAAGCGTCGTTATGACTGGATGCAACAGTTCAGGTGATGCCAAAAAAGACGATACCAAAGCAAAAACTGAAGAAACAACAAACAATGCCGCATCCAATGCCACATTACAAAAAGAAGTCGAGGCATACAAAGAATTTGCTCTTAACCAATTAGACAAATTCACTATTGAAACCGAAAAATTTGTGACTGCAGTAAAAGCTGGCGATCTTGAAAAAGCAAAAGAAATTTACCCAAATGTACGTATGTATTATGAACGTTCAGAACCAATTGCAGAAAGTTTTGGCGATCTTGACCCTCGAATTGATGCACGCTTGGCTGACTTAAAAGCAGAAGGCCAAGGCGAAGAAAGCTGGACTGGTTACCACAAAATTGAATACGGTTTATGGAAAGAAAACACAACAAAAGGTTATGAAAAGATAGCAGATCAACTACTATTAGATTCAAAAGAATTACGTGCAAGAGTAGAAACTGTTGAAGTAACACCTGATTTGATGATGACTGGTGCCGTAGACTTATTAAACGAAGTATCTACATCTAAGATTTCTGGAGAAGAAGAAATCTATTCTCATACTGACTTATATGACTTCAAAGCTAATATAGAAGGCGCTGAGAAAATCTTCACTATTTTAGAAGATCAAATCACAAACAAAGATCCAAAATTAGCAAAAGATTTAACAGACAAATTTAAAACCGTAAATGATTTATTAGCAAAATATGAAACAAAAGATGGTGGTTATGTTTCATATACTAAGCTAACTAAAGAAGATACTAAAGCCTTATCAGAAGCTGTAAACCAATTAGGTGAACCATTAAGTCAAATGGGAATTATTGTGGAGTGATTATAAGATGACTAAAACAAATAATGATGAAAAATTAATAGATAAAAAGATTACCCGCAGACAAATGTTGAAGATAACAGGTGCCGGGGCAGCAGGTTTAGCAATTGGCGCCTCTGGTATGGGAGGTGTTCTTAAAGCCTTCGGTAAAGATCTCTTTCTCGATGACGACATGACTGCTACGAACAAGGTGAACTTTTTTGGTAAGCATCAATCAGGGATCGCAACTGCTGTACAAACGAATATCTATTTCGCATCTTTAAATGTTTTAGTCAAGACGAAACATGAGTTGCAAGAGTTATTTAAAATGTGGACTCCCCTTGCTTTACGTATGATGAATGGAGAATCTATTGCTATTGAAAGCAAAAATGGCTTGCTTCCACCAAAAGATACCGGTGAAGCTAAAGGTTTAGATGCTCGAAACTTAACAATCACTTTCGGCGTTGGCCCATCTCTATTTGAGAAAGAGGAACTTGGACTAGGGTCGCTAAAGCCAAATGAATTAGCAGACCTTCCTCATTTTCCAAAAGACCAACTTGACGTTGCATATACCGGCGGGGATATTTGCATTCAAGCTTGTGCGGATGACCCACAAGTCGCTTTCCATGCTGTACGAAACCTAATCCGAGCTGCATCAGGTAAGGTTACAATGAAATGGTCGCAAGCAGGTTTTAACTCATTCCCTATTGAAAATGGAAAAAAAGAAACACCTCGTAATTTATTTGCGTTTAAAGATGGTACTGAAAACCCAATCACATCAAGTGAAAAGGATATGAATAACGTTGTTTGGGTACAACCTGGAGAGTCTAAATCATGGATGACTGGCGGAACTTATTTAGTTGTACGTCGCATTCAGTTACATTTGGAAACTTGGGATCGTACTTCACTAAAAGAACAAGAAAGAACATTTGGTCGTCACCGTGATAGCGGAGCTCCACTTGGTAAACAAAATGAATTTGATGAGATGGAAATCGAACGTAAAGATGAGAACGGCAATCATATCGTACCTGAGAATTCACATGTATTTCTTGCTAAACAAGCAAAAGCTCGAATCATGCGCCGTTCGTACTCATATTCTTCAGGAATTATTGATTCTACAGGTGCTTATGATGCTGGATTAGTTTTTATAGCATTCCAAAAAAATCCTGAACAATTTATCAAAATTCAAAATGCCCTTGGACGATTAGATAAACTTAATGAATATACTACCCATCGAGGCAGCGGTGTATTTGCTTGCTTCCCTGGCATAAAAAAAGGAAGTTATATAGGTGAAGCATTATTTAATACGTTGTAGTCAATTTGCCATCATCCTATTCCTTGTAGTACTCACGACAATTCATCCTGTAGCTGCTGCCGAATCTTATAGCAGCCTGTATATTTCAATCAGTGATGCAATAATGAGTTCAAAACAAGGTGATGATACGAAGGCAGTCGACGCAGTCAAAACATTTGAAAAAGATTGGAAACAAGCAAACGTCAAGGATTCAAAAGAGGCACAAGCTGTTGATCAAACTTTAGAAAAGGCACTTACAGCAAATTCAAAGGATGATCGATTAGCTGCATTAACTACCCTTTCAAAAGCTCTAACAGCTCTTGAAAAAGCTGAAAATCCTGTTGATGAAAAGGCAGAACGCAAGGCATTTGCAACCGCAATGACACCTGCGTTAAACCAATTACAGAATGCTATAAAAGAAGGAAATGCAGAAAAACTAACAACTGCATATAACACATTCAACGCCTTTTGGAAGAAAAAAGAAATACCCGTACGCCAATATGACATCGCCGCTTACGGTAAAATTGAAACACAAATGTCTTTCATTCGTATTGAACTTGCAAATGAAAAACCAAACTTTAATACCATTCAAAATCAATACAACGATTTAAAACAAGCTATTGCAGATTTCGGTGCTAATAAAAAAGTCCAAGCATCAACGAAAGGTACCTATTCTGTACAGTCATTAATCGACTTAATCGATGATGCAAAATCACAAATCGATCAAGAAGATTTCACTAAAGCATCTGCTACAATCAAGAAATTCATCACTACTTGGCCAAATGTAGAAGGTGATATTCAGACAAAAAATGCTGGCCTTTATACAAAGATTGAAAGTGATATGCCCATCATTGCAAGTGATTTAATGAAAGATCATGTGGATGCATTGGGGATCCAATCACAACTAAATGATCTAAAACAACAAATCCAACTAGTTCAAGCAGACCAAAATTATAGCTTTTGGGATTCTGCTTTAATCCTTCTTCGCGAAGGTTTGGAAGCTTTACTTATCATCATCGCGTTAGTAGCTTTCTTAAAGAAATCCGATCAAATTCACATGGTCAAATGGATTTATATGGGCGCCGGTCTTGGGATTGCCTTAAGTGCTGCACTAGCCATCTTAATGTCAACATTATTCCAATCCTCTACGATTAATACTAGTCGAGAAATGATGGAAGGATATATTGGTTTAATTGCAGCAGCCATGATGATTGGTATTGGAATTTGGTTACATAGTAAATCCAATATTAATTCATGGAATTCTTATATTGCAAAACAACTGAACAATGCGATGTCAAAACAAAGTATATGGGCAATGGCCTTCATCAGTTTCTTATCTGTATTCCGTGAAGGTGCTGAAACTTTAATCTTCTACATGGGTGTTGCACCTAAAATGTCGACTACTGATTTCACGTTAGGAATTGTTATAGCCATCGCAATATTGGCTGTTGTCGCGTTCTTCTTGTTACGTGTCAGTGGAAAAATTCCACTACACAAATTCTTTGCTGTAGCGACAATTTTGATTTATCTTCTTGCATTCAAGATTATTGGTGTCAGCATTCACTTATTACAGCTTACAAGTACATTACCTACAACTATTATTGATGGCTTACCTGTTTGGCCTTCTATTGGTTTTTATCCAACAGTTGAAACACTGATCGGTCAAGTTGTTCTAATTGCGCTGATTATCTTTACTATTATTTATAAAAAAAGAAATGTCCATTAAACGTTGAGGATTTTCCTCAGCGTTTTTTTAATAGCTGATAAAAAAGGGAAGTTCTTAAATAATCAAAAGAACAAGTGAGCTCAAAATCATAGATACAACCGTTAACATGATAAGAGGTTTTAGCGCCCTTGCTTTTAATTCTTTGAAATCAACTGACATGCCGAGTGCTGCCATTGCAACCGCTAAAAAGAATGTACCCGTTTGAGCAATGGCATTTTGTACCCCTTCACTTAAGAAACCTTGTACTGTTCCCCATGTACCTAGGGCTGATACTGCTAAAAAGCCCAACAAAAAATATGGAAAATTAGCTTTTTGCCCGACTTCCCCATTTTTGATTTTTAAGAATCCCACGAGCAGCAATGTAACAGGGAACAATAATAATACTCGACTTAGTTTGGCAAGCAAAGCCGGGGTTAATGATGAATCACCAAATGCTGCACCAGCTAATGCCGCATGTGCAATCTCGTGAAGGCTAAATCCTGACCAATAGCCATAAACTGTAGGTGGCAAATGGAAAAGTTGCCCTATTGTTGGATAAAGCAAAGAGAAGATTGTTCCGATTAATGCGATCATACCAACCGCCATCGCTGTATCCTCTTCTTTCGCTTTGACAATTGGTGAGACTGCTGCAATGGCTGCTGCACCACAAATCCCCGTTCCAAATGCTAAGAGCATCATTAATTTTTCTTCTACTCTTAACAATTTTCCAATGATCACTGTTAATAATACTGCTCCAATAATTACACCTGCAGCTCTAGCAATTAACGGAAGTCCTTCATGGATTACTACAACAATATTTAATCGAATTCCATACAAGATAATAGCAAAACGTAATATTTTCTTTGAGGAAAAATCTAATCCACTTTTAAAGCTTTGTGGATAAGGTAGTGTATTTCTAAGAATTACCGCTATCATGATCGCAATAGCTAAAGGGCCTAAATAATTTAGGAATGGCAGTTTACTTAAGAGGAATGCAATGATTGCGATTCCGATTGTAAAAAGGATTCCTTTGATCAACCCGTCAGTTAGTTGCATAAGTTCATCTCCATTTTTTATTTTCTATATTCATGATAGAATGAATCTTACTAAATAGATAATTAATCATTTTAATCCATATCATAAGCGCTTACTTATAGGAGGTTATAATGGCGGATAAACTACAGGTTTTTTTGAAAGTGGTTAAGCATATGAACTTCTCTCAAGCGGCAAAAGAGCTTTATATGACACAACCTGCCGTGAGCCAATATATAAAGAGTTTAGAAGATGAATTACACGTTCAGCTTTTCGATCGCTCAAAGAAAAAAGTACAACTAACAAAGGCCGGAGAGATTGTTGCTTACTATGGAAAAGAAATTAACATGTTATCCACAAAGATGAATCGCGCACTGGACGACTTAACCAATCAAGTTACCGGACAATTACAACTTGGGGCTAGCTATTCATACGGTGAATATCTTCTTCCACAACGTTTAGCAACATTCTTAAACGATTATCCACAGGTAACTCCACAGATTTGTATTGATAACACAAAAGAAATAGCAAATAAAATTATCAATCATTCTTTAGATTTGGGGATAATTGAAGGTTCTATACACAATAAACGAATTGTTATGCACAAAATTGCAGTTGATCGCATGGCGATTGTTGCAAAGTCTGGACAAACTGTGGATAACCTAAGTGACCAAACTTGGATAGTTCGAGAGCAAGGGTCTGGCACTCGAGAAGCATTCGATCATTTTATAAATGAGTACCATATTGTTCCTTTGCGAGTTTTAGAGTTTGGCAGTACACAACTTATAAAAGAAGCCGTTGCAAATGGTTTAGGAATCTCATTACTATCTGAGTGGACGCTAAAGCAAGAACTACTGTTAAACACCTTGCAAATAGTTTCATTGGATACCTATAGCTATACTCGCGATTTCTATGCCATCCACTTGAATACACCATTTCTCGCCAAAACTACGGAGACTTTTCTTCAGTTTTTGAAAAATAACTTATAAGAAAAAGCCTGAGTATTTACATACTCAGGCTCTAGAAGGCTACTTTTTTGCATCAATTAGTAGATCCAAACTATCACATTGAAGGTTTTGGATTTTAATGTAAACTACATTGTATCCTTCTGTAAGATTGCCTCATTCCATCTCACTATAAATCATATCGATAGCATATAACATCCATATCACGGTTATTTTCTTCTTCCTCAAAATCTCTTACAAAGCCAAACTTTTCGTATAATCGAATTGCTGCTGTCATTGCAGGACCTGTAAACAAATAGATACTCTTTGCTTCTTTATCCTTCGCATAATTAACACAGGCATTAATTAATTTCTTTCCTACCCCATGTCCTCTCGATTTGGGATGAACAGCCAAAAGACGAATAAATGGCGCATTAATTTTAACTGACTTGCCTACATAAGCCTTTTCTGCTGTTTCGAAAAGTTGTACGGTACCTAAAATATCACCATCTAATTTTGCTACTAAAATTTTATCTACATATGGATATTCAAGAGAAGATTTAATCTCTCCTAAATATTTATCCCAAAAGTCAGGATCCTCAAAAGCATCTTCATATTGTTGATAACTTTCGACTAATACTTTTCGAACGTCATCCTTTTCTATTTCTACTAGTTCCTCTACTACAATATCATTAGACATAGAAATTCCTCCCCATTTTCAACTATTCTGTTAGACACAAAGAGCCCCTTATTGAATTTTGGAAAACAAGGGGACCTCATTATATTAAGTTATAAAGCTAATTTTTGTTATTCCATTTTAAAAAAATTGAAATTATAGTATTTTACTTAAAAAGCTTTTTGTTCTTTCATGTGATGGATGCTCGAATAATTCTACGGGAGTATTTTCTTCAATGATATATCCGTTATCCATAAATATAACTCGATCTCCCACTTCACGAGCAAAGCCCATTTCGTGCGTAACAATAACCATTGTCATTCCTTCTTTTGCCAATTGCTTCATTACCTCTAGCACCTCTTTCACCATCTCTGGATCAAGAGCTGAAGTTGGCTCATCAAACAGCATAATTTTAGGCTCCATTGCCAATGCTCTCGAAATGGCAACTCGTTGCTTTTGCCCGCCTGACAATGAATCTGGGTAGACATTCGCTTTATCAGACAATCCTACTTTTTCCAAAAGTTCCGTTGCTTTTGCGGTCGCATGTTTTTTATCCCACTTTTTCACAAGCATAGGTGACATAATAAGATTTTCCAAAACCGTTTTATGTGGAAAAAGATTAAAATGTTGAAATACCATCCCTACTTCTTTTCTCACTTCATTAATATTTGTTTTCTTGTCCGTAAGATCAACGCCATTAATATAAATATGACCGTCAGTAACAGTTTCTAATAGATTCATACAACGTAATAATGTAGATTTGCCAGAACCAGAAGGACCGATCACAACAACGACTTCTTGGGGTTTTATATCAATATTAATATCTTTTAGAACTTCCAGCTTTCCAAAAGACTTTTTTAATCCTTTTACTGAAATCATTTAGTTGCGAACCTTCTTTCTACAAAGCGTAATAAATAAGTAAGGGTAAGTGTTAATACTAAATAGATAAGGGCTACTGTGATATATGGCTCCCATACTCTAAAATACTGTCCCGTTGCTGCACGACCCCAATAAAGAATGTCCTGCACACCGATTAGAGCTACAACTGAAGAATCTTTTAATAATACAATAAATTCATTTCCTAGTGGTGGAATCATTCGTTTAACGGCTTGCGGCAAAACAACCTTACGCATCGCTTGGCTTTGAGTCATCCCCAAAGAACGCGCAGCCTCCATTTGCCCTTTGTCAATTGATTGAATACCCGCGCGGAAAATTTCTGCTATATAAGCTGAAGCATTTAAAGATAACGAAACAATCCCTGATACTGTTGGATTAACTGGATTCATAAATAGCGGCATGACTGCAAAATGAATGATAAAAACCTGTACGAGTAATGGTGTTCCTCTGATGCAGTTAATATATATGACAAAAATCCACCGTATAACTGGATTCTTTACCATTTTACCCATTCCAACAAATAAACCTAAAATGCTTCCAATGAGAATACCAGAAATTGATAGTAGGATTGTCCATAATGTACCTTCTAAAAAAAGAGGCATGTATTCTATTATTATGTCAAAGCGAAAATCCATCGTTGTTTCCTCTATTCTTTTTATTTTCGAAGGTAGGAAAAGATCTTATTATTCTATCCTTTTCCGATAATTTAGAGGTAGAACAGTGCAAAATGTTTCATATAAAGCAGCCAACTATAAAAATTGAAGCAGCTTTAGTTAACATTTTGCACTGTTTATTCACTAAATTGTATATTTGATTTTTAAATTTAACTAAAATGAAAATTCAACTAATGTTTTGATATTGAATACGTTTAAGCGAATATTATTCGGCAGCTTTTAATACAGCATCAACATTTGGCTCTTTGCCAAACCATTTTTTGTAAATTTCATTATACTTACCATTTTTTAAAATAGTGGTTATTGCTTTATCTAGCTCTGGTTTTAATTCGCTACCTTTAGGGAATAATAACGCATAAAATTCAGAGTCAAAATGTTCTTTATCCTCAATGATTTGAATTTTGGCATTAGGATTGTTCTTTTGGTATTCACTAGCAGGAATGTTATCTGTTACCATTGCCTCGATGTCATTATTCATTAATTGTAAAAACGGTGTATCTTCATATAAAGTAACATCTTTTTTGTCGACGATACTTTCTATAGAAGCTTGAGCAGTAGAACCGTTTGCAACTCCAACTTTTTTACCTTTTAAATCTAGAGCATTCTTAATATCTGAGCCCTCTTTTGTAATAATTACATGTGTTGATTCAAAATAAGGAACAGAAAGATCAAAAGTTTGTTTACGGTCATCTGTAATTCCGATACTTCCGATTGCGAAATCTACTTGTTTACCTTGAGTTGCAGCAAATAATGGTTCCCAACCGAATTCTTTAAATTGATATTTATAGCCAGCTTCTTCGGCAACGGCTTTTGCTATATCAATATCAAATCCGACAAGTTCCCCTTTTTCTTTGTAAACCATCGGTACAAATGGTAAAGACATTGTTCCAATTGTAAGTACTTTATCTTTTCCTGAGTCTGAGCTTGATGCTGACTTTGTCTCACCTTTGTTTCCGCAGCCAGTTAAAGCTAGAATCATAACTAACAATAATGATAGAACGACTTTATATTTTTTCATGAATAAACCTCTCATCTTCTTATTAATTACTAATTAGGCATTTGCCCGTTCAAGTGCTTTTTCAAGATACTCAATTCCCACTTCAGTTACGCCTTCATAAACATTTCCGTGGCCAATTTCAACAACAGGCACATGACGTACACCATATTTTGTATCTAATATTTCTCTTCTTTCATCGTGATCTGTGACATCTACAGTACGATATTTAATACCTTTTTCTTCTAAATAATCTTTTACTTCTGCACAATATGAACAACCTTGTTTTGACCAAACAACAACTGATAATTCGTTTTCCATTTTACTTTTCTCCTTTAAAATTATTTAAATTGTTTTTCTGTATTTTGGGTGTAACGATTTTCTTTAAACGGTAATCCTAAGTTACCTCTTAATGTATCACTGCCATATTCTCGATTGTAATATCCCTTTTCCTCTAAAAGAGGTATAACATGTTCGATGAAGTCTGTATATATGCTACCTAGTACAGGGACTGCAAGCATATAGCCATCTGCTCCCCCTTGTTCCAACCATTCTATTAATTGATCAGCTACTTGTTGGTAAGTTCCAAAGAAACTAGACTTTGGTGTTGTTACTTTTAGAGCAACCTCTCTTAATGTTAGGTTTTCTTCACGTGCCATTTGTTTTATTCGATCAGTTGTATCACGGAAGCTGTTCTTTCCTACATCGCCGATGTCCGGAAATGGTTCATCTAGTGGGAATTGACTAAAATCAAAGTGGTCAAAATAGCGACTTAAATAATTTAGTGCTTCTTCAATCGTCACAAGGTTTTTAATCTTTTCATATCTTTCCTCTGCTTCGTCTATTGTTGAACCTATAATGAGTTCAACACCTTGGAAGATAAGCACTTCATCTCTTTTACGACCATTTGCTTCTACACGTTGCTTAACATCTTCATAAAACTCTTTCGCTTTCTCTAGAGAACCACTAACTGCAAATATTGCATCTGCTTCTTTCGCAGCAAAGTTTTTCCCCGTATTGGAAGATCCCGCTTGGAAAATAACAGGTTGCCCCTGTTCAGAGCGGTTGATATTTAACGGACCATCAACTGTAAAGAACTGACCTTTGTGATTTAAACGATGCACTTTATTACGATCATAAAATTGTCCTGTTTCACGATTACGAACAAACGCATCGTCTTCCCAGGAGTCCCATAATCCTTTTACAACTTGTAAATACTCATCAGCCATATCATATCTTGATTCATGGTCTGGATGATTTCCTTTGTTAAAATTCTTTGCAGAACCTTCTAAAGGAGAGGTCACAACATTCCACCCAGCACGTCCGCCACTGATTTTATCTAAAGAAGCAAACTGACGAGCAATATTATACGGCTCACTATAAGTGGTAGATACTGTGCCCACAAGGCCAATTTTAGATGTAACCATTGATAAGGCAGTCAAAATAGTAATTGGCTCAAAGCGATTTAAAAAATGTGGAATTGACTTTTCATCGATAAATAATCCGTCAGCTACGAATGCAAAGGAAAATCCAGCTTTCTCTGCTTGTCGAGTAATGGATTGAAAAAACGGCAAGTTCACACTAGCATCTTTCGGAACATCTGGGTGTTTCCAAGCATTCATATGAGTACCAGGCCCATATAACATTACGCCGAATTTCATCTGTCTTTTATTTGCCATTAAGTGCATCCCTTTCTATTGGCCTGTATTAAAGACGGAAATTCCTATAAATTATTTATTTTTATAGAAAGATCACTGTCATAGTTCTTAGCAAAGAATAAACCAAGTTATTCTATAAGAATTTATATATTTAAGACTAACATGACTCTCCTATTAACACAATATTTTAATTAATAGAAGATTTTATATAATTGATAGAAAAATTCTATCAATCAAATGCTAAATTCTTAATTGAACTATAAAAAGCCTGAGTATCCATTACTCAGGCTTTTTCATGTCTATTTTTATTTAAATTTGTTTTATATGTGCTTAGAATTTAATCATTTTACTTGGAACAACCCATTCGTTGAATTGTTCTTCTGTTAGAAGACCTGATTCAAGAGCTGCTTCTTTTAATGTTAGTCCGTTTTTATGTGCATGTTTTGCAATTTTAGCTGCATTTTCATAACCGATGTGTGGGTTAAGAGCAGTTACTAACATTAATGAGTTATTTAAGAAGTGTTCTAGTTTATCTTCGTTAGCTGTAATACCTTTTAAGCAGTGTTCATCAAAGCTGCGGATCACATCAGATAATAATTCAACAGATTGCATGAAGTTATAAAGAATAACTGGTTTGAATACATTTAGTTCAAAGTTACCTTGAGATGCAGCAAAGCCAAGAGTTACATCGTTACCCATAACTTGTACAGCAACCATTGTTACAGCTTCACATTGAGTTGGGTTTACTTTACCTGGCATGATTGATGAACCTGGTTCGTTTTCTGGGATTGAAATTTCACCAAAACCAGAACGTGGACCTGAAGCTAACCAGCGAACATCGTTAGCGATTTTCATCATATCTGCAGCTAGAGCTTTCATTGCACCATGAGTTGTTACCATTTGGTCATGTGAAGTTAGTGCATGGAATTTGTTTGGTGATGGAACAAATTTAAGACCAGTTTCTTTTGCTAGTACAGCTACTACTTTTTCATCGAAACCATCAGGAGTATTAAGACCAGTACCTACTGCAGTACCACCGATTGCAAGTTCTAACATATGTTTTGAACTTTCTTCAATCATTTCTTCTGATTTTTCAATCATGTGTAACCAGCCACTGATTTCTTGTCCTAATGTTAATGGAGTAGCATCTTGTAAATGCGTACGACCAATTTTAATTAGTTGCATAAATTCTTCAGATTTTGCTTTTAAAGTAGCTTTAATTTGACGCATTGCTGGAAGTAAGTTCTTTTCTACTGCAATGGAAGTTGCGATATGAATTGCAGTTGGGAACGAGTCGTTTGAGCTTTGAGATTTGTTAACGTCATCATTTGGATGTAGGCGTTCTTCACTACCTTGAGCTTCTAGGTATTCGTTACCTAAGTGGGCGATTACTTCATTTACGTTCATGTTTGTTTGAGTACCGCTACCTGTTTGCCAAATAACTAGTGGGAATTCGCTATCCCATTTACCTGCCATGATTTCATCAGCTGCATGAGCAATAGCATCCGCTTTTACTTGTGATAATGTACCAAGTTCAACACATACTTTTGCTACTGATTTCTTAAGTAAAGCATAACCATGTATAAATTCAATTGGCATATGTTCTGAACCAATTTTAAAGTTTTGTTTACTACGCTCTGTTTGAGCACCCCATTTATGTTCTGCAGGTACTTTTACTTCTCCCATGGAATCATGTTCAATACGATATTCCAAGTTATTCATCTCCATTTCTTTTGCTACGAGTAATGTTCCCACTCAAATCTTATGATAACGTTTTCTTCTTAAATTGTCTGCTATTTAAGTTTAAAGCCAGTAAAAACATTAAAAAAAAGTGAAACTTCTAACTTTTGCAAAGTGCTCTTAAAGTGTCGTTCCTATAAAGGCATAGGAGTTGGTGTTGGTTTTGAATATCCTTCTTTGTAGTCTTGATCAATTTGTTTACGAATTTCTTTCAGTGAAGCGCCTTCTTGAGCTTGTTTAATGGATTTAATCGCTATTTCAACACAGACAATACAACGTGTGCCATGGTCATCCCAGACAACAGAGCCATCGTCTTTTACTTCTTTTATAAAGCAGTTCAGATTGCTTTTATGATTTGCACTTTCTGCACATCCACAATAACAAGGTATCCATTTCAAAATTTCAGTAGCCTGTCCTGCCGCTTGATAGACTAATTTTAAATCTTCTGATTGATGATCTAAGAAGCTTGGTAAAATTTCTGGTGACGCAGTTTCTTCTTGGATATCTCCATTGGCTAATGTATGTTGATGATTCTTGTGATTTGTGTGTTCTGTTTCTGTTGTTGTGGTTGTTTTGGCATGATTATTTTCTGCATGATTGTCTTTTGCAGACTCATCTGCATTGTTGCCACATGCTGCTAGAAGCATTGAACCAGCTAATAATATTGATAACCATTTTTTCTTCACTTTTAAATCTCCTTTTAAGCATTTTTCTTCATTATAACTTATTTAATAGATGATAGGTCTAAGAATTATAGCAACCCTATAGCATCAAAAAAAGATTGCTAAAAAGCCCATTGTTAGGCTTATAAAGCAATCTTGTTATATATTATTCAGTTGTTGCAGCTGTTGAGGCATCTTTGCTTTGTACATTATCTGCCAATCGTTCAATACTTGGACGAATTGTATATTTGCCAGAGTAATTTTCAAGCATTTCCTTCATATCTATTCCTGAAGAAGCTTTTAACGTTTCCTGTAAAGTTGCCATTAAGTCTGTAGCATAGCCAGTTACTTTATTGGCACCGCCGCCTTCGCCACCACCGGTATCAACGACTGTAATTTTATCGATATTCGATAGTGGGCTTGCCACCTGTTTTGCATATTCTGGAATCATTTGAATAATCATATCTAACACTGCTGCTTGCCCGAATTGTTCAAATGCTTCCGCAATCTTCCGTTTTGCTTCTGCTTCCGCAAGACCTTTTAAACGAATAATTTCCGCTTCTGATTCCCCTTGTGCACGCTCAGAATCAGCTTTTGCTAAACCATCTAAGCGAACTTTCTCAGCTTCAGCCTTTGCTCTTGCCTCGATACGATATTTCTCCGCATCAGCTTGTGCTAATTGTTTCATTTTTTCTGCTGCTGCATTTTGTTCGATTGCATATCGATCAGCGTCAGCCTTTTTCTTAACTTCTGAATCATATTGTTTCTCACGACGTAAAATTTCTTTTTCTTCTAGCTCAATTTGCTTTTGACGTTCAATAATTTTAATTTGCATTTCTTGTTCCGTTACTTCCTGCTTTGCACGGGCAGTTTCTAATTCATACGCTTGGTCAGCTCGCGCTTTAGCAATATCTTGTTCACGGCGGAACTCAGCTACTTTTAATTGATTTTCCTTTTCTGCTTCTGCAATTTCAGTAGCCCGTTCTAGTTCTGCTTTTTGGGCTTCTTTATCAGCTTCAGCACGTTTAATACGTGTTTCCTTCTCTGCATCAGCTGTTGCAATATCTGCATCGCGTTTTACTTGAGCAATTCGTGGTTTCCCAAGTGAATCTAAGTAGCCGTTTTTATCACGTACATCTTTAATCGTAAAGGAAACGATCGTAAGACCCATTTTCGCTAAATCTTGAGAGGCTACACGTTGTACTTCTTGTGAGAACTTATCACGATTTTTGTATATTTCCTCTACTGTCATAGAACCTAAAATTGAACGTAAATGACCTTCTAATACTTCTCTTGCTTCATTTTCCCGTTCCTCTTTAGGTTTTCCTAAAAACTGCTCTGCTGCTGTTGCAATTTCAGAAATAGAACCCCCGATTTTAATAATAGCAATCCCATCTGCCATTACCGGTACACCTTGTTCTGTGTAGACTTCTGGTGTTGTCACTTCTAATTTGCTAGAGAGTAAACTCAAAGGTTCTGCTTGTTGGAATACAGGTAATACGAATGTACCTCCACCACGGATAATTTTAATACGGTTTCCTGAATCATCCGTATGTACATTTTTTGAACCTAAATAACTTCCTGTCACGATTAATGCTTCATCTGGACCTGCTGTTCGATATTTTGTGACATAGACTCCAATGATTGCTAACAACAGAACAACAACAATTCCACCAACAATTAATAATAATGGCATGTCATTTCCCCCTCTTTTTTATATCTGGCAAAAGCGGTTTACCCTTTCTTCATTTCAAAAGCATACGATTGCTTTTTGCTTTGTTAAAAAATCTTTAAAATAAAGGCTCATATTCTCTAACAAATAATGTTCCATTTGAAACTTCTACTATTAATACTCTTGCATCATATGGGATGGCCACATTGTCATAACTTGTTGCCCGTTTTGATATGATACCGTTAACCGTTTCGATGATTACTTCACCAAAACCATCAATAGGAATTGGTACAATCACCCTTCCTACTTGGCCACCCAAAGACTCTTCAGTATAAGCCATCGATACTTCGGCTGATTTTAAAGGTATCAAAATGAAATAATAGAGAAGAATATCTAAAACTAAAGAAATAATTGCAGAAATAATGCCGATAAGAATACTATTTAACGATGTAAATGTTTCGATAATCAATCCAATTGCTGCGAAGAATGTTAAAAATGCCAAGATAACTGTTGGATTAAAAAAAGGGATTCCTTCTCCTACACCATCTACAACATCACATAAGAAAAGATATAAAATCATACAAATTGCTAAGAATATCAATGAGTACAAATACCACTGTTCAATGGACCAAGCGTGCATATCAATAATCTTCACCCCCTATTTCTAATGTTTCCCCACTATGATATACGGGTAAAAGATGAAAAGGTTTCGTTTTATTTGATTATTTTTTATTTTCAAATAAGTGAATCGATTGAAGGAGGGGAAGTCCACCGTTCGCCCACAAAAAGTACCATCTGGAGCGTAATACTAAGTAAATTGACTGAAATTTAAATGTTGCAGAATTGTAAATTGTTAATACAATGTAAATTTTGTAAAGTTACCTTTAATTGTTGTATGGATTTTAGACACAATTTGATATGATAATAAGTGCGTTCAAAAATAGAAATTAATGATTTATATACAATTTAGGAGGATTTATATGTTTAGCTCAAAAAGAGAAGATCCTTTCTTTTCTGCATTGTTGAAAATTGCTCAAAATGTAAATGAAGCAACTCATTACGCTGATGATTTTAAAATTACAGGCGTTGCAGACTTGAAAGAGCTTAGCGTTACACTTAAGAAATATGAAACTGATGGAGATATGTTAATTCATGATTTAATCCAGATGTTAAATAAATCATTTATGACACCGATCGAACGTGAAGATATTCTAGAACTAGCTGTACGTATGGATGATGTCTTAGATGGCATTGAGGGGTGTGTTGCTCACTTTGAAATGTTCTCACTAACTGAAGTAGATGAATATATGAAAAATTTCTTGAAATATATTGTCTTAAGTACAGATGAAATCGCTAAAGCAATGGAACATTTAACAAACAAAAATTTAATTAACATGCGAGATCACGCCATTCTCATAAAGGATTATGAACGTAAATGCGATGAAGTTTTACGTACCTCAATCAAACAACTATTCCTTCACGAAAAAGACCCTATTCGTATTATTCAATTCAAAGATATTTATGAACAATTAGAAGAAGTTGCCGATTATTGCCAAAATATTGCCAACTCAATGGACACAATTATAATGCGTAATGCATAGGAGCTGTAGAAAGAAATGAATACTATAATTATCTTGACCGTACTTGTAGTTGTATTTGCACTACTATTCGACTTCATAAACGGTTTTCATGATACTGCAAATGCAATTGCTACAGCTGTTTCAACACGCGCCCTTTCTCCTCGAGCAGCTATAATTTTGGCTGCAACGATGAACTTTATTGGTGCTGTTACATTTACTGGTGTGGCACAAGCATTAGCAAAAGATATTGTTGACCCTTTCGCTTTAGATAATGGTATAGTCATTATTTTAGCTGCATTAATTTCAGCAATTATTTGGAACTTAATCACTTGGTACTTCGGTATCCCTTCCAGTTCATCACATGCAATCATCGGCTCATTAGCTGGTTCTGCAATAGCTGCTGCTGGATTTGCAGCTATTAACTTTAGTGGTTTTATCAAAATACTTAAAGGATTATTGTTTTCGCCATTTATCGCCATCATCGTTGGTTTCTTGATGATGTCTTTATTCAAAGTGTTATTTAAAAACTTAAATTTATATCGTTCGAATAAGGGACTCCGAAAAGTACAAATTTTAACTGCTGCCTTGCAAGCATTCACACATGGTACGAACGATGCTCAAAAATCAATGGGGATTATTACAATGGCTTTAATCGCAGCCGGATTCCAAAGTGGAGATAATGTACCAATGTGGGTCCGTGTTTCCTGTGCAGCTGCAATGGGTATCGGTACATCCGTTGGTGGTTTCAAAATTATTAAAACAGTCGGTGGTAAAATTATGAAGATCCGCCCAATAAATGGTGTTGCAGCTGACCTATCATCAGCACTCATCATTTATGGTGCTACAAGTATACATTTACCTGTTTCTACAACTCATGTTATTTCTTCTGCAATCATGGGTGTAGGTGCAGCACAAAATGCAAAAGGCGTACATTGGGGTGTGGCACGAAGAATCGTCATCACTTGGATTATTACACTTCCAATTTCCGCATTAGTAGGTGGATTGATTTTCTCCATCTTCCATCTATTTATATAATGGATCTATTAGAAAAAAAGATTCTATAGGCTTTATGCTTATAGAATCTTTTTTTCTATTTAGTCTATCAAATTGTAGTGAGTTAAAACTTATCGATTTTTGATTCGGTTGATGCGGGTTATTTTTAAAGAATGTTGAGATTGATAAAAAGATTAATATTATACAAATGAGTACGAATCCGATTATTACGAATGTCATCTTTTTCCCTGACATTATCTCTCCCCTTCTATTTAAGCCAATACAAAGTTTTAAAAACATTATTTGTTTGATGGTTTAAATCCTTCAGACAGTAGGTAGTCTTCTGCATCATCACGTGTACCAAAGCTTTCTTCTAAATTAAAGCCATGATAAATGTTCCAATAAGGTGCATCATTTACAAGTAGCAGTTGGTCTGCTGTACGATTACGCCAAATTTCTTCGATTCTCACTTCTTCAACAGGTTCATCGACTTCTGATAAATACATAATCGAATCTTCAATGATTTCTCGAAGCTCTTGTTCTGAGAAATCTCGAATATTCACTAAGCCCTTTTCATCAGCATTATATCGTAGTAAGTCCCCAATATAGACAAACCCATTACCATTTGGATGTAGTTTTTCAACGACGATTTTTTTGTCATATTGACTTCCTTCAAAGTGGTAATTTAACCGGTGCATAGAAATCTCTTTTCGAGTTAGTTCAGGAAAACTCTCAATAATTTGTTGTTTTTGTTCAAATGTTAACATAATTTACTCCTTTGTCGTGTACAGTCTGTTTTAGTATAGCATGTTCCCCATCTTTAATCGCTTTCAAACAAAAAACGAAATAGGCTGGTTTAATACTTCCAACCCATCTCGCTCTATACAATACCTTTTCTATACATTCTTTGTTGCTGTTGATCGAATTTCTTTCCAATGTTCATAGACATTTTTTACAATGACTTTACCAACTGCATATAAAGGCACTCCTAGTAAAATTCCGATAAATCCTGCTATATTACCTGCTGCCAAAATAATCGTAATAACTGTTAATGGATGAATATCTAGTGTTTTCCCCATTACATTCGGCGTGATAAAGTTACTATCAATTTGTTGTGCAACAAGTGTAATAACACATACCCAAACAGCTTGCATCGGATTATCTAAGAATCCGACTATCACCGCTGGAACTAACGCAATCCAAGGTCCGACAAAGGGCACCATATTCATAAAGAATGCAAAAAGCGCTAATAACAACGCATATTCAAGTCCAATAATTTTATATCCAATGAAGATAATTGTAGCTAAGATTAAACTAATCAATAATTGACCTTGTATATAGTTACGTAAAACATCATCAATTTCTGCTAACGTTTTTTTAATCCATTCACGTCGTGTTCCTGTGAACAATTTATATACATTTGGAGCAAACTTTTCATGGTCTTTTAACATGTAGATGAAAAAGAATGGAACTAATATTAAGACAAATGCCCCTGATACAATGTTAGAGATTACTTGAACTAAAAACTTACTTGCAGATACCGTATAGGTTTGAATTGAGTTCGTCAAACTATTAATCGTATCATTTAATTGAGAAGGGAAATTTTCGCGATTCTTCAATACATAATCGACCATATCTGTCAGTTCATTTGCTAGAGTCGGAGCAGCTTTTACCAAATTATTTACTTGCGCATTAATCGGTGGTACTACAATTGCAATAAACGCATATACAACTAAGCAAATTAACACTATAATTGATAGTATGCTAGCCCATCTAGGGAACCTTCTCTTTTCTAAGAATCTTTGAATTGGCTCTGTTACATAATATAAAATCCCACCAGCTAGTAACGGTACGAAAATAGCACTTAGGATGACAACTATTGGGTAAAAGAGTGATTTTATTTCAAGGAAATACTTCACAATTAAAAGTGCTAGAAGTATACCAACACCAGCTTGAAACCATAACTTTTTCGTCAATTATTTCACTTCCCTCTTAAAATTTCCGCAAAGTAACTTTTATAGTACAAGTATACGCTATACTCTTTCAATCTGGAAAGATAGTCCACAAAAAAGAGAACCTACTTCTATAGTAGGTCTCCATAGCCCGATTTAATCAAAAATCCCCCTTTTTATTTCGATTGTTTATCCATAGGTGATTTTTGATGCTTTACGAATAATAACTTCCCACGTAGTTCCTGTTCCAATATGGTAAGCATCTGCAAACGAGCCTTGGTTAATTGCAATCCCAACATTATCTAGTGAATTTATATATAAAAGAGGTTCTCCTACTCTTAAATCTGCAAAGGAATGACCATACGTCATAATGCTTTGAAATATTTTGCGGTTATCCGTTTTTATGGTTACTTCAAAAGGATCTCCATAGCTTGTAGCTAGTTGTTTAAATTGTTTACTTCGTATATTAGTCCATAGGTTGCCAAATGGCTTATCTACTATATCAATATTTCCATGTATGACCCCATCTTCTAAGTTGGATTCTTTTAGTGTTAGCTCTACAATATCGGAAACGTTTAATGATGGACCTATTTGTTCATACGAAATCACCCCTGAAGCAAGACGTGCGCCAGTGTAAGCAAAAATATCTCGGCCATGGAATGTATGAGATTCACCCGAGTTAGGAAGTCGATTGATTGATTCATCAATTTCTCTGATTTCTGAAATACCATAATAGCTTTTAATATGCGTTAATGTGCCGTTATCTGGTGTGACGATATACTGGTTATTCATTGTTTTCACAACAACTGCTTTTCTATCTGAGCCTACGCCAGGGTCTATAATTGAGACAAAAACAGTACCTTCAGGCCAATATTGTACGGTCTGCAACAAACGGTAGCTTCCTTCCCAAATATTAAATTGCGGAATTTGATGTGTAATATCGTATATCTTCATGTCTGCATTTACACTATTTGCTACACCATACATTGCACTAACTGCTCCATCGCTTATGCCAAAATCTGATTGAAAGACAAGTAAATTTTTTACCATTTGCAGCAACTCCTTAGAATATAGTGCTTGTTGAATTGGACTGTTTACATTTTTAATGCCAAAATGAAAAAACTCGCCCTCCCAATCAGTTTGATTGTGAAGGACGAGTTTTATGCTCTGTGTTACCACCTTTATTTACTAAATATTAATTTATCTGCATTCCCTTTTTTGTCAAATAATTAAGTGGAAATTTGCTACAATTTTTCATCTTCAACAGAATCTAGATATTCTTTAATTGCAACCATAACCGAATCTATACATCCATCTTCAAATGGTGAAATAAGGTTTGCTTCAGCCACTAGTTTTGTGAATGACATTTTGCCACCTAATTGGCAAAGATGGATATAATCCTTCCATGCTTCTTCATGGTTTTCACGAGATTTCTTCCAAAATTGGAATGCACAAACTTGCGCTAATGTGTAATCGATATAGTAGAACGGACTATTGTAGATATGTGGTTGACGTTGCCAAAAGCCACCTTGTTCTAAATAATCGATGCCATCATAATCTCTGTGTGGCAAGTAGATTTGTTCGATTTTTTTCCATGCTGCTTTACGTTCTTGTGGTGTCATTTCTGGATGTTCATACACTACATGTTGGAATTCATCGACTGCTACGCCATATGGCAAGAACAATAGTGCTTCACTCAAGTGAGAGAATTTATATTTCTCTGTGTCTTCTTTAAAGAAAAGTTCCATCCAAGGCCAAGTAAAGAATTCCATACTCATTGAATGAATCTCACATGATTCATTCGTTGGCCAAATGTATTCTGGTATACCAATATTTCGACTAGTATAAACCTGGAATGCATGACCTGCTTCATGTGTTAATACATCAATGTCACCAGATGTTCCATTAAAGTTTGAGAAGATGAATGGTGAACTATAATCATCGATAAATGTACAATAGCCACCACCCTCTTTCCCTTTTTTCGCAACTAAATCCATTAATTCCCGTTCAATCATAAAGTTAAAGAACTCTGCTGTTTCAGGTGATAGTTCTTCGTACATTTTCTTGCCATTTTCTACAATCCATTCTGGTGTCCCTTTTGGCGTCGCATTTCCACTTAAGAATTTTAAGCCTTCATCATGGAATTTCAGTTTTCCTACGCCAATACGTTTTGCTTGTCGTTCGCGAAGTTCTGTTGCATAAGGTACTACAACATCACGAATTTGATCGCGATAGTTTTTAACCATCTCTGCATTGTAATCAATTCGATTCATCAATACATAGCCTAGTTCTACATAATTTTTGTAACCTAATTTTACGGCCATTTCATGACGCACTTTTACAAGTTCATCATAAATTCGGTCAAACTCTTCCTCATGTTCTTTAAAGAAACCAAAGCGTGCTACTGTTGCAGCTTTGCGGACATCGCGATCCGTTGATTCTGTATAGGGACCTAATTGAGCCAGTGTTAATTCTTTTCCATCAAATGCAATTTGAGCAGAAGCAACTAGTTTAGAGTATTCAGAGCTTAACTTATTTTCTTTTTGCATTAACTCCATAATTTCAGGTGAAAAACCTTTAATTTGGTTTTCTGCTAAATCGAATAATTGTTCTCCCCATTTTTCTTCTAATTCTTTTTTGAATGGAGAAGCTAAGAGAGCTTTATAATATTCTGTCGAAATTTCTTCCATTTCAGGTGTCTTTTCATCTAAATAATCTCTTTCTTTTTGATAAAATTCGTCATTTGTATCAATAGAAGCTCGAATATAAACTAAATTATATTGGGTAGAAAAATCGTTACGGAATGCATTGATTTTCTCAATCACCGCACTTTGATCTTCAACTGATTGTGCGCTTTGAAACTCTGTTAATAATTGTTTGAAATACGCCTTACCTGCTACTAAATCTGGACGCTTGTATTCATAATCCTTAAAAGTAACCATTTTCATTCTCCTTTTCTATGTATTTTTCGGAATTCGAAATACTTCCTTCTATTATTTATTATATTCAGAAATAATTCAACTAATGCTGTCAAAATTGCACTAAATTTTGGTAATAATATACTCATTTCGAAATAGTGTAGTGAAAACACTTATTTTTTTCGTGAAATTGTGCTAACCTAATTTCATGCCCAATTTTTAAAGAGAGGTGCTTTACATTGGTAGGTCGTAACGATCCTTGTCCATGTGGCAGTGGCAAAAAATACAAAAAGTGTCATGGTAAAAACGCTTTAGGCGATATTACTACACTTGTAAGCGAAGAAATAGATCGTATAGTGGAAGGCTTTGTAAAAGAATCATTCCATACACAAGATTATCGCGAATTAGAAAAAAGAAATCATCTTTGGCAAGATGCATTACAACATGCATTTACAAATAAATTAATAGATACAATTGCTATGGAAACATACATTTATATCGATCGCCCTGAAGTGTGGCAAAACTATATTAACCATCAATTAACACTTCAAAACCGACAACAGGTGAAGGACATTCTCCAATCTTGGTTGAAGCCTGTTTATATGCTTGCAAAAGTGGATTCTCAAAGTCCTGAAGTTATTGCATTAACAGATATTGTTACAAACAAAAGCTATGTGATGAATGGTACACCTGCAAAAACTTTCTCAGGAAGCTGGTTGTTCGGTATCTTCATGCCAGATGCTCGTAAAGGCGAAAATGGACTAACTGCAACAAGTAGTGTTGTTTTCATTCCTGATGAAAAAGAAAACATTGTGGAAGCATTACGTTTAAAACTTCAAAATGGCTATACCGATTCATTGGATCTATATCAAACATTTATCGAAGCTGCTACTGTAGCTACTACTGATGAAGTGAAAGTAGAAACTGAAGCTATGAATGCGAAAAGTGCTTTGGAAGTAGCTGAGAGTGAAGCTGCAGTAACTGTAGATACTACTACTGAACTTGCTCCATTTACAATTGAAGTGTTAGACCATGTCAACAAATACTTAGATGAATATAAGCTCAAAGCCATTAATTTCATCGAAAGTCTTACAAGCTTCCTAGAAGGAACTGCTGTTAAAGCGAAAAAGTCCGAAACAGTTGCTGCCGGAGCTGTTTTAGCTGGACAAGCTAATGGCCAAATTCCTGAAGGTGGCGTTTCAAAAGTCAAAGATGTAGCAGCTTTCTTTGAAGTATCTGCTTCATCCATTTCTAAATATCGTGATCAAATCAGTGAATTTCTCGCTAAATAATGCCATAAAACAGCCATCTATATTCTAGATGGCTGCTTTTATTTACCTGTAAAAGCTGATTTAATAAGTGCAAAGCGTTCCCGAAATCTAACTTTTACTTCGATACTCTCTGGTGTCTTAGCAGGCACTACATCGCATTTTAGGTGAAGCACTTCTGCAAGCATTTTAGCACGTGCTAAATGGTAATTGCTTGATACAATTGTTAGCCCCTGTAATTCGTCCCCAATAATATTCTTGGTGTTTAGTAGGTTTTCATATGTAGAAGTGGATTGATCTTCAACGATAATTTGTGATGCTGGAAAACCGCGGTCGATTAGATATTGCTTCATCACTGAAGCCTCTGTTGCATCTTCATCAGGGCCTTGTCCGCCTGAAACAATGATGTGAACTTGAGGATGCTTTCTAGCATAAGTTAGAGCAGCATCTAATCTAAAGGCCAATGCTCTAGATGGGATTGCCCCTCTCTTCACTTTTGCCCCTAAAACGATGACATACTTATATGTACCTTTTGCTCTTGGTCTTTCACCATCTTTTAGCCATTTTGAAGTAATACCAAAAAAGAATACGATTGGTATACAAATAATTAGTAAGATTAGCATTGTCTTATTTCTCACCTCAAGATCATTCCTTTATGAAATACTTATCTACTTACTTCAACTCTTTTTCCATTATGATTTTTCGTTTTCCACTTTTACTAATATACGTTTCTATAATGTCAAAACCTGCTTTAATATTTAAAATTAACATTCCTTTACGATAATTACGTCCAATCGTAAGAATTTTTTGATAACCTTGCTTAGAAACTAGTTTATGTTGTAGCTTCATTAGTTCTGATGCAATTCCTTGCCCACGGTAATCAGCACTTACCCCGCCTAACCAACTATAGAATAATCCTCTCTCCTTTTCGTAACCTAATTTAAATCCTGTCACGATATGCTCATCTAAAGCAATACAACATAGCAAATTCGTTTTTTCTTTCAATTCATTTATAGATAGCTCATCTCCATCAAAAACTTCTCTATGGAGCTTCTGGATACCTTTAATCACATCTTCATTTGGCAGCCCGTTTACATAAACATAATTCATTTATATTCTCCTTTCATTTACACTAAAACACTACATCAATATCATGTGCGTATACATTTATAAATTCTTTTAAAAAATCCAGTAGCTAAGAGCTACTGGATTTTATTTTTCTTATGATATTGAATATTAAATTAAATACTAAATATTAACTATTACAATTCTACGTTATGATAAACGTGTTGTACATCTTCTAGGTCGTAACCACAAACCTTTATATATCAACGTTTACCAATCATTTCTCCATAAGAAAATCGTCATGTTTATCATAATGGAAATGTTGACATAAATCAACGTCCTTGTGGTGTATTTCACAACCTAATGAACTTATTTTTGAATATTAATATTCAATTTACTGAGCTAAAGTATATGTATTACCCAGCTGTGACAATTCAGCTGAGTACTTAATAAAACTCGGAGAAAATTAAATATGAAAATTTAGCAAAAAGCCTGCTACCCTCCTTCCCAACGAAAGTATCATTTAAATCAGCGATTTACTGTGGTGTCAAACTCTGGAAAGATCTAAAGCCAAAACAACAAAACACTAAAGAATCCTAACGGGTTCTTAGTGTTTTTTATAGCCAAACTATAGTAAAATTTTACTGTGACATTACCCTTAAATAATGTTACGATAACCTTGGATTTTATATAAATCCTATAAGAATACTCGGAGGTAAGAAAATGAAGAAATTAGTTTCACTCTTGTCACTAGTACTTGCATTATCTTTAGTTCTTGCAGCATGTGGCTCAAAAAATAATACTGAAGGGAATAAATCTTCAACTGAAGATTTATACGATACTGTAAAAAAAGAAGGCGTTTTAAAAGTAGGAACTGAAGGAACTTACCCTCCTTTCACATTCCACGATAAATCAAACAAACTTACAGGATTTGATGTAGATATCGCAAATGAAGTTGCAAAACGTATAGGTGTAAAAGCAGAATTTGAAGAAACACAATGGGACGGTATGTTTGCCGGACTTGATGCAAAACGATTTGATATGATTGCAAACGAAGTTGGTATTCAACCAGAACGCCAAGCAAAATATGATTTCTCAGATCCATATATTGAATCAGGTGCAGTATTAATCGTAGGTAAGGACAATAAAGATATTAAATCTTTTGAAGATGTAAAAGGCAAAAAAGCTGCACAATCATTAACAAGTAATTATGGAAAAATGGCTAAAAAATACGGAGCTGATATAGTATCCGTTGAAGGCTTTACTCAATCTGTATCACTAATCGAATCAAAACGTGTAGATGCAACATTTAATGATAAACTATCTTTCTTAGATTACAAAAAATCACATCCAAATACACCAGTTAAAGTTGTAGCAACAGAATCAAACTTAGCACAAAGTGGATTAATGTTTAGAAAAGGTAGCAATAAATTAGTGGAAGCAGTTAATAAAGCGTTAAAAGATATGAAAGCTGACGGAACATACTCAAAAATCTCTAACAAATGGTTTGGTGAAGATGTTTCTCCTAAATAGTATCTTTCAAGATCCTGAGCGAATCGACCAATTAGTGTCGATCGCTCAGTCTTCCCTTTTACCCATGGTAGAGGGAGCTATTAAATATACGATTCCACTAACTATTATTTCATTTGGTCTTGGACTAATTTTAGCAATTTTCACAGCATTAGCCCGAATATCATCTATTAGAGTTTTAAATTGGATTGCACGTATATATGTGTCTATTATTCGGGGAACACCTTTACTTGTTCAATTATTTATCATCTTTTATGGTTTACCAAATTTAGGTGTAACAATCAATCCGTTTACTATCTGCTATTATTGGGTTTTCTTTAAGTGTAGGAGCATATGCTTCTGAAATTATACGCGCCGCAATTCTTTCAATACCAAAAGGACAATGGGAAGCCGGTTATTCAATTGGAATGAATTACACCCAAACTTTGAAGCGAATCATTTTCCCTCAAGCTACTCGTGTATCCATTCCACCATTATCGAATACTTTTATTAGCCTTGTAAAAGATACATCACTTGCATCATTAGTTCTCGTATCAGAAATGTTCAGAAAAGCACAGGAAATAGCAGCAACTAACTATGAATTTCTATTACTTTATTCAGAAGTAGCTATTCTATATTGGATTATCTGTACTGTACTTTCTTCCATTCAAGGACGACTTGAATCAAGACTTGATCGATATGTATCAAAATAGAAATAGAAGTAATTAAAGGAGTTTTTTGAAATGATCAGCATTAAAAGTCTTCATAAATCTTTTGGTGATTTAGAAGTGCTAAAAGGTGTGGACCTTGAGGTTGAACGTGGTAAAGTGATCGTTATCATTGGTCCATCTGGATCTGGTAAAACAACTTTTCTTAGATGTATGAATTTACTTGAAGTACCTACAAATGGTTCCGTAGAAATAGATGGACATTTAATCGATTTTAATCAGAAAAAAATAAGTAAAAAATCGATCGTTTCTTTTCGAAGTTTAACTGGAATGGTTTTTCAGAATTACAATCTATTCCCTCATAAAACAGCACTTGAAAATGTTATGGAAGGTCCTATTATTGTTCAAGGAATTCCTAAACAGCAAGCAAAAGATAAATCCATTCAATTGCTAAAAAAAGTAGGACTTGGTGACAAAATTGACTTTTATCCTTCACAATTATCTGGTGGTCAACAACAACGTGTTGGCATTGCACGTGCAATGGGTATTGAACCAAAAGTGATGCTATTTGACGAACCTACTTCAGCACTCGATCCTGAACTTGTAGGTGATGTTTTACAAGCAATGAAAGATTTAGCGCAAGAAGGTATGACAATGGTTGTAGTAACTCATGAAATGCGTTTTGCTAAAGAAGTAGCTGATGAAGTAATTTTTATTGATCAGGGTGTCATTGTAGAGAAAGGTTTACCCTCTGAAATTTTCAACAATCCAAAAGAAGAACGAACAAGACGATTTTTAGACAAAATTCAATAGATAAGTATGAACTAATATATCATTTAGTTCTCACTTTCAAATAAGTAGTATATCTTTAATTTCTAATATTCTACTCAATTAATTATCATTTATTCTCATGGTCAATAAAAAACCGACCCTTTTAAAAGGAAGTCGGTTTTTTTGTTTATTCGGCTTAGTATACTAAACCAATAACCTTCTGTCTGAATGTGAAAAAAATATTCTTTCTGTAAATCAATTAGTAGCATTAAAAAAATGCCTCCTCATTAAGTAATTTTGACAATTTCTTAATGAAGAAACATTTATCATCACCATTACGGTAAAAATCATGATATACATCGTAGTGGATTGACATTTTTGATTGATTTGATGAAGTACTAAACTTCAGGAATGTTGATTTATCAACGATTCAGTAGTTTATTCTCATGTCTGCTACGTTATGATATACGTGTTGTACATCTTCTAGGTCATCTAGAAGATCGATTAGATGTTCGAATTTTTCAAGATCTTCACCTTCAAGGATAACCTCTGTTTGAGGAAGCATTGATAATTCAGCGACGCTGAATTCTGTGATTCCTTGTGCTTTTAATGCTTCTTGTACTGCGTTGAATTGATCTGGTTGTGCATAGATAATAGTTGTTTCGCCTTCTTCGTCGCCTTCCTCGAAAACGTCGCGAACATCTACGTCAGCTTCGATTAAAAGTTCTAAAACTTCTTCAGCAGATTTGCCTTCTAAAGCAAAAACTGCTGTTGCATCGAACATATAGGCCACTGAGCCACTGACACCCATGTTACCGCCGTTTTTACCAAAAGTTGCACGGACATCTGCTGCTGTACGGTTTACGTTATTAGTTAGGGCATCAACAATAATCATTGAGCCATTTGGGCCGAAACCTTCATAACGTAATTCGTCATAGTTTTCTTCGCCGCCGCCTTTTGCTTTTTCAATTGCACGATCAATAATATGTTTTGGTACACTATATGTTTTTGCGCGTTCTAAAACTACTTTTAATGCACCATTAGATTCTGGATCTGGTTCACCTTGTTTAGCAGCTACATAAATTTCACGACCAAATTTAGCATAGACACGAGCAGTACCTTGATCTTTTGCAGCTTTTTTCTCTTTAATATTGTTCCACTTACGTCCCATTGGATTCACTCTCTTTCAACTAGTATAAATATAAATTACAAAGTGGGCGTATCAAATACCCACATGGGATAAGCTTTAAGTCACTGTAGTATTATACACTAAATTTAATATATTTTATAGATGTCCAAAAGTGAATGATGTACTCCTGAAACAAAGGTAGTATTTAATTAATAGCTGCTCCTTGGTAATTATAAATTGCTCGCGTCAAACGTATCTCCATCTTTTATCGTGCCATATTTAAACCCTCTTTTTAACCATTTCATGCGTTGTTCTGAAGTCCCGTGCGTAAAACTTTCAGGAACAACATATCCTTGTGCTTGTTTTTGTAAAGTATCATCTCCAATTGCATTAGCAGCAGTCATCGCTTCTTGAAAATCCCCTTTTTCTAAATATCCTTTACCTTGTACATAATGCGCCCAAACGCCTGCATAATAGTCGGCTTGGAGTTCTAATTTAACTGATAACTTATTTGCTTCTGTTTTAGAAGATTGTTGTTCTAATGCGCTGACTTTAGCTGAAGTTCCTAGTAAATATTGAACGTGATGACCTACTTCATGTGCGACTACATAGGCCATTGCAAAATCTCCAGGTGCTTTAAATTGATTTTTTAGTTCCTGATAAAATGATAAGTCAATATATAATTTTTGGTCACCTGGACAATAAAAAGGCCCTACAGCGGCACTCATATTACCGCATTCTGATTGCACACTATCAGTAAACAAAACAAGTGTTGGATTTTTATAATTCTTACCCTCTTTTTTAAAAACTTCTGACCACACATCTTCTGTATCAGCAAGCACAACCTTTACAAAACTTGCTAATTCCTCTTCTTCAGCTGTTTGCTTATATTCGGACGCTTGATTGGTCGGTGTAACTTGGCTCGTATTATTTAGAATATCCTGTGGATTTCCACCCAACAATGTATAAATGATGACAATGATAATTCCAATTCCACCAATCCCACCGCCAATTACTGCAGGCCCCTTCATCCCACGACGATCCTCTACATTATTACTTTGTCTTCTACCTTTCCAATCCATATCAACACCGTCCTCATAACTACTCTTTTTATACATACCCGCTTATTTCATTAATTAGACATCGTTAACAATGTAATACCCTTTAATCCGAAATTAACAATAAAAAAAGAGAAGCAATCTTTTATGATTGACTTCTCTTATCAGTTTCAATTTTATCTAATAATGCTTGACAGCCTTTTAAACATAATTGATATGTTTCCTCAAAATCTCCTGTAAAATAAGGATCCGGCACGTCTTTTGAATCTTCTACTAAATCAAGTAGTCGAAACACTTTTTGACTCTTCACTCTTGACCTAACATTGGTAATGCATTCTTTATATTGTTTTCATCCATGCAAACAATGTAATCAAAACGGTTGTAATCTTCCGCCTTAATTTGGCGGCTAACTAACCCTTCGGAAGAAAGATTATATTCAGTAAGTTTTTTAATTGTCCCAGTGTGTGGTCCCTCTCCAATATGCCAATCGCCTGTACCTGCAGAATCAATATCAAAATCCTCAAGTAATCCTTTTTCCTTAACCAAATTATAGAAAATTGCTTCAGCCATTGGAGAACGGCATATATTTCCTAAGCAAACAAATAACACTCCTGTTTTCATTAAAACGCCCCTTATATAATTCTTACATTAAAATTTAAATGGGTAAAATTGAAATTTAACTTCGCCAGTAATTGCTCCGCTTTTGATAAAACCATATTCACGACTATCACTACTATTCTGGCGATTATCTCCTAATACAAAATAGGAATCCTTTGGCACTTTCTTTTCACCTGTTACTTGTTCTAGAGTGAAATCTTCAGTGAAATGATCGCCCATTTCTTCATATTGATGAATCCCTTGCTTTAAATAAGGTTCCTTATACTCTTTACCATTGATATATAACTTATCATTTTTTACTTTAATCGTATCACCTGGTAGACCAATCACACGTTTTATATAATGATCATCTTCTACTGGGGATAGAAAAACTATAATATCAAATCGATCTATGTGACTTGTTTTGCTAATGATAATCTTATTATTATTTTCGTACGTAGGTTCCATGGATTCGCCTTTAACTGTAACTGGTGAAAACAAAAATTGTCTACATAATACAGCAATTACTACTGCAATTAAGATTGGCCATAACCATGATAAGATTTCTTTACTAAAGCTTTTCTTTTCCATTTTATATCATCCTCTTATTTGTGGCTTTACAAACTACCCAATCAATATTATGCCATTCATAGAGGAGTTCTGTCATTGAATAATAATCTAAAAATAAAAAATGAGGTGTCTATTAGCTTTTGTATGAGCCAATAGTCTCCTCATGTATCATCACAGCTATGTAATTGGCTGTTCTTTCAAAGCTTCTAAATGCTTCTCTGTAATACCTAAAACCTCATAAACTTTCTGTAAAGTGGTTTCTCTAACTTTACTATCACCACGTTCAATGCGGCTAACAGTTTTTTGTGTGACATTTGCACGCTCTGCCAATTGCGATTGTGTCAGTCCAACAGACATACGTTGCTTAAAAATAATCTGACTACGTTTTTCAGCCATTACTTCAAGCGGAGATTTCTCTTGTTCCACATTATGATCTTCCTGTCCAAATAAATCTACAGTAACCATCTAACCACCCCTTAAAAGAAATTGTGTAATACAGTATTCTTTTACTCCGTTACTTTTTAAGAGTGTTGGTGACATAAGTTGCACCATAAAACTCCTTAGAATTTTACTTGTGAAATCATCTCTTCTAGTTGTTCTTTTAAAGTAACTATTGTTTCTCAAATTAAAATGAATTTGGCTTCGGGTAAATAGAAACGCTAGATTCAAAATATTCTTTTAGTGAAACTAACAATTTAATAGCCATCCTCTGCTGGTTCATTATGCTTGCCACGCCCTCAACTTTTTAAATTATCCAAAAAATCTTCTTCAAAAAGTCCTAAGCCTGTATAGTTACACTAAATTTACTGTTAAAGAAATCGTCAACCTACCTGTTCATGATATTTCTTCAGCGCATCACTAATTCTCCACAAATCAAAATCTACAAAATAATTTAAAAGACTCATATTATGAATCTATTATCTATCTCCCTTATTTTATATTGTAATCGAATTTTTGGAAATGTGTACACAATGCACAAAAAAATATTTAAATAATTTGTTTTTTCTAAAACTTTAAGTTGATTCGAAAAAAATTTTCATTAAAAGAATTATCATAACTTTTTAGATGAGTTAATTTCAAACGTGCTTTTTTAATCCAAAAATACAATAGTTACTAGACTTTAAGCTTTTTTTGTATTCTGGGACTGAAATAAGAGAAATAGAGGCATCAAAAAGGCAAAATTGTCTTTTTATATTGATCACTATCTCTTTGATTTAGATTTGGTTCCACTATGATCAGTTTTCGCAAGAAATATCATTAAGCCAATTAAACTAATAATATTTAATAATGTTCCCCCAATTAATAGAGCCCATTGAATGTTAAGCGGCAAATCCTTTGTCACCGCAAAAGTAATACTAAGGGAACCTACAGCAATCAAAACCATATATAGTGTTAGCCCCTTAAACATTGGTCCTCGCCTCTTTCCCATCTATGATTGAATCCATTTAAATGTAACCTGAATCCTCTAGGAAATTGATTACTATACATGTAGTGTCAATTTTTCTTTGATGACTTTTGGTAACAAGATATGCTGTATATTACCAAGATATTGTTTATAATTTTTTTCTATGAAATCATATGCGCTTTCTTCTATAACAAAATAGTATTGCACTGCAGCTTTTGTTTGGTTTAATATACGACATTCTTTCAAAAACATCGTACGTTGACTTGTTATATGGTCGTCTGCAATTTCAAAAGATGCCGTTTTTAATATCGTAGCAATTTTCTACTCCATCTGTTTGCTCGTAAAAGTAAGTATGTTGATCAAGCTGTTTAATACAAGGATTGATGAATTCTATCTGATGCCTTTCAACTAGATATTGTTGCATTAAATGTGTTGCTAAATAATATACATCTTGTTCAATTCCACAAAATAATCGACGCCATTCGCTAAGTACTTCTAACTGAGAAATTGATGATTCTTTTGCAAATTGTCTGGAATTGTTTTCTGCAAAAAATTGCTGTATGCGTTCCATCTTCTTATTAATCTTATGGGATAATTCGATTTTCGTATACATTGGTTCTTCCACTGGTATCATCTTTGGCATTAGCGATTGCCTCATTACTTTATTCTTCTTTTTAGTTAATATTTCCTTCGAAACTTTTATAAATTCAACACAACAGCTAAATTTTACGAGGTCCACTCTAAAGCCAGCTTCCAACCAAGCAGCCGCTTGCACGTATGTACCACTTCGAGTATTTCCCCACCATGCTTGATATTTATATGCAGATTTTGGTAGCTTAGCATGTAGTATTTCTTCAATCTTTTCAAAAGAGAGTATGATACGTTTTTCTTGTTGTTTTGATAGGTATTCATATAAAGGGAGATACTTACCCTGTAATGTATGACTTGCCATTTCTTCTACTCCTTCATATTTGGAAATGCTAAGTTGATTTATTTTACCATGCATATTAATAATTCTAAATATTCTTTTATTAAATAGCTTAAGTTTAATATTTTTTTAATTGGTATCCAGCTTCAGCAGTGTGCGCAGGATGCATCCCGCTAGCCGTTGCGCTCGCGTTGTCGCGCCCTTAGGCAATATCCTTAGAACGAGCCGCTGCAGCACTAAAATAAACAGAGATGTACACATTTTATGCGTACATCTCTGTTAGTTATTTATTTCTTTTTCTGTTCTTTTAAAAACATTTCGTAGAGTGGTTTCAATGCCTTGGCATCTAATTCGATATTATGTTCATATGCGTATTTTACTGCATAGCCAAGTGAGATCGTCATGGCACCTGCAATACTTGCACCAGCTACTGTTCCTGCTGCCGGTACAAACTTTACAATTTGCCTGAAAATTGTTTTACCTATATTCCCCACAACAGTGGCAATAATCATTTCTTTTGCTCGATCTTTTGAAACGGGCTTATCGTAAAGTGTTGATAATTTAACCATTAATCCTACTTGCAAGGTAGTTAGCGGGATAAAGTCTGCCCCTGGTATAGGCACTGCTCCGATAGCCGCTGCAGAAGCGCCCGCGCCAAGAATCCATTTCTTTGCGGTCGCTGATTTATCCGCCATATGCTTGGCCATCAGTACTTCCTTTTTTTTATTTTCTAACAGCTCCAAAATCTTATTTTGAAGCATCACCATGTTTTCACCGGTACGTGAAGAAATAGGCGTAACTGGATATGCATAGTTAGTATGATCTTGTATATATTTTACAAGACTTGGTATATCATCTGCTGCATCTATTTTATTAAGAACAATAATGATATCTTTATTCACTTCACTAATTTTCTTTAAAGAAGTTAGTTCTGATTCTGACAGAACTGTTCCAGCTGCATTTAAAAAGAATAAAATGATATCCGCTTGATGATAGAAATCCATTGTAACAGCGGAATTCTCTTCTTTTATATCGTCTAATCCAGGTGTATCCACAAATAGTATCCTATCTTGATATATATATTTCTTTATTTGCTGAGTTTCACCCGGTTGTGCCCCAACATGTGCTACATCCTTATCCATTAATCGATTGATTGTTGATGATTTTCCTGCATTGACATCACCAATCATTGCGATAAGGATTTCTTGATCAAGTTGGTCATTTACTTCTTTGGTCTTTTCGGCGAAAATTCGATCGAATTCTTCATCTGAAAATGGTTTATATTCACTCATAAAAATACCCCTATCGCATATAGTTTATAATTTTAAACTATATGATTTAATAGGGGATTGCAATTTATTGGTTTATGAACTTACTACACTTTTGTTGAAAATCTACTTAAATCACTGCTGTCAAACCACCGTCAACCCTTATAACATCTCCTGTAACATAATCAGAAGCTTTAGAAGCCAAGAATAGTGCAGCACCTTTTAAATCTTCATCTGACCCTAGTCTTGCTAATGGGGTTGCTTGCGTAAGATAGTCTCGACTTCTTTCAATCGTTACTTTCGACATTTTCGTTGGGAAAAATCCTGGGGCAATGGCATTCACATTAATATTGTACTTACCCCACTTTGTAGCTAAATCCTTCGTCAAGGTAATTACAGCGCCTTTACTCGCATTGTAACCAATTGTATCCATCAGTTCCGGTTGCGTTCCACCTAATCCTGCTACAGAGGAGATATTAATAATTTTACCTGATTGTTGTTTGATCATTTGACGTCCCACTGCTTGGCTCATTAAAAAAGTACCTGTTAAATTTACATCGATTACCTTTTGCCAAGCCTCATATGGCATTTCTACCACAGAAGTCCCCCAAGTTGCACCGCTATTATTTACCAAGATATCAATTTGGCCAAATTGCTCAACAACTTCCTCTACTAACCGCTCAACATCTTGTTGTTTTGTCACATCACAAGCTATGCCAATTGCTCGAACTCCTAGCTCTTTTAGCTCTTCTGCCTTCTTCTCACATGCCTCAACTTTTCTAGAACAAAGTACGACATTTGCTCCTGCTTCTGCAAAGCCCTGGGCAATTTGAGCGCCTAATCCTACCCCCCCACCTGTAATAATTGCTGTTTTTCCTTGTAAGTTAAACAATTCGAAAATAGCCACTATACTCGCTCCCCTGTTTTTACTTTTGATTGGTGTTTTTTTAGTTCAATTTTAGCAATCTGATTTCGATGTAATTCATCTGGTCCGTCTGCCAAGCGTATTGTTCGGGAGTTTGCCCATTGTGCTGCTAATGTAAAATCAGAACTTACACCCGCTACCCCAAATGCTTGTATTGCACGGTCAATAACGCGTATTGCCATATTTGGTGCAGTCACCTTAATCATGGCAATATCTGCTTTTGATTCTTTATTGCCAACAGTGTCCATCATATATGCTGCTTTTAGCGTTAGTAGACGCGCTTGTTCTATTTCAATGCGGGACTCTGCAATACGTTCACGGATCACCCCTTGCTTGCTTAACGTATGATTGAGAGCTGTACGTTCTTGCACTCGAATGCACATGTCTTCCAATGCACGCTCTGCTGCACCGATTAAACGCATAGAGTGATGGATTCTTTCTTGCGCTAGATACCTCCCAGCAATAGCAAATCCCTTTCCTTCGCCCCAAATCATATTTTCTACAGGCACTCGTACATTGTTAAACGTTACTTCTGCATACCCTTCTGGTGCATGATTATAGCCAAAGACTGACTGCATTTTTTCTATTTTGATTCCTGGAGTATCCATAGGCACTAGAATCATAGAAAGCTGTTCATGAATTGGTGCAGTAGTTCCTTTATGTTTTGCTGTGAAAATGGCAACTTTGCAAAGCGGATTACTTCCACCTGTAGTCCACGACTTACGACCATTCAGAACATATTCGTCCCCATCGCGTTCAATACTTGCTTCTATATTGGTTAACTCACTTGAAGTAACATCTGGTTCTGTCATAGCAAAACAAGAGCGAATATTCGATTTTAAGAGTGGTTCAAGCCATTGTTTCTTCTGCTGTTCCGTTCCATAGCGGACCAATATCTCCATATTGCCTGAATCAGGAGCATTACAGTTGAAGATTTCTGGAGCAATCAACGAACGGCCCATAATTTCGCAAAGTGGTGCGTATTCTAAATTAGTCAGCCCTACGCCATACTCTCCATTTGGCAAAAATAAATTCCAAAGTCCTTGTTCTTTTGCCTTAGTCTTAAGTTCTTGAATAATCGGTGGAATTGCTGCAATGGCATTTTCTTGTTGTTGCAATTGCTCCTTATATACTGCCTCGTTAGGATATACATATTCCTCCATAAATGTTGTAAGCTTTTCTTGAAGTGTAACTACTTTGTTTGAATACGCAAAATCCATATTCCTCTCCCCCTTTTAAACTGCTAATCCCCTTTTACCAGCTATGAAATTGGTGAAATCAATGGCTATTCATATTTTTCACTGTGCATTTTGGAAATTGGGAATCATGTATTAACTAAGTTATTTTATAAACTTAGGGGAATTAATATGACTCCATAACGAAAATAACTATTTGAATTGAGCAACTAGAAACAATTTGAAGAGGGCTCATGTTAAAGACGATAAGTTTAAATTTCTTTCTTTTTATTGCATTGGAATACTATTTAATACTAATTTTTGTTTTAGTTTGAAGTGGAATTAGCTACGCTTTCCTGCGGGCGAGCAGTGAGTCTCCTCGTCGCTTCGCTTCTGCGGGGCCTCACCTGTATCTTATTTGCGCAGAAATCGGTACCAGTAACTAAGATTAGTGTATTTCCAAAAAAAATTGCCTTTCTATTAAAAATAGAAAAGCAATTTTTCATCAATTGAATACTATATTTGTTATTAGGACAGTCACGGTTACTTTGCTAATTACGCATTCTTATTTTCGTAGTAATCTTTTAGTTCGTTATAATATTTGTTTAATGATGATGTTGAAACTTCAAACTCTTCTGCTAAATCTTTGACTGTTGTTTCGATTGGCTCAAATAGACCTACTTCTCCGCCAAAACGAATAGCACCAGCAGCTATAGCTACTGCTTTACGGGCTTTTGGTTGTCGTTCTACTACGTAATCTTCTACAATATCTAATACAGTTTTCGGGTCACGGTTACGCGTTTCTAGAAATTCAAGAACTCTTAAGAATACATCTGCTTCAAAATCAGTAAACTCTCCGCCTTCAAACCCATGTTCTCCAAGCTTTTCCCAAAGAGTTAGAGAATGTTCCTTCCAAAAGGCTTCTTCATCTAGTTGATCTTGTCCATTAAAATCAGCTGTTAACTTTTCGAAGACTTCTTGGTGATCTTTTGGGAAGAAAATCATACTTGAAACGGCTAAGAAATGATTTTCCATTTTAGAGCCATCAGGTAATGTAAAACAAAATACATGAACATCCACCGGGATAGGTTTTTCACCTTCTCGACGAAGATGGACCCTTTCATTTGTTAAAATATTTTGGACAACCATATATTTTTCTTCAACATCTACTACTTTAGCAATAATCATTGTTGGATAATTCCATGTTTCAAGTACTGCTAATGTAGATGGGCGTACTGCTTCCTTTTTCACTTTTTGCAAATAACTATTCCAAATGTCAGTTCTTTCATAAAAGAAAAAGACATCCATTGCGACAGCATCTACCATATCTTCGATTAAATAATGATCAAGGGTTTTATGCCAATTGTCCGCAAAATCTATATATGATTTATAATCTTTTCTTAAAGGATAGACATCATAGAAGGTTTGCAAGATTCTTTCTAGCTCTTCCTCGTATACTTCTTCAACTGTTATAGCTTCCTTTAAAGCACAGCATTTTTTATACTTTTTACCACTACCACATGGACATGGATCATTACGTCCTGGCATTTTAACACGTCCTTTTATAGGCTTACTTAATTTTAAATTTCAAAGAATCAATTATATCATATTACAAAGCTGGTTTTTCAAATTTATAGTGAAATGTTTCTATATCGTCTAGTCAAACTTATCAGCAACAAATAATTGTGCCACCACAAGGACCCGATTGCTCGTAAAAAGAAAATCCACAAAAGACTAATCATCTTCTGTGGACTTTTCTATATCCTATTTACCGATTAAAACATCTAAGTCAATTGTTATTTCTTTTACTTTCGATTGATCTATTTCTGCTGTTTGATGCCAACCCATTGGAGTCATATGCAGTAACATCGGGACAAGGTTTGGCATTAAATCAACTGTTTGAGTGATTCGTTTAACAGATACTTCACTAAAGTTTTCTTTAAAACGGTCAACAGTAAGGTTATTTGAATAAGTCTCTTTATCTGAATCTGCAAAGAATAATTCTCTTAATTGTTTAAGATATCCGCTTTGCGGTACGACTTTAATAACAACCCCATCAGGCTTTAAAAGTCGTCTAAATTCTGTATAATTTGCAGGTGATAAAATATTTAAAATTACATCAAAGCAAGCTTCTTGGAAAGGACTTTTTGCTAAATCACCTACGCACCAAATCATCCCTTCGTAATTACGACCAGCCGCAATAATCCCTTCTTTTGCGATGTCGATTCCTGCTCCGACCACTTTTTGATTGTTTCCTTCATCAAATTGTTTTTTGATAAGTGCTAAGTGTGAACCTTCTCCACATCCTGTATCTAAAACATTTATATTCCGTTCAAATGATTTCAATATGTCTAGGATACACTTATGCATCGGGGCATAAAGTCCACTTTCGATTATTTGTTTACGAGCCTCAAACAAATCCTTTCCATACATAGATGTTGCCGGATGTGTCATAAAGTTCACATATCCCTGTTTTGCTACATCAAATGTATGGCGATTTTCACAAGTTACAACACATTGCTCTGTAACGATCATTTTCTCATGACAAACAGGGCAAGCAAAGATGGCTTGTTGTTCACGCATATAATTTGCACTTGTTTCTCTTTTTGACAATGCCACAAAAACACCTCGATTACCTTTTTCGCTTCCATCAGTATACACTACAACTACCTACTAGGAGAAAACACTAGCGTTACTTTAAAGAAGGAACCGGATCTTCTGTTACTAAAAGTTTTTCTTCATCCGGTGAAACAAGCGCATACTTTTCCCACTTACGGCTCTTCCATCTAAAGAATACTATTATTGCTCGGCACCATTCGTCTGCCGCTATAGCGAGCCAAACGCCAACAAGGCCAAGATGTAAATGGAACACAAAAAAATAGCCAAGAGTCAAACTCATACAAACCATTGAAAAGAATCCTATAATAACAGGATATCTTGCATCCCCTGCAGCACGTAATGTATTTATAATCGTAATATTAAATGTTCTACCTGTTTCAAGTACAATACTTAATAGTAAGACAGAAGTACCGATTCGAATTACCTCAGGATTATCAGTAAAGATTCGCATAAGTGGATAACGGAAAAGCATCACGAATGCAACCATTACAAGCGTAAAGCCAATCGCCCATTTAACACTACTCCATAGCTGTCTATACGCATCATCTGCACGTTTTGCCCCTACATATCTGCCTACAATAATTGCAGTACCAGAACCAATTGCCATAGCAAATAAATATGTAAACATTGAAATATTATATGCATATTGGCGGGCCGCTAACGATTCAGCACCTAAATAAGTAACGTAATACAAGAAAGTAATTTGGCATCCTTGATAAAGCACTTGTTCAAGAGCAGAAGGTACACCTATATCTAAAATCTTTTTAATATAATCTTTTGGCAAAGCTAAATAATATTTAAAATCAATTTTAAACTCTAATGCTTGGTATAAGAGCCAGAAGAACACAACTAATGCGATGGATCTACTAATAATAGAAGAAATTGCTGCACCTTGAACGCCTAACTCCGGTAATCCAAATTTACCAAAAATCAAGATATAGTTTAAGGCGATATGAAGTATATTCATAGCAACAGATACATACATTGTTTGTCTCGTCCATCCATGTACACGCACAATTGCTGCTGTTGCATTGATTAACGCTTGAAGGAAAATTCCACCACCAATTATGACCAAATATTTGTTTGCATAAATCAGCACATCTCCATGCAAATTCATTGCAATCATCATTTGGTTGGAGAAAAAAACAAAAAATAAACTTAGTAAAAGTCCAATTGCAAGGTTCATGGTGATTGCCACTGCTGTAATTTTAGGTACTTCTTCTAACCGTCTGGATCCTAAATATTGCGCTACAACAATAGAGGCACCGTTACCGATTACTTCTAATATGAGAATCGTTATCTGGATAAATTGATTGGCTGCACCAACGCCAGCTACTGCGTCATCAGCTAAAGCACTTAGCATAAACGTATCTGCTACACCCATCAAAGTAAATAAAAGCACTTCTAAAAAAATGGGCCATGTTAAATGGAATAAGCTTAACTTTTCCTTTTCCCTTAACACTTGTTCCATATGATCGCCAATCTCCTTTTACTTCTCGATTTTTCAAACAAAACGTATACTATCATATCATTAGGTCCCTTTGCTATCGTTTTTCGAAAAAAAAATTCGCTGATTTCTCAGCGAATTTAATATTATGCTTATATAAATTTCTTTTTGACCCTGTATATCAACATGAAAGCGTTTAGCTAATCATTTTCAAATTTAAGACACAAAGTAACTTATTAGTAAGCCTAAGGATGAAAGTAAACCATAAAGTGTATTGGTTATTGCTGTAGACTTCATGGCAAGCCCTTGTTTTGCGGGTTCATGTTCCCCTTCTCTAAAGCTCTTAATAGCTGTTATTGGTTTTTTGATACTTACTAGCACAACTAATAACCAAGGACTAACAATTCCCATAACTATTAATACAATCATCCATAGATAAGCAACAACAAATGATAGCCCTAATAGAGTGATCGCCTTATCTCGACCCAAAAGAATGGCTAGTGTTTTTCGACCACCAATAGTGTCTTCTTTAATATCACGAATATTATTGGACATATTAATGCCACCAACTAGTATTCCAACAGGGATTGAAACAAGCACACTAGTCATGCTAATTGTATCAGCTTGTATAAAGTATGAAATCAATACAAAGGCAAATCCCATACTAAGCCCTGCAAATAATTCTCCAAAAGGAGTATACGCAATCGGATGTGGTCCTCCTGTATATAAATAGCCAATTGCCATCCCCACTACACCTATGGCTACAAGCCACCAACTACTACTTATACAAATATAAATACCTAATACTACCGCAATGGCATAAAGTAATAATGCAAAGTTTAATACCGTTTGAGGTTTTGTTCCATGGCGAACCAATGCACCGCCAATTCCAACAGATTCAGCTGTATCTAATCCACGTTTAAAATCGTAGTATTCGTTAAATAAGTTTGTCGCAATTTGGAGACATAAACAGCAAACAAGCATTGCGATGAATAGTAACCAATTAATTTTGACATCGAACATGGCAAGTACTGTCCCTAAAATAACCGGAGAAAATGTGGCTGTTAGTGTATGAGGACGAGTTAGTTGCCACATTAGCTTCGCAGTACTGATCTCCTCGATCTGTTGATTACGATGATTACTCATAATCTACTTCCTTTCAATCTTTATATACAACTACTAATCTTAACTGATTTTTCTCATCTGTGCCAAAGTTACTTTTGAAAATCATGAATAACATTTGAAATAAGAAAATCTATATTGAAAACTCAACCATTCATCTCACAAATTTTTTTGAATCCCCATTTAATTTTTATGCTATTTTCTTGTTACTTTTACATATAATGCAGAATGAAAACGAAGGAGGATGTGAGTGTATGTGTGGAATTACTGGATGGTGCAACTTTAAAAAAGACTTATCAACACAGCAATCCTTATTACATACGATGACGAAAACACTACAACAAAGAGGGCCAGATGCAGATGGAATTTGGAGCGATGGGTCAATAGCCTTTGGACATCAACGTTTATCCATTATTGACTTAGAAGGCGGCAAACAACCGATGAATTACGAAAAAGACGGACACCGTTACACTATTACTTACAATGGTGAATTGTATAATACTAATGAATTACGAAAAGAATTACAACGCAGAGGCTATCACTTCTATACAACTTCAGATACGGAAGTTTTGCTAGTTTCATATATAGAATGGCGTGAACAATGCGTCGAAAAAATTAATGGTATTTTCGCTTTCGGAATTTGGGATGCCACAGAAAAGAGTTTAACCCTTGTCCGCGATCGCCTTGGTGTCAAACCATTATATTATAGCCATACGCAAAACCAATTACTTTTTGCTTCAGAGATAAAAGCATTACTCGCACATCCGGATATCCCCACTGATGTTGGTTATGAAGGATTAGCAGAATTATTTGGTTTAGGGCCTTCCCATACACCTGGTAAAACAATTTACAAACATATCCAAGAGCTTCGGCCAGGACACTTCTTAAAATACGACTTAAACGGTCTGAAAATAAGCCGTTATTGGAATGTAAAAAGTAAACTACATGAAGATTCCTTTAATGATACAGTTACAAATGTCAGAGATTTAGTTGTGGACGCAGTGGAACGACAGCTCGTTTCAGATGTACCAATCTGTACCTTATTATCAGGTGGACTTGATTCTAGTATTATTACAGCTATCGCTGCCAATAAATTTAAAGGCACTGACAAATTTCCTCTCCATACTTACTCCATCAATTATGAAGACAATGCACAATTCTTTAAAGCAAATCACTTTCAACGGTCAGACGATACCTTTTGGATTGATAAAATGTCTGATACCTTCCATACAATCCATCATTCAGAAGTCATCCCACAAGAAACACTCATTAAAGAACTAACTGAATCCGTCTACGCAAAAGATATGCCTGGAATGGCCGATATTGACTCTTCACTTCTGTGGTTTAGTAAACAAATTAAACAACAATATAAAGTAAGTTTATCCGGAGAATGTGCAGATGAAATCTTCGGCGGATATCCATGGTTCTATGACGAAAATACTGAAGGATTTCCTTGGATGCGCTCGACCAAAGAACGTATTGATTTATTAAGACCTGAGTGGCGCCAAAGACTAAATATTGAAGACTATGTTCAACAAGCTTACGAGGTTGCAAGAAAGGAAACACCAATACTCGAGAATGAATCGCAAGATGATGCAAAAAGAAGGGAACTTTTCTATTTGAATATGACATGGTTTATGCCGACTTTACTCGACAGAAAAGATCGCACAACCATGCGCGCTGGACTTGAAGTACGTGTTCCATTTGCAGATCATCGCCTTGTCGAATACGTGTGGAATATTCCCTGGGCAATAAAAAATTGTGGAAATATGGAGAAAGGCGTCTTAAGAAAGGCTATGGAAGAGCTGTTGCCAAATGAAGTTCTATATCGTAAGAAAAATCCTTATCCAAAAACACATAATCCTGCCTATACAGAAGGCGTTGGCAAATGGCTCTCTTCTATTTTGCAAAACAAAAATTCAGTTCTCCTTGAATTCTTTAACAATAAACAACTAGAGTCATTGATTGAAACAGGTGGTTCATCCTTCACAGCTCCGTGGTTTGGTCAATTAATGACAGGACCTCAATTACTCGCATATCTTATTCAAACTCATATATGGTTTGAAGACTACAATATCAATCTAACCAATTAACATTTACATTGAAATCCACTAACCCATTTGATAAGATATAACCAATTGAATAGCAACTATGATTTCTAGGGTTCCGCAAGCACTTGCTTGGTCTGGTCCGAGAGAAATCTCATAGCGCTATTGCTATGCCACGGAAGGATAAAAGCCTGGGAGACACTGATTTAATCAGTTATCTCTCAGGCTTTTTTCTATATAGAAAGGATGATTATATTTGAACAAACACTGGTTGATTGTTTTACTAGCTGTTTTATGTGAAGTTTTTTGGGTCGTAGGTTTAAAGCACTCACATAGCATTTGGGCTTATGGAATGACATTCCTTGCAGCAGCATTTACCTTTTATCTATTATTACTTGCAGGCAAGTTTTTACCAGTCGGCACAGCATATACCGTTTTTGTAGGACTTGGCACTGCAGGCACAGTACTTGTTGATGTACTCTTCTTCAATGAATCACTCAGTTTTACTAAAGTTTTACTACTAGCCATTCTGTTAGTAGGTGTTATAGGTCTAAAAACGGTGACTACAAAAGAAACAAAGGATGGTGCTGCTTAATGGCATGGATTGCAATTATTGTGGCAGGCTTTTGCGAAGTATTTGGGGTAGCCATGATGAACCGCTGGCAAGAAGAAAAGAAAATCACTACGATCCTTTTGTTAATCATAAGCTTTGGAGTCAGCCTTCTTTTACTTTCTTACGCTATGAATACTGTACCAATGAGCACCGCATATGCTGTTTGGACTGGCATCGGTGCTTCAGGCGGAGCTTTAATTGGTATGTTGGTCTTTAATGAATCAAAAGACTGGAAACGAATTTTGTTTATCGCCATGATCCTGATTGCTACTATAGGTTTAAAATTGCTCTCTTAGCAAAAAATATTTTATACAATTGCATAAAGTCTCTTGATTTATTACTCTACTTTCTGAAATTTTTCCTATATAATATGCAACATAGCACTATTACAAGAGAGGAAGATCAATGTGAACGTATTTGAAGTTACAACACAAGAAGATTTACAAAGAGAATTTGATATTCGTATAAAAGTTTTTGTAGAAGAACAAAAAGTTCCAAAAGAAGAAGAAATCGATTCTTATGACCACCTTGGTGGCGAATGCCATCATTTCCTTGTGACAACTGATGAAGACAACGCAATTGGTACAGGTCGCATTCGCTTAGTTGAAGGTGTTGGTAAAATCCAACGTGTAGCGGTATTAGAAGAGTATCGTTCACATGGTATTGGTAAAATCATCATCCAAGCTTTAGAAGAAAAAGCAAAAGAACTTGGCGCACCAAAAGTAAAGCTTGATGGACAAGTACAAGCACAAGGATTTTACGAAAAATTAGGGTACGAAGTAAAATCGGGTGTCTTCCTTGATGCAGGTATTGAACACGTATTAATGGTTAAAACATTCGCGTAAACTTTAAGGGCTGACTTCAACGTATAGACATAGTTGAAGTCAGCCCATTTATCTAATTAAGATGTCACAGATTTATTAGGCTTTATTACTAAATTATAGATAATGCCACCGAATATGAGAAGAATTCCAAGCGTTTGCCATATAGTTGGTCTAAAATCTAAAATCATAATATCTAGTAATATTGCAACAACCGGATCGACAAATACTAACGCTGATACAATAATCGTCGGTAAATTTCGTAGACTATCAAAGAATAAATAGTAAACAAAACCTGTATGGATTAAACCCGTCCCCAAAATATAAAACCAATTCCAGCCTGTCAAACCATGGAAAACACTAAAATCCATGAAAGGCAACAACATCACAATCCCAACCGTTGTCTGAATAAAGGTCATGGCATAAGCGCTTAATTGTGCTATACCTTTTCCTAAAAACATGGTCATGGCATAACAAAATGCAGAAAGAATTGCCCAGACAAAACCAGAATTAAACAACGATGGTAATGAAGTGAATTCCTCTATACCAATGATGAGTACACTACCTAAAAAACAAACAACAATTGCAATGATAGAGCTTAGGGCCATCTTTTCCTTTAAAAATAAACTCCCTAAAATGAGTACAAAAATAGGCGCTAAATTATAAATTGAAATGGCTACTGAAATCGACATTTCTTCAAATGCTTTAAACAAAAACACCCAGTTAAGTACAATAAATACGCCACAGATGATTGTTTGAACAACTTCTCTTTTTGACCATTTTTCAACTTTATACTTACCAGTGCATAACCACATCCCACCAAGGAAAACTGTTGCACAAATACAACGTACAAAAACGAGTTCTTCTGCAGGAATTCCTGTGTTCACGGTAAAAAATCCAATAGACCCAAAGATGGCCATTGCAATGGTCATTTTCAACATCGATGCTATAGATATATCCACCCTAAAACTCCCTCACTTCATTTATAAACCTAATTATTCTAATATTGATTAATCATAACATTTTTCCATTATAGAATTTATGATCACAAAAGAAAAAGCTACAGATTTTTTTCTGTAGCTCCAATCTAAAATATTTTAGCTTTAAACTTATTGAATTGGGACCCAAATCTCAATTTCACTATTTTCTATCTTCTCATTCACATGGTATTTTTCAAAACAAGGTGCATGCCTGAAGTGAATTCCTTTAACACTCAGCAATGCCTCCAAACTTTCTGGGATTTCCTCAATGCCATTCTCTACAATTCCAACCAAATAGCGCCCTGCCGAGATTAACACTTGATCAGGAGCATGCATACCTTTCACAGCATTCGTTACTAGTCCTGCTACGTAATGTAATCCATCATCATTCATTGATACACAAACGCCATATGAAATTTTAGGTCTGGAATTCATCTTCTTTAATTCATAATCAAGTTTGTTCCATAGAACAGGAACATCTACCCGATCTCCACTTTGAACTGCGAATCCTTTTACGATAAAGCCTTCAATTTCTTCGAATCGTGCGAACATCTAAAGCACCTCATTTCAAGCAGCATTCCTATTTAGAAGGCTAACATTCACTCATTTGCATACTGTTACTATTCCCACTTTTCAACTTAAAAAACATATTAATACCTTATTTTTTTAGATGGTATGGAACAGTAATCAGCACTACATTTCTTTTATATAATAATGTAGTTCGGATTAGTAAACTTGATTGGTTATGCAATATATTTTGCCATCCCTTTTTCGGTATGAATTGTGGAATAACGATGGAAACTTGCCGATTCTCTTGCTTTGCTTTGTTTTCAATTCTATCAATCGCCTTTGTAAGAGGTGATAATAAGCTTCGATAAGGAGAATAAAGTGTTAACAGTTTTACATCCGGAAATCTTCGTTCCCATTTTTCTTCAAATGTGTGCAGTTCCTCTTTATCAAACGCTACATAGATGGCGATTAGATGTTCAGGAGATAGCAATTTCGCATAGCTTAGCGAATGTTCAACAACTTTACTGATTCCACCAACAGGTAACAAAATAACATTCCCATTAATAGATGGAAGTATATTATTCAATTTATCGACACGAAGTTGTTCCCCCACCAAAGTGTAATGATTTTTAATACGATGGAACATATAAATTAACACTGGTAAAAAGATGAGCACCGGCCAAACATGATCAAATTTAGTGATGAAGAAAATGATTGTCACAATAAACGATATAGCAGCACCAATTGTATTAATCGAAAATTTACCAATCCATCCTTTCGGTCTTTCTCTCCACCATTTCACCATCATCCCCGTTTGAGCTAAAGTAAATGGGATAAATACCCCTACAGCATATAAAGGGATTAGTTTCTCTGTTGAACCTTGTGTTAACAAGATAAGAATCATTGCAGATACACCTAACATAATAATGCCGTTAGAATAACCTAGACGATCGCCTCTAACTTGGAACATTCTAGGAATATATCTATCTTTTGACAGATTCACAGCGAGCAATGGAAATGCTGAGAAACCAGTATTAGCAGCCAATACTAATATAAGCGCTGTTACTGCTTGAATAACGAAATAAAAGAATGTTCGGCCAAAAATTTCTTTTGAAATTTGCGATACAACGGTTTCAGTCTGACTAGGTGCAATCCCTAAATAATAGGCAAGGAATACGATTCCACAGAATAACACTGCAAGTAATCCACCCATGATCATTAGCGTTTTAGATGCATTGACAGGAGCTGGATTTTTGAAGTTAGGAATTGCATTCGAAATTGCCTCAACACCTGTTAAAGCAGAACTTCCGGAAGCAAATGCCTTTAAAAGGATAAATAGACTCACTCCCGCAACAGGTGTTCCAATTGCTGCATGAAGATCAGGCGAAAATTGCCCTGTTATGATTTTGTAAATTCCTACAACAATTAAAAGAAGTAATGCTGCGACAAAAAGGTAAACAGGATAAGCTAAGACTGAAGCTGATTCTGTGACACCTCTTAAATTGATAATGGTTAAAATTAATAAAAAAACAATGGCAATTTCTATTTTATATGCATGCAATGCTGGGAATGCTGATGTAATTGCATCCGTACCTGCTGACACACTAACAGCAACTGTTAAAACATAGTCTACTAAAAGCGATCCACCTGAAACAAGACCGGCATTTACGCCTAAATTTTCTTTAGAAACTACATAAGCACCGCCACCATGAGGATAGGCAAAAATAATCTGTTTATAGGATAAAATTAATGCTATTAATAGTACAACAACAAATGCTGCGATAGGAATGGAATACCAAAACGCCATTGCACCAAAAGTCATCAATACGATTAATATTTGCTCAGGTCCATATGCTACAGAAGACAATGCATCAGATGACAATATAGCAAGCGCTTTTGTTTTACTTAGTTTTTGTTCGCCTAACTCGGTTGACTTTAATGGCCTTCCGATTAACATTCGTTTTAACGAATATTTCACTTAATAACACCTTCTCTAAAAAATTGGGTTTCATATTTCATAGCTGAATGAAAAAGAAAAAGCCTACAAGTCATCACGAAAAAAGACTTGTAGACATTATTGTTTGCCTAGCAAGCTCCATTTTTCTTCTTCTAACGCTTACGAGGTTAGCTGTCGGATTCGGACCATGAAGTAGCCCTACCTTTTTAAAGGATTCACCCCAAGGATGTAAACTATACATCCAGACGAAATTGGTTCCCCCGCGAATTTACTTCAGCGATTTAGAAATATGAAACTTAAAACATAATTTGTGAGGTTATAGTACGCTTATTTTTTGAAAAAGTAAATAGTCAAATGCATATTTTTTCATGTTTTGGATTATTTTTTGAGTCCATATGTAAACATACAAACCTCATAGACTTACTAAAACGTTAAAACGTTTATTTCAAGAAGTGAATTCGCTATTATGTTGTCCAATTTTAGATGTTCTCATCACCCAAGCTATACATAAGATTAATAATAAGCTTGTACTTAAGAAAATGACTTTTGCATCAACAACATCAAATAATGCACCGAAAATAACAGAGCCAATAGGTCCCATTCCGACAGATAATGTTTCGATCATGCCAAATACACGACCTCTGTGTTCGTCATCGATCACATTTTGAATAACTACACCAGTTGGCGTATTTGCAAATACACCTAAGCTAGAGAAAAGAACCATTAAAAACATAAAAAAGACGAATGTGTACGTACTAGTAAATGCTAAAAACAATGGAAGTGTGATACATGCAACAATGAAGCACATTGTAAATGCAGATGTTTTTGCAAAATGTAAAGGCGCATGTAAATCACTTCTAGATGATAAATATAAAGATGCGATTAGCATGCCTACAGCTCCCGAACCTTCGATCAATCCCACTTGACTAGAAGGGATACCAAGCTTTTGAACCAACACAAAAACTAGTCCTACACTCACTGCAGAGAAGAAAAAATTCATCCATAGTGATGTTAACAAAAGTGTTTTAACAAGCGGCTTTTTGTTTAAGTATTGGAATCCCTCTTTCATACTTGTCAGCACTGACTCTTTTTTCTTTTCAAGCTTTGTCTCATATAAAGAGAAATCCATTGTCGCTTCTAAACAAAGTGCTACAAAATATGCTACCATCATCACAATCAAAAATACCCTCATCGATACAAAGCCAAACATCATTCCTCCGATGGCTGGTCCACCGATGGAACCAATGGAATAGGATACTTGGTTATAGGACATTGCTTTTTGTAGACGCTTTTTACCTACTAAATTAGGCAGTGAACTCGAAAAGGCAACGCCATTAAATGCACCGATTGTGGAGAAAATCACAGTAATCGTATAAATAGCTGGCACTGAAATACCGAACAATATGGTATAGATAATCAGTATCGCAACGGATAACGTTATTCCTGTCATACTAGCTACAACTATACGTTTCTTTGGGAATCGATCCGCTACATAGCCTGCTAATGGTGCAGCTAATGCTCTTGGGAGAACATTAAAAAGAATATTGGTCGCAAAGCTAAGCGCGGAACCCGTTACCGACAATATATATAAACTAATCCCAAAATTAAAAACCCCAAACCCTACAGAAGTTAGCATTTTACTAACGAAAAATGTGTAGAGGTTTCGGGTTGCTCTTTTTACTTTTAACTCTTCTGTCATAAAGAAAACCTTCCTTTAAAAAATCACAATAATTCATATTAATGCACTATATATTAATTGTCAAAGTCAAAAATAAAACAGCATGATCTTTGCTTAATTTCTACAAAGATCATGCTGTTTTATTTTACAAGGATAGGTTGTTCTTTAAGAATTGTGTGTAAATCTCCTAACCCTTCAATCTCGTACTTAGGTTGAATCGTTGTATTGTTTGCCTTATGATACGGATTAAACCAGCACGTATCAATCCCTGCAAGCAAGCCACCTTGCATATCAGATGAGAGAGAGTCCCCAATGATTAAGGTAGTATCATGGTCAAATGCTGGAATTCGAGCAAATACATAATCGAAGTATTCCTTCATCGGCTTTTGATAGCCTGTATCCTCTGACACGAAAATATCTTTAAAATAAGGATAAAGCCCAGATTCTGTTAAACGTTTATATTGTGTTTTTGATACGCCGTTTGTCACAATGTATAGATTGTATTGTGTTGATACGTTTTCAATTAACTCAGAAGCACCATCGATAAAATCATGATTTTCTGCTAGTAACTGTTGATAACGCTCACCCAATTTTTTGCCATCGACTTCATTGCCATACTCTTTAAAAAGAAGACCAAAACGTGTATCGACAATTTCTTCACGAGAAATTTCTCCTCGTTCAAACGCAGCCCATAAACCATGGTTAATCTCTTTATAACAGTTTTCAACTTCGTCTGTTAAGTCTAGGCCATTTTCAGCAAATAGACGATGTAAAGCTTCATTCTCTGCAGCTGAAAAATCTAATAATGTATCATCTACATCAAATAATAGTGTTTGATATTTGCTCAAAATATTTCCCTCCAATACTATTTAGTTATAACAGAAATTGAGGGGAAATAACATAGGATAGTATCCTAATCGGATTCAAATTTTCTCGAGTAAAATAAAAATGAGGTCCCTTTTTCGGAAACCTCATTTTACCTCTCAATCTTGAATACCCTATTTTACTGATGTTGCAATTTTCAAAGATTCCATAGGATCCTTTACATTTTCAAGCGAGTAGACAATTGTATTATCTTGCCATTTTATCACATTCCCAGTTGGTGACATGGCACTTAAATGAATGGAACCATTCGGCTTTGGTATTGGTAATGTATTTTTTTCTAAAAATTCTACTGCTTGTTTTGCAAGATCCAGACCATTTTCCGGACTGGTTGTTCTAGTTTGTGTGGCAAGCGCCCATCTTCCTTCATTCCATCCTGTAAATAATGATCCTGCAGCTGCATCTTGGTAGCCTCCGATGTTATGGCCTAGATTCACCTTTTGGCCCCCTGCTTTGCTAAAGTCTTCAAAACCAATGACATCATTTGCTTCTTTTTCACTGTTGTATTTTTTCACATAATACTTAGCAATCATCGAATCTTTCGATACTTGATCCAACGTTTTATCATTAACTGGTATTTCCTTATCTGTTTGATAATAGATGATTGTGTATTGATTATTACTTGCTACTGTCTTTGCTGTTAAATATTTTCCACTTTTCTAAAGGAAGCTGATTCGGAACAAGCACTGGTAAATCCGTTTTTAATTGTTTTCTTATAGAAGATTTGATATTTTCATTCATCTTTTCATCTTCCTGTTGCTGATTGAACATCTTCAGGGTTTTCTGTTTCTGCAATAGGATTGGATGATCCAGTAGCATTAACACTACCTGTTGAGTTTGTTGGTTTACTATTATCACTTTTCTCCACTTCTGTTGTTTTTTCCGTTTTTCCTTCTGTATTACTCTTATCCGTATTTGCTGAACATGCACCCAATAAATTTACTACCAAAAAACAACTCACGACTTTCGCTGGATATTTCATTATACGCACCTCTTTTCGTCTGTTATTTTTTACAATTCCCTCTTCTATTTTTTATAAACACAGCATTGTGGGAAAACTATACGTTTATGGCATAATTAATGATAAAAGGGAGGAGTAGGATGAACTCAAAATTCAAACTAACTGCAGATTCAAACATTCATATTCATAACGCACCCGATACTTTCTCATTGGAAGATATCGAAACTTCTACAGCTAAACCCTATGATCGAGTAATCGCATTTGTATTTACAATAGAAGAACTCACTTCATATTTAAAACATTGTATTGCCAATCAGCTGATTACCGAACAAGGATACCTTTTTCTAGTATATCCTAAGAAAGGGGAACAAAATGTACGAAACTTACATTCATCGAGATGAGATTTTCCCTGCAATCGCAGTAGATGAACAAAAATATATTGCAGATAGCGACTATAAATTTTCCACACTCTCTTCACTAGATGACACATTCTCCATTCTATCAATCAAAGTGGATGGCAAACAAAAAGGGAAGAAGAAAACAACCAAAAGTCAATGTGTCGATGATTATATTCAAATGATTCCACAGGTGAAAGAATTTTTATCACAAGATCAAAAACTACTTTCATTTTATGAATCTCTAACGCCTGGCTATCAAAAAGATTGGGCTCGATATGTATTCAGTGCGAAGAAAGAAGAAACACAGAAAAATCGTTTAGAGGAAATGAAGAATATTTTAGAACAAGGCTTTAAAACAAAGGACCTTTACCGCCAAGCACAGAAAAATTCATAATCATAAAGGAGAATGACCAGATGAAAGATGCTAAAGCATTTTTAATGTTCCAAGGACAAGCAAAAGAAGCAATCGAGCAATATCAACAATGGTTTTCGGACCTTCATGTGGTAAACGTTTCATATATGCCAGATTCAACACAAGTAGCAATGGCAGTACTTGACTTCAAGGGTTATCAAATATTAGTGAATGATAGTCCGATTAAACACAATTTCAGTTTTACACCTTCCATTTCGCTCTTTATCGAATGTGATACAAAGGAAGAAATTGAACGCTATGCAAAAGAAGTAGTTTCTGACGGCGGTATAGCCTTAATGGAATTAAATAACTATGGCTTTTCTGAGCTATTCACATGGGTTCAAGACCGTTTTGGCGTATCATGGCAATTCACTTATAATCCTTTAGTCTAAACAAAAGAAGGCATCCATAATGGATCGCCTTCTTTTGTTTGTATTTGTAATAAATGTATTCTGTAGTTGTTATCCAACTAGACGAGCCGCCGAAGCTTTTAGTTATTATCGTTGCATTTCTTTTGTTGGCCCTAATACGCCTGGTACTGGTAATCCAGCTTGACGAAGTAAGACCGTCATTTGTCCACGATGATGTGTTTGATGGTCGATTAATGAACGTAATAGCTTGCCACGTAAAGTTGGGCCACCAAAGCCGTTAACTTCTTCTTCTAGGCTTGCATCAGTTAATTTGGCTGCTTCTTTTTTAAAACCTTCTGCAAGTTGTTCGTAAGCATCGATGATTTCAGCTATATCTGTTGGCATTTCTTGATTTTTTCCTGGTCCAGGCACTTGAAGTTCTGCCAAATGACCAAATGCTGCACCAACACTAACTAAATGCCATGCTAACCAACCTAACGTATTATGCCCTTCTACAATTGCTTGGTCAAATTTATCATTTGTAATGGCCTTTAAAACGTTTAACGTTCCTGTTGAAGAAACTGTCCAATCTTCCAGAAAATCTTCTACTTTACGATACATATCGATCCCTCCATAAAATGAATAATTATCAGTTTCATCATATCGGAATGCTCAAATACATGCAATTTTTCGGGATTTTATACCTTCTTAACCAAACCTTTCAAACAATCATTTCAATGCATTTTGAATATGTGCGAAATGATGTTTCACATGCCATGCGGTGAAGCTAATATTTTCTTCTATTGTTGAAATGCCACCTACAGGATGATATAATGTCCGTTTTAATTGTTCATCACTCAAGTTTTCTAGTAAATAAACGAAGCTTTCAAAAAGACCCTCAATCAATTTTAGTTGTCCTACAATGGGTAAATGATAATCGGGCAACTTTGCCCATTCCGCTTCATCATAAGGTTTAATCGTTGGGGTTTCTTCTGTGAGAGCAAGTTTAATACGAATATAACTATTCATACTACTATCCGCAATATGATGTACGAGTTGACAAATTGTCCAACCATTCTCACGATATGTTTTTTGAAGTTCCTCATCATTTAAGCCTTTAACAGCCTTCTTTAACTGATCTGGTAAAATTCGAATATCTTCAATCCATTGTGCAATTTTGTCACTTGTAATAACTTCTTCGCTTTGGTACTCACCAATCGGATATCGTTCATTTGCCATTTGATTCTTACCTCACTTTTATATTTAATTCAAATTTGCTATATATGTATCATATCACGCTTGAATTTCCGTAAATAGGAAATAACAAAACATTCAGAAATAAAGACAGGCCATCTTAGAAAGATTTTTCTAGATAGCCCTTTATTGAAGTATATATTACTTCATTTTATTTTTAGTAAGGAATCTAAGTATTCTTTACTTATACAATTTCAAAGTTAATCTTCTACACTTTCGCTAGTTGATACTAAAAATATCACTACATTTAGTACAAAGAATATAAAGGGCTTTAACGCAACTTCAACACCTTGTCCTACCATTAAGTGCGTTGTTGTTGCACCGACCATTAAAACAGCCAACGCTCCACTAGAAATCGGCACAAAACCTTTCTTTATAATGCCGATTAATAATCCAATAGCTGATGTAACTTCAATGCCCCCTACTCCATACATGATTAATTTTCCATAGCCATAGACTTCTGTAAAATTCTTGACGATCATTGGATCTGACATCAATTTCTTATAACCAAAATACAAGAAAGCAAGTGCCAACAATATTTGGATTAGTCCAATTAGAGATTTTTTTAAAATCGCAACTCCTCCTCTATTACATAATAAATGCTTTACTATATACATAGTCTCGAGGTTGAGAGTTTAGAAGTAGAACTCAAAAATAGATTCTAATCGACTTTTAACTTGCTATGTCCAGAAAATACTTGGTGTTTAGTCGTCATCAACAATAAGATCACTATTGTAAAATTCAAAAGAAAAATTGCTCTTCTTTACAAAAGTAAGGAAGAGCAATTTTTTACCAATTATCTTTTCATTAACAATTCCAAAAGCTTTCATTAAGCAGCCTTTGTATAATTCTTTACTTTTCTGAATCTAGGGCTATTCCATAATTCAGCCCATTTCTTAATGGCAAATATTACGACAATAAGACCTAGAAGGAGCATAATGACAGATAATATACCATTTAATGGTTTAAAGCCAGCTGAAGCGGAATTCCAGTAGACGTTTTTGATCATCCAATAACCTGCATAGTTTACAGTCACATATAAGTATGCGAGAGGTACTAAACATGTAAGTACGTACCAACGTTTATCTGCAATTTTCAAGACTACCGTTGTACCAATGACTAAACCGATTGTTGCCATCAACTGATTGGATACACCGAACAATACCCAGATGGAACTAATATCACCAGAGAACAATAAATAACCCCATATAAAGCAAGCGAGAGCACTTGCAAATATTGACCCTGGAAGCCAATCAACTCGTTTAAGTGGTTTATAAACATCTCCAAAGAAATCTTGGATTAAATAACGTGCAACACGTGTACCTGCATCAATTGCAGTTAAGATAAATACGGCTTCGAACATAATAACAAATTGATAGAAATAAGCCGCTAGATTATAGAACCATGGAATCTTCGCAAAAATATAGCTCATTCCAACTGCTAAAGTAACGGCTCCCCCTGTACGACCTTCTAAATTCATTCCGATCTCCTGAGAAAGTTCTGGAAGATGTACAGTTTGCATACCTAATGTTTTGTATACTTCAGGAGATGAGTTGATTGCGAAATAGTCACCTGGCATTAAGGCTGTTGCAGCAATCAATGCCATAATCCCTACTAAACATTCAACAAGCATCGCACCAAAACCAACTGCGCGAATATCTTCCCATTTGTTAAGCATTTTCGGAGTTGTACCTGATCCGACAAATGCATGGAATCCAGAGATTGCACCACACGCAATGGTAATCGATACGAATGGCCATACTGGACCTGCGATTACTGGGCCTCCACCATGGATAAATGAAGTAAATGCTGGGAATTGAATAACTGGATTGACAAAGAATACACCGATGATTAATGCAATAAATACACCGATTTTCATAAAACTACTTAAATAATCACGTGGTGCTAATAATAACCATACTGGCAATGCTGCCGCAAAGAATGCATAAACAGGTAAGATAATAGCTAAAGTTTTAATATCAAGATTCAATAATTCCCCTAATGCCGTTTCTTTAATATAAGGCCCCATAAATACGCCAACCATTAATAATATAAACCCTAATGTAGAAGTGGCCTTTAAGTTTCCGGTCTTTTTATAGGCAATCCCAACTAGCATAGCGATTGGAATAGTAATTCCTACAGCAAAAGTTCCCCAAGGATTATGCACAAGTGCATTTAATACAACCATTGATAAACCGGCCATTGTAATTGTAATAATGAATAGCATAGCTAAACCTGTACAAAAACCTGCTACAGGGCCAAGCTCATCTTTTGCTACTTCTGATAAAGATTTTCCTTTCTTTTTCATAGAAGCAAACAAAACAACAGCATCATGGACAGCTCCACCAATTACAGCACCGATTAACAGCCAAAGTAATCCTGGCAAATAACCAAACTGTGCAGCTAGAATTGGACCAACTAATGGACCTGCTGCAGCAATAGCCGCAAAATGATGTCCAAAAACTACCCACTTGTTTGTTGGAACATAGTCTTTACCATCTTCCAACTCATGTGCAGGTGTTGGTTTTGAATCATTAATTTTCAATACCTTGTTTGTAAAGAAGTATCCATAAAGGCGATATGCAATAACTAAAATACAAATAGAACCAATAACAACTGAGACCGCGTTCATCTTTTCATCTCCCTTTAAACTTTGCAAAATAATAATATGAAACTATAAGTTCACTAATTCTAATTGTTAGAAAATATAGAATGTTTAGAACAAAACTATTATATAACAGATACCAATAATAGATAAAGAGTTTTTTCGGACTTTTTACAAATTATTAATTAGTATATTCACACCCTAAATTTATTAAAAAAATATCATTTATTGAGATAAATCACATATTCTATTTAAATTTCTATCACTAAAATAACACTAAAGTCCAACTTTACTATACGATCAGTGACCATTCTTTGTTATATTTCCTGTATCATTATTTCTTTAGTACTATTTTCCATGAGTATTGTGAAGGTGGATGCATCTAAATCTCTTTGTTAATTAATTGTTAATTATTTCTATTTAAGGTATTCATTATTTGTAAAATGGCATAAACTAATGGTATTAGTTAATAAATGAATCCAATTAGTTTGGAGAGGAGTACAAAATGAAAATCACAAAAATTGGTTCTATATACCAACTGTCTTTTATGCCTCGTCTTTTCCCTGTAAATTGTTACCTAATTGAAGAAAAGGATCGGCTTACGTTGATCGATACTGCACTTCCCTTTAGTGCAAAAGGGATAATAAATGCTGCCGCGCATATAGGAAAGCCAATTGCTAACATTGTATTGACACATGCTCATTCCGATCATGTAGGTTCCTTGGATGCGTTAAAGACATTACTGCCAAATGTCCCCGTAAGTATTTCTAAGCGTGATGCTCTCTTACTACAAGGAGATACAACACTTTTGGAAAATGAACCAAATTCACCAATTCGCGGTGGCATTCCAAAGAAAATTCTAACAAAGCCTGATGTATTGCTGAAAGACGGAAATCTTATAGGGTCGCTTGAAGTTGTCACAGCTCCTGGGCACACACCCGGTTCGATTGCGTTATTCGATACTCGAAGTGGTCATCTAATTGCTGGTGATGCTTTTCAGGTAAGAGGTGGCATAGCCGTTTCAGGCGTTATTAAGCCAACATTTCCTTTCCCAGGACTCGGAACTTGGAATAAAGAATTAGCAATTGAAAGTGCGGAAAAACTTCTAAGTCTAAACCCTAGTTTGTTAGCAGTTGGTCATGGACATATGATTGAAAAACCTGTTCAGGTTATGAAACGAGCTATTATTGAAGCTTCTTAGACGTGGTGGAAAGGAAGTGAAGCGAATATGGCCATTCGAAAAAAGTTGGATTTTAATGTAATTCTTCTAAAAGCAACAGAACTGGTTAATACAAAGGGTCTAGACGAATTATCCCTTAGTTTACTAGCTAAAGAACTACAGATTCGCCCACCATCCTTGTATAATCATGTCAATAGTCTTGCAGAATTGAAGCAGTCACTAGCCATTTTTGGCCTAAAAAAACTTTATGAATACATGACCCAAGCTGCGATAGGAAAATCAGGCGATGAGGCAATTCGATTGATCAGCCATGCCTACGTTCAATTCGTTAGAACACATCCAGGGCTTTACGAAGCAACAACTCGTTCTCCGGACAGAGAAGATAAAGAATTGCAACATCAACAACAACTAATCGTTGAGCTTGTAGTGAAAGTTTTAGCATTTTATAACTTACAAGAGGAAATGGTTATTCATACGGTAAGAGGATTACGTAGTATTCTTCATGGATTTACGTCAATTGAACAATCAGGTGGATTTGGAATACCATTAGACATTGACCAAAGTCTTACTATATTGATTGATACTTTTATAAAAGGAATACATTCTGTTGCAAACGAAGGCTGAAGATTAAATAGAAAGGGGTCCAAAAATGTTTGAGATGATGAATATTGGATTACGCTTTTTAATCGAACTGTTTGGTCTTGGAATATATGGTTATTGGGGATTTCGAGTAGGAAATACAGCTATTCAAAAAAGGATACTTTGTATTTTAGTTCCCTTAATTGTTGCAATAATTTGGGATATGTTTGGTTCCCCAAATGCAAACATCACCTTACCTACAACAGCTCATTTTATAGTAGAAATGATTATTTTCCTGTTGCCTGTTGTGTTATTGATGAACTTAAACAAAATCAGTCTAGCATATGTATTCGGTGGTATTTTCATTATAAATAAAATACTTCTTCTCTATTATGAATCTTAATTGGTTGTTACAAAAACAAAAGTTCAATGCCACTTATGAAATCTTAAACATTCAAAGTGGTATTGAACTTTGCACAAATCTATTTATTCAAAAACGATTGAATGGTTGCAAATCGATCTGCACTTTGGCAAATGGCTGAAATAACAGCAACCCCGTCAGCTCCTGCTTGTCGTACTTCTGTTGCTGTTTGTTCTGTAATCCCACCGATTGCGACTATCGGAAATTCCGGATACATTACTCTTGCTTCGTGCAAAAAAGTTACGCCTGCAGGCTTTTTTGCATCAGTTTTAGATTTGGTTTCATAAATGGGGCCGATCCCAACATAATCTGCAAAGCCTGCAACAGCCTTATCTAATTCCTCTTTTGTATGAACGGAAACGCCTACAATTTTACCTTCGAATTTTGCACGAATTTTTTCGAGTGCGATATCATCTTGTCCTACATGCACCCCATCAGCATTAATTTTCAATGCAAGTTCTACATCATCATTTACTATAAAAGGAACACGATAATGCTTACATAACATTTGACAAGCTAATGCGAATTGCTCAAGTTCTTGCCCTTTTAATGCACCTTCTCCTTTTTCACGTAGTTGGAAAAAGGTGATTCCTGCTTTTAGCGCTTCTTCTAACACATCAAGTGGACGATCAATGCAATTTTGTGTCCCCATTATAAAGTAGACTGATAAATCAGTTTGATTCAACTATTGTCACCTCACATATTCCGTTTCCATTTTGATAGGCAAAGTGATTGGTTGGGCCATGACCATGTCCAATGTTTAAAGGGTTTTGTATAGCTAATTGCACAAATTTCTTTGCTTCAATAATCGCTTCACGAATATCATATCCTGCCCCCAAAAATGCGGTGATTGCAGATGAAAATGTGCAGCCTGTTCCATGTGTATGTTTTGTATTAATACGCTTTGTTTTCATAGAGAATGAAGTGCCGTCTTGGAAGTAAACCGTATCAATTGCATCTACCCCTTCTAAATGACCACCTTTCATCACAACACAAGCTACACCCATATCAAGAATAATTTTAGCAGCGTGTTTTATATCTGCTGCTGATTTGATTGTGATCCCACTAATCACCTCTGCCTCAGGTATATTCGGTGTAAGTACGGTGGCTAACGGTAACAAAGAAGTTTTTAAAGCTTTCACTGCCTCGTTTTGAAGAAGCGATGCACCACCTTTTGCAATCATGACTGGATCAATAACAAGCTGAATATCTTTATCCTTTAGACTCTTTGCAACTGCTTCAATAATTTCTGAAGAAAAAAGCATCCCTGTTTTAGCAGCTTTCACTGGTAAATCCTGCATTACTACTTCTATTTGCTGTTGAACAAATTCAGCTGATGTTGGAAAGATTCCTTCTACACCTAATGTATTTTGAGCTGTTAACGCAGTGATTGCAGACGTTCCAAAAACATTCAGCTCTTGAAACGTTTTTAAATCTGCTTGGATTCCAGCACCTCCACTACTATCCGAACCAGCTATTGTCATTACTATGTTCATCATTGTTCACCTCTAGAAATATCGCTTAATGCATTTAATACTTCCACTTGGAAAGAGCCCAGTAGATTTGTTGTTGCGGCACGCTCTGCAACAGCTTTATAGTCTTGCAAAACATCACGTAGAACAGTAAGTGGATCGCCTGCCACCGCTAATGCCGCACAACAAACCGCACTCAGCAAGCAACCTGTACCCGTCACTTGTGTCATTAACTCATTTCCTCCATCAATGCTATACGTTTGCTCTCCATTCGTTAAAATATCTGAAGGACCCGTTACAATCACTAAGCAATTAAACTTTTGCGCAACTTGTTTGGCCACTTTTTCAACATTGATTTCACCAATACCGCTATCTACACCTTTTGCTTGCCATTCAACACCTGCAATGCTTGCTAGTTCACCAGCATTACAACGGATTAAATTAAATTTCACTGTTTGTAGTAATTCCTGTACGGTTTGTTGCCTGTAAGTTGTAGCCCCTACGCCAACTGGATCAAGAACGACTGGTATTTCTTTCTCATTTGCTTTACGACCTGCAAGCAGCATCGCTTCCTTCGTACGAGAATTGATTGTTCCAATATTAAGTAATAATGCTGATGCGTTTGAAACCATTTCCTCTACTTCTAATGCTTCATCCGCCATTACAGGTGAAGCACCAATTGCAAGAAGGCCATTCGCTGTAAAATTTGCAACAACATAATTCGTAATACAATGAACAAGAGGGCTTGTCTTTCTAATTTTAGATATACTCATAATTTGCCACTTCACCTTTCCAATCTTCTAATGTCCAAGGCATCTCCCAAAACTTCCACTCATAATAGCAACTCTTTTTGAAGTGTGCTTTAAATAGCTGTACTTTTTCGGGTTGTTCTTCTGCAAATCGATTCATCATGGATTTTTGTAATTCGATTTTTTCTTCATAATCCGGGTTGCTATACATGGCAAGCCATTCTTCATAAAGCTTGATACCAGGCTGTGAATCTTTGTACTTTTCACCAATCTCTTGGTACAACCAAGGACATGGGAACATGGCTGCAAAGGCTTCCGAAACATCGCCATTATAAGCTGCATTGTACATATGGCTTACATAATTGTACGTAGCTGGTGCTGGTTCGAAAATTTCAAGTTCATGTTCAGTAACACCAAGCTCTTTAAATACTGTACGATGTAATTCAAGCTCAGCTTCATTGATATAACGCGCATTTTCTAGAAAATAAGTCGTGTCTTCATTTGTAGTAGCCTTTGATGCAGCAATAGCAAGCACTTTCGTATAATGCTTTAAATAAAAGGCATCTTGCATCATATAAAATTTAAATTTTTCAATTGGCAATGTACCCTCAACCAATCCTTTGACAAACGGATGTTCAAAGCTTCCTTCAAAGTATAAATCTGTCTCTTTTCTTACTTCATCACAAAATGTCATTCTAAGTCCTCCTCGTGAATTACCGTAGAATGCAAAAAGTCTCTATGTATCGACATAGAGACTAAAAGTTAGCCATTGCTCCCTACGTCAGTATTAACTGTCAGGTTCTAAGGGTCAGGTTTTACCTTCTCAACACAAAAGTGTCCCCCCGCACTAAATATTTGGTTGGGTACAAAAAAAGCTCGCTAAACTAAGCGAGCTACTGTACAAAAGTTACTATTTATGTACTTTGCTCCCTACGCCAGTGTTAACTGTCAGGTTCTAAGGGTCAGGTTTTACCTTCTCAACGCGATTTGCGTTCCCCTGCAAATATTTAAGTTGGCTTTATCGTAGCATTTATCGAGTAGCTACTCAAGGTTAAATTTACCTTTTATTGTTCACTAATGCCAGAGGTGTTCATCAAGACAATTCTCCAGCCATCGGGGTCTTCAATTGTAACTCCTAATTCTTTCCAATATCCATTCTCTGGTTCGACCGGATCATACCCCATATTTTTCAATCTACTTATGATTTGTTCAATTATTTTGCGATCAGGAATATAGAAGACTAGTAGATTATCCTTTGTAGGAGCTGGACAAGGACTACCATCTATATGTTGTGTGAATTCCAAATGATAATCAAAACCTGGAAGTCCAATCATTACCCCTGTATATCCCCTATGCCCTTCAAATGAACCGATCTTTTGCAATCCTAATCCTTTGCAATAGAACTCTATAATTTTCTCGAGTTGATCTGTAGGACGTGCCACTCTTATTTGAGCTACTTTCATTTCATTTGGCCAATTACTGTTCATTCCTTCATCCCCTTTGTCCAGTATCAATATTTACATAAATTTACTATTAAATATTATAGCAAACGGAGAATGGAAGTTGCCTCAGCATTTAGGCTGATTCGCATGCAAAATTAATATTCCACTTTGGAATTAAAAACCATCTCATACGTCATATCTCTACATCCAAATCATCTGTTATGCTCATTTAAAGGAGCTGATCAAATGAGTGAATGGAATGCAGATTTATATGATCAAAAGCACGAATTTGTTTCAAAATTTGGTGGAAGTTTAGTTGAAATACTAGCGCCACAAAAAGCAGAAATTATCTTAGATTTAGGCTGTGGTACAGGGGATTTAGCACATGAAATTACAAAACTTGGAGCGAACGTGATAGGTGCAGATGCTTCAAAGGAAATGATCCAACAAGCAAAAACAAAATACAAAGGTATTGAGTTTACAGTTCAAGATGCAACACAAATGAATGAACAACAACAATTTGATGCAGTCTTTTCTAATGCCGCTTTACATTGGATCAAGCAACCTAAAATTGTTGTCCAAAATGTTTATAACGCTTTAAAGACGAACGGTCGTTTTGTCGCTGAAATGGGCGGTAACGGAAATATCGCGTCTATCGTGAACGCGATTAAACAAAGTATGGATGAATTAGGTTATCCATATATTGAAGATTATTTTCCTTGGTACTTTCCAACAGAAGAGGAATATCGTGAAATATTACAAAAAGCTGGTTTTCAAATAAAGATGATGACATTATTTGAACGGCCAACCCCACTCATTGGCGAAGATGGTATTAGAAACTGGCTAAACATGTTTAGCGATAACATTTTCCATCATTTATCAATTGAAGAGAAAAATAACGTATATCAACATTGTGAAAAGATTTTAAAGACTCAACTTTATAAAGAAAATACTTGGATTGTTGACTATTGGAGACTTCGCTTTGTTGCAATAAAGTGAAACTTCAATCAGTGGGGGTTTTCCTCCGACGTACAGGACGTACTAGTGCCAACGTTGCCACAGGACGTGGCGGTTTTAGTTGGCCATCCCCCACTGAAAAATAGGAACTAAAGACTTAAGTTCGCCACGTCCTGTGCAACAACTGAGTGACAGCCATCCAGCAACCCCAACCAATCGGGCGTTTACGGGCAGTTATCTCAACCGCTGCTTCTTCGAATTTTCTAAAGCCTTGCAGTTGAGTCAAAAACCAGTTAATGCGGGATAAAATAGGACGTTAAAAAGGCATTTCCGCTAATTCGAAATGCCTTTATAAATTACTTTACTACTCTCTAAAAAAGCTTGAATATCTCTCGATATGTATTTTGTTATAAAATAAGTTTGAGAAGTAATCTGTTGAAGTATTTCTAATGAGTGGATGGATAATGTTCCAGCGTCTCCTTCTTTTTGCACGACACTTAGTGGTAAAAAAGCAATACCTAGTCCCTGCTTAACAAAGTTTTTAATAACTTCTGTTTGATTAATCCTCATCGTTTTATGCGAAGGAAATTGACTATTAAGTAAATGATGAACTTTCTCCCAATAAGGTGCAAATTCATGCGTTAAAATGATTTCACTCTCCAATAATTCCGTTACTTCCAAACTTCTTTTAGAAGACGGAACAACCAATCGGATTGCTTCATCTGCAATGGTCTCTATTTGTAATTCACGCGTTGTTGGTATTTTGGAGAGTCCAATATCAACGAATCCACGATAAACCGCTTCACCGATTTCATTTGATTTTAGTAATTCAATCGATAACTGAATATGTGGCTTATTCATACTAAAATGTTCGATTACCCTAGGCAAAGTGGAATTGGCAATCTGTGGAGCAACACCAATTGTTAATTGGGATGTATAGCCATCCAAAAACGCTTGGGTACTCTTAAGTGAATCATCAAGCGTTTCAATTATCTTTTCAGCTTGATCTAAGAAATAAGACCCTACCATGCTTAAACGTAGTTTTTTCCCATTTCGTTCAAATAAGAGTGTATTTAGTTCTTTTTCTAAATGATGAATATGCTTTGTTACCGTAGATTGTGTAATAAAGCGTTTTTCTGCTGTTTCCCCGAAATTCTCTGTTTTAGCTGCAATTATAAAAGTTCTTAACCATTCTGTTTCCATAAACCCTCCAAGTTTTTAAATACATTTATAGTAGAAAACCGTGGTATCTAAACTTCCATTTGCAGATTTTGCATACATTGGAACTCTCCCAGCAATAATATATCCTAAAGATAAATATAGTTTATTTGAAGGGTCTCCTTCTCTAGTATCAAGTGTTATAAGGGATCAATTTTCTAATTTAGCTTGTTTTTCTGCAATTTGTCGTTTCTTTATCAATAGTTTTCAATTCTTCTATTTCCACATAGTTTTTCAACGTTTTATCCCCTTAAGATAAAGTAATATTTTATCTGCTAATTTAATTTTATATAAAATTCAGATAATTACAATTAAGGGATTGTAAAGTTCAAATTTTCCCATAAAAAAAGATGACTTTTCTACATTCAGTAGAGCAGCCATCTCTTCTTAAAACTTTATACTTTTAAAGATACATTTTCATCCATTCCATATAGTTACCAACTACGGACTCTAAGAATTTCACTGTGCCTTCATCTGTTAAGTTGCCTTCAGCGTCAAATTTGGTATGTGCTGCGCCAACGTATACTTCGTTACCTTGTAGTACAGGTGAGCCAAGACCAGATGCAAATAGGATATCGCGTAAATGCATTTGTGCTTTTACTGTACCAAGAATCCCCATTGATGCACCCATGATCCAAGATGGTTTACCAATCATTACTTTATCAACACGTGACAACCAGTCAATAGCATTGCCAAGAACACCTGGGATTGATGAATTATATTCTGGTGTTACCCAAAGAACAGAATCAGCTGCTTTTACTTTTGCTTTAAAATCAAGAACAACTTGAGGTGGTTCATTTTCGATATCTTGGTTGTACATTGGAAGTTCGTTTAAACTTAAAATTTCTAAATCAAATTGGTCAGCAAAATGTTTTTGAACAAACTTAGCTAACATCATATTATAAGATTCTTTGCGGATACTACCAACAATTGCGACAACTTTCATGTAATTGCCTCCTACATATTATTTCTATACAAGAATATTCTTAATTCGAGGTAATTTCAACTGATTTGCATGATTAAAGATGTATAAAAGGTAATAATAGATAAGGATGAATTATAATTTTCACCTTATCTATTTTGCACTTTCTTTCGTAATATGATGATTTATATCCCCTACATCCCCCATCAGCTCCGATATAGTGACGAATTTATACCCTTCGCTTTCTAGCTTAGGTAATATTTGTTCCAGTGCTTTAATGGTTTGGGAACGATTTCCACCACCATCATGAAAAAGTACCACATCTCCTGGTGAAGCTCCATCTAATACTTTTTTTGTAATCCTGCTCACTCCTGGACTTTTCCAATCTTGTGTATCGAGATGCCATGACCATATAACCACTTTAAAACCATTTTTCTGCGCAGTATTAATCATTTCATCCGTATAAATCCCACCAACAGGACGAAATAGTGTTGGTGAATATCCCGTAATGCGACTAATAATACTATTCGTTTTTTCAAGTTCTTCATCTAATTTTGGCGATCTTGCTTTAAACATATGGGAATAAGTATGGTTTGCTAATTCGTGTCCTTCCTTATATTGACGTTTAATAATTTCAGGGTATTTTTCTGCACTTCTTCCTAAAACAAAAAAAGTGGCTTTGGCATGGTATTTAGAAAGCACCTCTAAAATTTCTGGAGTATATCTTGGATCTGGGCCATCGTCAAATGTTAAAGCAATTACTTTTTCATCCGTTTGAATATCCCACAAAACTTGCCCCGTTTGCTCATAATATTTTCTTCCCTTATCCGCAGCATAACTAAAACTTGCGCAAAATATGGAGATGACCAAAACGCTAACAGTCAAAATTATAATATTGTTTCGTTTCAAAGTATCACCCCCATTAATTTTTAATTTCAAGAACACTGTGACTTTAATATTTGCTGAACCCTAACAAATTATGCTCTTAAAAGTATTTACAATTAATGCTTGGGAAGTTTAATTCAAACGTAATATTTACGTTTATTTATGAAGAAATAGGAAAGAATTTATATTAAGTTGCATTTTGATATAAATAATCAGGAGATAGTTTACTGCCCGTTAACGCGGGATAAAAACAAGATGAGTAATTTAATGTCAAATATTAATCCAATACCTAAAGATGAAGGAATTGACCATAGCATCAGTCTTTTAAAAGAAGGTTATTTGTTTATCTCAAACAGGCGTGACCGTTTCCATTCACCTATTTTCGAAACTCGTTTGCTTGGTAAAAAAGCAATTTGTATATCCGGAAAAGAAGCTACAGAATTATTTTATGATAATAAAAAATTCAAAAGAAAAGACGCACTTCCTAATAAAGTGGTTAAAACATTTTTTGGCGAAAATAGTGTAATAACTTTGGATGGAGATGCACATAAAAAGCGCAAGGAAATGTTCATGTCCGTGATGACACCTGATGACATAAAGAGGCTAACAGAAATTGCTGATCAACAATGGGCAATGGTCATTGATAATTGGAGACAACAAGAACAAGTAGTTTTATATGAAGAAACACAAGTGATCTTATGCAAAACAGCATGTGAATGGACCGGTGTTCCAGTACCTAAAGATCAAATAGAACAACTAACAAAAGATTTGGTCTCGATGTTTGAGTCGCCTGCTACAGTTGGGCTAAGTAGTTTGTTTACCAAAAATGCCCGCAATCGTGTTGAAAAGTGGTTTTGTGAACTCATTGATTCTATTCAAGAAGGTAAAGTAGTTGTGGATGAAAATACTATTTTACACAAATTTGCTATGTATCGTGATGCAGAGGATAACCGCATCGATACTGAAACAGCTGCAGTAGAAATTCTGAATATACTTACACCTATAGTTGCCATTTCTATATTTATTAATTTTCTCGCGCATGCGATCCATCTATATCCTAATATGAAGAGAAAACTTGAAGATCATGAAGAGTACACTCAAATGTTTATCCAAGAGGTTCGACGATTCTATCCGTTTATGCCATTTGTTGCTGCTTTGGTAAAAGAAGATTTTATATGGAATGATTATCAATTTGAAAAAGATACATTGACACTGCTAGACCTTTACGGTACAAATCACGATCCTAAAGTTTGGGAGAATCCTAATCTGTTTTATCCTGAGCGTTTTGCAGATTGGAAAGGGAGTCCTTTTGAATTTATCCCACAAGGTGGTGGTGATTATTTTTTGGGACATCGATGTGCTGGTGAATGGGCAACGAATGAACTGTTGAAGGTTAGTCTAGATTATCTCGTCAATAAACTGGATTATGAATTTCCAGATCAAGATTTCAGTTTTAGCTTAGGCAGCATGCCAAGTATCCCTAAAAGTAAGGTAATCCTTCAAAACGTGAGGCCAAAAATTAAGATTTAGTCTACAATTTTCAAAAATAGAAAAAGGACCAAGGTAGTTATGGTCCTTTTCTTATTGAAACCCTTATGCAGGTTTTAAATTATGACTAACTACTAATTCATTGTAAAGATGTAAATCTTCTTGATATAAGTTTTTATACGTTGCTAAGCTATGTTCTCTTATCATGTTAAAAGTACTTTCATCAACAAGATGTAACGTTTGATTGAACTTTTCTGCATGATTCCAAGCAGTTTCTTCAAAAGCGATATTCATATTATGTTCATCAATAAGAACCGCCAAAAGTTGCTCATCATTGTAAATCTCATTTAAAGTATATTGATCTTTCATTTCGAAGATTTCAAGTGTTTTTGAAAGTGATGCAAGTAAAGCTTCGCGATCAATAGCATGACCTAATTCATGCATCGTAATAGCTTTTACATAAACATCAAGTGATACTGGCAAATGTAATTCATTCATTGCCTCTTTTAAACGGTTGGCATCAAAGCTAACATAATTCCCAATAAAATTATAACTCATATTAATCCCTGAATGATCTTGTCTAAGTTCTAAATCCATTCTCACAGCATCCATCGTAGAAAGAATAACCTTAAAAAGGTATTTGTCTATAGACTGAACTTTCATTATATCTTCATTTCCCCTTATATTCTATTTGTACAAGAAGCACTTAAAAGTAATAAAAAACTCAAAAATTTATCAAACGAATATACTATATACTATTATTTATGTAATTTCAACTAAATTATGTAAGTATAAAACAAAAAAGGTGTTTGTAGTTGGTCATCCCAACTACAAACACCTTTACCTAGTATTATTTTGCATTAGCTTTTTAATTTAAGAAATTAATCATAGAATGACATTTATTTATCATCATTGTTGCTACGACGATTGCGGCTTTTTGCTTCTCCGCCCTTACGCCCTGCTTCTTCTCTATCCATTTTCTGATTGTCATCATTTTTGTTGTCGTTGTTGTCGTGGTTATTGCGTTGGCTACTTCTTGCTTCTCCACCTTTTTGACCAATTTCTTCATAGAAATCACGGTCATGGTTTTCAGCTGTCGCTTCTCCGCCCTTTTGACCTATTTCTTCATAAAAGTCACGGTCATGGTTTTCAGCTGTCGCTTCTCCACCTTTTCGGCCAATTTCTTCATAAAAGTCACGACCATGGTTTTCAGCTGTTGCTTCTCCACCTTTTCGGCCAATTTCTTCATAAAAATCACGATCATGATTTTTGGAGGTAGCTTCTCCGCCTTTACGTCCCGCTTCTTCTACAGTCATGTTACCATCATTGTTTCTGTTGCGTTTGTCATTTGCCATTTAGAATTCCTCCTAGTATTTTTTTGAACTTATTTATAAGCTCACTTTTTATATTCCCATCTTCTAAAATAGTAAACATTTATTTTTAGAGTTTTCTAATATCTAAGTGATATTAGAAAGCTAAGCTAAAGATAAAAATCGGGTAGAATAAGATTTTATATTCTACCCGACTTTTTCGTTTTATGGATTTGGACGGCCTTCTGAACCATCATGCTGTGAAAATTTCACTTCATTTTCTTTCCTTAATGCATTACGTCTTTGTATTTCTGTAGAAGTTGCTTCATTCGTCGCGATATCATGATCATGATGTTACTTGCTGCGAATTCGATTCCTCTTTCAATCCTACTGTTGGAACCGAATTGATTGAATCCAATATATCATTATCAACAATTCGTGTAACTAATTCTCTTAAAGATGTATTTTCTATTTGAGCTCTGCGACTTAATTCTATAACTTGCTGATCCGATAAATGAATGGTTACCTCTCGAGCCATTAAATATTCCCTCCTTCTCACTAGAGTTGTTTACTTCATACCGCTCTTTGGAGGGAAATAAACCTAAATGTACTTAATCTTTAAGAAAACTACATGGAAGTCCTACTCTTTCATTATCATGCGTGTGATTTTAAAGAAAATAGAAATACTTTCGTACTTTTTTACCATTCCAATAAATAATGTATCTTCATTACTCGTAATGTAATCGATATGGAATTTTTTAAATCCTAATCCGGAGTGAAATCGAAATTTTGTTCTGTTCTTCTGAATCAATTTTATTTAGTATCTTATCCAAGTTAATCTTTTTTCCGCTGATTATATCAAATATATGGAGATGAGTAGTATCTTGTTTTAAAAGTAGGATGACATCATCTTTGTCATCTAATGTATAGCTGATGAATCTCCAATTATATCATTGATTGTCCACTTCTTCAATCGCATTAAATCTAATCACACTGGTACTCTTTTTTCTTCAAAATCTTTATCTTTTAATCTTCGTGAATTTATCTTTAAGCGTCGTAACAGGTCTGATTTTCTTGTTGCTTTTTACCCCTAGATGTATTTATAGTACAACTCCTCTAATACTCTTCTTAAATCAAACTTTATAAAATTTAGAACTGAATCGTTAGCAACTAATTGAATCTATTCCTCTATTTAAAGTTAGTTCCTTCATCCCATAGAGTTGTCTTCCGATTTGCCCCAACCATAATTCTTCTGGTTTTATATAAACTTTATAATACGATCTCTGATAAAAGTATTTTATTTTTCCTTCAATTGCATAAAAAATACTCCATCTATACTCTCCTAATCATACAAGCAGAATATTTATCTACGAAATAATAGTATACCTAAAATAAAGAGCCCCTCACAAACACATGATTCTTTAGATGTTTGGATGGATTCTTTCATAAATAATCTTTTCCACTACTCTTGCAACCGAGAATTTTTATATACTTGCAAATTTAGCTAAGTCTTCTCTATGTCCTATCATAACCATCAAATCACCCTCATTAAAAGACTGATCTGGAGAAGGCGAGATGATGATATCTCCATCTCTTACAAGTGCAATTACACTCAGGTTATATTTGGCACGGATATCCAGTTCCTTTAGGCTCTTTCCTGTCATTTCAACTGGGATCATGATTTCTTCAATATTATATTCTTTAGACAGTTCAATGTAATTCAACATATTAGGCGATAAAAGTTGATTTGCAACTCTTTCTCCCATATCCCGCTCCGGATAAATCACCCAATCAATTCCTATTTTTTCTAATAATGCACCATGACGTCGTCCAAGTGCTTTCGCAATCGTTTTTTTTACCTTAAAATCTTTTAGAAGCATTGCGGTTAGAATACTGGCTTGTAAATCATCGCCAATTGCTATAATGACACAATCAAAATTTTCAATTTCTATAGAGGCGAGTGCTTTCTCTTCTGAAGCATCTGCTATAACAGCATGGGTTACGTATGGTTCTGCATCATCTACCCGTTCTTCGTTTATATCGATTCCTAACACTTCTTGCCCTGCCTCATGTAATCTCCTCGCTATACTTGTTCCAAATCTACCAAGGCCAATAACGGCATATTGCTTTATGATCATTATGAATCACTCCCCAAACGTATAATTAACCAATCAAAATATTCCCTTTCGGATGATGGAAAGTTTCTTGTGTACGTCTCTTTGTAATAGCGAATCCAATTGTTAATGGACCTAATCTTCCTGCAAACATTGTCAAAATAATTAATACTCGCCCATAAGGAGAAAGCTCCGGAGTCAGGCCCATGGATAAGCCAACTGTACCAAATGCAGATGTTGCTTCGAATAAATACATAATGAAGTCGTGGCTCTTCTCTGTCATACTTAATATAAATGTGACAACTACCACAATGATCATTCCGCAGACTGCTATGGTAAATGCTTTTAAAATTATTTCAGTTACAATTCTGCGTCTAAACAGGACAACATCCTCTCTCCCCTTCACCTGAGACCAAGCCGTCGCAATCAATACAGCGAAAGTAGTCACCTTAATACCTCCTGCCGTTGAGCCTGAACCAGCCCCGATGAACATAAGGAAAATGGTTAGAAATAACGTAGCATGTGTTAAATCTCCTATTGGTAATGTGTTTGCACCAGCTGTTCTCGGTGTAACGCCTTGGAATAATGCCCCTAAAACCTTTCCCACAAATGATAATGGACCTAATGTTTTATCGTTTCCAAATTCAAGTAAAAGGATGAATAGAGTTGCACCACCTGTAAGAATAAGTGAAGACAGCAAAACCACCTTTGTATGTAAAGATAGTCGCTTTGTTTTACGGTATTCATAGAGATCATTCATCACAATAAACCCTAACCCACCTAAAGTAATAAGAGCACAAATCGTGATAACAACAGTCGGATCATCAACATAATTGGTCAAACTTTGAAATCCACCCATTAAATCAAAACCAGCATTATTGAAATTTGAAATTGAATGGAAAAAGCCAAAGTAAATAGCCTTTGCTATTGGCATTTCGAAAGAAAAGTGAATGGATAATATAATGCCACCAATCAATTCAATAACACCGGTGAAAATCAAAATTCGTTTAACTAATTTTACAATTCCTGTTAGGTCTGTTGCGTTAATAGCCTCTTTTAAAAGTAGCCTTTCTTTTAAGGACATTTTCTTACCTAATACCAAAAATAAAAAAGAGGCAAATGTCATAAAACCAAGTCCACCGATTTGAATGAGTAATAAAATTACCAACTCACCAAAAATTGAAAATGTATCTTGTGTATCTACTACTACAAGTCCTGTCACACACGTAGCTGATGTAGCTGTAAATAAAGCATTTAAGAAGGATAGGCCATTTCCGTTTTCTGTAGCAACAGGGAGCATCAATAAAATGGTTCCTATTAAAATCAACACTGCAAAACCTAATACAAGGATTTTCGATGGATTCATTCTTTCTTTTACAGGTTTCATTATTTTCTCCTTATCTCTAAAAAAGTGCGAATTTAACCGGTATTCCTACTCTCCCCAGTATTCAAAATTATATTTATTTTATTGTACATTTGTTTAGACTAATCCATTTTAACAAATCTATTACACCTAAACATATTTTGAATTACATATTTTGGATTAAATATTAAGTGTGTTTGAATTTTGTAATTTACTATTAATATCTATTGCAATCACTTCGGATATCATATATTATTTTTCTCAGGCCGATAGCGCCTCATACAATTAAATAAAACCTTGAAAGAATTCTGTTTAGTTTCTTAAATTTCTTAAAAAGGTGGTAAATATATGAGACAAACAAACAATCGATATACAGTGAATGCTGTAGGGACAAACGGCCAAATTTACTTAACAAATTGCAAAGACAAAAGTGAGTTAAAACAATGGTTAGCAAAGCATGAGCATCATATCATCAAAGAAGAACTACAAATTATTGACAAAAAAAGAATTCAACTTTTAAATTTATTCTCCCTAAGAAAATAATATGATCAAGCGTAGACAGTATTTTGTATCTACTAATATTTAACTAACACAGTAGTTCAACAATAATCGCACATTAAAAAAACGAATTCCCGAGTAAATGGAATTCGCTATTTTGTTTATTTACTTGTATTTGATAAAAAATCCATTAACTTCTTTGCTTCTCTACATTGGCTATAGAAGTCAACTAAAAAAGCGATTTCATCAAAAGACTAACGCTGCTCTGAGATTATTAATCCCATTCTCTAAATACGCTTTTAGACAGGTTAACATATAGACCCAACCTTCTTTTTGGCCAATCATTTTGTTTAGTATTTCTGCGCTATTTTCTTTAAAACCTGATTCCGTTACTTCAATGATTGTACTACTATTATCAGGCTTAAGTACGATTGCCACGATTGTTTCTTCCTCTGGATTTCCCCATGAGAAAACAATTTTCCTATTTTCTTCAACTTCTAATACATTTATCGATACTTCTGCATTGTATTCATCATATCTCCAAGTGATTGTTTTTCCTTGTTCAACTCTTCCAGAACCTGATGAAAACCAATAATTTGCCATTTTTTGCGGGTCTACTAGAGCTTCAAATACCTCATGAACTGGTTTTTGTATTTTTAATTTCGTCTTTACTTGTATATCCATATCATCCAACATTCCTTTCAGTATTACCTGATTTTTTCAAACTCCCACTATTATCCCAGTATGGATTTTCAATGATATTTTTATTTAATGTCATTATATTTTTTGAGAACTCTTTGCCTCATGAAAAAATGACTTTTAACAATTTGCCAATCATTCTAGGTATAAACAGAAGTATATTAAAAATTACTTCGCCAATTATTGAGTCTCCAATTTCATTCAATAAATCATTAATAGTGTTATTTTCCTTTGATTTCTTTTTCATTTTCTGTTTTTTTGGCATAAACAATCTGCTGCCTCACTTCAATTATTTCTTATCATTATTTTTTAGTGACGTGGTGCGAATAAAATGATCGACGCACCGATTAAACAGATTGCTGCTCCAGCCCAGTCATATAAATCTGGCGTTTTTTTATCAATTCCCCATCCCCATAAAATAGATAGAACAATAAAAACCCCACCATATGCCGCATAGACTCTACCGAAAGATGGAAAGTGTTGAAATGTAGCGATAATTCCATATATAACTAAAACAATTCCTCCTATAACTCCCCAGTAGAAAGGCTTTCCTTCCCTTAACGATAACCAAATTAAATAGCCCCCACCTATTTCTGCGAGACCTGCCAATACAAATAACATAATTGCATAAAACATACATTCACTTCCTCAATTACCATACTCTTATATAAGTCATTATAGCGTTTTCCTTCATGAAGTAACTCCTTTATTAAAAAGAAAATACGCAAAGCTCTAGGCTACCATCCCTAATGAATTTGGGCGAAAACAATATATTATGATATGTGTTTAATCGGAGGGAGAAAAACAATTGAATAATCTACAAAGCGGTGGAGAAAGGCAATCATTACTGGATTCTCTAAAGCAAGGTGGATATATTTTATATGCTAGACATGGCGAAGCAAACGTAGGAATGGACCAGCCATATCTTGACCTTACTAATTGTTATACACAAAGGAATCTGTCTGATACAGGAAGAAACCAAGCCATACTGTATGGAAATACATTACGAGGTATGCATATACCTATAGAATATCCCGTCCAAGCTAGCCCCTTATGCAGAACCATGGAAACCGCTGCACTAGCCTTTGGTGCCATGAACATCCAAGCAGATAGACTAGGATTTGAAATTAATAAGTTAAGTAACCCTTTAAACTGGTGGGAACAAGTTATGATTTTAAACGATTTACAATCAGTACTAGAAATACCCCCAAGCACTGGAAAAAATAGAGTGATCATTGCTCACAGCTTTCCAAATGGCATTGGCTTAGGTAGTATCCCGTATATGGGAACAGTTGTTGTGAAGCCTCTTGGAAGAGGAAATGGTTATCAAATCATAGCAAGAATACCTTTAGAACAACTTCAGCAGATATCTGGTTAATCAAAATGAGACGTTTACTTTGTCTATCAAAAAAATCTAGAAATGAAGGATGGAGAAATGTTTCCATCCTTTTTATTGTGGAAAAATCTTTGCATGAAGACATCTCCCTCTTATTCATAATTTGAACTTGTAAATTCTACAAACAATTGAGCGGATGCACATAATGTAGCATTAGCTTTCCACGCAAGTCCTACCTCACGTTCACAATCTATATCGGTAATTTCAAAACGATGTACAGGTAAAGCCTCTAAACCAGCGTAATAAGGTAAAATGCCAACACCAAGATTGGCAGAAATAAGCCCTGCCAAGGTTGGTACTGCTGTTCCTTGGAATACGATATTCGGTGTAAATCCAGCATCACGGCACCATGACATCAGCTGGTGTTGCATCAATAAATGATCTTTATATCCGATAAATGGCTCATCACGTAAAGCTTGAAATGAAATGGATTGTTCCTTACTCAATGGATGATTAATGGAGCAATACCCATAAAGCTGTTCTTTCTTTATGGGTACCCAGTTGAAATTACCAAAAGAACGACTAAAGTTCGTGACAAGACATAAATCCACTTCATTATTTTCTAATAGTTCTAATGCTTGTCTTGAATTGCATTGTTGTAAATCAAATTGAACATCTGGATAGTGTTCTTTAAATTTTCTAAGAATGCCAGGCAAAATAGTCGTACCAATTGTTTGCAAAAAGGCAAGTCGAATCGTTCCTTGCAGAGGGTCTTTCATGCTTTGAAGCTCTTGTACACCACGATCAAGTAACTGAAGGCTCTCTTCTACAAAATCTAAAAATTTCTCTCCATATATACTAATCTCAATTGATCGACCAATTCGATTAAACAATGGAACACCGAGCTCTTGCTCCAATTTATGAATAGCCTTCGTAAGTGCAGGCTGTGATACATGCAAAAGATTCGCCGCATGATTATAATTGTTCGTCTGTGCAATTGCTTGAAAATAACGAAGTTGATGCATTTCCAAAAAAACACCCTCTTTCAATAGACAATGGTTATTGAATCAATAATAACTCAATATTAGACGTTATGAATAGATCGGCGTACTATAACATTGTAGGAGGGAAATTCTAATGGATATTTCAACTTCAAACACAAATAAAATTACATTGGGGATGTTAATTGGGAGCCTTGTGACTTTTGCAAACCTTTATGGTCCCCAAACTTTTATCCAACACTTTACACATGACTTTCATATGAATGCATCTGAATCTAGTTTGGTATTATCTATTTCTACTTTTACCCTTGCATTCGGTATGCTCGTGATGGCCGCTGTTTCAAATACATGGGGACGTAAAAATATTATGGTGTTCTCACTTGTGAGCTCATCCATTATTTATTTACTTGTTGGTTTTGCACAAAACTTCGAAGTGCTTTTACTATTACGTGCAATCCAAGGATTTGCTACAGCAGGTTTTCCTGCAATTGCTGTTACGTATTTAGCAGAAGAATTACCTGGAAATCAATTTTCAAAATCACTTGCTGTCTATATTACAGGTAGTGGATTTGGTGGTTTCTTTGGCCGTATTGTTTCCAGTTCCGTTATGGATTTATCCAACTGGCATACTGCTGTTTTTGTTCTTGGGATTTTAACTTTTCTTCTTTCTATTACTTTTATCTTTCTAGTGGAACCATCTAAAAACTTTATTTCACAAGAATTTTCGATTAAAAACTGGCTTGGAGGCATTATTGCTGCTTGTAAAGATACAAAACTATGGTTCTTCTATGGTCTTGGCTTCCTTGCACTTGGCGTTTATGTTGCCATGTTTAATTACATTAGCTTTCCATTAATCAAGGACTTTTCTTTAAGTCAAACACTTGTCGGCTTCGTCTTTATCTTTCAGTTAATGGGCTCTATCGGTTCAATGACAGTCGGCAAATTAAGCGATCGCTATTCACGTGGTCAAATGCTTTGTGTTAGCCTAGTGGTTGTTCTAATTGGTATTAGCTTAACGGCAATCCATTCCTTACCAGTTGTATTACTCGGTTTATTTATACTAGCTTGCGGCTTCTTTGCATGGCACAACTTAGTCAGTGGTTGGGTAAGTAGCTCTGCTATACCTACTGCAAAAGCTTATGCATCTTCTCTTTACCTATTATTTTATTATGTAGGATCTAGCGTTATGGGAACAATTGGCGGGCACTTCTATGATACGAATGGTTGGAACGGAGTTGTGAAAACTATGATTGTTTGCTGTATCATTGGATTTGTCTTACTCGGATTTGTAGAAGTGAAACTAAAAAAACAAACAAAACATGCATCAGCATAAAAAAACTTTATACTTTATAAAACGAGTCTATTTAGGGTGGCATATCTTAGTTGAAATGCCTCCCTTTTTTGTATGGTCTATTGCTAGGCTCTAAAGTTACGGAATTTTCATTCATTATGGTAAAATTGTCAATGAATAAAGTGAAACTTCAATCGGTGGGGGGTATCCCACACTGATTGTTAGTCCCGTTCTACTGTCGATTGGTTCAACTAAACCTCTGCTAAAGCATCGGTAAGTTTCACTGTATCTCACCAATCGGGCGTTTACTTCAAAAAGCGAGGCGACTGACCAGCCCCGACAAGCATAAGATGGACAACGGCGTGGCGCCCTTTGCCACAGAGTTGTACAGCTTATGACCTCGAGGGGCTAGGAGCCGCAGCTAGATTCGGGCAGTTATCACAACCGCTGCTTCTTCGAATTTTCTAAAGCCTTGCAGTTGAGTCATAATGCCAGTTAATGCGGGATAAAGTCATTGGAGGTAGAGACAATGTTAGCTAACTTTGAAGAAAATTTACTAAAGTATGCAAAACTTTTAGTAGCAAAAGGAATTAACGTTCAACCAGGTGATTGGGTGAAGATGACCATCACAGTTGATCAAGCACCTTTAGCTCGTTTAATCACGAAAGAAGCTTATGCATTAGGTGCAGAAAAAGTCATTGTCAAATGGTCTGATGATGAAATTAGTAAACTCCATTATTTACACCAACCTGAAGAAGTATTAACAGACATACCTGAATACGAAATTCAAGAATCGGAAGATCATGTCTTAAATCATCGCGTAAGTCGTCTTTCAATTGTATCTAGTGACCCTGGTTTATTAAATGAAGTAGACCCTGCAAAAGTTGCTGCTTATCAAAATAAAGCCGGTAAAGCATTCCTAGCCCAACGCAAAGCAACTCAAAATGATGATTTAAAATGGACTGTTGCAGCAGCTGCTGGAGCTGGTTGGGCTGCACACGTATTTCCTGACCTAACTACATCCGAGGAACAAGTGGATGCATTATGGGACCAAATTTTCAAAACTTGCCGTGTCTATGCAGATGATCCAATCGCTGCTTGGGATGACCATAAAGCTACATTGAATGAAAAAGCAACAAAGTTAAATGAAATCCAGTTTGATGCATTACACTATACAGCACCTGGTACAGATTTAACTTTAGGCTTACCAAAGAACCATATTTGGGCAAGTGCTGAAAGTTACAATCCAAAGGGCGAAGAATTTATCGCCAATATGCCAACAGAAGAAGTCTTCACTGCTCCAGATACACATCGTATGGATGGTGTGGTTCGAAGCACAAAACCATTAAGCTATGCTGGCACATTAATCGAAGGCATTGAAGTTCATTTTAAAGATGGTAAAATCGTTGAAATTTCCGCTGAAAAAGGTGACGAAACAATCAAGAAATTGGTACATGACAATGAAGGGGCAACAGGCTTAGGAGAAGTTGCTCTTGTCCCAGATCCATCACCAATTTCCCAATCTGGTATTACTTTCTTTACAACGCTTTATGATGAAAATGCATCTAACCACTTAGCAATCGGTGCAGCTTACCCTACTACGATTCAAGGCGGGACAAAAATGAGTCAAGAAGAATTGCTAGCAAACGGCATGAATACTTCTACTGTTCACGTTGACTTCATGATTGGTTCTGACAAAATGGATATTGATGGTATCAAACAAGATGGCACAGTTGTTCCAATTTTCCGTAATGGCGATTGGGCCTTTTAACAATATCCCTATACAAAAACTCGGAAAGAGATGAAAGCTTCTCTTTCCGAGTTTTTTAATTTAACACTATTCTTCTTTCATTTGATCAAGTAATGTAATTGCATCTACAAGATGATTGTTAAAAATTTGCTTAGCCACTTCTAACAATTCGATAATCATGGGATCTCTTAATGAGTAAATTACACGATTCCCATCTTTTGTTCCATAAACAATATTTTTTGCTCTCAGTACTGTTAATTGTTGAGAAACGGCAGATCCTTCACTGCCTAGCTGAGTTTGAATTTCATTGACGCTTCGATTACCTTCTGATAAAACTTCGAGAATTTGAATTCTTAATGGATGAGCAAGTGCTTTAAAAAAATCTGCTTTAAACTCATGTAACCCTTTATTCAAAGTAATTCCTCACTTCCTACATATAAAACGTATTCTCTAGATGCTTTTAGATAGAGTAAATTTTAATGAGTGAATCTTTAAAAATCTATACTAAAATCTATTTTACTTATAATTATAATTATCTTCCACGTGCAATATTAATTTTCCCTTTTGGTGATCCTCTTCACAAGATAATGCAATACACTCATTAAATACAAATTTCTTACAACCAATACATTTATTTTTGTTTAATTGTAATAGAGCATAATCGATTGCTTCACCTGTATGATCAAAGAAATGTTCTTCTCCTATAAGGTTATATAATCCTGTTTTTTTGAAAAACGTTTTAGGCTCATCTTTTAAACCGGATACCAAGATGATTCCATGCTTTGAAAAATCTTTTACAATGCTTGTCAAATAATAATTTCCAGTTGTATCGATAAAAGGGAACTTTATTCATTCTCAAAAGCAATACTTTTGGCTTATAGTTAATAGAATTCATAATATCTTCTGCAAAGGATTGTGCCGCACCAAAGAATAATGGCCCTTCAATATTGAAAATACTAATTTGTGGGCACCCATGCTGAGAAGTTGTCTCTTGAGCTTCAACTTTCAAATTTTTTCTAGAGCGATTTGGTAAAGCCTTTTTCGTAACCATATGATAACTCATATTCTTTATAAATAAAATTACTGCCAGTAGTAGACCGAATTCTACTGCAACTGTTAAATTGATGAAAACTGTTAACATAAAAGTAACTGCTATAACTAGCGAATCACCTGTTTTAGTTTTTAGCACATTATAAAACACCTTTTTTTCGCTCATATTCCATGCAACTACCATTAACACAGGCGCCATACTGGCAAGTGGAATATTTGTAGCATATGACGCAAAAAGTACTAATATTAGAAATACAACCAAGCCATGAATAATACCAGAAATAGGTGATACTGCTCCCGTTTTAATATTTGTTGCTGTTCTTGCAATAGCACCAGTTGCAGGAATACCTCCAAAAAGTGGTGTTACCATATTTGCTACCCCTTGTCCTATAAGCTCTCGATTACTGTCATGCTTTGTATTTGTCATACCATCAGCCACAACTGCAGATAATAATGATTCGATACTACCAAGAATAGCAATTATGAAGGCTGGCTTTAAAAGATGGACAATTTTTCCCCATGTCATATCAGGAAATTGGAACTGAGGCAAAGAGTTTGGAATTTCCCCATACTTTGAGCCGATCGTAGCAACTTCTGTTGGGTAGAAAATAGTTGCAATGATCGTAGAAACTACAATACCTATTAAAGGGCCAGGTACTTTTGGAACCAATTTTGGTATGAATAGTATAAAAAGCAAACAAATGCAGGCAGTTAAAATACTATAAATATTCATTGTGTATAAGTGAACTGCAATTTCTTTCAAATTATCTATAAATAATTCTTTGCTTTTAACATTTTGAAGGCCTAAAAAACTGGCAATTTGCCCGACAAAAATAGTTACAGCTATTCCTGTCGTAAATCCAATTGTTACTGGCCTTGGAATGAATTTTATTAAGGAGCCAAGTTTAAAAACTCCCATTAAAATAAGTAAAATTCCTGCTAAAAATCCCGCTAATAATAAATCCTGATAACCATATGATATGACAATGCCAAATAAAATTGGTATAAATGCTCCTGTAGGACCACCAATCTGAAATTTTGAACCACCCAAAAGTGAAATTAGAATTCCAGCAATAATGGTTGTATATATTCCATACTCAGGTTTTACTCCTGAAGCAATTGCAAAACCCATACCCAGTGGAATTGCAATGACAGCTACTATTAATCCTGATAGTAAATCTTTTTGAAAATTCTTTAAGGAGTAGTCTACATATCTTCCTGAAAATTTTAATTTTTCCAGCATAATCATCCTTCTTCCTTTACCTTTAAATAACTGAATATCTGATTATTTGAATATACCGTTATATGAATATATCTTGTAAAGTAGAATTTGTAAAGTGTAATTTCATTTAATATTTTTCTTTGCTCAAATAACTAAAATATATGGACTTACCTTCTTTACAACGCTTTATGATGAAAACTATTAGCAATGGGGGCAAGTTACACTACTATAATTCACGGCTGAAATAATATGGCATAAATACTTCTACAGTTCATGGGATTCCATGACTGGTTCTGACAAGTGGCGATTGGTTATTTTAACAATATCTCTAAACAAAAACTTGGAAAGAGATGAAAACTTCTCTTTCCAAGTTTTTTGATTTTATACTATTCTTCTTTCATGAAAACAAGAATCCTGTATTTATGTAATTTGTACACGAGAAAATGTTGATATGGAAATGAGCAATTAAGACGCATCATAAGAGGCTTTCACAAGTGGGGCAATCACCGTGGAAATGAAACAATTAGATATTTGTAATAGTAGCAAATCAGAAGAGTTTTACAAAAGTATCAGTGATGATTTAGCAGGTTCGAGTGCAACTTTATCAACTATCGTAAGTGCGATTATCACGTATAATTGGATTTATACTAACCCCATCCTAACTATTAATAATAGCAAAAACGTAATTGGATAAAATATGCTCCTCTTTCTGCATGTACGTAATCTTAACCTATTATGAATGTATTTGTTGTTCTTTTTCTGGATTTGATTTATATAACCAATGATTCAGTGGAGCCTCCATGAATTTCATATAAAAGCCAATAATTTTACCAATCATGTATGCTGCAATAACAGTACCGATACCAATTGATCCTAATTGATGAATCGTTACTAGACATACAATTGTTGCTAAAATAACATTTGCTATATCGCTTATAATTTTTGCTTTACCAAATGCCCATTTAAAACGGTCACTAATCACGTATGTAAGAGCATCATATGGCATTAATGGTAATTTGGAATTTAAATAAAATACTAAGCCAAAAGCTACGACAAATAGACTGATAATCATATAAATCCAACTATCTAATGTTGAATTTGGCGTTGGCAAAAAGGTTCTAGTAATCCAAAGTGTTGCATCGTTAAAGAAACCGAAAAGAAAGGCAATAATCAATTGAATCCCAAAATCTTTTAAATTGATTCGATGATTGATCAGGACTTGAATCAAGATAAATACAATATTTGCAAGAATGGTTGTGAACCCAACAGAAATCCCTGTTGCAAGTGTAATTGCATAAGCAAGTGATGATACTGGCGAAACCCCTAGATTTGCAACAATTGAAAAGCTAATCCCTAGCGCCAAAATAAAAAGCCCTGCTATATAAATCAACAAGCGCTTGGCGGTAATTCCTCCATTTTTCATTCAATAATTCCTCCTCTAATAATTATTGTATCAGTAAACCCCCTTTAAAAGGGGAATATATTTTTAAACTTGAATCTATTGATTTACCCTTAGTTAGAGGCTAGGCTAAAAGATTCTTTTTGAAAAAACATTGCTGTATATATGAAAGTCTTCTTCACTAAATACATTGAATACTATTTTTTCAAAATGATTAAGATGTGTAGAAAGCCATTCATTGACTGTATATACTGCAATCTGTGCCGCTTCTTGCTTTGGAAAACCAAATACACCTGTAGAAATTGCACAAAACGCAATCGTATGGATATCTCCTACCTTTTGCGCTAACTCAAGACAAGATCGATAGCAGGAAGCTAATTCATTTTTTTGTTGTTCTCTCAAGGCAGTTCCTCTAGGTACAATAGGTCCAACAGTATGCAATACAAACCGTGATGGTAGATTGTAAGCTCTTGTTATTTTAGCCCTTCCTGTGTCTTCCAATTCTTTTTGTCTGGACATAATGAATTCACAATCGTTTCTTAGCTGTGGTCCAGCAGCAGAATGTATAGCATTATCGATGCAAGCATGTAAGGGTTGGAAACAGCCTAGCATTCGATTGTTTGCAGCATTGACAATAGCATCCGCATTTAATCTTGTAATATCTCCTTGCCACAAAACAAATTGATCAGAATGTGTTAAAGAATCATTTGTAACGATATTGGACACATTCTCAAGTTGTTCAACTTCTACCACGCCTTTTTCATATAATTCGATTTGCAAGAGAGCATCCAACTTGTTTAGAAATTGGGCATCCATTGGTTTGGGTTCTCTAATATTTAATAGTGCTCTTAATAACTGACGTTTTTCTTCAGGTTTATCAGGAATCTCTACGTTCTTTAATGCATCGGACTCTTGTAATAAGGTTTCAATCAATCCCTCTACAACAGATGTAACATTGTTGTGCAGAACAGGGGATGTAAGTACTTCCTCTTTTAAATGAATGGATGAGGCATAATCTCTTAACTGTAATTGAGGCATGTTGATATCTCCTTTAAAACTAAAAGTATTGTATGGTTCTTATCTCATAAATTTCGTTACAACCTCTTGCATGTCCTCAGTAAATGCTATAGTTTTATCTTTGTTTTCCTCGATTCCATCTGGATTATCCTTATTTAACCGGATTAGTGTTGCATGATCATTTTCATATGTCATTCGCTCAAATGGATATCGAACAATCCCCGGCGTATTAAAACCAATTCCTAATTCCATATATATGATCTTTTTCCCTTTTGTCTTTTGCAAGAACTCATTATATGCTTGATTCATTTCATACCAATTTTCATCTTGTACAAAGTACTGGTTAATTCTTAAATGCGGATCCATTTTGCCGCCACAAACCGGACATTTTGGCACAAGATCCGATGGTATTTTACAATCCACCGTTTTATTGACCATCTCTTTAATAATCGATTCATTTGGGTAACTTTTTTGGTGACACCCTTTTGTACATTGCAACTCACCATAATTACCTTGCACTTCAAATAGTTTATCCGGTGAAAATCCAGCCTTCATAAACTGACTCTCAACATTTGTAGTAATCACAAAATAATCTCGGTCTTTCACAAGTTTAAATAAATCTTTATAAAGAGGTGTAGCATCTGGTTCATAACGATTAAGGCTTATATGTTTTGACCAATACGCCCATCTCTCTTCTTCTGTTTTAAATGGATAAAAACCAGCCGAATACATATCCGTTAGCCCATATTTTTTAATAAACGGACCAAAATTTTCCGTAAATCTTGGTCCACTATATTTAATACCTGCAGCTGCGGATAAACCTGCTCCTCCTCCTAATAGAATGAAGTCTGCCTGATTAATTGCACTTTTTCCCTTCTCCAAGCGTTCTTGGAACATTTCTGTCATTATTTCCACTTCCATTCTTTTCTAATGTATATATTGTATTTTATCTGTAACAATTATAGTTACAGGATAGTTATCCGTCAACTAAGGAGCATTAAGGTTATTATCTACTTAAAAATGCTCTTTATATATTTTGGTTCTTTTCGTTATTTAGTAACTTATAATTTACTATATTATCTATTTTAGATTGATTATATCGAATATTTAGTAATATAATAATTACTAATTTGATTAGAGGAGAAAATTGATGATTGAAGAATTGGCAAATGAATATATATCATTGATTCCAAGTATCTTTGGAAGCTTTAGCGAGTTAAATAATGATGTTGTAGAACTATCACATATGCAAAATCATGTTGTTGAATATTTGTATATGCAAAATAGAGCATTAAATCTAAAGGAAATTGGCAAGGGGTTACATGTGGCAAAACAACAACTAACGTTAATTGTAAAAGAGTTAGAAATCGGTGGGTATGTCAGTAAAACACCTGATTTAAAGGATAAGCGTGCTGTATTAGTTTCTCTCACACCTAAAGGGAAAGAAATTCAAGATCAAAAGTGGATCAAAATTTATCAAAAGTTTAGCCATAATCTAACAAAGTTAAGCGAAGAAGAGCAAGTAGATTTGAAATTTGCACTACACAAAGTCAATGTACTACTCAAAAAGATGGATGAATAACAGGCAGCACTTTAGGAGAGATAAAAGTGGAAATAAGCAAAATAAAGAAAGTAAATTTAACAGAAGAAAAAGAAACGCTTCTTATTACCTTGTATGCCAAAGCACTCGATAGCCGCTCCAAAAATTCAATACTCCATGATCATACAGCCGAAGAGATAATTCGAATGATTGACTATGACTTCGAGAAATTAAAAAACTTTGGAGATGACATTATGGTCATAAGAGCTAAACAATTAGATACATGGCTTAGTGCATTTCTAAAAAAACATCCAGATGCCACAATACTTAACCTTGGTTGTGGCCTTGATACAAGATTTGCACGCATCAATCCCCCATCGTCGGTGCACTTTTTTGATGTAGATTTTCCAGAAGTAATTCAATTACGAAAGTCCTTTTTTTCAAATAAAAAAGGGTATGAAATGATTCCCTCTTCGGTGAATGAGACGGACTGGTTAAATCAAATTCCTAAAGACAAGCCTACTATGATTATTGTAGAAGGTATGTTGGAATATTTGACAGTTGTTGAAGTCAAGACCCTTTTAAATCGATTGACTAACTATTTTCCAAATGGACAGATTGCATTTGATGTGATGAACGCTTTTGCTATTAATTCTGGTAAAAAGCAATTAAAAGAGACAACAGGCGCCGTTCACAAATGGACAGTCAATCATCTTCAAGAAGTCGATCAATTGGATAGTACACTAAACAGAATTGCTGCCCTTTCCGTTTTTAAATCAAAGTATATGAAAAGGCTGCCGCTAAAAACGCGTATGCTCTACACCTTCTTATGCTTGATTCCAAGTTTCAAAAATATGATGCGCTTGGTCATGTATCGTTTCTAAAGATTTGCTTTTATGCCCATTTTCACTGTCTAAAATGATCTCCTTGAAGTGACTTACTTAACCACGATTTCAGATACTCAATGAGCTTTTTCGTAGCGGGAGGAAGAGTTTTAAAGGATGTAGCTGCTATACCAATTGTACGATAACTCTCTTGTTCTAGATTAAGAACATGAATGTCCTTTGGAACCCGATACAAAGCCATTTCAGGGAGTATTGCAATTCCCATACCATGTTGAACCATAGAAAATATGGCTTGATCATCTGCAAGTTCAAATCTTATATTAGGGGTTATATTATTTTCTTCTAAAAGACGTCTTAAATCATTATCGCTCCCTTTCTTTGGCATGATTAATGGTTCTTTTTCAATCGATTCAAATCGAATCTCATTTTCCTGAACAAGCGGGTGTTCATTATAAAGAAGACAAAGCATTCTATCTTTTTTTAAAGGGACAACATCAAAGTGATGCAAAGATGGTAAAGACACAAAACCAAAATCAACTATGCCATTTGCTATCCAATTTTCAATATCATCATAATCCCCTTCTAGTAATGTAATTTCTATAGAAGGGTATACTTCATTAAAATTTTTCAAGACTTCAGGTAACCATTGAGCTGATACACTAGAAAAAGTTCCAATTCGCACTTTACCGATTGTCAGCCCTTTAATATTAGCTATTTCCTGGTGCATTTCTTCATTCCATTTTAAAATTTCCCGTATGTATTTCAGAACATGCTCTCCATTGCTTGTTAAATTGATACCTGACCTTCCTCTATTTAGAAGTGAAATCCCCCACTCCGATTCAAGACTGGCAATGGCATGACTGACAGCAGACTGGGTTAAACCTAATGCTTCTCCAGCCTTTGTAAGACTTCCTAAATCAACGACAGCACTAAAAATTTCAAACTTCGCAAGCGACAATTTCCTCACTCCGTTACATGAATTTTTTTCATCTAACTACTTAAAAACATTCATTTTTCTTATTTGAATTTTACTTTTATACTAGAGAATAATCAATACATAACAGTGAGGTTAGGTGGTCATAGATGAATTTGGCGGAAATGCCCGATATAACAAAAGGTGTAAAATTGAATACTCAATTAAAGGCAAATTTCATTATGTTAGTCGTCACAATGTTTTGGGGTTCGTCCTATTTATTTATGAAGATGGGTCTTGAATCTATTCAAGGATTTAACTTGGTCGCATTGCGGTTTGGAGTAGCCTTTATTCTTGCTGGGATTGTATTTTACAAACGCTTCAAATATTTGAACCTTCAGATTATAAAATATGGATTTATTTTAGGAACAATCTTATTCTCGGTCCTTTCTGTTGTCACAATAGGCGTAAAATCCACATCTACTTCAAATGCAGGATTTTTATTTAGTCTTACTGTTGTCTTTGTCCCCTTGATATTAGCTGTATTTTTCAAAAGGAAACCTGAGAAAAAAATTATTATGGGTGTTAGCTTCTCAATAGTAGGAATCGCACTTTTAACTTTAAATAATGGATTGCAAATTAGCTTTGGAGATTTCCTCATTATTTTAGGAGCATTACTATATGCTGTATACACGATTATTACAGATAAGTTAACGAAAAACGCAGATTCTATCTTGCTTGGTATTATACAACTCGGCATTACCGGAGCATGGGGGCTACTTTTCTCAATTGTTTTCGAACATCCGCATCTCCCTAACACCACTCATTCATGGGTTTCGATTTTGGCACTAGGCATACTTTGTAGTGCATTTGGATTTATAGGTCAAACGGTAGCTCAGCAATATACAACACCAACACATACAGGTCTTATATTTTCATTGGAACCCGTTTTTGCGGCATTATTTGCATTTATGTTCGCTGGCGAAGTATTGGCAGCAAGGGGTTACTTAGGATCAATTCTTGTCTTAATCGGTATTTTAGTTTCTAAGATAGATTTTAATAAGATCAGTATGAGGAAAAGGTGCAACCAACCAGTTGATGAATCTAAGGCGTAGGTTTATTTCAATATAACAATACGGTCATACATTGTGGAATTTAACGACTCACAATGTATGACCGTATTTGAATTGGAATAAACCTTTTTCTATGCAACCATACTTTCTCGATCACTTCTACTAACCTGAAAAATATGTTTTTCCATTTAATCATCTATCCTTTACTTCGCCAATTTTGAGGCTTTAGATACGATTTAAGCTTTCTTATTACCTCTTTCCCAACAAATAAAGCACCAATCCAGAAGAAGACTTCAGCTAACACAATAGAAGCTGTGATACTAGCTGTTTTAAACCCAATGGAAAATGAAAGAAAAGGAATAATGGCGACTAGTAGATAGCATAAACAGGAGATGATAATAAACAACCAACCTAATTTATGTAAAAATTTATTTTTCATAGAACTCCTCCAATGTAATTTTGTCTTAACTAAACTATATTGTACAAAAGAGAATGCAACGATTTCATTAAAAATATTCTTTCATCTTTATAATGTGAATATTTTGAGGCAGTTTGCATTTAACTATTGAAAATCAGCAGGAATTAATGCTGGGAAAATTGGATTGATCATTGGATTAAACCAGTATTAGAGAAAGTTTTTCGTAAAAAAAATGGAGAATGGACACTATTCCCAAAGTGCTTAATGAAAATTCCTCTTCTCAATAGAGAGGGGCTTTTCTACTCAACTTGGTAAATGTTGTAACCCTTTTTCATTCGTATTTAACTTAGGATTAAATAAGAGTAATGATTATCCCTCCAACAGCACCTGTTACTACGATTACCCAAGGTGGCAGTTTCCAATAAACCAGCATGAAGAATAGAATTGCTGCAAGTACAAAGTCTATGGATGATTTAATCGAACTCGTCCAAATTGGCGTGTAGAGTGCTGAGATTAAGATTCCTACAACAGAAGCATTTACACCAAGTAGAGCTCCTTTAATCTTAGGATTTGTACGAAGAGCATCCCAAAAAGGTAATGAACCAATAATCAGAAGGAATGCAGGTAAGAATATCGCAAATGTAGCAAACAAACCACCTTGCCAGCCGTTAATAATTGTTCCGATATAAGCTGCAAATGTAAATAATGGGCCTGGAACTGCTTGAGCTGCACCATAACCTGCCAAAAACTCCTGTGTATTAAGCCACCCAGTAGGAACAAATTCCTGTTCTAACAATGGTAATACAACATGGCCTCCACCAAAAACAAGAGATCCAGAACGATAAAAACTATCGAAAATTGAAATCCATTTAATTGATGTTAAATTACTTAAGAATCGGTAGAAATAGTAATAGCACAAAGAATAAAATTAAACAAATAACACCCTAAACGGCGTGAAATAGGAAAGAGTGTCACACTCGTTTGTTCGTTATGAATTGGTTGTTCTCGATAAAGAAAGTATCCTACAATACCTGCTATAATGATTACTGCCAATTTGAGTAAAGGCAGTTTGCCATAATAGCGTAATAACTAAAGCAAATAAGGCGATTGCTTTTCTTTTAATATCAGGCGTTTGATTTTTGGCCATACCTAAGACTGCATGAGCTACAATTGCAACAGCGACAATCTTTAATCCATTAATCCATCCAGCATCTTCAATTCCAAAAGTATGAAGTACAGACGCAAAGATAATGAGTGCAATGACAGATGGAAGGGTAAATCCAAGGAAGGATATAACTCCTCCAATGATGCCCCCTCGAGCTACACCAATCCCAATACCGACCTGGCTACTCGCTGGACCAGGTAAGAATTGACTTAAAGCAACTAAATCTGCATAACTTTTTTCATCTATCCATTTTTTTCTGAGGACATATTCTTCATAAAAATAGCCAAGATGAGCAATTGGACCACCAAATGAAGTGAGTCCTAATTTTGTGGAAGCCATTAAGATTTCTAACCATGTTTTCAACTTATGATCTTTCAGCTTCTCCATAACAACACCAACTTCCTAGTCTATATAATTCATATGTAACAGTACTTCTTATTGTTTAATAGATATCACATCATATTTTATGATTCAATGTGATGTGTTAAAAATTTAAAATTTTTACACTCACTTAATAATCTCGTTTGATTTCTAATACAGTGAACTATAAAGAAATAAATTTAAATAAGAACTAAAAAAGACCATCTTTTTGGATGGCCTTTTTTCACTAAATCCCCCTAAAACTACTACGGGATTTCTCTATGCTATTTTTACAAACAATTAATAACCTACTTTAATTTTCCGACTTCAGATAAGACTGCATTAAGTTCATCAGCTGCCTTATTAAGGGTTGTTGCATCAAGTGGTTGAGATTTTACACCCGCTTCAATAAGGTGTAGTGGCGTTTCAACTTTTCCATATAAATCTGCATTCTTTTCTTTTACATCGTCTTCAAACTTTTGCCACGTCTTTTCTAGGTTTTCTCCACTTACTTTTGCTTGAGTAGCATTTTTTTCTTTTATTTGTGATCTTCAAGTCTGTAATGGTTTGTTGCATTTCTTTTGCACCATCGCTGATTGAAAGCGTTGCATTCGATACATTCGATGGCTGTTCTTCTTTCGTCGTATTATTCGTATTGGCTCCATTACACGCAGCCAACGCTAGAGAAGTTGCTAATAATACGGGAACAATTAATTTACGAGTTTTCATTTTAGTGTCCTCCTGATTTTAATTTGTTATCTTTTATTTTATTGACGATTACAATAATGACAGCAATAACTAGTAATAGTAGCTGAGGAATAAAACTTTCCCAAGTTGAATATAAAGCGAAAAAGTCAATATTCGGAACAGGTGCTTGAGTTGCAGGTAATAGACCCGCAAGCTGCAAACCATGGATTCCCATGCCAGTGAACTTGATACATAAGTAAAACATTAGAATACTGCATACCATGAAAAATGGACGCATTGGGATTTTTAGTCCAAGTTTAAGTATGAGATAAGATACAACAATTAATATTAGTAAACCAATAGCGATACCTATTAATAATGAAGCTAATTTTATCGAAGAAGCCATTCCGATAAAGAATAAAACGGTTTCTGTTCCCTCACGGAAAACAGCGAGAAATGAAAGAAAGGCTAAAGATAATAGGCTCCCTTTTTCCAATGCTTTTGTACTTTGGGTATGAATATATTTTTGCCATTCTGAAATACTTGACTTACTATGAAGCCAATAGCTCATGTATAGAAGCATAACGGCTGCAAAAACGCCTGTCCATCCTGATATTAGGAAATTGTTATTTCCAAATGTACCTGCGGAAAATAACAGGTTTACTATAGTTCCAAGAATAATACTGACTCCGATCCCAGTACCTACCCCTATCCAGATCCACTTACCTTTTTCTGCATGACCTGATTTTCTTAAAAATCCGAGTAATGCAACAACCACAAGCAAACCTTCTAATCCTTCACGCAGAAGAATTGTAATAACATCCATCATGTTATAACTAGTCTTGGCAACAAGTGGTGAAAGATAATCTCTCATACCTTCAATTGTTTTTTTAGCTCCTGCAACATCAGCTGGTTTTGCTGAAAGCATCGCGTATGATGAAACCATATCTCTTTCCGCATCAGTATAAACTTTAGAAGATTGAGTAAGGACAACCCCTTCAATATTCAGCCATGATTTACGGAATTTCTCGATATCTCCTTTTGCTCCCTCAATATCATTATTATTTATTTTTGAAAGTGATTGATTAAGCAAAGTGACCAAATCAGCTACATTTCCTTTTTGAACTGAATTATTGGTACTTTTATTTGATGTTTCGGGATACTTTCCATTAATAAACTTATCATTTGTGTTTTTCAACTCTAATAGTGCATTTTTCACTTTGTCTTGATTAACTGGTTGTTGAGCAAAGGCAAATTCAACTTGTCCCATCTGATCTTCAATATCATGATATGCCTCTTGAGATTTGTTTTTAACTCCATCTTCAATTGAAAGCCAAGTTGATGTAAACGTTTTAAATTGCTTCGAGGCAACCTCTAATTCTCCCTTGTCCACAGATTGAATACTCTGGTTAAGAATTTCATTTGCATGCTTCATATCATCTATTGCATTTGCAGCAAAACTTTTTAATGGCAAGATGATAAAAGCTATAAGTAAAATCATTAGCGTAGTAACTAGCTTGGTTTTCATATTTTCCACCTTATGCCCAAATATTTTTTATACTATTAATGTTTTTTTGATTAAAAATGAAAATCATTATCAATTAGATTTGAATAAATTATATTCCTTTGAAAAAAGAAAGTCAATATCACTTAAATATAATATTTTAATAATTTTAAGCGTATACAAAAAATAACCTTGATACAGCATATGACTACACTGAATCAAGGTTTTATTTTAGTGTCATAAAGTATTATCATCTATGACAAAAATTAATATAAATTTTAATAAAAAGTTATTGCTCACATATACCCTTACAACTACTCAACCGTAACCGATTTAGCCAAATTACGTGGTTTATCCACGTCACAGCCTCTGTATAATGCTGCATAGTAACTGATTAATTGTAGTGTTATAACGGATACAAGTGGTGTAAGAAGTGTGTGCACTTGCGGTAGCACGATCGTGTCTCCTGCTTCTTCCATACCTTCCATTGAGATGATGCATGGGTTGGCACCACGTGCAACAACTTCTTTGACGTTTCCGCGAAGATTTAGGCTCACTTGTTTTTGAGTGATTAATGCGAATACTGGTGTACCGTCTTCTATTAAGGCAATCGTACCGTGTTTTAGTTCGCCACCCGCAAATCCTTCAGCTTGGATATAAGAAATTTCTTTTAATTTTAATGCACCTTCAAGACTTACGTAGTAATCGACAATTCGACCAATGAAGAATGCGTTACGAGTTGTTGCTAAGAAGTTATCTGATACTTGTTTCATTACTTCTTTGTCATCCACTATAGATTGAATACCGTTTGCAGCAATTGCAAGTTCTGCTTTTAAATCAAAGTCTAGTTCTTTCCCTTGTGACTGTGCTTCTACATATGCAACAATTGCAAGTACCGCTACTTGAGCAACATATGCTTTTGTTGATGCTACTGCAATTTCTGGACCAGCATGTAATAGTAAAGTATAATCCGCTTCACGAGATAAAGTAGAACCCGGAACGTTTGTAATTGTTAAAATAGGATGACCCAATTCTTTGATTTTCACTAACACTTGGCGACTGTCTGCAGTTTCACCTGATTGTGAGATGAAGATGAAGAAAGGTTTTTTCGATAATAATGGCATGTTATAACCGAATTCACTTGAAATATGAACTTCTACAGGAATACCTGCCATTTTTTCGAAGTATTGTTTCCCAACAAGTCCAGCGTGATAGCTAGTGCCTGCTGCGATAATATATAGACGATCCGCTTCATGTAAAGCTTTGGCAATTTCAGAAGGGATAGATAATTCGCCTTTGTCATTTTCATAAGCTTGGATAATTTTACGAACAACGCCTGGTTGTTCATCGATTTCTTTTAACATATAGTGAGGATATGTGCCTTTTTCGATATCGCTCATATCTAGCTCAGCTGTAAATGGTGCACGTTCAACTACTGTGCCATCTAATTTTTTAATGACAACTGATTCTTTACCAACAATCACTATTTCTTTGTCGTGTAATTCAACAAATTGGTCTGTCACTTGTAACATAGCCATTGCATCTGAAGCCACAACATTAAAATGTTCACCTAAACCGACTAATAATGGGCTTTTGTTTTTTGCAACAAAGATTGTTTCAGGATCTTCTGCATCCAATAATGCAATCGCATATGAACCATGAACAAGTGATAATGTATGACGGAAAGCTTCTTCTGAAGTCATTCCATCATTGACGAATTTTTCTACTAGTTGTACGACTACTTCTGTATCTGTTTCAGATTTCATTTCAACATCTTTCAAAAATTCATCTTGTAATAAGTGATAATTTTCTAATACACCATTGTGTACTAATGTGAAGCGACCTGAATTACTTTGGTGAGGGTGAGCATTTACGCGATTTGGAACACCGTGAGTTGCCCAACGTGTATGTCCAATCCCAACATTAGCTTCCACCGTAAAATCAACTGCTTCACGTAAATCTGCAATACGTCCTTTTTCTTTAAATACAGTAACGCCTTTATCATTTGCTAATGCGATACCAGCAGAATCGTAACCACGATACTCTAATTTTTCTAAACCTTTTAATAATATTTCCTTGGCATCTAATAAGCCATTATATCCAACAATTCCACACATAATTTTTTTCCTCCGAACTTTGCAAAATTAGCCGCAAAAAATCTACTTCTCCTAATTTAGGCGAAGTACACTGTTATTACAGCTGCTATTTTGCCTTCTTACTTTCTTTGTCTACTCAATCGCTCAAGTATTTTAAAAGTAAGCTATCGATCGGGCATGGCGATCGGGAGGCATCCGCCGAAACTTTCGATACTCCTCCACCTCGTCTACTGAAGTTTATACGTCCTTAATTTCTTCAGTACTGGCGCTATAACTGTTTTCCGATTTAATGCTTCAATACGATCCTCCTTAGCATAACTATACTAATTTATTAAAAAGTTAGACCTCTTAATTTCTTAGCAGTTTCATCATACTGAAAACAACTTTCATAGTCAATTACAAACCTGTAATGAAAAGGTTTTCAACTGTGAAAAATAAATAATCATTATAGTATACGCTCAATGCCTCATATTGTTTCAACTTTTTTAAAAAATCATTATTAAATTTTAATTTTTTTATATTAGCAGTTTCACGCTGTGTTAGGAAAGAGAAGACACATTAAAGTGAGAGAAAAAGCTATCCAAAAGTTGTCTTTGGACAGCTCCTTGTAATTTCAATGGTATCTAATTTTAATTACTTCAATAATTTTACAATCTCTCGGTTAAAGGCAGGGATATCATCTGGAGTACGACTTGTCACCAATTGATTTTGGCAAACGACTACTTCTTTATCTTGATATTTTACCCCTGCATTTTCCATATCAACACGGATTGATTTATACCCTGTTGCATCTCGACCATCAAGCGTTTTGGCTGTAATCAATAATTGAGGTCCATGACAAATTGCGAATACTGGTTTCTTTGCATCCATAAATCCTTTAGCAAAATTAACAAATCGATCATCTGCTCTTAATTGATCCGGTGAGAACCCACCTGGAATAAGTAATGCATCAAAATCATCCACTGACACATCATCGATTGATTGGTCAATTTTAATCTTGGTACCGTGTTTTCCTTCAACTTCACTACCCGCTGTCTTTTCAATTGTTACTACATTATGACCAGCCTCTTGAAGTGCTTTTACAGGTTCTGTGAATTCCACGTCTTCAACTAGATTTGTTACTACTGCTGCTACTTTAGCCAATATTAACATCTCCTTTTAGTTTGAAGGACAAAAGTTTTCTCATCCTATATTTATACTCTTCCACAAGAAAAAAATTTTAAACATCCATCTTGATTTCATTTGATTGTAGAAACTTTTGGATTCTGCTACAGCTGGACTTTTCTAGGGATTGAAAAACTATAAAATTCAATTAAACATAAAAAGAGATATCCCAAAAATTATTTTTTAGGATATCTCCATTGCAATTTAGTTTATGTAGGGAAATCGCATAAATACTTGTTTATACGCTTATGTGATTTCTCATTAGTATTCTTATTAATCTTTTAATCCCATTTCATCACGGACAACATCTGCAATGCGTGTGCAGTATGTTTCACATAATTCACTTGATGGTGCTTCAACCATCACACGGACTAACGGCTCTGTGCCGGAAGGTCTTACTAGGACACGTCCATCGCCATTCATTTCAGTTTCAACTTGTCCAATGATTGCTGCTACTTTTTCATTTTCTGTTACAGCATGTTTATCAGTTACTCGAACATTAATCAATTTTTGTGGGAAGATGGTCATTTCAGAAGCAAGTTCTGATAGTTTTTTTCCTGTTACTTTCATGGTATTGACTAATTGAAGACCTGTAAGTAAACCATCACCAGTTGTGTTATGGTCTAGGAATACGATATGGCCTGATTGTTCACCACCGAGATTGTAGTTTCCTTCACGCATTGCTTCTACTACATATCGATCGCCTACTTTTGTTTGAACACTGTGCATGCCATGTTCTTCTAGTCCTTTGTAGAAGCCCATATTACTCATAACAGTTGAAACAATGGTGTCTTGCTTTAACATGCCTTTTTCATATAAATGCTTTCCGCAGATATACATAATTTGGTCGCCATCGACAATTTGTCCTTTTTCATCAACCGCGATTAAACGGTCGCCATCTCCGTCGAATGCTAAACCAACGTTAGCGCCTTTTTCTACAACGAATTGCGCTAACTTTTCCGGATGTGTTGACCCAACTCCATCATTAATATTTAAACCATTAGGTGATGAGCCCATCGTTGATAAGTCTGCTTCTAAATCTGCAAATAAGTGTGTAGCTAATGATGATGTTGCACCGTGAGCACAGTCTAATGCAATATGAATCCCAGTAAAATCTTCATAAACAGTTTGTTTTAAGAATTGAATGTATTTTTGGCCACCTTCAAAATAGTCGGTTACTGAACCTAAATCTGCACCTATTGGGCGTGGCAAATTGTCATGTTCTTGATCTAGTAGGGCTTCAATTTCCTCTTCTTGTGCGTCTGATAGTTTGAATCCATCTGGTCCAAAGAATTTAATACCGTTATCTGCCACAGGGTTGTGAGATGCTGAAATCATTACACCAGCTTGAGCACTCATAGCGCGTGTTAAATAAGCAACTCCTGGAGTGCTAATAACACCTAAACGCATTACTTCTGCACCTACTGATAGTAAACCTGCAACAAGTGCCCCTTCTAGCATTTCACCAGAAATACGTGTATCTCGTCCTATTAATACTTTCGGACGTTCTGTGGTTTCTTTCGTTAAAACGTACCCTCCGAAGCGTCCCAATTTAAATGCTAACTCAGGTGTCAGCTCACTATTGGCGACTCCGCGGACGCCGTCTGTTCCGAAATATTTACCCATTTTGTTATTCTCTCCTTCAAAACTGTATGCCATATTTTTTGCTTAGATTTTATGAAATTTGACTAATATTTAGCTTAATTGAGCTTGGCATTGCTTTCCATGTTATATCAGAAGGGCTATCCCCTTGCACTTCCAAAGTATTAGTGCCTTCTACAACATCAGATGCATCAACATAAAGTTGAAAATCTGAGGCATTCATGTTGGCAATTTTTTGCTCGTCACCAGTTATTGTTAATGATACATAATGATTTGGATCATCAATAGTGTAATGATCCGTATCTAGATTTCTAATACTTACTTTTATATTTTCTATTGTAGTTGAAGTTATACTTGAAGTCTCTTTATTTTTTTGATTCCCTTTGTCTTCTTGTTTGTTAGTAGGTATAGTAGATTCTTCTAATGTAACATGAACTTTAAATTGATTTGTTGATAATCTTGTTACACCAGAAGGTTTCGATAAATTAACAATGACATCATCTGATTTTTTTAAATTCGAAACATCCACATCAACCGGTAATGAACTTATTTTATCTAATTCGCTTTTCGGTCCAAACAATGTAACATGGCTTGTCTCTGCTTTCAACGATTTTACTTTCAAGTTATCTTTTGGACTGCCTTGTGCATTTAGCGAAATTGGCACTTCCTTATTATACTCCCCAATGTCAACTTTCACTGGTACCGTTGCTGGGCTGATCAAAACGTCTAATTTGTTCATATCACGATCGAGCACTTTTACAGGAGCATCTCTTGTAAAGGACTCTGTAACCCCTGATTCACCAGATAACATTGCTTTCACATAAGCAATACTGTCTACTACGTTTTTTGCACCCGTAACAGTAACTTCATTTGGAGTTGCTGCGATTGCCTTTAAAAAATAGTTAGGAGATAGTTGACTTTCATTAAAATCAGGGTCTACTTTAAAAGTGCGCGTTACCTTTTCTTCAATTGATATATCTGCTATTGCTGGTAGGATTTGAACTTTCAGCTTATCTGAAAAACCTTTATATTCGAATTTTACTTTATGTTGCCCAATCGTTGCTTTACTCAAGTCTAAATATACATGATAATCCTTAAATGCTTTTGTCCTTAATACAACCGCCAATGGACCTCGTATCGAAACGTCCACCGTCTTTGGAACACCTGATACAATTAAATTTTCATTATCATAATGTACTTCTACAGGGATATCATGAATCACTTCAGCTTGACGGTCAGAAGTTGTAGTTGTATTATTCTCACTTGTTTCAGATTTCACTGTAAAGAAGATTAACAATGTTAAAGCAAGTGCAGTAATACGTAAAAACCATGGACTATCTATTAGTTTATCCATCACTTTTTATCCCCCCTCCAGTTCCATTTGGAGGTACCTATTGCTGTAGTTGTTACTCCAAACCATACACGTTTTAGACGGGATTCAAATTCCTCAATCGATAAATCACGATGTAAATCTCCGTTAATGGTTAAGCTAATCGCACCTGTTTCCTCAGAAACAATAATCGTTACAGCATCTGTTACTTCACTAATACCAATTGCTGCACGATGACGTGTGCCAAGCTCTTTCGAAATGAATGGACTCTCTGAGAGAGGTAAATAACAGGCCGCAGCTGCTACTTTATTTTTTTGAACAATAACCGCTCCATCATGAAGTGGTGTATTAGGAATAAAGATATTAATCAATAGTTCTGATGAAATCTCAGAATACATTGGAATACCTGTTTCAATATAATCATTTAAACCTGTTTCTCTTTCGATTGAAATTAGTGCACCTATACGGCGTTTTGCCATATAACTAACCGACTTAGACATGGCAGAGATTAAGCGAGCTTGCTCTTCTTCCTCTTGCAAATTACTTCTAGCAAACAGCTTACCTCGTCCTAATTGTTCTAAAGCTCTACGTAATTCAGGTTGGAATATAATAATAATTGCTAAGAACCCATAATCAATAACCTGTTTCGTCATCCAGCCTAGGGTTGTAAGCCCAAAGTAAACGGTAATAATTCGAATGATAATAATGACGAATATTCCCTTTAATAGCTGAACCGCTTTCGTACCACGAATCAGTGTTAATATATTATAAATAACCAACCAGACTAATAAAATATCAATTATATTTAATATAATTCTTACCCATTGGTTGTTCGTAAACTGTGTAAATTCATTAATAAACGACATGTGGATCCCCCACTTTTCTAGCGAGTACGTATACAAATATTATAGCACAACTACTATTCTTTCCGCCCGTATGAAGCAGAAAAGTCCACTTTTTATAAGTAGACTTCTCCATTAGTTTATTCACTTTTATCAATAAAAGACCAAGCAGTTTTGGCACTGCTTTTAATTTTATACCAAAGCCATTCAAAGACTTGATCAACTTCCTCTATTTGCCCAGTAACATTTGCAGTTGAAGCCATGTATTTACCATTAATAACGGTAATATTCCCATCAACTTCACCCTTTACTACAATATCCCCATTCTTTACAACAATATCACCTTTTACAGTTTTGCCTTCAGGGACAATAACCGTTTGACCTTCGACTTGTAGGTTAGGTTGCTTTGTAAACGCAAATTCTTGATCATTTTTATAATCTGAAAAAAGTGAGGCACTCATTAAAATGCAGAACATTGCTGCTGCTACCAAAATCGGATGTCTACGTAACCATCGTTGTGCACTACTACGAATTTTTCTTTTAGGAAGCCTTTGCATAACATGCTCTACGAAATTTGGAGGTGCTTCGATAACGGCTGCACTTTTCACGAACGCAATAGTAGTTGTTAACTCTTGCATGTGCTTTTGGCAATCCTCACAATTTCGCATATGTGCCTTCAGCTCTTGCTCATGTTCGTGACTTATATCCCCATCTAGATATTCATGCATAAATTGCACAATATGCTCAGGGCATCTACTCATAGTGAAACCTCCTCCTACAACTTGCTCAATTGCTTTCTCAGCGCTTCACGTCCTCGGTGAATGCGTGTTTTTACAGTTCCAAGTGGCATATCCAGAATCTCGCTAATTTCTTGTAGTGGTAATTCCTCAATATACTTTAGAATAATGACAGTTCGATACTTATCTGGCAAGCAATTAATTTCATATTGAATCCTCTCTTGCAACTCCATTCGTTCAACTTCTTCTTCTGGAAGTCGATCCGATGATGAAATTTGAGAATACATATTAAGTCCCTCTGTACCTGTCACTTCTGCATCTAAGTAATAGTCCGGTTTCTTTTTCCTTATTCGGTCTATACATAAATTCGTAGCTATGCGAAATAACCACGTTGAGAATTTCCGTGTTAAATCGAAAGTGTGTAAATTTGTATACGCACGTATGAAAGCCTCTTGAGCTAAATCTTCAGCTTCGTGTTGATTATTAAGCATGCGGTAGCATATTTGATATACTTTTTGCTGATAGAGGCTCACAATATCTGAATACGCATGTTGGTCACCTTTCAGCACTTGCTTTATTCTTTTGTTAATTAACGCATCCATGTGATTTTCCCTCCGCCATGCGGCTGCTATAATATACGAAAAGATTCCTCATTGGGTTTCATTTCTTTTTATATTTTTTTATTTTAGAGTCTGGTAATATATACATATTCTTAAAAAGACATTAATTCCATTATACCAATACTTTCCTTTTATTTGTTATATCTTTTTTAAATTCGCCACATTAGTTAAAAATTTACATTAACTTAATAAGTTTACAAAAGACATTAAATAAACAAATAAAAAGGACAAGCATTTTTTTGCTCATCCTTTTGATTAATTAAACTAGCGTCTCTCCAAATAGTGATCCCATTAAAGCAACAGCCACATCTGCTGTTTTATTTCTTTCATCAAGTATTGGATTAACCTCTACAAACTCTGCTGAAGTGATTAAACCCGACTCTTGTAACATCTCCATTGCTAAATGACTTTCTCGATAAGTAATACCACCAGGTACTGGTGTCCCTACCCCTGGCGTATAAAGCGGATCAATGCCATCAAGATCTAATGATAAATGTACACCATCTACATTCTGACCTTTTAAATGTATAATCGCGTCTTGTATCACATCCGTCATTCCTAAGCGATCGATCTCATGCATGGTATATACTTTAATGCCTTTATTATGAATTAACCTTTTTTCCCCTTCATCAATAGAACGCGCTCCAATAATTACAATATTTTCCGGTTTAACTTTAGGAGCATAATTCCTAATATTGACTAGCTTATCGTGTCCTAACCCTAAACTAACAGCTAAAGGCATTCCATGAATATTTCCTGAAGGTGATGTCTCACTAGTGTTCATATCTGCATGAGCGTCGAACCAAATAACACCTAAATTTTCATAGTAATCAGCTATTCCAGCTAACGTACCAATTGCGATACTATGGTCACCACCTAATACTAATGGAAATCCTCCTGTCGTAACCACATCATGTACTTTATTTGCTAACTCTATATTGGCATTAATAACTGCCTCTAAGTTTCTCAATTTTGTATCTGGTGATTCTTCTTTTTTGGAGTGATCAATAATAATATCACCTTCATCAATTACTGTGTGTCCAATGCTTTCTAGGCGTTCCAATGCACCAGCATAACGAATTGCACTTGGTCCCATATCTACGCCCCTTCGCATTTGACCCATATCCATAGGAACTCCGATTATTGATATCTTTAATGATTCCACGAAATGATACCCCCTTTTTTAGCTATTTCTATTGTAACTGTAGGTATATCCATGGCTCAACAAGACAGTTTTTTGTATTTTTATTCAATTCAGAATTATCATTATCTTTTACATAAAACTTCTTGATTAATAATTCATTTTTAGAATCAATCTTCTACTTTAAAAATCGATCAGGATTTATAGGTAAACAAATTAAAGAATTTCTGAGCTATAAAAAAATAAAACCTTCTTCTAAAAGTAGAAGAAGGTTTTATTTATAAGAATGAGTCATGCAGGATTCGAACCAGCGACCCTCTGATTAAAAGTCAGATGCTCTACCAACTGAGCTAATGACTCAAAAAATAAAAATGGCTGGGGTACCTGGATTCGAACCAGGGCATGACGGAATCAAAATCCGTTGCCTTACCGCTTGGCTATACCCCAATAGATGGTGGAGGGGGGCAGATTCGAACTGCCGAACCCGAAGGAGCGGATTTACAGTCCGCCGCGTTTAGCCTCTTCGCTACCCCTCCGAAACATTATGGTGGAGGATGACGGGATCGAACCGCCGACCCTCTGCTTGTAAGGCAGATGCTCTCCCAGCTGAGCTAATCCTCCATTAAATATTAATCTAAGTGGTGACCCCTACGAGATTCGAACTCGTGTTACCGCCGTGAAAGGGCGGTGTCTTAACCGCTTGACCAAGGGGCCTTTAAAAATGTTAAGTCTTTAACAGGACAAGAATTATAATATCATCTTTCAATAGATTTTGCAACCCTTAAATAAAAATAATTTAATTTTCTTTGCTTAAAAAATTTGTAAGCTTCCAACCGGGCTCGAACCGGTGACCTCTTCCTTACCATGGAAGCACTCTACCTACTGAGCTATGGAAGCACAGACAAAAAAATGGCTCCGAAGGCAGGACTCGAACCTGCGACCCTCTGATTAACAGTCAGATGCTGCTACCAACTGAGCTACTTCGGAACAATATTATTAAATTATCTCTAACACATTTATTATTATAACAGGATATTAAAAAGTTGCAAGTAATTTCATTAAAAAATTAGATAATTTTGTTTTATTAAATCTACAAATGATTTAAGTAAAGTAATTTCAACCCCTTTATTTAAATCCTTTTTTCTTCTTATTTAGCATTTTGATTAACAAATCTTTTGCTTGTTATACTAATATAAAAAAGGTACTACTGATCATTCAGCAGTACCTTAGTAAGCCTAGCAACGTCCTACTCTCGCAGGGGGACAGCCCCCAACTACCATTGGCGCTAAAGAGCTTAACTTCTGTGTTCGGCATGGGAACAGGTGTGACCTCTTTGCCATCATTACTAGACTATTTAAAAGAAAGATTTGTTCTTTCAAAACTGGATAAACATTCATTGAAGTTCTTAAATAAACTTTTGGTTAAGTCCTCGATCTATTAGTATTCGTCAGCTCCATGTGTCACCACACTTCCACCTCGAACCTATCTACCTTGTCGTCTTCAAGGGATCTTACTTACTTGCGTAATGGGAAATCTCATCTTGAGGGGGGCTTCATGCTTAGATGCTTTCAGCACTTATCCCGTCCACACATAGCTACCCAGCGATGCTCTTGGCAGAACAACTGGTACACCAGCGGTGTGTCCATCCCGGTCCTCTCGTACTAAGGACAGCTCCTCTCAAATTTCCTACGCCCACGACGGATAGGGACCGAACTGTCTCACGACGTTCTGAACCCAGCTCGCGTACCGCTTTAATGGGCGAACAGCCCAACCCTTGGGACCGACTACAGCCCCAGGATGCGATGAGCCGACATCGAGGTGCCAAACCTCCCCGTCGATGTGGACTCTTGGGGGAGATAAGCCTGTTATCCCCGGGGTAGCTTTTATCCGTTGAGCGATGGCCCTTCCATGCGGAACCACCGGATCACTAAGCCCGTCTTTCGACCCTGCTCGACTTGTAGGTCTCGCAGTCAAGCTCCCTTGTGCCTTTACACTCTACGAATGATTTCCAACCATTCTGAGGGAACCTTTGGGCGCCTCCGTTACTCTTTAGGAGGCGACCGCCCCAGTCAAACTGTCCGCCTGACACTGTCTCCTACCCCGATATAGGGGTACGGGTTAGAATTTCAATACAGCTGGGGTAGTATCCCAAGGACGCCTCCACCGAAGCTGGCGCTCCGGTTTCTCAGGCTCCTACCTATCCTGTACAAGCTGTACCAAAATTCAATATCAGGCTACAGTAAAGCTCCACGGGGTCTTTCCGTCCTGTCGCGGGTAACCTGCATCTTCACAGGTACTATAATTTCACCGAGTCTCTCGTTGAGACAGTGCCCAGATCGTTACGCCTTTCGTGCGGGTCGGAACTTACCCGACAAGGAATTTCGCTACCTTAGGACCGTTATAGTTACGGCCGCCGTTTACTGGGGCTTCGGTTCTCACCTTCGCTTACGCTAAGCAATCCCCTTAACCTTCCAGCACCGGGCAGGCGTCAGCCCCTATACGTCACCTTACGGTTTTGCAGAGACCTGTGTTTTTGCTAAACAGTCGCCTGGGCCTATTCACTGCGGCTCTCTCGGGCTTGCACCCTACTAGAGCACCCCTTCTCCCGAAGTTACGGGGTCATTTTGCCGAGTTCCTTAACGAGAGTTCTCTCGCTCACCTTAGGATTCTCTCCTCGACTACCTGTGTCGGTTTGCGGTACGGGCACCTCCTACCTCGCTAGAGGCTTTTCTTGACAGTGTGAAATCAGGAACTTCGCGGAAAATCCGCTCGCCATCATAGCTCAACGTTATAGAGAGCGGATTTGCCTACTCTCACGCCTTACTATTTAGACGCACATAACCAACAGTGCGCTTACCCTATCCTACTGTGTCCCCCCATTACTCAAATGGTAGGGAGGTGGTACAGGAATATCAACCTGTTATCCATCGCCTACGCCTATCGGCCTCGGCTTAGGTCCCGACTAACCCTGAGAGGACGAGCCTTCCTCAGGAAACCTTAGTCATTCGGTGGATGGGATTCTCACCCATCTTTCGCTACTCATACCGGCATTCTCACTTCTAAGCGCTCCACCAGTCCTTCCGGTCTGACTTCACAGCACTTAGAACGCTCTCCTACCACAGACATCATAGATGTCTATCCACAGCTTCGGTGAATTGTTTAGCCCCGATACATTTTCGGCGCAGCGTCACTCGACCAGTGAGCTATTACGCACTCTTTAAATGGTGGCTGCTTCTGAGCCAACATCCTGGTTGTCTAAGCAACGTCACATCCTTTTCCACTTAACAATTACTTTGGGACCTTAGCTGGTGGTCTGGGCTGTTTCCCTTTTGACTACGGATCTTATCACTCGCAGTCTGACTCCCGTGCATAAATCATTGGCATTCGGAGTTTGTCTGAATTCGGTAATCCGGGATGGACCCCTAGTTCAAACAGTGCTCTACCTCCAAGATTCTCAATCACGAGGCTAGCCCTAAAGCTATTTCGGAGAGAACCAGCTATCTCCAAGTTCGATTGGAATTTCTCCGCTACCCACACCTCATCCCCGCACTTTTCAACGTGCGTGGGTTCGGGCCTCCAGTAAGTGTTACCTTACCTTCACCCTGGACATGGGTAGATCACCTGGTTTCGGGTCTACAACCACATACTAAATTCGCCCTATTCAGACTCGCTTTCGCTACGGCTCCGTCTTTTCAACTTAACCTTGCATGTAATCGTAACTCGCCGGTTCATTCTACAAAAGGCACGCTATCACCCATTAACGGGCTCTAACTACTTGTAGGCACATGGTTTCAGGATCTCTTTCACTCCCCTCCCGGGGTGCTTTTCACCTTTCCCTCACGGTACTGGTTCACTATCGGTCACTAGAGAGTATTTAGCCTTGGGAGATGGTCCTCCCAGATTCCGACGGAATTTCACGTGTTCCGCCGTACTCAGGATCCACTCTGGAGGGAATGAACTTTTGACTACAGGACTGTTACCTTCTTTGGTGGGTCTTTCCAAACCGCTTCGTCTAATTCATTCCTTTGTAACTCCGTATAGAGTGTCCTACAACCCCAAGAGGCAAGCCTCTTGGTTTGGGCTCTTCCCGTTTCGCTCGCCGCTACTAAGGGAATCGAAATTTCTTTCTCTTCCTTCAGGTACTTAGATGTTTCAGTTCCCTGAGTCTGCCATCAAGACGCTATGTATTCACGTCAAGATACTATTCCATTACGAATAGTGGGTTCCCCCATTCGGAAATCTCCGGATCATAGCTTACTTACAGCTCCCCGAAGCATATCGGTGTTAGTGCCGTCCTTCATCGGCTTCTAGTGCCAAGGCATCCGCCATGCGCCCTTAATAACTTAACCTATAAGTTATTAAGCCTAAAAAATTAAAACTTAATATAAAAAAATGTGTTACTTAAGAATTTCTTCAATGTCGTTTTATCCAGTTTTCAAAGAACAATGTTTTGAAAGCTATGAGCCTTCAAAACTGAACAGCAAGCGTTAATCTTATAAGATCCAAGAACTTATCTCCGAAATATTCCTTAGAAAGGAGGTGATCCAGCCGCACCTTCCGATACGGCTACCTTGTTACGACTTCACCCCAATCATCTATCCCACCTTCGGCGGCTGGCTCCAAAAGGTTACCTCACCGACTTCGGGTGTTACAAACTCTCGTGGTGTGACGGGCGGTGTGTACAAGGCCCGGGAACGTATTCACCGCGGCATGCTGATCCGCGATTACTAGCGATTCCGGCTTCATGTAGGCGAGTTGCAGCCTACAATCCGAACTGAGAACGGTTTTATGAGATTAGCGTGCTCTCGCGAGTTAGCGACTCTTTGTACCGTCCATTGTAGCACGTGTGTAGCCCAGGTCATAAGGGGCATGATGATTTGACGTCATCCCCACCTTCCTCCGGTTTGTCACCGGCAGTCACCTTAGAGTGCCCAACTAAATGATGGCAACTAAGATTAAGGGTTGCGCTCGTTGCGGGACTTAACCCAACATCTCACGACACGAGCTGACGACAACCATGCACCACCTGTCACCAATGTCCCCGAAGGGAAAACTCTATCTCTAGAGCGGTCATTGGGATGTCAAGACCTGGTAAGGTTCTTCGCGTTGCTTCGAATTAAACCACATGCTCCACCGCTTGTGCGGGCCCCCGTCAATTCCTTTGAGTTTCAACCTTGCGGTCGTACTCCCCAGGCGGAGTGCTTAATGCGTTAGCTGCAGCACTAAGGGGCGGAAACCCCCTAACACTTAGCACTCATCGTTTACGGCATGGACTACCAGGGTATCTAATCCTGTTTGCTCCCCATGCTTTCGCGCCTCAGCGTCAGTTACAGACCAGAAAGTCGCCTTCGCCACTGGTGTTCCTCCAAATCTCTACGCATTTCACCGCTACACTTGGAATTCCACTTTCCTCTTCTGCACTCAAGTCTCCCAGTTTCCAATGACCCTCCACGGTTAAGCCGTGGGCTTTCACATCAGACTTAAGAAACCGCCTGCGCGCGCTTTACGCCCAATAAATCCGGACAACGCTTGCCACCTACGTATTACCGCGGCTGCTGGCACGTAGTTAGCCGTGGCTTTCTAATAAGGTACCGTCAAGGTACGTTCATTTCCTAACGTACTTGTTCTTCCCTTACAACAGAGTTTTACGATCCGAAAACCTTCATCACTCACGCGGCGTTGCTCCATCAGACTTTCGTCCATTGTGGAAGATTCCCTACTGCTGCCTCCCGTAGGAGTTTGGGCCGTGTCTCAGTCCCAATGTGGCCGATCACCCTCTCAGGTCGGCTATGCATCGTCGCCTTGGTAGGCCGTTACCCCACCAACTAGCTAATGCACCGCGGGCCCATCCTGTAGTGACGCGAAAGCGCCTTTCAACATTTCCCCATGAGAGGAAATGGATTATCCGGTATTAGCTCCGGTTTCCCGAAGTTATCCCAGTCTACAGGGCAGGTTGCCCACGTGTTACTCACCCGTCCGCCGCTAAATCAAGGGAGCAAGCTCCCTGTCATTCGCTCGACTTGCATGTATTAGGCACGCCGCCAGCGTTCGTCCTGAGCCAGGATCAAACTCTCCATAAAAGTAAAGTTTGAAAGCTCATTAGCTTTGCTAGCGTATCATCAAAAGATGATATCTATTGTTTGTCCTTGTTACTAACAAAAGTTAGTAATCAAAGTTTATTGATTAACGTCTTGCTTGTTCAGTTTTCAAGGTTCATATCTTGTCGCCTTAACGACTTAAATATCTTATCACATCTGTTTTTAAAAGTCAAAAACTTTTTTTCAGAATCTCTAAATCTTAATTTATTAATTGTTTTCTCTTAACGAGTCAACGTTGATAACTATACGCTGATTTCAATGTATTGTCAACACTTATATCAAAAAGTTTTAAAATGCTATTACCAATCATATATATAGCGAGGAGGTGAACATCCTGATAAAAAGAATATTTACTTTGATGATTATTATGCTTGCTTTACTGTTAATCTTTATACCTTCTAAAAATTCTATATTAGAAGTTTTTCGTTTAACAGATGAACCTAATGTTATAACCAAGGGAAACTATGGCATGTCTTTAACAATTGATTTATCCTATGCAGATGCAGACTTTATCGAGTGGTTGAACGAAGCCAAAACTCCATACCCATTATTAATGGTCGACACGGATTTATTGGAGAGATCGCCTACACTAGTTAAAGTAATCCAATCAAAAAACATTCCGATAGGATTATTGGGAAAAAACAGCGACTATTACGAAACAGATCCTTCTCTACTTGAAAAGGAAATTAGTATTTTTCACTCCATTATGAAGCAACCACCTCTTTGGTTTAGAACGAAGGATTATGTTTTCCTCCCTGATGTAACAAAAGTTTTATGGAAGGAACAAATAAATATGTTAGCTGCTTCGAAAATTCTATCAAGTAGAGAAGAGTTAAAACTTTCAAAAGGTGATATCATCGCCATTCCGTATCACCAAGAAGATCGTTTTAAACTGAAAGAAATAAATCAATTAATTGAGAATAATAATTTCCAACCTATAGAAGAGACGATTTTTGGATACTCAATCAAAACAAAAAAATCCCCACAATAAAGTTGGCAAAAATCTAAGCCTAATTGTAAAAAGGGACTACCATAAGTGTATCGCTTACTTAGGTAGTCCCTTTTTCATTTTGACTTTTTGTTGTTATTTTGTTTTCGATGTTTGACCATTCTTAGCAATATTATTTTTCTTATCTTGTGCTTTGCGTGCATTACGGCGTTCTTCACGTTTCTTTATATCCTCTGCAGATTGTGCATTATACTTTGGTAACTCCAATAGTTGGAATGCATTTACCGCAATGATTGGGAATAATAAAATAGTAATGTATTCATTACCACCCGATGTTCTTACCCAAAGTGCAATTAACCATTCAATAATACTTACAAAAATCATAAAGAATAATGCTGAAATCAAGATATGCTTTTTGCCAGTCATTTTCACTTTTTTAATCGCTGTCAAAATTGCCGAAGCGATTAACACGAGTAATAACCCTATGTATAGAATCCAGTCACCAGCATTATGTGCATATGGCTTGAAACGGAAAAGAATAACATCCAATAATGCAATAATCATTAATAATATTTGTACCCAATTCCATAAAGTTAATGAGCGGCAAATATTAACACCTATTTGATGGACCGTTAAATAGGCAAAATACCCCATTTGGCAAACCATACTCATAGTAAATCCAAGAAAGATAAACCATAATAATGCTCCAAATGCTTCTCCCCATTGACCTTTTGAAAATTGAAGAGCATAAAAATCGCCCCAACGAACGATTAGACTCATTAAACCGGTCACAATCCCACCAATTATGAGTGCTCTAAAAGCAAATTTAACCCAATTTCGTATCGTCACGACTAAAAAGCCTCCGTTTTTATAAGTTCTTGTTTCATTCTAACAACGAATTTCGAAAAAATCTATTTCTTCCCTCATTCCATACATATTCCCCTCGACATTTGTGAACAATAATTGAAACGACTTATGCAAAAAGTGAGGGAAGGTATATGTTGAAAAAAGCCTTAGGTTTCACAGTTCTACTCCTTGTATTGTCTGGTTGTTCCGCAGCTGCTCCACAATCCACCCAATCTTATGATGATATAAAAAAGTCCACTCTTGATGCATTGCAAACGGAAGAAGGGAAAAAGGTATTTAGAAAATTGTTGGAAGACCAATCACTACGTGAGTTACTTGTACTAGACCATAAAGATGTGAATACAGCAATCCAGGATACGCTACTTTCAAAAAAGGCAGAAGAATACTGGAAGAAGCAATTTGAAGATCCTAAGTTTCGGGAGACCTTTGCAAAAAGCTTAAAAAAAGAACAACAAGATTTACTCAAGGATTTGATGAAAGACGCTTCTTTCCAAAAGGATTTAGAGCAATTCTTCTCACAACCCGATATGCAAAAGCAATTGGAAAAAATAATGAAATCGGCAAACAATAAAGAAGAAATGCAAAAAGTCATCGCAGAAGTCATCAACAGCCCTATGATGCAAGAAAAATGGTCAAAACTTATTCAATCTGCTGGCAGTGGAAAAAGTGGTGAGAAATCTTCTGGCGGCGGTGGCGGCGGGGTGGCGGCGGTGGCAGTTCATCCGATAATAAACAAGGACAGGGTTAAGAGCAGCAAACGATATAAAAAGGGATGAATCAATTTAGGATTCATCCCTTTTTGTTATTCTTTATCTAATTTATCAATTACACGTTGTGCGATTTCAAGATAAATTTGTCCAGTTGAATGGTTCTTTGCATATACAGATGGAGCAAAGTCAACATCATTCCAATCTGGTTGGCCTAGTGGTATTTGTCCAAGTAATTCTGTGCGAAGTTCATCAGCTAGTTTTGGACCGCCACCTTGACCAAATACATATTCACGTTCTCCTGATACGTTTGATTGGAACCAAGACATATTTTCAATAACACCTAAAATGTTATGTTCTGTTTTAATTGCCATAGCACCTGCACGAGCCGCTACAAAAGCTGCTGTTGGATGCGGAGTTGTTACTACAATCTCATTAGACTCAGGTAGCATTTGGTGAATATCAAGCGCTACATCTCCTGTACCTGGAGGTAAGTCCAATAATAAGTAATCAAGTTCTCCCCAATCCACATCTTTGAAGAATTGATCTAATACTTTTCCAAGCATTGGGCCACGCCATACAACTGGTGCATTATTTTCTACAAAGAATCCCATAGAAATCATCTTCACACCAAAGCGTTCAACTGGGATGATACGATTTTCTTCCACAACAGGCATTGTTTGTACACCCATCATATCTGGGACACTAAAACCATAGATATCTGCATCAATTAGTCCAACTTTTTTTCCTAGTCGAGAAAGTGCAACAGCTAAATTAACAGATACAGTTGACTTACCAACTCCACCTTTCCCAGAAGCAATAGAGATAAATTTCACTTTATTTAATGGGGAAAGTAAATCTTGTGCTTCTCTTCGTGTAGCAGTACCCCGGAATTTTTCGATTGCTTCTGCTGGAAGTTCTGAGAAACGAATCCCAACTGTTTTACATCCTGCACCCTTTAATACATTAACGATTTCCATTTGAAGAGCAAGTTGTTCTGGTGTATTTGTTTTCGCTATTGCGATTTTTACACTGACATGTTCCTTTTCTTCTTTAATTGAAACCTCAACAATACCGCCTGTTTCAGTTAATGTTTTATGTAGAAAAGGATCTTTTAATTCTCCCACTAATTCTCGAACTTGTTGTTCATTAATCACTGTAGACACTCCTCTAATTATCATATCGAATATAGTATATCATAACGCTTTTGGATTAGTATGTCGCGTTATTTACTCTACCGTAGAATCTGAATAACGCTCGATACCAGCTACGATTGCTTCTGCCATTTTTTGTTGATAATTTGGTGAGGAAAGTAATTCTGCTTCCTGAGGGTTGCTTAAAAAACCTGTTTCTACAAGTACTGATGGCATTTGAGCCTTTTTCAGTAAATAGACTTGCTTAATGGCAAGTGCTTCACGATTTGTATTCTTAAGCTGTTCTCTAATCGATGTTTGTATTGAATTGGCTAACAGTTCACCTGCTGGATGTCCATCTTTATGATAAAACACTTGAGCTCCATGCCACTTTGATTCTGGAATTGCATTTGCATGGATTGTAATAAATATATCCGGGTTTGCTTTTTTAACCAATTCCTCTCTTAGAAAAATGTCTTCCTTCTTCCGTTCTCGGAGTGTACTAAACTCTGCATTTGGCGTATGCTCAGCAATTACATCGTCATCTTTTGTACGAGTCATGACTACTGTTGCACCCTTTTCCTTTAAGAGCTTTTCCACTTTTTTTGCAATTGCTAATGTAATATTTTTTTCAATGAGTTCTGACGTTGAAGCACCACCGTCTATTCCGCCATGCCCTGCATCTACTACAACTTTGACTCCACCTAAAGTTTCTGAAATGAAGAAACCTCGATTGGACGCTTTCGTTTCATAAACAACTAGTAGTATGCAGGCTACTAATACTACACTCCATATGAGCCATCGCTTCAAACCATAGCCACCACCTTTTTACACTAACATATGCCCGTACAGAAAAAGATATGTCGTTCAATATTTTAAAAGATAGAACGATTTATCTATCACAAAAATAAATCCCCAATTCGCTTTTTAATAGATTTTTAATAATATTTTCATCTTGCATTTATCCACAATTTCTTTTAAAGGTCGTATCCTTAAACAGTACTATGTAAACTATGTTGATTCTTCAATTTGAGGAGGAATTAAAAACATGAATTATCAACTTTTTCAACAAATAAATGGATTGGCAGGACAGTCCAAAGCATTAGATTTTTTGATGGAATTTCTTTCGAATAGTCTTCCTTATGCGGTAGTCTGTCTTTTGGTATTTCTTTGGTTTATAGGTAATAAGCAAAAAGGCATTGAAATAAGATATACATCTTTATATGCTACTTTTTCTGCAATTATTGCATTAATAGTTAATGCAATTATTCACTTTATCTATTATCATCCACGTCCATTTGTAGCACACCATGTACATCAGTTAGTTTCACATGTTGCAGATTCTTCTTTTGTTAGTGATCATGCTGTATTAGTATTTGCTATTTTCTGGACATTGTTTTTACGAAAGACACCATGGAAGTATCTCATACTAATTTGGGCAACAATGGTTGGAATATCTCGTATTTATATCGGGGTTCATTATCCTGCTGATGTAATAGGAAGTATATTGCTTTCCTTCGCAACAAGTAGTGTAGTCATTCATTTTTCAAATAAATTGGAACCATTTGTACAATTACTATTCCGCATTTACCATCATATTAATAAGTGGGAAAAAGCAAACAAAGAATTATATAGATAGAAATATAAACTAATTAAAAAAGTGGCCGTATATTACGGTCACTTTTTTATTTCAATCGAAATTATTTAGTAAATAATCTATCTGTAGGGGTATGATTTTCACTTTATTTCATGATTGCTCCAAAATATTGATTGCCTCCATAACAAAATTGCATAGAGTTCTATTGCAAAAGACATCTCGTGCGAATTTACAACCTGATAAGAATTAGGAAACAACTATGCATTTTCTTGTATTTGCTCTAATTGTGGCTCTTTAATCAAAAGACTACCAACAACTCCTATAGATGAAAACACAACAGCAATAATAAGTCCGTAGTGATAGCCAGCTAGAATGGAACTATGATGGAAATGATCTAACACTTTTCCGAAAAGCGCTGGCAACAATACCGCACTGATAAATCCACCTGTGTTTGCAAACCCTGTTACAACTCCTACCTCTTTCATTGGAAATGATTTTCGAACAATGGCAAATGTCAATGAACTTGCACCACACCCAAAACCAATAATAAAAAGCAGGAAAACTACGAACATAAATGAAAAGTTTCCAACAAAGAAAAAAGTCAGCCAGCTAAAGAAAATAATAATTTGAATAATAAGATATGTAACTTTTATATTTTCCCTTCGACTAATAAACCAGCTTGTTAATGGAGCACCTACAATTGCTCCAATAAGTCCGTACATAATTAGTTGGCTTGCTGATGCACGACTTAGATTAAATACATCCATACCATAGGGAACACCCCATGAACCGATAAATCCAATATACGTACCTACAATACCAAAGTGACAAAAGAATGTAGCCCAAGCTTGTCGAGTAGAAAACAAACGTTTTAAAATGGTCATTGCTTTTTCATCTTTGTTCGCTTGGTTTTGCTTTTTATCCGGAGCCTTTTCAAATACCATTCGTTTCGGTTTTACCAAGAGTACAAAATAAAGAAGTAACGCTAAAACACATAAAACTATCCCAGTTGATAGAAATATTGTTCTCCATCCAAGCATTGCAATCCCATACGAAAATGGAACTGTCGCTAGCAATGAGCCAAGGCTTCCGGCCATTCCTGCTACACCAAGTAATCGAGTAAATTCTCCTACTTTAAACCATTGACTTAATATTAAAACTAAATTAACCCAAATGGTTGAATCACCCATACCAACCATTAGTCTTGCAATGTACAACATATACTCATTCGGTGAAACACTATAAAGCAATGTTCCTAAACCACTAAGAAGTGCTCCTACGATCAAGAAGCGATTTGGGCCAAATCGGTCAGATAACAAGCCGACTGGAATTTGCAATCCTGAGTATGCTAAAAACTGAATACTCGTCATTAAACCAACAGCAGATGCCGTAATACTAAATTCGTTCATTAGTTTATCTGCGATTAAACCTGGTGCAGTTCGTTGACTGACGATTAGAAAATAAGCAATTAAAACAGAACTAAAAACAATCCATCTATAAGAACTATTTTGTTTTTTCAATTCGCACTTCTCCTATGTTAAATTCTCTATCCATTATACTTTTTTATTTATGAAAATTTCACAAACTCCACCAAATTTTTTAATCTACAATGATCAATATTATGTAATATATGTATTTTATTTTTAAGCATTAAAAAAGACTCTCCCCACCACATAAGTGAGAGAAGAGCCTTGAAACGCCATAATTAACGTTTTGAGAATTGTGGTGCACGACGAGCGCCGCGTAAACCTGGTTTTTTACGTTCTTTCATACGAGGGTCACGAGTAAGTAGACCTGCTGATTTAAGTGCTGGACGGAAATCAGGGTCAACTGTTAGTAACGCACGAGCGATACCGTGGCGGATTGCGCCAGCTTGACCTGTGAAACCACCACCGTTTACGTTAACGTAAATATCATAGCTACCTACAGTTTCAGTTGCTACTAATGGTTGTTTAATAACTTCGCGTAAAGATGCGAATGGGACGTAGTTTTCAACGTCGCGGTTGTTAATAACGATTTTGCCTTCGCCTGGTACTAAACGTACGCGGGCAGTTGAGCTTTTACGACGACCAGTGCCGATATATTGAACTTGTGCCAAGGTTGTATCCTCCTCTAATTATTATCCGCGAAGCTCGTAAGCTTCAGGTTTTTGTGCAGCATGTGGATGTTCAGAACCAGTGTAAACGTGTAGTTTGTTGAACATTTGACGACCTAAAGAGTTTTTAGGAAGCATGCCTTTGATTGCTAACTCAAGCATTTTAACTGGGTATTTTTCTTTCATTTCGCCAGCTGTGCGAGTTTTTAAACCACCAGGAAATTGAGAGTGACGGTAGTAAATTTTACCGTTTAATTTGTTACCAGTTAACTCAATTTTTTCAGCGTTGATGATGATCACGTGATCACCAGTATCAACGTTTGGTGTATAGATTGCTTTATGTTTACCACGTAAAATAGCAGCTACTTCAGAAGCTAAACGACCAAGAGTTTGGCCTTCAGCGTCAACAACTAACCATTTACGTTCTACTTCGTGACCTTTAGCCATGAATGTTGTACGCATCATTTTAGTATCCTCCTACAATTATCAAATTGTTTCTATTACTCTGTTCCAATTGTTTTCTTTATCCTCAAAAGCTAAGATTCGGGGCTTATCTTGTGGGGTAATGAAAATACCATATGTTATCTTACCTCAAAAAGCGATGTAAGTCAAGCATTTCAATAAAAACGCCTGGAAATGTTGCTTCAAGCTTCATAATGGACATTTTCAAGGTATAAACCCTGTGCTGGCGCCGTTTTACCAGCCTTCCCTCTATCCATAGATGAAATGATTTTGGCCAACTCATCAGGGCTACGTTTACCAATACCAACTTCCCATAATGTACCTGCAATTATGCGGACCATGTTATATAAAAATCCATTTCCGCAAATTACCATGTGCAACTCTTCTCCGTGCCACTCAAATGCTAAGGAAGAAACTGTACGAACTTTATCTTTCACACTTGTGTTCGAAGCACAAAAGCATGAAAAATCATGAGTCCCCAGAATGTACTTTGCTGCTTCCTCCATTGCTTTGACATCCGGTTTTATTCCATTTGTGGGTGTCGCATAAAAACGTCTAAAAGGGCTTTGAATCTCTTCACAAGACCAAATATATCGATATTGTTTACCATGCACACTATAACGCGCGTGAAAATCTTCAGGTACTTCTTCCACTTTCATCACACGAATATCTCGTGGCAATTGGACGTTTAATGCACGTGCATAACGATCAAGAGGAATGGACAATGTTGTATCAAAATGGATTACTTGTCCTGTTGCGTGGACTCTCGCATCCGTTCGACCACTCGCAGTCACATGGATGATTTCACCTTTATGCATTTTCGTTAGTACCTTTTCAATCTCTTCTTGTACAGTTCGCTTATTAGGCTGTACTTGGTATCCAGAAAAATTGGTACCATCATATGCGATTGTGGCTTTCATTCTTCTTTTCATCGTTATGCTTTTCTCCTAACTCATAACTCATTAACTACGTAAATATACTAAAATGGCCGACATAACCACGATGGAAAGGAGTGCTACAGTATCACCTATACGCCATTTCAATTTTCGATAGCGTGTTCTTCCTTCTCCACCTCGATAACCTCGTACTTCCATTGCTGTTGCTAAGTCTTCAGCGCGTTTAAAAGCACTAACAAACAACGGAACTAATAGTGGTACAACAGCCTTTATTCTATCTTTGATTGGCCCTGTAGTAAGATCAGAACCTCTTGCCATTTGAGCCTTCATAATTTTATCTGTCTCATCCATTAATGTTGGTATAAAACGCAATGAAATAGACATCATTAATGCTAATTCATGAACAGGCAACTTTAACTTTTTTAATGGATTTAACAATACTTCCATCCCATCCGTAATCGAAATAGGTGATGTGGTTAACGTTAAAATCGACGTGATAAACACCAATACTAAGAAACGAACGGAAATATAAATACCCTGTCTTAATCCCTGTTCGTAAATATGGATAAATTTCCATTCAAAAAGCAATGGTCCTTCTTTTGTAAAGAATATATGCAATAAGAATGTAAAAGCCATAAGGATTAAAACAGGTTTTAATCCATTAATCAAAAAGTACACTTTAATACGAGACATTAAAATAGCGATTAGCGTGAAAATAAAAAGCGCAATATATGTAGGCGTATTGTTTGCCAAAAATACCACAATGATAAACGCAAATACAAATATTAGCTTGGAACGCGGATCTAACCTGTGTATAAAAGAATCTCCAGGTATGAAACGACCAAAAATCATTTTTTCCATCATTGATGATCACGCTCCTCTTTTAAAACTTGCGCAATCGTCTTTGCTAATTGTTCTTCAGTTAAGCATAACCTTGGAAGCTTTCGACCAATCTTCTGCTCAAGTTGATTTTGAAAATGAATAATTTGAGGGACTTCCAAACGATAGTGAGAGAGTTTTTCTGCATCACTAAAGATCTCCAAAGGTGTGCCAGTTAATACACAGTGCCCTTCATGCATAATAGCTATACGATCTGCATAACGAGCAGCATCCTCCATACTATGTGTCACTAGAATTGTTGTTAGATGACGTTCCTTGTGTAGTCGATAAAACAAGTCCATAATTTCTTTACGACCTCTAGGATCTAAACCTGCAGTGGGTTCGTCTAATACAATCGCTTCTGGTTCCATTGCTAAGACACCTGCGATAGCAACCCGTCGCATTTGGCCCCCTGATAAGTCAAATGGCGACTTATCAAGAACGGCTTCTGGTAATCCAACTAACTTCACTAAAGCATGTGCACGCTCAATAGCTTCTTTCTCAGATACACCAAAATTCATTGGCCCAAACATAATATCTTTTAATACCGTTTCTTCGAATAACTGATGTTCTGGAAACTGAAAAACAATGCCAACTTTTTGGCGCACTTGGCGCAAATCCTTTTCCTTTTTTCCTGCAGTAATCAACTTATCACCAATGCGTATTGAGCCTTTTGTCGGCTTCAATAGTGCATTTAAGTGTTGTAAGATCGTCGATTTACCTGATCCTGTATGCCCGATTATTGCTTGAAAGCTACCTGAAGGAATAGCTAAGTTTACATCAAATAACGCTCTTTTTTCAAAAGGCGTATTAGGTGCATAAGCAAAACTTACTTTTTGAAGTTCGATATCCATAAATCATTCACCAACTGTTCTTCTGTCATGTGTTCCCCTAGAAGTTGTACACCTTCTGCTTGCAATAGCCTCGTTAGCTTCATCGCAAATGGTAAATCCAATCCTAGCTCAACTAATTGATCTCCTAAACTAAAAATTTCAGATGGAGTACCTTCAGCAAACTTCTTTCCACCATTCATAAACAATAATACGATCAGCCATAATCGCTTCTTCTAAATCATGTGTAATGGATAATACCGTTAATCCTGTCTTCTCTCGTAAGGTTCGTACAACAGAAAGGACCTCTTGTCGGCCTTGAGGATCTAGCATAGATGTTGCTTCATCTAAAATGAGTAAGCGTGGTTGTAAGGCAATTGCACCCGCAATAGCAACGCGCTGTTTTTGTCCACCTGATAGATGCTGTGGCTCATGATTTAAAAAGTTATCCATTTTCACTTGTTGTAAAGCTTCATGAACACGTTTAACCATTTCATCATGAGGAACACCATTATTTTCTAATGCAAATGCGACATCATCTTGTACTGTTGCACCTACAAATTGATTATCTGGATTTTGAAAAACCATACCAATTTGAGAACGAACTTCCCATAAATTGTTTTCATCTAATATTTGGCCCATAAACTGCACATTCCCTTTTTGAGGATAAAGGAGGCCATTAATAAGACGGGCAATGGTTGACTTACCTGAACCATTGTGTCCAACAATTGCAATCCATTCGCCCTCTTCCACCGTAAAAGAAACATCTTCGACTGCATTTTTTACCTCAGGATGATCCGGTGCATATGTAAATGTCACATTATTCAGTGATAAGATTTCATGCATGTCTGTAAAACTCCTCTCGCTCGCCTAGTCAATCTCTGCTCATCTATAACTTACACTGTTTTATGTATGAATACTAGTTGGAAATAACTTTTGTTAAAAAAATACGACTTCGTCTATAATGACAAAAGTCGAAAAAAGATTGATTATTCTTAAAATAAATAAAAAAGCGCGCACCCCATTCAGAGAAATGCGCAAAATTGGATATCTCCCGTTCAAAGGTTGCTCAGACCTTTAACGTGAATGGGGTGCGTAGAGCTAAACGAGACAGCACTTATGTCTGCTCATCATAACGCTCTGCTTTTAAATTTGTCGTATAAATCACTGTTTTGAAAAAAGAGGGTGTAAAGTTCAAATTATTATGAACAAGTACACCCTCTTTTCGCATCGTTATAATTAAACTAATTCAATTACAACTACAGGCGCACCGTCACCACGGCGAGGTCCCATTTTCATAATGCGAGTATAACCGCCTTGACGGTCAGCGTAGCGTGGTGCTACATCATCAAACAACTTTTGTAGTGCAAAAACGACAGTTTCGTTACCTTCAGCATCAGTTGAAGTTGCTACTTCATGACGGATAAATGCTGCAGCTTGACGACGAGCGTGTAAGTCACCGCGTTTACCTAGAGTAATCATTTTTTCAACTACTGAGCGTAATTCTTTCGCACGAGTTTCTGTTGTTTCGATGCGTTCGTTAATGATTAAGTCTGTTGCTAAATCACGTAACATCGCTTTACGTTGAGAACTTGTACGTCCAAGTTTTCTGTAACCCATGGATGTTTCCCTCCTTCGTTCAATTACTGATCATACATATTTTAAAGTCGCTTAGTCTTCTTCTCGTAATCCTAAACCAAGCTCTTCTAACTTCGCTTTTACTTCTTCTAATGATTTACGGCCTAAGTTACGAACTTTCATCATATCGTCTTCAGACTTGTTAGCAAGTTCAAGAACAGTATTGATGCCTGCACGTTTTAAGCAGTTGTAAGAACGAACAGAAAGATCTAGTTCTTCGATAGTCATCTCTAAAACTTTTTCTTTTTGATCTTCTTCTTTTTCAACCATGATTTCAGCAGTTTTTGCTTCATCAGTTAAACCAACGAAGATATTTAAGTGCTCGGTTAAAATCTTAGCTCCGAGCGAAATCGCCTCTTTTGGACCGATGCTGCCATCTGTCCACACATCAAGTGAAAGTTTATCGTAGTCAGAAGATTGTCCAACACGAGTATTTTCAACTGTGTAGTTGACGCGTGAAACTGGAGTGTAAATAGAGTCGATCGGGATCACGCCGATAGGAAGATCCTCACGTTTGTTTTGATCAGCTGAAGTATAGCCACGTCCACGTTGTGCATACATACGCATACGAAGATGACCATTTTTAGCAACTGTTGCAATATATAGGTCTGGGTTTAATACTTCTACGTCACTGTCATGTGTAATATCAGCAGCAGTTATTACCCCGTCACCTTTAAAATCAATTTCAATGACTTTTTCTTCGTCAGAGTAGATTTTTAAAGCTAACTTTTTAATGTTCAAAATAATTGAAGCAACATCTTCTACAACGCCTTCAATAGTAGAGAATTCGTGTAGTACGCCGTCAATTTGGATTGAGGTAACAGCAGCTCCTGGTAAAGAAGACAGAAGGATACGACGTAGTGAATTACCCAAAGTAGTGCCATACCCACGTTCAAGTGGTTCTACAACAAATTTGCCGTATTTTAAATCATTGCTGATCTCAACGGTTTCAATCTTTGGTTTTTCAATTTCGATCATTCAATTTACCCTCCTTCAAAACATCGAATATATGGTATTATTTCCAATAAAATCGAATGTCAATCAATCATTCAAATAATATATTCCATTTGTGTATAAAAAGTGTACTCAATAAAGTAAAGAGTTGCAAATATTATACACGACGACGTTTTGGTGGGCGGCAACCATTATGAGGAACTGGAGTTACGTCTTTGATAGCTGTAACTTCTAAACCAGCAGCTTGAAGTGCACGGATAGCAGCTTCACGACCTGCACCAGGACCTTTAACAGTTACTTCTAAAGTTTTTAAACCATGTTCTAAAGATGCTTTAGCAGCAGTTTCAGCAGCCATTTGTGCAGCGAAAGGAGTAGATTTACGAGAACCTTTGAAACCTAGTGCACCTGCAGAAGACCAAGAAACAGCATTACCTTGCATGTCAGTGATGGTTACAATTGTATTATTAAATGTAGAACGGATGTGTGCAATACCAGATTCGATATTTTTTTTCACACGACGTTTACGAGATTGTTGTTTACGTGCCATGTTAAGAAGAAACCTCCTTTACTTATTATTTTTTCTTGTTAGCTACAGTTTTACGAGGACCTTTACGCGTACGCGCATTATTTTTAGAATTTTGTCCACGAACTGGTAAGCCACGACGGTGACGAATACCGCGGAATGAACCGATTTCCATTAGACGTTTAATGTTAAGTGAAGTTTCACGACGAAGATCACCTTCAACTTTGTATTTATCTAATTGTTCACGGATTTTGTTTAGTTCGTCTTCAGTTAAGTCACGAACTCGAGTATCTTCAGAAATACCAGCTTCAGCAAGAACTTTCTTAGCTGTAGTGTTACCGATACCGAAAATGTATGTTAATGAAATTACAACGCGTTTTTCGCGTGGAATGTCAACACCAGCAATACGTGCCATGTACGATGTGCACCTCCTTAGAATTATCCTTGTTTTTGTTTGTGTTTAGGATTTTCACAGATTACCATTACTTTACCGCGTCGGCGAATAACTTTACATTTTTCGCAGATCGGTTTCACAGATGGTCTCACTTTCATCTAACCTAACCTCCTTAGTGGTCCGGAGTGCAAAAGATTATTTAAAACGGTATGTGATACGACCGCGAGTTAAGTCATATGGAGATAACTCAATTGTTACCTTATCTCCAGGTAAGATACGAATAAAGTGCATACGAATTTTGCCCGAAACATGAGCAAGAACTGAATGACCATTTTCTAATTCTACCTTAAACATCGCGTTTGGCAAAGTCTCAACAACTGTGCCTTCGATTTCAATTACATCGTCTTTCGCCATCGACCCTGTCTCCCTTCTATATGCTATTCAGGAATTATCGTCAAATTCTATGGAATTTGCTGCAAAGTTTTGCTTGTCGCCTCAAACATATTTTTGGATTGTATGAGAGATGTTCGAAAGACGCTCATCAGGCTTCGCTTCTCAAACCAAGTTAATGTGCAAGGATAAACAATTTCTCACACGATCCCCGGCTACCCTGGAAGAGATCCTGCATACCCGTTTACACAGATACTTTTCCACGAAACCCATTATACCCTTTCAGAATAAATATTGCATCAAGGATAAATAACAACTACCAATGTTACAAATTATTCATCCGGTATAGACAGGGTACAATATGCTTTTGCAGCTCTCGAAAATAACTTTCCGCCATGCTACCACATACTCCCGCGGTTGCAGATATCTGCGCCCTTTACTCGGGTATTAGTTGCGGTTGCCTTTTAATAGAGCATCAACATCAGCAAATACATCTTCGATATCTTGCTGACCGTTAATGTTAGTTAAAACATCTTTGTTACTATAAAAATCAAGTAATGGTTGAGATTGCTTGATATTTACTTCCAGACGGTTATTAACCGTTTCCGGATTATCGTCTGCTCTTTGATAAAGTTCTCCTCCATCTTTATCACATTTTCCTTCCTCTTTAGGAGGATTGAAAACTAAATGATAAGAAGAGCCACATACTTTACAGATACGACGACCTGTTAAACGTTTAATCAATTCTTCTTGCTCTACTTCAATGTTTACAACGTATTCTACTTTTTTGCCTAGGTCTGCTAGAATTTCATCTAACGCTTCAGCTTGAGCAGTAGTACGTGGGAAACCATCTAATAAGAATCCTTGATTACAGTCAGGTTGGCTTAAACGTTCACGAACAATACCAATTGTTACTTCGTCAGGTACTAAAGCACCTTGATCCATAAACGATTTAGCTTTAAGCCCTAGTTCCGTCCCGTTTTTAATTGCTGCACGGAACATATCGCCTGTAGAAATATGAGGGATGTCGTACTTCTCAACAATTTTGTCTGCTTGAGTACCTTTACCAGCACCAGGCAAACCCATTAAAACGATATTCATACGGTGTGCCCCCAAATATTAGTATGATGGTTTTTAGGAACGAAAAGCGTTCCAAAAAACCAACCTTTATTTCATGAAGCCTTTGTAGTGCCGTTTTACAAGTTGAGATTCTAATTGTTTCATCGTTTCTAGTGCAACACTAACTACGATTAGCAAACTAGTACCGCCAATTTGTGCAGAAGATGGTAGATTCGCAATATTGATAAACAAGATTGGTAGAACTGCCACTACTGACAAGAAAATTGCACCTACAAATGTTAAGCGATATAAAACAGTTGTTAAATAATCTTGAGTGCTTTTACCTGGACGAATACCTGGAATATATGCACCTTGCTTTTTCAGATTATCAGCAACTTTTTCTGGATTTACTTGAACAAACGCATAGAAATAAGTAAACGCTATAATTAACGCTACATAGATGATCATCCCCAATAGGTTGAGAATAATCAAACGTTCTTTCAATAAATCGAGTAACTTTGTTATCTTCAAAGAAAGTAGCTATAGTTCTTGGTGTTACTAAGAATGCAACAGCAAAGATTACTGGAATAACCCCAGCAGAGTTAACTTTCAATGGAAGATGAGATTGTTGTGCTCCACGTTGAGCACCAGAGCCTTTAGCATATTGAATTGGAATTTTACGATTCGCTTGTTGAACGTAAATAACACCAACTACAATAGCTAGTGCTGCTAATACAATCACTACAAGAGTAATAATGTTGATGAACAATTGATCACCAGCATTTTCAAACTGTTGAGCATAAATTTGGTTCACTGTATTTGGTAATGCAGCGACGATACCAGCGAAGATAATAACGGAAATACCATTTCCTACACCTTTTTCTGTAATCTGTTCACCTAGCCACAATAAAAATGCTGTACCAGCAGTTAACACGATTGCAATTGTAAGATAAGTCATTACTCCCTCTTCTTTAATCAATGAACCGCCGTACATACGGTTAAAACCGTAAGACATAGCGATTGATTGAATAAATGCAAGGATAATTGCAAAGTAACGTGTAAATTGAGCGATTTTACGTCGACCAACTTCACCTTGTTTAGACCACTCAGTGAACTTTTTAACAACATCCATTTGTAACAGTTGAATAATGATTGAAGCAGTAATGTAAGGCATAATCCCCATCGCAAAAATAGAGAAGTTCTTAAGAGCTCCACCGCCAAAAGTATTCAAGAAACCAACTAGACTATATTGATCAGTTTGTTGTAATACCTGAGCATCTACATTTGGTACCGGAATAAATGATCCTACACGGAAAATCACCAACATCAAAAGGGTGAAAATGATTTTATTTCTAATATCTCTCACACGCATAAAGTTAGCGATTGTTCGGAACATTAGATCACCTCAATGTTTCCGCCGGCATTCTCAATTGCTTCTTTTGCAGATGCAGAGAATTTATGAGCTTTTACAGTAAGCTTTTTATCAAGAGAACCGTTTGCCTAGAACTTTGATTCCTGCTTTTTCTTTACCCACAACACCAGTTTCAATAAGTAAAGCTGGTGTAACTTCTGTGCCTTCTTCAAAACGATTTAACGCGTCAAGATTTACGATAGCGTATTCTTTACGGTTAATGTTTGTGAATCCACGTTTTGGTAAACGACGGAATAAAGGGTTTTGACCGCCTTCAAATCCAGGGCGAACACCGCCGCCAGAACGTGAATTTTGACCTTTATGACCTCTACCAGAAGTTTTACCGTTACCAGACCCAATACCACGACCTACACGGTTACGTTCTTTACGTGAACCAGTAGCTGATTCTAACTCATGAAGTTTCATTAGATGGCACCTCCTTGTTAATAAATTTTTAAATTATTTTTCAGTAACTGTTACTAAATGAGCAACTTTATTGATTGCACCGCGAATTGCCACATTGTCAGCATGTTCAACAGTTTGATGTAATTTACGTAAACCTAATGCTTCGATAGTTTTACGTTGTGCTGGTTTAGCACCAATTAAACTTTTAGTGAGGGTAATTTCTAGTTTATTTGACATGTTATTTCCCTCCCTTAACCTAGTAATTCTTCTACTGATTTACCACGAAGTTTTGCAACTTGTTCAGCTTGTTTTAGTTCAGATAAACCTTTAATAGTTGCACGCACCATGTTGATTGGTGTGTTTGAACCTAAAGATTTAGATAGAATATCAGAAATACCAGCAAGTTCAAGTACGGCACGTACTGGACCACCAGCGATAACACCTGTACCAGGAGCAGCAGGTTTAATCATGATATGGCCTGCGCCAAAGTTTCCGATTACTAAGTGAGGTGTAGTACCACCTACACGTGGAACTTCAATTAGGTTTTTCTTTGCATCTTCAACAGCTTTGCGAATAGCATCAGGTACTTCTTGAGCTTTACCAGTACCAAAACCAACATGGCCATTACGATCTCCAACTACAACTAATGCAGTGAAGCGGAAACGACGTCCACCTTTTACAACTTTAGCAACGCGGTTGATTGTAACAACGCGTTCTTCAAGTTCTAGTTTGTTTGCGTCAATATTAAGACCCATGAAAAGTGTACCTCCTTCTTATTAAAATTCTAAACCGTTTTCGCGAGCAGCTTCAGCTAAAGCTTTTACGCGTCCATGATATAAGTAACCGCCACGGTCAAATACAACAGCTTTGATATTTTTTTCTGTAGCGCGTTTAGCGATTGTTTCACCAATTTTTGTAGCAGCTTCCAAATTGCTTGCAGTACCTTCAAATTCTTTATCCATAGTTGAAGCTGAAGCAAGTGTTAAGCCTTGAGTATCGTCGATGATTTGAGCGTAAATGTGTTTATTTGAGCGGTATACATTTAAACGAGGACGTTGTGTAGTACCAGTAATTTTAGCACGTACGCGAGCATGACGTTTTTTACGAACTTGATTTTTATCTTGTTTCGTAATCACAAAGGGTCACTCCTTTCTAATGCTTAAGCAGCATTATTTACCTGTTTTACCTTCTTTACGACGAACGTATTCGCCTTCGTAACGAATCCCTTTACCTTTATAAGGTTCTGGAGGACGTACGTCACGGATGTTTGAAGCAAGAGCTCCAACTTTTTCTTTAGAAATACCTTTAATAATAACTTTAGTATTAGAAGGTACTTCAATTTCTAAATCATCTTCTGGTGTGAATTCAACTGGATGAGAGTAACCAACGTTCAATACAAGTTTTTTACCTTGTAATTGAGCACGATAACCAACCCCAACTAATTCTAATGTTTTAGCGAATCCTTCAGAAACACCTGTTACCATGTTAGCAAGTAGAGCACGAGTTGTACCGTGGTTTGTACGGTGTTCTTTAGATTCAGAAGGACGAGTTAAAGTAATAACATTACCTTCTTGTTCGATTTTAATATCTTTGTTAAAAGCACGAACTAATTCGCCTTTTGGTCCTTTTACAGTTGCTACGTTATCAGCATCAACTGATACTGTAACACCTGCAGGCACCTCGATCGGTTTTTTACCTATACGAGACATTAATGTTGCACCTCCATTCTTTTGTTGCTAATTACCAAACGTATGCTAGAACTTCGCCGCCAACTTTTTTAGCGCGAGCTTCTTTATCAGTTAATAAACCTTGTGAAGTTGAAACTAAAGCGATACCTAGACCGTTCAATACTTTAGGTACTTCATCAGTTTTAGCGTAAACACGTAAACCTGGTTTAGAAATACGTTTCAAACCTGTGATAACGCGTTCGTTATTTTGACCGTATTTTAAGAAGATACGGATAATACCTTGTTTGTCATCTTCAACATATTCAACGTCACGAATGAAACCTTCACGCTTTAGAATTTCAGCGATTTCTTTTTTGATATTAGAAGCTGGAAGCTCTAATTTTTCGTGACGGACCATGTTAGCATTACGAATGCGTGTAAGCATATCTGCAATTGGATCTGTCATAGTCATTACAATTTACCTCCTTCCCAAATTAGGGGATTACCAGCTGGCTTTTTTAACGCCAGGAATTTGTCCCTTGTAAGCAAGTTCACGGAAACAAATACGGCAAAGCTTGAATTTACGATATACAGAGTGTGGACGACCACAGCGTTCACAACGAGTATATTCTTGAACTTTAAACTTCGAACCACGTTGTTGTTTAATGATCATTGATTTTTTAGCCACGTTCTTAGCCTCCCTAGATTATTTTTGGAATGGCATACCGAATTGTGTTAACAACTCGCGAGCTTCTTCATCTGAGTTCGCAGTAGTAACGATAACGATATCCATACCGCGTACTTTTGAAACTTTATCATAGTCGATTTCAGGGAAGATTAATTGTTCTTTCACACCAAGAGTGTAGTTACCGCGACCATCAAATGCTTTTTTAGAAACACCGTGGAAGTCACGTACACGTGGAAGAGAGATTGAAATTAATTTATCCAAGAAGTCATACATACGTTCACCACGTAATGTAACTTTTGCACCGATTGGCATACCTTCACGAAGACGGAAGCCAGCGATAGATTTTTTAGCTTTAGTAACAACTGGTTTTTGACCAGTAATTAATGTAAGTTCTTCAACAGCAGCGTCAAGAACTTTTGAGTTTTGAACTGCGTCACCAACACCCATGTTGATAACGACTTTTTCAACTTTTGGTACTTGCATAGTTGAAGTGTAACCAAATTTGCTCATAAGAGATTTAGAAACTTCATTTACATACTTTTCTTTTAGGCGGTTCATGTTTGTACCTCCCTTCTTATTTAAACTTATTTATCGATAACTGTATTTGATTTTTTTGCTACACGAACTTTTTTGCCATTTTCTTCTTTATAACCTACGCGAGTCGGCTCGCCAGATTTAGGATCAATAAGCATTACGTTCGAAACGTGAATTGCTGCCTCTTGGCTGACAATTCCTCCTTGTGGATTAAGTTGGTTAGGTTTAACGTGTTTTTTAACGATATTAACACCTTCAACTAATACACGGTCTTTTTTAGGGAAAGCTGCAAGGATTACTCCTGTTTTGCCTTTGTCTTTACCTGTAATAACCATTACTTTGTCGCCTTTTTTAACGTGCATTCTGTCGCACCTCCTTGATTGGCACTTTCATGTAATTAAAGAACTTCCGGAGCTAATGAAACGATTTTCATGAAGCTGTTGTCACGTAACTCACGTGCAACTGGTCCGAAAATACGTGTTCCGCGTGGTGTTTTATCATCTTTAATGATTACACATGCGTTTTCATCAAATTTGATGTAAGTACCGTCTTTGCGACGAACACCGCTTTTTGTACGAACGATAACAGCTTTAACTACTTCGCCTTTCTTGACAACGCCACCTGGTGTTGCTTTCTTTACTGTACAAACGATCACATCACCAATGTTAGCAGTTTTACGTCCAGAACCACCAAGAACTTTAATAGTTAGAACTTCTTTCGCACCTGAGTTGTCGGCAACTTTCAAACGACTTTCTTGTTGAATCACTTAGGTTACCTCCCTTCGGACTATGAATTTCCGAAATATATTAGATAATAACCGCTTTTTCTACAACTTCAACTAAACGGAAACGTTTAGTAGCTGATAGCGGACGAGTTTCCATAATGCGTACGATATCTCCAACTTTTGCATCGTTGTTTTCATCATGCGCTTTGAACTTTTTAGAGTATTTTACACGTTTACCATAAAGCGAATGCTTTTTGTGAGTTTCAATTAAAACAGAGATTGTTTTGTCCATTTTATCTGAAACTACGCGGCCTGTGTAAACTTTGCGTTGGTTACGCTCAGTCATGCTTGCAAACCTCCTCTTTATCAGTTATTTGCACTGATTTCTCTTTGACGAATCACAGTTTTCATTCGCGCGATCGCTTTTCGTACTTCACGAATGCGAGCTGTGTTTTCTAATTGACCAGTCGCCAATTGGAAGCGAAGGTTAAAAAGCTCTTCTTTCAGTGATTTTACTTTAACTTCGATTTCTGCAGTTGTAAGTTCACGGATTTCATTAGCTTTCATTAGATTCACCACCAATTTCTTCACGTTTAACAATCTTACATCTAACAGGCAATTTATGTGATGCTAATCGAAGTGCTTCACGAGCAGTCTCTTCTGAAACGCCACCGATTTCAAACATAATTCTGCCTGGTTTTACTACGGCTACCCAACCTTCGGGAGCACCTTTCCCGGAACCCATACGTACTTCAAGAGGCTTTTTAGTGTATGGTTTGTGTGGGAAGATTTTAATCCAAACTTTACCGCCACGTTTTGTATAACGAGTCATAGCAATACGAGCAGCTTCGATTTGACGGTTAGTAATCCAACTAGCTTCTAGTGATTGTAAACCGTATTCACCGAATACAACTTCTGTACCGCCTTTAGATTCACCACGCATTTTGCCACGGTGTACACGACGGTATTTAACGCGTTTTGGCAATAACATATTATTTGCCTCCTTCCTCAGAGTTCTTCTTAACTGGAAGGACTTCACCGCGATAGATCCATACTTTAACACCTAATTTACCATAAGTTGTGTCAGCTTCTGCATGAGCATAATCAATGTCTGCACGAAGAGTATGAAGCGGAACAGTTCCTTCGCTATAGTGTTCAGCACGAGCGATATCAGCGCCACCAAGACGACCAGATACTTGAGTTTTAATACCTTGAGCACCAGCACGAATTGTACGTTGAATTGCTTGTTTTTGTGCACGACGGAATGATACACGGTTTTCTAATTGGCGAGCAATGTTTTCAGCTACCAATTTTGCATCAAGATCTGCACGTTTAATTTCAACGATGTTGATGTGTACGCGTTTGCCAGTCATTTCGTTAAGGTTTTTACGAAGTGATTCAACTTCAGTACCGCCTTTACCAATAACCATACCTGGTTTCGCAGTGCTAATTGTAATGTTAACTTTATTTGCAGCACGTTCGATTTCAACTTTAGAAACCGATGCTTCTTTTAAACTAGTTTCGATGAATTTACGAACTTTAATATCTTCGTGAAGTAATGTAGCATAGTCTTTTTCTGCGAACCATCTAGATTCCCAATCACGAATGATACCGACACGTAATCCTATTGGATGTACTTTTTGTCCCACGTATTATCCCTCCTTCTTCTCAGATACCACTAATGTGATGTGGCTAGTTCTTTTGTTAATTGCACTTGCACGTCCTTGAGCACGTGGACGGAAACGTTTCAACGTTGGACCTTCGTCAACGAATACTTCTGAAATTACTAAATTGTTAACGTCTAAATCATAATTGTGTTCAGCGTTAGCAACTGCAGATTTTAGCACTTTTTCAACAACAGGTGATGCTGCTTTTGGAGTGTGGCGTAAAATCGCAACTGCTTCGCCAACTTGCTTGCCTCGGATTAAATCAACTACTAAGCGGACTTTACGAGGAGCAATTCGAATTGTGCGAGCAATAGCTTTAGCTTGTTGCATCAGGATTTACCTCCCCTCAAATTAGCGTACTGAAGTTTTCTTATCATCTGCACCATGTCCTTTAAAAGTACGAGTTGGTGCAAATTCGCCTAGTTTATGACCTACCATATCTTCAGTCACGTATACAGGAACATGTTTACGTCCATCATATACAGCGATTGTTAAACCGATAAAGTTCGGGAAGATTGTAGAGCGGCGAGACCAAGTTTTGATCACTTGTTTTTTTTCTGAATCTTGTTGAGCTTCCACTTTTTTCATTAAGTGTTCATCAACAAAAGGTCCTTTTTTCAAGCTACGACCCATTTTGTAACCTCCCTCCGTGATTTCACCACGGTTCGAACGTTGAACCGTAGTTTAATCACATTATTTTTTACGACGACGAATGATAAGTTTGTCGGATTTGTTTTTCTTGTTACGAGTTTTGTAACCAAGAGCAGGTTTACCCCAAGGAGTCATTGGTGATTTACGTCCGACTGGAGCTTTACCTTCACCACCACCATGTGGGTGATCATTAGGGTTCATTACAGAACCACGTACAGTTGGGCGTTTGCCTAACCAACGAGTACGACCAGCTTTACCAATGTGAATTAGTTCATGTTGTTCATTACCAACTTCACCGATTGTAGCGCGGCATGTACCAAGAATCATACGAACTTCGCCAGATTGTAGACGAACGATTACGTATTTATCTTCTTTACCTAGAATTTGAGCAGATGTACCAGCAGAACGTACTAGTTGACCACCTTTACCAGGTTTCATTTCAATATTGTGGATTGTTGTACCCATTGGGATGTTTGATAATGGTAGGGCATTACCTACTTTAATATCAACTTCTGGACCAGATACAATTGTCATTCCAACTACTAGACCTTTAGGTGCTAGGATATAACGTTTTTCACCATCAGCATAGTTAATTAATGCGATGTTAGCAGATCGGTTTGGATCATACTCGATAGTAGCAACGCGTCCTGGAATGCCATCTTTCAAACGTTTGAAATCGATGACACGGTATTGACGTTTGTGGCCACCACCATTATGACGAACAGTGATTTTACCTTGGTTGTTACGACCAGCTTTGCGTTTTGTAGATTCTAACAAAGATTTTTCTGGTTTGTTAGTAGTAATCTCAGCAAAGTCAGATGATGTCATATTACGACGACCATTTGAGGTAGGCTTATACTTTTTAATCGCCATTTGTGTTCCCTCCTTCTTTATTGTTCACGATGAACGATATTACATTTCAAATAATTCGATTTCGCCTTCAGCTAATTTTACGATAGCTTTACGACGTTTGTTTGTATAACCACCGAAGCGACCAACGCGTTTATATTTACCTTTGTAGTTCATGATGTTGACTTTTTCAACTTTCACGCCAAAGATTTCTTCAACAGCGTCTTTAACTTCTGTTTTGTTGGCACGAGTGTCAACTTCAAAAGTATATTTGTTTTCTGCCATTTGTTCTGAAGAACGCTCAGTAATGACAGGACGTTTAAGAACTTCACGTGCTTCCATTAACCAAGCACCTCCTCAACTTTTTGTACTGCAGCTTGAGTAAATACAACTTTATCATGACCTACAAGATCAAGAACGTTGATACCAGCAGCAGTTAGAACTGTTACACCAGGGATGTTACGAGCAGATAATGCTACGTTTTCATCTAAGTCAGCAGTTACAAATAATGCTTTAGATTCGATTGAAAGATCAGAAAGAACTTTTACGAAATCTTTTGTTTTTGGTGCATCTAATTTTAGAGCATCTAAAACTACGAAGTTTGTTTCAGCGACTAATGAAGATAATGCTGATTTAAGTGCTAAGCGACGAACTTTTTTAGGAAGTTTGTAGCTGTAGCTGCGAGGTGTAGGACCGAATACAATACCACCGCCGCGCCATTGTGGAGAACGGATAGAACCTTGACGAGCACGACCTGTACCTTTTTGACGCCATGGTTTACGACCACCACCAGAAACTTCTGAACGGTTTTTAACTTTATGTGTACCTTGACGTAGTGAAGCGCGTTGAGCGATTACAGCGTCGAATAATACTGATTGATTTGGTTCAATTCCGAAGATAGCATCGTTTAATTCGATTTCACCCACAGAAGAACCTGTTTGACTAAGTACGTTTACTTTTGTCATTCCTGTTTCCTCCTTTCTTCGGAAAATTAGTTAGCTTTAATAGCAGATTTAACTGTTACTAATGATTTACGAGAACCAGGAACATTACCTTTAACTAGTAGCAAGTTACGTTCAGCATCAACTTTAACAATAATTAAGTTTTGGATTGTAACTGTATTGCCGCCCATTTGACCAGGTAATTTCTTTTGTTTAAATACGCGGTTTGGAGCAACTGGACCCATTGAACCAGGACGACGGTGGTAACGAGAACCGTGGGCCATTGGTCCACGAGATTGTCCGTGGCGTTTAATTACACCTTGGAAACCTTTACCTTTTGTAACACCTGTTACATCTACTACATCGCCTTCTGCGAAAATTTCAACTTTGACTTCTTGACCAATCTCGTACTCAGCTAAGTTTACATCGCGAATTTCACGAATGAAGCGCTTAGGAGTAGTGTTTGCTTTAGCTACGTGTCCTTTTTCAGGTTTATTTGAAAGTTTTTCACGTTTATCGTCGAAACCGATTTGGATTGCTTCGTAGCCATCTGTTTCAGCTGTTTTCTTTTGAAGTACTACGTTTGGAGCAGCTTCAATAACAGTAACAGGGATCAAATCACCATTCTCAGCAAAAACTTGCGTCATACCGATTTTTCTACCTAAGATTCCTTTGGTCATTCGTCACACCTCCTGTGAATTTTGGTATTTATTTTCTTTTACCATTATAGTTTGATTTCAATATCAACGCCTGATGGTAAATCTAATTTCATTAACGCATCAACAGTTTGTGGTGTTGGGTTAACGATATCAATTAAACGTTTATGTGTACGCATTTCGAATTGTTCACGAGAATCTTTATACTTATGAACCGCACGAAGAATAGTGTAAACAGTTTTTTCAGTTGGAAGAGGTATCGGACCTGATACACTTGCACCTGAACGTTTAGCAGTTTCCACAATTTTTTCAGCGGATTGATCAAGAATTCGGTGATCATATGCTTTTAAACGAATACGAATCTTTTGCTTTGCCATTATTTTCCCTCCTTTTCGCCTATTCCCTAGACATTCTCCACGGAAATTTCCCACACACGCGCCATGGCAATGCGGCCGGGTGTGCCGGCAACCTCCCGCTTCATCGCAGTCAAAGACCAACATTTAATATTATACACGCAACATAACGAATTAGCAAGTGATTTCATGAAATTCTTTATGATTGTTGGAATATTATTTATCACTTTTTCATACTGCTTTTTTTCACGTCTCCAAGTATATAAAAAATAATCATTTTTGACAATCATTTTGATTTTATTTTTTGTATGAATATATTTTATTTAATTGAAATTCAAAGAATTTATATTTATATGAGTGTGAAATACTATGATTTGTTATTTCTTATAAGTTGTTAATTTATCTTACTACTTCAATATTAGTATTAAACCATTCATAGCTTTCATAATATTATATTAATTATTTTTATTTAAAATAAAAAAACCATCCCGTGTGCACTCGGGATGGTTCTATATAGCGTGTGATCTTATTAATTTCTAAAATTATTTAGTGATTGTAGATACAACGCCAGCGCCTACAGTACGGCCACCTTCACGAATTGAGAATTTAGTACCTTCTTCAATAGCGATTGGGTGAATAAGTTCTACGTTCATTTCAGTGTTATCACCAGGCATTACCATTTCTACGCCTTCTGGTAGAGTGATTACGCCAGTAACGTCAGTTGTACGGAAGTAGAATTGTGGACGATAGTTAGAGAAGAATGGAGTATGACGGCCACCTTCTTCTTTTGATAATACATAAACTTCAGTTTTAAAAGTTGTATGTGGAGTGATTGTACCTGGTTTAGCTAATACTTGTCCACGTTGGATTTCTTCACGTGCAACACCACGAAGTAATGCACCGATGTTATCGCCAGCTTCAGCATAGTCTAATAATTTACGGAACATTTCAACACCAGTTACAGTTGTTTGTTTAGTTTCTTCAGCGATACCAACGATATCAACAACGTCACCAACTTTTAATTGACCGCGTTCTACACGACCAGTTGCAACAGTACCACGACCAGTGATTGAGAATACGTCTTCGACTGGCATCATGAATGGTTTGTCAGTTTGACGTTCTGGAGTTGGGATGTAGCTATCTACAGCGTCCATTAATTCAATGATTTTTTCTTCCCATTCTGGTTCACCTTCAAGAGCTTTAAGAGCAGAACCTTTGATTACAGGAACATCGTCGCCTGGGAAATCATATTCAGATAGTAAGTCACGAACTTCCATTTCTACTAATTCAAGTAGTTCTTCATCGTCTACCATATCGCATTTATTTAAGAATACAACTAGGTAAGGAACACCTACTTGACGAGATAATAGGATGTGTTCACGAGTTTGTGGCATTGGGCCATCAGCAGCAGATACTACTAAGATACCGCCGTCCATTTGAGCAGCACCAGTGATCATGTTTTTAACATAGTCAGCGTGTCCTGGGCAGTCAACGTGAGCATAGTGACGATTTTCAGTTTCATATTCGATGTGAGAAGTATTGATTGTGATACCGCGTTCTTTTTCTTCAGGAGCGTTATCGATTTGAGCGTATGATTTAGCTTCTCCGCCTAATTTTTTAGAAAGAACTGTTGCGATAGCAGCAGTTAAAGTAGTTTTACCATGGTCAACGTGTCCGATTGTACCAATGTTAGCATGTGTTTTAGAACGGTCGAATTTTTCTTTAGCCATTTTAAAATTGCCTCCTCAGGATTTTAAGTTTTAGTTTATAGTCATGCATCTCTAATGAGCAGGGCCCTACTCATTAAGATGACATAGCTTACATGTTATTTATACTTGATAACTAGGTAAAATTCAATTAAAAATTGTTTTTAATTATTCACCTTTGTTTTGTTTAATAATATCTTCACTAATTGATTTTGGAACATCTTCATAATGGTCAAATACCATTGAGAATACACCGCGACCTTGAGTAGCAGAACGTAAAGTTGTTGCATACCCAAACATTTCAGCAAGTGGAACCATTGCACGAACAACTTGAGCGTTACCACGAGCTTCCATACCTTCTACGCGACCACGGCGAGAAGTGATGTTACCCATAATATCACCAAGGTATTCTTCTGGTATTACAACTTCTACTTTCATAATTGGTTCTAATAATAACTGGATTACATTTAGAAACCGCGTTTTTAAGAGCCATTGAAGCAGCAACTTTGAACGCCATTTCGTTTGAATCGACGTCATGGTAAGAACCATCAAATAATTTTGCTTTAATATCGATTAATGGGAATCCGGCAAGAACACCATGTTGTAAAGAATCACGAAGACCTGCTTCTACAGCTGGAATGTATTCACGTGGAACTACACCACCAACGATAGCATTTTCGAATTCAAAGCCTTTACCTTCTTCGTTTGGTTCGAATTCAATCCAAACGTGACCGTATTGACCACGACCACCTGATTGACGTACGAATTTACCTTCAACTTTAGCGCCTGAACGGAAAGTTTCACGGTAAGATACTTGAGGAGCACCAACGTTAGCATTCAACTTTGAATTCACGTTTCATACGGTCAACAAGAATATCTAAGTGAAGTTCACCCATACCTGAAATGATTGTTTGGCCAGTTTCTTGGTCTGTATGTGCACGGAAAGTTGGATCTTCTTCTTGTAATTTTTGTAATGCTTGACCCATTTTATCTTGGTCAGCTTTAGATTTTGGTTCTACAGAAAGAGAGATAACTGGTTCAGGGAATTCCATTGATTCAAGAATAACTAAGTCTTTCTCGTCACATAGAGTATCACCAGTAGTAGTATCTTTAAGACCTACAGCAGCTGCGATATCCCCTGCATATACACGTTCAATTTCTTGACGGTGGTTAGCGTGCATTTGTAGGATACGACCTACACGTTCACGTTTACCTTTTGATGAGTTTTGTACGTATGATCCTGATTCTAAAATACCAGAGTAAACACGGAAGAATGTAAGTTTACCAACATAAGGGTCAGTCATAACTTTAAATGCTAGAGCTGCGAATGGTTCGTCATCAGAAGAATGACGTACGATTTCTTCATCTCCATCAACTGAAGTACCTTTAATTGATTCAACGTCTGTTGGAGCTGGTAAATAGTCGATTACTGCATCAAGCATTAATTGAACACCTTTGTTTTTGAATGCAGTACCACATGTTACTGGGTAGAATTCAACATTTAAAGTTGCTTTACGAATAGCTGCTTTAAGTTCTTCTTTAGTGATTTCCTCACCAGCAAAGTATTTTTCCATTAAATCGTCATCAAGCTCAGCAACTGCTTCAATCAATTTTTCATGGTATTCTTCAGCTTGTGCTTTATATTCTTCTGGAATTTCTCGAACTTCAGCGTTTGAACCGTCATCACCTTCTTTGTAGAATGTTGCATTCATTTCTACTAGGTCAATGATTGCTTTAAATTCATCTTCAGCACCGATTGGTAATTGGATTGGGTGAGCATTTGCTTCTAAACGATCATGTAATGTTTTTACAGAATATAAGAAGTCTGCACCGATTTTATCCATTTTGTTGATGAATACGATACGAGGTACGCCGTAAGTTGTAGCTTGACGCCATACTGTTTCAGTTTGTGGTTCTACACCTGATTGAGCATCAAGTACAGTTACAGCACCATCAAGTACACGAAGAGAACGTTCAACTTCAACAGTGAAGTCTACGTGTCCTGGTGTGTCGATAATGTTAACTCGGTGACCTTTCCATTGAGCTGTTGTAGCAGCAGAAGTGATTGTGATACCACGTTCTTGTTCTTGCTCCATCCAGTCCATTTGAGAAGCACCTTCGTGAGTTTCACCGATTTTGTGAATCTTACCAGTGTAATAAAGGATACGCTCAGTTGTTGTTGTTTTACCAGCATCAATGTGAGCCATGATTCCGATATTACGAGTATTCTCTAGGGAGAACTCTCTAGTCATGCGGTCTTTCTCCTTCCATAATGGATTAAGATTAATATGTGATTACCAACGGTAGTGAGCGAATGCTTTGTTCGCTTCTGCCATTTTGTGCATATCTTCACGTTTTTTAACTGATGCACCAGTGTTGTTTGAAGCATCTAGAATTTCATTAGCTAGACGTTCTTCCATTGTTTTTTCACCACGAAGACGAGAGTAGTTTACTAGGTAACGAAGACCAAGAGTAGTACGACGGTCTGGGCGTACTTCAACTGGTACTTGATAGTTAGCACCACCTACACGACGAGCTTTAACTTCAAGAACTGGCATTACATTGTTTAATGCAGCTTCGAATACTTCTAGTGGATCTTTATCTGAGCGTTCTTTTACTAATTCGAAAGCTCCGTATAAGATTTTTTGAGAAGTACCTCTTTTACCATCTACCATCATTTTATTGATTAAACGAGTTACTAGTTTTGAATTATAAATTGGATCTGGTAACACGTCACGTTTGGAAACAGGACCTTTACGAGGCATTTGTTTTCCTCCTTTCAGCATAAAGCTTTATTTACATTATTTTTTTTCTTTCGGTCTTTTTGCACCATATAAAGAACGAGATTGCATACGGCCGTTTACTGCAGCTGTATCTAATGCACCACGTACAACGTGATAACGTACCCCTGGTAAATCTTTTACACGACCGCCACGAATAAGAACAACACTGTGTTCTTGTAAGTTATGGCCTTCACCAGGAATATAAGCATTAACCTCGATTTGGTTAGTTAAACGTACACGAGCGTATTTACGTAACGCTGAGTTTGGTTTTTTTGGAGTCATTGTACCAACACGTGTACAAACACCACGTTTTTGTGGAGAGTTAACATCAGTCAATGATTTTGCAAAGCTGTTGTAACTTTTATTTAACGCTGGCGATTTTGATTTTTTACTTTTGGATTGACGAGGCTTACGTACTAATTGGTTAATTGTAGGCATCGATTTTTCCTCCCTTCATTACGTTTCTTTAAATCCACACATCCAGGTGGTTCATTTTATGGGCAAAAACAAAGTCTTTGCGTGATCATCGCAAAAACTACTAATCAGTAATCGCACTTACTGCAGCACCTACATGAATTCCGCAGGCTCTACCAAGTTCTCTTTTCGAGTCTACAAATACAACGGGAATACCATTTTCTTGTGCTAACTGCACCGCATGCGTGGTCATTCGAACGTCTGCATCTAGAGCAACGAAAACTTCGGTAACATGACCAGTTTGTAGTGCTTTTACTGTTTGTTTCATACCAATGATTGTTTTGTTAGCCTGTTTGACTTTTTCATAAGACATTTTCATATCCTTCGAAATGATAGACAATCAACTATCAACCTAAAATATAGTATCACCCATTAACAATCTTGTCAATGAATAATATTAAAATGCCAAGGAGAAGGATTAGATCTTCTCCTTGGATTTTCTTTATAAGTTACTCAGCAGCAATTGTTTCTTCTGTTTTTTCTGCAACATTTTCTGCCATTTTAATTTGGCGATAACGTTGCATACCTGTACCAGCAGGAACCAGCTTACCTAAATAACATTTTCTTTAAGACCTAATAATTCATCACGTTTACCTTTGATTGCAGCATCTGTTAACACACGAGTTGTTTCTTGGAATGATGCAGCAGATAAGAATGATTCTGTTTCAAGAGAAGCTTTTGTAATACCAAGGATAACTGGACGACAAGTTGCAGGAATTTTTCCTTCATGTACAGCTTCAGCATTAGCTTCAGAGAATTGGTGAATATCAAGTAATGTACCTGGAAGTAATTCTGTTTCACCAGCTTCGATAACACGAACTTTACGAAGCATTTGACGAACCATTACTTCGATGTGTTTATCGCCAATTTCTACCCCTTGCATACGGTATACTTTTTGAACTTCTTTTAGTAGATATTCTTCTACTGTTGAAACATCTGTTACTTTTAATAATTCTTTTGGATCGATAGAACCTTCTGTAAGAATTTGACCGTGTACTACTTGATCGTTTAATTGTACTTTTAAACGAGCATTGTAAGGAGCCAAATATTTACGAGTTTCTACTGCACCTTGAATTGTAATTTCTTTTTGTCCTTCACGTATTTCTTCAATATCTGTCACGATACCGGCAATTTCAGTAATTACTGCTTGACCTTTAGGGTTACGTGATTCGAAAATTTCTTGGATACGTGGAAGACCTTGAGTGATATCGGCACCTGCTACCCCACCTTGGTGGAATGTACGCATTGTTAATTGTGTACCTGGTTCACCGATAGATTGAGCAGCGATAATACCAACTGCTTCACCCACTTCAACTTTATCACCTGTTGCCAAGTTCATGCCGTAACATTTTTTACATACACCATGTTTTGTGTTACATGTAAATGCTGAGCGAATTGTAACTTCTTCAATTCCAGCTTCAATCAATTTGACGAGCAATTCTTGTGTAATTAATTGATCTTTTGCAACAATCACTTCGTTTGTTTCTGGATGACGAATTGTTTTCTTCGCATAACGGCCAATAATACGTTCTTCTAGTGTCTTCAATGATTTCTGTTCCTTCTTTAATAGAAGCAATAGGTAAACCACGGTCAGTACCACAATCATCTTCACGAACAATCACATCTTGTGCAACGTCTACTAGACGACGAGTAAGGTAACCTGAATCGGCTGTTTTTAGTGCTGTATCAGCAAGACCTTTACGAGCACCATGAGTAGAGATGAAGTATTCCAATACTGTTAAACCTTCACGGAATGAAGATTTGATTGGAAGTTCGATAATACGACCAGCTGGGTTGGCCATCAGACCACGCATACCAGCAAGTTGAGTAAAGTTAGATGCATTACCACGGGCACCGGAGTCACTCATCATAAAGATAGGGTTTTCTGCAGGAAGTGAGTCCATCAGTTTAGATTGGATTTCATCTTTTGCTGCACTCCAGAATGAAATAACGCGATCATAACGTTCTTCTTCAGTGATTAAACCACGACGGAATTGTTTCATTACTTTATCTACTTGTTCTTGAGCATGGTGTAAAATTTCTTGCTTTACCTGGTAATACGATGATATCTGAGATACCGATTGAAATACCAGCTTTAGTAGAATATTTGAAACCAAGGTCTTTTAGACGGTCAAGCATTTTAGATGTTTCAGTAATGTGATAACGAGCAAATACCTCAGCAATTACTTTTCCTAGATATTTTTTCGTAAATGGTTTAATTAATTCTTGAGCTGCGATATGTTCTTTAACATTTGCTGTTGTTGGAACAAAGTATTTTTCTGGTGTTCCATTTTGCAAATTATCAGTCGTTGGTTCGTTGATGTATGGGAAAGAATCATCAAGTATATCATTGAAGATTACTTTACCAACTGTAGTAATCAACAACATTTTGTTTTGTTCTTCAGTAAATGTTTTGTTATTTAAAGATGAAGCTTTAATTGCAATACGAGAATGCAAGTGTACTTTTTGGTTTTCATAAGCTACATTTAACTCTTCTGGACCATAGAAGATAGAACCTTCACCTACAGCACCTTGACGTTCAAGAGTTAAGTAGTAGTTACCTAATACCATATCTTGAGAAGGTGTTACGACTGGTTTACCATCTTTAGGGTTCAAAATATTTTGTGCTGCAAGCATTAGTAAACGTGCTTCAGCTTGAGCTTCTGCTGAAAGTGGTACGTGAACCGCCATTTGGTCACCATCGAAGTCAGCATTATATGCTGTACATACTAATGGGTGAAGACGAATTGCTTTACCTTCAATTAAAGTTGGTTCAAATGCTTGAATACCAAGTCGGTGAAGAGTCGGTGCACGGTTAAGTAATACTGGATGTTCCTTCATAATTTCTTCAAGTACATCCCATATTTCTGGGTGCATACGTTCAATCTTACGCTTAGCTGATTTAATGTTGTGTGCAAGGCCACGTTCAACAAGTTCTTTCATCACGAAAGGTTTGAACAATTCAATTGCCATTCCTTTTGGAAGACCACATTGGAACATTTTAAGTGATGGACCTACTACGATTACTGAACGACCAGAATAGTCAACACGTTTACCAAGTAAGTTTTGACGGAAACGACCTTGTTTACCCTTTAACATATGAGAAAGAGATTTTAATGGACGGTTACCAGGACCAGTTACTGGACGGCCACGACGACCATTATCAATTAAGGCGTCTACAGCTTCTTGAAGCATACGTTTTTCGTTTTGAACGATAATTCCAGGCGCTCCTAAGATCAAGAAGACGTTTTAAACGGTTATTACGATTAATAACACGACGATATAAATCATTTAAGTCAGATGTTGCGAAACGACCACCATCTAGTTGTACCATAGGACGTAATTCTGGTGGAATTACAGGAAGTACATCTAAAATCATCCAATCAGGACGGTTACCTGAATGACGGAATGATTCAACAACTTCTAAACGTTTAATAGCACGTGTACGGCGTTGGCCTTGTGCTGTTTTAAGTTCTTCTTTAAGTGCATCTGTTTCTTTATCAAGATCAATTTCTTGAAGTAATTGCTTGATTGCTTCTGCACCCATTGCAGCTTCAAAAGTTTTACCGTATTTTTCACGGTATGCACGGTATTCTTTTTCTGAAAGTAATTGTTTTTTCTCAAGAGGAGTGTCTGCTGCATCGATTACTACATAAGAAGCAAAGTAAATTACTTCTTCTAGTGAACGAGGTGACATGTCCAAAATAAGTCCCATACGACTTGGGATACCTTTAAAGTACCAAATATGAGAGACTGGAGCTGCTAATTCGATATGGCCCATGCGTTCACGACGTACTTTTGCACGAGTTACTTCTACACCACAGCGATCACAAACTACACCTTTATAGCGTACGCGTTTGTATTTACCACAATGACATTCCCAGTCCTTTGTAGGTCCGAAAATGCGTTCACAGAACAAACCGTCTTTTTCTGGTTTAAGTGTACGATAGTTAATAGTTTCTGGTTTTTTGACTTCTCCATAAGACCATGAGCGAATTTTATCAGGTGAAGCTAAACCAATTTTCATGTACTCAAAATTATTAACGTCTATCAAGGAGCCTACCTCCCTTTATTGTGAAGTCTTAAATGACTTTCCATTAGCTCGACGATTGATTTATTGATAAAAGGGGATAAGGACAAGCCCAAAGTATTGGTCCTGCCCAACATCCCAAATATACTGTTTAAATAATTATTCAGGAGATCCTACTGATGCTTCTTCTTCATTTTTTGAAGTGATATTGAATGAATCATTTGGTTGAAGATCATCATCATCTTCACTGTCACGTAATTCAATTTCTTCATCATTGATTGTTAGCATCTTAACATCTAACCCTAAAGATTGAAGTTCTTTAATTAATACTTTGAAAGATTCAGGAACGCCTGGTTCAGGAACACTTTCACCTTTTACGATAGCTTCGTAAGTTTTCACACGACCTACAACGTCATCGGATTTAACAGTTAAGATTTCTTGAAGTGTATAAGCAGAACCATATGCTTCAAGAGCCCAAACTTCCATTTCACCAAAACGTTGTCCACCAAATTGTGCTTTACCACCAAGAGGTTGTTGCGTAACTAATGAATAAGGTCCTGTTGAACGAGCGTGAAGTTTATCATCAACCATGTGTGCAAGTTTGATCATATACATAACCCCAACTGATACTCGGTTATCAAAAGGTTCACCTGTACGTCCGTCGTAAAGGATTGTTTTACCGTCACGATTCATGCCGGCTTCTTCCATTGTTTTCCATACATCTTCATCAGAAGCACCATCAAATACTGGCGTTGCCATATGGACACCTAAGTAACGAGCAGCCATACCTAAGTGCAATTCAAGCACTTGTCCAATATTCATACGAGATGGTACACCTAATGGATTTAACATGATGTCTACTGGAGTACCATCAGGAAGGAATGGCATATCTTCTTCTGGTAAGATACGAGAGATTACCCCTTTGTTACCATGACGGCCGGCCATTTTATCCCCAACGCGAATTTTACGTTTTTGAACAATGTAGACACGTACCATTTGGTTAACACCTGGTGATAATTCATCGCCATCTTCACGGTTGAAGACTTTGACATCAAGAACGATACCGCCAGCACCGTGAGGAACACGTAATGAAGTATCACGAACTTCACGTGCTTTTTCTCCGAAGATTGCATGTAATAAGCGTTCTTCTGCAGTTAGTTCTGTTACACCTTTAGGCGTTACTTTACCAACTAAGATATCGCCATCATTTACTTCAGCACCAATTCGGATAATACCGCGTTCATCTAGATTACGTAATGCTTCTTCACCGACATTTGGAATATCACGAGTGATTTCTTCAGGTCCGAGTTTCGTATCACGTGCTTCTGATTCATATTCTTCAATATGAACAGAAGTATAAACGTCATTTTTCACAAGACGTTCGTTCATGATTACAGCATCTTCATAGTTATAACCATTCCAAGTCATGAATGCTACGACTACGTTACGGCCAAGTGCTAATTCTCCGCATTCCATTGAAGGACCATCAGCAAGAATATCACGAGGTTTTACGCGTTCGCCAACTTTCACTAATGGACGTTGGTTGTAACTTGTTCCTTGGTTAGAACGTACAAATTTTTGTAGTTTATATTTTGTTAAATCGCCTTTAACTTCTTTACCGTCGATTTCTTCGATACGACGTACGTGAATTGAACGTGCTTCAACATGTTCAACAATACCTGCATATTTTGCAACTACTGCTGCACCTGAGTCACGAGCATCAACGTGTTCCATACCAGTACCAACGAAAGGAGCTTCTGGGTTTAACAAAGGAACAGCTTGACGTTGCATGTTGGCACCCATTAGAGCACGGTTAGAGTCATCATTTTCTAAGAATGGAATACATGCTGTTGCTGCAGATACTACTTGTTTTGGTGATACGTCCATGTAGTCAACTGTATCACGTTTAAATACTGGAGTTATCACCACGGAAACGACCATACAACTTCTTCTTCCAGCAAATGTACCATCTGGATTTAATAGTGAGTTTGCTTGAGCTACAACGTAGTTATCTTCTTCATCAGCAGTTAAATAATCAATTCGCTCAGTTAAACGCTTCCAGTTTCAGGATCTACACGACGATATGGTGTTTCAATAAAACCAAATTTGTTCACTTTTGCATAACTTGAAAGTGAGTTAATCAAACCAATGTTTGGACCTTCAGGTGTTTCAATTGGACACATACGGCCGTAGTGAGAGTAGTGGACGTCACGTACTTCGAAACCAGCACGTTCACGTGTTAAACCACCAGGTCCTAGAGCTGATAGACGACGTTTGTGAGTCAATTCAGCTAATGGGTTTGTTTGGTCCATGAATTGTGATAATTGAGAGCTACCAAAGAATTCTTTAATAGACGCAATTACTGGACGGATATTAATTAATTGTTGTGGCACGATGGACGCTGTGTCGTTAATAGACATACGTTCACGTACGACACGTTCCATACGAGATAGACCAATTCGGAATTGGTTTTGTAGAAGTTCACCTACAGAACGTAGACGACGGTTACCTAAGTGGTCAATATCGTCTGTATCGCCTACACCATATAGCAAGTTAAAGAAATAAGATACGGAAGCTACTACATCAGCAGGAGTGATATGTTTCACTTCTTCATCAATATAAGCATTACTGATAACTTTAATTTCTTTTTGTGATTCATTATTTGGAGCATAGATTTTAATCTCTTGAATTAGGATGTCGCCTTCTAATACGCCACCAACTTTAGAAACAGTTTTAAAACCAACACCGTTTTCTAAATAAGGGATTAAACGATCTAATACGCGACGGTCAATTAACGTACCAGCTTCAACTAAGATTTCGCCTGTTTCAGGATCTGCTAAAGTTTCAGCAATTGTTTGATTGAATAGACGGTTTTTAATGTGAAGCTTTTTGTTCATTTTGTAACGACCAACGCTAGCTAAATCATAACGTTTTGGGTCAAAGAAACGTGAATATAACAGATTTTTTGCACTTTCTACTGTTGGTGGTTCACCAGGACGTAGACGTTCATAAATTTCTAATAGTGCTTTTTCTGTACTATCAGTGTTATCTTTTTCCAATGTGTTACGTAAATACTCATTATCACCGATTAATTCGATGATTTCTTGGTCTGATGCAAAGCCAAGTGCACGTAAAAGTACGGTGATTGGTAATTTACGAGTACGGTCAATACGAACATAGACAACATCTTTAGCGTCTGTTTCGTATTCCAGCCAAGCACCACGGTTAGGAATGACTGTAGCGCCAAAACCTTTTTTACCGTTTTTATCTGTTTTATCGTGATAGTATACACTTGGTGATCTTACTAATTGTGAAACAATAACACGTTCCGCACCGTTGATAATGAAAGTACCAGTTTCAGTCATAAGTGGGAAGTCACCCATGAATACTTCTTGTTCTTTCACTTCTTCTGTTTCTTTGTTAAGCAGACGTACTTTCACACGTAATGGTGCTGCATAAGTTACGTCACGTTGTTTACATTCATCGACATCATATTTCGGTTCTCCGAGACTGTAGTCGACAAATTCAAGTGATAGATTTCCTGTAAAGTCTTCAATTGGCGAAATGTCACGGAACATTTCACGTAAGCCTTCTTCTAGAAACCATTCGTTAGATGCAGTTTGAATCTCAATTAGATTTGGAAGTTCAAGCACCTCTTTAATACGCGCAAAACTTCTACGCTGGCGGTGTTGTCCGTATTGAACTAGTTGACCTGTCAACTTATTCACCCCTCAATAAAGCGATAATAGGTCTTTCAGAAACCACACAAATGTTGTATGATAACGAAAAGACAAAAAGAAAACGAGTTCGTTTTTGAGCTCATTTTCGGTTAACCAAAGTTAAATCCAAAAGCTCCCGCTATTTACATTTTCAGTCAATAGGCAAACGCCTTCAGATTAATATTTTTGCATTGTATTATATTATCACAGCGTTTTTGTCAAGTCAATCTATAAGTTTTGACAAATTTATTTTATTGCTTTGATAATCCAATATCCTTTTTTCTTTTCTACTACTTTTACTTCAGAAAATGCCTCTTCTAAGTGTGCTACTGTTGATGGTGCACCTTGTTTCTTCTGAATCACAATCCACAATTCACCTGAAACCACTAGTTTTTTGTAAGCTTCGTCATAGAATCTAAAAATAGTATCTTTCCCTGCACGAATGGGTGGATTTGTCAAAACAACAGCGACTTGTTCTTCTTGAACAGCTGAAAGTGCATCACTCTCATAAATCTGCACATTTTGGACCCCGTTTAATTGAGCGTTTTTCTTTGCTAGATTAACAGCGCGCTCATTGACATCCATCATATGAATGATACGATCGGGATAACCTTTTGCAATTGACAATCCAATTGGTCCATACCCACAACCTACATCTAAAATACACCCTTCAATAGTCGGCATCTCAAAACTATCAATTAGTACACGGGAACCAAAATCTACTTCGCTTTTACTAAAGACTCCTGTATCTGTTTCAAAAACAAATGAAAATCCTCGAAGATTAAAATTCCATCTACGTGGATTACTTTCTACTTGAGGCTTGTTTGAATAATAGTGTTCTGACAAGAATAATGCCCTCCATCATCTATAGATAAAGAAAAAGCTCGTCAAGAATTGACGAGCTTTTTAGAATCAATCAGCAGAAATTATTTAACTTCTACAGATGCGCCAACTTCTTCAAGTTTAGCTTTAATTTCTTCAGCTTCTTCTTTAGAAGCGCCTTCTTTAACAGCTTTAGGAGCGTTATCTACAACTTCTTTAGCTTCTTTAAGACCTAAACCAGTGATTTCACGAACCACTTTGATTACTTTAATTTTTTGATCGCCAGCAGAAGCTAAAACAACATCAAATTCTGTTTGTTCTTCTGCAGCTGCAGCAGCGCCACCAACAACTGCTACAGGAGCAGCAGCAGTAACACCGAATTCTTCTTCGATTGCTTTTACTAAATCATTTAATTCAAGAACTGTCATAGCTTTAACAGCTTCTAAGATTTGCTCATTGTTCATTATAATTTCCTCCTATACGGAATGTAAGTTTTTTAGTTTGGCATATTTAAGCCGAGAAGATTAGGCTACGCTAAATTTTAGGCACCTTGTTCTTCTTTTTGTTCTGCAACAGCTTTTGTTACAAGAGCTAAATTGCGCATTGGAGCTTGAAGTACAGATAATAGCATAGATAGTAAACCTTCGCGTGATGGAAGTTCTGCCAATGCTTTAACTTCTTCAACACTAGCATATGCGCCTTCGATAAGACCAGCTTTAATTTCAAGTTGTTCATTTGCTTTTGCGAAGTCATTGATAATTCTTGCAGGAGCAACTACATCTTCGTTAGAGAATGCGATTGCGTTTGGACCAGTAAGAATTTCGTTAAGTTCTTCATGACCAGCTTCTACAGTAGCGCGGCGAACTAAAGTATTTTTGTATACTTTGAATTCTACACCAGCTTCGCGTAATTGTTTACGTAGTTCAGTAACTTGAGCTACTGATAGGCCACGGTAGTCAACTACAACTACAGATGCTGCACTTTTAAACTTGTCAGCAATTTCTTGAACAACAGCTTGTTTAGCTTCAACTACTTTGTTCATCTTGACACCTCCTATAAGAATGGGTCATTTATACCGACAAAAGAAAAGCCTCTTGCCATAGTAGACAAGAGGCGGAATTTCATCATCTTAAGTAAGAGTCTGAGTTCCTTTGCCCTAGGTAGGATGATTAAGCGAATTAGTCGCCCCTACGGTCTACGGTACAAATGGATGATTCACAACGGTATTAATAATATCAAATTATTATTACAGTGTCAACCAAAATTATTTTGCTGCAGAAAGTGGATCAACTTTGATAGATGGTCCCATTGTAGTAGTTACATGTAAAGATTTGATGTAAATACCTTTTGCTGCTGCAGGTTTTGCTTTAATAATCACGTCAACTAATGTTGCAAAGTTTTCAGCTAATTTGTCAGCTTCGAATGAAACTTTACCAATTGGAGCGTGAACAATACCAGCTTTGTCAGCGCGGTATTCAACTTTACCAGCTTTAATTTCGTTAACTGCTTTAGTTACATCGAAAGTAACTGTACCAGTTTTAGGGTTTGGCATTAAACCTTTAGGTCCTAATACACGACCAAGTTTACCAACTTCACCCATCATGTCTGGAGTTGCTACGATTACATCAAAGTCAAACCAACCTTGTTGGATTTTTTGGATATATTCTGCATCGCCTACGTAATCAGCGCCAGCTGCTTCAGCTTCTTTAATTTTTTCGCCTTTAGCGAAAACTAAAACGCGTTGAGTTTTACCAGTACCGTTTGGAAGTACAACTGCTCCACGGATTTGTTGGTCATTTTTACGAGTATCGATGTTTAAGTTAAATGCTATTTCAACTGTTGCGTCAAAGTTAACAGTGCTTGTTTTTTTAGCAAGTTCTGCTGCTTCAGCGATTGTGTATTGATGGTCACGATCAACTAATTTAGCAGCATCTTGCAATTTTTTACCTTTTTTAGCCATTATATATTTCCTCCTTGATTGTGGTTGTAACGGATTGAACCTCCCACGAATAAAGGCTGCGAGTTTCAAATATCTCTATAAGAAACAAACGCAACCTCCAAAAAACAATACTTTATCAAGTAATGGGATTAGTCTTCGATCACAATACCCATGCTACGTGCAGTACCTTCTACCATTGACATAGCAGCTTCTACTGATGCTGCGTTTAAGTCTGGCATTTTAGTTTCAGCGATTTCACGTACTTTATCACGTTTCACTGTAGCTACTTTTTTACGGTTTGGTTCACCAGAACCAGATTTAATACCAGCTGCTACTTTAAGTAACACTGCTGCCGGTGGAGTTTTTGTAATGAAAGTGAATGAACGATCTTCAAATACAGAAATCTCAACTGGAATAATCAACCCTGCTTGGTCCGCAGTACGAGCGTTGAATTCTTTACAGAATCCCATGATGTTAACACCTGCTTGACCCAATGCAGGACCTACTGGTGGCGCTGGGTTTGCTTTACCAGCTGGGATTTGAAGTTTTACAACTTTAACAACTTTTTTAGCCACGAGACACACCTCCTTAAGTCCGTGATGTGGTAAATGGGTTTCCCCTCCCACTCAATATCTGTCTGTCGGCTTAATCCGATAACATTAAAAATTACTATGTCATAACAAGCAATATATTTCCGCAGTATGACCTATGAAATGATACCACTTTTTAAATTACAAGGCAAGTATCAAACATTTAAACTTTTAAAACTTGATCATAATCTAGTTCCATTTTTGTTTCACGACCAAACATATCAACCGTTACATTGATTTTGCCCTTATCAGAGATAATTTCATTAACAATTCCTTGGAAATGAGCAAAAGGCCCTTCAAGCACTTCAACTAGGTCACCTACGCTAAAGTCTAAGTCAACATTTGCTTCATTTCCACCCATTTGTTGTAGAATTGCTTCTACTTCTTCTGGCAATAGCGGTGTTGGTTTTACTCCACCGCCTGATGAGCCAAGAAATCCAGTGACACCAGGTGTGTTACGAACAACATACCAAGCATCATCTGTCATAATAAGTTCAACAAGAACGTATCCTGGGAAGGTTTTACGCATGTATACTTTTTTGCGGCCATCTTTAATTTCAGTTTCTTCTTCTTCCGGAATCATTACACGAAAAATTTTATCTTCCATTCCCATTGTTTCTACACGTTTTTCTAGGTTTGCTTTTACTTTGTTTTCATAACCTGAATAAGTATGAACAACATACCAATTTTTCTCCATATTAGATAGGACTATTCGTCCTTCCCTCCCTTTCTAAAGGCAAAATGAAAAAACCCGTTTCATTACACGGGCAATTTCAAACATATTAACAATATTAAATCATAACTCTAAGTACCAGCGCAATAATTTAGAAACGCCTAAATCGACTACCATGAAAAACGCCGCCGAAATCAATAACGTCGAAACAACAATCACTGTGTATTTCGTCAATTCTTTACGCTTCGGCCAACTAGTTTTTCTCATTTCTGATAGAACGCCACGGAAAAATTCGCCTAACTTGCCCATCCAACCAAACCTCCGAATATAATTATATATACATAATAAATTGTATTATTTAGTTTGTTTATGTAATGTATGTTCATTACAATGCGAACAATATTTTTTTAATTCTATTCTTTTTGAACTGTTCTTAGTTGCGGGGACATGATAATTTCTAGCTCCGCATTTCTCACAGCTTAGTGCGACTTTTTGTGTCATAATATCACCTATTTTAAAGCCTAACACCTATCATTCAAGCTGTCAACTAACCATTCTAGTTCTATCAAACTGCTATTCTACTTCTAGATGACGTTCCAATTTCCGCTTTATACGTTGTAATGCGTTATCAATTGATTTGACATGTCTGTCTAGCCTTGCAGAAATTTCTTGATAGGAACATCCCTCTAAATAAAGGGTCAATACTTGACGCTCTAAATCACTTAATACTTCGCCAATTTTTTCTTCTAGATGGGTAAATTCTTCACGATGAATCATTAGCTTTTCAGGATCATCAATGGTTGCCCCTGTTAACATATCCATCAAAGTTTTTGCAGACTCCTCTTCAAAGACAGGTTTATCTAACGAAACATATGAGTTAAGTGGTATATGCTTTTGCCTAGTTGCCGTTTTGATTGCAGTAATGATTTGACGTTTAATACAAAGTTCTGCGAAAGCTTTGAAAGAAGCTAATTTATCACCTTTAAAATCTCGGATTGCTTTATACAATCCAATCATGCCTTCTTGCACAATATCTTCTTTATCCGCACCGATTAAAAAATATGATTTTACTTTTAAGCGAACAAATGGCTTGTATTTATTAATCAGAAAATCTAACGCTTCTGTATCAACATTACGAGCCATTTCAACTAATTGTTCATCAGTTAAATCTTCAAATTGTTGATTCTTTACTTGTAAATGATCACTTGTTAACAAAGTAGCCACCCCGATTGTGCTGCCTATTTAGAATCAGTATAACGGAATTGGAAAATATCAGTCAATCCATCATTTTATTTCCCCTCCGCATTTGTTCGAATTTTTCCAAAATTTCATCTGGTAATTGAATTTTAGAACTTGGTTTTTGAATCTGGATATTCTTCACATTTTGAGAAATCTGATTGCGCACATCTTGCATTTCAATTTCAAATTCACGTGCTGACTTTCGCAAAGCTCCATTGCCGAATATGACACTTTGCTCTGCCATATCAGAAGTAGCTACATATATTTTGTTACGTTTAGTTGTCAGTTCGGCTGTTAGCTTTTCAATTCGATCATCAGCAGTTTCTTTTGCCCTTGTGTAGATGATTTCAACATTATGCTGTTTCACCTTATGTGCAATACCCGGAACGAGATACGCATCAAAAACAACGATGACGCGCATTCCCGAATAGGCTTGATAGTCTGCCATTAACTCTATCAGTCGATCTCTCGCATCTATTAGCTTATGTTCTTTTAAAACTTGCAGTTCTTTCCATGCACCAATAATGTTATAACCATCAACCAAGAGTATATCCATGAGCAGTCACCTTAAACTTCTTGGCGTTTACGCAACACTTCATACATCAATAATGATGCAGCCACTGAAGCATTTAATGAGGTAACATGGCCAACCATCGGCAGATTATATAAGAAGTCACATTTTTCTTTAAGAATACGACTCATTCCCTTACCCTCACTACCAATAATTACAGCTAATGGCAACGTTGCATCCATTTTACGATAATCGGTTGAACCTAAAGCATCTGTTCCTGCAATCCAAACACCTCGTTGTTTTAACTCATCAACTGTTTGTGATAAATTATTTACTCTTACTGTTGGAATGTATTCAATAGCACCTGTAGAAGCTTTTGCTACAACGGCTGTTAAACTAACAGATCGACGTTTAGGAATAATGATTCCATGTGCTCCAACTGCATCCGCTGTTCGCATAATCGAGCCTAAATTATGTGGATCTTCTAACTCATCTAAAATGATAAAGAATGGATCTTCCTCGCGTTCCTTTGCTACCGTAAAAAGATCTTCTAGCTCAGCATAATTATAAGCAGCTACTGAAGCAACGATTCCTTGATGATTCTCAGAAGATAGTTGATCCACTTTTTTCTTTGGCACAAATTGTACAATGATTCCACGTTCTTTAGCTAAATTGATCAATTCATTGATTCCGCTTTTTTTAACGCCTTCAGCTATCCAAATTTTGTTGATATCTCTTGTAGAACGAAGTGCCTCTAAAACTGGGTTTTTTCCAGCAATTATCTCTTTTGATTCCTCTGTCATTATTGTTTTGACACCTCTTTCTTATTCTCAACTACGTCAATTGCATATTGGATGATCGCATCTACACGTTCATGTTGCCCTGTTAAATATAAAAAACCTAGAACAGCTTCAAAAGCAGTACTATAATTGTATGTTTGGACATCCGTATTCTTTGGAACAGAACCAGATTTTGCATTACGGCCCCGTTTTAAGATAGCCATTTCTTCTTCAGTAAAATAATCTTCATCAATCATTTGGTGAATGACCTTTGATTGTGCTTTCGCAGAAACATAATGCGTCGCCTCGCGGTGGAGAATATTCGGTTTCACACGCCCAATTCTTAGTAAATGCTCACGAATAGCAATTTCTAAAACGGCATCTCCCATATAAGCTAATGCTAGTGCATTTAATTGTTTTACATCTGCGTTGCGAAGTTCTCCCACTTCATTAACCTCGTTTCCATCTAACACCTTGACGTGTATCTTCCAAAATAATATTCATATCTTTTAGCTGATCACGAATTTCATCGGCGCGTTTAAAATCACGATTTTTTCTTGCTTGTTGACGTTCTTCGATTAATGCATCAATCTCTTCGTCTAATAATTCCTCTTTTACTTCAAGCTCAATACCAAGTACATGTGAGAGTTCTTTCAAAGAATTGATAAATGCAGTTAGAACTTCTCCATTCGTATTTGTTTCATTCAAATATTTATTTGCTTCTGCTGATAGGCTGAATAGCGTAGCAATAGCATTTGCCGTATTAAAATCATCATCCATTGCTATTTCAAAGTTATGATGTTCTTGTTCTATTGCGTCCAACCAGGATTGTTCTTTTTCCCCTAGATTAGCAGTAGCAGTTAAACGATGTTTTAAGTTTCCATAAGAAGTACGGATCCGTTCCAAACCAGCTGCTGCAGCTTCTACTAAATCTTGCGCAAAGTTAATTGGATGACGGTAATGCACAGATAACATAAAGAAACGTAATACTTGTGGATCGATTTGTTGAATTATATCATGCACTAAAATAAAGTTTCCTAATGATTTGGACATTTTCTCATTATTGATATTAATATAACCATTATGCATCCAATAACGTGCAAAAGTTTTGCCTGTATACGCTTCAGATTGAGCGATTTCATTTTCATGGTGAGGGAATGTTAAATCTTGGCCACCTGCATGGATATCAATCGTATCGCCAAAATGATTATGAACCATTACTGAACATTCAATATGCCATCCAGGACGTCCATCTCCCCATGGGCTGTGCCAGAAAATTTCGCCTGGCTTTGCCGCTTTCCAAAGCGCAAAGTCTAGGGCATCATCTTTCTTTTCACCCGCTTCAATTCGAGCCCCAATTTTCAAATCATCTACTGATTGGTGTGACAATTTTCCATACTCTTTAAATTTACGAGTACGGTAATAAACGTCCCCCTGAGACTCGTAAGCATAGCCCTTTTCAATTAAAACACCGATAAATTCGATAATCTCATCCATATGTTCTGTCACTCGTGGATGAGCATCAGCCTTTTGGCAACCAAGTGCTGTTATATCTTCAAAATACGCGTTAATAAAACGCTCTGTTAGTTCTGAAACTTCTTCCCCTAACTCATTAGCCGCTTTAATAATTTTATCGTCCACATCCGTAAAGTTAGAAACATAAGTAACGGCGTAGCCACGGTATGTTAAATAACGGCGTACTGTATCGTATACAATAACAGGACGTGAATTCCCTATATGAATGTAGTTATAAACAGTTGGACCGCAAACGTACATTTTGACTTTGCCTTCTTCAAGGGGTACGAATGGCTCCTTTTCACGTGTTAATGAGTTAAAAATTTGAATACCCATAGGGAATTATCTCTCCTTTTTGCTTTCTTCCTCAACTTCTCTATATAATTCATTAATTTTATTTTCTAGTAGTTGGATATGATCCTCAACAGGGTCAGGAATATTTTGGTGGTCTAATTTTTGTTCATGATTTACACGAATGCCATCTTGAATAACAACTTTACCTGGAATACCTACAACTGTTGCATTTGGAGGAACTGGTTTTAATACAACTGAGCCAGCACCTATTTTGCTATTCTCTCCAATTGTAATCGAACCAAGCACTTTCGCACCAGTAGCAACTAATACATTATCCTGTAATGTTGGATGTCGTTTACCTTTTTCTTTCCCTGTACCACCTAATGTCACACCTTGATATAGTGTAACATCGTTTCCAATTTCACAAGTTTCCCCAATAACAACACCCATTCCATGATCAATAAAGAAACGACGGCCAATTTTTGCACCTGGGTGAATTTCTATACCTGTAAAAAACCGGCTAACTTGTGAAATAGCTCTCGCAAGAAAATAGAATTTACGTTTATAAAAAGCATGTGCAATTCTGTGTGACCATATAGCATGTAAACCTGAATAAGTTAATACTACCTCCATTGTACTACGAGCTGCTGGATCATTTTCAAAAATAGTAGCAATATCTTCTTTCATTCTCTTAAACATTGAAATGCCCCCTTTTTTAAAATCTATATTTCTTAATGTGGTACTTTAGAATAATGTAAAATGCAATTTAATTTTCTTTTTTCATTCTCCCAAATTTGAACAACGCACTAGATCTTTTTAATTTTCTAAAAAAATCTTTATTTTAAAATAAAAAAGCGTCCCTGCCTTATAAAAAGACAGAGACGCCGTGTATGCGCGGTTCCACTCTGGTTGGAAGTCTTTAAAACACTTCCCGCTTGAATGTCTTTAACGGTGACGAACCGGCTAAGCTTACTTTTTAATGGATAGAAGCGGAATTCCAAAATCCAGCCTTCCTTATCCAGCTCCAGCGGCTAGACCCTCGAGTCATTTCAGTCCCTCGGTCGAAAGCTGAAAGGACGCTTTCGATTCGGGCCTTCCAATGATTTTCGGGTCTGAACGAGCCGCTTCCGCTTTTAATTAATTTCAACTTAGCACTCAGAGGTGCATTTCTGCTTTACATTGGCTCAGACCACTTTCAGCCGGTGATGGTCCTCTCTTTGGAGCGTGTGCCGCATACTTCTCCTCTTCAACGTTTTTTCATCATTTATAAGCTTAATTGTACAATGAAGTAGAAAAAAAGCAAACAATATTATTTTATGAATTTTGCAATGCGATTAAGAACTGTTTCTTTACCAAGAATTGCAAGTGAATCATTAAGTTCTGGGCCATGCATTTCACCAGTAGTAGCAATACGAATTGGCATGAAAAGGTTTTTGCCTTTGTGACCAGTTTCTTTTTGAACAGCTTTAATTGCTTTTTTGATTTCTGCTGGTTCAAATTCTTCTAAAGCTTCCACTTGTGCTTTAAATGCAGCCATTACTTCCGGTACTTGTTCGCCTGCTAATACTTCTTTTTCTTCATCATTATATGCAAGTTCTTCTGTAAAGAACATACGAGACAATTCAACAATTTCAGCACCGAAGCTCATTTGTTCTTGATATAAACCAATTAGTTTTGAAGCCCAATCATGTTGTTCTTCCGTTAATTCTTGAGGAAGTAAGCCTTCTTTTTGTAAGAATGGAAGAGAAAGTTCGACTACTTCTTCATGAGATAATTTTTTCATGTATTGGTTATTCATCCATTTTAATTTGTTTGTGTCGTACATAGATGGAGATTTAGAAAGACGTTTTTCATCAAACTGAGCAATTAATTCATCCATTGTGAAAATTTCTTCTTCACCTTCTGGAGACCAGCCCAGTAAAGCTAAGAAGTTTAACATTGCTTCTGGTAAATAACCAAGGTCTTTGTATTGAGAGATGAATTGGATGATTGATTCATCACGTTTTGAAAGTTTTTTATGGTTTTCGTTTACGATTAATGTCATATGACCGAAGCGTGGTGCTTCCCAGCCAAATGCGCGGTAAACCATTAATTGTTTTGGTGTGTTTGATAAATGTTCTTCACCACGGAATACATGTGATATTTCCATCAAGTGATCATCAAGTACAACCGCGTAGTTGTATGTTGGGATACCATTTGCTTTCACAATTACCCAGTCACCAACGTCTTTGGATTCAAACGTTACTTCGCCACGGATTAAATCATTGAAGGTATATGTTTCGTTTTCTGGCACTTTAAAACGAATTGTATAAGGCATGCCAGTTGCTTCTTTTTCTGCTACTTCTTCAGCCGATAAATGTCGGCAAGCACCATTGTACATTGGCGCTGCAACACCATTTGCGCGTTGAGCTTCACGTTCAGCTTCTAATTCTTCTGGAGTACAGAAACATTTGTAAGCCATACCCATATCGATTAATTTATTTGCATATTCAGTGTAAATATCTAAACGTTCCATTTGACGGTAAGGAGCGTAAGGACCGCCAATAACTGGAGATTCTACTGGGTGAATTCCTAACCAAGCTAGGTTTTCGATTTGTGATGCTTCGCCACCCTCAATGTTACGAGCTACATCTGTATCTTCAATACGTAGAATGAAATCTCCGTCATAGTGTTTTGCATATAAGAAATTGAATAGAGCTGTACGTGCGCCACCAATGTGTAAATGTCCTGTTGGGCTTGGTGCATAACGAACACGAACTTTGTTAGTCATGATTGATTTCCTCCTATTTGTCGTTCAAAAAATTCAACTTTGTCCATTTTACCACTGCTAGTATAAAATTTAAAGAAAGTCAATTTTTAATTAGTAAAATTGTCGCCATTGAAGCAATTCCTTCTTCACGACCAGTAAAGCCTAACTTCTCTGTAGTTGTTGCTTTTACATTAACTTGTGTGGGCTCTGCATTTAAAAGTTCTGCAATACGGTTACGCATTTGCTCAATATATGGAGCTAACTTTGGTCGTTGAGCCATAATTGTACAATCAACATTACCTAAAGAATAACCTTTTTCCTCTACCAATTTCCAAATATACGCTAATAGTTTTGCTGAATCTGCATCCTTAAATTCTGGATCTGTATCAGGAAAATGACGCCCAATATCCCCTTCTCCGATTGCACCAAGTGCCGCATCTGTTACAGCATGTAATAATACATCTGCATCTGAATGACCAAGTAATCCTTTTTCATGTGGAATTGTAATACCACCAATGATTAATGGACGTCCTGTTGCAAATGCATGTACATCAAACCCTTGTCCTACTCGAAACATAGTTATCCTCCTATACGTTTACTTAAGATAGCTTCACCAAATACTAAGTCTTCTTTAGTAGTAATTTTAACGTTTTCGTAGCTACTTTCAACTATATATACAGATTGGCCTAATCGTTCTACTAACATAGCTTCATCGGTACCTAAGAAATCATCTTCCTCAGCTTTTTGTTCTGCACGTTTCAACACTCGGAACTCAAATGCTTGTGGTGTTTGAATCATCCATAGGCTTGAGCGATCAACTGTTTCTTCAATTACTCCATCTTTTACACGTTTCATCGTATCTTTTGCTTTTACTCCTGCAATAGCTGCACCCTTGTTTTGCGCCACTTCTACCAATTTATGAATAATGGGAATGGTTATAAAAGGACGAGCTGCATCGTGTACTAATACAATCTTTCCATCTTCTATTTTTTTCACACATGCATTCACACTATATTGGCGTTCTGCTCCACCATCTGGCAATGCTTTTACTTTTGTAATATTGTATTTTGCTAAAAGTTCTTCGATATATGAGCGTTCTTCAGGTTTTACAGCAATCCATATTCCTTTACATGCGTCATCTTGTTGGAAAACTTCTAGAGTATGTATAAGTATGGGTTTTCCTTGCAACTCTAAAAACAATTTATTGATTCCTGCAGCCATTCGTTTTCCGCTACCCGCCGCTGGTAATATTACATCATATTGCATGGTATTTCACTTCCCAATCAATGAAAAGGACAAGGCTATTATACTTGCCCTGTCGCTTTTCGAATTTTAAGTTATGAAGTTCTTCCGTTTTGTTTTGGCTTTGCGAAAATCATACGACCTGCAGATGTCTGTAACACACTTGTTACTATTACAACGATCGCCTGGCCAATATATGATTTTCCTTCTTCCACAACAATCATGGTCCCATCATCTAGATAAGCTACACCTTGATTGTGTTCTTTTCCGTCTTTAATCACAACAACATTCATTTCTTCACCAGGTATAACAACCGGTTTTACTGCATTTGCTAAATCGTTAATATTAAGCACCTTAACATTATGCAAATCACATACTTTATTTAGATTAAAGTCATTTGTTAAAATTTGTCCACCCATTTTTTTCGCTAAACGCACTAATTTTAAATCTACTTCTTGTACATCATCAAAATCTACTTCTGTTATTAACACTTGTGATGCTCTTTCATCTTGCAGTTTTCTTAATATATCTAGTCCACGTCTACCTCTTGTACGTTTTAAAGTATCTGATGAATCTGCAATATGTTGTAATTCCGTTAAAACAAATTGAGGAACTACTAAAACACCTTCAACAAAGCCTGTCTCTGAGATATCTGCAATACGTCCGTCGATAATCACACTTGTATCCAAAAGTTTATACATTGAACCTGGAATTTCCGGCTCTTCGGCTGATTTTTTCTTTGAGCCATTTGAAAGTGATCTACCTGACGTAAAGACATTAATTAATTCATCACGCTTTTTAAAGCCTACTTGGAATCCAAGATATCCTAATACGATTGACAATAGTATTGGCAAGATAGTCGTAATAACAGGTATTCGTATATTATCAATTGCAAATCCAATTAAATAAGCAACAATTAATCCAATAATCAAACCTAAAGTTCCAAACAATAAATCGCCTACAGGAGCCTTTAATAATTTCTCTTCCATCCATCGGATAAATTTAACAAAGTAATCTGACAGTAAAAATGAAAAGCCGAATAAAATTAAAGCTCCAATTGCAACAGAAGTATACGGATTATTTAACCATGGGTTTGAAGATAAATGAATCAATTCGTATAATGGCGGTAATATAAATAAACCCAAAGTTCCACCGATAAAAAGAAACGCAATTTGGATTATACGTTTTAACATTTCTACACCTCCTCTTTAATTAATAAAACTTAGTTTAACTTATAATTGCTTTTAAGACCTATCTAATACAATCTATGTCAAAAAGTATTTATATTAGACAACAACTGTCTAAATGTAGGTCGAATTTTAAAGCTCTTTAAAACTTAATTTTAGCGCTTGATTCACCGTATCCACTCCAAGTATTTCGATGTCACTCGGATAATCCCAACCACCTAAATTGGAAGAAGGTATAATCGCACGTTTAAACCCTAATTTAGCTGCTTCTTGAACACGTTGTTCAATTCGAGAAACGCGACGTACTTCACCAGTTAAGCCGACTTCCCCGATGTAACAATCCATTGGCCTTGCTGCAACATCTTTAAAACTAGAGACAATACTTACTAATATAGCTAAATCAATTGCAGGTTCATCTAACTTCACACCGCCAGCAACTTTAATATAAGCATCTTGTGCTTGTAATAACATGCCCATTCTTTTCTCTAATACAGCCATTAACAAGGAAATACGATTTTGGTCAACACCCGTCGCCATTCGCTTTGGATAATTAAAGCTTGAAGGTGTGACAAGCGCTTGAATCTCTACCAAGATTGGGCGTGTCCCTTCCATTGATGCAACGACAGTTGATCCTGGAGCACCTTGTGAACGTTCTTGTAGAAAGAGTTCAGATGGATTTAGAACTTCTTTTAACCCACCTTGGAGCATTTCAAATATAGCTATTTCATTAGTTGAACCAAAACGGTTTTTCTGACTTCGCAATATTCGATAAGTATGGTGACGTTCACCTTCAAAATACAAAACGGTATCTACCATATGCTCTAATATACGTGGACCCGCAATTTGGCCTTCCTTTGTTACATGTCCTACTAAAAAAATGGCAATATTCTTCGTCTTTGCGATTCTCATAAATTCTGCAGTACACTCTCTAACTTGGGATACACTACCTGGTGCACTTGTTACATTCGGATGATAGACAGTTTGGATTGAATCGACAATAACAAATTTTGGTTGTACTTCATCAATTGTTTGATTCAGAAATTCTAAATTTGTTTCGGAGTAAATATAAAGCTCCTGTGATTTAACCCCAAGTCGTTCAGCTCTCAACTTTGTCTGACGTATAGATTCTTCTCCTGAAATATAAAGAACGCGATGACCTTTATTAGAAAGTAAAGCTGATACTTGTAGTAATAACGTTGATTTCCCAATACCTGGGTCTCCGCCAATTAAAACAAGTGAGCCTGGCACTACTCCACCTCCTAAGACGCGATTCAACTCTTTAAGTTCCGTCTCTATTCTCGGAGCCTCTTCAGTCTCAACAGAAATGATCGGTACTGCTTTTTGAGAAACACTTGTAGAATGTAAAAATGAGCCTTTAGGTCCTTTTGAAACTACTTCTACTTCTTCAACCATGGTGTTCCAATCACCACACCCTGGACATCTACCTAGCCATTTGGGTGATTCATACCCACATGAATTACAAAAGAATTTTGTCTTTTTTTTAACCATATTTCCTCCTATAAGAAAGTATTTCTTTTTCCTTATATTATAAAACAAGGCATTCCAAATTCCTTATTTGGAATGCCTTTCAAAGGCGGCTTTTATCGCCAATTTTTTATCAACATTATTATTTCGTTACTAATTCTTTCACCTGAACAACGAATTGATCGTCTTCTACATCAAATACAACGCGCTGTCCTGTTAAGTACAGTACCTTTTAAAATTTCTTCAGAAAGGCGATCTTCCACATGTTTTTGAATAGCTCGACGTAATGGACGAGCACCATATTGAGGATCATAACCTTCCTTAGCAATTTTCTCGATTGCATTTGGCGTTAACTCTAATGTGATTTTTTGTTCTTTTAAACGTTTTGTTAATTGTTTTGCCATTAAGTTAACAATTTGGTTTAACTCTTCTTTTTCTAGTGAGTGGAATACGATCATTTCATCAATACGATTTAAGAACTCAGGACGGAATGCTTTTTTCAATTCTTCCATCATGACATTCTTAGCGTTTTCTTGACTTTGTGATGTACTTTGAGCACCAAATCCAAGTGATTTGCGGTATTTTAATGCTTCTGCACCAATATTAGAAGTCATAATGACTACCGTATTACGGAAATCAACTACTCGGCCCTTTGAGTCAGTTAAACGGCCGTCATCAAGCACTTGCAATAGAATATTAAACACATCTGGATGTGCCTTTTCAATTTCATCTAATAAAATAACAGAATATGGTTTACGTCGTACTTTTTCCGTTAATTGGCCACCTTCTTCAAAACCTACATATCCTGGAGGTGAACCTACAAGGCGTGAAGTCGAATGTTTTTCCATGTATTCGGACATATCGACTCGAATCATTGCATCCTCGTCACCAAACATAACCTCTGCTAGTGCGCGGGCAAGCTCTGTTTTACCAACACCTGTTGGACCTAAGAAAATAAATGAACCGATTGGACGTTTCGGATCTTTTAATCCAGCACGTGCACGGCGAATTGCTCTAGAGATTGCTTCAACTGCTTCTCCTTGACCCACAACACGTTTATGCAATTCTTCTTCAAGATGGAGTAGTTTTTCAGACTCTTCTTGTGCTAGTTGAGCAACTGGCACTCCTGTCCACATCGATACGACTTCAGCAATATCGTTCACTGTTACTTTTGACTCAGATTTACCTTGTGCTTCTTTCCATTCTTTTTTAGTTGTATTCAGTTTATCTTTTAACTTTTGCTCATTATCACGTAATGATGCTGCTTTTTCAAATTCTTGTGATTGTACAGCAGCCATTTTTTCAGAATGTAAGGAATCTAGTTGTTGTTCTAATTCTTTTAAATCTGGCGGAGTTGTGAATGAACGTAAGCGAACTTTTGAACCTGCTTCGTCTATCAAATCGATTGCTTTATCAGGTAAAAAGCGGTCTGAAATATAGCGGTCTGACATTTTTGCAGCCGCTTCAATTGCTTCATCTGTGATTTTCACACGGTGATGTGCTTCATAACGATCACGTAATCCTTTAATTATTAGGATTGCTTCGTCAACAGTTGGCTCATCTACTTGAATTGGTTGGAAACGTCTTTCAAGAGCTGCATCCTTTTCAATATATTTACGGTATTCATCCAAAGTTGTTGCACCGATACATTGTAATTCTCCACGTGCAAGAGATGGTTTTAAAATATTCGATGCATCAATTGCACCTTCTGCACCACCTGCACCAATTAAAGTGTGTAATTCATCAATGAATAAGATAACATTACCTGCTTGGCGAATTTCATCCATGACTTTTTTCAAACGGTCTTCAAATTCTCCACGATATTTGGTACCGGCTACAACAGTCCCCATATCTAAAGTCATGACACGTTTATCACGTAATGTCTCTGGTACTTCATTATTAATGATTTGTTGAGCTAACCCTTCAGCAATAGCTGTTTTACCAACACCAGGTTCCCCAATTAGTACTGGGTTGTTTTTTGTACGACGTGAAAGTACCTCAATGACACGAGTAATTTCTTTACTTCGACCAATCACAGGGTCTAAGCTTCCCTCTCTTGCAATTTGGGTAAGGTCACGCGCTAAACTATCCAAAGTTGGTGTATTTGCTGCTGGAACTGTATTCGTATTTGATTGTGGGTGATCATTACTTCCTAAGAGTTGTAATACTTGTTGACGTGCTTTATTTAAACTTACTCCTGCATTATTCAATACGCGAGCTGCAACACCCTCGCCTTCACGGATTAGTGCTAGTAGTAAGTGTTCAGTTCCTATATAAGAATGACCTAATTTACGAGATTCATCTACTGATAGTTCAATTACCTTTTTAGCACGTGGTGTGTAATGTACGATTGGGCCAACATTTTTTGTACCTACGCCTACTAATTCTTCAATACCTTCTTCAATCATTTCAGTACTAACATCGATTGCTTCGAGTGCTTTTGCAGCAATTCCGCCGCCTTCGCGTATTAGTCCTAATAAAATATGTTCTGTACCAATTGCTTCATGTTTCATACGAATGGCTTCTTCTTGAGCCAGTTGCAAAACCTTTTGAGCGCGTTGTGTAAAACGATTATACATCATAAATATCCTCCCCTTCTTCACCCTGAATTATTGTTTATTTTCCGTATTATCTAATTGCAATTGTTCTCTAATAATAGATGCACGGTACACATCTCTTTCATTTGCTTTAAGCGTTGTACCTGCATGCTGTTGTAAAAAACCTGGTTGCATAATTAGCATACATTCATTTAAAACGCGGTCAGGAATAGTTGGCATTAGTCCTAAATCTATACCCAATCGGACATTTGATAAACAATTTGCTGCTTCTTCACTGGATAAAATTCTAGCGTATTTTAAGACGCCTAATGAGCGGTTTAAACGATCAGATACAGCAATTGATGCGTGTTCCAACAATGCTCGTCGTGCACCGATTTCTTTTTGAATAATTTGTTCAGCTACACTTTGCAAATCCAAAATGATATCTTCCTCAGGTTTACCAAGTGTAATTTGATTTGAAATTTGATAGTAATTACCAACCGCCTCAGTTCCTTCACCATATATACCTCTGACAACCATTCCAAGACGGGCCATTGTATTAATAAGCGGGCCCATTTGGTTGGTCACTGTTAGCGCTGGTAAATGCATCATGACGGATGCTCTAAGGCCAGTTCCTGTATTCGTTGGACAACTAGTTAAATAGCCAAATGAATCATCAAAAGCATACGGTAATTTTCTCTCTAATAAGCGATCTACCTCATCAGCAAAATGATAAGCTTTATCTAGTTGTAGCCCAGGTTGCATTGATTGAATTCGGATATGATCCTCTTCATTAATCATAATACTAATCGTTTCGTCTTCTGATACTAGGATTGAGCCAGATTTTGTTTTATTTGCAAGTTGAGGACTTATTAAATGCTTTTCCACCAACACTTGCCTTTGCAATGAAGGCATGTCATGGAGAGAAAAATAGGAAAATGAAATATCAAACTTGTTATCTCCATCAATTAGAGCACTTGAAACCATTTTATCGATTTGTAATGCTTCTTCATCGGAAAAGGCTCTTGGAAAGCGATAACCCGTTAAATTTCTCGCAAGTCTTATACGTGTACTCATAATGATATCGCCATAATCCATATCGCCTCGCATCCAAAGAGGTGGTTTACTTTGTAGGAAGTGTTCAATGTTCATCCTTCTCACCCCCCGAAAGCTTTTTTTCAAGAGCTCGAACTTGGTCTCTTAGACTTGCTGCATCCTCAAAACGTTCCTCTTCAATTGCTACTTTCATATCTTGGCGTAAAGCTTCTATTTGACGTTTAACTTGATAGCTATGATTAATAGAACCTGGTACTTTTCCTATGTGTTCTGTAGCACCATTATGCAAACGTTTAAGTACTTGCGGAAGTTGTTCTTTAAAAGTTTCATAACAAGTTGGACAATTAAACTTTCCTTCTTCTAGAAACTGCCGATAGGTCATACCACATTGTGAGCAGCTTTCATTTTGCACTTTTGTTTGTGGCTTACTCATTGGCATTGCTTGTACAGACCAACTTGGCGTTCCAAACAAATTTGAAAATAACTTTTGCATCGCATTTGAGTTTTCATCTGAATCGAGGTTCAAGTGAAAGTGATCCAGATGTTTGTTGCATACATCACAAAAATTCCTAGTGATCTTCTTCCCGTTTTTCATCTGTGTTACTGTGATTGTTGCGGGTCTCTGTTTACAATTTTCACAAATCATCCTTGCACCTCTTTAACTTTGCTTGTCATACTTTAATGTTAGTAACATTGCGTGCAATATTCGTGCACGTAATTCATCTCTTCCGGGTAAATTGATGCACAACACCGAACGGTCAAGAGCTGCAACCATCAACTTTGCTTCTCGGCGAGTAATTACATCTTCATCAATCAAGCGGAATATAAAATCCTGTGCCGCTGTTTGAGGGATCGTGTCACCAACGTGTTGCAAAATTTCATCAATTAACTCTGCTTCTGAATTAGCCTTCACACGTAATATTCGAATATAACCGCCTCCACCACGTTTACTTTCAACTAAATAACCACGTTCAGCAGTAAATCTGGTATTAATAACATAGTTTATTTGCGATGGTACACATTGAAATTTATCTGCAATTTCGCTGCGTTTAATTTCAATATGCCCTTTACCACCTAATTCAATAACTTCCTTCAAATACCCTTCTATAATGTCAGAGATATTTCGCAATTTAGTCCACCTCACTCAGAAATCACTGACTTTGACTATCTTTGACTATATTATATATGGCATTAAAAAATGACGCAAATATTCTGCATCTTCTCTGAATTACTCATTTAATGTTATCTGGCTTCAGCACTTAAATTAAAAAGCACACCGCTTAACTGCAGTATGCTCACTTCTTTACTGATTAAATCCATTTTCCAACAATCGGATACTCCCAATTCTCATCCTTGCAATGCTTTTACAATTCCTATGATTGGGACAATGACACCCATAAGACCGAAAATAATAAGCATCGGAATACCAATGATTGCTAAAACTATAGTTACAGTTAAAAAAACACCTATGCCAGCTAATAACCACATGACAAATTGGAATAATAGTGCTTGGATTGATAAACGTTTAACTTCCTCATCATTAATAAAGATAAAGAAAAGAATTGGTACCAAGCATGGGGCAAAAAATGCACTCGCATGCAGTATTACCTTCAGTCCTTTTTCCTCCATAACTAATCACTCTCTTTCATTTTGGCCAACCTTTTTTCTTATAGCTAATTTACGTTTCATAATCTGAATAGTTTCCCCCTTTAGAAAGAAATTTTAAAAGTTATTTATTGGAACATTCCACTTAAATATTCGTCTTGTTTAATAAGACATTTGTAAGGGGGATTTTCTCTTATGAAAAAAACGCTATTGTTAATAGGAACCGTACTGCTTTGCTTACTTATTTTTGTCGGTATGCCATATTGCATGTTAAAAAGCTCCCTACTGCAAAATTGTAACGACCAAACAACGACATGCACCAAAACAATCCAACATAAACTATCTCGTATATCAAAAGAACACTATAGTTCACGAGATTCTTATATATTTACAAAAGTTTCAACTAAATATTTCATTGGCGATTGGATCCCTAATCGCTAGTTTAAATGGCTACCTTAAGAAGTATGAATAAACTTACTTTAGGATAGCCTTTTTACTTACAATAAATCGAAAACGCATGGATAGAGAAAATTCATGACACCTATACCTTTTTGTGAGAATATAGACATAACAACAGCTGAAATGAGGAGTAGCTATGATTCGAACACTTGGGGTGACAAATGACCAACAACTTATCATGGATTTTCCATTGGAGGAAATTAAACAAGGAAAGTTTGACTGGTATTGGGTGGACTTTGAAAAGCCAAGTGCTACAGAAGATGTTCTATTAGACCAATTCTTCCATTTCCACCCACTCGCTATTGAAGATTGTTTAATGCGGTTACAGCGTCCAAAATTAGATTATTACGATGATTATCATTTTCTTGTTGCTCATAAAATTAACGAAGAATCTTTCGAAGCAGAAGAAGTAAACCTGTTCGTATCTCCTAATTTTGTCGTAACTTACCACAAATCATTCGTACCAGAGTTCGACGTTGTTCGCAAACGCTTGATGAATCGTCCGCAAACATGGGTACGCGGAACACTTTTTGTGATGTACCAAGCAATCGATAAAATAGTGGATAGTTATTTTCCAATGGTCTATAACATTGAGGATCATTTAAATGAAATTGAAGACCAATTAAATTATCAAAATAGTACAAAGTCTATGAGCTATGTATTTGATTTAAGAAGTGATTTGCTTCATATTCGAAGAACGATTTTACCTATGCGTGATTTACTTTACCGAATTTTAAACTCGTATCGTTTTCATCTAGATGATCAAGAACGTGTCTACTTTGGGGATATTCATGACCATTTAGTCAAGTTAACTGAAATGGTAGAATCAAATCGTGAACTAACCGCAGATATGCGTGATAGTCATATGTCTGTCAACGCTAGCCGTATGAATGGGATCATGATGATTTTAACGATTATTTCATCCATTTTCATCCCTTTAACGTTTATCGCTGGGGTGTATGGTATGAACTTTAAAAACATGCCTGAACTTGAGTGGCATTATGGCTATTTCATCATCCTATTTATTATGATAACGATCGCTGTTTCAATGCTTTCCTGGTTCAAACATAAAGGCTGGTTCGATCTATTCAAACCATAAGATCATTGATAAATCATTCAAATTTATCCATAGCGAAAACTCTTTATAAATCCTATTTATCAAAACATATAATTAGAAAGCGCATGTTTAATTGTTGGTTATTTTTAACAATTAAACATGCGCTTTTGTATTTCTTATAAAAATGGCACTAAAATGTTCTACCGTTTCTCCTACTAATCTTATTAGACAATGCTTCATGTTCATTGATAGTATTGCTTGTTTTCCACATTAAACTAAATTAGTTCTTTATTCATATATATACGCTCAACATAACATAATCAATTTGTTCTAAAAATTTCAATTATTTAATGTCTTTTTGCACAGTTATGATGATAAAATAGAATTATTAAGAAGTAATTATTATAAATTTTCTAACAATAGAATGGAGCAATTATAATGGCACTTTGGTCTGTTAAAAGTAAAAAAAGCGAAGATTATTTCAAAATTGATCAATATATTGATCAAGTAAATTTAGATTTATCAAAGCACCTAGAATTACAAAAACAAGTAGATTTATTACAATTGACAACAAAAGACTTGGCAATTATCAAACAATTTGAACCACAAGCCAAGGATTTAACAATAGAGATGGTTGACAATTTTTACGAAGCCCTTTATCAAGCGCCAAACTTAATACAAATTATCAATGATTATTCTACACTCGATCGACTAAAAGTAACATTAACACGTCATATCAATGAAATGTTCAGCTGCCAAATTGATGATGATTATGTGCAACAAAGAATCAAAATTGCCCATGTTCATGTACATATTGGTCTTCCATCAAAATGGTATATCAACTCATTTCAATCATTAACCGCCACTTTCGCTGAGTTCATTAAAAGACTGGAACTTTCAGGTAGTGATACTGCCTTAGCCATTAATTCTTTTTCTAAAATTATTAGTTTAGAGCAACAACTCGTGATTGAAGCATATGAAAATAAGCAAGAAGACCTTCGTACACAGGCAGACATATCCAAGCATAAAATAGTCGTTTCTGTTCAAAGCACCGCACAAGAACTAAGTGCAATTAGCGAAGAAACCACTGCATCTATTCAATCATTAGCAAGTCAAGCTGATGAAATAGCTCAATCAACACAACAAGGTCTTTCTTTTGTTACTGCGACGCAAGAAAAATCCGAAAGTGGGAAACAACTTCTCAATACACAGACTGCTCTAATGAACCAAATGTCAAAAAGTGTCTCACTACTTGATGAAACAATGAGCAAATTACGCGTTTCTTCACATAAAATCACTGAAATAGTTCATCTTGTAACAGATATTGCTGATCAAACCAATTTACTTGCTTTAAACGCATCGATCGAAGCAGCCAGAGCAGGCGAGCATGGTAAAGGCTTCGCTGTAGTAGCAGATGAGGTACGGAAACTTGCAGAGGAGACCAAAAAGGCGGTACAAAATGTATCCCAACTAATTCAAGATACAGAAGAAAATATTGAAAATATGTCTACCTCAGTTAAAAGTGTAGATTCGCAAATTACTCAAGGCGTTACTATGCAAAATGATTTATCAGAATCAATTCATAAAATTGCAGAAGCAGTTTCAAGCATTAAAGTAATTAACGAAGATACAATGGAAGATATCACATCCATTTCACAATTATTAAACGATTTAAGTGAAGGAGCAACTCAAGTTTCAGTATCTGCTGATCAACTAACTAATATTGCTAACGATTTAGATTAGCCAAACAAAAAGAGCGTCTATGTAGGTTGAGATTTACCATTCTAAATAGACGCTCTTTTTATATAATCTAATATCCCAAATAGGTTTTAAGATCACTATTATAACTTAAAGAATTTATTTGGCATTTCACGTTTTTCTTTACGAATTTTTCGACGAAGTGGACCAGCTTCAAATAGTCTCTTTTCCTCTTCTGTCTCCGGAAAAACTGGAGCCACTTCTTGAGGCTTTCCGTTTTTATCTACAGCTACCATTGTAACAAAGGATTCAGTTGTTAGTTTGGTAACACCTGTGTATATATCTCTAGAATGTACTACAATGTAAAGTTCCATTGAAGTTCGCCCTGTGGAGCTTACAATAGCTTCAAATCTTAATATTTCCCCTGACTTTACAGGAGAATAAAAGTCAACAGAATCGAATGATGCAGTAACCGTTTGCATTTTGGCATGTTTCATTGATGTAATTGCAGCAATTTCATCAATATACGCTAAAACTTTACCACCAAATATTGTATTCATATGATTTGTATCTGGTGGTAAAACTAATCTTGTTTGAATAGTCCTAGATTGGCTCATTGGGATTGGTTCTAACATAAACATCACTCCTTTAAGTGTATCTGTATCTATGTTAACCGCAATCCTGTATCAATGCAATCAATATATATTATTTAAAGATATAATAAGTTGTTATATATCTCTTCACAATATTTATGTTACAGTTTTGTCTTAATAGTGATAAACTTCATTTCTGTCATTTCATGTACTGCATATTTGATTCCTTCACGCCCATAGCCACTCATTTTAATACCGCCATACGGCATATTATCAATTCTGAATGTTGGTATGTCGTTAATTATAACTGCCCCAGCTTCTATTTCATCGGCTGCTCTCATAGCATCTTCTAAATTATTTGTAAAAATACCTGCATTTAATCCCAATTCGGAATTGTTCAATAAATCAATAGCTTTGTCGAATGTTTCATATGGAACAATCGACACGATTGGTGCAAATGTTTCTTGACATACAATTTTCATATCTGATTTGACATTTGTCATGACGGTTGGTGTCAAAGTACGTTCTGTAAATGTCCCGCCTGTCGCAACTGTAGCCCCTTGCGCTTTTGCCTCTTCAATCCATTCGGCAATTCTTTTTACTTCACCTGGATTAATCATTGCACTTATATCTGTCTTTTCATCCATTGGATCGCCAACAACAAGCTTTTCTGTCGCTGCAACAAATGCCTTTGTAAAATCATCATAAATCGATTGATGTACGAAGATACGTTGCAATGAAATACATACTTGTCCTGCAAATCCAAATGCACCGCCTACGCATCGATCAACAATTTTATCAATTGGTGCACTTGGTTCGATAATTAGACCTGCATTAGAACCCAACTCCAACGTTACTTTACGTAACCCAATCTTTTCTTTTATCTTTAAACCAACTGCGCCACTACCTGTAAATGTGACTTTTTTAACAAGTGGGTGTGTTGTTAACATTTCACTCAATTCACTTCCGCTACCTGTCACTATTTGAAGCATGCCGTCTGGTAAACCCGCATCTTTGAAAACTTCTGCCATAACGATACTACTTAGCGGTGTTTGAGTAGCAGGTTTTAATACAACTGCATTACCAACTGCAAAGGCTGGTCCTAATTTATGTGCAACTAAATTAAAAGGGAAGTTAAAAGGGGTAATTGCTGACACAACGCCTAAAGGTACTCGTTTTGTAAAACCAATACGATCCTTACCACCAGGGGCTGCATCCATTGGAATTGTTTCTCCACTCACTTGCTTCGCTGCTTCTGCAGCAAATTGATACGTAGTAATTGTTCGATCAATTTCCGTTAAACCTGCCGTGATTGGTTTTCCAGCTTCTTGTGCAAGAATTTCAGCTAATTCCTGACGTCTCCCACGGAAAATTTCTACAACTCGATATAATATTTCAGCTCTTTCAAACGCTGTAGAAGATTTGAACTTTTTAAAGGCTTCATGTGCCCCCTCAATGGCCCGCTCAACGTCATTTGGTGTTGCTTTTGCAATTTTAGCAATAACTTTGCCACTATAAGGTGATGTTAATTCGTAACTTTCTTTTGTATCTACCCATTCTCCATTAATCCATAGCTTTGTTTCTTTCAACTAAAACACCTCCAAAATTAATTATCCTTATTTAACCATACTATCACGGTTACTTTATTTCCGTATTATCTAACACTCAAGAATTTCCCTTTGAGACTTCTAGTTGACATTGCCGTAAAGTGGTTGAACACCCACCCCGTTAACCATTAACATTAATATCTAATGTGCTCATTCCTGTGCTTTCTATTTACTGAAAATTGCATAGAGTAATACTTCCATCGTTAGTGAAAATACAGAAAAATCTCCAGTCATTTTCAACTGGAGATTTCTATGTTATATGAGTTTTTTAATTTCTTCGTATTCTTCAGCTGTGAACACTCTAGAACGTGTGATGAAATGTTTTTCTTCTACACTATCTAATGAAAATGTTGCGCCTCTACCTTCGATTGCATCAATAATTAGTTGGGTATGTTTCCAATAATCATATTGACTTCTATGCATATAAAAGGGTACATCTCCTATAGTGCCTAGATATATATCTGCAGTACCTAGTTTAAAGTCACCTTCACTATAGCACATCGGTGCAGAACCATCACAGCATCCACCAGATTGATAAAACATGATAGGTCCATGAATGCCTTTTATATGTTCGATTAAAGTAAGTGCCTCATCAGTCGCAACGACACGTTCTACCATGTTCATACCTCCTAACTGGCTTAGAAGAATCCTTGTGGTTTACGGTTATAACTTACTAGTAAGTTTTTAGTTTGTTGATAGTGATCAAGCATCATAGCGTGGTTTTCACGACCAATACCAGATTGTTTGTAACCACCGAATGCAGCACCAGCTGGATATTGGTGATAAGTATTTGTCCATACGCGACCTGCTTGGATTGCACGGCCTGCACGATAAGCAATATCTCCTGAACGTGACCAAACACCAGCACCTAAACCATATAAAGTATCATTTGCAATTTCGATTGCTTCATTGAAGTCTTTAAAAGTCGTAACCCCTAGAACTGGTCCAAAGATTTCTTCTTGGAAGATACGCATTTTGTTGTTTCCTTTGAATACAGTTGGTTTAATGTAGTAACCATTTTCAAGACCATCGACTTGATTTTGTTCACCGCCGATTAAGCAATCAGCTCCTTCTTCCTTACCTAATTGAAGATATGAAAGAATTTTTTGTTGTTGTTCGTTAGAAGCTTGAGCCCCCATCATAACTTCAGTATCTAGTGGATTACCGATTTTAATAGCTTCTACACGTTGTAATGCACGTTCGATAAATTTGTCATAGATTGATTCTTGGACTAGTGCACGTGAAGGACATGTACAAATTTCGCCAGAGTTTAATGCAAACATAACAAAGCCTTCAATCGCTTTATCTAAGAATTCATCATCTTTGTTCATGACATCTTCAAAGAATACGTTTGGTGATTTACCACCTAGTTCAAGAGTTACAGGAATAATATTTTCAGTTGCATATTGCATGATTTGGCGACCAACAGCAGTTGAACCTGTAAATGCAATTTTAGCAATACGTGGGTTCGTAGCAAGTGGTTTCCCTACTTCAATACCAAAACCGTTTACGACATTCACTACACCTGCAGGAAGTAAGTCTTGGATTAACTCCATAAGGACCATGATAGATGTTGGTGTTTGTTCTGCTGGTTTTAATACAACACAGTTACCTGCTGCTAATGCAGGAGCAAGTTTCCAAACTGCCATTAAGATTGGGAAGTTCCAAGGTATGATTTGTCCAACTACACCTAGTGGCTCTTGGAAATGATAAGCAACTGTATCATCATCCAGTTGAGTCATGCGACCTTCTTGGGCACGAATTGCACCAGCGAAATAGCGGAAGTGGTCAATTGCTAATGGAATATCTGCATTTAGTGTTTCACGTACAGCTTTACCATTATCCCAAGATTCAGCAACTGCAAGTTTTTCTAGGTTTTCTTCAATACGATCTGCAATTTTATTTAAAATGATTGCACGTTCTGCTGCAGAAGTTTTACCCCAAGATTCTTTTGCTGCATGTGCTGCATCTAACGCTAATTCAATATCTTCAACAGATGAACGAGCTGCTTTTGTGAAAACTTCACCAGTTACAGGTGATTTATTTTCAAAATATTGGCCCTTTACTGGTGCTACCCACTCACCACCGATAAAGTTATCATATTTTTCTTTAAAGTTTACGACAGCGCCTTCAGTATTAGGATTTGCATAAATCATACTTGAATCTCTCCCTTAAATTGAAATTGAAAACCCACTCCCACACTACACGTTATTCTCTATTAGTCTTATATTTTCTCTTTGAGAGTGCTTTCATCTTTTATAATGTTCCATATTTCTCTAAAATTCAACTATTTCGCATTAAAATTTATAATATTTAATATTTTCTTATATTTCTTTTCAATTAAACTTTTTTGTCAAATAGTAGTTTTATAAAATTCACCGTAATTTTACATATCATTTTAATAGCATTAGATTAGTTTACCCTTCGTTTCATTTATAGCGTGAATTGTTTTCCTCTCTATAATCGGGCTGATGAATCCAATGACCGGTATATCTAATGTTTCTACTATATCTTGCTCTGTTTTAATTCTTGTATCTAATGTTTCTCTCAAAAAGGCAATGGCAATCCCTGTCATTAAACCAATAATCGCTGCAATTCCAATATTTAAGAGCTTATTTGGTTTTACTGGTGAAGGGTTTTTGGCTAATTTAGCTGCTGATAAAATATTGATGTTGTCAACCTTCATCAATACAGGTATTTCTTTTTTAAATACATTTGCTATTGTATTTGAAATTTCTACTGCCTTTGATGCTTTTTGATCTTCTACTCGAATATTCAATACTTGAGAGTTATCCGTACTTGAAACACTAATCTGATTTGTTAGACTTTCAGGAGTACTATTTAAATTTAGTGTTTCAATTACTTTAGATAAAATTACAGGGCTTTTAATAATGACGTTATACGTATTGATTAGCTGCAAATCGGTATCAATCTGTTGTGCTGCAATATACTGATCACGTTTATCACTTTTTTGATTCACTAAAATTTGTGTTTCTGCTGCGTAAATTGGTGTTAAAACATAAAAGTTAATCACCACTGCGGCACCAATTGAGACACTCGTAATAACAATGATCAATAGTAAATATCTTTTAATAATTTTTAGGAAGTCAGTTAATTTAATGGTAGCTTCCAAATGTCATCCCCCTATCTAAACTACGAATCTATACCGTAGTATTATAGTGTTCACGTTCTTAAGATATTCGTATTCCTTACAAATTAAAAACTAAAAAACGCATTACTAGAATGAAGGAAAATACTCTATTTCATAAGTAATGTAGTTTCATTATCTATGAATTTCCTTTAGAAAATGCTCCACCATTTTCTTTTTTCAACCATTTCAGGCTCTAAAAGAATAACTTCACGATTGGCCATTATCTGATCGTTGTTTTCTAATAAGTAGTCTACCCATTCAGATCGCTTATGCTTTTCTAAAAATTTTAGACCTTTTTGAAATAAGTATGGACGTGTATCCAAATTATGTACATCTGACCCATAACTATGGACCAGTTGAGCGTCGATTAGATCTAGAGCAGTACGTTGCACAGATTTACCAAAATGGCCTGCAACGCTCCCAGCGGTTACTTGTGATAAAGCACCTTGCCGAATAAGTCGTGTAAGAAGCTCAGGCTTTTCTGCTATACCTTTGTTTCGTTCAGGATGAGCAATAATCGGTGTAATATTCTTTTCTACTAATTTATTGACCATATCAAAGGTATACTTCGGTACCCCATGAGATGGTAGCTCTAGTAATAAATAGTTGGAATCTGCTAATGTTAATGCAGCTCCTTCATCAAGATGCTGGCAAATATGTTCGTGAATTCTCACCTCTTGCCCGATATATAGTGTTAATGGAATGTCTTGTTCAATTAGCACTTGTTGTAACGTAGCAATTCTTTCTTTAATTATTTCTGCGTCGGCGTGGTATTGTGGATGGTAGGCATGTGAGGTAGAAATTATTTTTGTGATACCTTCCGCACTTGCTGCTTTGAGCATTTCAATTGATTCTTCAAAGCTTTTCGGTCCATCATCAACATCAAAAATGATATGACTATGTATATCAACCATATAAAATCTATCCCTTCTAAATTATTGGTGGTATTTTACATATTTCTCTATTTTTAAATGGTATTCCTTTTATAGAATGAAAAAGCTACATTTTCTAATGTAATAACACCGAAAATGCAGCTTTTTTCTTTATTATAATCCACCTAAATATGCAGCTTTTACTTCTTCAGACTCTTGCAATTCTTTTGCAGTTCCAGATAATACGATACGGCCCGTTTCAATTACATATGCGCGATCTGCTATAGAAAGCGCCATATGTGCATTTTGCTCAACCAAAAGTATCGTGGTTCCTTCTTTATTGATAGCCTCTATTGTATTGAAGATTGTTTTCACCATGATCGGAGCTAAACCCATTGACGGTTCATCTAATAAAAGAAGCTTTGGTTTTGCCATAATCGCACGGCCCATCGCTAACATTTGCTGCTCACCGCCGGATAATGTACCCGATAGTTGTTTGCGACGCTCTAATAGTATTGGAAATATCTTAAAAATACGCTCTTTATCCTTTGCGATTTCAGCACGATCATTTCGCAAATATGCACCTAATTCTAAATTTTCCTCTACTGTCATATTCGCAAATACTCGGCGTCCTTCCGGAACTTGGGAAATACCTACTTTTACAATGGCTTGCGCAGGCTTTCCTGAAATCGAATTGCCTAGATATTCTATTGTTCCTTGTTTAGGTTTCAATAATCCGGATAAGGTTTTTAGAAGTGTACTTTTACCAGCTCCATTTGCACCAATGAGTGTTACAATTTCACCTTCATTCACTTCTAAGGAGACACCCTTTAATGCTTGAATATTACCGTAAAATACATTGATGTCATTTACTTTAAGCATCTTATTCCGTTACCTCCTCACCTAAATAAGCTTCAATTACTTTCTTGTTATTACGGATTTCCTCTGGCGTTCCATGAGCAATTAGTTGGCCATGATCCAAAACATAAATACGTTCACAGATTCCCATCACAAGCCCCATATCATGTTCGATTAGAAGTATAGTCAAATCAAATTTTTCGCGAATTAATGCAATTAGTTCCATTAAATCATGTGTTTCTTGAGGGTTCATCCCTGCTGCAGGTTCATCTAACAGTAAAAGTTTTGGCTTAGCTGCTAATGCACGTGCAATTTCAAGGCGACGTTGCATCCCATATGGTAGGTTTCTTGCCAATTCATGCATATATTTGTCCAAACCAAAAATCTTTAGAAACTCAATCGACTCTTGTTCCATCTTTGCTTCGCCTGAGAAATAACTTGGCAAACGCAAAATGGAACTGAATACAGAGTGATGAGCAAGTGAATGATTTGCAACCTTTACATTATCCAAAACTGATAATTCCTTAAACAAGCGAATATTTTGGAATGTGCGGCTCACACCGCTTTTGGTTACTTGGTGAGGAGACATATTGTTGGTCTTTTTCCCACCGAATGTAATAATACCTTCTGTTGGTTTATAAACACCCGTTAACATATTGAAACTTGTCGTTTTGCCAGCACCATTTGGACCAATTAAGCCAATTAGTTCACCTTGATTCATTTCCATACTCAGACCTGATACAGCTTTTAGACCACCAAATTGAATACCTACATTTTCTACTTTTAAAAGAAGGTCACTCATTTACTCTACCTCCTTTTGCTTTTTACCAAATTTAAATAGATCCGTAACTTCTTTCGTACCCATTAATCCAGATGGGCGGTATAGCATAACGATAATTAATACTAAACTATAGATAATCATACGAGTTTCAGGGAAGTCTTGAAGATATAATGAGATGACAGTCAATAATATTGCGGCAATAACAGCTCCAGATAAACTTCCTAAACCACCTAGCACGACATAAATTAAAATATCAAATGACTTTAAAAAGCCAAATTGTGAAGGTTGGATGATAAAGAAATTATGAGAAAATAGCCCACCTGCAAGTCCTGCAAAGAAGGAACCAATTGCAAAGGCTAATACTTTATAGTACGTAGTGTTAATCCCCATCGCATCTGCAGCGATTTCATCCTCACGAACAGCAATACATGCACGTCCATGACGGGAATTAGTGAAGTTTGAAATGACAACAATTGTGATTAGCACACCAAAGAAAGCATAAGTCCAAGTTGTCAAGTAGTCGACCTGCATACCTGCAGCTCCACCTACATAATCAAGATTCAAGAAAATAATGCGGATAATTTCTGCAAAACCTAGGGTAGCAATAGCCAAATAATCTCCCTTTAATCGAAGTGTAGGAATACCAACGATTAAACCAGCAAGTGCAGCAACAATTGCACCTACTAACAATCCTACTGGGAATGGCCAACCTAAATTCGTTGTGCAAATAGCAGAGATATATGCTCCTACAGCTAAAAACCCTGCATGGCCAATGGAAAACTGCCCCGTAATCCCAATAACCAAATGCAAACTAACCGCTAATATTATATTAATAGCAGTAGTAATCAATAGATTTGAATAATACATATCAAGCTGTCCACCAGATATCAAGAATTGAATTACCGCGTAGACAACTAGCGCTATCGCAAGGTAGACCCAAAATACTTTAGACTTTTTCATAAGCACCACTCACCTACACTTTCTCACGGGTGTTTTTGCCAAATATCCCCGCTGGTCTAAAGATTAAGATTAAAATTAATATGACAAATGCTGCAGCGTCACGCCATAATGAGAAGCCCAGTGCACTTACAATAGTCTCTACAACACCGAGTACCATACCACCTGTCATTGCACCTGGAATAATACCTATACCACCAAGCACTGCAGCTACGAATGCTTTAACACCTGGAATAATCCCCATAAGAGGATCAATCTTCGTATAGTAGATACCAAAAATAACACCAGCTGCACCGGCTAATGCAGAACCAATCGCAAATGTAACGGAAATGGTATTATCAACATTGATTCCCATTAAACGCGCTGCCTCAACATCATACGATACAGCCCGCATTGCTTTACCTATTTTCGTCTTATGTACGATAAATTGTAGAATAATCATTAGAATAATCGATACAGATAAAATCATGATTGATTGCATACTGATTTGTGCGCCTAATAAATTGAATGATTTATTTGAAACGACATCAGGATATGCTTCCGGTTGTGCGCCGCGGAAGAAAATTGTTGTGTATTCGATTAATAACGATACCCCAATGGCTGTTATTAATGCTGCGATACGCGTTGCATTACGTAAACGCTTATAAGCAATTCGCTCAATTAATACACCAAAAATTGCACATACAATCATTGCTAAAAGCAAAGCAGGGATAAACCCCATATCCCATCGTGCAATCGCAAGGAATCCAATAAATGCTCCAATCATAAACACATCGCCATGTGCAAAGTTAATCAGTTTGATGATGCCGTATACCATCGTATAGCCAAGTGCAATTAATGCATAAATACTACCGAGTGAAATACCGTTAACTAATTGTTGCAACCATTCCATTTAAATTTCACTCCTTTACATAGTTATTTGCTTAATAACAAGAAAAGGGAGGACAGTTCCCCCCTTTTTTAACAAACACATTAAGGATTAACTTTAGAGTTGAACACTTGTTTACCGTCTTTAAATTCAAGAACTGTTGCTGTTTTAACTGGGTTATGTTTCTCGTCTACTGAGAAAGTACCCGTTACTAACGATAGATCCTTCGTTTCTTCTAATGCTTTTTTAATTTTTTCTCCATCTGTTGAGCCAGCACGTTCAATTGCATCTTTTAACCAATATACTGTGTCATATCCTAAAGCATTGAATGCATCAGGTGCTTGGTCTTTATTTGCTGCTTTAAATGCTGCAACGAATTTTTGAATTTTCTCATCTGGGTCTTCTGCTGAGTAGTGGTTTGTAAAATACGTATTATTTAATGCGTCTTTACCAGCTAATTCAAGCATTTTTGGCGAATCCCAACCATCTCCACCCATTAAAGGTACATCGATTCCAGCTGCACGGGCTTGTTTAATAATTAAACCTACTTCTTCGTAATAACCAGGAATATAGATAAAATCAGGTTTTTTCGATTTTAGACGAGTTAAAGTAGATTTGAAATCTGTATCCTTCGCTACATAAGATTCTTCTGCTACAACTGTCCCTCCGTTTTTCTCCACTGTTTCTTTAAATGATTTTGCTAACCCTTTTGCATAATCACTCGCACTATCAGCAAAAATTGCTACATTTTTTGTTTTTAAAGTATTAAGAGCAAAGTTTGCAGCAATCTGACCCTGGAATGGATCGATAAAGCATGTACGGAAAGCATACTCATTTAACTCGCCTTTTTCATTAATCGTTACTGTTTCAGAGGTTGCAGATGGTCCGATAATTGGCATCTTGTTCTTATTTGCAATTTGTACTGCAGCAACTGTATCACCTGAAGTTGCTGAACCAATTTGTGCTACAACTTTTTCTTGAGTAGCTAATTTAATGGCAGCAGTTGTTGCTTCTGCTGCATCTGATTTATTGTCAATTTCTACTGGAACGATTTTCTTACCATCAATACCACCAGCTTTGTTTATCTCATCAATTGCAAGTTTTGCCCCTTTCGAAATACCAGAGCCGTAAGATGCTACTGGACCAGACAACTCTAGATTCAAGCCCACTTTAATTTCATCGCTTTTACTCCCATTACTTCCTGATGAAGTATTTTCTTTACTACCACATCCTGCTAGAATCCCAACAACTAGAGATGAAGCTAAAAATACCGAAGCATAACGTTTCAATTTGTTTTTGTGTTTCATGTAATATCCCCCTTGTTTTATCTATATTTTTTGATATTTCAGATAATTTTAGATAATCTGAAACAATTAAAAATATCCATAATCTATACAAACTATTTTCACATTCATATTGTAATTGATTCATACCATTTCGTCTATATAATTTTTAGTAAATTTAAAATATTTAAAAAATAAGATAATAATAGTATTTTTGTCTTATTATAAAAGAAAAATAGTATTTTTATATCTTTATAAAGTGTATGTATTAATTCAAAGGAAAGGCTTATGTTTTAAGCATTTTTCAGTAAAAGAGCTGAGATTGATGCGAATCTCAGCTCTTTTCTCAACGTTTATTTACTTTTCTCTTTAAATAACTTTCCTGGCCAAAATGCATATTTACCAGTCACTGTTGTTAAAGCTGGTACAAGCAATGGGCGAACGATAAATGTATCCAATAAAACACCAATTGCCGTTACAACACCAAACTGCACAAGTACTTGAATTGGCAATGTTGCTAAGACAGCAAAAGTCCCAGCTAAAATTAAACCAGCTGAAGTAATGACGTTACTTGTATGGACTACCCCATCCGCAACTGCTTTAAGGTGCCCTTGTGTTTTTCTTTTCTTCCAAATTTCCGATACCATAAAAATATTATAATCTTCCCCTAGTGCTACTAAAAATACAAATGAATAGAGTGGGATAGATCCTTGGATAGCATCTGCTCCAAAGATATAATGTAACACCAACCACCCCGCCCCAAGTGCACCAAAGTAAGATAATACAACAGTAAAAATTAAGTAAACAGTTGCGGTTATAGAACGTAGATAAATAAGTAATAGTAAAGCAATGATGGCAATCATTGTTGGAATAATTACGGATTCATCTCGTTCAATAGTACGCTTCGTATCATATTGAGTAGCTGTTTCTCCACCAATCCATACATGTTCACTTGCTTTCGTTATGCCCTTATCATGAAGAATTTGAATTACCTTTTTCTTCAACTTTGGTATGTGTTCCATTGCTTCAGATGAATACGGATTATCTACCAAATTTAACTCATACAATTGCAGTTGTTCACTATTTTTCCCTTTCAGAAGTTGACTTACATCATCTACATAAGAAAGCTCCTCTAAATCTTTTTGTAAATTAATATTTTTTCCATCTATATCTACAATTACTTTAACCGGTGCTAGTTCTCCAGGAGAAAAATTATCAGAAATTAGTTGAAAGCCTTCTCTTGATGGCATATCTTTTGGGAAAGACGATAGCAAATCAAAAGTAAATTGTATTTTAGGAACAACTGCTGCGAATCCCCCTAACAAGATCATGGTAGTTAGTATAACCGTCCAAGGTTTTCGAGTGACGATATGGCCAATTTTCTGACTTAATGGATGTTGTGCTTTTCTCTCTTTATATGATTTTCCTTTTCTTACTGCCCGTTCCTTTTCCATTTCTTCTGTACGGGGAATGAATGGATAGAATGCAACACGGCCAATAAGAACTAATAATGCAGGTAAGACAGTTAAAGATGCAATTCCCATTAAAAGTACTGCAAAGCTAAATGGAATTGAAAATCTTTGAAAAGCCCCATAATGAGCAAGACTTAGTGTCAATAATCCAATAACGACAGTTAGTGCACTCATAGCAATTGCACCACCAGATTCTTTAACAGCTAATGTCATAGCCTTATAACGATTTTCAATTTCAAATAAAGTTTCCCGATATTTAGAAATTAAAAATAAACAATAATCCGTACCTGCTCCAAATAATAAGACAGTCATAATGGATACAGCCTGTGCATCTTTCGTAATCCATCCTTGTTCAGCAAAAAATCCAAGAGCTGGGCTGATTAAACCGTATGCAAATCCTACAATAAATAATGGAATAATAGCTAAAAGTGGTGAACGATACAATAGAATAAGTAGTACTAACACTAGTAAAACTGTTGCAATCATTAACTTTACATCTGCCTGTGAAAATAAACTAACCGCATCTATTTGAATTCCTACAGGGCCAGATAATCGTAAGTGTAAATGTTCATTTGTCAACTTCTCATCAAATGGCTGATCCCCAACTTCTTTTGATACCATTTTTTTAAAGGAATCTATGTTTTTCTTTAATTCATCCGTTGGAGCATTAGAATCGAAAAATAGAGGTGTAACAATTGTTGTTCCATTCTCAGAAACCTCTGTTTTCAATGCTTGTAATGGCAGCAATCCAAGTGGTGGAACTGAAGCTTGTGCTGAAAGTGGCTGATCAGCGAGTTTTTTATAGACATTTTGAATAACTGTAAAATCTTCTTCTTTCAATTTTCCACTACGATGCCAAACGATTAGCAACGGGTTCCCAGAACCATCTGAAAATTCTTCATCGAGTATTTTGTTTGCCTTCTGAGACATCATTTCTTTCGGTAGATCATTTGTTGAAGCATTTTCAATACTATTTACTTGTGGCCAAACAAAAGATAAAACCGTGACAAGTAATACCCATACGATTAAAGGTATCCATTTTGTCTTTTTTCCTCCTACAAGAGATCCCCAAAGTTCAAACGGGTCCTTCTTCATCCATTCATCACCAACCTTTCATTAACAAATTAATTATATATACTGGTTAGTTAATTATTCAAGCTTTTTTTCTTTATGTTATACTGTTAATACAAAATGGCGTATTTAGGAGCGAGTTAAGTGCAACAAAAACAACGAAATCTAGGAAGACCTCGTCATGATCAAATATCAAAACCTACAAAGACCATTATTCTAGAAACTGCTACCGCGTTATTTTTACAGAATGGTTTTAAAATTGTCTCTATGGATGATGTGGCAAAAGCTTGTAATGTAACAAAGGCCACCATTTATTATTACTACTCTACAAAAGCAAATTTATATACAGATTGTATGATTGAGATGATGGTGCGTATTCAAGAAAGAATCGCCAATATTCTTTCCACTGACAAACCTTTGAAAACACGTTTATATCAGCTCATTAAAATCCATTTGTCCGCTACGGTAGATATAAATTTAAATAATTTTATGAAAGACGCCAAAATCAATTTATCTGAAGAACAGCAAGACCAAATGGAACAATCAGAAAAAAAGATGCATGAAGAAATCGAAAAAATATTTATAAAGGCAATGGAACAAGGTGAAATTCCACAATACGATGCACAATTTATCACACAAATTTTCATCACTTTATTAAACGTAGGAAATTACCGAGATTTACAAGGAAGCACTATTTTCACTTCTATAGATGAGATGGCAAAGTACATTATAGATTTTTTCTGGAGAGGTTTAGGGCTGTAAATGCCCAAAAAAGTTTGACCTTAAAAGAATACTCCTAAAATTTTTACTCACCACTAAACAGCCATATAATATAAAAAGCTTAGTTCGCATAACACGAACTAAGCTTTTTCTTTAGTTTATAACAGTTAACTGCCGTTTCAATAAATATCAATCAGAAAAACACATTAGACTTTCTCTAAAATTAAGTGATCTTTGCGGCCATGTAATACTAAATAAAATGCAATTGTTAAAAAGATGAAGATTCCTAATAATATATACAATTTGCCATAACCAAGTAATGGAATTAAGAATCCAAGTATATAAGGCCCTAATCCTAATCCCCCATCTAATGCAATGAAGTAAGTGGATGTAGCTAACCCCATACGATGTGGAGGTGTAAGCTTAACTGCAATGGCTTGAGCTGCTGAAGATAGATTACCGTAACCAATACCAATAATTGCACCGGCTACTAAAAGAACCATTCCACTATGTGCAGTACTTAATATTATTAACCCTACTGCGAAAAAGACAAAACATGGATACATCACATAATTAGCACCTTTTCTATCCATTAAACGTCCGCTAAATGGACGTGTTACTAGAATAGCTATAGCATACACGACAAAGAAAAAGCTAGATGCTGCTATCAAATCTCTTTCTTTAGCAAAAAAGTTAATGAATGATAGAATGCCCGCATATCCAAGAGCGATGCAAATAGTAATGAGAGCAATAGGAATAGCTTTTGGCTCTAAATATTGAGAAATACTAAAGCCTTTTTGGGCCGTTTTATCATTCGAAGCAACTGGTACGGATCCTATTTTTGCTATACAACTAATCGCTAAGCAAATAACACCCAAAATCATACATAATGAAAAGATGACATTATAAGTTGTGTGCTGACTCATTAAAATACCGATAAAAGGACCAATTGCTGTACCGAGTGTAGCACTCATACTGTAATAACCGATTCCTTCACCTTTTCTAGATTGAGGCAAAATTTGCGCCACGATTGTACCGGTTGCTGTAGACGCAATCCCTACAGAAACGCCATTTACTAAACGACATAATAGAAGAATCGAAATTCCTGCATGGATAAAATAAAGTGACATTGTCACGATAAATGAAATTAACCCAATAATAAGTACCTTTTTCCGATCAAAGTTATCTATAAATCTCCCAGTTCCTAGACGGCCAAACAATGTACCAATAATATAAATACCTGTAGCAAGCCCTGCTTGACTTGCCGATGCATGGTAATCTTTTACTGCAAATGATGCGATTGTAACCATTAATAAATAAAAGATAACCAACATGAGAAAGTTAATAACAGACATGATGATAAAATCTTTTGACCATAACTTTTCCTGTGCGTGACTCATTCCAAGTCCCCTTATTTATTTAATAAATTTCCCCTAATTTTTTTTAATGATTGGATTATTGCAAGCTGTTCCTCTTCAGGTATACCAGCTAAAATTCTCTGTTCAAACGCGTCAACAGTTACTCGAATTTCGTTATAAGTTTCAATTCCTTTCGCAGTGACAATCATATGCTTTTCTCGTTTATCTTGACCTTGTTTTGATTCTACATAGCCAAGTTCGGCTAAACTTTTCATTGTTCTTGTAATATTCGGCTTTTCAACACTTAAAAGCCTTGCCATTTCTACTAATGTCATCGATTCAGAGGTAACTAAATAATATAAAACACTCCACTCTGTTCGGTGTAGATTGTGCTTTGCCAATTGTTCATTTAGCTGCGTTTCAAATGGTCTGTATGTCAAAATAAGTTGATGAAACAAGTTTCTAAAAGTTGTCATACTACCTCCTAAAGATTCTATATAGTTAACAATGATAACTAATAATTAAGCTTTACTAGCATATCAGAATACAAATCTAAATGCAAGTGGATTTGTAGGATTAATTTTCAATAGAAAAAAACATCCCTAAATTTAAATAGAGATGTTAGATTGAATACAAATTTCAAGTTTTTTCAATAATCAGTTGTACTACATGGGCAAGTCCGGTATGTCCTTTTCCTTCATATCTTATTTGTTCTCCAACAAAGAAATGCAGTATTTTACAATCTTCGCACCAATTTAGGACATCCTGTGGTTTATAAAGGAACTCAATACTTTTAGGGCCACCTGTTTTATATTCAAGTTGATTTTCTGAATACACTTCGATCATCATTTTGCCATGGAGTTTAATTGAGTTTAATATCTTCTGAAAAACGAATTGCTGATGGTCTTTTTGAAAATGTCCAAACACCATAATGGCTGCATCGAATTGTTCTGTAGGAATAATGTCTTTAAGTAGGTCCGCATGTTGCGTATTTACTTCTACATGATTCTTCTTAGCTAATTGGATTGTTTTGTGTAAACCACTTTGTGCAAAGTCGAACGTAGTTACGGTATGCCCTAACTTTGCCAAGTAAACTGCATTACGCCCTTCACCTTCAGCAAACGCCGCTACATTTTCTAATCCCTTTAGATGAAATGCATTGTTTTTTATAAAGGCATTTGGTTCTTCGCCAAATACATATTCCTCTGTATTAAAACGACTATTCCAATTGTTTGCCATAAAAACAGCCCTCCTAATGTTCAAAAATCATAATCCGCTCATGCATATTATAGAGAGAAATAGTAGGTATTAGAACATCCCTCACGATCTTAAATTGGGTCTCATTACGCAAAAATTGAATGTATTCAAAAGATGGATAGTACAAAATCACATACATTTTACGAGAATATTTTTGATATGATTTTACAATATTCGAGATAACTTTCCGGAAAATCTCAATGGAAAAAGGATGAAAGAAAAAGAAAATGTTATCTTGAGGTTGGACTATATATTGCTCCGCTTTCATACAAAGAAAACTTACGGGCGCATTTAATAAGTGGTGACCTTTCGAATAGTGCACTTTATTTTCTAAAGCATCTTGAATATAATTTTCGTTCAATTCAATGCCTAAAGTTTCGACATGAAAGCGGTGGTTGACATAAAAAGCAACTCGCCCTTTACCACAACCAAAATCTATAAAACGATCATTGGTTTCAAATTCAATTTTATCAAAACATAGATCTAAGACAGCATACGGTGTGGGCTCATATGGGTAATAATGTGTAAACATTGGCAAGCTCTGTTGATCTCTAGTTGTGTGAATATGTAGTAACTGATCATATAGTTGATCATTCATCCTAATCCCCCGCTTATTTTAGAGATAATTTTCACACTAAAGTTGGTGCAATAGATATTCTTATAAAGAAAGTATAAGGCAATATCCAACATATTTAAAAAGATAAGGTATGTAAAAAACAAGGGACTATCTCTTAGTAGGGTGGCAAAATACTAATTTTATTTTAGCTTGAAGTGGAATTCGAAACTGAACTACTATCATCATTCATCGTCATGTTACTGGAAGCAAGAGCAGATTCTAAAGCCTCTTCACTACCATACTGCGTTGCTAATGTATCTAGTTGTGATTGAATCGTTTTTTTCGAAACTGATACATCTTGCTTTTTAGCTTCTAGTTCAATTACTTTATTTGAAATTAAAGTATCAAGAACTGTTGCCCCATATTGCTTATTTAAAGCTGTATTCAACCCTTCTTGAGAAATTTTCACATTACCTACTTTCGCTACGTAGCTATCTTTAAGCGCAATATAATAAGTGATTACTGCCACTACACATATAAATGGAATGCCAATGGCTAAAATCAGCTTTTTACCATTCCCTGTCTGTTTGTTAGCGTTCAATTCATTCATCTATATCTTCCTTCCTTTTAGGTGTATGTTATCTCTTCTTTACAATACTTACTATATAACCCCAATGTGTCAGTTGAATGTCGATGGAAAATCTTTAGAAAAAGCATTACTCATTGATAATCATCATCAAATTGTTCTACTTTTTCCTAAAATTGCATACAGTCTACAACAGAGATTGAGGTGATTTTTATCAAGGGAAAAGTAATGAAAAGAAAAACACTAAAAAATCAGGTTTATGACTATTTAAAAGAACAAATTATTATCGGCGTTTATAAACCCGGAGAAAGATTAGTAGAAGAAAAGATTTCAACTGAGTTAAATGTAAGCCGGAGCCCTATACGAGAAGCAATCCAAATGTTAGAAAAAGATGGATTACTAAATGTTAAAAAACAAGGTGGAGTCACAGTAATACAACCTTCAATTGATGATTATCAATACTTGTACGAATGTAGGAAAGAGTTGGAATCACTCGCAGCATTCTTAGCAGCTCAAAGAAGAACTGCACTTCAATTAGAGCAAATTAGAAATGCGTATTTAAAAATGGGGAAGATTTCAACTCAAGATGATTTAAAAAACGTTTATGAAGCGAATCGTTGTTTTCATCAATCTATTGTTGAAGCAAGTGACAATCCATTTTTAATTAAAATGTTAGCCCAATTAAATGGAGTTAATAGTTTTTATCGTAAAGCAATTTTAGAAACAGAGCCTATGCATATGGAAACAGTAATTGATGACCATCAAAAAATTTTTCAAGCAATTGTTGAGAAAGACAGCGTTAAGGCAAAAAATCTCTTTATACAGCACATTGAAAACGATTACAAAACGTTTATTGATATATTCACCAATCTATAGGAGGGTTTGTTATGACCAAAAAGCCTCTTGAGGGCATAAAAGTCTTAGAACTCGGGAATATTGTAGCCGCTCCATTCGCTGGTAAATTATTGTCCGAGTTTGGAGCTGAAGTGATTAAAGTGGAGGAACCAAAAAAGGGAGATCCTCTAAGAAACTGGCGAGTGATGCATGAAGAAAATTCAATTTGGTGGTATTTACAAGCAAGGAATAAAAAAAGTATCACGATCAACATGCGTACCAATGAAGGACAAGAAATTGTTAAACAGTTAATTGGAAAGGTAGACGTTGTACTAGAAAACTTTAAGCCTGGGACACTCAAAAAATGGGGACTTGACTATGAAACGATGAAGCAAATAAATCCTTCCATTATTCTAACAAGTATATCAGGTTATGGGCAAACAGGTCCTTATCGTAAAAAACCTGGTTTTGGGAGTGTTGCTGAAGCTTTTGGAGGACTTCGTTATTTAACAGGATATCCTGATTTACCCCCTGTTAGGGTAGGAGTTGCACTGGGAGATATGGTTGCAGGACTTTACGCAGTGATTGGTACATTAATGGCAATAATAGCAAGAGATGCAGACGAGAAAAAGAAAGGTCAAATTGTTGATGTTGCTTTGTATGAATCCGTATTTAGCTTACTTGAAGGTATGCTTCCAGAGTATGATTTGACTGGTCAAATTCGTGAAAGAACAGGTAGTACACTTCCAGGTATTGCCCCATCCAACACTTATAAATGTGCAGATGGTGAATATCTCGTTATTGGAGGAAATGGAGATAATATTTTCAAAAGATTAATGATCGCTATTGGAAGAGAAGACATTGCGATTAATCCTATCTACTCTACTAATAAAGGACGAGCTGAACATGTAGAATTTATTGATCACGCAATCGAAGAATGGACATTACAGCATTCATTAAAAGATGCACAGAAAATTCTCGATGAGGCAGCTGTTCCAGTTGGACCGATTTATACAATTAAAGAAATCCTTGAAGATGAACACTATATTGCAAGGAATATGATTGAAGAAGTAGAACTATCAGATGGGCAAAAATGTAGAATGCCTGGCATTGTTCCTAAATTATCAGAGACACCAGGAAAAGTAGAATGGATAGGACCAGAACTTGGGCAACATAACGAGGAAATTTTAAGTGAGGTTATTAACCTTAATTCCCAAGAAGTTAAAAAACTAAGAGAGGACGGCGTTATTTAATGTCTCAAGTAACTATTATTGATGTCAGCCCAAGAGATGGATTGCAAATTGATTCAAAAATAATTTCAACTGAAGAAAAAATTACATTAATTAATAAAATTGTTGAAGCTGGGATATCAAAAGTTGAGGTAACTTCATTTGTCCATCCCAAAAAAGTCCCTCAAATGGCTGATGCTAGTGCTGTCCTAAATGGAGTAAAAGGAATTCCTCAATTAGAAGCTATTACACTTATTCCTAACTTAAAAGGTTATGAAAGATTAAAAAATCATCAAGTGTCAGAAATAAACTGGGTAACTGCCGCAACTGAGACTTTTAATCAAAAAAACATTGGCATATCGATTGATGAAAATTTCCTTCAATTTAAGAAGATCATCGGTCAAGCACATAGCGATCAAGTCAAAGTAAACTTTTCAATTGCGGTTAGCTTTGGATGCCCTTATGAAGGAGATGTCCAAGAAGACCAGGTTTTATCATTAGTTAAACGAGCAAAAGAGGCTGGAGCTGATCGGATTACTATAGCTGATACGATTGGAATAGCAACCCCTAAACAAGTAGAAGAGTTGATTCCTAAAGTTATAGAAACCTCAGAGGGTATTCCTATTGCAGTACATTTTCATGATACACGCGGTCTTGGTTTGGCAAATGCATATGCATCCTATAAATCTGGAATAAAATTTTTGAAACAGCAGTAAGTGGCATTGGTGGATGTCCTTTTGCACCTGGCGCAGCTGGAAATTTGGCCACTGAAGATCTCGTCTATTTATTTGAAAGAATGGATATTAGCACAAATATCAATTTCAATTTGCTTTTAGAAGCTGCGGATTATGCAGCAAGTTTATCATCTCGAAAACCACTAGGAAGGATTAGAACAGTTCAAAGATAAAACAAGGGGGTTATTTTATGAAAAAATGGTTAATCGGTATGTGGATTGCTTTATGTTCAGTATTACTTCTAGCAGCATGTGGTACCAATAATACTAAACCAGCAAATAATTCAAACGCTTCTAATAAGGATGGGTACCAAGCGACAACACTAAGACTTGCTTATAATTTACCTGCAGATCACCATATATCAAAGGGACTAGAGGGCTTTGCAAAAGAAGTAACAGAAAAATCTGGTGGGAAAGTTAAAATCCAAGTTTATCCAGCCGGGCAATTGTTAAGTGATAAAGATATGAACCAATCGATATTATCTGGTGGCGTTGAAATGGGTGTAAACTCTTCAACAATTTGGGCATCAACTGTCCCTGCTATGGGCATTTTTGATGTTCCGTATGCATTTCACACTTATCAAGATGCAGGAAAGGCAATCGATGGAGAGGTTGGTAATATCCTTCGTTCAGAAATGGAAAAGAAAGGTGCGAAGGTTATTATGTTTGCAGATTATGGATACACGCAATTTGCAAACAATAAACGACAATTAAAATCTCCAGCTGACTTTAAAGGATTAAAAATTCGCAGTACAGGAGATATACCATCAGAAATGATTAAAGCTTATGGAGCATCCCCAGTATTCATGGGTGGTGGAGAAGTGTATATGGCTCTTCAAAGAAATACGGTTGATGGAGCTACATCTGGTACTACGGCAATGCTTCAACGGAAGTATCAGGAAGTAACGAAATATTTGACAATAAACAACTATGCTTACTTAGAGTTTTTATTATCTGTAAATATGGATGTTTGGAATAACCTTCCTGAAAAAACTCAAATTTTGCTTCAAGATACTGCTAGAAAATGGGAACTTTGGATTCGCGAACAAGCTGAATCAGAAGATGCTCGCACAGCAAAAGAACTTGAGAAGAGTGGCATGGATGTATACGTTGTGCCAACTGAAGATATTCCAAAATGGAAAGAAGCTGCAAAGCCTGCTTGGGATGCTTACGAGAAAAACGCTGGTGACTTAGGGAAGAAATTAGTAGAGTTGGTGGAAAAGCAATGACAACTACTTCTCCCTTACAAAATTCAAAAGGTAAAAGAACATTTTTTCAAATGTTCTTTTCCTTTTGCGATGGCATCATAAAACTAGGTGCTTATATTGCAGGTGCTTTTATATTAATCGCTACTTTCTCCATCTTTTATGAAGTAGCTTCAAGGGCCATATTTGGAGAGCCCACTATTTGGGCCACTGAAATTTCTATTTATTGCATAGTAGGCAGTTGCTTTTTAGGAAGCGCATTTGCAGTAAGAACCTATGGCCATATCACAGTAGATCTTTTAATAAATGCTGTAAATAATAAATGGAAAACAGTACTTGCTTACTTATCAAACACATTTGGTCTTATTTTTAGCGTTATTTTTACGTTATACGGATTTCTACATGTTCAAAAAACATTAGAGCTCGGAGTAACCTCCTCTTCTTTGTTGAGAATCCCTATGTACTTACCAGAGATGTTACTTCCAATAGGTGGCATATTAATGATCATTGCATTCATCTTACAACTAAAAGACGGAGGTATTCACCAAGGAGGTGATCATCTGTGAATTTGTTCTTTATCAGTGGTATGGGAGGACTTCTTTTACTTGGCTTACCAGTGGCCATTGCGTTGTCACTCTTAGCCATTGCTGGAATGTACTTTTTTAACGGTGGCACTTTTGCGTTTGCACAGATACCTATTATTTCTTATAAATCATTGGATGATTTCACATTAACAGCATTACCCATGTATGTTCTAATGAGCCAAGTTCTCGTTGTTAGTGGCGTTGGACGAGATTTATATGAAATGGCAAGCAGGTGGTTTCGTCATTTACCTGGTGGGCTAGCCATTGCAACTATTTTCTGTTGTACTATTTTCTCTGCTATTTCTGGTTCTAGTGTTGCCACAGCAATAACAGTAGGCACAGTTGCTTTGCCTGAGATGGTTAACCGTGGATATAACAAAAAATATGTACTAGGTCTTCTTGCAGCAGGAGGAACACTTGGCATTCTTATTCCGCCGAGTGTACCTATGATTATATACGGTTCCGTTACCGGTGAATCTGTAGGAAAGTTATTTGTTGCTGGAATTGTTCCAGGTATCATTTTAACAATTGCTTTCATGGTCTTTTCATCTTATCAGATGAGACATATGAAAGAGAAAGCAGCCACTTGGCAGGAGAGATTAGAGGCTTCTAAAAAAGCTATTTGGGGATTACTTTTGCCCATTATCATTATTGGTGGAATATATACTGGGCTATTCACACCAACTGAAGCTGCGGCAATCGGTGTTATTATTAGCTTTCTAATTGCTGCTTTTGTCTACCGCAACTTAACGTTAGAAAACTTTAAGAAAATATTACTTTCTACAGTTAGATCAAATACTATGATTTTATTTATTATAGTCGGAGCTATGCTACTTGGATACATTTTAACCATATTGCAAATCCCACAAACTATTACTAACTTTGCAATATCTATGAACATATCAAGATGGGTAATTTTCATACTGATTAATATTGTATTAATCATCTTAGGTATGTTCCTTGAAACAGTTTCAATTATTGTTATTACTGTCCCAATTCTATATCCAATCATTACTGCTTTAGGATTCAATCCGATATGGTTTGCGATTATATTGGTTATTAATATGGAACTAGCTCTTGTGTCGCCTCCTGTTGGTTTAAATTTATTTGTCTTAAAAGGATTAGATAAATCGAACACTATAAGTGAAATTGTAAAAGGTGTTATACCGTACGTGATCATTATGATTTTATTTATGGTAGTACTATCGTTCTTCCCTGAAATTGCAACTTTTCTTGTAGATAACGTAAAGTAACTTAGTATCCCTAAATCCAATTAAATCAGTAGTTATTAACAAACAGATTTTAAACTGCTATCAAAAAGAAGAAACCTAATTCTCACTTCTAATTAGAACTAGGTTTCTTCTTTGAATACCCCAATCCCCTTAATGTTTTAATTTCACCTTCAGTTACTGGCCAATTCTGTAAAGCTTTGCGCAGTCGTTTAATAGCTAAGTCTACAGCGCGGTCGCTGCCATCATATCCAAAGCCCCAAACTTGTTCAATCAATTGCTCCCTTGTAAATGTATGATTAGGGTGTTCTGCAAGAAACATTAAAACCGACAAATCTCGTGGTGTTAAATCAATTTCATGACGATCTATCATTACTTGATGAGATTGCAAATTGATTTCTAAACTACCGAATTGTCGTTTTGGTCCTGTGTCTCCCTGTGTTCTTCTTAAAACAGCCTTAACCCGAGCAACAACTTCCTCTGCAATAAATGGTTTTGAGATATAATCGTCAGCACCTTCGTTTAACCCTTCCAATCTATAATTTACATCACCTAATGCAGTAAGCATAATGATTGGGCAATTGCTTTCCTGACGAATTTCCTTTAGAATTTGCCAACCATTTTTTCCAGGTAACATCACATCTAACAAAACAATATTGGGTGCCCAAGCATGAAATTTTTCAATTGCTTCAGAACCTGTATAAGCTTGTTCTGTTTGAAAATGCACTTTCTGTAAATATGCTTTTAGTACTTGGCTAATTGCAAATTCATCTTCCACAATCAATACCTTCTCCATCACTTGACCCCCACTTATTTTAACTTTTTACTTATACGCTATCATCTCAATAAGTCAGTAAGATGTCTATTTGTTGTCCTTCAAAAAAATTTCAAAACAAAAAAGCCCCACGACCAAGAAGTCTTGATCGTAGGGCAATATAAAATTATATAAAATTATTTATACTAGTTTTTCATTTTCAAAATAATTGTCGTATTTGTCTTTATCAAGACGACCTTCCCATTTAGCCATTACTAGTGAAGCTAATGAGTTACCTGTAACGTTTACAGCTGTACGTGCCATATCAAGAATACGGTCAATACCTAAGATAAATGCAAGACCTTCTAGAGGTATACCTACAGCTCCTAAAGTTGATAGTAATACTACAAATGATACACCTGGAACGCCGGCAATACCTTTAGATGTTACCATCAATGTAAGGACTAACGTGATTTGTTGTCCTAATGATAAATCGATACCATACATTTGTGCAATAAATAATGCTGCAATGGATTGGTATAAAGTCGATCCATCTAGGTTGAATGAATAACCTGTTGGGATGACGAATGATACGATATCTTTTGGAACACCCGCTTTTTCCATTTTCAACATAATTCGTGGTAGTACTGTTTCAGAACTTGAAGTTGAATAGGCTAGTAAAAGTTCGTCCTTCAAAATCCGTATTACACGGAATACACTTAAACCACAAATCTTTGCTACAATTCCTAATACTACGACGACAAATAAAATCATTGCTATATATACTAGAATTGCTAGTTTACCAAGTGGAATTAATGATTGTACACCAAAAGTTGAAACTGTTACAGCGATTAATGCGAATACCCCAATTGGAGCAAATTTCATAATTGTATTTGTTACCCAGAACATAGCATCCGCTACACCTGAGAAGAAGTTTAGAACTGGTTTACCTTTTTCGCCAATAGCTGCAACGCCTAAACCAAATAGTACAGAGAAGAAGATAATTGCAAGCATATTGCCTTCTGCCATTGATTGTATAACGTTTGTTGGAACAATATGAATAATTGTATCTGCAAAACCGCCGCCTTCTTTTACGGTTTTACTCGTTTCAACGTAAGTGGAGATATCTCCCTTTGTTAAATGTTCCATGTTTACGCCAACACCAGGATGAACTGTATCAGCTAAAACAATACCGATAATTATTGCAAATGTCGTAATTACTTCAAAGTACACAAGTGTTTTAACACCAAGCTTACCAAGTTTTTTGAAGTCCCCTTGACCTGCAACACCAAGGATTAAAGTAGAAACGATAATTGGTACAACAATCATCTTAATCATATTCATAAAGATTGTACCCAATGGTTGAAGATATTTTGAAACGTTTTCATTTCCGTAGAAAATAGCTCCGACTATAATACCAAGAATTAGCCCGATCAAGATTTGCCAAGCTAATCCCAATTTTTTCTTTTTCATTAACAAGTCACCTCTCAAAAATGTGGTTGTTACTATATTTAATATTGAAATGTAAAAGCATAACTTTATTATAAGAACGACTTATAAAATCCGACATTATCCGACATTTTTTAAGATAAAAAAATTCAAAAAAAGTTTTTTTCAATATTTATTTTCTATAAAATAGATAAGTGTTATGCCAGTTTGAGATTGATTTTTACATATTATTACTTATCTTGGCTTTTGCTTGAATTTATCGTTTGCATCTATATAAAGTACTTGCATGAACTTCTTGACGTTAACTTTCATTTTCTTAGATGCCGATCCATTCTCTTGAATTGTATTCATCAATGTCCTGATTTCAGCAAATTCAAAATATCGAGGTGCGTAATATTCAAACTCTGGATTCGTATAATCTACTGCGCCCAGTGTTGCTAAATTATTCATTGCAGTAGAAATCGTCCTGCGAATTCGTTGTTCAATAGCTTTACTTTCCTTCATGATTTCAACACCACTAAATTTTGTTTGGCTCGCTAATTCTTCATAAATATCTTTTAAAGGAGGAATTTGCATAGTCTTTTCTTCCCTTGAAGACAAAAAGTCTATAATAGAGATAATGTCGTCACTTCCTACTTCACCAACAATCCCCATATCATTTAATATTGAAGATACAACGTCTTTCATCGTACGACGTGATTCTTCTTTTGCTTCTTCTTCAAAGTTTAGAATGGACTTTCTAATAGTTAAAAGAGATCTCTTCAGCAAAAAGCGTTCGGATGTCTTTCTTAATACACTTTGTACCTCGATTCTATTTATTGGTTTATGTATAAAGAACTCGATATCCTTTTCATAAGCCTCTCCAATCATTTCCTTATTCTCAACTTGTGAAATCATGACAAAATGTCCTCGGTATCCTTGTTTGCGAAGTTGTTCCATTGTTTCGATTCCATCTAATCTTGGCATTAGTAGATCAATTAGCACAAAGTCCGGATCAGTTGAAAGAATAGGTTCCAATGCATTATCTCCATTATCAGCTTCCCCAATTATTACGCCCATATCCCCTTCAAGAATAATTTGTTTGAGCATACGACGACTCGCCGCATCGTCATCAACGATAAAGTATCGCAAGGTAATTCAACTCCTTTTTCGTATATTCTCACGCGGAATGTTTATATGGAAAATTGTCCCCTTGGATGGTCGTTCAACATGAATAGTTCCTCCTAGCATCTGAACAATTTCTTGTACATGAGATAATCCTATTCCAGTTGCCGCAACGCCCTGTTGGTTATACTTTGTTGTATAGCCAGGTTCGAAAATAATATCTAAATCTTCTTCTGCAATTCCTTTACCTGTATCCTTAAACATAAAGTGCATCATTTCTTGTTCTTCCGTTACGCAGAGCTCAATATTTCCCTCATCATCTATTGCTTCAATTGCATTTGCCATTATGTTGTTGAGAATGGCAAGCAGCGGAATTTGCTGAGTTAATGCAAAATCTATTGCATTATCAACAGTGAAGTTAATCCTTTTATTTAACATCTCACTGTATTTCATATTTGCTGTTACAACGAATTCAACAATATTCGATAAATAATAGACTTCTTCTATTTTCGATTTCGACATTGTTATATCCGATAACCCTGAGAATATCCTCTGTGAATCTTTCTTCACTTCATGGATTTCCTGGGAAATATGCAATGCTTTTACACCTAATTCTGTTGAATGCTCTCTCTTCAATATTCGATATAAATCGAAACTATCTGCCATGATTTGTTCGATATGGTTCATCATTTTTTGCAAATATAGTGTTTCAACATACAGATCAGATCCAAGCGCTAATTGTTCATCTAATCGCTTTCTTTGTTCAGCAATAATAATAGAACTATAAATACCTACTACAAAGAAGCTCCTTAATATAGCAACCATTATAATGAGTAGCCAATCGTAAAAATCTAATGTGGCATTAGGTAAGATTAAATACCGCTCAATATGTTCAGCGCTATTCGAAATAATCTCCATACATGTTGCCATAATCCCTAGTTTAAATGGTTGTTCAATAATTTGTTCTATCTTAAATAACTTAAACAAACAAACATATACGAAATAATAAGTAAATGCAGGGATGTTTTCTATTAAACTATTTGAAAATGGCATATTATATATGATCTCACCTGAAAATACACGAAACACAACTACTGTTATGCCTGTTATGACACCTGCTTTAATCGCCGATTTTGGTAGACGAATCAATATTAATAGTAGGAATGTAATACTTCCTACACCAAAGCGAAAATTTTCACCATTAAACGGGATTAACTTAATCTCACTGCTAATTGCAGTTAGTAGTGCAATTAGCAATACCCAAATTGTTTCAGATTTTAACCATTTTGATGTAGTAGATTTCAAAGTAAACCACCTAATTAAAAGACATAAAATATTCACATAAACTATTCTAACATTTTAACAATCGTAAAGAAAAATATTTATTAAACGAGCAAGATAACCCTTACAAAGATGAAAAGTATTAAGTGGAATGCGTATCTAATTCCACATCAAGCTAAAATTAAATTAGTATGAAAATAGTTTTCAGTACTAATGCTATTCCCTCAAAAAAGTCAACGCCTTTGGAACGGAACAACAATTTGGCCGCTCTATATTTTCTCCGATAAAATATTTGACTAAACAAAGAGTAGGATTTACAATTATCTCGAATTAAAGATAATTTTGAAATAAATTTTGAAAGGAAGATTATAATGCTTAGAAAAGTTGATCATACAAAAATGGGTACTAGTCATCTAGGTTGGTTAAACAGTACATTTCATTTTTCATTTGCAGAATATTATAACCCGAATAACATTCAATTTGGGGCGCTACGTGTTATTAACGATGATTTAATCGCTCCACATACTGGTTTTGATTTACACCCGCACCGAGACATGGAAATCATCTCTTATGTTGTAAACGGATCACTTACTCATCAAGATAGTATGGGCAATAAACATACAATTACTCGTGGTCAAGTTCAGTACATGAGTGCAGGTACTGGCGTTTTCCATAGTGAACATAATAATGGCGACGATGAACTTCGCATGTTACAAATTTGGATTTTGCCTGATCGCTATGGTCATACTCCACATTATGGCGAATTTTTATTTGAAATGGATGAACGTAAAAACAAATGGCTTCATATGGTATCAGACAATAAAGGCACTGCTCCTATTAAAATTAACCAAGATGCTAACCTTTACTCAATAGAACTTGAAGCTGGTAAAGAAATCGATTTTGAAGTTGCAAAAGGCCGCCAAGCATATCTTGTTGAAATTGAAGGACATGCCATGATTAATGATGTAGCACTTGAAACACGCGATGGATTAGAAATTGTGGAAGAAGATATTCATATTAAAGCAGAAGATACAACTCATATTTTAGTCATTGAAATGGCGAAAGTGGACTAGAAGAAAAGGAATTGCTACCTGATAACGACTTCAGGTGAGCAATTCCTTTTTTATTTGAGCTTCTTTATCAAAAAATTAAATTTCTCTATTTTAATGCACGTTGCAAGAAGGCTTTTGTTCTCTCATGTTTTGGATGATTAAATACTTCATCTGGGGTTCCATCTTCAACGATTACGCCTTTATCCATGAAAACAATACGGTCAGACACAACGCGAGCAAATTCCATTTCATGTGTCACGATAATCATCGTTAATCCTGTTTGTGCCAATTCTTTCATGACTTTTAATACTTCCCCAACCATTTCTGGGTCAAGTGCCGAAGTAGGTTCATCAAACAGAAGTGCATCAGGTTGCATAGATAATGCTCTAGCAATTGCTACACGCTGTTTTTGACCGCCTGATAATTGGTTAGGTCTAGCATTCAAATAGCGTTCCATTCCCACTATATTTAAATACTTCATTGCTACTTCTTTTGCTTCTTCTTTTGAACGTTTTAATACCTTTGTTTGACCAACAATACAATTATTTAAAACATCCCAGTTATTAAATAAATTAAACTGTTGAAACACCATACCCAAATGTGTGCGGTAATCATTAATATTATGTTTTTGGTCTAGGATATTAGAATCTTTATAAATAATTTCGCCTCCTGAAGGCGTTTCAAGTAAATTAATGCAGCGTAGTAGCGTTGATTTCCCAGAGCCTGATGATCCAATCACACTCACTACTTCACCTTTATGTACCGCAAAGTTAATATCTTTCAGCACTTCATGTGAACCAAAGGATTTACTCAAATGTTTGATATCAATAATTTTTTCCATCATACGTTCTCCTTTGCTTACGATTTACGTGATTTAGGACGAGCAATTCCTACTTCATCAATCATTTGATAGTTAGCGTTACCTGCTAGCCTACGCTCGAAGAAACGTAAGATTTGTGTTGCAACGATTGTCATTACTAAATAAATTAAACTTGCAATGATGAATGATTCAAAGTATCGGAAATTGTTTCCTGCAATCGATTTTGTTTGGAAGTACAATTCTGTTACACCGATTACATTTAATACCGATGTATCTTTGATATTCATGACATATTGGTTTCCTGTTGCTGGCAAGATGTTCCGCATCACTTGTGGCAATACTACGTGGACCATTGTTTTCCAGTGATTCATCCCAATTGCACGAGCTGCTTCAAATTGACCTTTGTCTACGCCAATGATCCCTCCGCGAACGATTTCAGCCATATATGCACCTGTGTTTAATGATACGATCAGGATTGCCGCAAATGTCCGGTCCATATCAATACCAAACAGTAAGTCTGAACCGTAATAAACAACCATCGCTTGAACAATCATAGGCGTACCACGGAAGAATTCAACATAGATTGATAAGATCGTGTTGATGATATTAATCATCCATTTTTTAGCTCCATCTGTCCCTTTCGGAATCGTATTGATGACGCCAATAATCAAGCCGATTAATGCGCCTAAAATAGTCCCGATTGTAGAAATAACCAGTGTCATCCAAGCGCCTCTTAAGAACATCGGCCAGTTATTTGAAATGATATTCATAAACCATTCTAAAGTCATCTTTTTTCCCTCCTTAAAGACAAGAACTACCGACTGCTTCATTCACAATCGGTAGTGTTCATAAATCTGAAAACTATTTAGCAGCTGGTTGATTTTTGATCGCATCATCCATAATTTTGACGCGTTCTTCTTCTGAAATTCCTTTTAGAATTTCATTGATCTTAGCCGTTAATTCGCTACCTTTTTGTACACCTACAGCAATTGCAGTGTCTTCTTCTGATGTTTTAAAGCCTTTACCATCTGCAAATTCGACCATTGCAAATTTATCATTGGCTGCTGTAGCTGATACTGCTTCAGGTTTTTCAGATACATATGCATCAATTTTGCCTGCTTCAAGTGCTACACGCATTGCTGGAAAGTTGTCCATTGCTGTTTCTTTTTTAACCCCTTTAATTTGGTCAATCACTGTGTAATGGAAAGTATTCAATTGAGCAGTAACTTTTGCTCCGTTAAAATCAGCAATTGAAGTTGCACCTTCGTATTTGCTACCTTTTTTTACAACCATTACTAAGTTTGATTTGTAGTAATTATCAGAGAAATCGATTGTTTGCTTACGTTCTGCAGTTGGTGACATACCAGCGATAATAGCATCAATTTTGCCAGATATTAATGCTGGTACTAGTCCATCCCATTCTGTTTTCACGATTACTAGTTTTTTGCCCAATCCATCAGCTATTTTCTGTGCGATTTGAACATCGTATCCACCTGCATACTCTGCATTTCCTTCAATAGCAACTGCACCGTTTTTGTCATCTGCTTGTGTCCAGTTAAATGGTGGATAACCTGCTTCCATCCCTACAGTAAATGTATCTTTGTTTTCGTTGCTCCCAGATGATTTAGAATCTTTTGAATCTGATGAGCCGCAGCCTGCCAATACGAGAATAGCCATCAATAAAACACTAGATAATAATGCCCATGTTCTTTTCATATTTCCCTCTCCCTTAAAATAGAATATTCCTTAATCAACCGTGCTAGTAAAAAAGACTATAAAAAAAGGGACCCTGAGTTTGAACTCAGGCCCCAGAATATTCTCTAGTCCTAAATCCTCTACTTTTATCCCATAATGAGATAGCACAACTCAATAAACCAGGAAAGTTTATTGAGACAGTCCTGCAATTATTCACTGCAGACCCAGCATGTAATCTTGAGATCAATTACAAACTTCGGCAACATTTCCTTCTTCTCAGTTTCATCGTTTTCTCATACTCCGCTAAGAACTAATAAATATCGCGCCTCTACCTCACAAATATAAGTGAGGTTATATTATATTGTTGTGAACAGTCTACAATACTAATATTATCATGTCAACTATTCTTACATATTTCATAGACTTCCATTCTTTTTGACTATTTTCTATATCTATAATTATTCGCCTTCTCTTAATATATCTGCATCAACAAATTGAATTTCACCAGTTTTCGCATCGATTTTCTCGATATTTCCTTTATTACGGAAGCCCATGATATAGTCAAGCCCATATACTGTGACTTCTTCATCCTCATCATCATAACTAAAAGTACGCGCAAGCTTCATTTGTAGTTGGTCTTTAAATAGGGCATCCGCTTGTTCTAAAGTTATGTTTGGATTCATATCTAATGTAGTTAATTCTAATTCATTTGGTAACATAATAGTGCAATCACGGATAAGCCCAGTGTATATACCTACATTTACGTGAATGGAATAATCCTCAATACGAACACCTTTGTGGTAGCGTATAAAGGTAAATGTTGTGAATGGCTCAAAGTCGATGTCTTCTTCATCAAAGTCATCCTCAGCCTCTGCTTCCATCATCTCAAGCTCTTCAAAGAATTGGCGTTCTTCGTCAGATAAATCTTCTTCACTTAATATATCGAAGTCATCTTCCTCTTCTAGCTGTTCTTCTAGTATATATTTTTCGTGAATATTCCCAATTGCTGTTTCTAAGAACATCTTTGCATTGTTTTCTAAAGTCTCTACTGGTATTTCAGCATCTAATTCTGTCCATTCTACCAATGACTCATAGTCCAGTTGCATTTCATCTGTTTGCTCAATTTTAATAATTGGTTCAGCAAGACTAATGTGATCAGCATCTTCTGCTCTGTACCAATAGCGTCCACTTTCGTTTACGACTTGATACATATCATTTGTAACACCTAGTAAGCTCTCGATAGATTTAGTAACTGTTACCGCATCAAATGCATGTGCATCCATAACACTTCCTGCAAAAAGTGCATCAGCAGAAACAATATGGCCATCGACATGAACGCCCATAAACTCTCTTTTTGGATAATATACAAGCTTCATCTCACCATTATCTTCATAAATACCAAGCTCTACTAAAGGATGTTGACAGATGATATTCTTTGCATCTTCTGCTGAAATTTGAATATCTGGGTATGATAATTGATAGTAAGATTGGAATAATGTCGCTGAAAGCACAAAGCCTTGCTTATTTATTTCAATCGTAGCACCAGAATTAGGCAAAAATAGATTTAGCGCAACATCTTTTGCTTCAAAAACGATTAAATAAGATTCACCGTTAAATTCAGACATCATATTAAAATGTAAGGAATCACGGCAAAATTCTTTTACAAAGTCTTCTGCACATCCGATTAGCTCATCAGGTGTTAATTCTTCATATTCATCTAAGGAAACATCGTTATTTCCCATAATTTCATCCATATCGATCATAAATGAAGTAAGTTTATCGTCATCAGATAATTCAATATACCCGTACGTCAAACCTCTATGTGCATCTACAATCTCTCCAACGGTTGAATCATCCTCATCAAATACAAGTTTAACAACCGGTCGTCCAATGATATAATCTCGTAATACATATTCCCAGTTTCTCATCAGTTGCTTCCTCTCATAACTCTCTCTATTTTCTCGTTATTCTACTATATGTACAGTTTAAACCCATCATAATTTTATATTCTCTTAGAATAAGATTTTATCATAAATATATTAACCCGTCTTAATGTAATTCGAAGTCACCAAAATAAAAAGCCAAAGAATCTTTATTCTTTGACTTTTATTACCTAATTCTTTCTATGCATCTGCTCTTTAGCATGTAACTCCTGAATCGTTTAGCTGTTTTTCATATTGCTCAATTTCTTTGAGTGAATCCGCATACCAAATCCCTGCGAATCTCGACTTAATAGGTATGTCAAAATAATCTCCATCATAGTAGCACAACGGGAATAATACTCCTCTTTCAACAAAATGCTTAATAGTTTTAAAAAATTCTTCATTATCTCCTTTTGAACAATAAGATAAAAACTTATTGGCCGGTTTTGCAAGATAATCATGTAGAATTAACATAGAAGTTGAACCATTTTGTCTGAAGTTCAAATCAATTGCTTTGACCTTTCCGTCTTTTGTTAAGATAAAGTCAAAACCAGCAATTCCCTTATATCCCCTTTTTACACCCGTTTCCATGATCGCCTTTCCTGCATCAATAACCTCTTGTGGTACGGAATCAACGAATATATTTCCATTATAATACCCATCTTCATCTGTAAGTTGCTTTGAAGTACCAAGATACTGAATACCTATATCATCAGAGTATATATATTGACAGCAATAATTTTCTTTTGCCTCTAACATTTCTTCAATTATAATCGTCTCAGTTTTCTCCTTTTGAAAACGTTCAACTGCTTCCTGTAACTGCTCATCTGTATAGCAAATCATGACGCCATAGCCGCCAGATGTTGGCGTATCGTCACCTGACTTTAAAATAATAGGTGTTGACCATGATTTCAATTCATTAGCTAATTGTTCTTGATTGATTACAACACGTCTTGGAACAAACTGTTCAGGAACAATTTCTCCTAAATTTGATTTATTATTTAGATAGTTAAAAACATCCGCATCCATCCAATATAGGTTACGTGCAATTTCATCCTTATCGTGGATATAATGAAACACAACTTTTTTCTTTTCCTTTTCCCAAGTTTTTAATATTGCTGCATATTCTTTTGCATCCTCAAATTGATACTTTTGTTCAATAAAATCTATACCACTGATATGACATAACTGTCTCATTTTCTCGGTTTGAGTTGCTTTATGAACAAGTGTTGGGAGATCAGATATGGCTATCTCTCTTGCGGTTAGAAAGTTGGAATCATCTGCATCTTGTGGCATCCATGGGTTTTCACGAAAAGAGTTCCTTGAACAGTACACCGCTCCCTCGCCATACAATTGTTTTAACGTGAATTTCGGCTTATTTTCCAATTGATTCATTAGATAATCTCCTCCCTTTTAAATCTTTTAAACTTTTGTCTATACAGATATAAGCAAGCAAGACTGCTATTGCAAAATATATACCCTCTTTTCATTTACGAAAACGTTATCAAAACAACGTAAGCGTATAAAAAATAAAAATATAAGAAATGCTATTATTGCTTTGACAAAAGAGTTAAAATAATGTAAATTACCAAAGGACGAACATTTTTATCAAAATAAAAAATAATATTCGTTTTTAGGAGTGTGTTTCATGGATAATGTATTTGATTACGAAGATATACAATTAATTCCTGCAAAATGTATTGTAAATAGCCGTTCTGAATGTGATACGAGCGTTATGCTTGGTGGGCACAAATTCAGACTTCCTGTTGTCCCTGCAAATATGCAAACAATTATAGATGAAAATATTGCAATTAAATTAGCCGAAAAAGGTTATTTCTATATCATGCACCGCTTCAATCCTGAAAAACGTGCAGATTTTGTAAAAGATATGCACGTTCGAGGCTTAATCGCTTCTATTAGTGTTGGGGTAAAACCTGAAGAGTACACTTTTATTGAAGACTTAGCTAAAGCAAATTTAACTCCAGATTATATTACAATTGATATTGCTCACGGACATTCAAACGCCGTGATTAACATGATTCAACATATTAAACGATTACTCCCTACTACTTTTGTTATTGCAGGGAATGTTGGGACACCTGAAGCTGTGCGTGAACTTGAAAATGCTGGTGCAGATGCCACTAAAGTTGGGATTGGACCTGGTAAAGTATGTATTACTAAAATCAAAACAGGCTTCGGTACAGGTGGTTGGCAATTAGCTGCACTTCGTTGGTGTTCAAAAGCTGCAACTAAGCCAATAATTGCAGATGGCGGTATTCGTACACACGGTGATATTGCAAAATCTGTTCGCTTTGGCGCTACAATGGTCATGATTGGTTCATTATTCGCAGGCCATGAAGAATCCCCTGGTCAAACAGTTGAAAAAGACGGTAAACTATACAAAGAATACTTCGGCTCTGCTTCTGAATTCCAAAAAGGTGAAAAGAAAAACGTCGAAGGTAAGAAAATGTACGTTGAATATAAAGGCAGTCTACAAGATACACTTATTGAAATGGAACAAGATCTTCAATCTTCTATCTCATATGCAGGTGGTTCAAAACTTGAATCAATCCGCAATGTTGATTATGTAGTCGTGAAAAACTCCATTTTCAATGGCGATAAAGTGTACTAGGGATTTACAATAAATAAAAAAGCTGCACTTCACGTTTCTATTAGAATGTGAAGTGCAGCTTTTTTATTCTTTATACCTCTGTAATTTACGAAACATCATTTCGATGTATATTTATCAGAATTTTAAATATAGTCTATATTTTCAATAATAATTTTCCTATTGAAGTATCATAGTCCTATATAATATAATATTAAATGGCAATAAAATACTACTATTTCAGAACTACATTAGGGTCTATAGTTATATATTTATTCTGCATTTAGGGATATTTTTATCAAATTACATAGTGAGGTACTTTAAGTGAAAAAAATATTTAATTGGAAGCTACGTACGAAATTAATAAGTGCATTTTTGGTTATTTTAATTATACCTTCTCTTATTTTAGGGGGAATTGCATTTTACAGCACAACAATTCAAATTGAAAAGGAGCAAGTGGATAGTGCTAAATCTAGTATCAATCTTTTGAACACTAGTATAACAAATACAATTAATCCAAAAGTCCATGATGTACAATATTTTTCTCAAAAAATCACATCATCGTTATTAAATTCTTCTAAAAGTTCAGAGCTACGTAAAATTTTGGACCAATATGTCAACGAGCATCCTGAAGCCGTAATGGCTTATGTAGGAACGGCGCATGGCGAAATGATTCGTATGCCTTTTTATCAATATCCAAAAGAATATGATCCTCGTGAACGCCCTTGGTATCAAGAAGCAATGCAAAAGAACGGAGAAGTTGTTATTACCGAACCCTATAAGTCTTCTACAAGTGGAAATCTTGTCATTACGGTTTCCAAAAAATTAGCCGATGGTTCTGGGGTTATCGGTATCGATATCGATATCGATACATTGCGTAATATTACAAACAAAATAAAGATTGGCCGAAAAGGTTTTATTTCATTAGTAGACAATAATGGTGTTTATATTTCGCACCCAAATAAAAAAAGTGGAAGCACTGCAAATGAATCATATATAAAAAAAGTTATGTCCAATTCAATGGGACAAATAACGAACAAAAAACACGAAATTCTCTATATGACTAATAATTCAACAGGGTGGAAAGTAATTGGTACAACTGATAAATCGGAAGCAACTAAAGCATCATTGCCAATGTTCTATACTGACATTATTGTACAAATTATTTTCTTCATTATTGGAGGAATTATAATTTCATTAATCGTCCGTTCTATTACAAAACCAATTGATCGATTAAAAAATAGTGCGCAAAAAGTAAGTGATGGTGATTTAACAGAAGATATCGTTGTTACTTCAAATGACGAAATTGGTGAACTATCAAAATCATTCATCGATATGAAAGACAAACTTTCTACTTTAATAAGTAAAGTAAACAAAAGCACCACCCTTGTGCGCTCTTCTTCGGAGGAATTGTCTGCAAGTGCTAATCAAAATATCGCAGCGTCTCAACAAATTGCAGCTGCTATGCAACAAGTGACAATTGGCACTGAAAAACAAACAGTAGGAATAGAACAAAATGCAATTTCAGTAGAAGAGGTTTCAATAGGCATTACAGCTATAGCTGAGGATGCTTCACAAGTTTCTACTCTTTCAGTACAAGCAACTCAGCAAGCAGAAGAAGGTGGAAAATCCATTCAACATACAGTATCTCAAATGGATTCAATTCATCAGTTTGTGACACAATCCGATACTAAAATTAAATCTTTATATGACCGTACGAAGGAAATAGGAGCAATTTTAGATATTATTGGTGATATTGCTAACCAAACAAACTTGCTAGCACTTAACGCATCGATTGAAGCTGCACGAGCTGGCGAACATGGAAAAGGGTTCGCTGTTGTAGCAGAAGAAGTTCGAAAACTCGCCGAGGGTTCTAGGGATTCAGCTTCAAAAATTGCAAGTCTCATCACTTCCGTCCAACAAGATTCTGGTGAAGCTGTGAAAATAATGAGCCAGACTTTGGAAAATGTCCAAAAGGGCATTACGATTACACAAAGCACTGCTACTAAATTTGAAGCAATTATTGCAAGCATGCGAGATATAACGCCAAAGATTGGAAATGTCTCAGCAACATCCGAACAAATTTCAGCATCGATTCAGGAAATAGCGGCTACTGCAACAGAGCTTAATGACCATGCAAAGGATAATGCTGCTGCTTCCGAAGAGGTAACTGCTTCTACAGAGGAAACATTGTCTTCTATGGAATCTATGGAAATGGCTGCTGGACAATTACTCAATATGGCAGAAGAATTACAACAAATCGTCCAACAATTTAAGATTTAATAATCAAAAAAGGCTATCCAACAGTGAGTTATTCAATCACCTTTGGGTTGCCTTTTTTAAGATGTATTATCTATTTTTCTCCATTACTGCAAAGTAATTATTTTCCACATCTGCAAAATTAAACACTTTGCCACTAGGTAAATTTATCATTTCCCCTACAGTGATTCCCTTAGCTTTAAATTCTTCATATAAACTCTCTGCTTTATCTGTAAAAAACATTAAAGAAGGTGTTTCTAAATTTAAGTATGGCTCCATTTCCCCGATTACCTTCTTGTCATACAGCTTAATGCTTGTTTCTGTATCAGTAGTAGGTGCAATCTCAATCTCACGTACTGGTCCATTCACCCCTTCTGAGCGAACAACAAATCCTACTTTTTCAGTCCAAAAATCCTTAACCGCATCTTGATCATTTACATAAAGCATAACCTGTCCTAGCTGTTGAATCATCAGTATACTATACCCCTTTTCTAAATTTACTATTTCTTCTATCTATTATGGTCTACATATAAGAATTTAAAAAGGATATTCTATGCTATTTTCATAATTATTCTCGTCCAGCATAAATTTATATAAAAAAGGTGGGATTTATCATTAATAATGATTTGCAATTTATTCGATATTTTTTACCGCCAACCGCGACAATTTTAGAATTACCACAAAAAGGGCCACTGATTCAACATATTGATGTAGATGGGGATTCTGTTGAGGAATTAGTGAGTGCATACAAATATCATGGGGATACCTTTTTACTGATGCTAAAGCAGATAAATTTTCAGTGGCATCCAATTGTTCATCTCAAAATAGACGAGCATACAATTGCCGGAATACATTCGTATAAGCTTAAATCTAGTACAAAAAAGGCCTTGGTCATTGAGTGGAAGACAAAGCAGTTACCACCATATCTAGATTATTTGACTTGGACACCAAATGGTTTTGAACGGCTACCTGTTGACTCTCCACAGGTAATTATCACGAAAAGCTATGGAGATGTCACAGGAGATGGTGTAGTAGATACTATTTACCTTACAGGAACCAAAAAACCTGATAGTCCCTATTGGCAAGATATAACGCTTGTTATCTTCCAACAATCCAAAAATGCTATTGAGAGGATACCCTTAAAAGACCACAGTGGATATAATCCGACAATCTTCCTTGGAGATTTAACCGGCAATCAAGTAAATGACATATTAGTTACCATTGATACAGGTGGTAGCGGTGGCACGATCTATACAGATATCTTTTCATATATAGATGGTAAGATGCGACACATTTTCGATGGTGATGTATTTCAGAAACGCTCAAAATATACTGTTACGTATGAGAATTTTTACAAAGTACGTGTAACTAGTTCATCGCCCCCAAAACGTTATTTATTGGATATTCAATATAAAGGAAAAGATTACTTATCAGAAATATACAATGCAAACGGAACATTAAAGGCCCCTATTGAAGGCTGGGTCGATCCCATTGGAGGACTATATCCAATTGATTTTGATCGTGATGGAACATATGAGCTGTTAGCATTTCAGCAGATTGCGGGTAGATATCATGCAGATGGATTGGGATATGTACAAAATGTATTGAAATGGGATGGCAAGCAGTTTGTTACCGTTCGCCAAAATGTATCAATTGAAGGGGAAAAATTATAAAGAAGCAACTTGGAAAATTCAACTATCCAAAAAATAAAACCATCTAGCATTTTTTAGCTAGATGGCTTTATTTTCCTTTTGAATTCTAATTTATTTTACTTTTTTTAAAGAGAATTTTTGTTGTTCATAATTTGAAAAATTAAATAGAACTTCTAGGTAATTTCCTTTTGCCTCTTGTAGTTCTAATCCTTGGCTAATTAACCCTTTCCAAAGTGCTAAGTCTAATGCATAAGGAGTTTCATGTTGAAGAATATCAACAAGGTTTTTAGATAATGCAACTTGATACGATTGTTCACCGTTTTGAACACACAATGTATAAGTTCTCCAAGTTGCAACAGTAACTTTATATCCTACATGCCACTCCTGTAATTGGCATTCAATATCACTCGCTACACGTTTAAAGAACTTTCTTGTCGCAAAATTATTTGCCATTGTTGATCTAAAAAAAGCATTTGTATTCATCTCATTCTCTCCTTTGCCTTAATATCCTAGTTATCTTATTGGTATTATATAAAATTACTTCTAAGATGTAAACTGTTATCTAAAAAATTCTTTTAAATTGTATGGAGGTAATCTGGACTGCCTTCTCATATTTTAGTTTTCATTTGCATAAAAATTTGGTACAGGGTATCTAAGTAGCATTCATTTACCCTCCAATATTAAAAATGAAATATAGAAAGGCCATTTGGATTTTGAACAAAGGATTGATGTCCAAAATCCAAACAAAACCATTGTCAAATAAAATAGAACAGGAGAGAAAAATTGCAGAAGATGCTGCCAAGGAACAAGCCATTAAGATTGATACTGAGAAAAAGGCAAAAGCAAATGCTGAGGCAAAAAAGACCACAGCTAAGGAAGCCTGAAAAGAAACGGCAAAAAGTGTTATCTGAGCAACAAACTCTTATCACCAACTAGCCACCTATCAGATCAATATTTGAATAGCATTTCCCATGAAGGCACCTTCATTGGTGATTTTAGTAGACTGTTATGATAATGATTGGAGTTGTTTGTTTTGGACGACTCCTACCATATTGAAAATTGAAAAGAAAAGGAGTCTTAAAAGTGTATTTCCATACTTTTAAGACTCCTTTTTTATATAAACTTTGTATTAGAAATTTAATTTCATCTGTCACTTCAATGTAGAAAAGTTCTAAATTAATAGGAATAGTTCTTATTTTTCGACAAATATCGCGTTTATTTGACAAACTTCTATTGACATTCGTTATATAAATGTTTAGAATTTTTATATTATTCATTATAGAAGCGAGTGTACAAAATGAAAAATTCTATTTTCCGTAAGAAATCGGTTAATGATCTTTTACACGAACACGGAAAAGTTCAACTAAATAAAACAATTGGTGCATTTGACTTAATGCTACTAGGTGTCGGTGCTATTGTAGGTACAGGTATTTTCATACTTCCTGGAACTGTCGCTGCTGAGCACGCTGGGCCGGGAATTATCTTTTCCTTTATCATAGCGGCCATTGTCTGCACATTCGCCGCTATGTGCTACTCTGAATTTTCTTCCTCAATACCAGTTACAGGTAGTGCATATACCTATAGCTATGTCGTGTTTGGCGAATTAGTGGCTTGGCTTGTTGGTTGGTCCTTAATATTAGAATATGGATTAGCAGTAGCTGCAGTTGCAACAGGTTGGTCAGCCTATCTTAATTCGTTATTAGCAGGGCTTAACATCCATTTACCGCTTGCCATTTCAGGGGCTTTTAATCCTGCTAAGGGCACTTTTGTGAATTTACCAGCGATCGCCATTGTCTTTGTTACAGCACTTTTACTAACAAAAGGTGTAAAAGAATCAACTCGACTTAATTCAATTATGGTGATTATAAAAGTAGCAGTCATTTTACTCTTTATCTTTGTTGGTGTTTTCTATGTAAAGCCTGACAACTGGCATCCTTTCACTCCATTTGGTACAAGCGGTATTTTATCTGGAGCTGCTCTCGTCTTCTTTGCATATCTAGGCTTTGATGCCGTATCATCAGCAGCTGAGGAAGTAAAAAACCCACAACGTAATATGCCAATAGGAATTATTGGATCACTTGTTATTTGCACAATCTTGTATATTGCTGTATCGCTTGTTTTAACAGGAATGGTTCCCTACACAGAATTAAATGTAAGTAACCCTGTTAGCTTTGCTATGCAAATGGTACATCAAGATTGGGCATCAGGCATCATTTCTCTCGGTGCAGTTCTTGGAATGATGACCGTCATTTTAGTAATGCTTTATGGAGCTACACGACTTATTTACGCATTTAGTCGTGATGGCTTGCTACCAAAAGTCATGTCTGAATTAGAACCAAAACATCATACACCTGCCAAAAACACATGGATTACAGCAATACTCATCGCACTTTGCGCAGGCTTCATTCCTTTAGATAAATTGACCGAACTGGTCAATATAGGTACATTATTAGCTTTTACAGTAGTATCTATTGGTGTGATTTTATTAAGAAAAAATAAAGAAATTCCAACTGGTGGATTCAAGGTACCATTTTTCCCAGTCATACCTCTTATCTCATTTGCCTTATGTATTTTCTTAATCACAGAGTTATCTTCACACACATTCGCTTTTTGTGGCATCTGGATCATAATCGGTTTAATCATATACTTTATGTATGGCAAAAAACACAGCTTATTGAATAAATAAAGTCGCATCGCAATAAGTTATAAGTTCTATTGAGCTAACTCAATAGGGCTTTTTTGTCGAAAATCCACATACCTATACATTCCAAATTCTTTAGGATATATTAAAATCGGGTGATGATATGAAAACAAATATTTACTTAGACAATGAAAAGTTTATTGCAGGTATTACGATGAAAGATCAGAATGAACCAGAAGAAGGAAATATGGCTCTCCATACATGCCTAAATGCAGAAAATGTACTAGCTAATCGTAAGAAACTAACAGCTACCTTGAATTGTGAGTTAGACAATTTTGTTTGTGCCAATCAAACCCATAGCGCCAATGTTCATAAAGTAACACTTGAAGACAAAGGCCGTGGTGCAAAAAGTAAAGAAACTGCAATTCCAAATACTGATGCCCTCTACACTTATGAACCAAATCTGCTATTGGGAGCATTTACTGCAGATTGTGTTCCTGTTACTTTTTATGATGAGAAGAACGGTCTGATTGGTGTAATACATTCTGGATGGCAGGGTACTGTTAAAGAAATCTCTTTAAAAACATTTGAACATTTACAACAGGTGGAGCATTGCAATCTAAACAATTTATATGTCCATCTTGGAACAGCACTCAGTCAAGAAAAGTTTGAAGTAGACGAAGATGTTTACATGAAATTTAAACAGCTAGGCTACGCTGATGACTTTATGTATTATAATGACCAAACCAACAAGTATCATATCGACAATCAAAGAACCGTAAAAAAACAATGTGAACTATCAGGAATTCCATCTGACCACATTACAATGGATACAACTTGTACTTATTTGAATCCTGAAGGCTTCTCTTATCGCCAAGATAAACAAGCCGGAAGACATTTGACGTTTATTATGAAAAAAGAAGATTAAGTGATGGTCACACAAAATGAATTAGTATGTCAGTTGAATATTGAAAAAGGCGATTTCTATTTTTATAGCGATCGTCTTTTTTATTTCATAAATAGGTTTTAAACTTTTGTCGTGTTTGAGAATGTCTTCTTCCATATTGAAAGATTGTTGTTTGTTTGATTTTTAATAATAAACATACTCCTTAGTCATATACTCTTATGATGAGCATTTTTATATTTAAGGAGGAACATTCTTTGGACATATATGTTAGACCTGGGGATTCCCTTTGGCATTATAGTCAATTATTTGGAATCCCCCTTCAATTAATTTTGGATTCTAATCATGGTATTAATCCGCAAAGTCTTACTGTGGGTCAAAGAATTCGGATTCCAGGATTTATAACTACAAATTATCATATTAAATCCGGAGATACTTTGTGGGCAGTTTCTCAGAAGGAAAACATTGCACTTGAAGGAATAATGCTTGTTAATCCTCAACTTAATCCTTATTACTTATATATTGGGCAAATAATTAAAATCCCTAAAAGAGTTACATGGAGGATTATCAATGGGAAGCAGGATTACGACTACAATCTTATGACGAATGATATTGGACAATTACTTGCTGTATATCCATTCTTACAAACGACTTCTATTGGAAATTCAGTATTAGAGAAAAGCATTCCAGAAGTACAAGTTGGTTCAGGAAACAAAAAGGTGCATTATAATGGTTCCTTCCATGCAAACGAATGGATCACTACGCCAATTATCATGACTTTTTTAAATGATTATTTACTTTCTTTAACAAACCACACACCTATCCATGGGCTTTCTACCTTCCCCCTGTATCAGCAAACGTCTTTATATATTGTGCCAATGGTCAATCCAGATGGTGTTGATTTAGTATTGAATGGCCCCCCTGCCAATGAGACATGGAGAAAAAAAGTCATTGAGATGAATCGTAATAGCGAAGATTTTTCTGGATGGAAAGCAAATATTCGAGGTGTAGATTTGAATGATCAATTCCCTGCTGATTGGGAAAAAGAGCGAGCTCGCAATCCTAAAAAACCTGGACCAAGAGATTACGGAGGTGAAAAGCCATTATCTGAACCTGAAGCAATCGCAATGGCAAATCTGACAAGAAAGCGGGATTTTGCATGGGTACTTGCTTTTCATACACAAGGTGAAGAAATCTATTGGGGTTATAAAAACCAGGAACCTCCTGAGTCTGAATCCATGGTCAATGAGTTCAGCAGAGTGAGCGGGTATGAAGCCGTTCGAAATATTGAAAGCTACGCCGGTTATAAGGATTGGTTTATCCAAGATTGGCGTAGGCCAGGGTTTACAGTCGAAGTCGGAAAAGGTATTAACCCTCTCTCCTTAACACAATTTGATACAATTTATCAAAAAACTTTGGGTATTTTTTTAGCAGGGCTTTATTTGTAAATTTTTATAAGAAAATAAAAAAGCAGCGAATGTAATCATTGCTGCTTTTTAGTGTTTTTTCAACAGATTTCATATTTATTGTTCCACGTGAAACATGGATTGATAATATTGTTCTAGTTTTTTTAATACCGTTATTGTACTTGGACCGTTTATTGCATTATTATGAGTAATCTTCGCTGGCTGGGTTGTAGGGATATCCTTTGTAGCCTCCCTTTCCTTGTTTTAATAGACATCGTCATCAATATTTTTTGTTTTGAATTTTTTGAATTATTTGTATCAATAGGTCTTTGTGGGCTTGGCCTATTGATTGCTATGGGTATATTCTTTGTTACGAAGTGGTTTAAGAATGGTTTTGTAAAGTATTTAAAATTTAATGTATCTCTTGTAAAGGGTGGTTTAAAAGCATGGGCGAAATTTTAAAGATTACGATCAGCGCACTTATCCTCCTTATAATTGGTGTAGTTGGAGACATCAAATCTGTGGGAAGCACCTTTTTTCGTTAGGTGAATACTATACACTTAGAGTAAATCAATAAAATGGGGTTTGAAAATGGAATATATGATTCGTGTCGAGCCAGGTGTAAGGATTTATGTCAATGATATGAATCCAAATGGCAGGAAAACAATTTTGTTTCTACATGGTTGGCCGGCAAATCACAAAATGTTTGAATATCAATATAACGCCTTTCTTAAAGCAGGTTATCGTTGTATAGGTATGGACATGAGAGGATTTGGACAATCGGATAAGCCATTAACCGGATATGATTATAATCGACTTTCAGATGATATTCGATATGTAGTGGAGGCATTAGGATTATGGGATTTCACATTGGCTGGTCATTCCACAGGTGGAGCTGTAGCCATTCGATATATGGCTCGTTACAATGGATTTGGTGTTAACAAGCTTGCACTCTTTGCAGCTGCAGCACCAAGCCTTATTCAACGCCCCTATTTCCCATATGGCTTGAAAAAGGAAGATGTTGAGAAGTTAATTCTTGAAACAGAAAAGGATCGCCCTAACATGCTTCGTGGATTTGGCGAACAATTCTTCCATCAAAAAGTTTCTAAAGCCTTTTCAGACTGGTTCTTCCAATTAGGTTTAGAAGCTGCAAGTTGGGCGACTATAGCTGTTGCTAATACTTGGTTAGCTGAAGAATTGTTTTATGATCTTGCTAAAATCCATGTTCCAACTCTAATCCTCCATGGTATTCACGACCAAGTTGTGTTATTCCCATTAGCACTTGCCCAAAAACAAGGGATTAAAGATGCAAAGCTAATACCATTTGAAAATAGTGGACACGGATTGTTCTATGATGAGCGAGAAAAATTCAATCTGGAGTTTTCGCGTTTTCTTCTATAATATTTGGTTGAATTCACTACTTTACATTAAAAAAAGAGAAGCTAACCACTCATTTTGTAAGTTAGGTTAGCTTCTCTTTTACTTTCTATTTAGCTTTCAGAATATACAAATTCACCTGATTAAACGCTTACTTTAGAGGCAGAAACAGTTTCTTTTAACCATAGAACTTCTGATAGCGGTTGAGGATCACATCCATATAATTCTTGTGATTTAAAGGAATGTACCTCTTTATAAATATTTTGCATTCTGCTCAGTATCCAGTTTTCTGTTACGCGTTCTGGCGACCAGCAATAAATATCCATAACACTTAACTCTTTTGAAACCATATGAATTCTTTCATACCCCACAGAATCCATCTTTAGAAAATCATTTCGATCATAGAATCGAACTCTTTTTTCCGAGTCGGGATCACTAGCAGTAATAGGCTCTACCTCTAATATAATGGCTTTCCCTTTTTTCTTGAGCTCATTAAGAACTAAGCTTCCTATACCTTTTCCACGAGTTTTTCCTGTTACAAGGATATAATCGATAAAAATATAATCTAGTTTTTCGAAATATACAAGAGTATATTCTGGGTCCTCCATAAGTTTGTAGATTCCTTGTTTCTCTTGAAAAAGTAATTCAAAATGTTTTTTTGACTTCATTTCTCTTTCTGGAAAATACTCCATTAGCCTATTGTACCAGTTACTCATCCCTTACACTCCTCCAATTAACTTTTAGATGAACCTAATTTCCCCATTGCATAAAATTTCCACTTTCAATATAATATTTGTAATATTATATTTATTCTATAAAATCTGAATATTGCATTTACAATTCTAACATCTCATTGAGATAATAGAAATAAGAGATATTGTCGAAAATGATTAATGTTTCATTACAATAATTACAAAAATGTAAAATATTATAGATTTTAAATAGAGGTATTCAAATATGATAGAATTTTCAGTAAAATAGAATTTGTATTTAGCACTTCAAATCTTTTACAGACGGGGAGTTTAGTAGACATGGATATTAAAGAGAATCATAAGAAAAACACAGCATTGTTAGGATGGAGTCTACAAGCAATAGAGGCAATCGATAAAATGGGTCGCCCTTTTGTTGTTGTTGGTCCACCTGAATTTCAGTCTTTTGCTGAAGAAAATGGGATTCAGTTTGTTCCATGGCAGTTTGATGCTTCAATCGAAAAAGCAGATGAACTGTATGAAAAATTAAATGAACTTCAAACGAAAGTCGTTGTTCCAATATATGAAAATACAGTTGAGTGGGCTGGAGTATTAAACGCTAAAATATGGAATAACCCAAAAATCTTCAACAAATCCTTACTATTAAGAGACAAAGGTTTAATGAAACGTAGAGCACATTTAGCAGGCTTACGTGTAGGGATCTTTGAGGAAGCCTATGACAAAAACGATGTTCATCGTTTCTTCAATCGTATCAATCAAGCATTAATTAAGTCAGATGAAGACTTTGAGCCAATTCACGTAAAACCATTCGATAAAGCTGGTACGGTTGGCCATATATTTGTTCGAAAACCAGAAGATATCGAACAAATCGACGATGCAGAGTTTCCACTTCTAATGGAAAGTCACTTGGAAGGACAAGAATTTTCATGTGAAGCCTTTATCCATAACGGAAAGGTTAGATTCTTAAACATTACAGAATACGTGAAACTTGGACACTCTAACTTTGTCCCAGCTTCTCCAACACTTGAAAAATATCGTCCACAAATTAAAGAGGCGATTGAAAAGCTAGTAAATGGTTTTGAAGTCAAATATGGCATGATTCACCCAGAGTTTTTCATTTCTCCTGATGGAACAGTGTATTTTGGTGAGGTAGCTGGACGTATTCCTGGTGGCCATATCTTTGAACATATTGAAAATGTCTATGGATTTAGCCCATATCAAGCTCAAATCCTTTGCAGCGACCCGGAAGCAACTGAAGAAGAGATTAACGCCTTTTTCCCTAAGGAAGTGGTTTCTTCAAAAGGATATTCAGGGAACCTGATGGTATATCCAAAAGTAAGAACTGTTGAAAAGCTGAATATACCTACAGAACTAAAAGAACATCCTTATTTTGTAAAGCATGATATGTTTATTCCTGCTACGTCTAAGGTAGCAAACCGAGTAGGATTTGGAAACCATTACGGAACTATTTTCTTCTTCGGTGAAGATAGCAAAGAAATTAAATCGCTTTTAGAAAAATATGAAGAACACAATTTCTACTTATAAGGAGTGATACGGAGGATGGCTACTTCAACTACTGAGAAAAAGCAAAATAATAATGAAACAAATACAAAAAAGTCTAACACTGTAAACAGAAAAAGAAGATTGGATAGAAAGACTACTATTTTAAAAAACAAATTTGAAACAGCTTTAAAAACGCTTGGACAAGCTAAGCCATTTGCGAAGAGCCTTTATCAAACAGAAGTGTTTCAATTAGCTGTTGAACTTTCTTCTACAAAAGAAGGAATGCCTGTTATTTTTAGCTATGCACATTTGTTCGATCAAGCTGGTGTTTTCCAAGGGGGACAATGGGAAGATGTAACTAAAATGCAACCTCCATTCGTAGGGGGTTCACTTAGACTAAAAGGGATCAATTCCATCATCGAATTGTTGAGTGAAATGAGAATGCTCGCAATCGCAAAGGAAACATATATACATGGAAACCTAACGAAGGAAGAAGCAAGTACATTCCTAAATGAAGTACTGGCTTTGAACCTTGACCTTTTATTCCCAGCAGATGCAGAAGATAAAGAGGCTTCTTTAGAAGATCACACTATTCGAGCTCAAAACTTATTTGATTATCTTGGCCAAGAGCTTTCATTTAATGCAATCGCAGATAAAATGGTTCAAGAGATTGATAGACTGACAGTTCAACGACCTATTATTACTCATAGAATCTTAGATATGATCCAAATGTCTTATCGTTTGATCAACCATAGTAACATTGATGGCAAATCTGTAAAAGCACTTGAAAAGTACTTCCTTGCTACTTCTGCTCCAACACCATTAGGTAAGGATGTATCAGATCAACGGGATTATAGATTGAAATTAGAAAAGGCGAAAGAGGAAGAACTTGTAACAGAAGCTAAAGTATTTGCACAATACATGAATGGAACTGGTCTTGTTTCTCCATTCCATGCTGTCCTTCTTCGTTTCCTTAATCGCAAACATCAAGATATTATTCAAGCAGCACTCGATTTATCAGAAACAGGTGTTGCAAGTTTTAATGCAAATAAAGAATTAATCCATGATATTATTCAAATCTCTATATATCCTGAAACAAGACAAGCTATATATGGACTTGCAAAAATGCTTGATCGCGGTGTTCTATCTGTAGAGCCATTGATTCTTGCACTTCGTCAACTTTTCGAACTTCCTATTCATGCACAAGTGCGTAATTCACTTGCAAAATTCGAGGATGAGCAAAGTGGAATTACGATCAATGGTATTCTTATCTCTGGTGTAATAAGTGTACTTGGACAACCTCTAGGTATTGGACAAGGTCTAAACCCTATTTGCCAATCAGCGAGAGCTATTTCTCTATGGGCACAGTTTGATACTGTAAGATTAGTAGAATATATTATTCGTGCAGCAAGAGACAACGATATTGAAATGACTTTTGAAGGTGAGAAGATTAATTCTAGCCTTCTCGGTATTGGAGTTGCAAGTGAAATCCAAGGTGAGTTAGACCCAGTTTCTATTATTCTTGTCCCTCACCTGGATAAAGTTTATAACGAAATGATGAAAAGAACTCTTCTTCGTGGCGAAGACGGTCATAAATGGGTAAACCCTGAATTCTATGGCGAATGCATTCCAAAAGGTTTTATTAATGTCATTGATCAATTTACATTGAAGGTTACAAACTATTCAGCATTTGTAAAACTTTTCTATGCTACTCACCATCCTGATTATAATGAAGGACACGAATTAATTTATCCAAATCCTGTCGGCATCTTTATTACAAATGTACACGGAGAGCTACTTGGCCTTCACGCAATTTCAATTCAAAGAATTAAAAAGGGCCAAAATGGTGAATATCGAATTTACTTCTACAACCCAAATAATGATAGTGGCCAAAATTGGGGACAAGATATCAAAGCAAGCGTTACAGGTTACGATGAAAATGAGGGAGAATCCTCATTGCCATTCCATGAATTCGTATCAAGATTGTACGCATATCACTATAATCCATACGAACAAGGTGATACCTTTATGGTGGAAGATCAACTTGTTGAAAAAGTAGAAGAATTGGCAAGAAAAAGCTGGGGTAAAAACTATATTTGGGCATAGTAAAACAACTCCATTAGCTGTCAATTCTAATTAACATAAAGTTCAAAAAAGACCCGAAATCTTTCGTGGTCTTTTTTGATTAATGAGTAGTCCAAATATTTGAAATAATGTTCATTTTATGGTACTTTAATCAAAATTTAAAATAATCTAAAAGTAAAAACAACTATTGTTTATACAGAGTTTCTTTTGTTCATATAATAAGTAAAAATGGTTTTTAATTTTTCCCTTTTTTTTAAAAAAAGCATTTTGGTTGAATAGTAACTCATATTGTACTCCACAATAAAATATATAAAGGACATTTACTTTAAAGGAGGATAGATATATGGGACTTTTACAATTTTCTTCAGAGAATGCATTTCAAAAGGCCTTTTACCAGTTAGCACAGGCAACCTTACCAAGTAAAAAATTATTTCAACAAGCAGTATTAGATGAAGCATCAGTCCTTCTAGAAGAACATAATGGATTAGAAATACTTTATCATTATGCTCCTCTTTTCGATCAGTCAGGGATTTTTGTTGGAAAGCCGTGGGAAAATGTCCAAAAGTTAAACCCTGTGCTTGTTAGAGGTACTTTTCATGCAGGAGGCTCCACTGCAGTAGCTGAGGCATTGAGTGAGTTAAGAATTCTTGCCATTGCAAGTGGCGACTATGTACATCCAGAAATGTCTGCGGTTGAAGCAAATGAATTTTTGACAAAAGTTTTAGCTTTAAATATTGACCTACTCCTTATGAAAGAAACAGAAGAAAACCGTGTGAATATGCTTTATAAAGATCAACAGGTATCTGAAATTTTAAGGTTTATTTCGGAACACTGTTTTTCACCGCGTGTCTTTCAAAACGTTTATCAAGAAATAAATAACCTTGCAGTCCAAAGGCCTATTGTTACAGATAAAATTTTGAAGTTAATTACTAGTGCAAGAAAGTTAACAGATGGATTGGAAAATGTAGACTCAAGCTTACTTCTATATGAAAAGGCAGTCTATTCACCCTCGGATATGTCTATAGGGACTGAGGAAGATCATTACGAAACTAAATTAAAAGATGCTAGTGATTTACTCCTGACAACAGAAGCAGAGCAACTCCTATCATCCATGGTACAAACTGGGCTAGTATCAACATTCCATGCAATTTTTTTAAATTACATTAATAAAGAAAAGCCTTATTTGTTACACCACATACTTGCTGTTGATGAAAAAGCAAAAGATAACCTACAGTCAAATTTATCCCTTATTTCTTCTCTTATTACTACCTCAATCACTCGACAGACGCGGAGAAGCATCTATGGATTAGTACGTTTGTTGCAAAGAGATATATTTACGAATGAACTTATTATGGAATTAGAAGGACTTATTAAAGTTCCAATCTACGATAAGATTAAAAACAGATTGATCTATTTCCATAAATCAGCAAACGCTAACACTCTCAAATCGCTTTTGGTTTCAGAAATTGTAAGCATTTTAGGGACTCCTTTAGGTATAGGGCAAGGATTTAATCCTACTTGTCAATCGACAAGAGCACTTAGTTATTGGGCACAAAAGGAACCTGCCATGCTACTCAAAATGATTAACCAATTTCTAAAAAAAGGATATATAACGATTCATTTTGAAGGGAGGGCTTTCTCCTCTGACATACTATCCCCTGTTCCCCTTGAAGATGAAATGAATATCGATGCGGTATCATTCCTTTTAATCCCTCACCTAGATTCTATCTATTTTGAAATGTTAAAGGCCGCTGATGGGCGTGGGCAGGATTCGCATAAATGGATTAATCCAGCATTTCATATGACTGGAATATGGCAAGGGTTTTCAGATATTTATAGTGACTTTGATTTTCAAGCTAATTTTCTTCGTTACTATCATCCAGCAAACAACCCTGACGTCAATAAAGAATTGCCTCAACCTGCCGGCATAACGATTTATAATCGCTCCGGCCAAGTGCTTGGTGCACACGCAGTTTTGATTCAAAGAATTGCTCCTGACTTAAGAGGTACAATTCGAGTTTACTTTTACAATCCAAATAACGATAGTCTTCAAATTTGGGGAAGCTCCATCCAAACAAGTGTCACTGGAAATGGTGAACTTGAAGGAGAATCATCTCTTCCTATTGAAGAATTTATGCATTTCTTGTATGCGTTTCATTATCCAATATAAGGAAAAATTCAATCAAATAAATTGTTCATAAAGCAAGCAGAGGACTTATTGGTATCAATCTTTTACCAATAAGTCCTCTTTTGCATGGAAATTAAATCGTTTATATAAGATTGGCATTTCTTATTGGTTACTACAGTTTACCTATACTATTACTAACCCGAATTTTAAACAAAGAACCTTTAATCCTAAAAAAGATTAAAGGTTCTTTGATATGCTCTACTTTACTCAATTGCTTGAGTAAGGCTTTTATTTTTCGTTTAGACGAAGAGCTTTGTCTGTTGATGTATGAAGTTCTTTAAGAAGTTCTGGGTTATCAATTAGTTTCGTGCCATAAGATGGGATCATTTCTTTAAGTTTTGGTTCCCATTCTTTGATATATTGAGGGAAACATTTATTGATAATATCAAGCATGATGTGAACAGCAGTAGAAGCACCTGGAGATGCACCTAGTAATGCAGCCACTGAGCCATTAGCTCCAGTAATTACTTCTGTACCAAATTGAAGTGTACCTTTACCGCCTTTTTCAGTATCTTTGATAACTTGTACACGTTGACCTGCTACTACGATATCCCAATCTTCGCCTTTTGCAGTTGGGATAAATTCGCGTAATTCTTCAATACGTTGGTCTTTTGATAACATCAATTGCTGAACAAGGTATTTTGTTAAATCTAAGTTTTTAGCACCTGCTGCTAACATAGTAAATACGTTGTTTGGTTTTACTGAACCTAGTAAATCCATGTTTGAACCTGTTTTTAGGAACTTAGGTGAGAAACCAGCGAAAGGTCCAAATAGTAATGATTTTTTGTTATCAATGAATCGTGTATCAAGATGTGGTACAGACATTGGTGGTGCACCAACGGCAGCTTTTCCGTAAACTTTTGCGTGATGTTGTTCGATTACTTCTTGGTTGTTACATACTAGGAAGAGACCGCTTACAGGGAATCCACCAACATGTTTACTTTCAGGAATACCTGTTTTTTGAAGTAGAGGTAGGCTACCGCCACCAGCACCGATAAATACGAATTTTGCAGTATGGTATTGTAATTTACCGTCAGCGCTTTTTACTTTTACTTCCCATAGTCCATCGCTATTTTGTTTAATGTTTTCAACTGTATGTTCGTAGTTAACTTCAACATTTTGATTTTTTAAGTTTTCAATTAAAATACGTGTTAAATTACCAAAGTTGACGTCTGTACCAGAGTCAATTTTTGTTGCCGCAATCGGCGTATTTGAATTATGGCCATTCATAATTAGTGGAATCCATTCTTTTAATGTTTCTTCGTCTTCAGAGAATTCCATACCTTCGAATAGAGGGTTATTTGAAAGCGCTTCAAAACGTTTTTTAAGAAACGCTACATTTTTTTCACCTTGTACTAAACTCATATGAGGTAGTGGCATGATGAAGTCCTTTGGATTACTGATTAGATTGTGATTTACTAAGTAAGACCAAAATTGTCTAGATAATTGGAATTGTTCATTGATTCTAATTGCTTTGCTGATATCTAATGTGCCATCTGGTTTTTCTACTGTATAGTTAAGTTCGCAAAGTGCAGAGTGTCCTGTACCTGCGTTATTCCATTCATTAGAACTTTCTTCACCAGGCTTGTTTAGTTTTTCAAACACTTTAATGTTCCAGTCCGGTACTAATTCTTTTAGCATTGTCCCCAAAGTTGCACTCATGATTCCGGCACCAATTAAGATAACGTCTGTTTTACTTTGTCTGTTACTCATTTTTACCATCCTTATACATTAAATTTGCAAAAAAGGATGTAGGAGCTCCTGCATATGGTGTTACAGCAAGCAGGGGCACGACCTAGTCACACACCTTTTCTGTATCAATTATACCTTCATTATAGCGTACCACAATTAATTATTGATTAAAATATCTTCTATTATATAATAGATAAACGCTTATTAAAAGCGATAAAAAGCGTCAGTTTCGTACATTTTTCTCTGTTTTTATTACCTATTTAACTTAATACAGGCCATCTTACCTAATATTTTCTAAAAAAAATTTATTTATTTTCAAATAAGTGAATTAATCCTATTAGTACTTTTCTAGTTGGAAATATCGAATATTTTTATAAATAAGTAAGCAAATATTTCAGTTAATACTTTATATATAAAACAAAATAACCCCCGTAGGATTATGAAACTACCGGGGGTTATTTCGCAATGTTACTGTCCTTGAATCTTTCCTTGTACCTCATGTAATTGTCGTTTAATGAGCTCTAGGTATTCTTTATTTTGAGTTATTGTATCCATATGCTCACCATAATCAACAGCATTTAAGAATGCATTTTCTGCATGTTCTATTTGATTAAAAGCATGCTCAAGCGCTATCTCTTCTGGGTGTGACTTTGCTTGTTTTAACAATCTCTCTGCCTTTGTGACAGAGTTACCAAACAAAGTGCTTGGATGATCCTGTTTCCAACTTACATCTGAGTGCTTAGCCAATACGATCTCTTCCTTCCCTACCAATTAGATAACCACATTATCTAGGGTATAGTATTGGAAATGTCCAGAAAAATATGCGCGAATGAAATGACATTAAAGAGAAAAAACTAAATCATTCATATTCACATATACATTTAAGGGTTTTAAGTCAATCTTGAAGAATAGATTGCTTTCTTTTACTGTAAGTAGTAGTTTGAAGGATCACATCAACAGCATCAATGGATGAGTTTTTTAAATAAAACATTTTGGTCCTATGCTTAATTAAGGCTAATTGGAAAGAATTATTCATGGTTTGCTGAACTTTTTTAATTACATCATTTTCATTCTCACATAACATAGCCAGTCCTAAATTCATTAGATAATCTGCATTTTCCTCCTCCTGGCCTGGTAGAGGCTTATATATTAATAGTGGCAGCTCCATTGCCATAGCCTCGGTGATTGTTACCCCACCAGGTTTTGAAATCAAGAGGTCAGATATAGCCATTAACTCATTAACATTTTCGCAATAGCCTAAAATCAATAATTTGTGTTTAGAATTGCACAATTCTTCTGATAGTAGCTTTCGCAATTTTTTATTTCTTCCACATACGATAATGAGTTGAATAGAGACATCTAGCTTTTCAAATGCCTTGAAGGTATCAATACCTTTTCCAATAAAGCCGTCACCACCTCCCATAACGAGAATAGTAAATTGGTTAGGTTTTAGCTCATACTTCAATGCTAACTGCTCTCGCGGCTGTGTATGGGTGAATTTTTGCATTATAGGAATCCCCGTACAATTAATTTTGCCTCTCTCAACTCCTGCGGCTATTAAGCTAGCCTTTACTTTTTCAGAGCCCACTATATATTGATCTGTGAAGGGATGTATCCAACTGGAATGATTCGTATAATCTGTAATAATTGTGACAGTAGGTATATCAATTAATCTGTTTTCCTTTAACTTTGAGATCATACTCGCTGCAAATGGATAAGTACTTACGACTACTTTTGCATTTGTTCTTTTTATAATATCAAGCATCGTATACATTCCTGATGAAAATAGAACTTCTAATTTATCCGAAAAGGGACTTCGTATTTTTGTTTTTTGATAAAGATAACCGTATATATTTGGAAACATTTTGATAACTTTTTTGTAGAAGTAATTACTTACTGGATATAAATAGGGATGAAGCCATAGCATTGCGTCAATTGTAATAGGCTCAAAATCTGAAGCATAATGATTTACTGCCTCACTAATAGCTTTTGCAACTTGCTTATGACCATCCCCAAATGTTGCTGAAAGTATTAAAATTTTGTCCTTCTCCTTTATTGACACAGCCTTCACTCCTTACTACATCTGGACCCTTGTTTTCCTTGAAATTTTCCAAAAAACATACCGTTCATCTATAGAAAAACACTTTGTAAATATATAGACGTATAAAAATAGATTGAGTTACATTTATTTCAAAATCGGGATTTTAAGCGCACACTTCAATGTACAGAATCCATTTATCAACTTATATCTGAGTGTTCTTTATTGACCACTATCTCAACATTCCTGCCAATTAGATCACTACATTATCTAGAGCATAGTATTGGATTTGTCTGGAAATTATGCACGGTTAGCATGGTGAATCTTTGTAGACTAATAATGGATTTTTGAATGGCACATGGACTATTGATTTTAAGTGACTTGAATTTCTTTGCAAAATTTAAAAGCAAAAGCACATCACCTTTAGCATGATGTGCTTTTTTACTTTGTATACAATTATTTTTTTATTGAACTTACAATACATTTTTTTTTTTTTTTTTTTTTTTTTTTTTTTTTTTTTTTTTTTTTACTTAATAATGGATTTCGATTTTTCTCTATTTCTCACATGGATTTCTATTACTATATCACGTAATGAATGATTTTTTGACTATTTATTTCCTTATTAGCAGTATCCTTAACGAAGAATGTATATTTTCCGTTTTTCTTTACCGTAATAAGTTGAGTTATTTTACATATTTCCATATTTTACGCTAATATTTGCGATTAAGTTTAAATCACATTACCAACATGATGTGCCTTTAAATAAATAATCATCTTAATTAAAAATTGCAGCTAAATAGGTTTGAATCGGTTTAGGCAATGTCTGAAAGAATAATCCTTCATATTTAATATCGAGTAGACCAGCAATGAAAATAATAATAATGATGATTACTAAAAGGGGTTTTTTATTTTTTTTAGAAATCCACTTCAATTGACTCCCCCTCCTTTACAAAAAATAACGTGATAGACAGCAAATTAAGTATATAGTGATTCATTTAAAATAAATATATTATTCTTATAAATTCTAATCGCAGAAATCAAAAAAATAACCACCGTAAGTTTTGTTAAAACTGCTGCGGCGGTGATAGATTAAGCCAATTATTTAATGACTTCTATAAAATGTTTTAAAATTCTTGCTGTTAATCCCCAAATCGTATATTTCTCATAATCAAAAAACCATTCTTCTATTGAACGCGTTCTCCATTTATACTGATTGCCATTCATAATTTTATCAAAAGGGAAATCTGATGAAGGCACAGGTTCAGACGATATTAAATGCTTGGACGGCTCATAATTTAATAACCATTTGACTGGTACTGTAAATACTTCCTCAACTTCCTCTTTGTTGAAAGTATGAATACTTTGATCGTAGTCAATCGTTGCTACAAATGGATAGACAACAAATGAAGGAGAAGCAATATAAGGACTTAACCGCCCAACAACATTGATATTTTTGGGGTCGACACCTAATTCCTCATTGGCTTCACGCATTGCCGCAGCCATTGGGGATTCATCCGTTGAGTCGATTCGACCACCTGGAAAACTAATGTCGCCTGGTTGTTTCCTCATCGTAAATGAACGTACTTCAAATAGGATATGCCACTCATCATTTACTTGAATAAGTGGAATTAAAACAGCTGAACGAAAGGCTGTTTCCTCTCCAATGAAAAGAGATTGATTTTGACTTAATTGGTCCTTCAACTGATCTAGGAACATGAATTTTCCTCACCTCAAATGTTTTATTATTTTTAATCGTATCATTAATGGATTCTTGGTTAAAGAATATTCAAACAATGATTTTTGTAAAAATACGATTAATGGATCTACAAAAAAGGAGGAAAATCTTAGTCACACTACAAACTTTCGATTTCATAATCTCTATTTTATAATTGAGCATTCAAATTACGCTTTCTCTAAACGGGCGTTTTCCAAAGCTTCTAACTCTATTTTCTTCATTTTCATGAGTGCCTCAAACACTCTGAGGTTTTCATCTCGTGTTCCTTTATATAAGACATCATTCATATTATACGGAACAATCTGCCATGAAAGGCCAAATTGATCCTTTACCCACCCGCATTGTTCTGCCTCCGGTACATCAGAAAGCCTATCCCAAAAGTAATCAATCTCCTGTTGATCTTTACAACTTATCATTAGCGAAAATGCCTCATTAAAATTGAAATCTACGTCATATGCATGATCCATCGCAGAAAAATTTAGCCCATAAAGTTTAAAAGCAGCATAATTCACCTTTGCTTTTGATGATTCTGCCTCTCCATCCTTATAACGGCTGATTAATCCTATTTTAGAATCTTTAAAAATATCTACGTAATACTTTATAGCCTCTTCAGCCTTACCGCATGAATCACCTGAAAATAGTAAGTTTGGTGTTATTTTTTGAACATCTTGTCCATTATCAATAAGTATCAACTGCCAAGACAAACCAAACCTGTCTTGTACCCAGCCATACCGCTTGCTAAAAGGATATTCACCCAATGCCATTAGTTTGGTGCCACCTTCTAATAAAGCATTCCAATAGGTATTAACCTCTTCTACAGTTTCACAAGCTACCATCAAGGAAATGGATGGATTAAATTTAAAATAAGGACCTGCACTTATTGCCATGAATTCTAGCCCAGCAAATTCAAAACTTACCAATTCTGCATCTCCAGAAGGAGTATTTTCAATCACCATTTCATTTAATAGCCTTGAATCCTCAAATATACTCGTATAAAATAAAGCAGCTTCTTTAGCTTCTTTGTCGTACCATAAATGTGGGACTATTTTTTGCATAAGAATTTCCTCCATAACAATTCTATAGTGTGTGCTACATTCAACAGTACTGTCTCCATATCCATTCAATACTAATCGAAAAAATTCCTTTTTAGATAAATATATTTTTTAGCACTAGTGTAGCAATTGCATAATTATTTCTAAAATAGATTGTATGGTTTGCACATAGTTTTTAAAGGGTTTAAAAAATATTGTAAAATAATTTAAGTTGATTAGATAACCAGATTAAAAAAGGTCCCCGCATATGTACTCTTTTCCAAAGCTTCTAACTCTATTTTCTTCATTTTCATGAGTGCCTCAAACACTCTGAGGTTTTCATCTCGTGTTCCTTTATATAAGACATCATTCATATTATACGGAACAATCTGCCATGAAAGGCCAAATTGATCCTTTACCCACCCGCATTGTTCTGCCTCCGGTACATCAGAAAGCCTATCCCAAAAGTAATCAATCTCCTGTTGATCTTTACAACTTATCATTAGCGAAAATGCCTCATTAAAATTGAAATCTACGTCATATGCATGATCCATCGCAGAAAAATTTAGCCCATAAAGTTTAAAAGCAGCATAATTAACCTTTGCTTTTGATGATTCTGCCTCTCCATCCTTATAACGGCTGATTAATCCTATTTTAGAATCTTTAAAAATATCTACGTAATACTTTATAGCCTCTTCAGCCTTACCGCATGAATCATCTGAAAATAGTAAGTTTGGTGTTATTTTTTGAACATCTTGCCCATTATCAATAAGTATCAACTGCCAAGACAAACCAAACCTGTCTTGTACCCAGCCATACCGCTTGCTAAAAGGATATTCACCCAATGCCATTAGTTTGGTGCCACCTTCTAATAAAGCATTCCAATAGGTATTAACCTCTTCTACAGTTTCACAAGCTACCATCAAGGAAATGGATGGATTAAATTTAAAATAAGGACCTGCGCTTATTGCCATGAATTCTAGTCCAGCCAGTTCAAAACTTACCAATTCTGCATCTCCAGAAGGAGTATTTTCAATCACCGTTTCATTTAATAGCCTTGAATCCTCAAATATACTCGTATAAAATAAAGCAGCTTCTTTAGCTTCTTTGTCGTACCATAAATGTGGGACTATTTTTTGCATAAGAATTTCCTCCATAACAATTCTATAGTGTGTGTACGTTCAACAGTACTGTCTCCATATCCATTCAGTACTAATCGAAAAAATCCCTTTTTAGATAATATATTTTTTAGCACTAGTTAGCAATTTCATAATTATTTCTAAAATAGATTGTATGGTTTGCGCATAGTTTTTGAAGAGTTTAAAAAATATTGTAAAATAATTTAAATTGAATAAATAAGCAGATTAAAAAGGTCCCTGCATATGCAATGTTGCTGTTTACGTTATTTCTTGTCGGTTCCTATTAATCCATTAACCCTATTTAATAATAAAGGGTTTCCCTCGCAAAAATACTTTATGGTATGATGTTTAGACTGTGTATCTACCATGTGACACATTTACATTCATCTAAGAAAAGAGGTATTTATGCACCCCTCAAAATTATCCAAGCGACATTGGTCGCTCATCCTAACACTTACTTTATTAACATTTGTTCTTGGGACAAGCGAATTTGTTATTGTCGGAATCTTAACCGATATTTCCTCGAGCCTTCATATGACAAATGCAAAAGCTGGCACACTCATTTCTGCGTTTGCGATTACGTTTGCCATTGGCACACCACTAGTGATGTCAGCTACAAGTCATTTTCAAAAGCGTAAATGGATGTTACTTTTAATAGGATTTTTCATCATCCTGAATGCTTTGTGCGTCATTTCAACGAGTTACATCATGCTCATTGTACTTCGGATGATGACTGCAATTGTATCAGGAGTATTAATCTCTCTAGCTATGATTGTTGCAAGTGAAACCATGCCGATTGAAAAGCGCGGAATTGCTATATCATTTGTTTTTGGTGGTTTTACACTTGCAAATGTCGTCGGAGTGCCAATTGGTACTGTCATCGCAGAAATGTACGGCTGGAATGCCACTTTCATGTTAACTGCTTGCCTTGGAGTATTGGCGTTTTTAGCATCCTTTTTCGTCTTGCCGAATAAGCTCAGCCAAATACGCAGTTCGATACGGGATCAATTTTCTTTATTGACCAAGCCACGAATTTTGATGGCTTTTTTCATTCCTGCTCTTGGATTTGGCGCAACTTATGTCGTCTTTACGTATCTTGTTCCTATCTTGAAAGGAATGGAAGTACCAAATCATTCAATTAGTTTAATCCTGTTTGGTTATGGATTTATCTCGATCTTCAGCAATATCCTAGCCGGTAAAATTGCCATCCGTAATGCAATCGGTCGTCTTCGATTTGTATTTCTCGTGCAGGCAGTTGTTCTGGCAAGCTTATTTTGGACTACAAATCACTTTATTTTAGGACTTGTAAACATTGGCTTGATGTCGTTAATGGCCATCCTCTTAACAACATCTACTCAGCTTTATTTAATAGACCTTGCTGGAATTTATCAGCCAAAAGCAACAGGACTCGCTGCTTCACTTATGCCAGTAGCAAGCAATGTAGGTATCGCTTTCGGCTCTGCGTTAGGCGGAATTGTATACCATCAAGGGAATTTAATCAATGTAACATGGGTCGGTGGGGGAGTTGCAGTCTGTGCAAGTCTGCTAACTTTTCTTAGCCATCTATTAGACCAAAAACAAAAGAAAACAGTACAAGAGGAGCAATAAACGCACGGCATGCAACTATTGTATCTCTATAAGTACAAAGATCTCTACAATGCCATAATTAATGAGTTTAAAGTTATCCCTTTATTAATAATAAAAAAGAAGTATCAAGAACATTTTAGTTGTTCCTTGATACTTTTTTAATAAATACTTTACCATGTGCTTATTAATAGTTTGGTTTCGCTTTATATTATCATTGAACTCTCTACATATCTAAAATATATCTATTTGCTTCCTGAGAAATGAGAGTTTAAATCGAAGCTTTGACTTATACTACGGTTCAACATAGTGAATCTAAATGAGCATTTTAAATTTGCTTTTACTTACACTCTTATAGCTGATTTACAACAACTATTGTTCCTAGCCATACGCCAAATTCATAGTAATTCTCTTATTGCTATAGCTAATTCCTTAAGTGTTAAAATAAATGAAATTCATCTTAGAAGGAGCACAAGTATGCAACAAAAAGTATCATTTTCTACCTATGCCATCATTGGTACGATGCTGTTTGGAATGTTCTTTGGTGCAGGAAATCTAATATTTCCAATCCAAATGGGACAACTCGCTGGCACGAATTTTTGGCCGGCATTAATTGGCTTCCTGGTAACTGCAATTGGACTTCCATTTATGGGGATTTTTGCATTTGGTTTATCCGGGAGTAATGGATTACGTCATTTAGCAAGTCGAGTCCATCCACTATTTGGAGTCGTCTTCTCAGTAGCACTTTACTTAACCATTGGACCGTTTTTCGCAATTCCACGGACAGCAACGGTACCTTTCGTGGTTGGTTTTGAACCATATATCAATCCAGTACATGGCAGTTTATATCTCGGGCTCTTTAGCTTTGTGTTTTTTGCGATTGTCTATTATTTCTCCTTGAATCCAGCAAAAATTATGGACTATATCGGCAAATATTTAACCCCTGCGTTTTTAGTGTTTTTATTCATCTTAATTATCATTGCCATCATCAAACCGATGGGGCACTTTGGTAATCCAACTGGTGACTATAGCCACTTAGCCTTTATAACGGGCTTTAAAGAAGGGTATAACACGATGGATGCTCTTGCGTCACTCGCATTTGGCATTGTTGTCATCCAGGCGATTAAGGGACAAGGCATCACCAATCCAAAGGAAATCGCGAAAACCACTTTGAAATCAGGTATTTTCGCTATGGTATTGATGATGCTAATTTACGGACTCATTACCTATATGGGAGCATCGAGCGTATCGGCCATCGGGACATACGATAATGGCGGTTTAATCTTTGCTGCAGTGGCAAAGCATTATTTCGGATCATTCGGCTCCATTTTATTAGCAATTATTATCGTACTAGCTTGTTTAAAAACGAGCATCGGACTTATTACGTCCTGCAGCGAGTTTTTTAATCAATTATTTCCAAAAGTAAGCTATAAAATGTTCGTTCTAGTACTATGTCTTATGTCATTTACCATTGCCAACTTTGGCTTAAACAATATCGTTCAATATGCAGTACCCGTATTAATGTTACTGTATCCTTTAGCCATTGTGCTGATCATATTATCCCTTTGTTCATCTTTATTCGGCCATAAGCAAAGTGTTTATGCAATTGCAATGCTCTTTACTTTTTGTGTAAGCTTATTTGATGGCTACAGTACGTTAGTAGACAGTTTACCAGGCGCAAATATCTCTTTATTCGAATCCATTAAATTATTCTACACAAATAATTTACCACTTTACGATATTGGACTTGGCTGGATTTTACCTGCTCTAGTCGGTGCAATTATAGGCTTTTCATGGCCAAAGAGTGCTAAAAAAACTACTGTTCAATAATGTCTACTTAGAACTAGCATAGAATAGCTGCAAGATACCCACTTTGCGTCTGTATAGGGATACAAAAGAATTTTATTAAATAAAAATTGCTCTTCTTAAAAATGAGGAAGAGCAATTTTTTACTAATTATAATACCTACCTTATTTTAGGATTGATTTACATAATAATTATTATTGATGATTTCATGTTTACATATTCATTTTATTAAGAAAATCCCCTAACAGACTATCTAAATCCTCCTCTTTTTCATCATGTTCTTCTTCCGCAAGAGTAGGTTCACTTTTTATTGCATTTTTCCAATCAAACTCATTGAGATCATCATCTATCGTTTCTAATTCCTGTATAGTAGTTGTTTCTTCAATAGAGTCCATATACTCTACATTTTCTATATTTATTACTGAGTTTTCCATTGTTCTTTCTTCTTGTAAATACAACGCTTCATTTATATCTAAAGAATTGCTATTTAGTGAAGCAAACAAGGAAGAGGCTCCGAATTGGATCAGTTAGTAATTGGAAAATAATACTTCCTAACATTGCCTCAGAGTGTTCGTGCTTTAACCAATCTCTCTGTGATTTGCTTAATCTATAAGGTAGAGGAATTGTTACTGTTTCCCGTTCCATTGATAAATTCTTCCCGACTCCTTGCATCACAAATTCGGCAATTTTACTTGAAAAGTTCCTTTTTTCTGATTCCTTTAGTTTTTGTAAATGCTTTAATAAATGATCCGGTGTATCAGAAGGAATACGAAATGAAATGGCTTGTCCTCGCTTAATCTCATTTGACTTTCATACAATCACCCTACATTATTTCTTCACTAATTCTTGAGGTGCCTTTTGTTTCTCTTTCTTTCTAACAAATTCAGAGATAAGCTTATAGTAAGCATTAGCCATCATCCAAATACTCTCTTTTTCATCTTCAAAGAATTCAATATTATAACCATCCAAATTATTATTTAATGTTTTAATATATTCTTTTAAAACAATCGATCCGCCACCAACAAAATAACCAATTTCTGTTTGTGAGTTTTTCTGCCAAACATTACGTAATAATCGATATTGTTTTTTAGCTAATTCAAGCAAGATTCGATCCGTAATTTCATGAACACTTGTTCGGCTTCCTTTCACCATAATATGATTTCGGTCATTTTTCCTCGTAATAATTTCAACTACATCACGACGGCTGTCTAATTCAACGCCATGCTTCGTTCTAATTGCCTCTCGAATCGCCTCTAATGATTCAGATACCCCGAGGTTAAATCCTTGTGCCTTATCATCATCAACATTTCGATTCTTAATAACGGCAATATCAGTAGATAATCCTCCAATATCTTGAATAATAATTCTTTTGTCAATTAAATCCTTATTAACGATTTTCAGACTATTATCCATTACAAGATTTATATAAGCAGCAAACCCTTCAGGATAAATTTTCACTTCATCAAATTTAATATTTACTTTTAAACCTTGATATTTTGGTGTAACTAGAAATTCTACTTGATGGACAGAACCCACTAATTTAGAGCGATATCCAGCATCTCTACCTTCCTTTACTTCACGAAGAGGAAGACCGGTACCAAGAGTATAACTTGCATCAATCACATTATTTGCTCGTGGGAATGCGTGTGAATTCTCCTCATTAACTGCATCTAATGCCAATGTTGTAAAAAGCATTACTAATGTCTGATCTTCCTCTGATTTAGAACTTCCTGGATCTAATTCTGTTGCATTGCTACTCTTTGTTGCTAAATTGCCTACACGATAGATAGCATTATTTTCTTTCAATGCAGGTGAGTGAACCTTGATGTGAATTCCTTGAAGAGGGTCTTTTGCATTTAATTCTTCTATTCCAATCACTGGTCGATCTTCTGTATCTCTTGCCATAATATTAGGAATATTTATTTCATAATCTAATTCCCCAAATATTGCCTTAATCGAGTCATTTCCAACATCTACAGCAGCAATTCTAGACTTAATCACATAATCATTCCTTTTCGATTATTTTAAAAGGTGAGGAGGTAATACAATTCCTACTATTTATAGATTATATAATATTTATGGAAAATTCAATCTATTTAAAGGAAATGTAATATAGTAATGATTGTTTATATATTTGTAAACTTTGTGAACAAGTTTGTATACAAGCTGTCTTTTCAATATGTATACGGATTTGTTTACATGTATACGGATTTGTTTACATATTGTTTACTTACGGTAAACAAGTAAACAATTTTGTAAACAAAAAATCCCCAGTAGCAATTCGATTAAACTTAATCGGCACTGGGAATTTACACTCTTTTGTTCTACTTGTTTCACTTACTAGCAGGTACCTTAAGTAGACCTTTTATTTAGGAATAGACTGAATATAAGCTTCATCTGCTCTACCGCTAGTATACGTAATTACCCGGCTAACCATATCTACTAAGTAATAATTGACTCCAGCAGCGGCAATATCCTTGAGAAAATTCGCATACGGTGTGTTAAATTTCTGATGATGTTCCAGTGCTTGCTTTACAGCATCTTTATGAAAAGTAGTTGATACTTCAAGTCCTTTTGATAAAGAAAGTAACTCTTCTACATAGTCAACACCATTTCCGCTATACGTAGTACTATTAGTAGCTATATCTGTCCGGTAGGAGGTTACGCCTGCCTCAACTAAAGCTTGGAAGGTTTTTGGATATGGCCATTTTTCTTGTTTCGATTGCTGCGTAATTCGTTTTACATCTTCAACGTTCATTATAATCGCTTCCTTTCACTTTCAGTATAGAAGAATTCTCCAACTATAATAGTTCCATAAATCGAGATTTTATTTAAACTGACCCCTAAATTTTAGGATAAATTGATACTTTTAAATATACCAATTATTTGCTAATGTTACCCCATAAAATACACTCATTTAAAAAGGGACGATTAATATGAGATTTAAACCAAACTATGCACCAGGACCAACGAACGTACGTGAGAATGTACGCTTGGCGTTAGCTAAAAAAACAAATAACACTGATTTTGATAAAGAATTCATCTACTATTACCATGAGGTATGCCAAAAGATGGGCCGGGTCATGGGTACTACAAATGAGGTACTTTTGCTTGCCGGAGAAGGCATTCTAGCTTTAGAAGCTGCCTGTGCGAGCTTGACTGAACCTGGTGACCGTGTCCTTGTACTCGATAACGGTATATATGGTGAAGGTTTTCAAGATTTTGTCAGAATGTATGGAGGAGAACCTGTTGTCTTAAGTTTTGACTATCATAAAGACATACCTGTTGAAGAAGTACGCGACTATTTAGAAAAAGATCATGATTTCAAATATGCAACATTTGTGCATTGTGATACACCAACGTCCATGTTAAATGATGTTAGCCAACTCTCTCCCTTACTAAAAGAATATGGCTTACTCACAGTGGTTGATTCAGTAGCTGGTATGGTTGGTGAACCAATCGATGTCGACCAAAATCAAATCGATATTTGCTGTGGAGGTACTCAAAAGGCTATCTCAGCACCTGTTGGCTTAGCAATCGTTTCCATTAGTGAGGACGCTAAAAAAGCGATGAATGACCGCAAGATACCAATTGCTTCCTATTATGCAAACCTACAAATTTTTAAGGGGTATATTGGAAAAGGAACCTTACCTTATACGATGCCCGCTGGCAATATTGAAGCAATAGATGTTGCCTTAGACAATATTTTAGAAGAAGGTCAATTGGCGGTTTATGAGCGACATGCGAAAATTGCGAACGCCGTGCGAAAATCTATACAAGAATATGGACTAACATTATTCTTAGAATCAGGATGCTCCAATACAGTAACTGCCATCATCATTCCAGCAGAAATAGGCGCATTACGATTACAACAACACATCCAAGAAACATATAATCTATACATCGCTACTTCTTTGGCACAATATGAAGATGTCATCTTGCGTATTGGTCATATGGGTGAAAATGCCTTCATTGAAAAAGTTCTATCTGTATTAACAGTGATCGATAATGGCCTACGTGATTTAGGTTTTAAAGGAAAGGGTAATCTTGGACAACTATTCCTAGATGCCTATAGAGCAGAAAATTAAGGGCAATTTATATTCAACAAGTTATTCAAAGACAAAACCCACTCTTTTTTAAGGAGTGGGTTTTGTTAATAATTAGGGATTCTAAAAATTCTTGCAATCAGTACCTCTATTTTTTGACCAATTGTACGGTTGTTTACTTGAAACTACCGAACCTCATTTACTTATGATACGGTTCACCCTTCATAATTCGAAAACTACGATAAATTTGCTCCACCAACACAAGCTTCATCAGTTGATGTGGTAGGGTCATTTTGCCAAATGATAATTGATCATCCGCACGACTTATTACATCATCATGTAAGCCTAAGGAACCGCCAATAACGAAGGTAATTTTACTGTGGCCGTATGTTTGGAGATTCTCGATGTCTTTCGAGAGTTCTTCGGAGCTTCGCATTTTGCCGTTAATAGCTAATGCAATGACATATTGATCAGATGAGATTTTAGCAAGGATTCTTTCTCCTTCTTTTTTCTTGACGATTTCCATCTCTGCTTCACTCAGTTGCTCTGGTGCTTTTTCGTCAGGAACTTCAATGAGGTCAATTTTTGTGTAACCACTAAGTCGTTTGACATATTCTTCGATCCCCATCTTTAAGTACTTTTCTTTTAATTTCCCAACACTTATAATCGTAATACTCACAGGTTATCCACCTTTACATTCAGTTTACAAACATCTTATCCACAGAAGTTATACACATATCCACAGGCTATTTCAATATCTTGTATGCGCTCATTCGTTCGCCACAATATATGTCGCTTGCTCTTCACAGTAGCTACACTTTGTGGATAACTTTTTTTCTTCCTTTACTTTTTCCATGATTGGCACCTTTTTTTCCGTTGCAACGAACATATCTAAAGCGTGTCCTATATGGGTTTCACAGCTATATACTTTCAAATTTTTTCATCCTTTCGAACTTTCAGATTTAAACAGAGTTATACACAATTCATCGATTGTTATCCACAACCCATTGTAACAAAATAAAAGCGAGTAGGAAAGGTAATGATTTCTCTTCCACACTCGCTTTTTTACTTTTTAATGTTTTTTAGTTATCCACATCATTTATTTTTTGAACTATCTGCCAATGTTAATGTTTTTTCGATTATTTCCCCGCCGCGATACGCTTTTATCTTCACTTGATCACCCACATGCTTTTTGTTGTAAAGGATTTTACGTAGGTCAATTGAGCTATCAATTTTTTCACCGTCCATTTCGACGATTACGTCATATTTCTTTAATCCTGTTTTTGATGCTGGTGAGTTTCCAACGACTTCACTAATCACAACGCCTGATGTTACTTCTGCAGGTAATTTTAGAGTTTCTCTTTGGTGATATGCTGGAACATCTGTTAAATCAATTAGCGCCACTCCCATTGAAGGTCTTTCCACCTTACCAGTAGATTGTAATTCATCGATAACAGGTATTGCTGTGTTGATTGGGATAGAGAATCCTAAACCTTCAACAGTGGATTCAGAAATCTTCATAGAGTTGATACCAATTACTTGTCCTGCAAGGTTTACTAGAGCACCACCACTGTTACCAGGGTTAATGGCTGCATCTGTTTGTAAAACTTCCGCTTGCCAGTCTTCAACACCATCTCCGTTTAAATCAACAGGAACTGTGCGGTCTTTCCCAGAGATTACACCTGTTGTAACAGATCCATAGAAGTCCATTCCTAATGGATTACCGATAGCAATGACTGATTCACCTTGCTTTAATTTATCTGAGTCACCGAAAGTAGCAACTGTTTTTACATGCTTATTTGAAATTGAAATGACAGCTAAATCTGTCCATATATCTGTACCGACTAATTTTGCAGCTTCTTTAGAGCCGTCTGAGAAGGTCACTTCAAGTGATTTTGCCCCTTCAACTACGTGGTTGTTTGTCACAATATATGCTTTATTGCCTACTTCTTTATAAATGACACCAGAACCACTTCCAGCTTCTTGATTAGGATTACTTCCGCTTTTATTACTCCCATCTCTAAATGGGATATTCCCCCATAAATCTACTGATGATTCTTGAATATTCGTAATCCCCACAACCGCATCCTTTGTCTTATCTACTGCATCTGTTACATTTGTAGAAATTTCAGTTGAGAGTTGCGGTGTGGCTGTTTTATTTACAGTAGTTGTCACTCCTGCTGTACTAGTACTACCTGGTAAATAACCAACCATAGATGGTAGTAAGAGCCAAACAAGTAATGCACCCACAATCACACCCACAATCCCGCTAAAGAAGTACCCGGCTTTACTGCCACTTTTTCTGCCACTTCTTGTTTCGTCATTATCGTAATACCCCATCAAATTCATCCTTCCTACCGTTTGTTCTTTTTGTTTTGATACTTTTACTTTAAACTGCGAAGATTAAAATCAGATGAAAATAAATTTAAAATCAGTTCAAAATTATAAAAGCGTTCGATAAACATATCTTAACTTCCCCATTTTGGGCATAAAAAAACCCCCAAATTTGGGGGTGAAATAAAATATACTATCACTTTTATACTGTTACTAGCTCTGTTGGTTCATTTGCATCCGTATCATACAAATTTACAAATTCACCCGGCATAATACCACATGATTGTAAGGTTTGTGAAACGCTCATTCTTGCTAAATCCTTCATGTTATTATCTTTACTCAAATGGGCAAGATAAATACGTGTTTGTTTTTGTTCAACTACTTCACTCATCGCAACAGCAGCATCTTCATTACTAACATGTCCAAGATCACTTAAAATGCGACGTTTGACTGACCACGGATAGCGACCCATTTGTAGCATGCCAACATCATGATTACTTTCAAAAACAAATGAGTCAGCACCTTTAATAATCCCCTTCATACGATCACTTACATAGCCTGTATCTGTGATTACGACAAGCTTTCGATTATTTTCATGAAAGCTGTAAAACATCGGATCAGCTGCATCGTGTGAAACGGCAAATGATTCAATATCTAAAGAGCCAAACGTTTTGACTGTCTCCATATCGAATTGAAATCTTAGTTCTGTAGGGATATTCCCAACTAGTCCATCCATTGCTTGCCATGTTTTTTCATTTGCAAAAACAGGGATGTTATATTTTCTTGCAAGCACGCCCACACCTTTAATATGGTCGGAATGCTCATGTGTTACTAATATACCACTTAATTTTTTTATATCACGGCCAACTTCTTCAAAAAGCTGTTCCATCTTTTTACCAGTCAATCCTGCATCAACGATAAAAGAATGATCTCCGCTACTTACATATATGGAGTTGCCCGTACTACCACTGGCTAATACACTGAACTGCACTGTAAAGACTCCTTACTGTTTTTGTAATTCCTTTTCTTTTGCATTTTGTTCGATTTCCACAATTGTACCATCCACAGCATTCACAAAGTAATCCGTTTCTTTCTGTTCGCCATTTTGCTCTTTAGGAAGGACAACATGGATATACCATGTAGGCGATAACACTTGGGTCTCAGTTAATGGGACAAGTGTTGAATAGCCAAGTTGTATTTTTGTAATGGTCGAATTCGGCAATAAATAGCCTTTATCAAAGACTGACTTGATTGCTTGTTGTGTTGGAATTAGTGGGCTCTTCTCTCCAAAACTTTTTAGTGAATCAAACATTTTTTGTTCATAACGTGTAATTTCTAAGTTATCATTCCAATGAATTTTAATAACAGCATTTTGATTATAGTAAATCATACTATCTTCTGTACTTTGGAAGAAAGTTGCCTCTTTATTTTCTCTATCAATCTTCCACAATTTATAGGAACTACCTTTATATATATTCTTCTCCACAAAGTCCGCCAAACTCTGATCTGTAATTTCCGTCAATGGAGTGGGATGAAGAATCTTCGCTTCAAGTTTTGTATTATCTTCATTTATTTGAATTCGCTGATTTTCTTGACCTGATAATTCATCTTGTGTAAACTGTTTAATTTTTCCCGAAATATAGGATACATTTTCGCCTTCTATTGGTTCACTTTTAACAGTTATATTTTCATCCTTTAAACGAGTAGGGATATCTGTTTCGCCGATAATTTCGACATTCTTACCTTCATTGTACTTGTTAACATACATCCAATATAAGAAAATATTTAAAATCGAGAAAACAATAATGAATATCGTTTTTGTTTTATTCCAATCCAACTTGGGCACCTCCTACATTAGCAGGTGATAGTACTGTCCATTTGCCATTAATCAAATAGAACCAAGCAGGTTTTAGTACAAACACATTTGGACGATTACTTTCTGTTAAATAATATCCACGGCGAACCTCTTTAACTGTATTGAAATTTACCTTTTTAGATTCCATCAACTTGTTTACTACATTTTGGCCATTCATAATTGTTACAGCACTATTTTCAGGTACTGATACTAATTTGTAGTATGGTCTTGTATAACGTGCAATACGATTGTCTCCCCATACTGTTACAATCTTTGTAGAAGTGACATGGGAGTCCGTAAATACAGGATAGTCTTGCATATATAGTTGATACAACACCTTATTATAATTGTAATCGAGAGCATCAAAGCGGAAATCGCCAGTCCAACCACCGTGTTCATTGATAAATTCAAAAGTATTTAATACTAACTTGGACTCTTCCAATGTCTCTAGATTATCTGAAGCTGTAGTATTAACAAAATCCAATACTCTTTCATTATTATTCACAGTCAACATGGATACACCATCTGTATAAACTTCTTTCATACTTGCATTGTCTACACTACTTTTGACAATCTTCGGATTAGCGAATAGGGCATTCTTAAAGCGATCAATTGATGATGTAGAAATGAGATAAGTATACTGCATCATTTTCGATTGTTCTGCAGGTAAATATAGGGTACTTTCCTTATCACGTACGAACGCCAAGTATCTCTCTAATTTATAAGATTGATTGACAACTTGTTTATTAAAAATATCTTCACTTTTCACATGTATTTTTGCTTTATACAGTTGTCTTTTAGTTGTATTCGCAAAGAATACAGTTAGCTCTTCATTCGTTGATAATTGAGACCAGTCTACTATCATTTGGTTAAAAGATATATTAGATGGTTTTTTTTCAATTGATGGTAATAGGCTCTGGAAGATGGGATATGGAACCTCACCAGGGAAGAAGAGTGTAAAGCGATTATCTTCTTCTAACAATTGGTTCATTTTTGAATTATTTGCATTATTACTTACATGTACAATATTGGTTACTTGCCAATTCTTCATTTGACTCATAATTGGTTTCATATCCTCAGAACGGTCTGTTCCACGCCATATTCCATTTTCATGAAATACCATTCTATACGGGACTAAAACATCCGTAAGCTGAAGCTTTTTTTCTATTGAAATATTAACATTTGTCTTTTCAATAGTGTCATAATTTGGTTTATAGGTCCAAATGGAAAACGTCAAACTAATACTAAGTAAAACTAAGACAAAGAGGACAAATGATTTAATCTGTTCAAGATATTTCAATCCCACTCACCTGCCTCATCATCTTCATAAGGTAATGTAAAGAAGATGGTTGTACCTACTCCCTCTTCACTTTCAGCCCAAATCTTACCGTTATGCGCTAATATCATTTCCCGAGAAATAGCTAGACCTAAGCCTGTGCCCCCCATTGAACGAGCTCTTGCTTGGTCGACACGATAGAAACGATCAAATATCCGTTCTACATTTTCCTTCGGTATACCCATACCATCATCTGAAATCATAACAGTCAGTACACCATCATTTGCAGTCATACCAAAGCGTATATTCCCGCCATCTGGTGAATATTTTAAAGCATTAGAGATAATGTTATCAATAACTTGCGTAATTTTATCTGTATCAATTTCAACATAGCATGGCGCTGAAGGCAGTAGTCGTTTAAACTCAACCTTTTTGGACTTCGACATTTCAAATCGATCAATAATTCGATTAAAGAATTTATTGAAATCCACAAAGTCTGCATTAATCTCATATTC
>CAWBWO010000013.1:0-330311 GCA_963792445.1 uncultured Caryophanaceae bacterium | reverse complement strand
ACCCGCACCCGCAGCTCCTTCGAAATCGCGGCCAAATCGCTGGGCGCCATGACCACCCTGGTGCTCTCCAGCGGTTCGAGCATCGAAAAAGGCGAGTCGCTGCTGGACACCGGCTACACCCTGCGGGCGGTGGGCGCGGACGTGATCGTGATCCGACATCCCCAGGCCGGCGCGGCGGCGCTGATGGCGCGGTATCTGGATATTCCGGTAATCAACGCCGGCGACGGCATGCACGAGCATCCTTCGCAGGCGCTGCTCGATGCCTACACCATCCTGCGCCACAAGAAAGCGCTAAAGGGTCTGCAGGTCGCCATCGTGGGCGATATTTATCACAGCCGGGTAGCCCGCTCCGCCATTCACCTGCTCAGCAAATTCGGGGCGCGCATTACTCTCTGCGGGCCGCCGGAGTTTCTGCCCGAAACCGCGACTCAGCCTGGCGCCCGGCCTGCACATCGCGCATACCGTGGAGGATGCGGTCCACGGCGCTGACGTGGTCATGACCCTGCGGGTGCAGAAGGAGCGCCTGGCGGGGACGAAGATCAGTTTGCAGGATTACGTTGCCCGCTACCAGATGACCATGGCGCGTCTCAAGCTGGCAAAGAGAGATGCCATGCTGATGCATCCCGGGCCCATCATCCGCGGGCTGGAGTTGACCTGGGAAGTGGCCGATTGTCCGCAGTCGGCCATTGTGGAAGAGGTGCGGAACGGGGTGCCGGTGCGCATGGCGATCCTGGCCCGGGCGTGGGGTAGGGAGATGAGAAATAATTTCAACTTCCCGGATTTACTCTTATCAATACTTATTTATCAATCAGAAATAAAATCTTCGTAATCACTTAAAAATGAGCGCCACTCGAGCGATGAGACAACAACTTCAATTCCGCGGATTTACGCGGATCAACACGGATTGAAACATCACGAACTCACTGAGAAAACTCATCGGCATTTTCTATGCTATCTACAATGAACTCGGGCATGGATTCCTGGAATCAGTCTACGAGCAAGCCTTTTCGGTCGCTCTTGCTGAGAGCGGCACTATTTTTCCAACGCCAAATCGCGGTGCCGGTGTTTTTCCACGGGCAGAAGATTGGTGATTTCCGCGCCGACTTGCTAGTTGATGGGAAAGTCATCGTCGAACTGAAGACAGGCCGGGAGATTGAGCCTGCTTGGGAAAAGCAACTTCTGAATTACCTCCGGGCTACTCAGATCGAAGTTGGAATGTTGTTCAATTTTGGGCCCAGCGCGCAATTCAAACGCTATGTTTCGAGAATGAAAGAAAAAATCCGCGACAATCCGCGTGAATCCGCGGAAGAGAAGTAAGGGTTGTGCGTTTGATTAAGAGAGAAAATTACAGCCTGTTGATCAAAGGCGGCCGGCTGATCGATCCTGCCGCGAAGATCGACGCCACCATGGACGTCCTGCTGCGGGACGGGCAGGTGGCCGAGATCGCGCCGCCGGGCAAGACGCGCGCCACCGCGCATGAGAAATTCGATGCGCGCGGGCTGATCGTCGCTCCCGGCTTCATCGACCTGCATGTTCACTTGCGCGAGCCCGGCCAGGGCTACAAAGAAACCATCGCCACCGGCACGGCCGCGGCAGCCGCGGGAGGATTCACTTCCGTCTGCTGCATGCCCAACACGCAGCCCGTCGTTGACTCGCCGGAGTGGGTCACCTGGCTGCAACAACCGGAGCGCGGCGCGGTGGTAAACGTGTTTCCCATCGCGGCCGCCACTCATGCCAGCAAAGGAGCGGTGCTGACCGACTTTCGCGCCTTGCAACGGGCCGGAGCGGTGGGCGTCAGCGATGATGGCAAGCCCATTCTCAACGACAGTGTCATGCGCGAGACCATGCGCCTCTCTTCGGAAATCAATCTCCCGGTCATTCAGCATGCGGAAGACACGCGCATGACCGACCGCTGCTCCATGAACGACGGCCCGACCGCGTTTCGCCTGGGGCTGCGCGGCATGAAAGCAGCAGCCGAAGCTTCGGTGGTGGAGCGTGATGTGCAACTGGCGCAGCAGTTCACCGGCGCGCGCCTGCACGTGGCCCATCTTTCGACCGCCGACGCGCTGAAAGCGGTGCGCCGGGGGAAGCGCAGCAAGTCGCACGTGACCTGCGAAGTCACGCCGCACCACTTTGCGCTGACCGATGCGGATGTCGGCGAGTACGACACCAACTTCAAGATGAATCCGCCGCTGCGGTCAGACTCGGACCGCGAAGCCATCCTGGTGGCGCTGGCCGACGGCACGTGGACGCGATCGCCACCGACCATGCGCCCCACGCGCCGCACGAAAAAATCATCGAGTTCGAGCGCGCCGCTTTCGGGATCACCGGCCTCGAGACTGCGCTCGGCCTCGCCATCACTCACCTTCACCGCGGACACAAGATCCCGCTCAGCCGGATTGTCGAACTCTTCACTTCCGGCCCGGCGCGCGTGTTCAGCCTGAGAGGGCGTGGCACGCTGATTCGCGGCAGCCATGCCGATGTCACGATCTTCGATCCGCAAAAGCGCTGGACGTTTGACGCGGCCAAGTCGCACTCGCGGTCGCAGAATACGCCGTTTGGCGGAGCGCAGCTGACGGGGAAAGTTGTGGCGACGATTGTGGGCGGGCGGATTGTGTACCGGGCAGTAAATGTGAGGCGTGACGTCCTCAACTCGAGCACGTGCGCTCAGCTGCCCGTCCAAGACGAGTGATCCTACAACCATCCATTGCCCAATGGCTGCCCAGCGGAGGATTGATCCAAAGAAAGGCGATCGGAAGTCAAGAAAACGCGAGCAGCCTGCGTCCAATCGCCCGAATGGCCAGAATCGCGAAAGCGCTGGTGGGGTTGGCGTCACGAGCTCGTCGATCGCGCCACAATTCCCATTCTCTTCCCCACCTGCTTCAACACCTCCAACGCCTGCTGCAATTCGTCCTGCGTATGAGTTGCCGTCATGATGGTGCGGATACGGGCCTTGCCTTCGGGCACTGTGGGGAAAGCGATCCCTGTGCCCAGCACGCCTTCCTTGAATAGTTCGCGCGAAAAATCCATGGTGAGTTTGCCGTCGCCGATGATGATCGGAGTGATGGGCGTTTCGCTGGCGGGCGTGGTCTTGCCTCCGATGTCGAAGCCGAGCAGGCCCAGTTCCCTCTTCCAGAAGCGGGTGTTCTCCCAGAGTTTCTCGATGCGCTCGGGTTCGTTTTCGAGAACGTCGAAAGCGGCGATGCAGGTGGCCGCCACCGAGGGCGGATGCGAAGTCGAAAACAAAAACGGCCGGGCGCGGTGATAGAGAAAATCGATCAGGTCGCGGGTGCCGCAGACGTAGCCGCCGAGCGCTCCGATTGCCTTTGACAACGTTCCGACCTGGATATCCACGCGGCCGTGCATCTTGAAATGATCGATTGTGCCGCGGCCATTGCGGCCCAGAACGCCGGAGGCGTGGGCGTCGTCCACCATCATGATGGCGCCGTACTTTTCCGCCAGGTCGCAGAGCGCGGGTAGCGGGCCGATGTCGCCGTCCATGGAGAAGACGCCGTCGGTAATCAGCAGCCTCTTGCCGGGCTGGTCCTTGATGCTGGCCAGGCGCTCCTCCGCCTGGGCCATGTTCTTGTGTTCGAAGACGAGAATCTTGGCGCGTGACAGTCGGGCGCCGTCGATGATCGAAGCATGATTCAACTGGTCGGAGATGATGAAGTCCTCTTTACCCAGCACCGCCGACACCGTTCCGGCATTGGCCGCGAACCCGGATTGAAAAACCACACAGGCTTCGACGTTCTTGAAGCGCGCGATCCTCTCTTCCAGCTCCATGTGGATTTTCATGGTGCCGGCGATGGTGCGCACCGCGCCGGATCCCACGCCGTATTTGCGGGTGGCCTCAAGCGCGGCCTCGCGCAGCTTGGGGTGCGTGGTCAGACCGAGGTAATTGTTTGAAGCCAGGTTGATGACTTTCTTGCCGTCGAAGGTGCAGACCGCGGCTTGCTCGTCATCGAGCACGCGCAGGCGGAAATGCGTGCCCTTGGTCTTGAGCGTGTTGAGCTCGTCAGTCAGGTAAGCAAGCGGGTTGGAGCGGGCGGTGGTGGTTGCCATCTGGCGTTCTCCGATTGTGTGCGGCGGTTGCTACCAGTTTAATACTGGTTGGGGATTCAAGAACCAGTTTGCAGTTCATGGTTCTCAGATGTCAGTTGGGCGAGGGACTTCAGGTCGGGCAGTTCGAGGTCTGGCCGGGCGGATGCGGTTTTGGCAGCGCCGGCTCCGGGACGGGGTGATGCGCGGTTCACCCAGACGGTTTTAATTCCGAGAGATTGGGCAGGGACTACGTCGTGATAGAGGCTTTGGCCGACGTGCAGCCACTGGCTCGGGACTGCTCCGGTGCGTTGCTGAGCGAGTTTGAATATTTGCAACGATGGTTTGTAGGCCCGGGCCTGCTGCGCGGTGATCACATAGTCGAAGAGCACTTCGAGGCGGCGGGCGGTGGCGGCAAAAAGGTCGTCGTCAACGTTGGAGATGATCGCGAGCTGGTAGTGCGACTTAAGTTTGCCGAGGGCGGCGACTGTGTCCGGGAAACGGCAGCCAGTTGGGCAGCGAGTCCGGCAACGAACTATCTCGGATTCGGCCGGCGTGAATCCCAGACGCTCGCCGAAGCCTTGGACGACCGACTCGAGCACCTGGCGATAGGGACGAAACTCGCCCTGTTCGGCCTCCGCTTCGAATTCAGAGTAAAGGCGCAGGAGGTCGGAGTCGGAGATGGTCTTGCCGTGGCGGGCGAGAATCGGGCGCAGCGCGGAGAATATCCCGGACTCCCAGTCGATCAGGGTGCCGTAGCAGTCGAAGGTCAGGAGACGGAATTGATCGAAGTTCAACATGCGGCGCGCAAGAAAAGCAGACCCAGGGCTTCGCGCCCTGGGCCGGTATTTGAGATGAACGACTACTTCACTTCGAGCGGTTGTTCCAGCTTGAAGCTGAGGGCGGATTCGGCGGGCAGGACAACGTCCTTGTTGCCGGTGAACGCGGCGCCGCCGGCACCCGCACCGCCGCCCGCCAGAGCGCCGATGGCAGCGCCCTTGCCGCCACCCGCCAGACCGCCGATCAGTGCGCCCAGACCAGCGCCGCCGCCCGCCATGACGGCTGTGCGCTTACCCTTCCTTTTTCTGACGCGGACCACGGATGAAGTGGAAATGGACTGCTCAGCACCGCCAATCGCGATCGAAGTCAGGCGCAACTGCAGCGATGCCCCACCCTTGAAACGGCCCAGGGGCTTCGCATCAACCACCGTTCCGGAAGCTGCCGCTCCGGAAGGGATCGCCGTTTTGCCATCGACCACCACCGGGCTGGCCAGGGTGGCGGTAAAGGTCTGTCCCGCCGAACTGATTTTGGAGCCGACCGTTTGTCCCAGCCGGACCGTCAACACCGTGCCTGCCGGGACTACCAAAGGCTTCGCAGGCTCGGGCTTCATGTTCGACATTGCGGTATTGGACATTGCCGAACCAGAGCCGGCGGCGTCTCCACTCGGCGCAGCCGAACTGCTGCTGCCATCGCTAGAGGACGGTGAGGCGCTCGAATCTGGCGGAGCGGCGGGCTTGTTGCAGCCGAGCACCGCAAAAGATAAGTAGAGACCAAGGGTGAGTGCTGTCAAACGGGTTCTCATGATTTCCTCCAATGATGGGATCGTCGATCAGAAAGTGGATTGCGCGCAATGCTCCAACCGGATGCAGGCGACGGCTAACCTATGGCAGAGCGCCTAGATTTTATCCTCATGCGCGGCAGAAGTCATGGCGCCGCCACTCTTTTCTTCCGGCTCGGCCGCCGTTCCGGAAACCGAACCGGGGCTCGGGAGCGGTTTTGTTTTCTTCCTCCGGGGCCTTGCCCGCCAGGAATTTCGCAGTGTTCAGCAGGGGGCGGCCCAGCGACGGATTGTAACCGGTCCAGGCGCCCTCCGACTCCCCGCCGCGCTCAAACTGGGCGCGCATGGCTTCCATCTTGGAATCCAGATCGTCGAGGTAGTGAAGCATCAGCGCTTCGGGGAACATGGGCAGTTTGGGCGAGCCGAAATCATATTGTCCATGATGGCTGATGATGAGGTGCTCGACCAGCGTCTTCAGCGATTCGGGGAACCCCGGCACCAGCGGCAGCTTGGCCTGCAGCATCTCCAGTTCGATGATCATGTGTCCCAGCAACTGGCCGCGCGTGCTGTAGGAAAACGAGCGGTTGTAGGTCAGCTCGTGGATCTTGCCGATATCGTGAAAGAAGGCGCCGGTGAGAAGCAGGTCGCGGTTGATCTGGGGATAATTGCGGCACATGAGGTCGCAGGAATTGAAAAGCGAGACCACGTGCTCGAGCAGACCGCCGATGAAAGCGTGATGCAGCGTCTTGGCCGCGGGGGCGTTGCGGTAGGCTTCCGCGATTTCCGGGTCCGCCATGAACGCCTCAACCAGCGCCTTGAGATGTGGATCTTTGAAAGTGGCGACGTAGCCTGCGAGCGTCTGCCATAACTCGCCAATGTCTTTGCTGGTCTTGGGCAGGTAATCGGCGAAATCGACTTCCGATTCTCCCATGCGGCGCAGCTTGTGGATGGTGAGCTGGAAGCGGTTCTTGTACTTATTGATCAGGCCCTTGACCTTGATGAAGTCGTCCTGATCACAGGCGTCGATGGCGTCTTCGACGTTGTCCCACATCTTGGCCTCGATGTGGCCGCTGCGGTCGCCCAGGGTGAGGGCCAGATAAGGCTCACCGCTCTTCTTGGGTTTGACCTGACGGGAAACCACCACAAAAGTTGAGGTGATGATCTTGTTCTCGTACTGGACGCAGTCGGAAACGAAAAATTCCTTCATAGATCACAGCCTGTCTCTCGCTTCCGGAGGCTTGGGGATCCGCTAAATGATGCCCAGCTTTTTCTTCTTTTTCTTCAGTTCCTTGGCGCCCGCGTCCTTGGCGGTGGTTTCGATCGGCGCGGTCTGGTTGGGGCTGGCGCCGGTGTCCACGTACCCGCCGGCAATCTTGATATAGGCGTCCTCGCGCAGCTTCTGCAAGTAGGCGCGCAGGGCGGGCTGCAGTTTCTGCATGTAGATTGCGTCCTGAACCCTGCCCTCAATCTGGCTGAGCGGAGGCACCCCGGCCTGCTGGTGTTCGGTGACCTTGAGGATGACAAAGCCCTGCTTGGTGCGGATGACGTCTGAAACCTCGCCGGGCTTCATGGCAAAAGTCTTGTCCTCGAGCTCCTTGGCCAGCGTGCCGCGCTTGAAGTAACCGAGATCGCCGCCCTGGGCGGCGGTAGGCCCGTCTGAATTCTTCTTGGCGGCTTCGTCGAAGGCCGCTCCCTTACGAATCTGGGCCAGCAGGTCATCCGCCTTGGCTTGCGCCGCCGCGACTTGCTGGGCCTCAGGTGTAGCCGCGTCCTTCTTCTCCGTCGAAATCAGAAGTTCACTCAACCGGACCTGTTCCGGCTGCTCCATCTGGCTCTTATGAGCATCGTAGAATTGCTGCAATTCCTCCTTGCCGATGGACATCCGGGAGCCGACTTCCTTGGAGATTACCTGCTGGGTGATGATCTGGTTCTTCAGGTTCTGCTTGAAATCCTCGAAGGAGATGCCCTGCGCCTGGGCGGCCTTTTCCAGGTCTTCCATCGATTCCAGCTTCATTTCCTTGCGCATTTCGTCGAGCCGCTTGATCACTTCGGTATCGGCGGTGATGCCCAGGTCTTTGCCCTTTTCGAGCAGCAATTGCTGGTCGATCAAATCGCGCAAAACGTCCTTGTCCTTCTCGGCGACGATCTTGTCGGCATTCGCCGGGTCCTGCTGCTGCGCTTCCTGTTTCAGCTGATCTTTGCTGCGCAGGTATTCGGCGCGCGTAATAATCTGATTATTGACGCGGGCTATAATCTCCTCGACCACCGTGTCGGCGGGCAAAAGCGGAAGGCAGGGCGGCAAAACAAACCAGCAACAACCAGGGGAGTAGTTTTCGCATAGCCATATGGGCGGCCGTGATTGTCGACTCGACGGCCTCCGCAAATTGTACCTCCGGAGGCGGGTCCGCGGCCACTTACGATGTCCGGAAAGGATCCCGTATTACTTTTGCGACCTTTGCGGTATCTCTTTGCGTCCTTTGCGGTTTAAGATTCTGCTTTTGCGTTCTATCTCGATGTTGGTTGTAAGGAGAACTGAATGAGACTTCTGGCATCTTGCGCGCTGATTATTCTCCTTGGACTTGCCGCCATTCCCGCGGCGGCCCAGAAGACGAAAGTCCCGGAAGACCGAGTTCCTCAGCACCCGGGCTCGCCCAACTGAAGAAGATGACGGCGCGCTTTGCGCCCACCACCTTGCGCGTGGATACATCGAAGCTTTCAACCGGAGACCGGCAGGCGCTGGTCAAACTGATCGAAGCCGGGCGCATCATGAACGACATTTTCCTGGTCCAGTACTGGAGCGGCAATCCCGCCCTGTATGCGCGGCTGCAGAAGGACACCACGCCACTGGGCAAAGCGCGGCTGCAGTATTTCTGGATCAACAAGAGTCCCTGGTCCGCGCTGGATAACTTTAAGGCCTTTCTGCCCGGCGTTCCCGCGGAGAAGCCCAAGGGAGCAAACTTCTATCCCGAGGACATGACCAGGGAGGAATTCGAGACCTGGGTTGCCTCCTTGCCGAAGGAGAAACAGGAGGAGGCAAAAGGATTTTTCACCGTCATCCGCCGAACCAGCGACGCTGGCACAAAAACCCTGGAAGCTGTTCCCTACAGCGAAGCCTACAAGGACGATCTGACCCGGGCCGCGGGCTTGCTTAAAGAGGCGGCCAACCTTACTGACAACGCCTCGCTGAAGAATTTCCTGAACCTGCGCGCGGATGCGTTTCTCTCCAACGACTATTACGCCAGCGACCTGGCCTGGATGGACCTTGACGCGCCCATCGACATCACCATCGGCCCTTACGAAACCTACAACGACGAGATCTTCGGCTACAAAGCGGCCTTCGAGACCTTCCTCAACCTGCGGGACGATGAAGCCAGCGCAAAGTTCTCCGCCCTCAGCGCGCACCTGCAGGAGATCGAGGACAATCTGCCCATCGATCCGCAGTATCGCAATCCCAAGCTGGGAGCGGCGGCGCCGATCCGGGTGGTGGACGAGATTCTCTGCTGCGGGCGACGGCAACCACGGCGTGGCAACCGCCGCCTACAATCTGCCCAATGACGAGCGGGTGGTCAATCAGAAGGGCAGCAAGCGGGTGATGCTCAAGAATGTGCAGGAGGCCAAGTTTCGCAGCGTGCTGATTCCGATTGCGCGCCGGATGCTGCCGCGGTCGGCCCGGGACGTGAACTTCGAATCATTCTTTACTCACATCGTGGCCCACGAACTGATGCATGGGCTGGGACCGCACCAGATCAAGGTGGACGGCCGCGACACCACTCCGCGCGCCGAACTGAAAGAACTCTACAGCGCCATTGAAGAAGCCAAAGCCGATATCACCGGCCTCTTCGCGCTGCAGTACATGATGGACCATGCCCAGGAGATGAAGTTGTCGAGCGTCCTGCCTTCCGACGAAGCGGCGCAGCGGCAGCTCTACACCACCTACCTGGCCTCCATGTTCCGCAGCCTGCGCTTCGGACTGAATGATGCTCATGGCAAGGGCATGGCGATCCAGTTCAATTACCTCATGGACAAAGGAGCGTTCACGCAGCAGGCGGACCAGACTTTCGCCCTGGACCTGGAAAAATTCAAGACAGGGAGTGCGCGACCTGGACCACGATCTGCTGACCCTCGAGGCCCAGGGCGATTACGCCGGCGCCAAGAAGTTGCAGGATGAAATGGGAGTGGTGCGCCCCGCCTTGCAGAAGTCGCTCGACCGCCTGCAGGGGATTCCCACCGACATTGAGCCAATCTTTGTCACTGCGGATGAGTTGGCGCCGGAGAAGGCGCGAGACGAACCGTAAGGCGGTACGTTCTCGCCACAGCTGCAGAGCGGGGCGCCCGCGCCTACTGGCTTTGCTCTCGTCTAGGAGCGCGCAAACTCGATCAGCGGGGCGACGTCTCCCGCATCGGCAGCTCTCATAGCCTGCAGATATTTTTCCCGTGCTTCCCCGGGCTTTATCAGGCTAAGCCCGCCCCAGGCAAAGACCGGCCTTCCCAACTTAACCGCGACGACATCAGCAATCAGTCGGGCATGTCTGCCATTTCCATTGGGAAAGAGGTGAATGAGGACCAGGCGGTGATGAAACCGAACAGCGATCTCGTCAGCGGGGTAAGTTTTGTTTTCTATCCAGTACCTTGTATCAGCCGAGCAATGTGACCAGCATCTCTCGCATCTGCTGGACTGGAACCCCGATGGTCTTTTCTGTTTTGCGATAGCTGCCCGCCCATTTCCAGGTCTGATCAAACATCCTGTCGTGAAGTTTCCGAATGTATTCATCCGAGATGGGATCGCAGTTTTGATGTTCCTGCGGCCCAACGCCCACCGCCGTGCGTGCAGGATGTTCTCGCGCTCCCATTCGTTCAGTTCTTCCCGGGCAGCCAGGTTGGGAATGAGATCAGCTCAGTTCCTCGGGCGTAAGCGGCGTGCTCCCCTCCCCAACATCCAATAGCGGCATGACTACTTCCCCTTCAGAATGCGGCTTGCTTCTTCCTGAATTTTCTCTTTCACGCCGCCGACTGCCTGGTTTTCGAGCGCCATGGTGTGTTCGACCGCTAACACGTCAGCGCTGGCTTGCTCGGTCGCGCGTCGTTCCGCCAGGTCGTGCAGAGTTCCTTGCCTGGGTACGAGCGCATACACCAGATCGCATCCCATTGCGTCCGCCACTTGCCTGAGACTATTGAGCGTTATTCGATACTGGCTCTCCGACTTTTCAAATTGTGCCGCGAGCGAAAGACTGCGTTTCATCCGCGTGGCCAGTTCAAGCAGAGTCATGCCGGAGGCTTCCCTTATCGCGCGAATCCACCCTCTTTGTGGTCCGCGAAACCTCTCGCGCCAGCAAAAATGGCTGCAGACTTCGTTCCAGTTGCCGGAGCCGCAAACCCTTGAATTGAGATTTCATATCATTCCGCTGCTCTCTCTTGCTTATATTACATTTAAAAGTAAAATAATTTCAATAATAATATATATATAACTACACTTAACTAAAGTAAGTTACATATATAAGCACAATAAGAGGTACAGCTAGAGGCGGATGGGAGTTAGTTCTGCCCGACTGAGGATGCTCTACCAGTTGCCCGAACCAATGCCAGGGCGGTCACGTCGTTGTGGACGGGGGGCTTGCGCATGAACTGCTGTACGCCCTCAATGGTTGAGGCACAAAGCTCCTCCGCGGTTTCGTTGGCCGCCTGTTGCAAGCCGCTCTTGACCCGCTCCAGCCCGAATTCCTCTCGCCGGCGCCTGCCCTCAAGCAGACCTCGGGAAACCAGCAGAAGGGCCGCGCCGGGGGGCAAGGCGACCAGGGGAGCCTCGCACGTGGCGTGAGAAAAAAGTCCCAGAGGCAGGCCTGTGGCACTCAGTTCGGTGATGCCGGAGAGATCGCGGAGCAGTCCCGGAGTGTGCCCGGCGTTGAAATAGCAAATGGTCCCAAGGTCTTCGTTGTAACAGCCGGCAAACGCGGGACAGGAGCGGATACCTCCCTCCGCCGCCATTATGGCGCGGTTGAGCTCCAGGCAGAGTTCCGCCATGGCGTCGGCCTCGTTGACATCTTCGGCGGCGAACAGCTCCTGGCGAGCGGGTGCGGAAAGTTCTGCTGGGCGGCGGAGACGATGGCGCTGTTCTCTTCCAGGCGTCCGGCCATGTCCAGCAGGCCAAATAGCACCCGGTTGGGAGTGACGCGAACAAAATCGTGGAGGTCGCCTCCCTGCCGTTCACCGTAATAAGCGGCGGCCAACTGGGCGGCCTGGAGTTCAGGAACCTCGGCCATGACCGGCTCCTGCGGCCCCGAACGGGAAGATTTCTCGTGATTAAAAAGGAAGCCCATCGATCAATTGATCGGTGAAGTTAGCACAGAAGCAGGGCAGAGGGCAACGACCTGCACGTCAACCCAGTGTGGGGCGGGCGCCCCCGCCCGCCGCCTTTGACGTTGATGAAATGGGGACTTGCGGCCGCTGGTAGGGACGGTCGAAGAACTCTAAAATCCAGACTAAAGACAACATTCAGATCAAAATCAAGAGCAAAAATCAAGATCAAAAGCGGCGGGCGAGGGCGCCCGCCCCACACACACAACTGCTACTGCAGGTCGAAGAGCAAGACTTCCGCGTCTTCTGTGGCTTTGACCGTCAGCCGCTGTTCGTCGCTTATGGCGGCGCCGTCGCCCTGGCTCAGGCTTTTGCCGTTCAGCTCTACCGCGCCCTTGGCCACTTGCAGCCAGGCGTAGCGGCCCTTGCCCAGTTCGTGCTTTACTTCCTGCCCGGGTTGGAGCAGGGAAGCATACAGCCTGGCATCCTGGTGGATGGTCACTGAGCCGTCTCTTCCATCCGGGCTGGCGATCAGGCGCAACTTGCCGCGTTTTTCGGCTTCCGGAAACGCCTTCTGCTCGTAGCCCGGCTCGTGCCCTCGACGGTCGGGCAAAATCCAGATTTGCAGCAGGTGTGCCGGCGTCGGTCTTCGAGGCGTTGGCTTCGCTGTGCCGCACGCCGGTTCCGGCGCTCATGCGCTGTCCGTCGCCGGGCCGGATGATGGAGCCGTTGCCCATGCTGTCCTTGTGCTCCAGAGCGCCATCCAGGACGTAGGTGATGATCTCCATGTCGCGGTGCGGATGCATGGGGAAGCCATGGCCGGCCTGCACCCAGTCTTCGTTGATGACGCGCAGGGAGCGGAATCCCATGAAGTCGCGGGTCGTGGTAAGTGTCAAAGGAAAATGAGTGTTGCGTCTTGAGCCAGCCGAAGTCGCCTCCGCCGCGCTCTGCACTGCGTCTGAATGTTGATCATAAGTGGAATCCTCGTTATAACGACTATTTAGATGCCTGCACTCCCGAAACGATTCATCGGCGCCAGCCTAGCTGGAGATGAAGGGGCAGGTGGCCGATGGTCTTCTGTGACGGCGTCAGTTGGGTACCAGGGGCCTATGGGGCGAAACCTTTGGAAGTTTTTGCTGGGATTGGCCTTGCTGGGGTGTGGCGGGCAGCCGCAGGCCCGCCGGTAGGCTTCGTTAACCAGACCAGGCACTCTGACGCGGACCTGTGGACGATCTGGAAGGCGGCGCAGGATAGCTCTGGCCCAAGAGGTGGATCTGAATCCGCTTGCAAAGATCATCTTTCGGAGCGCCGGCGGACATCCGTCCGGGAGACCGGCGCGCGCTCGAGATTATGCCGCACCAGCTCCGCGTGAGCCGCCGAGCCTGATGTGTCCTCAAGCGACCTGCTGGCCGCGACCGGCGAGGAACGGTCCGATCCAACCGGGATGATCGCCTGTCCGAAGCCCTGCAACGTCCGCTATGCCGCCGCCTATTCCTTCTATAACCGGGACCTGACCCGATATGCGGCCTCCTGGGAAGAACAGGAAGAGCAGTTTTACCTTTGTGCTGGAGTATGAGTTCGAGAACCAGATTCTGGCGGCGCTGGGTTACAGCCTAAGTGGCGATAGCTTTAGTGGGAGCACGAGCTGTGGGCGCTTCGCGCCTACAGTTACTTTTTCTGCTTTCTGGATCTTCTTCGAGCCCTCTGATTTCGAACTGTCCGACTTCGACCGGAGCTTTCGGATTTCGACGAATCTTCCGATTTGGCTTTGGAGTCCTTGCTGAGAATCTCCGTTCGAAGAAGGACGAGGCCGAAGCCGGTCGAAGACTTCTTGGCGTAATCGGTGACGTACCATCCCGAGCCCTTGAACTGGACGGCCGGAGCGGAGATTACCTGCTCGATGGGGCCGCCGCACTTGGGGCATTTCTTGACATGCGGATCGGAGAATTTCTGGATGCGCTCGAAGCGGTGATGGCACTTCTTGCACTCGTATTCGTAAAGTGGCATGGACTTCCTGAGACGCTCCTGAAAAAGCAGGTGAAGCAGTTCCGGACCTCAGCAACTGAAAACTGAGATCTGACAACTGAAATCTGCCTTCCTGATTCTAGGGTTTGTGCAAGCCTCGTCAATGAACCGGCGGTCGATGCTGCATATCAGCTCGGTATCTACGGACTCTTCGCGTCCTTGGCGGGTCCTTTGTGTCCTTTGCGGTGAAAGTGGCTTCTGGACAGTCAATCAACCCTTAACCGCAAAGGACGCAAAGAAGGACGCAAAGGACGCTCCTGAAGACCATGCGTTGTACCCGATGTTAGACTCGCCTTCATGAAGGCGGGCGATGACGCCGGCGCGAACCCGAAAGGCACGCTGTCGCCGGGACTCTACCTGGTGGCCACGCCCATCGGCAACCTGGAAGACATCACGCTGCGGGCAGTGCGCGTGCTCAAAGAAGCCGACCAGATTGCCTGTGAAGATACCCGCCAGACGCAAAAGCTGCTGCACCACTACGGCGTCGCAACCCGCACCGTCAGCTATCACGAACACAATGAACTGACCCGCGCCCCGGAACTGGTGCTCGATCTCGAAGGCGGCGCGCGCGTGGCCCTGGTAACGGACGCCGGAATGCCGGGCATCTCCGATCCCGGCTTTCGCCTGATTTCACTGGCCATCCGGCACCATATTCCGGTGGTGCCGATTCCCGGGGCGTCGGCGTTTCTGGCGGCGCTGGTGGCCAGCGGCCTGCCCACGGACTCGTTTCGCTTCAGCGGCTTTCTTCCTCCGAAGAGCGGACAACGGCGGCAGATGCTGGAGAGCGTCAAGGCCTCGCCCCGGACGCAGGTTTTTTACGAAGCTCCGCACCGGGTGAAAGAAGCGATGGAAGACATCGTTGCCACCCTGGGAGAGAGAACGGCAGGTCGTGATCGCGCGCGAGGTCACCAAGATTCACGAAGAGTTTCTGCGCGGCCGCGCCGGCGAGATTCTGGAAATATTGAACGCCCGGGGTGACATCAAGGGCGAGATCACGCTGCTGATCGGCAAAGCCGAAGAAGGACAGCAGAAATCCGCAGCCGGGGTGAGCGTGCGCCAGCGACTGGAGCAGATCATGGCGGCGGAAAAGCTGGATGAGAAAGCGGCACTCAAGAAGATCGCCAAAGAGATGGGAGTATCAAAGAGCGAGGCGTACCGGGAGCTGCAGCGGAGCTAAGTAGAGATCACGTAGGCCCGGACGCCCCGTCCGGGCAGCCGAGCGAAGCTCGGCAGGGGTTTCGCTGTCGTACACGAATTTGGGCGGAACGCTTTCACGAAGTCTGTTGTCGAGCTTTGCTCGACTGGGCGGACGAGGCGTCCGCCCCTACGCGGGTTTCTTAGTCACACTCGTCCCCGGAACTGGATAATCCGGCGGCGGTCGCGCTTTGATGGCCGGCCTGCGGGCAACTCTTCGAACTGCCGCATCGCCTTACGTTCCGCTGCTACCTTCAGGCGCTGTTCTTTGCTGGCCTCGGTTTCGCGGTAGAGAGTTTGCGCAACCGAAGCCGGGCCACGCACCTCGCTGAGCAGCAGAACCTCCACCTGAAATTCGCCGCCCTCGTTGGTCACGCGCAGCATGTCGCCAATTCGGACCGGGCGGGCGGGCTTGAGGGGTTGCCCTGCGGACTGAATCCTGCCGAGTTCGCATGCCCGCGCGGCCAGGGCCCGCGTCTTGAAGAAGCGGGCTGCCCAGAGCCATTTGTCGATTCGCACCGAGGAGTTCAGATTATTTCCCCGCCAGCTCCCGCTTCACCGCATCGCTGACCACTTTTCCGTCCACGCGAATTCCGGCGCCGGAGAATCGCGCCATCACGTTCTTCATCACCGTGCCCATTTCCTTCATGGTAGGCGAGCCCATTTCGGCGATGACCGCTCTGACCCCGGCCACGATCTGGTCTTCGCCGGCGGCCTTGGGCATGTAGGCTTCGATCAGCACGATTTCGGCGGCTTCCTTGTCGGCCATTTCCTGGCGTCCGCCCTTGGTGAACTGCTCGACGGAATCCTTGCGCTGCTTGATCAGGGTGGTGAGGACCTGCTGCGATTCCTTGTCGTCGAGCGGCGCCATCTTCTCGATCTCGCGGTTCTTGAGCGCGGTCTTGACCATGCGCAGGGTGGACAGGCGGTGCTCGTCGCGCGCCTTCATGGCGGCGGTGATGTCTTTTTGGATCTGCTCGCTGAGGCTCATGGTGGGATTATAGCGTCTGGACGAAGACCGAGATCACTAACCACGGAGAACATCCTGACACGAGGCTGTTCATCCTGAGCAACAGCGGGACTGCGTCCGCCTGGCGAAGCAGCTGCGCAGTCGAAGGACCCCTGTCTCTTCGACTTCGCTCAGAATGACGCCCGATTAAGCATCGTGCTGTTGCGCGTGGAAGAGCGGCCCTTCAAGGGCCGCATTCCGGTGCTCGATACGCGGCCTTTAGGCCCAGTGGCGCCACTTGGGCTGAAGCCCGACGTCCGATGGCGACGCAACGCGGCGCTGAAGCGCCGCTCTTCCACGTGCCCTCCGTGGTGAAGAGTCCCTGATTCCGGTAAAATAATACGATCTTCCAACAGCAAAGGACTCCTTCGTAAATGTTGCGCAAGAACCGCCTATTCACACCCGGCCCGACTCCCATCCTTCCCGCGGCGCAGACTGCCATGGCTTCCTTCGCCATGCACCATCGCACCGCCGACTTCCGCGCTTTGTACACCCGCGTGCTGGCGGACATGAAAGACTTCATCGGCACGCGGAACGACGTACTGGTGCTGGCTTCGTCCGGGACCGGCGTGATGGAAGGCTCAGTTTCAAACCTGACCTCGCCCGGCGACAAAGTTCTGGTGCTGACCGCGGGCAAGTTTGGCGAACGCTGGCGCGATCTGGCCAAGGCTTTTGGCTGCGTCGTCGAGGTCCTTAGCGCGCCCTACGGCGAGACTCTTTCGCTGGACGACGTCCGGCAAAAGCTGACACCCGATGTGCGCTGCGTTTACCTGCAGGCGACGGAGAGTTCCACCGGCGCCCGCCACGATGTAAAGGGGATTGCAAAACTGGTCCGCGCCCAGGGCGATGACACCTTGCTGGTGGTGGACGCCATCACCGGGCTGGGCACCACCCACTTCGATGTCGATGGCTGGGGCATCGACGTCATTATCGGCGGCTCGCAGAAAGCGTTGATGATCCCGCCCGGACTTGCCTATTGCGCCGTGAGCGAGCGCGCCTGGAAGCGCATGGAGACGGCCAAGTCTCCGCGCTACTACTTCGACTTCCGCAAAGAGCGCAAGGCTGCGGCCAAGGGAGAATCGGCCTATACGCCCGCGACCTCGTTATTCGCCGCGCTGGGAGCGGCGCTCGATTTCGTTCGAGAGATGGGCAAGGGTGATCTGGTGGCCGGACGCGAAGCCCTGGTCAATAACGCCGAACTGGCGGCGGAGATGACCCGCGCCGGGGCGCTGGCCCTGGGCCTGAAGTTGTTCGCGGCGGCTTCGCCCGCGGCAGCGCTCACGGCCATTCAGGCGCCGCCGGGAACGGACTCCAGCGCGATCGTCAAGGAGTTCCGCGAATCGTTTGCCGCTGTGGTGGCGAACGGCCAGGGCGAGATGAAAGGCAAACTTTTCCGCATCGCGCACCTGGGCTACTACGACTATCTCGACACCATCGGAATTCTGGCCGCGCTCGAGCATGTGCTCGCCAGCGTGACCGCGAAGCCGGTGGAGTATGGCGCCGCGGTGCGGGCGGCGCAGGAAGTGTACGCGCGCAGCGCCGCGGAAAAACGGCAGCCGGTTGGCGCCTGACGTGACCCGTCGATTACTGCACCGTAAAGTTCACCATGTTGGAGTTCTGGGGCGGCTGGTTGTTGTAGATTCCCGTGCCACCCGGATTTTTCACGAACACGGGCACCTCGCCGGCGTTAGCGACGTCGGCGGCCGAAATCGCCGCGGTAAGCTGGCTGCTGGTCACGAATGTGGTGGTGTGCGCCGTGGAATTCCAAAAGACAACCGACTGACCGACAAATCCGCTGCCGTTGACGGTCAAGATGAAAGCAGAGCTGCCGGCAGTTGCGGTGTTGGGTACCAGCGGGGCAGCGATACGCGGCGCTCCTGCAGCCATCGAACCCGAACCGGAGCCAGAGCCGTAGCCGCCGCATCCGAGAGCGAAGGCAGTCAACAGAATGACGAAGATTGTTTTCATAGTGATCCCCCTGTGAGATTGGGCTTAAGTTCTGGTGTCAGCGTACGAGGAGGCCCTGGTGCGGGTGTCACCGGCCTGTCATTTCCTGGTAAAGATTTTGCCTGTGCAGCGGCGCTGAAGCAGCGCAATCGCAGGAAGCATCACAATCCCCTGGAGAGTTGACTCTGACCATGAAAGTTGTGGTAGCAGAAAAGATCTCATCCTCAGCAATCGACCTGTTGCGCGAGCCGCGCTGGACCATCGTCACGCCCGACCAGGTCGAGGGCAAGCTGGCGGCGCAGTTGCAGTCGGCCGACGCGCTCATCGTTCGCTCCGCGGTGCAAGTGGATGCCGACCTGCTGGAACACGCCCGCAAACTGCGGGTGATCGGGCGCGCCGGCGTGGGCGTGGACAACATCGATCTCGATGCCGCCACCCGCAAAGGCATCGCCGTGATGAACACCCCCGGCGCCAATGCCATCGCCGTGGCCGAGCATGCGCTGGCGCTGATGCTGGCCATGGCCCGCCACATCGGCCGCGCCAACGAGTTGATGCATGCCGGGAAGTGGGAAAAGAAATCTCTTCAAGGCAGCGAACTGCGGGGCAAGACCCTGGGCATCGTGGGCCTGGGCAGGATCGGCATGGAAGTGGCGCGGCGGGCGCGGGCCTTCGGGATGGAGATCGTCGCGCACGATCCTTTTGTCTCGACCGCGGTGGCCAAGGAGCAAGGCATCCGCCTGGCCAAGCTGGAGGAAGTTTACGCAGCCGCTGACTACCTCACCTTGCATGTGGGCCTCACGCCGCAAACCGCGGGCATGATCAACGCCGATTCGGTAAAGAGAATGAAACGCGGCGTGCGGCTGGTGAATTGCGCGCGCGGCGAACTGGTGGATGAAGCCGCGCTGGCGCAGGCCGTCAAGCAGGGTCTGGTGGCGGGCGCGGCGCTGGATGTTTTTGCCGACGAGCCTCTGAAAAACTCGCCGCTGACCGCCCTCGAAAACATCATTCTGACCCCTCACATCGCCGGCTCCACCTACGAAGCCCAGGAGGCGGTCGGCTATCAGATTGCGCTGCAGGTGAAGGAGTATCTGAAGCACGGCGTCATCCAGAATGCGGTGAATGTGCCCTCGGTCTCGCATGATGAATATCTGGAACTGCAGCCTTACATCGTGCTGGCAGAGCGCCTGGGCTCATTCCTGGCGCAAGTAAGTGAGGGGACATTGGAGGAGATTTCGCTGCGCTACACCGGGCACATGGCGGAATCGAAGACCGACCTGATCCGCAACGCCGCCGTCAAAGGCATCCTGAATGAAGCGTTGGAGGAGAAGGCCAACCTGGTGAACGCCGAGGCGATCGCATCCGCCCGCGGTTTGCGCATTCACGAGTCGCGCAAACCGCACACCTCCAGCGGAGGCTCGGGCAGCGTACTCTCGGTGCTGCTCAGGACAGCAGCGGGAGAACACCTGGTAAAGGGCGCGGTCCTGCATAAGGACAGGCCGCGACTGTTGCATGTGGATGGGATTGACGTGGAAGCTCCCCTCGAGCGCAACCTCATTTACCTGCGCAACCGCGACGTTCCCGGCGTGATCGGGAAGGTAGGCACGATTCTGGGCAAGCACAAGATCAATATCGCCGACTTCTCCCTAATATTATTGATAAATTTGTTACAGCGTTTGTATTTTTTGCAATCGTTGCATTACTAAAAAAAGCAGCACAAAAAATCTCAGTATCAGCAGTACTCGCTGGTATCGGTACAATCATTTCCGAAGTGACTTCCTAGGTTCTGCAATTGTCGTAACTGGCGCAGACATTCCATTCGGCGCATTGTTCTTAACAGTAGTACTACCTGCAGTAATCATTAACATCGTAGCATTCATAATCATTTACCCAATTATTATGAATCTCGTAAAACGATCAAAATTCACAACAGCATTGAATCAAGCATAATAAAAGAGTTGACCCATAAAATTATTGGGTCAACTCTTTTCTATTTATATAGGAGAAGTTTATTTTTTAAAAAAATAAATTAATCTAAATAGTAAAACAATAAGCGCAGACTTTTACCTATTAAAGCTAGGAATTAAATTAGCTCTCCGCTCGCCCACGTCAAGAAAAAAAAGCGAAGACTAATTCCACTTTTTATTTTCTAAAATAAAATTAGTATCAAATTGATTTTCTACCCAAAAAAAAAAAAAAAAAAAAAAAAAATATTTTTTTTTCACCCTCAGTAAAGCAGAAAGTGTAATAAAACATCCCTCAATCAGAAAATAAATATAAAATATTTTTCAAATATTATCTAAATTATTAAAAATCAATTGCTGTATTTTTGAAATAATTTATTAAACATCATTTTTAGTATTCTCGGGATCACTCTTAAAATGTTAACAAAACTTCAAGAGAAATCCCCTTTTATTTTTCCAAAATCATGTTTTAATATAATATATAAAGGTAATAATTACTATGAAAGGAGATTGATTATTATGAAAACATCATCATTTGTACTCGGCATCGCAACAGGACTAATAGGAAGTGCTAACTGCAATTTTACTCACTACTCCCAAAATCCGGAAAAGACTTACGCCTATCTCTAAAAGAAGCCAAAAGATGTGACAAATCATCAAGTTCAAGATCTAAAATTACAAGTTGTAAATATTAAAGAGTCTGTTCAACAGATTCAAGGAGAAGTTAAAGAAAAAGCCCCTAAATTTGCAAAAGACGTTAAAAACTCCTATTGAGAAATTCCAACAAGAAACAGCGCCAATCCAAGAACATCTAAAACAAGAAATAACAGCATTACAAAATTCTGTTGAAGAAATCCAACAAGAAATTGCTAACTTTCAAAACCGAAAAGCAAAAAATAATTCATAAAATTTTATCTTAATATTATCACGCTAAAGTTTCTCTCTATAACATTTCTTTAATCTATTGTATATTTTTGTAAGGCAATGATATAATATTAAGAAATTACGAAAGTGGTGATAGCTATGTCAGAAGAATTAATTGTGGCTCAAGAAGCCATGCTCTATTCACAACGTATTACAAAACTATCTAAAGCTCTCTGGAAAGCTGTGGAGAAAGATTGGCAGTCATGGATTAAACCTTATGATTTGAATATCAATGAACACCATGTTCTCTTAATTGCTAACAATTTAAAAGGTGCTTCCATCTCTGATATTGCTAAATTTGGTGTAATGCATGTTTCGACAGCATTTAATTTTTCAAAAAATTTAGAAGAACGTGGCCTGCTATCATTCTCTAAGCGTGATGATGATAAACGAAATACATATGTTGAGCTCACCGAGAAGGGTCATTCATTACTTTTAGAGCTTTACGAAAACTTTAATCACTCTAGGCACAGTGTTATCGAGGGTTCCCTACCTTTAAAAGAAATGTATGGTAAATTTCCGCAATTTTTAGAATTAATCGCATTAATACGTAATATATATGGTGATGACTTTATGGATATCTTTGAAGATTCATTGAAAAATATAAATGACTAATACACCTTTTCAACATCAAATAATGCTATTCGCAGAGTTTTGATGTTCGCCTTTTTTTGCATATAAAAGCTAAAAAAATTATCTTGCTTTTCCTCCAAAAAAGCATTATTGTTATGTATCGATGATTTTATTTTATTTTAGAAATTGGAGATGCTTCCAGTTGCAATGCTGGAAAACCATAAATGTACAGAAACAATACGGCCATAATCGTATTTTTCTATTTTCCACCATCTTCGTGATGATGGTCTTTTCTGTCTTTTATATTTCGATGACTGCTTATAAAGATAACCCTGTTTCTGATCGTTTGTTTCCATTATTTACATTGTCGTTTTTAATGATCTATCCGATACACAAACTTTTACACTTTTTGCCTATCATGCGTTTTCGCAACAGATTACGCTTTTCTATAGTAAAACAATTTAAGATTTTACCAGTATTAAGTATGAAAATACATGAACCTATATTGAAATCGCGTTATATTGTGGCATTGCTGTTACCTTTTATTTTATTGAACAGTATACTGATAATAGGAGCGATCCTATTTACCCTGCATTCAGACATTATTTTGCAATTCTTTTAGCATACCATTGCGGTTTATGTGTTATAGACTTACTCTATGTAAAGCATTTAATCCGATCTCCAAAAAAGGCATTGATCGAAGAGACAGATAAAGGTTTCGAAATCCTTGATTCCAATACTCAAGTAAGTGATGACAAACTTGTCAATTCTGTTCGTCTTTTGTTATGCTAGAAGTGGAAAATAGAGGGGAGGAAAAGACTTGATCGCCATTGTCGTCCTATTCTCGGTGTTCTATCTGTTTCAAATAAACAAGATGACTTTTGCTTTATGCACACAGAAAGAAATCCCCGAGGAAAAACAACCTAAAATCTTTCGCACTATTAATGTGCTAATAACCATTTTATTGATTTCATTTTATCTTGAAATGATGTTTACTTTATAAACTAGGCTGTGCATGGCTATTAAGCCTTCTCACTCCCTTATATCAAATTAAAAAAGACCATTTACCGTTTGGTAAATGGTCTTTCAAGGATTAATTAATAGCCACCATAACCCATAAACGCTGCACCTACGATGATTAACAAAATGAATAGAACAACCACAAGTGCAAAGTTTGAACCAGAACCGCCATAGTTGTTTTGATATCCTCCAGACATGAAATGCACCCCCTTTCTTAACTATCCTATGCATTTATGAAAATGTGTTTTAGGCTCTTTTTAATGCAACCTTTTCCTTTTTTTTTCGTTCTATGGTATAGTTACATTTGCATAAGTTGAAGTGACATAAGTTGGGAGAGATATCGAAGATGAAAAAAACAGTTTTATCATTAACACTTGCAGCATCAGTACTTGCCCTGTCTGCTTGCGGCAACGCTTCGAGCGAGAATGTTGCTACTACTAAAGTAGGCGACGTCACAAAAGATCAATTATATAACGAAATGAAAGACTCAGTTGGTAAATCAGCATTACAACTCATCATTATCGAAAAAGTTTTAAGCGATAAGTACAAAGTATCAGATAAAGATGTAGAAGCTGAATTTAAAAAACAAAAAGAACAAATGGGTGCAAATTACAACAAACTTTAGCTGCCCAAAACATGGACGAGAAATCATTTAAACGTAGTATTAAATTAAATCTTTTACAAGAAGCTGCATTAACTGAAGGTATTCAAGTAAATGAAGATGAAATGAAAACCTAATATGAAAAAATTAAAAATGAAATAAAAGCGCGCCATGTTTTAGTTGAAGATGAAAAAACAGCAAAAAAAGTAAAAGCTAAATTAGATATTGGAAAAGATTTTGCTGAAGTTGCAAAACAATATTCTACAGACACAGGTTCAAAAAAGCGGTGGCGAATTAGGTTGGTTCGGAGCAGGTAAAATGGTTCCTGAATTCGCAAAAGCTGCATTTGCACTTAAAAAAGGTGAAATCAGTGAACCTGTTAAAACCAATATGGTTACCATATTATTAAAGTTGAAGATAAACGTGACGCTAAATTAAAAGTCATTATGAAGATAAAAAAGCAGAAATCAAGAAAAAATTACAACTTTAAAAAGCAGATCAATTACAATTACTAACTAAAGTATCAAAATGATGAAAGATGCTAACGTAAAATTAAAGACGAAGACTTAAAAAATGCTCTTGATCAATTTACTAGCTCTTCAAGCTCTGCATATAAATAATCTCCCAAGAAAAAAACCTGGAAAGGTAAGTCAGGTTTTTTCTTTACTCCTTTTCTTATTATTCAATTGTTGGTTTATAAAATGAACGGTTTTCAAGTGGGAATATTCGTTCTGTGAACTCCCCAGGATTTGTTTTACTAAGTGCGCGGTTCAACATATTCATTTTCGCATCAATGTTATCGATATAATGCAAAATTTCCGCCTCTTGAAGCATTGGTCGTTTTGGACTTCCCCATTCTTCCTTTCCATGGTGAGATAAAACCATATGTTGAAGAAGCATCACTTCTTCTCCTTCAATTTTAGTTCCTCTGCTGCTTTTGAAATTTCATTGACCATAATTGTAATATGACCTAGCAGATTCCCTTACGGTATAAGTTGCTGCAATTGGTCCTGAAAGTTCTACTACTTTTCCAATGTCATGCAAGATGATTCCTGCATATAATAAATCTTTATTTAGTGTTGGATACAAATCCGCAACGGATTTTCCCAGTTTCAACATAGACACGACATGATCTAATAACCCGATACATAATCATGGTGATTTTTTGTCGCTGCCGGATAAGTCATAATTGTCTGATGCTTTTTCATTATTAAAACGAGTAATCCGTTGAAATATTTGGATTTTTCATTTCAAAGAAAAACTGCATCAGCTCTTCCTATAACTCTTCTTTTGGTGTTTCAGATGATGGAACTAGATCAGATACCGAAATGTCTTCATCTTCTTTTACTGGACGAATGCTTTTGATTCGCAATTGTAATTTTCCACGGTAATCGTGTATTTCCCCACCGATATGAACAATTCCTCCAGCCTGATACAATTTTTCTTGCTCATCTCAGTATCCCAAAGCTTCGCTTCAATATCTCCACTTTTATCCTGCAAAATAAGTGTCATAAATGGCTTTCCCATTGTCGTAACACCTTTTGTTGATTGTTTTATGAGTAAGTATTGATCGACTGGTTCTCCTGCTTGTAATGTTGCAACCCCATTCATACCGAAGTCAATCCCCTTTCATTTTTGAGTTCTGCCACATGGATGATATTGGCTGAATCCCATTTCTTGATCATATCTTCATGACATGTAAAATAAAGTATCTGATGTTCTTTTGCGTACTTTGTATTAATTGTACCATGTAGAACATCTTAAACGATCAAAATGGACAAATGGATCGTCCATAATAATTGGAAATGGTGCCGATTGTTTTAATGAAATAGCCAATGCAAAACGAAGTGAAATATACGCTTGTTCTTTTGTTGCTTGGGATAGTTCTGCAACTGAATAACGGATTCCATCTGCAGATAAAACTTCAAATCGTCCTTCTGTATTTAAATAGAGGGATTCATACTGATTATTTGTTAATATTTTAAAGTAAGATTCCGATTGTATTAATACTGCTGGAAGCTTTTCTTCTTTTAACTGATGTAGAGTTTCTTGTATCGCATTTGAAATAAGTTTTGTTATGACCCACTCTTTTGCGTTTTCATTTAACAACGCTTTTTGTTGTTCGAATTGCTGTAATTGATTTCGATATTGTTGATCCTGTAACAGATGGTCTGTTTCTACATGAAGAGTTGCTTGTTCTTTTAAAAGGGCGTCCTTATGTTGCTTAATTTGAATTTCTGTTTTCTTGTACTCAGTGATTCGGTGATTTGCTTCTTGGATTGTCCCATCAATTGATAACACCAAATCATCATATGCATTAAGTTGAAGATCAATTTGTTTCAATTCATTTGTTATTTGCATAAATTGTTTATATTGTTCATCTGCTTCATAAAATGCTTCTACCGTTTCAACCTCAGCTTCTTTTAATAACTTCAATATTTCAGTTTGATACGTATCTTCAAGTAAACGGAGTTCCTCAAGCTGTTCCTGTAATTGTTTCTTTCTTTTGATTGAATTTGCTAACACTTGTTGCTGTTCAAGCATCTGCTGATAACTTCGCCCTACAATGGTGGACAAATTTTCTGTTGTACAAGTTGTTTTGCAAGCTTTTGATGCTTGCTCGATTCGTTCTGTACTAAATCCTTCAAGTTGTGCTTTTTGCTTTCTTTTTAATTGCAAACTGCTATATGTCTGTTGAAGTGTACGTACATTTCTGAATAATTCATGTAATAATTTTGGTTGATAATCCCCAATAATTTGAAATTTAGCTAAAAACAAATTCAATTGTTCTTTAAATTGACCAGCCTGTGTTTGAAACTTACTTAAATTCTTATAAATTTGTTGTTGCTCTTGTTCTTTATCCTCTAATTGCTGCTCAACCAATGATACACGATCATTATATTGACGAATAAATTGCTCTAATTTTTCCATCTCTGCATTTCGTGTTTGAACGTGTTGTAATTTTCTTTCGAGTTTTTCTCTTTGATTTGTGTCTTTTGTTTTCTTTGTTTGTCTGCCAAATAACATAATAATTATGACTGCTGCGACGATTCCTATTATTGCAATCATCATATTCTTTTGCATAACGCCAAAAATAACCGAAATAGCTAGTAATAAAATGCTTACTATTTTCGCAAATTGAGTATGCCCTTTTTCAGATTGATGCTGTAAAATTGCTTTTGCCTCAACTGCTTCTTCTTTTTCTTTATACCATTTGTTTAAGCGTTCATGGTCGCCCTCAGTAGGCTTTCCTTCATATAGTTCATCTAGTTTTGAGGATAACAATTGCATTTCTTCCTGTAATCGATCTGCTGTACGTTGTTGGAAGCGACATTGTTCTTCTTGCTCTTCAAGTTTACTTAGCAATCTTTGGAATTGATCATCTTGTTGTATAGAGACTTCCACTTGCAAGACTGCCTGCTGTTGCTCTACATTACTCAGGCCTAACAGCTGGAATTGAGTAGCTAGCTCTTGCCGTAAAGCTTGAATATCTCGATCTAACTGACGAATTTGAATTTGCCATTCACGCCACTCTCCATCCAAATCAACCAGTTCTTTTAATGTATTTAATTGACTTTCATCAAATTCCACACGTAAATTCGACAATAGTAGTTCATAATCCTGTTGAACTTTTTTGAGTGTTGCTTCATTTGTTAACTTTCTATCTAGCAATTGCTCATATCGATTAACTCCATTTGCAGGAAATGATGTATAAGTTATAGTAGATAAATTCCGATTGCAATTTACGTTTTTCATCCAATAAAGGAGAGAGCTGACGAAACGCATTTAATTGCTGTATATTCTTTTCAAGTTGTTGTTCTTGTTGATTAAGTCTCAATAATTCAACTTGTATATCATTCATTCTTTTCATGGAAGGCTCAAATTGATCAATCTTGTTTCGCTCTTCTTTTATTCGATGGTCCAGTGATACTAAATTAGTAATTTGTTGATTTAAGAGGGGCACTTTTCCTGACTTTTTGAATAATTCCTGTTGTCTTTTTTCTAATTGTTGCTTCACATCTGATAGCTGATCTGCTCCTGTAGTGCCAGACGCAAGAAGAACACGTGTTAACTCCTCTTCAGATAAATTTTCCATTTGTTGTAATTGATGCACAGAGAAAGAAAATACTGCTTCAAAGCCTTGACGATTATAGCCTCGCAATATTTTTGCTAATAACTCTTCATGGCCTTTTTCTCCATTTGAAAGATAGACGGTCACATCTCCAGCAGCTCTCCCTTTCACTCGTTCAATTACACAATCGCCAAATTCTTTATCTGATATGTGTACTTGACCTCCAAATTTACCACCTTTTTTAGGTTCATAGCGAAGCAGTTGCTGATTCTTTTGCGGGAATCCAAAAAGTATTTGCAGTATAAATTGTTGAATCGTTGTTTTTCCCGCTTCATTCAGACCATAAAACACATTTATTCCTTTTGATAATTCAACTGTGATGTCTTCGTGCTGCCCAAAACCGTAAATCACTAATCTTCGAAAATACATGAAAACACCTCCTATCTTTTCGTCATACTCATAGATCGTTTAAATAATTGTTCCGCCTCTGAAACAAGTTCATTCAGTTCCTCAGATGTCAATTCACTTAGATATCTACTCCCTTTAGGGTGTTGATAAAGGTCTTTGACTATTTCTTTTACATGTTGATGGTCCCAATTATTTAATACTTGAATAACAGACTCAGTCGCAATGGTGGGTTCATATGTATCTGTTAAGCAGTCACCAATCTCGAGATCTTGAACCCATACAAATGGTGTATTTTCTTCCTCTTGTTCACGGATTACCTCAAGCCAGTCATCCTTTGTTGAATCTTCAAATAAGGATATAGCTTGTTCATTAATATTCGTTAATTGTAGAAAGACTACCCCAGCACTATATTGTTTACGAAATTCCTCTATTGCTTTCGCACATTCAAATAGCACTTCATTTGCATGAATCAAATTTTCACAATTGACATCAATTTGATCAAATACGATTGCTGAAGTTGGCACAAAAGTACAATCCGCAGCAAAATTCGTTATGGTCACATCATAAAATCCTTTTACACCTTGTTCTTTTTTATGTCTGCTTTGTATATTCCCAGGATAAATTATAGGAGGGTCTGTATGCAAAACTTGCCGCTTATGAATATGCCCTAGAGCCCAATAGTCATAGTTTTTGGATAATAATTCTTCAATTTTAAAAGGGGCATATACATCATGTGTTGTGTTCCCTTGTATACTTCCATGCAACATTCCGATATGAATTGCATTTTGTTCTGTAGCGATTGGGTATGTATCCGTCATAGACTGTAATACATGCCGCTCTGGATAACTGAATCCATATATATTAACCATTGTATCTCTAACGTTAAGTTCGAATTTCGTTGTTTCTTTCGGCATAACAAATACGTTTTCAGGCAAGGAAAAACGCGTCCATTTTCCTTTTAGATGATCATGGTTTCCGTAACTGATCACGACTGGAATTTGATGTTCAAATAGTTTTTCCATACCATTTTGGAAAATCTTCTGTGCACGTAAGCTACGTTCTTCTCCATCATAAATATCACCCACAATAAGCACAAAATCAGGTTTTACTTCTATTGCTTTCTGGATCAAAGTTGAAAAGGCTTCAAATGTACTGTTTCGTAGTCTTTCAAGTCCTTTTTCTGGTAATTCGGACATCCCTTTAAATGGACTATCCAAATGTAAATCAGCTGCATGAAAAAATCGTATTGAAGACATTCAATCCTCACTCCCAATGCGAATATTTGTTCCTATTTTATCATATATTTCCATTCTTTTATAGCATTATTCTTAGCAATTCCAAGTTTTTTCTATACAGGCAAATGACTGTTTTTGTATAATGAATATATATTCATTATAAGGGGTGGTTGTTTTGTTAACATTTCGTTTTACAGCATTTGAAAAAACCGGAGAAATCGTAAAAGATGAAGCTTGGGAATTCTTAGATGAAGCAACAGCTAAATCACAAGGGGCAGAAAAAATTGAACAACTAGGCTTATCGGAAAAAACGCATAGACTAGTAAATTCAAGTGGTAAATTAATTTTATTTCATGTGTAAAATCAAAAAAGAGGCATTTCCTTTTATAGAAATGTCTCTTTTTTGTTTAAATTAAAGTTGATTTCATTAATGTTTTTCTAGTTGAAAAACACGAATATTTCATAGTATACAATACGAATTATTTAGCATTTATCAATTTTTCAATTAATGTTTGTGGTTTATATCAATTCTTAAAGTTATTAAATTAATTGATTCTATTACAGATTACAAAAAATATTAATTATATAAAAATAATAAATTACTACCTATCTTCCTTCAAAACTAGGGATGCGTTTTTCTGCAAACGCTTTGATTCCCTCTAAATGGTCTTCTGTTTTTCTCATTCTAATTTGAGCTTCTTCTTCTTTACTTAAAATGTCTTTTAGCTCAGCTAATTTTGTAGAATGCAGAATTTTTTTCGTTTCGATCATTGCAGTAAGAGGCGAATGAAGTAATTTTTGCGCTATTTGTCCTGCTTCCTCATTTGCGAATCCTTTTGCTACAACATGATCAATTAATCCTAAGCTCTTCGCTTCATGGCCATTTAATACTTCCCCAGCCCAAATCATCTGAATCGCCTTAGGAATGCCTAAACGCTCTTTCATAAAGAAATGCCCAGCACCGTCTGGGATTAGACCAATTCCAATAAAATTCATTGCTAACTTACTATCCTCTTCTGCAATGATGATATCACTCGCTAAAGCAATGCTAAATCCAAGCCCAGCAGAAGCCCCATGAATAGCAGCAATCGTAACCATTGGCAATGAATAGTATGCTGTTACTAATCGAGCAATATCGCCCATTACTTTTTCCGTCTCAAAACTTGCATCTTCATCCGTTCCAAGCATTTCTTTAATATCCCCGCCAGCAGAAAAGACTTTTCCACTCCCTTTTAATATTAATACCTGAATAGAAGTTTCGTTAGATAACGCTTCAAAGCAATTGGCTAATTCATCAAGCATTACTCCATTCATTGAATTCATTGAATTTGGTCGATTAAAACTTACAATAGCAAGTCTTCCATTTTTCTCGACCTTAACTGTTTCATAGCCCATGATCAAACACTCCTTAGTCATCTACTAAAAAATTACTTTGTTTCTTCATATAACAAATTCTATTTTTAAAAATAAAAACCTCTCATTTTAGAAAATATAATCCAATTGTCTTAACAATTTTAACTATTATTATTATTTAAATTTTCTATTTTTATTATTTAGATATAAGTTTTAGAGTTGAGTATAATCAAAATAAATTCAGTTTTAATGGTCAAAACCAAGAAATATGTACTTTCCAGAAAGACGAACGATTTTATATATAAATAGTATTAAAATTCGTAATTAACTATATTTTTGTATATTATCGAACAATAATTTTAAGAAATTCTAAAAATGCAGTTGACATTGGGTACTTTTGGCTTTAATATTGGATTAAATTTAATACGACGAAAAAATACGATGACGAAGACATGCTTAACGATTTGAAAATCTCACAGCGAGCTGATGGTTGGTGCAAATCAGTGATTTCTGCGGTAAGTTCCACTTCTGAGTAGGTATTCTGAACTTTTTCAGTAGGTTTACCCGGTCCATGCACGTTAAGCATATAGCAAAGACTGTCCATATCAGCAGGACAGTAAACAAGGGTGGTACCGCGATTGTTAATTCAAGCTTTTCGCCCCTTACGACGGTAAGGGTGTGGAAAGCTTTTTTTTATTTAAAAGCTGAAGTGGCTCGTTCAGATAAGTTAATTTCCTACAAGATGCGCATCTTTTAGCTTTCGAACAAAGGCTAGAGGGCTAACTACTGAAGCTGGATAATAGAATAAAAAGGAACTTAACTTAGCAAGTTGCTTTAATTAAATTTTTCAAAAATGAGAGGGGTAATTATTCATGTTACAAGATTATCAATTATTACGTATTCCAGGACCAACTCCAATTCCGCCTAGTGTTGAACGTGCTATGGCAAAGCCTATGATTGGGCATCGTGGCAACGAGACTAGTCAGATGATTCAAAATATTAAACCTAGACTGAAAAAAGTTTTTGGTACAACACAAGATGTAATGATGTTAACTGGTAGTGGTACATCAGGTTTAGAAGCTGCAATTGTCAATGTTGTAAAACCTGGCGATAAAGTGTTAGTCGTTGCAACAGGTGTATTCGGTAATCGTTTCACAAAAATCTGTGAAGCATACCACATTAATGTTGAAGAATATAAAGTTGAATGGGGTACAGCTTTAAAACCTACTGAAATCGCTGAATACCTTAAAGAAAATACGGACATTAAAGCTGTATTCTCTACTTACTGCGAAACTTCTACTGGTGTTCTTAATCCAGTTGGTGAATTAGCTCAAGCTGTTCACGCTGTAAATGAGGAAACTTTAGTGATTATCGATGGCGTATCTTGCATGGCCGGTGTTGAAACAAAAATGGATGAATGGGGCATCGATGTTGTTGTAACAGGTTCTCAAAAAGCATTCATGCTTCCAGCAGGTCTCAACTTCATCGCTGCAAGTGAAAAAGCTTGGAAAGTAATCGAATCTAATCCACAAAAAGGTTTCTATTTAGACCTTACAAAATACCGTGATAACTTAGCCAAGGATACAACGCCGTTTACACCAGCGTTATCTCTATTATTTGGTTTAGAACAAGTACTTGAAAACTTTGATCAAGAAGGTCTTGAAAATGTCTATGCTCGTCACAAATTAATGCGTGATATGACACGTGCAGCTTTCAAAGCATTAGATCTTCCTTTATTTGCTTCAGACGAAGATGGTTCTCCAACTGTTACTTCTGTAAAACCAGATGACTTTGATGTTGAAGCATTCCGTAAAGTATTAAAGGCTGACTTCAACCTATCAGTTGCTGGTGGGCAAGCAAATCTTAAAGGAAAAATCTTCCGTGTTGGTCACATGGGCTATTGCGCACCAACAGATGTACTTCAATATGTAGCAGCAATGGAAATTGCGCTTATTAAAGTAGGAAAAGAAATTCAACTGGGCGCTGGTACTGCAGCAGCTCAAGCAGTTTACTTACAAAATACAACAGAAAAAGTTGCACAATAAGGAGCGGATGTAGAGATGGCTATTAACATTTTAATCAGTGACCCATTAAGCGAAGATGGTATTTTCCCTCTTCGCCAAGAAAAAGAACTTGATTTGAATATTGTAGTTAACACTGGCCTTCCACCAGAAGAATTAAAAACAATTATTAAAGACTTTGATGTATTACTTGTACGTAGTCAAACAAAAGTAACTCGTGACATTATCGAAGAGGCTGACAACTTAAAACTAATTGGTCGTGCAGGTGTAGGTGTAGATAATATTGACCTTGAAGCAGCAACTGAAAAAGGGATTATCGTAGTCAACGCTCCAGACGGTAATACAAACTCAGCTGCAGAGCATACAACTGCAATGATTATGGCTCTAGCTCGTCATATTCCACATGCATACCTATCATTAAAAGAAGGTCGTTGGGATCGCAAAAAATTCGTTGGTGTAGAGTTGAAAAACAAAACGCTAGGTGTTATCGGATTTGGCCGTATTGGTCAAGAAGTTGCTCATCGTGCAAAAGGCAATCGCATGAACGTTATTGCTTACGATCCATTCCTAACTGCTGAAAAAGCTGAAAAAGCCGGAGTAGATTATGGAACTGTTGAAGAAGTTGCGAAAGTTGCTGACTTTATCACAGTTCACACACCACTTCTAGATTCAACTCGTCATATGATCAATGAGGAAGTTTTCAATGTCATGAAAGACGGCGTTCGCATTATCAACTGTGCTCGCGGCGGTATTATAGACGAAGATGCACTTTACAATGCGATTGAAATTGGTAAAGTTGCTGGTGCTGCATTAGATGTAATGGAGGATGAACCATTCGTAGGTAACCGACTTCTTGACTTACCACAAGTTATTGCAACACCTCACCTTGGTGCCTCAACTATTGAAGCGCAAGAATCTGTTGCAATTGATGTAAGTAATGATATTTTAAGTTACTTCAAAGATGGTACTGTTCGTAACCCAGTGAACATGCCATCTGTTCCAAAAGATATGGTAGCAAAAGTAGAACCATTCTTTGATCTAGCAGATAAAATAGGTTCTTTCGTTTCTAACTTAACGAACGAAGCAATCGAAGAAATTAATGTTTACTATTCTGGTGAACTTGCAGGATTTGACGTTCGCCCATTAACAAACAACACTGTTAAAGGTGTACTTACTCGAAACCTAGGCAACCATGTAAACAATGTAAACGCTCGTTACTTAGCAGAACGTAATACAATCAAAATTAACGAACATAAATCTACAACTGCAAAAGCATTCTTAAACTCTATTTCTGTTGAACTTGTAACCAAAAATGAAACGCATAAAGTAAAAGGTACATTACTAAATGGACTAGGACCACGTATCGTACAAGTGGATGAATACGTAGTTGACGTTGTGCCACAAGGTCACATAATCTTCATCAAACATACGGATAAACCTGGCGCAATCGGCCGTGTCGGTACATTACTTGCTGATAAAGAAATCAACATCGCAACAATGCAAGTTGGCCGCTCAAACCAAGGCGGAAATGCCATCATGATGCTTTCAGTTGATAACTCAGTAGACAACGTAGAATTCTTAACAAACCAAGACAATATCTTCGAAGCAATCGCAATAAACTTATAATTTTCTAGTATTTCTATCTATGAAAAACATAAAAGAAGCAGTCTCGAAAAAGAGACTGCTTTCTTTTTGCGCATTTATTCTATTTTTGATAGTTCTGATAAATTCTTGCTTGGAATTTCGATCAAGGCCCCGTATATGATTCTTGAGCATTTTTAGAGGTTTATGCGCGATTTTTGATGTTATATCTGTGGTTTTGGCACGTTTATCCGTGGTTTCAGCTTTATCTTCCGCGGTTTTTCAATTTGCATCCGCGATTCCAATAATTTACGTCTTACATTCCAGTCAAGTTATGATGCACATAAAAAAAGAGTAGCAAACCGCTACTCTTAAAAAATTCAAAATAAACGATAAATTACTAAAGCTAAAGTTAAAATACTAGCAACAATAGACATCGGATCTTTCAATAATTTTTTCATAGTCTTCATTTCCTTCCTTGGTTATGAACGACTTTTCATTCTACTAGTATTAATTTTTACTACTGGATTTCATCTAACAAATGAACAAGTTCATGAAGTGAATGAATCTCATAAGTAGGCATAATTCCATCAACAGGCTGTTTATCTTCACGGTTAATCCATGCAGAACGCATTCCAACTCGAGAAGAACCAAGTATATCAGTCATTAAATTATCCCCTACCATAATGGCTTCATCAGCATTTACCTGTGCAGTTTCAAGTACATGTTTAAAAATAGAAGCTGCTGGCTTACCTTCACCAAAATCACCTGAAATGATAATATGGTCAAAATAAGGAACGATTTCTGAAGTGATCTTCAATTTCAGATTTTGTAAACTTGGTGCACCATTCGTAAGTAAAATAAGCTGATACTTTTCTTTTAAACAATCTAAAACTTCAAAAGTTTCTTCATATACAAAAGGACTTTGTATTCTCGCTTCCACAAAGTACTCCCCAAGTTCAGCCCCTAGCTCAGCGTCATTTACGCCAAGTTTCGCTAAACCATTTGTCCAAGCATCTTTGCGATAGTTTGGAACAATATCTTTTAGTTCTTGAAATTTAGGAGTAGGATCATCAAATGTACCCCAAAGCCCTTCAAATGGGTTAATTCCAATCATTTGCGTGTATTCAAATGTAGGGTATGTACTATATAATTCACGTGCTGACTCTCGAACAGCTTCTTCTAACTCATCACTATTTAAATTTGTAATAGAAGTAGCTTTCTTACATGTTAATGCAAATGCTGTTGCGATACTCTTTTTATCCCATAATAATGTATCATCTAAATCAAATACCAAAGTTGAAATTGTCACTTGTGCGTTCGCTCCCTGGAGTTTGTCTTATTAGTAATATGGTAGCATAGTTTCATTTAAAAATAACGGAATTTTCTATAAAATATCATGATAAATTTTATCATTTTTAGATAAGTTAAACTTTCTGCCTTCATTTAAATCTTATTAACGTTATTCCTAATTTATACATATAAAACCAATTAATCTCCCTCTGAAAAATACAGAGGGAGATTGTTTTCACATTGATTTGCTAGGGATCCACTTTTGAATTTGTTCATCTGTTCCATATACAAAATGTCCTTGGAATATTTCATGCATCGCTGCAAATCCAGTAATTTCTTCCTCTTTGTAAGGAATTCTTTTACGTTTGCTTTCTGATATTGGATCAGGAAGTGGAATGGCAGATAAAAGTGACTTTGTATACGGATGTATTGGGTGGTGATAAATATCATCAGCTGTACCGATTTCAAGGATTTTACCAGCTCTCATTACCGCGATACGATCGCTAATGTACTTCACCATCGATAGATCATGCGCAATAAAAAGATATGTTAATCCATGCTTTTTTTGTAGTTCTTTTAATAAGTTTACAACCTGTGCTTGTATGGAAACGTCAAGTGCTGATATCGGCTCATCAGCAATAATAAAACTTGGATTTAAGCTCAGTGCTCTAGCAATTCCAATTCGTTGACGTTGACCACCTGAGAATTCATGTGCATAGCGGTTCATATGTTCGCGGTTTAGCCCAACTGCTTCGAGTAATTGACTAATACGTTCTTTACGTTCTTTCTTATTTTTGTATAGACCGTGGATATCAAAACCTTCTGCAATGATTTCACCAGCGGTCATACGTGGGTTTAACGATGCATATGGATCTTGGAAAATCATCTGCATTTCCCGATTAAATGCTTTTGTATCCTTGTAGTTCTTTTTATCGTGAACATTGCGACCTTTAAAGACAATTTCGCCATCCGTTATGTCATATAATCGAATAATGGATCGTCCTGTTGTAGATTTACCACAACCTGATTCACCTACTAAACCCAATGTTTCCCCTTTATAGACATCAAAGCTAATACCATCAACTGCTTTTATCGTACCGAAATACTGTTTTAAATTTTTTACCTCCAAAATTTTCTCAGCCATTTTGAAGTTCCTCCTTTGCAAGATAACCTTCAATGCGTTTACGAACAGCTTCTGGTACTGGAATTTTCGGTGCATCTGGATGTAGAAGCCATGTTTTGGCAAAATGGGTTTCACTTACCTTGTACATCGGTGGCTCTTCTTCATAATCAATTTGCATGGCAAATTCGTTACGCGGTGCAAAGGCATCCCCTTTTGGTGGATGGATTAAATCTGGTGGAGAGCCTGGAATTGTACGTAATAGCTCATCTGCATTATTATCTAAGTCCGGCATGGATCCAAGTAAGCCCCAAGTATATGGATGTTTAGGATCATAGAAAATTTCATTAACCGTACCATATTCGACGATTTGGCCTGCATACATAACCGCAACGTGATCCGCAACATTTGCGACAACGCCAAGATCATGTGTGATGAAAATAATGGACGTTTCATTATTACGTTGAATGTCCTTCATTAATTCTAAAATTTGCGCTTGAATTGTTACATCTAATGCTGTTGTTGGTTCATCGGCAATTAGTAGGTTAGGTTCTGCAGCAAGTGCAATCGCAATGACAACTCGTTGACGCATACCACCTGAAAATTCATGTGGATATTGTTTGAATCGTTTTTCCGGGAATGGAATCCCTACTTCATCTAGCAACTCGATGGCACGTTTTTTTGCTGACTCTCTCGTTGTGTTTTTATTGTGTTTTAATATGACTTCCATGATCTGCTTTCCAACTTTCATCGTTGGGTTTAAAGCTGTCATCGGATCTTGGAAAATCATTGCAATGTCATTTCCACGGATTTTTGTCATTTCTTTTTCCGTACATTTAACAAGGTCTTTGCCATTAAACAGTATTTCTCCGCTTTCATAAATACCTGGTGGCTCAGGTATAAGCTTCATTAATGCATTACTTGTTACAGATTTACCAGAACCAGACTCGCCTACAATCGCTAACGTTTGACCCTTCTCCAAAGAAAAGTTAACGCCGCGAACAGCATGAACGAGGCCAGCATATGTTTTGAAATTGATTCTTAAATCTTTTACTTCAATAATTTTTTCGCTCATTCTATTCACCCTTTTCTTATTTACGTAGTTTTGGATCAAGTGCGTCACGAAGACCATCGCCGACTGCATTAAAAGCAAAAATGGTTAAAGAGATAAATACTGCTGGGAAGATCAATCGCCAAGGTGCTGTATCGATTGCGTTATTCCCTTCTGATGCCATTGTTCCCCAACTAGCCATTGGCGCTGGAACACCTAGACCTAAATAACTTAAGAAAGACTCTGTGAAAATAGCGTTTGGAATCGTTAATGTCATCGTTACTAAAATCGCGCCAAGTGCGTTTGGCACTAAGTGTTTCATGATAATATGTTTGGTTCCAGCACCCAATGTTCTTGCTGCTAGAACGTATTCTTGGTTTTTAATTGACAATACTTCCCCTCGAACAATTCGAGCCATATTCACCCAACCGGTAATGGATAGAGCAATAATCATTGGTAGTAAACCTGGTTGTAATACGACTAAAAGGATGATGACAACAAGTAAATAAGGAACAGCTGTTAAAACGTCAGCGATTCGCATCATGATATCATCCACACGACCGCCTACTAAACCGGAAATTGCCCCCCACGCAACACCAATGATTAAATCAATAATTGCTGCAGTAATCCCGATAAATAAGGAGATACGCGCACCGAACCAAACGCGAACAAAAATATCACGTCCAAGGTCATCCGTTCCAAACCAATGTTTACTTGATGGAGGTGCATTGTACACACCTAGTTGCTCACGATAACTGTAAGGGGATAACCATGGAACGAAAATGGCCATCAATATGACAATGACTAAAATGATCAATCCAATAATCGCTAGCTTATTATGCGAAAAGCGATACATCACTTCTTTCCAGAAGGATACTGACTTTTCGGCTAGCTTTTCGGTTTCTGCAAAATTTCCGCCGACAATTTTAAATTTACCTTTTGATATATTTGATGGGATTTGTGTCATGATTTTTTGTCTCCTTTCAGCTTAATACGTGGATCGATAAATCCGTATAAAATATCCACAACTAATACGGCAAATAATAAAATGATAGAATAGAACACGGTTGTCCCCATGATGACTGTGTAATCTCGGTTCGTAATACTTGATACAAAATATTTGCCGAGACCCGGGATTGCAAAAATTTGTTCTACGATGAAACTCCCCGTAATGACCCCGGCAAAAAGTGGACCAAGGTATGTAATAACCGGTAATAAGGCATTACGAAGTGTATGTCTGAAAACGGTTGCAAATTTACCAATGCCTTTTGCTCGTGCCATCTTCACATACTCACTATTATTTTGTTCTAGCATACTTGAACGGGTTAGTTTTGCGATAAAACCCATATGAGTAATGGCGATAGCAAGAGCCGGCAAAATACTGTATTTAAAGCCATTCCACCCACTAATCGGTAATAATTGCCACTTTAAACCTGCGAAGTATTGTAGTAAACCAGCTAGGATAAATGAAGGAACTGAAATGCCTAATACCGCAAATGTTGTTGCAAGATAATCTGGAAACTTGTTGTGATATAGAGCTGCAATCACTCCAATTAAAACGCCAAACCCAACAGCTAAAAGCATCGATTCGATACCTAGTGTTAAAGATATTGGAAAGCTTTCAGAAATCATATCATTCGTGGAACGACCTTTAAACTTCATCGATTCACCAAAATCAAATTGTGCAGTAGCTACTAAATAGTCTTTATATTGCACATACCAGGGGTTATTTAAGCCATAAGACTCGTTCAGCTGTTCTTGAATAGCCGGTGGGAAACTCTTTTCAGAGGCAAATGGGCTACCAGGGGCAAGACGCATTAAGAAGAATGTAATTGTGACAATCACAAATAATGCGATGAAAATATAGACACATCTTTTCAAAATATACTTGAGCATTGTTAATTCCTCCTTTTTGAGATGACTATTTGCGAAATAAAGGGCTGCACTTTAACCGAAATACTCGATTAAATGCAGCCCAACTTTCGTGTAATAAGAATATTACTTAAATTAGATTAGTTTCGATTTGATTCGATCATTCATTATTTTTGAATATCGACATTTTTAAGATCGATTTCACCTAATTTGTTTGGAGTCATATTTTTCACATAATCTTTTGATACATTAAGATTTGTGTAGTAGTAAATTGGTGCAACTGGAAGATCAGTCATTAGAATTTTTTCACCTTGTTTTAAGTATTCAAGACGTTTTGCTTCATCAACTTCTTTTTCAGCTTTTTGCATAAGTGCTTTGTACTCTGGATTTTCCCAGCCTGTATCATTATTACCGTTTTTAGCTGTATCGTAGCGTTCTAGGAATGAGTATGCATCATTGTAGTCAGCAATCCAACCTAAACGAGCAACATCGTAATCAAGAGCTGTTAATTTATCTAGATATACTTGCCATTCAGAGTTATCGATTTTCACTTCGATTCCTAAGTTTTTATGCCAGCCTTCTTGAATATATTGTGCGATGGCTGCATGTGCTTCACTTGTGTTAATTGAAATGCCAATTTTAATATCGCTTGCATTTTTAATACCTAATTCTTTCATACCTGCTGCAAGAGCTTTTTTCGCTTCAGCCATATCGTTGTCTTTGATATAACCAGTTTGGTTTTCAAATCCTGCAATTGCTTTTGGAACCATACCTAATGCTGGAGTTTGTTCACCTTTCACAACGTCTTTAATTAGAGCTTCACGATTGATTGCAAGAGTTAGAGCTTTACGGATGTTTTGGTTACTTGTGTATTTACCTTTAGTGTTAAATTTGTATTCATAAATTGCTGCATAATCTTGGATATTTAAAGTACCATCTTTTTTGTAACCATCGATTGCATCAAGTGGAACTGTTTGGAATGGAGAACCTAAGTAGTCAATATCTCCACTTTTGAACATACGGTTAGCAGTTGTTTCTGATTCAACCATTTTAATATTGATTGTGTTTAATTTTACATTGTCAGCATCAAAATAATCAGGATTCTTTTTAAGTGTAATTGAGTCACTATGTTTCCATTCTGCTAATGTGAATGGTCCATTTGTTACATAATTGTCACCAGCTTCAGCAGCCCAGTCTTTGTTTGCTTTTGCCACTTTTTCATTAACTGGTTTGTAAGTATAAAATGCAGTTAATTCTAAGAAGTAAGGTGTTGGGTTTTCAAGAGTTACTTCTAAAGTTTTGTCATCAACTACTTTAATACCTACATCATCAGCTGACCCTTTACCTTCGTTGTACGCTTGAGCGCCTTTGATTGGATAAAGGATTGATGCATATTCAGATGCGTTTTTAGGGTCTAAAGCCCATTTCCATGCATATGCGAAATCACCTGCAACAACAGGATCGCCGTTTGTCCATTTAGAATCACGTAATTTAAATGTATAAGTTAATTTGTCAGCGCTTACTTTTACATCCTCAGCAACAGCGTTTTGTACTTTACCATCTTTGTCAACACGAGTTAGACCTTCAAAAATTGAACGCAAAATAGCTCCTGAAGTACTATCAGTTGCAAGTTGTGGATTCATACTTGGTGGCTCAGATGGAATAGTTAGATTTAAAGTTTTGTCTTCAGTTTTAGTATCTGACGATGTTTTAGATGAATCATCGCTTTTATCCGAAGAACCCCCGAAGTTACATGCTGCTAATACAAGCATTAATGCTGATAATAGCAGTAGTGATAAAACCTTTTTCTTCATAATAATCCCCCTATATTTGTAAAAATTTTCTATAGTTACTAACGATAAGTAACTATCTATTACTATAGCAGAGGATTCTCTATAAAAAAACAAAATTTCTTAATTTTCTAAAATACCTAAATTTTTATACATTTAAGTTATATAAAATTTTATGAATAAATATTTGAATAAAGCCATCTTTCTAATCACCAAATAGTAGTTTTTTATGAATTTTTATACATTTTTGTGATTTTAAACTTTTGAAGTATCATCAAAAATTTCTATCACACTAATGTACTAAAGTGTCGAATTTAGTAGACAACTCATGTCAGAGGTTGGTTCCTATAGCTTAAAAATTTCCAAATATTGTAGACGAATTAGATTATCCACGTTCTTGCGGAGGTTATCCAACCAAATCGAATTATATCCACGCTGATGACAATTTAAGTCCTCTTCGCAGTCAATTTCAATAAAAAATGCCAAGACCTAGTTTAAGGTCTTGGCATTTTGTATAGGATATTCTCTATTATTTTTTCCATTTAGCAATTTGCTCGTTTGTTCCATAGACAAAGTGTCCTGGGAATACTTCATGTGTTGATGCGTTTTCCCCTGTTTCCTCATGTTGATATGGAATACGAGTACGTTTGCTTTCTGAGATTGGGTCTGGAAGTGGAATCGCAGAAAGTAGTGATTGCGTATATGGATGTACTGGATGTTGATAGATATCTTCTGCAGTACCGAGTTCTAAGATTTTGCCACTGCGCATTACAGCGATTCGGTCACTAATGTATTTAACCATGGATAGGTCATGTGCGATAAACAGATACGTTAAACTATGTTTCATTTGAAGCTCTTTTAGTAAGTTTACAACTTGTGCTTGAATCGATACATCAAGTGCTGAAATTGGTTCATCGGCAATGATAAAACTTGGATTTAAGCTAAGTGCTCTAGCGATACCAATACGTTGACGTTGACCGCCTGAGAATTCGTGCGCATAGCGGTTCATATGTTCACGGTTTAGACCCAACAGCTTCTAATAGTGAACCAATTTTTTCTTTGCGTTCGGCTTTATTTTTGTAAAGGCCATGAATATCAAAGCCCTCTGCAATAATTTCTCCAGCTGTCATACGTGGATTTAATGATGCATATGGATCTTGGAAGATCATTTGCATTTCACGTTTGAATTTTTTTAATTCTTTTTTAGACTTTTTACTGTGAATATCTTTGCCGTTAAACTTGATTTCGCCATCTGTAATATCATAAAGACCAATGATTGAGCGTCCAGTTGTAGATTTACCGCAACCAGATTCACCTACAAGTCCTAGTGTTTCACCTTTATACACATCAAAGCTGATTCCATCAACAGCTTTAATCGTACCGAAATGCTGTTTTAAATTTTTTACTTCTAAAATTTTCTCAGCCATTTTGAGCACCGTCCTTTGCTAAATAACCATCGATTCGTTTTTGAACCGCTTCTGGTACTGGAACATTCGGAGCATCAGGGTGTAATAACCATGTTTTTGCATAGTGTGTATCACTTACTTTGAACATTGGTGGTTCTTGTTCATAATCAATTTGCATCGCAAACTCGTTACGAGGTGCAAAAGCATCCCCAATTGGTGGGTGAATTAAATCTGGTGGTGAACCAGGAATTGTACGCAACAATTCATCTGTCATTATTATCAAGGTCAGGCATCGATCCAAGTAACCCCCATGTGTATGGATGTTTTGGATTGTAGAAAATTTCATTTACCGTACCATATTCTACAATTTGGCCTGCATACATAACGGCTACGCGGTCTGCGATATTTGCCACAACACCAAGGTCATGGGTAATGAAAATAATTGATGTATTACTTTTCTTTTGAATATCTTTCATCAATTCGATAATTTGCGCTTGAATTGTTACGTCAAGAGCTGTTGTTGGTTCATCGGCAATTAGAAGCTTAGGATCAGCTGCAAGTGCGATTGCAATAACAACACGTTGACGCATACCACCTGAAAATTCATGTGGGTATTGTTTAAAACGTTTTTCAGGGAATGGGATCCCTACTTCATCTAGTAATTCGATGGCACGTTTCTTTGCTGATTCTCTAGTTGCTTTTTTGTTATGTTTTAAAATAACTTCCATGATTTGCTTTCCAACTTTCATCGTTGGGTTTAAAGCTGTCATTGGGTCTTGGAAAATCATCGCAATATCATTACCACGAATTTTTTGCATTTCTTTTTCAGATACAGGAACAAGGTCTCGTCCTTCAAAAAGAATTTGGCCATTCGCATAAATGCCTGGTGGTTGAGGAATGAGTTTCATTAAAGCGTTACTTGTAACACTTTTACCAGAACCAGATTCACCAACGATGGCAAGTGTTTCACCTTGTTTCAGGTCAAAACTCACGCCACGTACAGCATGAACAATTCCTGCATAGGTTTTAAAGTTTATTTGTAAGTCTTTTACTTCTAATAATGTTTTACTCATTTTCTCACCTACTTCCTTACATGATTATTTACGTAATTTTGGATCTAATGCATCGCGAAGGCCATCGCCTACAGCATTAAATGCAAAGATTGTAATAGAGATAAAGGCTGCAGGGAAAATTAGACGCCATGGTGCAGTGTCGATTGCATTATTCCCTTCAGAAGCCATTGTTCCCCAGCTGGCCATTGGTGCAGGTACACCTAAACCTAAATAACTTAAGAACGATTCAGTGAAAATAGCGTTCGGAATAGTTAAAGTCATTGTTACTAAGATTGCGCCAAGTGCGTTTGGCACTAAGTGTTTCATGATAATATGTCTTGTTCCAGCACCGAGTGTTCTTGCTGCTAACACATATTCTTGATTCTTAATGGACAATACTTCACCACGTACAATACGGGCCATATTCACCCATCCTGTAATGGATAATGCAATAATCATTGGGAGTAAACCTGGTTGTAAAACTACTAATAGAATAATAACTACTAATAGATAAGGAACTGCTGTTAATACATCGGCAATACGCATCATGATATCATCTACACGACCGCCTACAAGTCCAGCAATTGCTCCCCAAGCAACACCGATAATTAAGTCAATAATCGCTGCAGCTAACCCGATGAATAGTGAGATTCGAGCACCTACCCAAACACGAACAAAGACGTCACGACCAAGATCGTCTGTACCAAACCAATGTTTCGCTGATGGAGGAGCATTATATACACCTAATTGTTCACGATAACTATATGGTGAAAATAAAGGAACGAAAATTGCAAGTAATGCAACAATTATTAACAGGATTAAACCCACAATGGCTAATTTGTTATGTGAGAAACGAAGCCTAACTTCTTTCCAGAAGGACACAGATTTGTCTGCAAGTTTTTCTGTTTCAGCATGATTTCCGCCAACAATTGTAAATTTGTCCTTTGAAATTTTAGGAATTTCATTTACAGGTTGTGTCATTATTTTTTCGCTCCTCTCAATTTAATACGTGGATCGATAAATCCATAAAGAATATCTACTATTAATACCGCGAATAATAGAATAATAGAATAGAATACTGTAGTACCCATAATTACTGTATAGTCACGGTTTGTAATACTTGTCACGAAGTATTTACCTAGGCCAGGAATCGCAAAGATTTGTTCCACGATGAAACTACCTGTAATAACACCAGCAGCTAATGGTCCTAGATACGTAATAACTGGTAGAAGAGCATTTCGTAGGGTGTGTTTGAAGACGATTGTCCATTTACCAATCCCTTTAGCACGTGCCATTTTCACATATTCACTGTTATTTTGTTCAAGCATACTTGAACGTGTTAGTTTTGCGATAAAACCCATGTGTGTGATCGCAATTGCAAGTGCTGGCATAATACTATAGATAAAGCCATTCCAACCACTAATCGGAAGTAGTTGCCATTTTAGACCTACAAAGTATTGTAATAGACCCGCCAAAATAAAGGATGGAACGGATATTCCTAGGACAGCAAATGTAGTCCCTAAGTAATCGGGGAATTTGTTGTGATATAGAGCAGTTATTGCACCTATTAATACACCAAAGCCAACTGCAAGGATCATTGCTTCAATACCTAATGTCATAGAGATTGGGAAACTCTCAGAGATCATATCATTTGTTGAACGACCTTTGTATTTCATAGATTCACCAAAATCAAATTTTGCAGTGGAAATTAAATAGTCTTTATATTGGATATACCATGGATTATCTAATCCATATTCCTTATCAAGAGCTTGCTGAATTTCAGGTGGCACACTCTTTTCACTAGCAAATGGGCTACCGGGGGCAATTCTCATAAGGAAGAATGTAACTGTTACGATTACAAAAAGTGCAACCAGTATATAACCAAGTCTTTTTAAAATATACTTAAGCATTGCACGTAGCCTCCTCTACTCTTTCATAATATAGAATGGGCTGCCTAAGTCATCACCGAAATGATGCCCGGCAACCCTATTTAGCATTACTTACTACAAGTTTAGTAACACAAAGTGTTATTGATTATTTTTCGATTTTAACGTTTTTAAGGTTAATGTTGCCTAGTAAGTCAGGAGCCATGTTTTTCACATAGTCTTTTGCAACATATAGGTTAGTGTAATCATAAATTGGTGCTACTACATATTCAGACATAATTACTTGTTCAGCTTGTTTTAGAAGTTCCATACGTTTTGCTTCATCAGTTTCTTTAGTAGCTTTAGTCATTAAATCTGTATATTTTGGATTTTCCCAACCAGTCATGTTGTTACCATTTTTAGCAGTTGTGTATGAATCTAAGAATGTGTTGGCATCATTATAGTCAGCACTCCAACCCATACGACCGACTTGGTAATCAATTTTGCTCATTTTGTCTAGGAATACTTGCCATTCAGAGTTATCGATTGTTACATCAACACCCAAGTTTTTGTGCCATCCTTCTTGGATGAATTGAGCGATAGCTTGATGACCTTCGTCAGTGTTAATAGAAAGTTTGATTTTGATATCGCTTGGATTTTTAATACCTAATTCTTTCATACCTTGTTGTAGGGCTGCTTTTGCACCTTCAACGTCGTTATCTTTGAAGAATTGTGTTTGGTTTTCAAAACCAGCGATTGATTTAGGAACGATACCATAAGCAGGTTTTTGTTCACCTTTAGTAATGTTTTTAATTAAGTCTTGACGATTAATAGCTAGAGTTAATGCTTTACGAATGTTTTCGTTTTTCATGAATTTATCATTCGTATTGAATCTGTAATCATAGCTTGATGCTAAATCAGAGATGTGTAATGATTTGTCTTTCTTATAAGTATCAATTTTATCAAGTGATACACTTCCAAATGGAGCACCGACAAAATCAAGGTCACCACTTTGGTACATACGGTCAACTGTTGCATTAGATTCAACCATTGCAATTTTAACTGAATCTAAATCTACATTTGCTTTATCCCAGTAGTTTTGAGATTTTTTCAATGTTACAGATTCATTGTGTTTCCATTCAGATAATTCAAATGGTCCGTTTGTTACATAGTTTGCACCAGCATCAGATGCCCAGTCTTTTTTACCTTCAACTACTTTTTGATCAACTGGCATGTAAGTATAGAATGCAGTTAATTTTGTGAAGTAAGGTGTTGGATTGTTTAATTTTACTTCTAGAGTTTTGTCATCAAGAGCTTTTACACCAACAGCGTCAGCTTTACCTTTACCAGTGTTGTAAGCTTCAGCACCTTTAATAGGATATAAGATGTAAGCATATTGTGAAGCGTTTTTAGGGTCTAGAGCCCATTTCCACGCATATTCGAAGTCTCCAGCCACAACTGGATCTCCGTTTGACCATTTTGCATCACGTAAAGTGAATGTGTAAGTTAACTTATCATCGCTAACTTTTATATCTTTAGCTATAGCGTTTTCAACTTCATCTTTATCATTTACACGAGTTAAACCTTCGAATACCCCGTTAAGAATTGATCCAGATTGAGAATCTGTTGCTAATTGTGGGTTTAAGCTAGGTGGTTCTGAAGCGATTGCAAGATTCAGATTTTTTTCGCCAGATGTTTTTGAAGAATCTTTTGATGAATCTCCACCAAAGCCGCAAGCCCCTAATACTAAAGTAAGAGCAGCAAGGATTGTTAACCACATAAAGTTTTTCTTCTTCATGTTTTGAATCCCCCTTAATACTATATAGAATTTTCACTATTTTTAAATAGCTGTTAATACTATATCAAACAAATAAACAGAAATAAAGAAGTTAATAGAATATTTTTAAATTCGCAACAAATGAAGTAATTCAAAACTATCACCAATTTCTTACTTCTATTTGTTTTTTGTATTTTTATTTATAATAAATGGTCTAAATAGTCAAATAACTAATAAATATAGGACATTATATATATTTATAAATTACTGTATATTCAATCTATTGTCACATTTTTGAAAAATATTAATAAACTAATTCACTAAAAGTCTTATGTATTTATTTCCCTTTTAAATAAAAACTATCCCATTCCATTATATTAATATTTTCGTTTTCAAGAATATTAAAGTATTAACATTCTCATAAAATTCAATAACAGCTATAAAAAAAGCCTACATTTATCATAAATAAATGCAGGCTTTTTCATTCAATTATTTTTTTAGGATAACTTTTAACTTCAATCTATTAAAATTAGTGCAGCTAAAACAATCATTTTAAAAGAGAGAGTATACAAACGTTTTAGATTTCAGCTAAACAACTTTTAATCGGTTGTTGAAGTGAATTGTATTTTTCATTTGACCCGGTAGAAATATAGAAGCTTTTTAAAAAGCTTTTGCAATTCGCATGAAGCTTCAAATATTTTTCCTCATCGATTTTATCTTTTTGTTGTTTTAAAAACTTAGGTACGATCGTAGATAAGTTTTCTACAATTTCATAAGGCAACCCAATTTCTAGCATCGTCATAATTGGTTTTAGTAAATGTTCATCCTCATCGGCAATATAGACATCCGCATAAGTAAATACTTTATTTACTAGTGCATGATAAATGGCTGGATAATATTGCACATTTAATTTAGGGTTTTTAACCAATTCATCGATTGCATCTGCAGTAAGAGCTATACTATAAGCCCATCCTTTGTCAGGAATATAACCTCTTAAGTCTTGTTCTAAATCTAAATAGAGTAGGAGTTCATTTTTTACTGTATCGAGTAATGGCAAAGAGATAAATGAGCGCTCTAAGTCCTTTGCTAATATTGCTGATATCAATAAAACGGAATGCGCACGTTTGAAAATATTATTTGTCCCTACATCCCCTATTTCAAAAAATAAAAACTCGTCCCCTAATGCTTTATTTAGCAAATCGACGAGTGAGTCATCCGATATATAATCATCATGAATTAATCGACTAAACTCCCGATAGATTAAATTTTCTCTAAGTTCGGTATCAGATGAACCAATATACTCCATCATCGCATCAATCAATTCTTGTTGATTGATATCATCCCGCGTAATTTCTCCACTTCGAATATCCAACAATTGTTTTTTTAATGTTACTTCATCCATAAAAGAGACCTCCAATACGAATATTTGATCGACTGAACTCGGAATTGTGCTTTTTTATTATTATGTCGATTACTCTGTATTGATTTTATTATTATAGCATTCTAGTGTAATGTTGTCTGATGCTTAGTATGTTCTATGGTATGTAATCATTACTAGATTTATGCATGGCTTGTCCATTTTCATTTATAAGAGCTAGTGTATTTTCCACTCTCGGGTTCCCTTTTGAGGTGAGTTTGAAAGTATTTTTGAATATTTAAAAAACCACTGTATAATATAAAATGATATTTCTTTCCAATTTAAAAAACAGGGTTATTCAATGAGAATTCTATAAGAGTTTATAATTAGTAGTTTTAAATAACTTTGAGGGGGAGAATTAATGTTAGATAAAATTAAAGCCTTACCCGAAAAGGTGGCATTTGCAATTGGCTTAACTTTAATATTACTTTGTCCGATTTTATCCGCATTAACGGGCAGTAAGACTCCCACCTCAAGGCTTTAGAGAATTCGAAGAAGTATAGGTGGGAGATAACTGCCCGTAAATGCCCGATTGGTTCAACTAACAATCAGTGGGGGATGGCCTACTAAAAAAGTCACGTCCTGTGGCAACGTTGGCACTAGTACGTCCTGTACGTCGGAAGAAGACCCCCACTGATTGAAGTTTCACTTTATCATATTTGATGTCACTTTTTTTCTCATTTGGCAATTGGACTATTATGATCGTAGATTATTGTATTGCCTTCATATTTATATCAAATGGTGCTGAAAAAAGACATTCACGTATTGCTAAGAAAAAGTAAGTCTTTCAATTAGAAATATCACATTAACACCTCTATAGTTTTAAAAGTCTTAGTACCGTTTCATATGTTCTTTGTTTTAAATGTAAAGAAGGGTTTTCTATTGATTCTTTACTTGATACTTGTTCATTGACTACACTAGCAATTTCTATAAAGTAGTTTGCTAGTTGTTCTATGCTTTTTTCTTCTACAAAGCCAGATATTAAGGCCACTGGTACTTGCTGTTTTGCTGCTTCTTTCGCTATTCCAATTGGCGCTTTTCCAGCAAGTGTTTGTAAATCTGATTTTCCTTCCCCTGTTAACACAAATGACGCCGATTGAAGATGATGTTTAAAATCTACTGCTTCCATGACAACTTCAATTCCTGGCTTTAGTTTTACTGGAAAGAAGGCTATAAATGCTCCTCCAATACCACCAGCAGCACCCGCCCCTTCCATTTGATGCAGTGCAATACCTGTAACATTTTCTATTAAATCTGCTAAATGACTTAAATTGAAATCAATCTCTTTTATCATTTCTACAGTAGCTCCTTTTTGAGGGCCGAAGATTGCAGTTGCGCCATTTGGACCTATTAGCGGATTATCCACATCGCATGCAATGATAAATTGAGATTCATTTATGCGATGGTCAAATTTGCTAGAGTCAATTTCCACTAAATTTCTTAATGACTTTGCACCTTTTGCTAATTCTTGACCTTTTGCATCTAAAAACTTCATCCCCAAAGCAGCAAGCATCCCTGTACCTCCATCATTTGTAGCACTTCCCCCAATACCAATGACAAATTTCCGATACCCAGCATCTAATGCATGAAGAATTAATTCACCTGTGCCGTAAGTGGAAGTAATGAATGGATTACGTTCTTCTCGTGATAGTAGGGTTAAACCTGATGCTTTTGCCATCTCAATAATGCAAGTTTCACCATCGCCAAGAATGCCATACTCGGCAATTATGATTCTACCTAACGGATCTTGAACTTGAACTGTTTTAATCTTTCCATTTGTTGCGTTCATAAGTGGCTCAAGCGTACCTTCACCACCATCTGCTACAGGTAATAGTACAGTTTCAATTTTCCCATCAACTTTTTGAATCGCTTCTGCCATCGCTTTTGCCGCGTCTATTGCTGATAATGATCCCTTAAAAGAATCTGGGCTGACAATGATTTTCATGTCAATTCCTCCTAAAAGTAAAACTCTTAATTATAGTGATAAATATTCATTTTACCATTATACTTAATGTATAATTTTCCTTAATATATCAGTGATATTTTTGGACATGGAGGAGTATAGATTTGATTTCAAAACAATTGGCTAACCAAATAGTTGAACAAACGATGTTAAGACTTCACCGTAATATTATTATAACGAATACAAATGGAATGATTCTAGCGTCTGGGGATCAATTACGTGTTGAAACTATTCATATGGGTGCAAAAAGAGTTATAGAAACAGAAGAACCTGTAATCATTACGGAGCAAAACATTCACTTATATCCGAAAGCTAAACCTGGGATTAGTCTTCCAATCTTTTTTCAAAATGAATTAGTAGGTGTAGTTGGAATTACTGGGGACCCTAACGAGCTAATTGAAATTGCGTCATTGGTAGAACTCACGACGGAAATGATGGTGCATCAAGCATTAATCGTGTCACAATCCGAATGGAAACGGAAAATAAGTGAACGTATCTTTGAAGATTTATTAAATGAGCAACACACGGAAAAATTACTGTCAGAACGATTGTCTAGAATTTCTTTTTCAACAGAGCCTCCATTTTACTTAATCCTTGTTAAAGCAACACCTACACAAGATGCTTATCAATCTTTTGTCGAATACTTAGAAGATTTCTTTATCCATGAACCTGTTTTAGTTGGTAAATATCAATTTGACGAATTTTTTATACTAACATCTGAAATCAATGAGGAAATTTTGAAAAAGAATTTATCATTATTGGCTAAAGATATAAAAAAATATGCGAATGTCAAAATGGGCGTCGGACAAGTAGTAGATGATTTAAGCAAGATTCGCCATGCTTACGATACTGCTAAAACCGCAATTGAATATAGCGAACCAGAACAACATATTACTTTTTTTGAATCCGTAGAACTTCATTCATTACTAAAAAGGAAAGATTCATTCGAAGCACGCCATTTTACGAATCGAATATTAAATAAGATTAACCCGAAACTATTACATACTTTAGAATTGTTTTTGCAATGCAATCAACAATTTTCAGTGACCGCTGAAGCTTTGAATATTCATAGACATACTTTATCTTATCGACTGAACCAAATTTATGAACAAACTGGATATAATCCTACTGTTTTTCATGATGCTCTAGTTTTGCAAATCGCGTTGTGGTTGAGGGAAGAAAAAAAGAAAGAGTGACATCACAATGACGTCTCCCTTTCATTTTTCGTTTTTAACTATTTACTTACTTCAAAACCATATAACTCGTCTAATGCTTGGATTTTTTTATGGATTGCTTCTTCATAAGTTAAGATATATGCTGCAGGTTCTTTTGGATTGTGGTATTGCTTAATCTTCCCTGTTTCTGCATTTACGAGTTTTGTTGAAGCGCCACAGCCCAAACCTATGATTGTTTGTGCTTCTTCCATAATCATAATATTATAGATACTTTCTTCACCTGGAATTGAATAGCCTACATTTTCTAAGTTGCCTAAGATGTTCTTTTGTCTATATAGATAATATGGTGTATACCCATGATCATCTGTCCATTCGTGTGCACGTTGCATCATCGCTTCAGCTGTTTTACGATCCGCTACTTTATATTTATCCTTGTTATGTGTCATTTCTGAAGCACGTTTAAATGACAGCGTATGAACTGTTAAGGATTCTGGCATCATTTTTTCGGATTCACTTAGAGAATGTTCAAATTCTTCTATGCCCTCATTTGGAAGTCCGATAATGAGGTCCATATTGATATTATTCATCCCAGCTTTTCTTGCCATCCAAAACTTATCAATTGTTTCTTGAACTGTATGATGACGGCCAATTGCTTTCAATGTTTCGTCTGTATAGGATTGTGGGTTTACACTTATTCGGTCGATTCCCCATTTTTTTAGCACGTCTAATTTTTCTGGTGTGATTGTATCAGGTCTTCCAGCTTCAACTGTTATTTCTCTAATTGTTTCAAGATGTGGGAATGAATCAAACATTGTTTTATACAATGCATCCATTTCTTCTGCTTCAATTGAAGTTGGCGTACCCCCACCCCAATAGACTGAAGTGATTTTCATATCATGCTGTTTTAACCATTTCCCCATCTCTTCGATTTCATAATGCAAACCATCTAAAAACGTTGCAACCTTGCCTTGCTTGCGATTACTTTGAATGGCATACGCAGGGAATGTACAATACGCACATTTGGTTGGACAAAATGGAATCCCGATATAGATACTCACTTCTTTACCAATTGCGTCTAAATCAGGGATTGCTTTCAGTTGTGTATTCACTATACTTTTTAGCAATGCAATCTTTTCATCAGATAGGCTAAATTCAGTTGTCAATCGGTCATGAATTTCATCTTCAGATAATCCTGCTTTTCTAAATTTATGGTATAGCTTTGTTGGGCGAATACCCGTAAGAATTCCCCATTGTTGTTTAATCCCCGTCATTTGTTCCAAGGTATCAAGTAATACATGTGACAAAGCACGTTTCAAACGAATCTTCTGTTCCTTTTCTGTCCCTTCTGACTCATATCCTTGCTCAAAATGACTTTCGTATTGGTTTCCCTCTGCTTGCAATGTCGCATCTGCAATGATGGTAAATTGCTCGTTTGTAGAATGGTTCAAGGAAACCAATAAATCAGGTGCCATGTCACCTTTTGCTAGCTTTGTATCTTCAAAAAACAAATTCGTTATATCATGGAACACACGCATAAAATCTTGTGGGAATTCTTCAGATACTTTTAATACTTTCATACATTTGTTCACTACTTTCTTTATTGCATTTTACGATCTATTTTCAAATTATTTTCTTTATATTGTCGTTCAGGTATTTTTTAATACATCTAATCTATTGTAGCAAATTTTAAGTGAAATCTCGAAAAGAATCTTGTTTCGTTTTATTCTTGCATAAGAAACAGGCCATTTTAGTTCTATAAGATAAAATTATCAATTTACATAAAAAATCCATAATTCACCTTATATATCTTATTTGATATGTTAAAGAAAGGAGGGAATTATAATGAGAATTTTTGATGCACATTTTCATATTATTGATTTTGACTTTCCAATTATTGAGAACCAAGGATATTTACCTCCAAGTTATATTGTAGAAAATTATCAAAATCATGTACACAAATGCTCTCAAATGGTATTTCAAATAATTTTCTTTTATTAAAAATTGCAAAGTTCAATAATTCCTTTTATGTAAAAAAGCCCTCAAGCATTGAGCTTGAGAGCTTTTTGTCTGACTAATTATTTATCTAATTCTTGGTATAACCCTTGAATCGGTTTCACAAGGACACGATTAATTTCTTCGATGATACCGCTTAAGGCCATTTCAGCTTGTAGCATCTTTGCAATTTTTTCATTTTGTTGTGCTAGTTGTGCTGTTTTTTGAGCGTATTGTAGTTCATCTTCTTGAAGTTGTTCGCCTTTCATTTGTTTATCTTGTAATGAAAGTTGAACTTTGCGGAAGTTTTGGAAAATTGCTTTGGCTTCTGAATCTACTTTAACTGCGGAAATCGCTTCTTCTAATGCTTTATACTCGTTTGTTTTGCGGAATGCTCCTTCTAATGCGTTGATTTCGTTATAAATATTAATCAAGTCATTTCCCTACTTTCTGTTTTTTTTTAGACTTTGTTTAAACCAACCATTTTAGCTGGATAGTCTAGAATATGGTTACTATGATACCTTGTATGACTCCAATTACTCCACCAAGTACATATCCAAGTAATGTAATCATCTTGAATTCGCGTTTTGAGATACCTAATACTAGATCTTCTAAAACTGAAACTGGGAATGAATCCACTTGTTCTTTCACGATTTCTTGAATATTCAAGCGTTCGATCGCTTCGTCCAGTTTATCTTCGGCCATTGCAAAGCCTCTTTCTACTAGTTGCGGCACGACATTTTGAGCAAACCACCCAGCACCATCTTTCCAATAATAGGCAAGTGGTTTGTCCAGACGATTTTCTAATTGGATTTCTTTTTTTACATATTCTTGGATTCTCACTTTAGTCGAAGCGAAGTCTAACTCTCCTACTAATTGTGGTACGGATTGTACTTTTAACTTATTCCATTCGGTGGTCAAAATATTGGTAAGCAATACCATTGTACCAGGTGCATTCAAAAATTTGTTCACTTCTTTTTGCATTCGACCAACAAGTGAATTGGTATCACCTAAGAACATTTGAATCATACCGCCAAGTGTCCCTTTAGAATCTAAAAAGTCATCGATTAATCGTTTAATGGTTTGAAACCCTTCTTCTGACTCAAAATAATCTTCGCCTTTTTTCAAAATATAATGTGAAATCTCGGGAATCTTTTTGGATGCTTTTTCTTGCCATGATGCAGGCATTAAAGCTTCGATTGCATTCGTAGTTAATGTATTATTCAAATGATCGATTTGGTTATCGACAAGATGATCAATCTTCCCCTCAATTGTATGAGGTAAATTTGTAACACCCACTTGATGTAGCCAATCATTGATGGTTTTATCTTCTGTAAAAATAATTTCTTTGATTTTATCGTTTAACCATTTCTCCACGATTTTCTTATTGTTATCTGTGAATAATTTTTTTCGGAACATTTCAGGAGTTAATAAATAATTTACAACTGTCTTTCCAAGCTGTTTTGCTAATTCATCACGTCTTTTAGGAATTAAACCAGGTGTGAATGGTAATCGCCAAGAGCCAAGATAAATTGCATTATATGGTCTAAACAGCATTTTAATAGCAATATAATTTGTAATCCCACCAATTACTGATCCGACTATGGTCATAAATATGATCAATAATAGACTATTCATCTAACTTCACCCACTTCTTTAAAACTAAGGTATATTATAGCAGACCGTGCATTGTTATAAAATTATTAGCTATCTTTCGACAATTCGCTGGTTTTGCTTTGATAATTTCAGATGGTAATTTATACTAAGTGAAAGTTATTTACTTTGAAGGGGGCTAAACATTTGATTCAACATTTCAGTTTTAAACCACTTTATGAAAATCAACAGCTACCAGGCTGGACGATTAGTTTCTTTTATAAACAAAATCGATATGAAGGAATCTATGAAAAGGATGGAGCGATTGAGTGGAAAGGTTTGATACCGCCAGATGAAGAACAAGTGAAGAAAATGGTTCATGAACTAATGTTGTTTCATGTTTATGATTAACTCTCTACTTGTTCGCGAACTTTAGAGAAATAGCGGACGAAGGTTAACAAAATTATTTAACAAAAAAATCTGCCATTCTATACGAAAAGCAGATTTCCATCAATTGATTTCTATATTTTTTTTTAATAAAGACTTATCGTACAGTTCCTTATTCTTCTAAGTATTCCTCACGCCATTTTAGTAATTCTTTTTCTGTTAGCAATTTTTCTAATGTTTCATCCCAATGTCCTGTTAGTGTGTTCCATACGCGAACATAGAGTAAGTCCTTTTCTTTGTTGTAGATGACAAATTGCATGCAAGGGATGTCGTTGATTTGGATGGTTTTTTTGGATTCGATTGAGGTGATAAATGTTTGGACTGCATTTTCACCTTGCTCATTCATCAACTGGTACTGTGCGATTTTCTTGTAGTGCATGGGTGATTACTTCTTCATCCACATCAATCGACTCTTCTGAAGCATAGGCGAAGGTTTCTGGCAATTCATCAAAATCATCCAATTGCTCGATATCACCTGGTAGAAATGCTTTATGGTTTGCACTATAGAGTAATGTTTTAGTTTCTTCTTCCTGGGCTTCTTCGAAAATGCCCATTTCTAACTGTTTTTTTCCTCTAGCTGTTAGCTGATAATACTCTTCTTTTTCCACTAAACCTGTATTTGAGAGGCTTTGTAGTAGATCTCGAATAAATAATTCTTCCACTAATAATAAGTCACTCAGTTCTTTTGGGTCAGCAATTTCTGCTTGTTGTAAACTTAGTAAAATCATTTTCATCAAGATATCCATCGTCTGGCGTTTTACTGGCTGATAGTTGAATTCTACTGTTTGAATAGGAAAGCACCAGCTTGATGTTGCTAAGATTTCAGCTTGCTTGTCTTGTTTGATTTTACTTGTTAGCTTTTTCTCTAGAGCTTTCAATATAGGTGCTCCCTTCAATGGTTATTTTGGATTTCCTTTTTCGTCTCGAAGTCCATTTTGTGACTTAACAACACTAAGTAAATGACTGTACATTTCACGAGATTCTTTTTTCTTAGCACGTTTTGTGAACATTTCCGTGCTACCAACTAAGATCAATAGTTCTCTAGCGCGAGACAGGGCAACGTTTAATCTGCGATAGTCATTCGCAAAACCGATGTCTCCACCTTTATGTTCAGTATTACGAACCATACTAACGATGATGACGTCCATTTCCATCCCTTGGAATCTATCGACAGTACCGGTACGTAATTGTAAATGATCTAATTTTAGTTCTTGCTGAGTAAGATGGTCAATTTTCTTTACTTGTTCACCATAGAAACTAATTACCCCAACACTTTTCTTCGTGCCTTCTGGTAAATTCCCATTTGCTATTGCATTTTTAGTTGATTGATCCAAATCCAATAAAGCATGGCGGATGGTATCGAGTTCTCCTGGGTTAAAACGACTCTTTCCGTTCTTCATCTGTTCTTCGAAATATGGCTTTCTGCTTGGCATATCAAGCCAAATTAGATGGTCTTGTCGTTTTACAAAATGCCCTTCCAAGTGATGATCTCGTACTTTATCTGAGTCTTCTAAGCCGCAACGAAGATGGTTATCTTCATTTTCATAAAATGGCGTGATCGTTTTCATAATATTTTCATGCATACGATATTGGATTGCCAACATTTGTTTATTTGTTTTAGGCAAGTTTTTGAATAGACGTTCGAATAAGGATTCTTTTAGGAGTTTCTTTAACTCATTGATTTCTTGTAAATCATCGCTTTCTTCTATAATTGCTTTTAACGTTTCTTCTAAAGTATCGTCACCGATTAATGGTGGAAGTTGATGATGGTCCCCTACCAATATGATTTTCTTACCTTTTAACATCGGTAATAATAATTCAGGTGGTGTTGCTTTTGAGACTTCATCAATAATGACCACATCAAATGTAGGATAGTTTTCCATAAATTCTTTACGTGCGGAAGCCACACAAGTTGTTCCAATAACATTTGCATGATTGACATATAATTTTCGGATTTCATCCAAATCGTGTTCACTAGCATTTAATAATAATTGATGCCATTGTTGTTGCAATTGTTGCTTAATCGGTAATTGTTGTTTATCGTGAAGCAGCTTCTCAATTTGCTTATTAACAGCTTTGATTGTTTCTTCTGTGTATTGTTTTTGTCTTGTTAAATCCTGTTGCAGAATTTGTTCAAGCTCTTTTAATTTTTTCTCTTGTGCAATACCTTTTACATTAATATCTTTTACTTCTGCTTCTTTTTGTGACAATTGCTTTAATGCAGTAGCTTCTTCTTCAACAATCAGTTTAAACGCTTCCTGCAAAGTTTCTAACTTTGGTAAAGTTGTGGCAACTTTTTGCTTTTGACTCGTTAACAGTTCTAATTCTTTTTCTTGTTGTGATAACGTATCTTGAAGATCAACTAGTGCTATTTGCATTTCATTTTCATCAACTACTCCAGCTAATTGATCTAGTTTTCGTTTTAGTTGCTCAACCTCTGCATTCCATCTATTTCTTACATTTAACAATCCACTTTCATGTTGCTTTGATGTATTTAAAATATAAGAAACTTGGTTTTCCACTTCTTGTTTCATCATTTGGAAAAGACGCATGATTTCTAATCGCTGATTTTCGAGCATTCCAAACTGTTCTTCAACAAAAAGGCGACGATTATATAAACGCTCTAGATAAACATAGAGTTGATTGACATATAAATCTTGCGTTTCAAGTAAAAATTTCTTGAAATGATCAATTGCTGAATCTACTTCTCGAATGGAATAAGATGAGTAGCCATTTGTAGCTTGTTGCTCAACTTTTTGTAGAATTTGTTGACTTTGTCCTGCACCGATTTTCTTCTCTAAAAAGCCAATTGCACTATTTAAACGATTTCTCACTTCTTTCCAATCGTTATAGCCAAACATTTCCGCTTGGATGCGTGCAAACGAATTGCGTTGCCATTCAATTTTCGTATTGGCTTGAATTTGATGTTCTTCCATAAATGCATTTAAATCTTGAATCTTTTTACACTCTTCAATTGCTTCTTTAGAGGCTTGCAGTTTTTGATGATTGTTAACCCATTCTTCATAAGCTGTTTGCGCATTTTTAAAGGCGATTTCAGCTTTTTCCAATTCACCTTTTGCGTTTGAATAGGATACCTGCTGACGTAGTTTTACTACCTCCGCTTGTTTAAGTTGTTCTGCTTCTACAAGTTTTTCCAAGGAACCGTAGCCTGCAAGCAGTTCTTCCAATTCATTGATTTGTTGTTCTTCTTTTGACCGTTTAGCAGATAGCTCACCAGTTTGTTCTTCTAATAATCGTAGTTCTTTTCGTAATGCACTTAACGATTTCTTCAGATTTTTTATATCTTCTTCTACAATGACTAAGTCTTTTTCTGCTTGTTCTTGTTCAATGATTTTTGCTTCAAGAATGGACAGCTGTTCCTGTAATCCTTGTAATTCAGTTTCTTTTTTATCGATAGCTGCATCTAGTTCTGCAGTTCGGTCTCTATGAATGGCTAGTTCTGCTTCTAGATCGTGTAATGTTTGTTCACGCCAATATAGTGCCACATTTTCTTCAATAAACTTTTTGCCTTCTTCTTCGATACTTTCTGTACGTCCATATCGAAGGATGCGGATATCTTTGTTTGCTAATAATCTACTGAGTGCATTATCAACCGCTAAATTGGATTGTGAAGCGACGAGCGTTTTCAAACCTGCTTTTGCATTTTGCTGACAGATTTCTGAAATAACCGTTGTTTTCCCTGTACCTGGAGGTCCTTGAATCACGTATAAATCCTCAGCGGACATAGCTCCTATTACTGCTTCTCTTTGGAACTCATTGAGACGATTGTCAAAAGAAAGTTCTGCTCTTTTTTTAGGTTGTTGAATGCGTGGACGTTCCTCAAAGAGGATTTTCTCTAAATTGGCATTTGCAGCAAGCCCTTTTTCTAAATCACTAAAGCCCTTTCGTAATCGACGAATCTGACTGAGTGTCGCAAAATTGCTAAAGACCAATTCTTTTGATTTTGGATGCCATTTATTCTTTCGCACTTGTTCTTGGATAAATGGACGTAATTCGATTTCGACGGTTTTCTTTGAAGCTTGTGCTTTCAATACAGATCCCAATTCGTCTTTTTGCCCTTGTACTTTTGCACTTAATCCAACGACTTTTTTCCATTCGCCTTCTTTTAGACCATTAATATGAAAAGTAATTCGACTGAAATCTTCATTGAAATCATAATGCGAGAAACTGACATTCATATCATCAATGGTCGCATCACGTTCTTGGATTTTTAAATACCCTTCCCAGCTGGAAATCCGCTTTTGTACATACTTAGAACGTTCTTCTGCAATCGGTAATTCTCGAATTTTACTATGCAATTCAAGTGGCAAGCCAACTGTATTACTAGCATTTGTTGCGAACTCCAATTTTGTTTTGAAACGTCTATTTGTATGAACTGGTACTCGACTACTAAGTACTCGGAAATTGGTAGCAAGTAAACCATCATACTTTACTACGCAATTCATCACCGCTACTTGTCCTTCGAGTTTTTCTGCGAGGACGGTATTTTCAATATTATCGAAATAAAGCGTAGTCGCCATTTCGTCTTTTGATGTATTTAGTACATGCTCAATATGTACAACAAATGATTTTTGGAGATGAAAAAAAGCATGTTCATCCTTCGCCCATGCTTGTATACCATCTCGAGCTTTGTTCGTTAGTATGATATTTGTACGCATCACTGCAGGCTTAGACATCACTTGTGCCATGAACATATCTTCCTTTCATTAGTTAATTTTCATTTTCAAAATGAACACTGGTAAATTCATTTACACTATCAACAATGAACTTACCAGTGCTTACTTGGTTCATACAATTTTTAAAAACGCCAATATCTATAATACCAGTTTTTAATGGATTATTGCAGTGATGAAATTCGTAAAAAGAAAAAATCCAACTAGGAACGATGGTGTTCGAAGTTGGATAAAAGGTTATTTTCAAGGAAAAATCTCCAAATTATATGATGGTTGAAAAACTAGTTTCATACTTATTTTATTTTAGTTTGAAGTGGAACCAGCTACGCTTTCCTAAGGACTAGCGGTGAGTCTCCGTTCCTTCGCGCAGGTCCTCACCTTCTCGCATATTTTCCGTGAGTCGCAGCACGATTCCACTTCCTTAATATTTGAAGTACTAATTCCATGAAAAGTTTTCAGTTCCAAGTATATGAACATTCTTCCAATTCTCATATGATTAACGAATCTCTTATTTCATTTCCCCAGATTGTAATTTATACATTTGGTTATATCGCCCATTTAAAGCTAGTAGTTCTTCATGTGAGCCTTGTTCTACTATTTCACCTCTGTCTAACACTAGGATACGGTCAGCGTTTTTAATAGTAGAAAGTCTGTGGGCGATGATGAATGTTGTGCGGCCTTTTTTCAATACTTCCATTGCGTGTTGGATGATCTCTTCTGTTTCTGTATCGATATTAGATGTGGCTTCATCCAATATTAAAATAGCTGGATTGAATGCCAATGCTCTTGCAAATGAAATTAATTGACGCTGACCAGATGAAAGGGTGCTTCCTTTTTCAATAACTGGTTCGTCTAAGCCACCTGGTAAATTAGCTAATACCTGGTCGCCACCCACTGCTTTTAGAGCTTTTTCTACTGTTGCTCGTGATATTCTTGGATCATCTAAACTAACATTCGAGCTAATGGTACCTGTAAATAGATAAGGATCTTGTAACACGATGCCCATATGTTCACGAATAGTTTGGCGAGAATAATCTTGAATATTCAACCCATCAATCGTGATGGAACCTTTCGTCACATCGTAAAAACGGAATAATAAATTCATAATTGAACTTTTACCAGATCCCGTATGCCCTACCAATGCAATGGTTTCACCTTGTTTCGCTTTGAAATGGATATCTTTTAACACATATTCCTCATCTTTATAAGCAAACCAAACATGATTAAATGCTACATCACCATGATAACGGTCAATTTTCGTATCATCGACTGCTTCTCCTGATTGATCTAATAAATCAAAGATACGTTCAGATGCAACATTTGCTCTTTCTAAATTGGCAAGTTGATTGACAATATTCGTAACTGGGTTGAACAGTCGTGTAATATAATCGACAAATGCATATAACATCCCAATTGATATAGCACTGTTCCCAGTCAATTCTGCGCTACCAAAATACCATATAAACAAGATAAATGTTAGCGACCTTATAACTCCCACTAAATTATGTGAAGTGGCTGAATCTAGTAATACAAGCTTATTTTGATATTTATAATAGTCATCATTTAATTCATTAAATTCCTCTGCCATTTGCTTTTCTCTTCCAAAAGCTTGAATGATGGTCATGCCATTAATAGACTCATTAATCATTCCATTCATATCAGATAATTTACTACGCACAATATGATTGTATTTTGCTGCATATTTACGATATAGAATTGCCCATAGAATAAGCAATGGTACAACGAGTAATGCCATACAGGCCATTTTCCAATCAAGGAAGAATAACGCAACATAGATACCAAATATCGTCATAAAACTTGCTGCAAATTGGGATAATACTTGAACAAATAAGTCGTGTATGGCTTCTGTATCATTGGTCACTCTTGATACTACTTTTCCTGCAGGTAAGCGATCAAAATAACGAATTGGTAGAGTTTGTATATGTTGATAAACATCGTTTCGCATTTTTTGAATAATACGGTTGGCGCCTTTTTGTAAAAGTATATATTGACCATATCTGAATATTGCAGTGATTATAGCTAAGCATAAGAAAACAGCGAGTAATATAGCGATTGGTTTAAATTCCAAACCTAATGTTGTCGCTTTTGCGATATGTTCATCAATAATTTTCTTCGCTACTAATGGCCCTGCTATATCCGCGGCAACTGCAATTGCTAATAGGAAAAGTCCCATAGCTACTATTTTTTTATATTGTAAGGCATATTGCCAAAGTCTTTTGGTTGTACTCATTATTTCGCCTCCTCAATTTGTTGGCGATCATGTTGTTCTTTGTACCAACCATCTTTTTCTATAAGTTGTTCATGTGTACCTTCTTCAATGATTTTGCCGTCTTCTAACACGATAATCCAATCTGCATGCATAATGGCAGACAAACGGTGCGTTACAATGATTGTTGTTTTGTGTTTACGAATTTGCTGGATATTTTTGATAATCACACTCTCTGTTTTTGCATCAACTGCTGAAAGTGAATCATCCATGATTAGTATCTCCGGATTTCGTATCAATGCCCGTGCAATGGAAATTCGTTGCTTTTGACCACCAGATAGAGATACCCCTTTTTCACCTACTAATGTATTTAAACCCATTGGTAGTATTTTTAAATCATTTTCAAAGCATGACACTTTAATTGCTGTTTGTAATTCTTCTTCTGTTGCATCCGGCTTACCGAATAATATATTTTCTCTGATTGTCCTTGAGAAAAGAACATGATCTTGCGGTACATAACCAATCCAATTGCGTACTTGTTCTTTTGTTTGTGCTTCGATTAATTCTCCCGATAACTTTAATGCTCCGACGCCTGTTGGATACTCTCGTAGCAATTGTTTCACTACAGTCGTTTTACCACTACCTGTTTTCCCAACTATCCCTAATGTTTGGCCTTTTTCAAGGGATACTTCTAAATGCGATAAGTTCGTAGATTGTGATTGCGGATATTGGAAGGTTACATCATGGAAAACAATTGAGTTTGGTTTTTCAATAACAATAGGTGTTTGTGGATCTGCTACGTCTTCTTTTTCATTTAGAGTTTCTTGTACACGATCTAATGACGCATTTCCACGTTGCATGACATTAATCAGCTCACCAATTGCAAACATTGGCCAAACAACCATACCTAAGTAAACGTTAAAAGATACTAATTTTCCTAATGTGATATCTCCATTTGATACTAGGTATGCCCCGTAACCAAGACCAATCATATAACTTAACCCTGTTAAAACTCTCGTAATTGGTACAAACCATGCATCGATTTTCTCTACATCCATATTTTTCCGATAAACATCTTCCGTCATTTCTGCAAACTGTTTTTCAGTTGCTCTTTCATGAACATAAGCCCGAACCACTCGTACACCTTCGACAGCTTCTAGTACACGGTCATTCATCTGGCCAAAAGCATCTTGTGCAACCATATATCTCTCATGAATTTTCTTACCTAAAATTTGCATCGTGATTGCAAGTATTGGTAAAGGGATAATGGCGGCAAGTGTTAATTTCCAAGATACAGAAAAGCCCATCATTAAGATAATTGTGCCAAGATATAATGTTGAATCCAAAAGTGTCATAATACCAAATCCGGCCGTTACAGAGACTGCACGTAAATCATTTGTCGCACGAGCCATTAAATCACCTGTTCGATTACGCTCGTAAAAGGGCGGTGACATTCTTAAAAACTGTGACATTAAATTTTTTCTAAGTTTCCGTTCAATCACATTCGATCCACCGAATAATTGATACTGCCATATAAAGTTGACAATATATGCAGTGATTAAGATGGCTGCTAATCCACCAATCAATTGCCATAACAGTGTATTTGTTAGCGTTCCACGGTAAATGGCATCAATGGATTCTCCGATTAACCATGGTGGCAATACTTCCAACGTATTTGCAACGATTAACAGGACAACTGCAATCGTATATCGTTTCCAGTTTTCTTTAAAAAACCATTGTAGTTTTATTAATACATCAAACATTTTTTCAACATCCCTTCTCTTATGCCAAAAAAGCTAACCATCGTCTATCGAATCCTTGTTCAATTGTCTTCCCATTTTGCGAATAAACATAATGTACACTCTCCTTTTTTGTTTTTCACACGATCTTTTTGAAATAATAGGCGCAAAAAAAGCGCATACCCCAAAAGTGAGCATGCGCTAATCTTAAAGAGTACGGGACACACCCGTACCTGCTATTAATTCAAAATGAATAAGAAAATAGAAGTAGGTGTGGATACATTATGAAGTTTGTTGATTGTTGATTTTTGCTTCATCATTCTCATGTTCCATACCTCCATTTCCTTAAATTATTTAGTGTTTCTAAATATTAACATCTCGAATTTCCAATTGTCAATACTTTTTGAAAATTTTATCAATTGAATACTATTGCTTAATATTTACATTAGTTTGCTGATTTAGGTGGTTTCTTTGTCTTTGTAAGGTTTGAAAACTAATTTAATACTATATATTTTTTAGAGAAGTGGAACCAGCTTCGCTTTCCTGCGGGGATATCTTCGCTTTCACTCAACAATATTCAGAGTACTAGACAATAAAAGTTCCTTCAAATTAATCAAATATTCTTCACTTTAATTTTTCAATCTTACTTATCTGAAATCTCTGAATTCTGTTAAATAGTTGCATATAACAACATTGGTCAATTTTTCTGCATAATTGATTCAATTTTTTTGCAATACTTTCTTAGGTAAAAAGTTAAAGGATTTTTGCATATCCATCTTGATGATTTGTTTTTTCTCGATAAATATTTTATTATTATATTACATAACTATAAATAATTTTAACATTCACAGGAGGTGTACACTTTGTTCTCCCCCTCATTTGGGTCTTGGAACAAAGGAAGTCTTTGGACATAGCCATACGATTGACAGCATTTGCTGTCTTGATCGCATGTTCAGCAGTTTTCGTAGCAACTGAGTTTGCTATCGTAAAGGTTAGAACAACTCGAATTGATCAGCTTATAGCTGAAGGTAACAAAAAAGCATTAAAAGCAAAAAAGGTAGTCTCAAATTTAGATGAATATTTATCTGCCTGCCAACTAGGGATTACCATTACATCTTTAGGTTTAGGTTGGTTAGGGGAAGGTACTGTTGCAAAAATACTAGACCCATTATTTCACCTGCTAAACTTAAACGCCAATGTAACAACAATCCTATCATTTATCCTATCATTCGGTATCGTGACATATGTACACGTTGTTATGGGTGAGTTAGCACCAAAAACATTAGCGATTCAAAAAGCAGAAAGTGTAGCTCTTAATATTTCTGGTTTCTTAATCGGATTTCATAATGTTATGTTCATATTCATCAAACTCTTAAACTCATCTGCCAATGGCTTAGCTGCTCTATTTGGCTTAAAAGGAATGAAAGATTCCGAAGTCGCGATGACTGAAGAAGAGTTAAGAATTATTTTATCTGATAGTTTAAAAGGCGGAGAGATTAATCAGTCTGAATATAAATATGTTAATAGCATTTTTGAATTCGACGATCGTATTGCCAAAGAAATCATGGTACCTCGTACAGAAATCATTGGTATCGAAAAAGAGCTTACATTAAAAGAAGTATTTGAAGTAATGGGTGTAGAACAATATACTCGTTATCCAATTATCGATGGCGATAAGGACCATATCATTGGTCTCGTCAATATGAAAAATCTTTTAACAGCTTACATTAAAGATCCAGCAAATGGTTCAAAACCAGTTACTGAATATATGCAACCAATAATTCGCGTATTTGAAACGATGCCAATCAGTGATTTACTTTTGAAAATTCAACGTGAACGCATCCATATGGCAATTCTAATGGATGAATACGGTGGTACTTCTGGTCTTGTTACAATTGAAGATATTATCGAAGAAATTGTCGGTGATATCCGAGATGAATTTGACCAAGATGAAGTTCCAGAAATCCGTAAAGTTGAAGAAGGCCACTATATTTTAGATGCCAAAATGTTAATCGAGAATGTGAACGACTTCTTAGTGATTAATATTGAAGAAGATGACATTGATACAATTGGTGGTTGGTTTATGACAAAAGATTTCGATGCTGTAAAAGGCGAGAAAATCACTGAACAAGGGTATGAATTCATCATTAAAGAACTTGATGGACACCATATTCTATATCTAGAGGTCATAAAACTTCCAGAACAATTGGACGAGCAAGCTTCAAATAGCGAAGAAAATGATGCATCTTAAAGCTAATCCCACCAACTTAACAGCGAACGACGCACACCTAAATTAGTGTGCGTCGTTTTTCGCTTGTCTGAAACTTTTGCAGGGAGGAAACATTGTGGACTTATATACAAATTTAAGACAAGGGGAAAAAGGCGCTTGGCTTAGTATTTTTACCTATCTTATACTTAGCTCTGTCAAATTGACCATTGGCTTTATCGGCCACTCTACCGCATTAAAAGCAGATGGTTTAAACAATACGACCGATATCATTGCATCAGCAGCAGTTCTAATCGGGCTTCGAATTTCTCAAAAGCCACCAGATAAAGACCATCACTATGGTCATTTGCGTGCAGAGACAATATCTTCACTTATCGCTTCCTTTATCATGGCGGTTGTAGGGTTTCAAGTTCTTTTCAACGCCGGCAAAAGCTTTATCAATCACCATCACGTCACACCATCATTATTAACAGCATTTGTTGCACTTGGTAGTTGTGTAGTGATGTATTTGGTTTACCTATACAATATTAGACTAGCAAATCGAATTGAAAGTTCAGCAGTGAAAGCAGCAGCTTACGATAACCGTTCGGATGCTTTAGTCAGTCTTGGTACATCAATTGGTATTTTCGGTGCCATTTTCGGTTTCCCAATCATCGACTCTCTTACGGCTATCATTGTCGGATGTTTAATTATTAAAACTGCCTATGATATTTTCTTTGATGCGGTTCATACCTTAACAGATGGATTTGACGAAGAAGAATTAGAAGCACTATCAGTCCTAGTTAAAAACGTAGATGGTGTAATTCAACTAATTGATTTTAAAGGCCGAAATCATGGCAGTTTAATCTTTGTTGATTTAACCGTAACAGTTGATCCAGAACTAAATGTCTGGCAAAGCCACCATATCACAGAAGAAATTGAGACAACCATTCGTCGTGCAAAACCATTCGCTGTTGTCCTTGTTCACATTGAGCCAGAAGGATTAAATCGCGAAAATGAGAAACATTTCCTCTAAATTTTAAGTCGACTTCTTGTTTGTAAGAAGTCGACTTTTTTCATTTTAACTATTCTATTTCGTTTTCCCATGTGAACCACCTTGCGTGTCCATCTGTTTTACCTAATACTCTTTCAGATTTCACAATATTGTTATCCATATAATCTTGATGTAGATAAGTATCATACATATTATTGTAACAATGATATAAAGGCCGTTTTGTACTAATCAGCTTCAATTTTTCAATGAGTTCTTCTTTTGATGCTGAAGGGATTTGATTTGCTACATGCGTGTGGAAATATGACAATTAGCTGATTTGAATGGAATTTGATCACAAATTGTTTCAATTTGCTCGACTGCATCCCCACTAACGAACTGGATATCTAAATTTTTTATTATGGCAGCAGATTTATTCAATAAATCTTTTCTTTCGTGATGTTCTGGCCAAATAAGTGCTTGCAGCCATTTCAATTCTTCTTCATTTTTCAAGTCAATTGGGTTTAAATCCATTCCAATTCGTGTTTGGACAACAGGAATATCAAATATAGATGTTGGTAGGTCCTTTCCTCTATTTTGAGAATAAATGGTCAGCAAACTATTTAGATTTCCTGCTTGAATTTCATTGCTATATACATAACGGTATTGATCCACACCTAGCTGTAATCCCGCACTTGTACCAATTTCAATAAGGGCTAATGGAGTTTGATGTTTTTCGTAAATATCTGCAAACATTGGATATAGATAAGCACACCGGCGAACTTCATTTGTTTGAACAAGTTTTGTTTGAAAAAGTTGTTTAAGCTCCTCTTGATTTGATAAAACAAACTCTTTGAAATAAGGAAAAGCACTCTTTGCTGGAAGAGGATTCTCTGTAAAAGATGCATAGTATTTTTTCAAATCATGTTGTGCATCGCTTAATAGATATTGAGTTGCTGCAAAGAATAGATTAGGCACTGGCTGCCCTTCAGGAATTTGCGTTGCTAGTTCAATTAAATCGGAATCCTCTGCAATTTGGTATGAAAGCGTTTCGTATAATTCACTTGAGTTTTCACATTCATTTTTTGCAAAACGTTTAAAAGTTTCACTTAAACTTCGTTCCATCTCTACATCCCCTATTTTTTTGTCTATCTTATATATAATTGTATTATTATTGGATATATTAGTAAATTGCTAAATTATTTGGAAAACAGAAAGAGATAAAAGCAGAGGTCCCTCTGCTTTTATTTTTTCTATTGATAGCTATTATTCAGTCTTCAATTGAAATCATCGCTCGACTATTAGAACAACTAACTCCTCAATTAGAATCAAGCTCCGATTAGATTAACTCACTCCAATCCATCTTTCCAACCATAAAAAAAGCAACTCCCTTTCCAATAGGAGTCGCTCTATTCTTTATATTCCACTAGCTTCTGTCAGTCCATGTTTGACGGCGTATAGTGCAGCTTGTGTACGATCTTGTACTTCTAGTTTTGCGAAGATGTTGGAGATATGGGTTTTTACAGTTTTTTCAGTTACGAAAAGGGATGCAGCAATTTCTTTATTGCTCTTCCCCTTTGTTAACTCTGCAAGTACATCTTGCTCTCTGTGGGTTAATGGATGCTTAACATGAGGAAGTTCTTCCATGTTTTCGCGATTTAGAATAAGCTGACTAGTTGCTTGTGGGTGCATGATATTTTCTCCAGCCATCACTCGACGAATGGCTAGTACAAGTTCGTCAGGCTCGATATCTTTTAGTTGATACCCAGCTGCACCTGCTTCAATTGCGGGAATGACATGATCCCGGTCAGAAAAACTTGTTAACATTAATATTTGCGTTTCTGGGAATTTATTTTTTATACGCTTTGTGGCTTGTATTCCATCCATTACAGGCATTACTAAATCCATTAATACAATGTCAGGATGTAATTTCTTGGTCAGTTCAACAGCTTCTTTACCATTGCTTGCTTCCCCAATGACTTCTATATCCTTCTGGGTTTTAAGGAAAAATAGTAAGCCTCTTCTTACAACATGATGGTCGTCAGCAATTAATACTTTTATCATACCGTTCTCCCCCTTTAATATGGTAGGCGGATTAATATTTCTGTACCTTTTCCTAAATCACTCACCCAGTCAACAGAACCCCCTAAGGCTTTTGTGCGATCTCGCATGCTTTGCAAACCAATAGAAGGTAATTGTACAAGTGAGTCAACTTGAAATCCCCTGCCCTCATCTTTAATAACGAGTAATACGTCTGTTTGTGTAATCGTGATAAAAATCTCTGCTTCTTTCACACCCGCATGCTTTCTTATATTATTGAGAGCTTCCTGTGTTAAGCGAAAAAGTGTTTCTTCAATACGTGATGGCAATTGCAGTACGCCTGATACTTTTACTTTTAGTCGCAAACCTAGCATCTCAGCATATCCTTTAATTGCCTCAATTAATCCACTTTCCAATCCCTTTGGACGTAATTGCCAAATGAGTGCACGCATTTCTGTTAATGCTTCCTGTGTTAAATTTTGAATTTCTTTAAAGGTTTCTTTAATTTCAGGTTGGTCCGACATTTCAATTCCAGCTCGCGATGTTAATGTAACCGAAAACAATAACTGATTCACTGAGTCATGTAAATCCCTTGCTAGGCGATTGCGTTCTTGCACAAGGGCCATTTCTTGCTCTTGTTTTGTTAACAAAATTCGCTTAATCGCTGAACCCATTTGAAATGCTACCGATTCTAAAAGTGCTAGTTCATCGTCTGTAAAACCGACAGTATTGGGTGAAGCCACGTTGAGCAAACCAAATCGTTCCTGTCCGGATTGCAAAGGAACCGTTGCATGATGTGTAATCCCAGCACAATCACCTACACAGGCAGCAGTTGCATTTTCAATTCGTTGACACTCTATAATATTTGATGCCTTTAACAGTTCTTCATTACGATATTTTGAAACACACCAACATCCACCTTTGGCTAGAAATTGACAATTATTATGAGCCAAAGCAGGTGGCAGATTTTCATGTACAATTAATTCAGATCGTCCTTTGTCATTGACAAAGAAAATCCAACCCGTTTCAAAATTTGTGCCTTCTAAAAACTTATGAAGTGCACCTTGCAACATTTGTTGCATTTCCGTTTCTTCATTTATCAATTCGGCGATTTCTTTTAATAAACTGATATTCGAGTGATCTGTTGGTTTCATAAGTGCCTCCAATCTCTGGCGCTAAATTATTACTATTGTACCTTCTATCATACCACTGCCAGATTAACCAACACATTAAATGCATCTCGGTAATTTGACGGAGATAGTTTAGATTTTTATTTTAAGTTTCCTCATGTTAGAATGGAAATAAAAGCCACTCTAGAAAATATTCGTTTTACATCTATTACGATTACTTCTATAATTGTAGAAAAACTTTAAGTTTAGGAGATTTCTTATGTCAAAAAAGCTGGAGAATAGCCTTCTATTTATGTGGATTGTATCCTTCATCGCTATGATGGGTTCTCTATTTTTTTCAGAAGTTCAGCATTTTGAACCTTGTAAGTTATGTTGGATACAGCGTATTTTAATGTATCCCCTCGTCATCGTTTTAGGGGTTGCATATGTTCAAAGGAATGCTCGCATTGCAGTCACTAGCGCAATCTTCTCTTGTATAGGCGCGATGTATCGCTTTGTATCATTACGGCATTCAAAAAGTACCATTCCTACAAGAATCAGCAGTTACTTGTGGACGTGTACCTTGCACAGGTCAATATATCAACTGGTTAGGTTTTATAACAATCCCGTTCCTATCACTTGTGGCCTTTCTATTAATCGCTGGTACAAGCTTTTATATGTTAAAAGCCCTTAAGGAGGAAAAATAATTGGCAAATTCCAAAAAATCTGCAGCACAAAAAAAGGATAACAAACTAACGATTTTATTAATTGTCGGATTCATCATTATCGCTGCATTTGTTGTTTTATATTTTATCAATAGTAACTCGAACAAAGACAAGCTAGCAAATAACCCTTATGGTAAAGATACACTAGAACAATCAACCATTGATATTTTGAATGATAAGAACTACCAAAATATTATCCTGCCCGATGAATTAGAAAAGAAAATTTCAAGTGGCAATGAAGAAATGGTCTATTTCTTCCAGTCCGATTGTCCTCACTGTAAAAAAATCACGCCAATTTTAATGCCGCTTGCAAAAGATATGGGCGTTCATATTGATCAATACAATCTTCTTGAATTTGAACAAGGCTGGGATCAATATCGCAATCGAAGGTACCCCAACACTTGTCTACTACAAAGACGGTAAAGAACAATCACGCGTAGTAGGCGAGCAGACAGAAGACACCTTCAAAAAATTCTTTGAGGCAACTATATTGAAAAAGTAATAATATATTGAAGTACATCTCTTACAAAAAGGGATGTACTTTTTTTGTGAATAAAAATAGTAGTGCCAACTATTATCATTTAGCACTACTATTCCTCTAATAATATTTTGTTCTTTTGCCTAACATTAATACTTAAAATGATCTGGATGTGAGCCAAATCTTTCGTTGCGATTTAAGTTGTCGATTGTTTTCATATCTTCTTCTGTTAATTCGAAGTCAAATACATTTGCATTTTCTTCGATACGGCTTGGTGTGACTGATTTTGGAATAACAATATGATCGCTTTGTAAGTGCCAACGAATGATTGTTTGTGCAATAGACTTGTCGTATTTCTTACCGATTTCTGCAATGGTTTCATCTTGTAGAACATTGCCTCGTCCTAATGGAGACCAGGCAGTTACCACGATATCGTTTTCTTTACAGAAATTGCGTAATTCTACTTGAGAAAGATATGGATGCAACTCGATTTGGTTGACCATTGGTTTGATATTCGCTGTTCGCAAATAGTTTTTCAAGATGGTGGATTTCGTGATTTGAAACGCCTGTTGCTTGAATTAATTTCTCGTCATATAATCGTTCAATTGCACGGTACGTTTCTGTAAATTTATCTGGAACTGGCCAATGGGTTAAATACAAATCTAGATAATCTGTATTCAGTTCAGTTAACGTTTTTTCAAAAGCTCTTAATGTTTCATCATAACCTTGGTCGGTATTCCACACTTTTGACGTGATGAAAATATCCTCTCTTTTCTTCCCAGATGCGCGTAATGCCTCTCCCACTTGTTTTTCATTTTGATAAAAAGCCGCTGTATCGACTGCAATATAGCCTGTATCCAATGCTTTTTTAATAGCATTGAATGCCTCTTCTGGTTCGGTCATTTTATAAACACCTAATCCAAAACGAGGCATCGCTATTCCATTATGTAGTGTTTTGGTTGAAGTAATTGTATACATGGTACTCCTCCTTTTCTCAGTACTCTTATTATAAGAAAATTGTCAAACCATTTCGAGAATAATGACTTTTTCTATTTGGTTGCAATCTTATCTGAAACCGAATATTATATTAAATGTTGTTTTAATTGTTCGTATTTAGAAAGTAGGTATAAGATGTTTCATTTAAAAGAAAATGGTACAGGCGTTAAAACAGAAATCATTGCTGGTATTACAACGTTTCTTACCATGGTATATATTATCGTTGTCAATCCAGCAATTTTATCTGATGCAGGTGTTCCTGTAGATCAAGTCTTTATGGCAACTATCATTTCAGCCGCTGTCGGAACTTTATGGATGGCTTTATGTGCTAACTATCCAATTGCAATAGCTCCAGGTATGGGATTGAACGCCTTTTTCACATATTCTGTTGTATTAGCTTCTAATGGGAAAATTGATTATATTACTGCGTTTTCTGCTTCCTTTGTTGCAGGGATTATTTTCATTATTCTATCTCTCACACCGCTTCGTGCAAAGCTAATAACGGCTATTCCCGAAAATTTAAAACGTGCCATTACAGCAGGTATTGGTTTGTTTATCGCCTTTCTTGGTCTACGGATGGGCGGCGTTATTGTTGGAGATAAAAGTAATTTAGTAAAGCTCGGTGAATTAACTTCTCCTGGTGTTGTTTTGACTTTATTTGGCTTAATCATCACCGTTATTTTAATGGTACGAAATGTAAAAGGCGCACTATTTATAGGAATGGTGATTACTGGGATTGTTGCTGCATGTACTGGACAACTTAAAATCCACAAAGTTGTAGCTCTTCCTCATTTACCAGAAGGTGTTTTAATCTGGAACCCAATTGATGCCTTTTCAAACGTTATTCAATATGGACTATATGGTGTTGTTTTCTCATTCATATTAGTGACATTATTCGATACAACCGGTACACTCGTTGGTATTATGAAGCAAGCTGGATTAATGAAAGGCAATGAATTACCACGAGCTCGTAAAGCGTTATTGGCCGATTCACTTGGTACAACAATTGGTGCCATGTTTGGGACTAGCCCAACTTCTGCATTTGTTGAATCTTCTGCTGGTGTTGCAGCTGGTGGCCGCACAGGTTTAACTACTTTAATTGTAGCCATACTCTTTATCATTGCTTCGTTCTTCAGCCCATTAGTGATGGCTGTATCAGGAGTTGCAGCTATAACATCACCAACCCTAGTCATCGTAGGTACTTTAATGATTGCTTCTGTAAAGGACATTAATTGGCATGAGTTCGATGAAGCGTTTCCTGCTTTCCTTATTATTTTAATCATGCCATTAACATCTAGTATTTCAACAGGAATTGCCTTTGGATTTATCGCATATCCTATTTTGAAAATAGTTAAAGGGGAAGCCCGTAAAGTACACCCATTATTATATTTATTTGCAATTTTGTTTGCGATTCAACTTATATTCTTACAATAAGGAAAAGCCCCTTGTAATCATTTGATCTACAAGGGGTTTTCATTTCTTTATTTATCATCAAATTGCTCAGGATCTTGTTCTCGCCCTACTTCTTCTAATTCTGCTTCATCTCGTCTTTTCTCCATTTGTTTGCCAAGTTCTTGAACCTCATCAAACGAAGTGGCCATCGATCCATTTTCTTGTTGTTTCTTTCTCTTTTTCCATATTCATAACCTCCAAACATTTTTCTCATTTAACTATTCCCTGTTAAGTGAAAAATTATGCAAAAGAGGAACATAAGAATGAAGAACTATTTCAGCTATGTTTTAGAGGCAAATGGCGTTTCATTTTCAAAGAATTTAGGCTATACTTGTAAATGAACTTGTAATTATTATTAGGAGGTACTTCCATGAGATTAATTTTAATTATTGGTGTAATCTTATCATTTTTAGTTGCAATCTTTACTGCTGGTTATGAAGACAAACCTGTAAAATAATTTCTTATATAAAAAGAGGACAACCTATAAGGTAGTCCTCTTTTTATGTTGGATTAATGCATTCCTTTAAATCCTTGTTGACGAAGTGCTTCGAAAATAATAATTGCTGCTGTATTTGATAAATTTAATGAACGAACATTTTCACTTTGTGGAATTCGTAAACATTTCTCTTTATGGTCTTTGATTAAATCTTTTGGAATACCTGTTGTTTCTTTACCGAACATGAAGAAAATTTCTTCATCGGGATTACTAAAGTCGAAATCAGAATATGGTTTTGTTCCGAAAGTTTCGATGTAGTAGATTGTGCCGCCAGCATTCTTTTCGTAAAATTCTTCTACTGAATCGTAGTAAGTAATATTTACGCTATGCCAATAATCCAATCCTGCTCTTTTCAGCATTTTATCATCTGTTGAAAATCCTAATGGACGGATTAAATGTAAATGTGTATTAGTTCCTGCACAAGTTCTTGCAATATTACCTGTGTTTGCTGGAATTTCTGGTTGATATAAAACGATGTGTAAAGACACTTCTTAGACACTTCCTTAATTTTTTTCTGCTATAAAGTCTAAACCTTTTTGTATTTCCATTCGAACTTCTTCATCTTCTTCATGCATTAAGCCCTTCTGCAAAACGTCCTCCACACCTTCTCCACCGATTTTGCCAATAGCCCAAGCAGCGGTTCCTCGAATTACTGGACGTTCATCTTTTTGGAAAACCTCTATTAAACTAGGCAAAGCAGAAGTTTCTTTAAAATGGGCAAGTGCGATGATCGCATTGCGTTGAATTGGCTTTTTGCCCCTCCATGATCCTGATACATGACCAAAGGTTTCTTTAAACTGGCGATTTGAAATCGTAAGTAATGGTTCAAGCAATGGCTTAGCAATTTCTGGATCTGGCTTTAGTTCATCATGAATCCAATTAATTTTCCCTTTATTCTTCGGACAAACCGTTTGGCAAGTATCACAACCATAGATTCGGTTTCCGATTTTCGCTCTATACTCATCTGGTAAAAAGCCCTTTGTTTGAGTTAAATAAGCGACACATTTTTGTGAATTCAGTTGTCCGCCTTGAACAAGTGCACCAGTTGGACAAACATCTAAGCACAATCTGCAATCACCACATTGATCTTCCATCGGCTCATCTGATTCAAATGGCAAATCAGTAATGATTTCACCCAAATAGACATACGAACCAAATTCAGGCGTAATGACTGCACAATTTTTCGCACTCCAACCAATACCCGCACGTTCGGCCACAGCTCGGTCTGATAATTCACCCGTATCGACCATGGAACGAAGACGACAGCCTGGTGCCTTTTGTCGTAGAAAATCTTCTAGTAATGCAAGCTTTTCTCGTAAAACGGTATGATAATCCGTTCCCCACGAAGCCCGACAGAATATCCCTCTTCTTGCACCTTTTTTTCCTTGAGGCGCATCTTTCATTTTAGATGGATAAGCAATGGCAATGGCAATAATACTTGCCGCTTCTTCTAGAAGTAGTTGTGGTTCTGTTCGTTTCTCTATATCTGATTCTTCAAAACCAGATTGATAACCTAATTCTTGTTGGCGTCGTAAATGATTCTTTAATTCACTGAAAGGTGATGCAGAGGTAAAACCAATTTTATCGATTCCAATGCTCTTGGCATACGCAATGATTTCTTGTTGTAACAGGGCGATGTTCATTTGGTTTCACTCTCCTTTCTATGATAAACTGGAAAAAAATATATAATCAGGTGATAAATTGTGACTAAAAATAACATTGGACTCATCTTTAACAAATATAGTTCCGACATTTAAAATCGGCATTATCCATTATACCAAAATTGTAGTAGAAGAATCTCCTCAAATGATTAAAGGGCGAACACAACTATATCAAGAAAACCTATATCTGGAGTTACAAGAACAACCAGTCACAGATAGATCTGGCATAAAAGAATGGCGTACTACATGGAAAGCTTTAGGAGCAGATCCAAATCGCTATCGTCATTCTGCAGAAAGCTTAATGAGAAGAATCGCCAAGCAAAATTATTTAACCCCTTTTCATTCTGCTGTAGATTTGAATAATTTCTTTTCTTTGCAATATGAAATTCCAATCGGCATTTATGACGAAAATCTAGTACAGGGCGATATCACGATTGCACTTGGTGATGAAGAAACTGGCTACGAGGGATTAAATGGTCGCTATAATTCATTGAAAAAGATTGCTTATTCCAAAGATGATGAAGGAGCATTTGGTAGTCCGTTTGTAGATTCAAAACGAACTGCTGTTACAGAAAACACAACAGATGCGATTCAGCTATTTTATCTTCGTCCTTCTTTTTCAAATGAAGAAAGCCTAGAGTTATTGAATGCAGCGGGTAAGATGTTTTCACAAATTCATGGTGGGGATTACTCAATTGGGTTAGTGACGGAGGAGCAATACTCAAGTAGAGATTTGAAGTAGATTTAATGAGTTAGGTAAAACATATAAATTGTTTTAGGAGAGGTCTGTTGCCTCTTTTTTTTTGCTATTTTAGGATGGGTTATTAATTCTTTATTTTTTTACCTTTTTTGGGCATGTTGTTGCTCTTTTGATGGAGTTGTTGCTCTTTTATGGGAGATTGTTGCCTTTTTCAGGTGGATTGTTGCCTCTCCTTTTTTTGTTGCCTTTTCGGGTATGTTGTTGCTCTTTTGGATAAAGTTGTTGCTCTTTTACGGGAGATTGTTGCTTTTTTCCTCTTCTGGATAAACTTTGATCGGCCAGTCACATTGACATTCTCTAGATAATAAAATAACTGTAAACCAACTCAAACGTTTCCTAAGTTAGTCTACAGTCTGTATCTTCTATTATTATATTCAGTCACCGAAGCTTCTTTCTCCGCTTTCATCACTTCTTCATCATAGAGGTGACATGAAACGAAATGGCCTTCTTCTTTTTCAATCCACCGTGGCTCCATTTGCTTGCAGACTTCTTGTGCGAACTTGCAACGTGTATGGAAGACGCAGCCTGTTGGAGGATTAATCGGACTAGGTAGTTCTCCTTTTAAGATGATTCGTTCTCTTTGTTCTTCGATATCTGGGTCTGGTATTGGGATTGCAGATAATAGTGCTTGTGTATAGGGATGAAGTGGCTCAACATAGAGTTGCTCTGAAGTCGTTAATTCCACCATCTGCCCTAAGTACATGACACCAATACGGCTTGAGATATATTTGACCATCGACAAATCATGTGCAATAAACAAGTAGGTTAATCCTTTTTCTTTTTGTAAACGTTGTAATAGTTTTACAACAGATGCTTGAACGGATACGTCTAATGCGGAAATGGGTTCATCTGCAATGATAAATTCAGGATCTAACGCTAGGGCTCTAGCAATTCCAATGCGTTGACGTTGCCCACCGGAAAATTCATGGGGATAGCGATTGGCATGTTCTCTACTAAGTCCTACATCTTCTAGTAATTCATACACACGTTGTCTTAGTTTACTTTTTATCTTTGTACAAATGATGTACTTCCATTGGTTCTGCAATAATTTCGAAAACAGTTGAACGTGGATTTAAAGACGCATAGGGATCTTGGAAAATCATCTGCATGTTCTTTAGCATTTGGCCACGTTCATTTCCTACTAATTGCATGAACGTCTTTTCCTTCAAATAGTACTTTTCCATCCGTTCGATTATACAGACCTAAAATTGTTCTTCCAGCCGTTGATTTTCCACAACCGGATTCGCCAACTAGTCCAAATGTTTCCCCTTTATAGATATCAAAACTTATACCATTTACCGCTTTTAAAATATTTCCTTTTCCTAGGTCAAAATGTTTTTTTAAATTTTCTACGGATAATAATACTTCATTTGTCATGAGCCTTCACCTCAAGTTTATGGTTGATATCGACTAACTCCACAAAGTTCATCTTCGAATACTGTGCCTGCTAATGGTATGATTTCTATATTTTTTCCGGTTTTCGGTGAATGGATCATTTTCCCGTCTCCATAATAAAAGCCTACATGTCTGACTTTTGCTCTACCATGATCATCTGAGAAAAATAATAAATCACCAATTCGCCATTCATCCGGATTATGTTGATTGACTTTTTGCCCTGCTTCTTTTTGATCTCCGGCATCTCTTGGGATAATAATTCCGGATGCTTTTGCCATGTTATATGTAAAACCTGAACAATCATAACCATATGAGGACATTCCACCCCAGAGATATGGTAGGTTTAGAAATGCTGTTCCCCTCAAAACTGCTTGCTCCATCGTTGAACTATTTCCAGTGATACTGTGTGAAGTAATTTCTGCTCCACTTTTGGCTATAGAGCCTATTCCATGATTAATCACAACATGATAAAAAAACGAATCCGCATTGATTAATGGCAGTATGGTGTTAAATGGTATTTCAAATAATATGGTGCCATCATCCATATAGAGCGGAACTTTATTTCCGGTTACGATGACGTATTTTTCATATTTTGGAAGTTTTCCTTTCTTTAATTGCGCTAAAGGAACCCATCCTGGATACCCTCTTTTGTCTTTTTTAGAGGGCTGATGGATGCAAAAGATTTTAGCCCAACCATCAACAATTTCTTCAACAATTACCTCTTCCCCATAAAGAAGTTGTGTTTGCACACGATTCGCATCACATAAATCGAGTCTCTCATTATATGTAAGTACATGGAGCCACTTTGCTAGATTCACTGGCATATCGATTGCTGGTGCATCTATTGTTCGTGCTGATTCTTTTGTTGTCCAGACAGTAGCGACAGGGACAATACATCGCCAAATATTCTCTATATCTGCCATTTACTTTCCTCCCTTGTTAATCTGCTTGATTCCTAAACCAGATGAAGAGTCAAAAGTTATTTTGGCACCTTGATATTGAATGCCTCCTTCAAGTAAATCGTCTTTTAACATTAATGGCGCGTCAAAATCGTAATAAATAATATTGGATTGACTTGCCGCAAAATGAGCTGCTGCTCCAACACCAAGCTTCGTTTCAATCATGCTACCTGTCATACATTTCATATCATGACTTTGCGCGAGTGTTGCGATTTTCAATGCTTGGTATATGCCCCCTGCCTTCATCAATTTGATATTAATCAAATCCGCTGCCCGCATTTCAATCACGCGTTTAGCATCATAAAGAGAAAAGACGCTCTCATCAGCCATAATCGGTGTTAGTGTGTGGTCTGTTACAAACTTCAGTCCTTCTAAATCATGGGCTAACACGGGCTGTTCGATGAATTCAATCTTTAATTGTTCTTGTTCCATTTGCAAAATCGCCTTCACCGCTTCTTTTGGATTCCATCCTTGGTTTGCATCTAAACGAATTTTTATATCCGAATCCTACTGCTTCACGAATTGCTTTTATTCTTTTAATATCATCTTCAATTTCACCGATACCAACTTTCACTTTCAACGTTTGAAAGCCATCCTGAATGTAACTTAATGCATCATTAGCCATTTCATGAGGATCATTGACACTCACGGTATAGTCTGTCGTTAATTCAGATCGCGCTCCACCCAAATATTGAAAGAGTGGCAATCCAGCCTCTTGTGAAATTAAATCATATAACGCCATATCGATTGCAGCTTTTGCGCTCGTATTTCGAACCATTGAGCGGTGTAAAGCTTGGAAAAGTTGCTCATGGTAGCGTAAATCCTTGCCTATCAATAAAGGTTTAAACACTTCATCAATTGCAAATCGAATACTAGCCAAAGATTCACCTGTAATGACATGGGTTGGTGGTGCCTCTCCGTACCCCTCTCTACCATCTTCTAATTGAATTCTTACATAGATTGCTTCAGCTACAGTCACTGTTCGTAATGCCGTCTTAAATGCTTTCTTCAAAGGCACAGCTACTTGAAATGTTTCGATTTGACGAATGATCATGTTTTTTTCACCCCAATTTGTTATTTAACCCCTGGTTGTATTGTGATTGTTTTTTCATCCGCATCTAAAAAGGCATTGGCTCCAAGTGGGATGGCGAAATGTGGTTGGCAATGCCCTATTTTCACGTCTTTGACGATTGGGACAGAGAGTTTTCCAAAATAATGTTCATAAACTTCCTCTAATGTACATGACACTTTTCGCTTTGAAGGTTCTGCATGACTAAAATCAGCAATGATAATACCTGCAACAGCATCAAATTTTCCTGCTTGTCGTAGTTGGTTTAACATGCAATCTACTCGATAAGGTTCCTCATCAATGTCTTCAATCACTAGGATTCTTGCCTTTTGTATCCACTTCGTAATTCGTTCCGATTCCATTTGATAACAAGCTAAGATTGCCACCTGTTAACTCCCCTTGGCATTGACCCGGATTAAATGTTTCGATGGATGCAAAAGACTCATCGTACTTGATGACTGTTGGTTCAAAGAGTTGTTCAAACAGCTGAGCAGATTTTTCGTGGAACGAATCTTTTCCTATATCTGATCCAAGCATCGGTCCATGGAATGTGATGAAATCTGAATGTCTCCCTATGGCAGTATGTAAAAAGGTGATATCCGAATACCCCCAAAAAATTTTAGGATTGTGTGCGATTAAATCAAAATTAATACGATCTGTATATCGTGCTGCTCCATATCCTCCACATGCACATATAATGCCTGCTATATCTGGATCTGCGAACATTTGATGTAGGTCATCTAATCGTTCATCATCATCGCCTGCCAAATAGCCATTCACTTTAAAAAGTGAATCGCCAAATTTATAGTTAAGGCCAAGTTCTTGTAAAAAATATAAAGATTTCTCTAGACTCTTTTGATTCGGTGGACTTGAAGGAGCAATAATACCAATTGTATCTCCTTTATGTAATCTATTTGGTTGTCGTTTCATTTTTAGAATCCCTCCCTTTCTCGTCATTCATAAAAGGATAATGTTAGAATGATCTTTTTATGAATAAAGAAAAAACATACTATCTAAAAAGTTCGCTTTCACTAAGAAATAATGTGGGCTCTGACTAGCGCCTTTGCCCACATTTTTTCTTTTAGTTTTTATCAGCCCATTTAAGTTCTACGTAACCTATAGGGTGACGAACAACTCCTGTTACGGATGGTTTTTGTAATGTTAATTGATTGTAGAAATACAATGGAATAATTGGCGCTTCATCGATTAAAATTTTCTCAGCGTCTTGAAGCATTTTCCAACGTTTATCATTGTCTGTTTCTTTCTTAGAATCCGCGATTAACTTATCAAATTCTTTGTTAGACCAGTTTGTGCGGTTCATAGTAGAACCTGTGATGAAGCTTTCAAGGGCATTCACTGGATCTGCATAGTCAGATAAGAATGATGAACGTGATAATTGGTGTTTCAACGCTTTTTGCTCTGTCATGAACACTTGTGATTCCACATTTTTTAGTTTAATATCAACGCCAAGATTTTCTTTAAATTGGCTTTGAAGTGCCACTGCAATTTTTTGATTATCTGGGCTTGTTGAATAGGTTAGTGTCACGTCTGGAAGTTTTGACCATCCCTCTTCTTTCATACCTTCTGCAAGAAGCTTTTTCGCCTCATCCTTATTGAAAGTGATTAAATCGCCTGTTTTTTCACGGAAATCTTCACCTTTTGAATTAGTAATGCCATAGCTTACAAAACCATGTGCAGCTTTTTGGCCTTGTTTTGTTACATAGTCCACAATGTTTTGTTGGTCTACAGCTAAAGCAAACGCTTTTCGTACTTTTTCATTTGTAAATGGTTCTTTCTCTACATTGAATCGGTAGAATGCAATACCCGCTTGGTCTTCAATCTTCATTTCTTTATTGTCTTTTAAATCAGCTGCAAGTTCTGATGGCACAGATGAAATATCTAACTCATCGTTTTGATACATTTGATATTCAGTGTTAGTATCATTTACCATTGCCCATTCAACTTTGTCTAATTTCACAGTATCCTTATCCCAATATTGGTCATTCTTTGCAAATACCATTTTCGAATCATGCTCCCATGATTCTAATTTGAAAGGTCCGTTTCCAACAAATGAATCTGCTTCTGCAAACCATTTTGGATTTTCTGTTGCAACCTTCTCATTTACTGGGAAGAAGCTTGGGTTTGAAATAATATTTAAGAATGCTTCAGTTGGAGCAGTTAATTTTACAACAAATGTTTTGTCATCTTTTGCTTCAATCCCGATATCTTCTGGCTTACCTTTACCTGTGTTATAATTTTCTGCACCTTCAATTACATATGCTAAAAATGCTGCTGGCGAAGCTGTTTTTGGATCAAGCATATGTTTCCAGCCATAAACAAAATCACCTGCAGTTACTGGATCACCATTTGACCATTTCGCATTGTCACGAAGTGTAAACGTATACGTTAAACCATCGTCTGAAACATCGATTTTCTCTGCAGTTGCAGGCTCAGGTATATTTTTGTCATTTAATCGCACGAGACCTTCCATTAAGTTATTTAATGGTGCCCATGCTACTGCGTCGAATGCAACAGATGGATCAAATGAGCTTGGTTCAACACTATTGTTTAAACGTAATACTTTTTCTTTTTTGCCACCATCACTTGTAGCATCCTTTTCTTTACCTGCATCACTGTTTGCTGTACATGCTGCTAAAAGAAGCATTAGTATTGAAACAAATAAGACATTCAGCCATTTCTTCTTCATATATTTCCCCTTCTTTCCCCTTTTTATATATGTGAAGCACTGTGTGCCAATCACCTAATTTTCAAATAACCCCTTTGCTCGTGGATCCTGTAACCAACAATCGGTATAGTGACTAAGAGATAAATAGGTTGTCTGTGGTTGTACGAAATCACATACCTCCATTGCATATGGACAACGCGCAGCAAATGCACAGCCTTTTGGTGGAGCAAATAAATCAGGAGGCGTTCCCTCTATTGGCTCCAACTCTTCCTCTAGTAAATCTAGCCTTGGAACTGAATTTAATAGTCCCTTTGTATAGGGATGAGTTGGCTGATAGAAGATTTCCCGTTTCGTGCCAATTTCGATTACCTTCCCTGCATACATAACTGCAATTCGATCTGCAATTTTCGCGACTACCCCTAAATCATGAGTAATTAAAATAATCGAGACGCCTGTTTTTTCTTGAATCTCTTCAAATAATTCTAGAATCTGAGCTTGAATGGTAACATCTAGAGCAGTTGTTGGCTCATCTGCGATTAGTAATGTCGGTTCACAAATAAGCGCAATGGCAATCACAATCCGCTGTCTCATCCCACCTGAAAATTGATGCGGATATTGTTTTAGTCGCTCATGTGGATTTGAAATGCCTACAAGATTTAATATTTCAATTGCTTTTCTATAAGCTTCATCCTTACCTATAGATTTGTGTGTTCGAAGACCATCTGTTAGTTGCTCACCGACAGTCAAAGTTGGATTTAGCGCAGTCATAGGATCTTGGAAAATCATCGAAATATCTACCCCTTGGATTTTCCGCAATGCCTTTTTATCAAGTTTTGTTAGGTCTTTTCCTTTAAAGAAAACCCTGCCGTTTGAAATTCTACCAGGTGGTTGAGGAATCAATCCCATAATGGCATTTGAGGTTACGCTTTTCCCACAACCAGATTCTCCTACGATGGCAAGCGTTTCCCCTTCATGAAGATCAAAGGTTACACCACGTACAGCCTGAACTTCACCACCATAAGTCTTAAAACTTACGTGTAGATCGTAAACTTCTAAAATTTTCTTATGACTTGCAAAAGAGTGATTTTGAAGTTGCTCATCCTTTTGTTGTATGTTGCTTGTCATCTTCGTCACCCCCTAAGTTTAGGATCAAGTGCATCTTGTAACCCATCACCTAAAACATTAAATGCAAACATCGTAATCGCGATAAATAATGCTGGGAAGAAAAGTCTCCACCAATACCCAGATAAAATAACTGGCAATGCATCATTCGCCATCACACCCCAGCTCGCATATGGTGCTTGAATCCCTAAGCCTAAAAAACTTAAGAACGCTTCAGCAAATATTGCACTCGGTACTGTCAATGTCATTTGAACAATGATTGGTCCCATTGTATTTGGCAATAAATTCTTTCGTATAATTCTAGATGTCTTCGCACCGAATGATTTCGAAGCAGTCACAAATTCATAGTTTTTAATCTGTAACACTTGTCCACGTACAATCCGGGCCATACCTACCCATCCTGTAATGGTTAATGCAACGATAATAGTGGTTAAGCTCGGTTCCATGATGACCAATAATAGAATCACGACTAATAGGTGTGGTAACCCATAGAGTATTTCAATGATTCGCATCATAAAAAGGTCTATCTTGCCACCTTTGTAACCACTGATTCCGCCATAAATAATGCCGATTGTGACATCAATTAGGGCAGCCATCAATCCAACAAAAAGAGAAATCCGTGCACCATACCATGTTCTTGTAAATACATCTCTCCCCATCTCATCTGTACCAAACCAGTTATTCATTGATGGTGCTTTGTTTTGATTTGGCAAATCTGTTGCAGTTACGGAATGTGGTGAGAACATTGGTATAAAAATTGCAGCTAAGCTTAAGAAAATTAAAAAGAAAAAACCAAACATCGCTAACTTATTATTCTTCAGTCTCCTCCAAGCATCAGCCCAATAAGAAAGCGAAGGACGCACAACTTGCTCTGCTTTTGTGTGGTCCTTTTCTTTTGGTTTAAACCATTCATCTTTTACTTCAATTTCGTGAACATTCGTCATGATGCATCACCTTCTTTTTTATGCAATTTGATCCGAGGATCTAAAATACCGTAGAAAATATCTACAAGGAACAGCATAAAAACTAAAAACGCACTATAAAAAACGGTGGTCCCCATAATAACGGGATAATCACGGTTATTAATACTCTCTACAAAATATTTCCCCATACCTGGAATGGCAAAAATCTTCTCAATGACAAATGTCCCTGTTAAAATACCTGCTAGCATCGTCCCCATGATTGTTACAACAGGCATCATGGCATTCCGTAATGCATAGCGAAAAACGATTTTCCATGGTTTTAACCCTTTAGCCTTAGCCATTTTAATATAGTCTTGTGTTAAAACTTCCAGCATACTTGATCTCGTTAATCTTCCGATGATTGCCATAGGACCTGTTGCTAATGCGAGTGTTGGTAGCACCATATGCATTGGACTTTGCCAGGTCGCTGCCGGGAACCAGCCTAGTTCACCTGCAAATACTTTAATAAATAATGTAGCTAAGATAAAATTGGGTAACGAAATACCGATTACAGCAAATGTCATAGCTAAATAATCGATCACCCCGTTATGTCTAAGAGCTGCTAGTGTCCCTAATAGGACGCCAGATATTAAAGCGACGATTATTGTCACCATGCCAAGCTCAAATGATATCGGAAAACCTCTGCTAATTAGGCTGTTTACTGTCTCATTTGGCTTTTTAATAGATGGACCAAAGTCAAACGTTATAATGGATTTAAGATAACTTATATATTGTTTAGATAGTGGCTGATCTAATTTATAAAACTTTTCCAAGTTTGCTTGAATTGTTGGATTCGTCGTACGATCGCTATCTAATGGTGAACCTGGAATGGCATGCATTAAAAAGAACGTTACAGTTGCAATGATTAACACTGTTAAGATCATCATCAAAAATCGTTTGATGATATATTTCACCATACAATTTCCCCCTTTGATGTGATTAACAATATTTTGCTTGGAAAGCAAGTTCAGCCATTACTAACATTGCACGATACGCTTCAAGAATATCTTTTGCAGGAAATTCCACGATTGTCGTTCCTTCAATAATTTTTGTTCCTGGCATTAAAGCAGCCCATTCCGCTTGTCCATAATTGGTAAATTCAATTTTCAATATAGGGTTTTTGGGAGGTGTTAATGGTTTAATCTGCTCCTTTTTAGCAATGGCTTCTGCCACTTTTTCAGCAACTAAAGCACGCGCCTTTTTTGGATGAAGTGTTTTCACACAAGACCTAGAAATTGATTCCTTAACAGCTGCTGTTACTACTCCAGGAATAAGTGCTTCAATTTCTCGACATGCTCCGTCATCACCTGCTAAGAAAATAACTGGCACACCATAATATCCAGCTACATAAGCATTAAATCCAATTTCTCCGATCTCTACATCATTGATGAACATTGTTCGAAAGCTAAATGTCATGGAGTGGCTCATAACCCCTGGCATGCCAGCTCGCGCGTGATATCCATCGAATAGTACCCCATCAAATGTTTCGTCAACATTATGTACCATAGAGAATTGCTTGAAATCACCAGATATTAGCGTTGCATCCTCATTTAATTCTTCAACTAATAAGTTATTCATTTTCGAATGACTATCATTTACTAGTACTTCTGTTGCACCATTTTGAAATGCCGATTCAATAATTGCATTTGCTTCTTGTGTCATAATTCTTCTAGAATTTTCATAATTCCGTTCAGAAGATGTGACAAATGTATAATCTGGTAATCCTGTAATGCCTTCCATGTCTACTGAAAGAAAATATTTCATCCATACTCCCCCTATTTTCCTACAAACTTATTAATAGGTTACCAGATATTTTCTGAATATTCAATTATTTAAAAGTAATAAAATGTCATTTAAGTTTGTTTTTACACAAAATGTTTGATAATATGTCGAATAAAAAATACTTAAAATCAAAACAAAAAATGCTCTCCTTCATGAAAGTGAGGAAGAACATTTTTTAATAATGACATTTCTTATATATTTCTTATTCTACTCCTGGTAATAAAGCTAAATCTTTATGATCTGCATCTAAAATAGCATCGACACCCAATGGAATGCCGACATTTGGTTCACAGTGACCAATTTTAAAACCACTGACAACAGGTATGTTTAAATCTTTGAAATAGGATGCGAATAATTCATTTAGGCTTGGTGAGTCTTGATATTCTCGTGGATTCGCATTTGTAAAATCGCCAATCACAATTCCAGCTACTTGCTCGAACTTCCGTGCTTGTCTTAGTTGATTTAGTAATGCATCAATTTGTGCAGGTTCTAATCCGATATCTTCTATTAGCAAGATTTTGCCTGTCGTATCGATTTCAAATTTAGTCCCTAAGCTATTCGCAATGAGTGTTAAGTTTCCACCAGTAAGTTCTCCACGAGCTGCTCCCCCGCAAATCACTGTAAGTGGTGAAATACTCTCATCATAGTGAATCTCTGCCGGTTGGAATAATTGCTCGAACATATGCTTAGAACGTGTCTGTCACATCATCACGTCCCATACTAGATAATGTCGGTCCATGGAAAGTGACAATATCTGAGAACATTCCGATTGCCGTATGCAAGAACGTAATATCTGAAAATCCCCAGAATATTTTAGGATTTTCTTCTAATAATAAATAATCAATTTTATCCGCAATTCTCGCAGCACCGTAACCACCACTTGCACAGAAAATTGCTTTAACCGCTTTATCTTTAATCATTTCTTGCAAGTCTTGCGCACGTTCTTCATCCGTACCTGCTAAATAATGATTATGTAATTGAACTGTCTTACCTAACACATAATGCAACCCAAGCTCTTCTAGAAAATCGAAAGCTTTTGTTAATCTCTCTATATTCGGAGGACTAGATGGCGCGATAATCCCAACCGTATCCCCTTTTTGTAATCTTGGCGGACGTCTTTTCATTTTGCAAAACTCCTCATATATTCAATCATCATACTTACTTTATCAAAAATATAGTGAGCCTGGCTATTTTTATAGCTGAATTGTTGTGAAGAGTTTTGCAATTAAAGTATCTTACCCATTATCATATGATGTTGGTGTTTAAGCATTGGGGTTATTAGACACTTTTGCTTATCTATAACGGAGCAATTTAATAGGTTGCTCTATTTTTTATTTCATTAATTTTATTTTTCATTTTCTTATTCAAATTTAACAGACGATCATCTTCATCTTTATATTTTGGCAATTTGCCGCTCGGTTTATCTAGGATGAATGGACTTTTCTTTTTGTTTGATTTCATATTTTTCACTCCATACAGTTTTTTAATATATTATTTGTATGGGCAAAATTTCTTTATTCTAAACAAAAAGAACAGGTGTTTACCTGTTCTTCATTTCGAGCTTTAATTATTGACTAATCTTTTATTTTTTAAATGATTTACAACTTCGTCACTCTTATCAAATAACTCCTGAGTATATAAAGCTGTAGGAATATGCGGAAGAGATGATTTATCTTTTGAAAGAATAAAAGGAGACTTTCTGCGACTAGTATGATTTGATCTATTTACTTCAATATCTTGAACGTCATTATGCATGATAACCATTCCTCTCCTCACTTTACTACCTACATTCTAGCAAATTTGCACTGCATTTGCTATTTTTTATCAATTGTACTATCTTCATTATTTTTATACCATGAATGAATAACTGCTAAATTGATAATATTATCAAAATCAATCTGTAAAATAGGCTCTTTTTGTGATTCAATAGCAATTACTACTGGATGAACCAATTTCGTAAATGGGATGAGTACAATATGGTTATCAATTTGAACAATATTTTCATTATTTAATTTGCTCAATCCTTCAGGCCCAAGTTCAATCCCAAGGTTTACCCCTATCTCTAGAATAAAATCTTCCATATTTTCTTTACTTAATACTGCCATGTTTAGCCTACACTTATCTCCATAAATAGTAAGAAAATCTTCTAAGCTATTGCAATATTCATCGATGTCCTTCCAAAATTGTGTTCCAAATGGTTCTGTTGCAATTCGATCAAGGATTGTAGTAAATAATTTACTTCTATTTTTGGTTTGGATAATCACCTTTTTCATTTCATCGTTTATCATTTCCACATCATTAATATTTTCAATCTCGGTTCCAGCAATTTTCTTTATGTTAGGTGTGATTAAGAGAGCTAGGTCAACGAAGATGAACATACCTCCTAATAATACATATTTTCTCCATTGCTCTTCCTCAAAGCCATTTTCTTTAAGGATTATAACAATGCCAAATATGAAGAAGAAATACCATGTACGTCGTAAACTTTGCTTATACTCTCGGAAAAATTCAGGAAATATCCAACTTATGTATAAAATAATTATTGCAATTCCAATTACCAATAACCATACATTTTCATGTATCAATACAATTATTCTATTTGACCAATTTCCTAATACAATAAAGGCAGTTAATAGTGTAATTATTAGTATTGAAATTTTCAACAGAAGTTTCTCTTCCTTGTCTTTCATCAAACTCCCCTTTCTTTTCCATAGAGTGTTTACACTTTTTAATTTCTTTAAATATGTTTAAAATCCTTTCCAATATAAAAATATTCATAAGAATATAAAAAAAGCCCTAGCAATCCTGCTAGAAGCTCGAAATAAATAAGAAAACCTTACTGATTTTTAAGCATTGCGCTTTGTGGAATTAGGCTCAATTCCTTTTTCAATATTAAATGTAATCCATTTTTCCTTCTCGCGCTCGACTGCTCTATTTTGCCATTCCATAAAGCCACATTCATCACAATGACTGTCAACATAGCTGTTCCCATGAGTATCTCGATGATGGTAGATTGTCATTGAGTTACAACTATAGCAAAAAATAATCTTATCATCGGAACGTAAATGCATAGTAGCTACCTCCTAGTACCACTTTTTACTACCATGCTTGGCTATTCATTAGAGATTTATACATTTTAAAACCTTCAAATGAAGATAAGCTAAATCAAATTTGTACTTGATAAAATCAATTTTAACCGTTCCAAATTTTCTTGATAGAACAGCTTATGTTTTTCTAATCCTCTTCTTTCGCTCCAACCAATTGAATTAAATGCATCGGTGAATTGGAAAAACGGTAGGACTTGAGCAAGATTCGTTATTGGACGAATAGATGTATACCCTTGCTGATAGGCATCCATTAAAGTTACATCCTTACTTAATACGTCTCGATTGATTTTAGTAAAGTCTATTTCAGTCGCCCCAATTCGAACACTTTCAAAATCAATAATTCCTACAACCTGATTTTCTCGTATAAGAATATTTGCTGGTCTGAAATCCATATGTACAAAACTTGGTCCATCTAGGAGGTGGTAGTAATGGATAATTGTTTTCAAAATAGTTTAACGCTGATTCAAATAATTTCTTCTCTATGACTTTTTCCACATCTACTAGAAAAAGAATAAAATTGTTCTTTTACAAAATTCGGCCACCCTTCATAAGTATTGCGGATGCGACTTTTCAAATCTTGTTCAGTTAGCTGAACTGCATGGAATTTAGCATGATGTTTTCCTATATCAGAGGCAAGTTTCTGATTAACTGGCTGAGTAATAGAAACACCATCTATTGCAGACAATAACAAAGCGCCAGAAATATCATCATTACCTTCCCAATAATTTAAAACCCTTGGTACTGGTAATTCATCTTTCAGCCTTTCAAGTACCGTAAATTCAAGCTCTAGTTTGGCTTTTGTATACGGAATTTTTAGATACACTGTTTGATGAGTAGCTAACCGAATTTTATATACAGTAGAACTATACGATTCGGGAACATCTTCAATTGACAATACATTTAATTTAAAGATTTCAATAAGTTTTTTTAAATGACTCATTTATTTCCTCCCTCTACATAATTCAGCTTTATAACACCATTATATATAACCAATACTATTTACTTCCATTTTTTATAATCAAAAGTAAGAATAAAACGATCTTTTCAGAGCAAATTAAATTCTAGGAGGTGAACAATCATGGTAAAGACAAACACTAGTAATAAAAATAGCAAAAAGACAATGAATGTAAGAACTCATAATCCATTTGATACCTTCTTAAAGGTAGATAACGATGCTAGCAATAGTAACAACAATAACCCAAATGACAACCTAAACGAAGAATTTGCGGCAGAATTTGACGCAAAAGCGAAAAACAAAAATAATTCAACCAACCATGCTAAAAACCAACAATCAAACAAACATGCTAAGAACCAACAATCCAGCAAAAGATAATATTAATTTATACAAAAAGGAGAGTGCTATACGTACTCTCCTTTTTGTATAAATTTTATTTCTAAAGATCAGCGTTTTAAAAATCTACTTGCCATCACTAAAGATATTATTAGAATTAGAGACTTTTTCAAAAAGATACTGTAAAATTATGCATACTTTGTTATTCCGTAAGAAAGAAGGAGCCATGATGTTACAAGTCAATGTAGAGAATACGAGTTTAATATTAGAAGGAGGCACTTTTCGTACATTATTTACAGGTGGAGTGCTTGATACTTTTTTAGAACAAGAAATCATGATGCCTTATATAGTTGGGATTTCAGCGGGTGCCATTAATGCCACTGCATATGTATCTCAACAAAAAGAGCGGATGTTATATACATTACTAAACTATCGACACGACAAACGCTATATGGGCGTGCGCAACTTCTTCACTGAACGAAGCTTATTCGGCTTAAATTTTGGATACAATACTATCCCAAATGAGCTGTACCCATTCGATTGGGAAACATATCAAAATTATACTGGCCAAATAGAATTTGGCGTTACCAATGCCATTACAGGTCAAGTTGAATATAAAAACGCAATTGAATTGGATCGGAATTGTATGATGCTTCGTGCTACATGTGCTATTCCTGTACTCTTTCCAGAAATCAAATTAGATGGAATCCCTTATTACGATGGAGGACTGGCTGAACCAATTCCCATTCAACATACAATCGAACAGGGCTTCAAAAAACATGTCATCATCCTAACCCGGCCAAAAGGATATCGTAAAAAGATAGATCGTCAAAGCAAAATAGCGATGAGACTTCTTAAAAAGCGTTACCCTGCAATCGTCAAAAGTATGGAAAAACGCGCCGATCATTATAACGCTTCATTAGAATACTGCGAACAACTCGAAGCAGAAGGGAAAGCATTTATTTTCCGCCCTACCTCAAGCCTCAATAGCTTTGAAAAAGACCTAAACCAAATACGCACAAATTATCAAATGGGCTATGAACAAGGAATTCAAAAAATGGCTGATTTGAAAAGATTTTTGGCAAATTAAAAGACAGCTCACTTGAACTATGAACTGTCTTTTTTATCTAATTTCAAACTTTAAACAAAATGTTGAAGCACAATTCCCCCATAAACAAACGCAGCTAATATCACAAATGCTGGATGTATTTTTTTAAATCTCATTGCAAAAAACGCGGCAGCAGCAATCCCAATGAATTGCCAAGAACCGATTGAATGGATTGATTCCTTAGCTATTTGCCAAGTAATGACCAACATCATAATTGCTAAAATCGGCTGTATTAATAATGTCATCCCCTTTACTACACTTGACTGACGATGCTTATTTAATACATTCAATAATACAATCATTAGAACTGCAGTTGGTATAATGGTCGCTGCTAAAGCAACGGCAACACCTAAAAAGCCATATTCATCATAGCCAACAAATGTAGCAATTTTAGTAGCAATCGGTCCAGGCAGTGCATTCCCAAGAGCCAGCATATTTGAAAACTCACTATTCTCTAACCAATGATAACGTTTAACAATTTCATCATACATGAGAGGGATTGATGATGGTCCACCACCATACCCAAGCATATTCGCAATTAAAAAGCCAAGAAAAAGGTGAAATAACGTCACATCTATACACTTCCTTTCTGCTCTTTATCGTGTTCTTTCTTTTTCCAATGAGATACTAATCTAAAATGAATGCATCCATATGCCAAAAATAAAAGAACACCTATTCCAGAATGAACATGAATAACTTGAAGTAATATAAATGCTATCGCAAAACAACTAATCCCCATCACGAGCCCAAGCCCTTTTATCGTTTTTTCTCCAAATGAATAAGCCATTTCAGCAAGCATAACAGCTACCACTGGCATCACCGCTGCAATCATCCCTAAAACGACTTTAGAACTACTTAAAAAACCAACGATAGATAACAGAGTAATCATAAAAATTGAGCTCGGTACTATGTGACAAAGAATTGCCCATACAGCACCTTTCGCACCTCTTAACTTATAACCTAGATAGCCTGCCATTTTCGTTGCAATAGGACCAGGTAAAGCATTAGCAATAGCCAAGATTTCTCCAAATTCATCGTCATTTAACCATTTATACTTCTCTACAGCCTCATGACGAAAAAGAGGCATGACAGATGGACCGCCCCCATACCCTAAAACGCCAGTCCGAAGCATCGCCATCGCTAATTGCTGATAGGAATTCTCTCTCTTCTCCATTCGCATAACCTCTTTTCCAAAAACTCATTATCCTTAAAAATTCATACATATGTATATTTACTAGGCACTTTCATATACAATTTCTTTTTCATATTATTAAAAATAATAATACCTCAAAGCAATCATCTTTTTTAGAAAAAGATAGATTTTCTAACAAAAAAGAAATGAGGTAACAGTTTTGCAACCAAAACTGAACTCATTTCCTTTATATTGTAAACTATTTTATAGTTAAAAATTACTTACCTTTCTTTACTTCATTCAGTAAATCTGGGAAGTTTGTAAACATTCCAGTCACACCCCAGTCAATTAGCTGCTGCATTCTTGCTTTGTCATTCACTGTATATGGGTGAAGTTCAAGTCCACTGTTGACTACCTTTTGTACATAATCTTTATTTAAATACGTATGGTTCGGTCCAACCCCAATCGCATAATCTTTAATTTGTGCGATTTCATCATCTGTTATGACTGCATTGGATTTATAAGATAACAATTGAATTAGTTTCACATTTGGATCTAATTCTTTCACTATTTTCAAACTATCAGCACTAAATGATTGAACAAGTAATTTATCTTTATTGATGTCATACTTATCTACAAGACGTAGAAGTTCTTTTTCCATCCCAGGGTAAATGTTAGGTGATTTCGTTTCGATATAATAGCTATTATTCTTTCCAAACTTTTTGAAAATCTCTTCAAGAGTTGGTACTTGTAATCCTACATACTCTGGTTTGGCATATTGCGGATATGTTTCATTAAACCAGCTACCAGCATCCAATTTTTTAATTTCTGCTAATGTGTGGTCTTTTACTTGGCCTGTCCCATTTGTAGTTCGATCCAATTTTTCATCATGCATTGCAATTAATTGGCCATCTTTTGTCATCTGTAAATCGATCTCAATATAATCACCATGCATTTTTTCTCCTAGTTGATAAGAAGCAATAGTATGTTCAGGAGCATAGCCAGAAGCACCACGATGTGAAACATTTTCGATATCCTTATATTTTTCCTTAGCCAAAGCAGTTCCTCCATTTGTCACAACACCCGCTACCAATACAAGAGCACCAAGAGCAGATAACCACTTTTTCTTCATCCTAACATCTCCCAACTTTTCAAATAGTTTTACTACTATTCAAAAATAACAGGAAAATATTAATCTCTTATAACATAATTGTAAATATTTGTTTTTTAAATGTGCATGTTTATGAACGCTTAAAGAAAAGTTTCCCTTTTCAAATATTGCCTTTTATGTTAAGTTACTTTTAGATAATTCATAATAATATTATTTTTTCACTAGGGGAACCTTTGATAAAGGCTGAGAGAAAAGTAGTTTACTTTGAAACCCTCATTACCTGAACAGGCTAGGACCTGCGTAGGGATGTGGTAAGAAATATGTATTTCTTTACATATTGCAAAGATAAAACCACCTTCCTATTTTTAGGAGGGTGGTTTTTTGTGTGAAGGAGGAATCGGATGAAATTAATGGCCGTAACGGATGATCAGCATTCGGTAAAGGAGCTTGCTGAAATCATTATCGCTATAAAAGATTTGATAGATTTCGTGCAGATTCGCGAAAAAACAAAATCTGCTCGTGAAATTGTAATGTTACTTGAATACCTAGAAACTGGTGGTGTACATAAAGAAAAGATTATCTTAAATGATCGATTAGATGTGACACTTTGTATGGGCATCCCGAATTTTCACTTACCTGAACATAGCCTACCTATACAATTAGTGAAAACACAATATCCAAACTTACGAGTTGGATGCAGTGTCCATTCATTTGAAAAGGCAAAAGAAGCTGAAAGAAATGGTGCAGATTATGTGATCTATGGCCATTGCTTTAAAACGAATAGCAAAAAAGGAATTCCCCCTAATGGCATTGATCCAATTTTACAAATGAAGGAAGAACTTAGCATCCCTGTTTTTGCGATTGGTGGCATTACGTACGACAACATATCATCTGTTAAGAATGTTGGCGCAGATGGAATTGCAGTTATGTCCAGTATTTTTTCTGCAAAAGAACCCTATTTAGTAACGAAAAAGTTAAGCGAGGTGATTCATCTTGAGAAACAATTATGAGGTAGTGGTCATCGGTGGTGGCATTATCGGTTGCTCGATCGCCTACCATTTAGCAAAGGAAAATGTTGATGTTGCTGTATTTGATGGAGGACAAATTGGAAAGAAAACAACCCATGCTGCTGGTGGCATGCTTGGTGCTCATTCCGAATACAACGGGGATGATCGTGTCTTCTTCCCTTTTGCTAGATCTAGTCAGCGTGCATATGCCCTATTAAAAGATGAGCTATATAGTCTAAGTGGCATTGATATTGGCTATAGAGAAGGAGGCATATTAAAACTTGCTTATACAGAAGAGGAGCAAAAAACCCTTCGTACACTTCTTACACAGCCAACTGTAAAATGGCTAGATCAACAAGAAGTAAAAAGAATGGAAAAGGCTGTTAACTCAAATATTGTAGGAGCAGCTTATATTGCGGACGATGTAAGTGTAATTCCTACAAACACTTGTGAAAGCTTTGCTAAAAGTGCTCTAGTTCTTGGGGCAGCCATTTTCGAGAATAACTATGTTTACGAAATCGAAAAAAATGACCAAAATTATCTTATTAAAACAACAAAAGGCAATGTAGAAGCACGCTACGTTGTAATAGCCACTGGGGTTTATAGTAATCATCTGTTTAAAAATCTTGGCCTATCTGAAAAGCTAGTACCTATAAAAGGAGAAAGCCTAATTGTTCATCATGATCAGCCGATTTTAAAACATACCCTATTCCATGATAGCTGCTACATCATCCCTAGGAATAACGGAAAGCTTGTAATTGGTGCCACAATGGTGGAGAACGATTGGAGCGAGACGGTAAACCTTCAAGCTATACAATTTTTAATTGAAAAGGCTAAAAACATGCTTCCTGCTTCTATGGAATTGAAAATAGATTCATTTACAGCTGGATTAAGACCTGGAACATTTGATGGCCGACCATTTATTGGTAGACATCCAGAGGAAGAAAAAATTTTGATTGCTTGCGGTCATTACCGTAACGGAATTTTACTTGCACCAGCAACAGGCGAAATGATCCGTGACTTTATTTTTGATAAAGAAATAAATTCAGAATGGAAAGAAGCATTTCGCATAGAACGTCGTCAACAAATAATGGTTTAGGAGGTAAATAGATTGATATTTCAGTTAAATGGAAAAGTTGTCAAAATCCCAGAGATCATTGATTCAGTAGAAAAACTTTTAACTCATTATCATTTACAAGACCGCATTGTTGTTGTTGAGATTAATAAGGAAATTGTGATGAAAGAAGACTACGGATCGAAAAAACTATCGAATGGCGATAAAGTTGAAATTATTCATTTTGTAGGAGGAGGATAATTATGTTAAAAATTGCGAATCGAACTTTTCAATCACACCTATTATTAGGAACAGGAAAGTATCCATCATTTCAAATTCAGAAAAAAGCTGTAGAGGTATCAGAAGCAGAAATATTAACGTTTGCTGTAAGAAGGATGAATATTTTTGAAGAGAGTCAACCAAATTTTTTGGAACAACTAGACTTAAGTAGATATACTTTACTTCCTAATACAGCAGGTGCAAAAACAGCAGAAGAGGCTGTACGAATAGCAAGACTAGCAAAGGCGTCCGGTTTATGTGACATGATTAAGGTTGAGGTAATTGGAGATGAAAGAACCCTTTTACCTGACCCGATTGAAACATTAAAGGCATCCGAAATGCTTCTTGAGGAGGGATTCATTGTTCTACCCTATACGTCTGATGATGTTGTTTTGGCAAAACATTTAGAGAATCTTGGTGTACATGCCCTCATGCCAGGTGCAAGTCCTATTGGTTCAGGAAAAGGAATTATTAATCCATTAAACTTAAAATTTATTATCGAGCAGTCTGAGATTCCAGTAATTGTTGATGCAGGAATTGGTTCTCCAAAAGATGTCACATATGCCATGGAACTTGGAGCAGATGGAATTCTACTTAATACGGCAGTCGCTGGTGCAAAGGATCCCGTTAAAATGGCACTGGCTGTTAAGTTAGCTGTAGAAGCTGGAAGATTAGGTTTTGAAGCAGGACGTATTGAGGAAAAAGAATATGCAGTACCGAGCAGTCCACTAACAGGGATGATCGAATCTTGATGAATCGTTATTCACGACAAGAATTGTTTCTAGGCAAAGATGCACAAAGGAAGATACAGGATAGTAGTGTAATTATTATTGGAGCAGGTGCCCTTGGTTCAAGCAGCGCAGAAATGCTAACAAGAGCCGGGGTCGGCAAACTTACAATTGTGGACCGAGATTATGTGGAATGGAGTAATTTACAAAGGCAACAGCTTTATAGCGAAGAAGATGCAAAGAATAAGATTCCTAAAGCAGTGGCAGCGAAAAAGAGACTTGAACAAATTAACAGTGAAATTACGATTAATCCTCTTGTTACCGATGTCCATGGTCTAAATATTGAAGAGATGGTGATTGGTCACGATGTGATTGTAGATGCTACTGATAATTTTGAAACCAGATTAATCGTGAATGATGCCTCTGTAAAACATACTATTCCCTTTATTATGGGGAGCTGTGTGGGAAGTTACGGTACCATACTCCCAATCATCCCAGGCGATACCCCTTGTTTGCATTGTCTACTAGACTATCTCCCAATGGATAGCATGACTTGTGAAACAGTTGGAGTGATTAGCCCTATTGTTCAAGTTGTTGCTGCATACCAAGTGACACAAACTTTAAAGATTCTTACAGGGGAATCAGTTTCTCCAATACTAAAGTCATTTGATCTATGGAAAGATGAAATAGCGGAGATAGATGTAACAGGTTTAAAAAACAACCATTGTCCAACTTGTGGCGAGAAACCAACCTTCCCCTATTTACAATTTGAGAATCAAATGAAGTCCGAAGTGTTATGTGGAAGAAATGCTGTACAGATCCGCCCTGCAACAGCTAGAACATTTGAACTGAAAGTCTTTATGGAAAAATTAAGAGGTATTGCGGCTAAACTAATCATCAATCCCTTTTTATTTTCAGCAAGCTTTGAACAGTATCGTATCGTTTTTTTCCAAGATGGACGTGCCATTATACACGGTACCAATGACATCAAAAAAGCCCGCTCCTTCTATAATCAATTTTTGCAATACTATTCAAAATGAACTACCTTTAATTGATAGCATATGATTCATAAATTTCGGCTCTATGTAAATAGTTGAGGTGGGGACACAATTCCCCACCTCAACTATTGTGTTACCTATTTTTATATTGATGTGTTAAGGGTTTTACAAGTTTATACGACAAATAATAATAATAATAATGGTATATCAGTACTATTATCAAGCAAGTTGGGCGGTGAAGATTGAGGGCAAAGAGGAACCAGCCTACACCACCGATTCAAAAAGTTAGGCAATAAAAGAAGCCAAACAGATGCTGAAGGATCTCATACATTCATGGTGATGAGAGTAAAATTGAAAAACAGCATAATTACATGGAATCCAAAAAAACCCCAGGCAGTGAACTTTCCCCAGGTATTAGATATATATTTATAGGGTTAGCCAAGATAATTATTTAATGTTTGCTGTAGGGTAGCTTTTGTTTCTGTATAACTAGTAAGATCGATTCCTAAATGAACCATTTGTCTAACTAGTTCTGGTCGTAATCCAGTTATGACTGATTTAGCCCCCATCAGCGTGATACCAATCAACACTTTTTGAAAACGAGCGATGGTTACTTCGTCCATGTCTGATATTCCTGACAAGTCAATAATTAATGTCATAATCCTTAACTTTGCAATATCTGTTAATACTTTTTCTTCAATAATATCCATACGATAAGCATCGAATGTACCAATCAACGGTAATACAGCTACCGTTTGGCTCACTGGTATGATAGGTACCGAAAGATGTTCTACTAATTTTCTTTGAGAAAGGATTAATTCATCTTTATAATGTGAATAGCTAATAAAAAACGTGTTTAGAAACTCATCAATCCCATCATTAACTTTTTCCTCCAACTGGAAAAAATTATCTTTTAGATTAACATCTTTATTTATTTGATTATATTGTCTGATAAAATACCATAAAGTACGTCTAATTGCATGTACCCATTCTAATTTGAACGCAACAGTTAATGAATATTTCGCCCAAGCAATGCCTTCTTCATTAGCGAATGCAATGAGTTCTTCGCTTTTATCTTCCACTACATAAAGAACGAGCTTTTGAGCATTTTTCAATAAGTCAATATTTCCATCTTTTAAAATACTCTCAATATTAGTAGCAACATTGACAGCCTCCGATAATAGTTTCTCCTGAAATTCCTGCTTATTAATGGAAATATATTGGGATATATTTGTAGTATCATAAAATGTTTCCAAATTCTAATCCTCCTTAGTTTAATCTCTTCTAAGCTTTACAGTGTTAACTTCATGTAAATACCCGAATTTTAAAGTAATTAAAACTTTTTAAGGCTATTTTCATAAACTTTGTTACTCTTGATGTCATAATAAGAATTAAAACTTAAAGTTTCTAGGCAAATTAACGCAAATGTTTTTATAAAAAGATACCAAGAAGCATCTAGTTTTACGTTTTTATGAACTGATACGATAAAAACAATCTGTGCAAAAATAGCCTTTGTTTAAAAAAGTTGACCTACAATATAAGTCAGGTCATCTTTCCCTGTTTTTGCATGGTTATCTATATAGTTAGAGATTTCTTCAATCGAACTAGAGGAGCATACTAATGACTTTATACCGGGTATCGCTAGACCATCCGTGTGGATAATAAATTTTGATCCCTTTTCATAAGAAAATGTTTCGCATCGATATTTTTGCGGCCTCCCAGATAAATATCCCAGAATAGGCAGTGGATAGATAAACTTTCCAGAGGGGCTAGAAAGAACAAATTGAATGTTTCCAACCGAGCTATAGGTGAAAGTCTTTTGTAAAAAATGTGCCTTTAAAATGCATAGAGTGGCACCTCTTTTATCTTTGAGGACCTGATTGCAATAGTCGATTAATACCTCTACATCTTTATCATGGTTTTTTTCCACTTCCCTACGAACCGCATCCGACGAATGAAAGGCATGCTCCCCACTGCCTAAACCGTCACAAACTGCACAAATAAAGTATTCGTCAGTTACTTTCATATAAATGCTATCCCCGTTAAATACATTTCCTTCCTTAGGAACTTGATAGGCAATTGCCTGAATATGTTGGTTGCCACATTCAAGCTTTCTTTTACCCTCCATCTTTACCAGTGCCTTTCATAAATTTTTTGGATACTTTTTGTTATCTTCGATGCTCAATATGATTGATGGAACATCCACTATAGCCTTTTAAAAATAATTAGCGTAAAGTCATCCCTTATCTCGTAATTTTGTAATCTCTCGAGATCACGATAAATGTTCTCCACCATTTCTTGTGCGGACAAATGCATATAGGTTTGAATTAAATCAGTTATTATTGACCGTTCAATAAATCCCTTTTCTGTCCTTGATTCAGTCACACCATCTGATAGCATAACGATCATATCCCCGGGATTAACCTTCTTTTCAAATTGCTCATATGTAATATCCTGTTTTACACCTAAGATCAAGCCTCTTGTTGTAAGGTCCTCAAACGATTGAGATGATGCATGATAATAGAACCCTTGTTCATGCCCTGCAGCAGCATATGTAAATGTATGATTACTGAAATCATATACTCCGTAAAACATGGTAATAAACACACTTGAATCAAGATTATTTTCTACTACTCTATTTAAATTTAATAACACATCATTTGGTTTATTTATTGACTTAGGTAAACTATCTATTCCATACTTAATCAAAGTCATACAAAGTGCAGCAGGTATTCCTTTTCCCATTACATCTGCAATTGCAACACTAATACTTTTTTCGTCCTCAACAAAGCGATAAAAGTCTCCATTAATTTTTTTCGCTGGTACACTAATGGCACCAATATCAACTTCATCCAGCTTCGGAATGGACGTTTCTAAAAAGTTTTCTTGTATGCTCGCAGCCATTTCAATTTCCGATTTAATTTCAAACTGCTTGTCCCTCAAGCTCTGGTATTCTTGATAAGCTAAGCCATAGTTCATCATAAATTCAATAAGGAAATCAAACGAAGCTAAAATCTCCTTTCTAATATCAGGAAATAGCTCCTTTAAGACTTCACAGTGGATACTAATAATTTCTTCAGGGGATATTTGCTGTTGAATGAATTTCCTACTGAACATTTGTCCTTGATACAATGCTACTTCAGAAGATTCTTCTATATATCTGCGAAGTACCTCCCGATAACTAGATTTTAAAATCGGTTTGAAATCCATTTTTTACCTAACCCTCCCTCGAAGCCATTTTACTACCTCAACAGTTGTCCCTTTCCCAACTGTTGAGGTCAAATCAAATTCATCCATTAATCGTTTTGCCCCGGATAAACCTGACCCTAAACCGCCAGATGTGGAATATCCATCCTCCATTGCTAACCTAATATCCTGAATTCCCGGACCATGATCAAGAGCGATTACTTTTAAACCTCGTTTTCCAAGAGCACTGACAGGCTCGAAACGAATCTCTCCCTTGCCAGCATACAAATAAATATTTCGCGCCAACTCAGAAATTACAGTGGTGATTCTTGTCTGGTCAACTATTCCAAACCCAAGCTTCTTAGCAATGTTTCTACCATGCTGCCTAGCTGTAACGATATCAAATTCTGATAATATTTTTATAGAGGATTCGTATTCCATGATCTAATCCCCCAAACCTTTTTGTAATAGTTCTAGCCCCTTTTCTAAATCTAATGCTGTATCGACATCTTGGAGATGAATCCCCATTTCAACTAACGTAATTGCCACAGCTGGTTGAATGCCAGTAAATACAACTTTTACACCCATCATTTTGGACATACTAAACACATCGCCTAGAACCTTAGCAATAAACGAATCAATCATATCAACAGACGTTAAATCAATTACTACACCACTAGCACCAGTTTCATGTATTCTTTGGAGCAATAATTCTTGAAATTGTAAGGCTGTTTGATCATCAAGCTCCCACTGAATGGAAACAAGCAGATAGTTATATAATTTTAAAATTGGTATTTTTGTATTCATTTTATTCCCCCATTTATACAATCTTTCGATTTGTCATTACTAATGTATCACTACATTCCCCTGTTATTAACATGACTTTAATTCTAAATTCTATAATACCATAAGCTAGATTTACCGGTCTTGGTCTCTCTATCGGTAAGCATTGGGTGAAATAACTTTTTTAATTAACTTGTGACAAAAATCAATATATTTATATAATTCAAATCACGACTAGTCAAAAAAGGACTATCAATAACATAGTCAAAATTAATAGAAAGTAAGGATATGGGGGAAAACAACTTTCATTATATACCCGTATATTTAAATATTAAACCTAAAAAATTGACCTTTTTATCATTTGGTAATCTCAAATATTTTATTAGACTATAATAATTGATATTTATTTTTTATATCATCTACGCATTTTGCTATTCTTTCGTTCATAATTATCTTTTGGTTTATCTACGTAAATTTTCTGTTTAGCTTCTCTTGCTGATATTCGTATTCATCAATCCCGATACTTGGTGTCACTTTGCCTTCACTATTTTTTATCATATAAGGGTACGTAATATTTCCTCCAATAACAAAATACCAGCGTCATGCCCTAATGAATGTATCATTCACTTGTTTAAAACCATCCAAATAGTACTAGGACGTAAATTTCGCAGATGACAGTCACGTTCAAATTTTTTAAAAGCTTCTTCATCTGTAATTTTTGAATTTACTATTCTTAGTTTATCCTCCGAAAGCTTTCCTCTTCTAGCCATTCAATTCCCTCCAAAGCATAAGATTCGAAGCACACGATTTTAGCTAATTTCAGTCGTATTTGATAAAATAAAAAAGACCTTCAACATGAACTGTTGAAAGTCTTTATTATCAAGGACTTAAGCCTTGGATAGGATACCGGTGGTCGGGGTCGAACCGACACTCCAAAGGAACACGATTTTGAGTCGTGCGCGTCTGCCAATTCCGCCACACCGGCATTATATTATTAGAGTTATCAATTTTGAAATTATGGAGGCGGCAACCGGATTTGAACCGGTGATAAAGGTTTTGCAGACCTGTGCCTTACCACTTGGCTATGCCGCCTTAATTTATATTTTGGAGCGGAAGACGGGGTTCGAACCCGCGACCCCCACCTTGGCAAGGTGATGTTCTACCACTGAACTACTTCCGCAAATTAACTGGGGTACCTGGATTCGAACCAGGGCATGACGGAATCAAAATCCGTTGCCTTACCGCTTGGCTATACCCCAATATGGGGCGGCTGAAGGGGATCGAACCCTCGAATGCCGGAACCACAATCCGGTGTGTTAACCACTTCACCACAGCCGCCATTATATTATTGTCATCTATATTAAATTTAATTAATGGGGCGGCTGAAGGGAATCGAACCCTCGAATGCCGGAACCACAATCCGGTGTGTTAACCACTTCACCACAGCCGCCATTATTCAAATTTAATATTTTTATAATTGGCAGGGGCAGTAGGAATCGAACCCACATCAAAGGTTTTGGAGACCTCTATTCTACCGTTAAACTATGCCCCTAAATTTTAAAATGGTGGAGGGGGGCAGATTCGAACTGCCGAACCCGAAGGAGCGGATTTACAGTCCGCCGCGTTTAGCCACTTCGCTACCCCTCCGATATAAATGGTGCCGGCGAAAGGAGTCGAACCCTCGACCTACTGATTACAAGTCAGTTGCTCTACCAACTGAGCTACACCGGCAAATTATTATGGTGGGTCAGGACGGAATCGAACCGCCGACACTTAGAGCTTCAATCTAATGCTCTACCAACTGAGCTACCGACCCATAATAATTTAATATATTTTAATTGAAAATGGCGGTCCCGACCGGGATCGAACCGGCGACCTCCTGCGTGACAGGCAGGCATGTTAACCGCTACACCACGGGACCATTTGGTTGCGGGGACAGGATTTGAACCTGTGACCTTCGGGTTATGAGCCCGACGAGCTACCACTGCTCCACCCCGCGATAATATTATTAATGTTTTTTAAAAATGGTGGAGGATGACGGGCTCGAACCGCCGACCCTCTGCTTGTAAGGCAGATGCTCTCCCAGCTGAGCTAATCCTCCATACTGGTTGTTCAATATAAATGGTGACCCCTACGGGATTCGAACTCGTGTTACCGCCGTGAAAGGGCGGTGTCTTAACCGCTTGACCAAGGGGCCATTTTTATAAATATAAGAAGTTTAAGGATTTATGGCGGAGAGTAAGGGATTTGAACCCTTGAGACAGTGTTACCCGCCTACACGATTTCCAATCGTGCTCCTTCGGCCACTCGGACAACTCTCCATTAAATGGCTCCGAAGGTAGGACTCGAACCTACGACCATCGATTAACAGTCGATTGCTCTACCACTGAGCTACTTCGGAATAATATTATGTACAGCCTAGCGACGTCCTACTCTCGCAGGGGGAAACCCCCAACTACCATCGGCGCTAAAGAGCTTAACTTCCGTGTTCGGTATGGGAACGGGTGTGACCTCTTCGCCATCATCACTAGACTATTTATTTAAAGACAATAATTATTATACCATCTTAGGAGAAAATATCAAGTGTTTTTTCTATTCAGAAAGTTTTTTGATTAATTATCAAAAATTCTTGTTCTTTCAAAACTGGATAAACGACTCATTGAATGTTCGTTAAATGAACTTTTGGTTAAGTCCTCGATCGATTAGTATTCGTCAGCTCCACACGTCGCCACGCTTCCACCCCGAACCTATCTACCTCATCGTCTTTGAGGGATCTTACTTACTTGCGTAATGGGAAATCTCATCTTGAGGGGGGCTTCATGCTTAGATGCTTTCAGCACTTATCCCGTCCACACATAGCTACCCAGCGATGCTCTTGGCAAGACAACTGGTACACCAGCGGTGTGTCCATCCCGGTCCTCTCGTACTAAGGACAGCTCCTCTCAAATTTCCTACGCCCACGACGGATAGGGACCGAACTGTCTCACGACGTTCTGAACCCAGCTCGCGTACCGCTTTAATGGGCGAACAGCCCAACCCTTGGGACCGACTACAGCCCCAGGATGCGATGAGCCGACATCGAGGTGCCAAACCTCCCCGTCGATGTGGACTCTTGGGGGAGATAAGCCTGTTATCCCCGGGGTAGCTTTTATCCGTTGAGCGATGGCCCTTCCATGCGGAACCACCGGATCACTAAGCCCGTCTTTCGACCCTGCTCGACTTGTAGGTCTCGCAGTCAAGCTCCCTTATGCCTTTACACTCTACGAATGATTTCCAACCATTCTGAGGGAACCTTTGGGCGCCTCCGTTACTCTTTAGGAGGCGACCGCCCCAGTCAAACTGTCCGCCTGACACTGTCTCCTACCCCGATAAGGGGCATGGGTTAGAATTTCAATACAACCAGGGTAGTATCCCACCGACGCCTCCTCCGAAGCTGGCGCTCCGGGATCTCAGGCTCCTACCTATCCTGTACAAGTTGCACCAAAATTCAATATCAGGCTACAGTAAAGCTCCACGGGGTCTTTCCGTCCTGTCGCGGGTAACCTGCATCTTCACAGGTACTATAATTTCACCGAGTCTCTCGTTGAGACAGTGCCCAGATCGTTACGCCTTTCGTGCGGGTCGGAACTTACCCGACAAGGAATTTCGCTACCTTAGGACCGTTATAGTTACGGCCGCCGTTTACTGGGGCTTCAATTCGCAGCTTCGCTTGCGCTAACCACTCCTCTTAACCTTCCAGCACCGGGCAGGCGTCAGCCCCTATACTTCACCTTACGGTTTTGCAGAGACCTGTGTTTTTGCTAAACAGTCGCCTGGGCCTATTCACTGCGGCTCTCTCGGGCTTTCACCCTACCAGAGCACCCCTTCTCCCGAAGTTACGGGGTCATTTTGCCGAGTTCCTTAACGAGAGTTCTCTCGCTCACCTTAGGATTCTCTCCTCGACTACCTGTGTCGGTTTGCGGTACGGGCACCTCCCACCTCGCTAGAGGCTTTTCTTGGCAGTGTGAAATCAGGAACTTCGGGGATAAATCCGCTCGCCATCACAGCTCAATGTTATAGAAATGCGGATTTGCCTACATTTCACACCTTACTGCTTAGACGCGCATAACCAACAGCGCGCTTACCCTATCCTACTGCGTCCCCCCATTGCTCAAACGGTGGGGAGGTGGTACAGGAATATCAACCTGTTGTCCATCGTCTACGCCTATCGGCCTCGGCTTAGGTCCCGACTAACCCTGAGCGGACGAGCCTTCCTCAGGAAACCTTAGTCATTCGGTGGACGGGATTCTCACCCGTCTTTCGCTACTCATACCGGCATTCTCACTTCTAAGCGCTCCACCAGTCCTTACGGTCTGACTTCAACGCCCTTAGAACGCTCTCCTACCACTGACATCATAGATGTCAATCCACAGCTTCGGTGAATCGTTTAGCCCCGATACATTTTCGGCGCAGCGTCACTCGACCAGTGAGCTATTACGCACTCTTTAAATGATGGCTGCTTCTAAGCCAACATCCTGGTTGTCTAAGCAACGCCACATCCTTTTCCACTTAACGATTACTTTGGGACCTTAGCTGGTGGTCTGGGCTGTTTCCCTCTTGACTACGGATCTTATCACTCGCAGTCTGACTCCCGTGCATAAATCATTGGCATTCGGAGTTTGTCTGAATTCGGTAACCCGGGATGGGCCCCTAGTCCAAACAGTGCTCTACCTCCAAGATTCTAAATTTCGAGGCTAGCCCTAAAGCTATTTCGGAGAGAACCAGCTATCTCCAGGTTCGATTGGAATTTCTCCGCTACCCACACCTCATCCCCGCACTTTTCAACGTGCGTGGGTTCGGGCCTCCAGTAAGTGTTACCTTACCTTCACCCTGGACATGGGTAGATCACCTGGTTTCGGGTCTACGACCACATACTCAATTCGCCCTATTCAGACTCGCTTTCGCTGCGGCTCCGTCTTCTCAACTTAACCTTGCATGTAATCGTAACTCGCCGGTTCATTCTACAAAAGGCACGCTATCACCCATTAACGGGCTCTAACTACTTGTAGGCACACGGTTTCAGGATCTATTTCACTCCCCTTCCGGGGTGCTTTTCACCTTTCCCTCACGGTACTGGTTCACTATCGGTCACTAGGGAGTATTTAGCCTTGGGAGATGGTCCTCCCGGATTCCGACGGAATTTCACGTGTTCCGCCGTACTCAGGATACACTCAGGAGAGAATGAACTTTTGACTACGGGGCTTTTACCTTCTATGGCGGACCTTTCCAAGTCGCTTCGTCTAATTCATTCCTTTGTAACTCCGTATAGAGTGTCCTACAACCCCAAGAGGCAAGCCTCTTGGTTTGGGCTCTTCCCGTTTCGCTCGCCGCTACTCAGGGAATCGAATTTTCTTTCTCTTCCTCCAGGTACTTAGATGTTTCAGTTCCCTGGGTCTGCCTCAATGACGCTATGTATTCACGTAAAGGTACTGTTCCATTACGAACAGTGGGTTTCCCCATTCGGAAATCTCCGGATCAAAGCTTACTTACAGCTCCCCGAAGCATATCGGTGTTAGTGCCGTCCTTCATCGGCTCCTAGTGCCAAGGCATCCACCGTGCGCCCTTATTAACTTAACCTATAAGTTATTAAGCCTAAAAATTAAAACTTAATATAACAAAATGTGTTACTTAATGAATTGTTTCAATGTCGTTTTATCCAGTTTTCAAAGAACAATTATGGTGGAGCCTAGCGGGATCGAACCGCTGACCTCCTGCGTGCAAGGCAGGCGCTCTCCCAGCTGAGCTAAGGCCCCAAAAGAGTATTTAAATGGTGGGCCTAAATGGACTCGAACCATCGACCTCACGCTTATCAGGCGTGCGCTCTAACCAGCTGAGCTATAGGCCCCTTTTGGAATTAATATCAAATTAAAGATATGAACCTTCAAAACTGAACAGCAAAACGTTAATCTTAGAGAACCAAGTTCTCTATTCCGAAATATATCCTTAGAAAGGAGGTGATCCAGCCGCACCTTCCGATACGGCTACCTTGTTACGACTTCACCCCAATCATCTGTCCCACCTTCGGCGGCTGGCTCCCATAAAGGTTACCTCACCGACTTCGGGTGTTACAAACTCTCGTGGTGTGACGGGCGGTGTGTACAAGGCCCGGGAACGTATTCACCGTGGCATGCTGATCCACGATTACTAGCGATTCCGGCTTCATGTAGGCGAGTTGCAGCCTACAATCCGAACTGAGAACGGTTTTATGGGATTAGCTCCCCCTCGCGGGTTGGCAACCCTTTGTACCGTCCATTGTAGCACGTGTGTAGCCCAGGTCATAAGGGGCATGATGATTTGACGTCATCCCCACCTTCCTCCGGTTTGTCACCGGCAGTCACCTTAGAGTGCCCAACTAAATGATGGCAACTAAGATCAAGGGTTGCGCTCGTTGCGGGACTTAACCCAACATCTCACGACACGAGCTGACGACAACCATGCACCACCTGTCACCGCTGTCCCCGAAGGGAAAACTCTATCTCTAGAGCGGTCAGTGGGATGTCAAGACCTGGTAAGGTTCTTCGCGTTGCTTCGAATTAAACCACATGCTCCACCGCTTGTGCGGGCCCCCGTCAATTCCTTTGAGTTTCAGTCTTGCGGCCGTACTCCCCAGGCGGAGTGCTTAATGCGTTAGCTGCAGCACTAAGGGGCGGAAACCCCCTAACACTTAGCACTCATCGTTTACGGCGTGGACTACCAGGGTATCTAATCCTGTTTGCTCCCCACGCTTTCGCGCCTCAGCGTCAGTTACAGACCAGAAAGTCGCCTTCGCCACTGGTGTTCCTCCAAATCTCTACGCATTTCACCGCTACACTTGGAATTCCACTTTCCTCTTCTGCACTCAAGTCCCCCAGTTTCCAATGACCCTCCACGGTTGAGCCGTGGGCTTTCACATCAGACTTAAGAAACCGCCTGCGCGCGCTTTACGCCCAATAATTCCGGACAACGCTTGCCACCTACGTATTACCGCGGCTGCTGGCACGTAGTTAGCCGTGGCTTTCTAATAAGGTACCGTCAAGGTACGTTCAGTTACTAACGTACTTGTTCTTCCCTTACAACAGAGTTTTACGATCCGAAAACCTTCTTCACTCACGCGGCGTTGCTCCATCAGACTTTCGTCCATTGTGGAAGATTCCCTACTGCTGCCTCCCGTAGGAGTCTGGGCCGTGTCTCAGTCCCAGTGTGGCCGATCACCCTCTCAGGTCGGCTACGCATCGTCGCCTTGGTAGGCCGTTACCCCACCAACTAGCTAATGCACCGCGGGCCCATCCTGTAGTGACAGCGAAAGCGCCTTTCAACATTTCCCCATGAGGGGAAATGGATTATCCGGTATTAGCCCCGGTTTCCCGAAGTTATCCCAGTCTACAGGGCAGGTTGCCCACGTGTTACTCACCCGTCCGCCGCTAAATCAAGGGAGCAAGCTCCCTGTCATTCGCTCGACTTGCATGTATTAGGCACGCCGCCAGCGTTCGTCCTGAGCCAGGATCAAACTCTCCATAAAAGTAAAGTTTGAAAGCTCATTTGCTTTGCTAGCGTATCATCAAAAGATGATATCTATTGTTTGTCCTTGTTGCTAACCGAAGTTAACACAAAGTTTATTGATTAACGTCTTGCTTGTTCAGTTTTCAAAGTTCATATTTTGTCGTCCTCTTGACGACTTTTATATCTTATCATTTTCATTTCTTACTGTCAAGAACTTTTTCAAAAAAGTTTTTCAGAAGAATGTTTCGCGATATAACTAGTATGTCTTAACGACAATTAATATAATACAATAGTTTATCTGTTAATGTCAACACTTATTCTGTAGAATTTTTTTATACTTATAAAAGTGCTCTATTCACTATACTACTCTTCTGTAGTTTCTTCAATCTTGTAATGTCTATGGAAGATCTGATTACTCTTCGTTTCAACATTTAGGGCCTGAATATAACCTTTACTAATAAGGAATTCCACGAATACTTCTAAGTCTACAGAGTAGTTTTTTAACTCTTCCTGTTCATGTAATTCTTGGATTGTCCAATATTCCTGATCAGACATCACTTTTAATATATGGCGTGCCCCGTCAGAAGTTCTTGAATGAATTAAAAATTCACTTGCTAAGAACAATAACTCCAATCGTTTATCAATTGTTTCATCACTTGAAATAAGTTCTTCATATAGTTTATAAATTTCTGGATCAATTTGTTTTACTTGTGACCACACAGTTACTTCTGGGTACAGTCCTTTATCTAAGATAGCTAATCGAGCTAAATGGTGTAATGATTCAACAACATGATTATAAGCATCTAAATAATTGGTATCATCAAAGCATACTTTTCCCTCTAAATAATGGCGAATCAGCTTTGCAAACTCAATTCCCATTTTGACGTTTCTTCCATAGAACGGAAAGTCTTTTAAGTTTTGTTTTAGATTTGTTATATATTCATTACGGTCAAAAACAATTCTGCCAAATAACAGCCAGTCGATTAATTTCTTATTAGTACCGACAAGTAACCATTTATGTAATTGTTTTTCTGTGATCATATGCATTGCTGCTTTTTTATTTTCGAATGTGTAGTGTTTTGTATAGACTGGTACTCGATTGTCTTTAGTTATGATTAAGAGAATGGTATCGAATGTATCTGTAATTGGGCTAACTGCTTCTCTTTTCTCTACTAATATGATACCTAGTGTATTAGGTTGACTTGCACGCTCTTGGTATATTGGACGAAGTAAATGCTCCATAAGAATCCTCCTAGAATAAAATCTCTATAGTATGTTTCGACAGCGAGATATAGATTCCTCTTTGAAGTTTCAAATCGTATTGCCTTGCTATACTGTTTTTAGTATGCTTTATTTTAGGAGGCTTACAAATGAAATCCAATAAGAAACCTTATAAAAGTAAAATTAACAAAATTCGTACATTTGCTCTGTCTTTAATTTTTATCGGTTTTATCATCATGTATGGTGCCATATTCTTCCGAGAACATCAATGGCTAGTTATGATCTTCATGACTCTTGGTATACTTTGCATTATTGCAAGTACTGCTGTTTATGCTTGGATCGGTTTTTTATCAACACAAGCAGTTATGGTTGAGTGCCCTAACTGTCATAAGCATACAAAGGTATTAGGTCGCGTTGATATGTGTATGTTTTGCAATGAACCTCTGACATTAGATAAATCGTTAGAAGGAAAAGAATTCAACCAAGATTATAACAATAAATCAAAACATCATACAAACGGATAATAAAGAACCTCGTTTCATCTTGAGACGAGGTTTTTTAACATTTAACAGTCTAACATAAAATCCACAAATATAAAAAAGCTATACATAGTGTATTTACCATGTATAGCGTAAAAATTAATATAAAGAAATTATTGTAACTTTGTTGCCTTTTCTTGACAATCTGGACATGTTCCGTATACTTCCAAACGATGTGAGTTGACATTAAAACCCGTCACATGAGCTGCAAGATGTTCTACCTCATCAAGGCCAGGATAATGGAAGTCTACAATTTTACCGCAAGATTCACAAATCATATGGTAATGGTTATTTGTTACAAAATCAAAACGGCTAGCGTTATCTCCATATGTTAATTCGTTAACCAGACCAGATTCTCGGAATACTCGTAAATTATTATAAACAGTTGCAACACTCATATTTGGAAATTTATGCTCTAGTGCTTTATAGATATCGTCAGCAGTTGGATGAGACATCGATTCAATCAAGTACTCTAAAATCGCATGACGTTGAGGAGTAATTCTTACGCCAGTTGACTTTAAAGTGTCGAGTGCACTTTTCAATTGTATTTCGGACATTGCCATGCACCTCACTTCATAAGTATTATTTATTTATAATCGTTATAATTAGTTTACTTAATGGTGAATACAATTGTCAATATTTCTACCTACTGCTATAATATCTAGTTTGCTTTTTAAACACCTGAATTCTGGGAAATATGGAAATCTACATCGAAACATAATCGTTTTCTCAATTAACAATTGTTAATGATAGTTTCAACAAACTGTAATTAGTATCCTTTTTGAGGATCAATCATGTTTTCTAATTGTTTGTCCCCTGCTAACCACTTTCTTAAGCTTGGCTTAAATATTTCGAAGCTACGTTCCAAATAGCGTGAAGAATGGCTCGATATATGTGGTGATACCATGATATTATCCATTTTCCAAAATGGGTGGTCTTTTGACAGTGGTTCATCTTCAAATACATCACATACTGCATATGCAATTTCATTTTGTAAAAGTGCTTGTTTTAAAACTTCTGTTGATACTAAATCACCGCGTCCAAAATTCATAAACATCGCACTATTCTTCATTAATTTGAAATGCTCTTCGGAGATTAGATGGTGCGTTTCCTTCGTACTTGGTAATACAGAGATTACATAATCAGCAGTCGGCAATACGGTATTTAGGTTTTCAAACGTAACCATATCATGCATATAGTCTGCAATACCCCCTGAGCGATTGCAGCCAATTGTATGAACACCAAAGCATTGTAATAATCGGCCGATTTCCCCACCAATTGCTCCAGGCCCTAAGATTACTGCTGTTGAACCATGTAATTCAGTGTATTTAGCTTTGCGAATCCACTCTGCATTTCTTTTATTGTCATAAATCCATTGCAACTTACGATTGTATGCAAGGATATGAGCTAATACGGATTCTGCCATTGGAATTTTATGTATGCCGCGAACATTCGATACGGCAATCCCACGTTCTGCTATTTTTTGTAACGGCATTTTCTCAAGCCCTGCTGACACAACCATAATCCATTGTAATTTGTCAGCAATTTCAATATGTTCATCATTCAAATCTTCACCGTAAGTTACTAAGATTTCGGCTGTTTTTAATAGGTCATCTTCTACAGAGCTACGGAAGATGAAATCATTCTCTGGAAATTCACCTAACAAATCTTCTTTTAAATCTGGACGTGGATCGAATGTAAAATAGATTTTCATCATTATTCCCCTTTGTTTTGTAGATAATTTAACACTTCTTCTATGTGATTTTTTACACGTACTTTACGCCATTCTTTTTCAACGATGCCTTCTTTATTGATCAAGAAAGTAGAGCGTTCAATTCCCATGAATTCTTTGCCGTACATTTTCTTTAACTTCCATACACCATAGGCATCTGCTACTTTATGATCGGTATCCACTAATAGAGAAAATGGGAGTCCATGTTTTTCGATGAATTTAACATGTTTACTTTCATCATCAGGGCTTACACCTAAAATGACTGCATCTAGTCCTGAGAAATTTTCGTGAGCATCACGGAAATCACATGCTTCTGTTGTACAACCAGGAGTCATGTCTTTTGGATAGAAATAGAGTACAACTGATTTCTTCCCTTTAAAATCTGCTAATGAAACAGTTTCTCCCTTTTCGTTTAATAATGAAAATTCTGGTGCGTTTAATCCTTCTAACATTGTCATGAAAAATCCTCCATTTCATTTTCTTACTGATATTGTAACAATTTATTTGTTTTTCTGTTGTATTTTTGAATACAATTAAATGACAGTCATTATCTTCTTTGATTTTCTTTATGTATTAATTAGCATTAGTAGTGGGTAATGGTATATATTGATTATTCACATGCAATCATTTAAGATCCAGAAATATAGTAAATAGAAAGTGAGGTTACCCATTTTCATATGAAATTAGGTGCCCGAATATTAAAAACTGGGGTTGCCATTGTATTGTCCTTATTTATAGCAAAGGCATTACAATGTCCATCTCCAATATTTGCAGGAATTGCTGCAATCTTCGCTATGCAGCCTTCTGTCTATCGTTCTTTTCGAACAATTATTGAACAAATTCAAGGGAATATTATAGGAGCAGTAGTCGCTGTAGCATTTGGCTCTATTTTTGGGCATGAATATGTCGCTGTTGGAATAGCCGCAATTGTCACACTAGCTATCATGATTCGATTTAAGCTGGAGGATAGTATCTCGCTAGCTTTAGTAACTATGATTGTTATTATGGAAGTCCAAGGTAATCAGTTTTTCACGTTCGGGCTCATTCGTTTCGCTACGATTATGATTGGTGTACTTGCAGCTTTTATCGTAAATTTACTATTTCTTCCTCCACGATATGAAAAACGTCTTTTTGCATCTATTAATATTTTGGAAGATGATATTATTCGGTGGATTCGTTTGGCCGTTCGTCAAGCATCTGAGCATACGTCAACAAAGCAATCATTACGAACTTTGAAACAACGAAACGACCGGATTAATACACTTTATAAATTATATAGAGAAGAACGCGTTTATTTTGGTAAAGCAAAATATGTGAAGAGCCGAAAGTTAGTTGTTTACAGGCAAATGATTTTAACAACTAAAAAAAGTATTGAAGTGTTAAACAGACTCCATTTACATGAAAATGAAATGGCTAATTTACCTGAGCGTTTTCGTATTATGATTCAAGAACGTTTAGATTTTCTTCTAACTTATCATGAACAGCTATTATTAAAATATATCGGTAAGTTAAAACATGAGCATACAAAATGGGTTGGGCAAGAGGAATATTTGCAACGAAATGAAGTGATGGATATCTTTGCAAATCATATTGTACTCGCTCATTCAAGTGAAGAGGAAGAAGAATTTTCAAGTTATCATCTACTCCATATCCTTTCTCGAATTTTAGATTATGAAGAAAATCTAGAACATTTAGATACGTTGATTAGTGCATATCAAAATCGCCATTCCAATGAAATTTTAAAACTAGAAATAGATGATCGTATTATATAAAAAAACCTCCAATCGTCTTCAATAAGACGACTTGGAGGTTTTTTTAGTTTTTCATTTTCGGATCAAGTGCATCACGCAGCCCATCTCCCATAAGGTTAAAACCTAAAACAGTTAGCATAATCGCTAAACCTGGGAATATCATTGTCCATGGTGCATTGATTAAATAGATTCTTGCATCGGCAAGCATCTTGCCCCATTCAGGTTGAGGTGCCTGTGCCCCAAGCCCCAGAAAGCCAAGTGCAGCTGCTTCTATAATTGCTGATGCAATTGCCAGCGTCCCTTGTACAATAACAGGTGTCATAGAGTTTGGTAGAATATGCGAGAACAGAATACGGAAATCCTTCATTCCAATCCCTTTAGCCGCTGTAATATACTCTTCTTGTTTAATACTTAATACTTTTGAACGTATTAGCCTTCCGAAGTTTGGAATATTTATCGTTGCTATTGCAATAAGTGCATTTCGCAAAGAAGGACCTAATACAGAAACTATCGCAATGGCTAATAGAATACTTGGAAATGCTAATAAGATATCGAAAAATCGTGAAATGATCGTGTCTATCCATCTTCCATAGTATCCTGCTACAATTCCTAAAACACTTCCCACTATAACTGAACCAATGACAGAAAAGAAACCAACCATTAAGGAAATCCTAGCCCCATGGACTACTCTCGAAAATATATCTCGGCCAAAATCATCTGTACCAAAAAAGTGATCAGCAGATGGTGCTTTTAGTCGATTGCTTAATTGTTGTTCATTAATACCTTGTGGTGCTATTAGAGGACCGAATATTGCTAATAATATAAAGAAAGCCACAATACCTGCTCCAATAAGCGCTACTTTATTTTTCTTAAAGCTACGCCAAGCTTCTTTCCATGGACCAACCGATTGATTATGCCTTGCAACATTATTTGGTGGTACATTCGGTGCCATTTGTGACATATTGGGTCCTCCTTTTAGTTATATTTGATCCTTGGATCTATGAAACTATATAAAATATCAACAAGTAAATTAATCATGATGAAGATAAATGCAACGATTAATATCCCTGATTGAATTACTGGATAATCACGGTAACCAATTGCATCATAGATATAACGACCAATACCTGGCCAACTAAAAATGGTTTCAGTTAAAATTGCTCCACCAAGTAACAATCCCATTTGTAAACCAATGACTGTTAAAACAGGAATAATTGCATTTTTTAACGCATGCTTATAAACAACCCAAAACATCTTTTGTCCTTTAGCACGAGCTGTACGAACGTAATCTGAACGCATAACTTCCAGCATGCTTGAACGTGTCATGCGAGCAATAATTGCCATTGGAATAGTTGCTAATGCAATAGCTGGTAAAACTAAATGTTGAATAACTACAACTAGTTGATCAAAACGGCCTTGAAGTATGGTATCTAAAATATACAAGTACGTTATTGGATTAATAGGATTTCGTGCATCTTCTCGCCCCGATGTTGGTAACATATCTAACTGAATTCCAAAAACCCATTGCCCCATCAAACCTAGCCAAAAAATCGGCATGGACACACCGATTAATGCTAGAATCATTGCACCATAATCAAACCAAGAATTTTGGAACCAAGCAGAAATGATTCCTGCATTCACACCGATTACAACTGCTAAAATGATTGCGCAAAGAGATAATTCCAAAGTTGCTCCTAAATACGGCCAGATTTCACTTGCTACCGGTGTCTTTGTACGCATTGATTCACCTAAATCTCCTGTTAATAAATCACCAAGATAGTGGAAATACTGCACATACCACGGATTATCTAATCCTAGACTTGCTCGCAATGCTGCAACTGATTCTTTCGTAGCTTGCTGACCTAAAATCACTTGTGCAGGGTCCCCCGGAATTGCACGAATAATCAAAAACACAATAAATGTCATTCCAAGCAAAACAGGAATCAATTGTAATAGCCTTCTTCCGATATAGTGAAGCATACTACCACCTCTCCATCCTCTTGTTGTTCATTTTTTAGTCTGATAAAAACTCGCCTTCTACTAAACTAGTAAAAGGCGACAATGTTCTAGTTATTCTGGTTTATGATTATAAAATTCCAACTTCATTCTTCTACTCTTTAAAATCTATTTTAGACAAGATATCTGAACCAGTAGGGTGTGGTAAAAAGTCCACGATATCCGCTTTTCCTGCTAACAATGGTGTAGAGTGAGCAAGTGGTACCCATGGTGCTTCTTCTGAAATAATTACTTGAGCCTTTTTATAAAGTTCATTACGTTTTGCTTCATCCGTTTCTGTTTGTGCTTCTAATAATAGTTTATGAGTTTCTTTGTTTTTGAAGAATGTGTAGTTATTACTTCCAATATTACTTTCATCTAACAATGTATATAGGAAGTTATCAGCATCTCCATTATCACCTGTCCAGCCAAGTAGGAATGCATCTGCTTCCCCTTTCGCAGCTTTGTCTAAATAAGTTGCCCATTCGAATGTAACGATTTTCGCCTTCATACCTACATCGCTCAAGTTCTTTTGAATTGCTTCAGCTACTTTTTGTCCATCTGGCATATATGGACGTGGTACCGGCATTGCCCATAGCTCAATTTCTTTACCGTCATAGCCTGCTTCTTTTAGTAATGCTTTAGCTTTTTCTGGATCATATTCATACCCTTTAACATCATCATTGTAGCCTTCAATTACTGGAGGCATTGGGTTTTTCGCTACTTCCGCTTGTCCCTCAAAGAATGCATCTACTATTGCTTGTTTATCGATTGCGTAGTTTACAGCTTGACGAACTTTTACATTATCAAATGGTGGACGAGTTACCGTTAAGCCTAGATAACCAACATTCATAGATGGACGTTCGAAAATTTGTAATTTACTGTTACCTTTAATAGAAGCTGCATCTGATGGATTGATACCATCTGCTAAATCAATTTCACCAGTATTTAACGCGTTTAAACGAGCAGAATTATCTGGAATTGAACGGAAGACAATTTTATCTAACTTAGGAAGCCCTTCTTTCCAGTAGTCTGCATTTTTCTCAATTGTTACTGAATCGTTTCGTTTCCAAGATACAAATTTGAATGGTCCAGTACCTACTGGATGATCGCCAAACTTGTCTCCTTCTTTTTCAAATGCTGTAGGGCTTGCAATTCCAAACGGACTCATAGCAAGGTTTTTTAAGAATGGAGCTTGTGCACGATTTAACGTAATCACTAATTTATAATCTCCATCTGCTTTTACCTCTTTAATAACTGCTTCTTTATCACCTTTAAATCCACCAAACATGGATGCGAAATAAGGATATTTCTCAGCGTCTCCGCTCATCCAACGTTCAAAGTTTTTCACTACCGCTTCAGCATTGAAGTCTGTTCCATCATGGAATTTTACACCTTGTTGCAAATCAAAAGTGTATGTTAAACCATCTTTAGAGGCTTCCCATTTTGAAGCAAGACCCGGCTGTAATGTTGTATCTTGTTCCCCAAAATTAATTAATGTTTCAAATACATTTTGCGTTACTTTAAAAGATTCACCATCTGTAACTGTAATCGGGTCAAGTGATACCGAATCTCCACCACGTCCAAATACTAGTGTTTTTTCTTTCTTACTGTCACTTGAGTTCGTGTTGCTAGATGCACCATCTTTGCTACCAGATGAACACGCTGCTAGAATTGTTGATAGCACTAAAACTAACAACACCCCTATGGATAACAACCTCTTTTTCTCCATTTAATAATCCCCCATGCTTGTAATTTATTTATCATTGTTGGACTTTCCATCATAAAGATGGCAGGCAACAGAATGACCTTTTTCAACTTCTACCAACTGTGGAACGCGTGAGACACAAACTTCCGTTCTAAATGGACATCGAGTATGAAATGCACAACCTGTAGGTGGATTGGATGGACTTGGAATATCCCCAGTTAGTAGAATTTGTTCCCTCTTATAATCTGGATCTGGTATAGGTACTGCAGAAAGTAAACCTCTTGCATAAGGATGTAGTGGATTACTATAAAGCTGTTCACTTTCTGCAAGTTCTACCATTTTCCCTAAATACATAACACCAACGCGATCACTAATATGTCGTACCACTCCTAAATCGTGGGCGATAAAGATATATGTGAGTTTTAATTTTTTTTGTAAATCTTGCATCAAATTTAATACTTGCGCTTGAATAGATACATCTAGAGCGGATACAGGTTCATCTGCAATGATTAACTTTGGATTCGTCATTAAAGCACGAGCTATTCCAACACGTTGTCTTTGCCCTCCACTGAATTGGTGAGGATAACGTTTTGCATGATAATTAGATAAACCTACAATTTCTAATAATTCATTTACTCTCCTCTTTCTTTCCTTTGCATCCCCTAGACCATGTACGATTAAAGGCTCTTCAAGAATTTTCCCTATAGAGTGTCTTGGGTTTAACGAAGCATATGGATCTTGAAAAACCATCTGAATTTCTCTTCGTGCCTTACGCATTGCAGAATTTGATAACTTCGCTAAATCGTTTCCCTCAAATTCAATCGATCCTGAAGTAGGATTAAGTAGTCTCATAATCATTCGACCAGTTGTTGATTTGCCACATCCAGATTCACCAACAATGCCTAATGTTTCTCCTTCGTTGACATAAAAGGATACGTCATCTACCGCCTTTACACTTCCTTGCTCATGACCTAGAATACCTTTTTGAATAGGAAAATATTTCTTTAAGTTATTTACTTTCAATAACGGTTCTGCCATCTATAGGTACCTCCTTCCTTTCATGCAAGAAGCATCTTGTTCTATGTTCAGCGGATGTCTGATATAAATCTGGATTTTCTTTTGTACAACGATCAAATGCGAATTCACAGCGTGCGGCAAAACGACAACCTTGCTTAACAGTTCCAGGCTTTGGTACATTTCCAGGAATAGAATAAAGTCGCTCTTTTTTATATCTCATATCAGGTACTGATTGAATTAAGCCTACTGTGTAAGGATGCTCTGGTTCTTTGAAGATTAACTCTACAGGACCTTCTTCCACAATTTGTCCACTATACATAACAATCACTCTTTCACATGTTTCAGCAACAACCCCTAAATCATGCGTAATCAGCATTACTGCAGTATTTAATCGCTTATTTAAATCTTTCATCAATTGCAATATTTGCGCTTGAATCGTTACATCAAGTGCTGTAGTCGGCTCATCAGCAATTAATATTTTAGGATCACAAACTAAAGCCATTGCAATCATGACACGTTGACGCATTCCCCCTGATAATTGGTGTGGGTATTCTTTTAATAATTCTTCCGCTCTAGGAAGACCCACCAATTTCATCATTTCAACCGCACGTGCAGAAGCCTTTTTCTTTGACCAATCCTTATGATGAATTAAAATTGCTTCTGTTAACTGATTACCAATCGTAAACAATGGATTCAAGGATGTCATAGGCTCTTGGAAAATCATCGCAATTTCTTTTCCTCTAACTTTGCGCATTTCTTTTTGAGAATATTCAGATAAATTTTTATCCTCTAATAGAATTTGTCCATTTGTAATTTTCCCAGGAGGAGATGGGACAAGGCCCATAATAGATAAAGAAGTTACACTTTTTCCACAACCAGATTCACCAACAATACCAAGAATTTCCCCCTCTTTAAGAGAAAAATCAATATGATCAACTGCTGTAATCGCCCCATCATCTGTAAAAAACGTTGTCTCAAGTCCTATCACTTGTAATAGTTCTTTTCGATGGTTCATCATATCACTCCTTTTAGAGCCATATTTTCTATTAATCTCACTTTTTTACATTCTATAATTATTTATATATAAATTGCAACATATTCTAATTTTTGTAATAATTTTCGTTAAATCTAAAGAAAAAAGGCTTCTCAATAAATGAGAAGCCTTAATATATTTCTATATATTATTTTATTATCTACTTTAATCCAATTTTTGAACTTGGAATAAGTTATGGTAGATTCCATCTTTTGTTTCATCAATTCTTCATGGGTACCTTGTTCTTTTAATTCACCATGGTCAATTACTAAAATTTGATCCGCATGTGTAATAGTAGATAAACGGTGTGCAACGATGACTGTTGTACGGTTATGAGCTAGAAGGTCAAGTGATTCTTGGATTAAAGCCTCACTCTCTAAATCTAGTGCCGATGTTGCTTCATCTAATATAAGAATTGGTGGATTCTTTAAGAAAACACGAGCAATTGCAACTCTTTGTTTTTGTCCACCAGATAATTTAACGCCGCGTTCCCCTACCTCTGTATCATAGCCATTCGGTAAAGACATGATAAAATCGTGGGCATTTGCAGCTTTGGCAGCAGCAATTACTTCTTCATCTGAAGCTTTTGGATTCCCCATCAATATATTAGATTTTACTGAATCACTAAATAGAATATTATCTTGCAATACTATACCGATTTGGGAACGTAATGTTTCAATGGTTGCTTTTCGAACGTCCACATTATCTACTTTTATGGTTCCTTTTACTACATCATAAAATCGTGGGATTAAACTAATAATTGTTGATTTACCCCCACCACTCATCCCAACAAGTGCAACTGTTTGTCCTGGTGAAATATGAATGTTGATGTTTTTTAAAACTTCGCGCCCTTTTGGATCATAAAGGAATGTAACATGATCAAAATCGATTTTACCTTTTACTTGTGTTAATGCTTTTGCATCTTCTGCATTGACAATATCATATTTTTCATCAAATAAGTCAAACATTCGGTCCATTGAAGCAACAGCTTGTGTTAAAGTCGTGGAGGAGTTTACAAGACGTCTTAATGGATTATATAAACTTTCGATATACGCAACGAATGCAGCCATAGTACCAACTGAGAGATTCCCGTGTATTACTTGATAACCTGCATAACCTACAATAATTAAAGGTGCAATCCCTGTTATTGTATTGACTACAGCAAAGGTTTTGGCATTCCAACGTGTTTGTTCTATAGCTTTGTCCAAAAAGTTTCCATTGGTTTTGGCAAAGAGTTTTTGTTCATGCTTTTCAAGAGCAAAACTTTTGATAATACTCATACCTTGTACTCGTTCATGCAAATAACTTTGAACACCAGCCAGTGCTTTTGAGCGTTCTCTTGTTAATAATCTTAAGCGTGCGAAAAAATAACGAACGCTTATTGCATAGAATGGAAACGCGATTAATGAAACTAATGTTAATTTCACATCAAGCTTCATCATAATTCCAATGGCAATCAAAATCGTACATAAATCAATCCAAACATTCATAAGGCCCGTCATGACAAATTCTTTTGTTTGTTCTACATCATTGATAATTCGAGAAATGACATCCCCTACTCGATTATTTGAGTAAAATTTCAAGCCCAGTTTTTGGACATGGGCATATAGTTTTTGGCGAATATCGTATAAGATTTTGTTGCTAACTCTTTGAGCTAAGTATTGACGATAGTATTCAACTGGAGGGCGGAGCACGAAGAATAGGATAGCTGTTCCTCCAATCCAGTAAAATAATTCTTTTGTTTTCTCATCAGCTGATAGATCTTTAGCACCGATAATATCATCAATTACGATTTTTATAAGTACTGGTGTAAAAAGTGGAATAGCAAATTTGATTACCCCAAGTATAAAAGTAAGAATAATATCAAATCGATACGGTTTGACGAAGCGCAAATAGCGTTTCATGCTCCCCATTTAAAATCACTTTCCTTTCAAGTGAAAAAGTTGCCCCAAAGGAATTTTCGGGGCAACTTCTTTACAATTTCCGATAAGTGTTGGATATTTAGTAGTTGTTTTCACTAGCTAGTCTATCTTATTTTACTCATCATTTTCGTGAAGCTGTCTTTGGAATTCATAACGGTTAGTCCATGCTTCGATAAAATCAGGAGCAAATGGCCCTCTCCGTTGATGGATCCAACTAATTAGTTTATCTACATTTGATTTAAGGATATGGTCAATTACAGGTGGATATCCCATAGCCTTTTTATGTTGCTCGTATTCATCTTCATCGAGCAATGTGTAAGTCATATCTGGAAAGACTTTGACATCTAGATCATAGTCAATATATTTTACTGCATTATGATCAAATACAAATGGCGAACTCATATTACAGTAGTAATATACTCCATCTTCTCTTAACATACAAATAATATTGAACCAATGCTCTGCGTGAAAATAGCAAATTGATGGTTCTCTTGTAATCCAAGTACGCCCATCTGATTCTATAACGAGTGTTCTCTCATTCGCACCGATTACAATATTTTTGGTAGCCTTTAAAACCATTGTTTCTTGCCAAACTCGGTGGATGTTGCCATTGTGCTTATAACTATGTATTTGTATAATTTCCCCTTCTGACGGAATTGCCATTCAAAAGCCCACCTTTTTTAACAAACACTCCCATGAGCGTTCTTTTGTAACATTATAACAATCCTTGCGAAAAACTTGTAGCAAAAAATAGGTGAAGGAATAAATCCTTCACCTATAGGGAAATTCATGAGTTCTAAAAATGTCTTACTGATTATTTTGTTGACCAAATTCTTGACCAAATTCTTGGCCGTATTGGCCTGAAGCTTGTGCCTTATTACGCTCAGCTTGTTGGTTTTGTTGGCGAACAGCTTGAACATCAGTTTCAGCACCAAACTCCTCAGTGTTTTGTGTGTTTTGTGCACCAAATTGTCCAGAAGCTTGTTGCTTGTTCGCTTCAGCTTGTTGGTTAAGATTTCTTACTTCGTTCGGATCTGTTGGACCTGAATTTCTTTTTGCCATGTCATATCACCTCCACGAAATATAACATGTGCATCTGAGGTTTTTTTATTCAATTATTTTTTAGAAATTTAATGTTTCCTTCTTGTATTGCTGCCAGATCTTTTGCATTGGTACTGGCATCGGTAATTTCTGCATCTCTTCTTCGGTAAACCACAAACCATTTTCTTGCGCATCGCTTTTTTGCTCTACGCCAATAATATAACTGTCCATATGCCATACAAGATGTGAAAAGATATGTTTGAAAGTGAAGAGTTTTTCGCGATTGATCAACTCTACTTGATAGTTTGTTGATAGCAATGATTCATTTGTATGCTCTGCTTTACTATTTTGTTCGAGCATCGGGAATTGCCACATATTTGCAAGTAACCCTGTTTCAGGTCTTTTTTCTAGTAGAAATTGTCCTTTTTCATTTTGAACAACAAATACATCATAGTGAAGATTTTTTGTTTTCACTTTTTTTGTTTTTACAGGTAATTCTTCAGGATTTCCTTCATTAAAAGCTGTGCAGTATTCTCTAACGGGACAAAGTAAGCACTTCGGTGAAGTAGGTGTACAAACTAATGCGCCTAATTCCATTAATCCTTGGTTAAATTCTGATGGATGATTAATATCGATTAATTCCATTACTGCTTGTTCAAATATTTTTTTCGTTTTAGGCAAAGAAATATCCGCATCAATTAAGAGTACTCTACTTAGTACACGCATAACATTGCCATCTACTGCATGTTCAGCTTTATTGTAGGCTATACTTAATACGGCACCTGCAGTATATGGACCAATTCCTTTTAGTTTTGAAATTTCAGGACGGTTATCCGGTACGATTCCACCGTAGTTTTCGACTACTTCGCGTACTCCTGCTTGTAAATTACGAGCTCTAGAGTAATAACCGAGTCCTTCCCATTGCTTTAATAGTTTTTCCTCCGGAGCTTCAGCTAATACTTGCGGTGTTGGAAACTCCTCCATAAATCGGTTGTAGTAAGGAATGACAGTATCTACTCTTGTTTGTTGAAGCATAACTTCTGAAACCCAAATTTTATACGGATCTTTTGTTTTTCGCCAAGGTAAATCTCTTTTTTCTCGTTGAAACCATTCGACTAATGCTTGTTGAAATTGTTTTTTATATTGGTAATACACGATTATCTCCTAAAGTTTTAATTTTATTTCACATTAAAAGTGGGTATTATAATGTAAAATTAGTTTAAGTGATGCAAAACATATGCACTTAATATTTTTTCTCCCTAGATTAAGGAGTTGGTTGTTTTGGATTCAGGTACACATCTTGTTATGGGTATTGCTCTGGGTGGCTTGGCTATGGTTGACCCTGTGGTGGCTGATCATTCACCAACAACCATGGCTGTTATTACAGGTATGATTGTTGGTTCTCAAGCTCCAGATATTGATACAATCTTAAAATTACGCAGTAACGCTGTTTATATTCGTCATCATAGAGGAATTACTCATTCTATTCCTGCTGTTATTTTATGGCCTATTTTGATTACTGCAGTTCTTTCAATTATATTCCCTGGAGTTAATCTCTTACATCTATGGCTTTGGACATTTTTTGCAGTATTTTTGCATGTTTTTGTTGATATTTTCAACGCATATGGAACGCAAGCATTAAGACCATTTTCAAATCAATGGGTTGCTCTCGGGTGGATTAATACATTCGACCCGATTATTTTTGCACTCCATGTGATTGCACTTATGATTTGGGCATTCGGTGCTAATCCTGTACCAACAATGTTTACATTGTATGGCATCATCTTCATCTATTATATAATTCGTTACTATCTACAAAAGTCAGTAAAAAGAGCTGTTCGTAACACGATTCCTAATGCATTGCTCATCATTTTGTCGCCAACATCTCACTTTTTCCAATATCGTGTTGCCGCAAACTCTGCAACACATCATTATGTTGGGCGTGCATATGGGCGATCCATTACCATTTATGATAAGTTTTTGATCGAGCCAATTCCAGATTCTCCTGAGTTTGAAGTGGTAATGAAGGATCCGAATTTTAAAACGTTTGCCTCCTTCTCTCCTTTATATAGATGGGAAGTTAGCAAATTGGAAGATGGTTTAATCGAAGTAAGACTAATCGATCTTCGCTATAGAAGTAATAACCACTACCCATTTGTTGCAATTGCTCATCTTACTAAAGATTTAGAGATTATCAAATCATTTACGGGCTGGATTTTTAGTGAAGATAAATTGCAGAGAAAACTGATTGTTAAGGAATCTAAATACCAAAACTAATCTTTTGGTAAAAAACACTGACCGCTCCACAATTGGAACGGTCAGTTTTATATTGGTTGTCTTTAAACCATCTTTACTCTACTTCTTCTAATAAGTGTGCATATTTTGGATTACGTCCTGCAAATTCATGCAGTTGTGCGCCATAGCTTTCAATCCATTGTGAAATAATTTTTTCTGTCATTTCAGCTCCACGATATTCGTAACCAGCTTTGGCATATGTGGATTCAAAATCTGACCATAGTAGTTCAATCCAAACACGTGCTTTTTCAATTGATACGTTTGGATTTTTGGCGTGCAGCTTAGAGACTAACTCGTTTATTTTTTGCTCCACTAAAATGCCTCCTTAACCGGAGTTAACATTGAGATTGGAATAGCCTCTTCATATTGATTTCCACCTAAACGATAGCCCCAAGCATAGACGCCTTTTAAGCTTTCTAATTTGAAAAACATACCTGGGTCATTATGAATACGATAAATTTCTCCAGGTATAAAATCTTCTGGATTTAATAAATAAGCTTGTGCAAGCAACGCTTTACGTTCATATACTGCAAACTCATTTAGGATTCCTAGTTGTTCTGCTTTACGTGCCTTTTCTTTTAATGTTGCGATTGTTTCACGCAACTCATTTGGCGCCATTTCACTATATTTTTTCTCCATTTTCTTGCTCCTTTTGTTCTAAAAATATTTCAATTTTATCAGATGGAAAGCCTTTTTGATAAAGTGCCTGCTTTACTCGCATTTTCAAATCATAATCACCGTATTTAGATGCATACTTATTCCATACTTTTTCACCTTGAAGACTTATCAATTCTGTCCATTCATCTTCATCTTTTGATAGTTCAATCTTATCCAATACTTGTTCAACGATTTCAAAAGAGTACCCTTTTCGAATAAGCATTTCTTGTATTTTTTGCTTTATTTGGCTAGGGGTTTTGCGATGTTCATTGCGTACTGTTTTTTCCGCTAATTGTAATGCTATTTCAACTTGCTCATCTTCCGAGAACTCAGTTAGTACTTGATTTTGTAGTTTTTTATCTATTCCCTTTTTCTCCAAATCTCTTTGAATTGCACGAGGGCCTTTTTTTGCTGTTTTCTTTTTTGTTGCTACTAATGCTTTAGAATAGCTTTCATCGTTTAAAAATCCAAGTTTCTTGAGTTTTTGTAATGCTTCTTGAATTACTGCTTCACCAAATTCTTGGTCTTTTAGTTTTTGATGAACTTCATATTCACTTCGCATTTGGTAACTTAAAAAGGATAACGCGCGATTGAATGCTCTTTGAATTTCATCATCAAAGGCGATTTCATCTACGGTTAAATCATCCATCGTCTTTCCTTTTGTTAGACCATATTGGATTAAAATAGCCTCATCAACACTGAATGCATATTCTTCATTTAGATATATATTATAACGTTCTTGGTTTCGTTTTTGACGGCTAATTTTCGTAATGACTCGAGACATGTTAGCCCTCCTTCGCCACGTTCTAGTATACATCTTTTTTTGAGTAACTTCATTTATATTAATTTTTCATTGCTTATCGTGGAGTAGATGGAGTGGAACCAGCTTTGCTTAGAGCATTAAAAACTAATTTCATACTAATTTTATTTTAGCTGAAGTGGAATTAGCTACGCTTTCCGAGCTAAGCGAGCGGTGAGTCTCCTCGTCGCTTCGCTCCTGCGGGGTCTCACCTGTCTCGCTTTTCTTAGCTAGGAGTCTTCGCTAATTCCACTTCAACAATTTTAGAAGTACTAATCTCCATCAAAAGTTCCCATACAAAATTTTATTAAAAATATTTCTCTATTCTAAATTTTTTAGTGGTCTAACTTACTTAAAAGTCTTCGCCAATTCCAATCCAACGGTACAATTTGAATATCTAGATATTTTTCTATACTACTTAGCCTCAAAAAAGTGTCCGTTCGAAAATTCCATTCATATGAATTCAGTTCAAAAATATTTAACCCGTATAATTACATCATAAAAACACAATCTAACTTTAAAAAGGAAAGGTGGGTTTTTATGATTAAACAGCATGCGACTGGTATTGTTTTAGCTATGGCTATTGTCATTATTGGTATTGTTGCGAATCCATTCACAGCATCCGCTCAGGAATTTAGTTGGGGGTTTAAGAAGACACAAAACGAAGTGCCTCCGGAAGCTGGTGCTACATTTGATCAAATGCTTGAAAAGTATGGAGCTATATATAAAGGAAGCCCTGAAGAAAAGGTTATGTATCTTACTTTCGATTGTGGTTATGAGAATGGGTATACTGAATCCATTTTAAATACATTGAAGAAAGAAAATATCCAAGCGACATTTTTCTTAACTGGCCATTATTTAACTAGTGCCACTCCATTAGTAAAACGCATGGTTAAGGAAGGTCATGAAATCGGAAATCATTCAGACAAACATCCGAATATGGCAAGACTTACTGAACAACAAATGGTTGACGAATGGCAACGTTTTGATAAAAAACTTGCTGAAATTACGGATGTTGAAAGAACTGTTTTTGCAAGACCTCCAGAAGGCGTTTTTAGTGAAGACTTATTACGTGTTGGTGAAAAGGCAGGTTATCGCCATATTTTCTGGTCCGTTGCATTTAAAGACTGGCTTAGAGACAAACCTCAAGGATGGAAATACGCTTATGATAACCTAATGTCACAAATACATCCTGGAGCAATAATCTTAATGCATACCGTATCTCCAGATAATGCAGAAGCACTTCCTAAATTTATCGAAGATGCAAAGAAAAAAGGTTATCGTTTTGATTCGATTAATAACCTCGTGAATAAGGTTCCACCTTTGACAAAATCTTAAACTTTACTGATTCTTTCCTTACACGCTACCGTTCGTTATAATGAAAAGATGAATAAAAAAAGGACGTGTAAGTTTTGGAGCAGCAATCCACAATGACAGTGGGACAGAAAATCCCCCTTATTATCAAACGATTAGGCATAAACGGTGAGGGTATCGGTTATTACAAACGAAATGTTGTTTTTGTAAAAGGTGCCCTCCCTGGTGAAGAAATTTATGCTGAACTAACAAAGATTAATCGCAACTTCGCAGAAGCAAAAGTATTAAAAATTCATAAAAAGTCAAAAGCGCGCCAAATTCCCCCTTGCCCTGTTTACGAAGCATGTGGCGGATGTCAATTACAGCATATGAAGTATTCTTATCAACTCAATGCGAAACGTGATGTACTTGTTCAAGCTTTAAATAAATATGTAAAAACAGAAGTAAAAAATATTAAAATCCACCAAACGATTGGTATGGATGATCCTTGGCATTATCGAAACAAAAGTCAATTCCAAGTGCGCAGCCAAGGAAACCAAGTGCTTGCCGGTTTATATGCAGAAAACAGTCATAAACTATTGAACATTGATGAATGCCTTGTTCAACATCCTATGACTACTAAAGTAACAAACGCAACAAAACAGATCATTGAAGATTTACAAATACCAATTTATGATGGTCGTTCGATGAAAGGGATTATTCGCACAATCGTTGTACGTGTCGGTATAAAAACTAGTGAAATACAACTTGTACTCATTACTACACGTAAAAACTTCCCTAAAAAAGAGTTACTCATCGAAAAATTAGAGAAAATCGATTCGAATATCGTATCGATTGTGCAAAATATTAATGCAGATAAAACATCTCTCATTTTTGGTGACCAATCAATTACTCTTGCAGGTAAGGATACAATCCATGAGGAATTAGGAGAACTTGCATTTGATCTATCAGCACGTGCATTTTTCCAATTAAATCCTACACAAACCGTACACTTATACAACCAAATCAAAAAGGCTTGCGCATTAACAGGAAAAGAAACAGTCGTTGATGCATATTGCGGTGTCGGCACAATTGGACTATGGCTTGCGCAGGATGCAAAAGAAATTAGAGGGATGGATATTATCCCAGAAAGTATTCAAGATGCGAAGCAAAATGCCAAAAAGCATGGATTTAACCATACGCTCTATGTAACTGGAACAGCGGAAAAATGGTTAGATACATGGCAAAAGGAAGGGTTCGTTCCAGATGTATTAACAGTCGATCCCCCTCGCACTGGACTTGCAGATAGCCTAATTAAAACCATCTTAAAAGTAAAACCAAAACGGGTAGTTTACACATCATGTAATCCTTCTACCCTTGCAAAAAATTTACAAGAATTATTGAAAATCTATAACGTAGAATATATTCAACCACTGGACATGTTTCCTCAAACTTCACATGTTGAGTCGGTTACATTGTTAACTTTGAAATAGCATGTTTTGATTTTGAAACTAATAAAGGGAAGCCCAACTAGCCATAAGACTAATAGGACTTCCCTTTTTTAAATTGCTTGTTGTTTCTTGCCTTTCCCAAAAATCCAGCTAATTACAAATAGGAAGAGTAATACAAAGGAAATGAGAAGTAAGAAACTATATTGATGTACGTATTGCAAATAGAAACCACCTAAAACTGGTCCTGATAAACTACCAACACTAAAGAAAATACTACACATTAAATTTCCGGTTGGAAGTAATTCTCTTGGCGTTAAATCGCTCATATATGAAATACCAAAAGAAAAAAGCGAACCGCAGAACATTCCGGCTAGACAGAAACAAATTGCGACTAGCATTTCCGATTCTTCAAAAAGACTACCTACCAAGAAGAACAATCCTCCAAACAAAAAGGAAGTAAGCACAACTTTCCGACGACCAATTTTATCCCCTAAGACACCCAGCGGAAATTGCGTAACAATTCCCCCAAATGAAAATGCGGCTAATATGATGGACACCATAGAAACTTCAAAATGATTGCGAAGTGCATACACTGGGAACAATGCATTCAGAGAAGATTCCAAAAAGCCATAGCAAAGAGCTGGTAAACAACCAATCCATGCATATTTTAACGTCATTAAATAACGTTTGGAGATACTTTCCTCAACACTTTTCGTTTGGATTGGTTCAGGCTTATCATTTTTCAACAAGAAAACAAGAGACCATGCCATTAGACACAGAATAGATGAAAGAATAAACGGAAAGGCTTCAGATATCTTGGTTAATGGAACAAATAACGGACCAACTGCAAAACCGATTCCAAAGGATAATCCGTAAATCGCAATATTCTTTCCAAGACGATTTTTCGGTGCTGTACTTGTAATCCATGTTTGAGTTGAATAATGAAGTGAGTGATCGCCAATTCCTATTAAGAAGCGAAGGGCAAACCAAAATAGCACATTCTTCCATAATGGGAACATTAGAAGTGCAGTAAAAACAATAGCTCCCCCAAATAAGATGATGGGTTTATATCCAAATTTTCGAAGAGGTTGTTCAATGAATGGCGCTATAATCAATGTCCCAATATATAACCCAATAGCATTTAATCCATTCAATGATGAAGAAACACCATCTTGCTCGAAAATAACTGAAATCAGCGGCATTAACATTCCTTGTGAGAATCCTGAAATGGACACAATAATAACCAAAATCAAGAATCTCTTTTGCTCTAAACGTTGACTAAATTCCACAAATGCCTCCATATATTTAACAAGAATTTAATTATGTTAAGTTAACACTTGTACCATCTTAACATAATCTTACATAACGTGTTAGGTAAAAAAATTTACAAGCTTTAGCATTTGTAGATTTGCATTTTCCTAGTATTAAAGCTGGGGTATCAGTGGTTTTACAGGTGATATCCACGCTTTTTTAAATTGTATCCGCGTATTTGGCTTTTTAAGTACTGATTGCTCCTCTTGTTCGCGGCCCAATTTCAGTTGGAACGCTATTTGCTGCCGCGTGCAGATTGAGCATTTTTCTATTGAAATTTTGTTACTTGCGATTTTCATCTGATTACTTGCACTTTTGAGTGGCTTATTTGCGATTTTGGCCGCTTTACTTGCGTTTTTGTGAATTTCACTTGCATTTTTGACATTTTAAGTCCTCAATCAAGCTCATTTTTCGCCGCGCTTCCGACATTATAATTTATCCGAATTTGGGACATATTAAATAGAAGAAGTTTTCACAACTGCCAACCAAAATGATAATATTCCATTAGTCCTATAATTTTGGCATTTACAATTGAAAAAAAAGATAAAATCATATACGATGGTGATGATGATGGAGGTGTTACGTTTGAGCAAAGCAATTACGGATAAAGAACAACAAGTAACTTACTTAAAAGAACGTTTGCAAATTTTCGTGGAAGTATTAGATGCTATTGACCCTGAAACTGCAGATTTAGAAGATATCGATCGACTTATTGAAATGATGGACGATTTAGAAGATAAAATGGAACAATTCAAAAACCGTCCTGAAAAATAGAACTTATTTCTTTATTTTCTTTAAAACTCATAAAATAACTACAAGAGCGTAAATTTACGCTCTTTTTTTCATGTTTAGGGATTGTTATAATAGGATTGGTTTAAAATATATTACCTTTTTGAGGGGAGCTATTTCTATGAATCTAGAAACACTAGAACAAAGCCTTTACGATTTAGTTACTGAAACTTCTACCAATTTACCAAAAGACGTCCGTCGTGCTATTAAAAAAGCAAAGGACGCAGAAAATGCTGGCACTCGTGCAGCAATGAGCTTAGACACAATCGCAAACAACATTTTCATGGCAGATGATAATGTTTCACCTATTTGCCAAGACACTGGTCTTCCTACTTTCAAAATCAAAACTCCTGTTGGCGTAAACCAACTAGAAATCAAAGAAGTAATTAAAAAAGCAATCGTTCGCGCTACAAAAGATGCAAAATTACGTCCAAACTCTGTTGATTCTCTAACTGGCAAAAACAGTGGAGATAACTTAGGTGAAGGCGTTCCTGTTATGAAATTCGAACAATGGGAAAAAGATTTTATCGAAATCAAGCTAATTCTTAAAGGTGGCGGCTGTGAAAACAAAAACATTCAATACAGCTTACCTTGTGAACTAGAAGGACTTGGTCGTGCAGGGCGTGACTTAGATGGTATTCGTAAATGTATCTTACATTCTGTTTATCAAGCACAAGGCCAAGGTTGTTCAGCTGGCTTTATCGGCGTAGGAATTGGTGGAGATCGTTCTTCAGGATACGATTTAGCGAAAGAACAATTATTCCGCCATGTTGAAGATACAAATCCAAACCCTGATCTTGCAAAATTAGAAGATTACATATTAGAAAAAGCAAATACACTAGGTATTGGCACAATGGGCTTTGGTGGTGAAGCAACATTACTTGGTTGTAAAATCGGCGTGATGAACCGTATCCCTGCTTCTTTCTATGTTTCTGTAGCTTATAACTGCTGGGCTTATCGCAGAATGGCAATTGATGTAGATGCGACTACAGGTGAAATCAAAAATTGGCATTATCAAGAAGGCGAGAAAATCGCATTTGATGAAACTGCTGCAACTACACAAGAACAACCTGAAAAAGAAGCAATTCAACTACAGGCACCTATTTCTGAAGAACAAATTCGCGCACTTAAAGTCGGTGATGTCGTGAAAATCTCAGGTCGCATGTACACAGGCCGTGATGCAATTCACCATCATTTAATGAGCCACGATGCCCCAGTAGATCTAAACGGTCAAATCGTTTACCACTGTGGCCCTGTTATGGCAAAAGACGAAAATGATAATTGGGTAGTTAAAGCAGCTGGCCCTACTACTTCTATTCGTGAAGAACCATACCAAGGTGATATCATGAAAAAATTCGGTATCCGTGCAGTTATGGGTAAAGGTGGCATGGGACCAAAAACATTAAAAGCATTAGGTGAACATGGCGGCGTTTACTTAAACGCAATCGGTGGTGCAGCACAATACTATGCAGACTGTATCAAATCAGTAGATGGTGTTGACTTAATGGAATTCGGTATCCCTGAAGCAATGTGGCACTTAAGCGTAGAAGACTTTACTGCTGTTGTTACAATGGACTCACACGGTAACTCATTACACGCTGACGTTCAAAAAACATCATTAGAAAAATTATCTGAGTACGCTGAACGTGTATTTTAATAGTAACCTTGTAAAAACCTCTCTAACAGATTGTTAGAGAGGTTTTTTCCCCTTTTTTAATCTCTTAACTAAAAATTATTAATCATTATACTTCTCTCTTCCAACTCCCTATGTTATAATAATTCTAAATTAGAACTGACATTAAATCTAATTATCAAATGAGTGAAAATGCTTATCACCTTTGATATATAAGGATTTTGATATTGATTTTCATTATCAGGAGGGTATGCGAATGGAAATAGCAAAAGAGAATGATTATCACCTAATTGAGAAAGTAAAAGAACATGGTGAACTAATCGCTGCAATTGTTTCAGGTGTTTTTATAGTAGTTGCATGGCTTTTAGGCAAACAAGACTATACTACTTTATCTATTATCTTCTATATATTAGCCTTTGCTGTAGGAGGTTTTGCTAAAGCAAAAGAAGGCGTGGAAGAAACAATTGCCAATAAGGAATTAAATGTTGAGTTTTTAATGATTTTAGCAGCCATTGGATCAGCTATCATCGGTTACTGGACTGAAGGGGCTATTCTAATCTTCATATTTGCTGTTAGCGGTGCCTTAGAGACATATGCGATGAATAAAAGTCACAAAGAAATTTCGGCATTGATGGACTTGCAACCTGAAGAAGCATGGTTGATCAATGATCAAGGAGAGACAGAACGCGTTGCCGTTTCTTCCTTACAACTTGGTGACCGATTACTAATCAAACCCGGAGAAAGAGTCCCAACAGATGGTATGATTATTGAAGGTGCTACCTCAATTGATGAAGCTGCCATCACTGGTGAATCCATCCCAGTTACAAAATTAGTTGGTGCAGATGTATACGCAGGTACTGTTAATATGACCGGTGCTGTAACGATGGAAATGACAAAACCAAACTCAGAGTCTTTATTCCAAAAAATAATTGACCTTGTTCAATCAGCACAAAGTGAAAAATCGCCTTCACAACAATTCATCGAACGATTTGAAGGCACTTATGTTAAATGTGTCCTTGCTATCGTTGCCCTAATGATGTTCGTTCCTCATTACTTACTTGATTGGAGTTGGACTACAACCTTCTATCGCGCTATGGTATTGCTTGTTGTAGCATCACCTTGTGCACTCGTTGCTTCTATTATGCCAGCAACATTATCTGCTATTTCAAACGGTGCTCGTAATGGTGTGCTATTTAAAGGTGGATTACACATTGAACATTTAAGCGTATTAAAAGCCATTGCTTTCGATAAAACAGGTACTCTTACACAAGGTAAACCAGTTGTAACAGACTTTATCACTCGTGATGATGTAGAAGAACTTGAAATGCTATCAATTATAGCGGGGATTGAATCAAAATCGAACCACCCTCTTGCTCAAGCTATTACAGCTTACGCAACAGAACGTGGCCTTGCTACTTTCCATCAAGCACAAATTGAAGATGTACCTGGATGGGGCTTAAAAGCAATAGTAAATGATCAAGCATACAAAGTAGGTAAAACAGATTTTGTAGGGAGTGTTGCTGCCAATACATTCGCTAATGGCATTGCTCCAGAGCTTGCAGAACAAGGCAAAACAGTCATCTTTTTAGCCGACGAAAAAGGCATTATAGCACTCGCTGCGATGAAAGATACTGTACGCGATGAAGCAAAAAAAGCGATTGCCCTATTGAAAAACTTAGGAATTCACACTGTAATGTTAACAGGTGATAATGAAAAAACAGCAAAAGTAATCGCAAAAGAAGCTGGTGTTGATGAATATATCGCTGAGTGTTTACCTGAAACAAAAGTAAACCATATCAAAGATTTACTGAAATCATATCATCATGTCGGCATGGTCGGAGATGGAATCAATGATGCCCCTGCCCTAGCAACTGCAACAACGGGGATTGCGATGGGCGAAGGTACAGACGTTGCTCTTGAAACAGCTGATGTCGTATTGATGAAAAACGATTTATCTAAAATTTCTTATGCAGTTAAACTATCACGCAAAATGCAATCAATTGTAAAACAAAATGTAGTATTCTCTATCACAGTTATTATGTTATTAATTATCTCTAATTTCTTGCAAGCAGTCGATTTACCACTTGGTGTTGTTGGACACGAAGGTAGTACAATTTTAGTTATACTAAATGGTTTAAGACTGTTAAAGAAAATCTAATCTCCACTCAAAAAAGACTTCTCAACTATAATGAGAAGTCTTTTAATTTATGCATTGTTTTAATATTTTCTTTTTCGTTTTTCTTTTCTAAGTTGTACAACAGCGTTTATTTGACCGCCTACCATTAGGATCATACCTGTCACATATAACCATAACATTAGAATTATAATCCCACCGATACTGCCATATGTAGCTGAGTAATTTGAAAAGTTATTAATATAAAAAGAAAAGATATACGAAACTAACAACCATGAGATGGTCGCAAACAATGCACCAATCCACACGCTATTTAGATACAATTTTATATTTGGCATAATCCAATACATTAATGTTAATACGGTAAAGATTAATGCAGGTGGTACTAGTAATCGAAGCTTATTCCAAATGGCTAAAAAACCTTCCTCAAGCCCAAATGCTGAGAATAAGAACAAGCCTATTTGTTCACCAAATACTGGTAGAATAAGCGCAACTACGATTAAAATGATGAGCATTAAAGTAAAGACCACTGACATAAATCGTGCGACAACAAAAGGTCTTGTCTCTTCTTTATCATAGGAACGATTCAACGATTTTGCAAGGGCATTCATACCATTGGATGCAGACCAAATGGTACCGATAATCCCAACTGATAATAAGCCACCATTGCGGTTTTCCAACACTTCGGCTAATGTTCCCTGAATCATCGTATAAACTTGCTCAGGCAGTAATTCCTTCAAAAAAGTATAAACCTCATCAACTGGCAAATTTAAATAAGGCAATAAGGTCATAATAAAAATCAATAACGGAAAAAGGGATAGCAGAAAAAAGAATGCTAGCTGTGCACCAAATCCCGGTATATCAGCATCTTTTACTCTCAGAAATAAAGACCACGCGAACCCTTTAGCAGTTGTTATATCAAAATTCCGCTTTTCAAACGACTCAGAAGACCTCACTTGGCCATTTGAAGATAGATTTGATTGTGTTAAAAGTCTTCGTTTATTACTCTTATCCAAAAGACCACCCCTTTGTCGTGAGTTTCTTATAGATGGATAACCGTTTCAGCAGGAAGTTGCTTTTGTTTTTCTTGTAGCTTTCCTTTTTCAATTCCTGAAGTAAATACTTCTTTTGTTTCAACGACAATATCCTTCACTTGAGGAGTAAGTTTTTGAATTTCTTCGATTTTTTCTAAATAGAAATCCTTATCATGCATAAATGTTTTATACATGGATTGAACAGTATTTGTTTTGGTTTTAATTATTTCAACTAATTCATCAGTATTATTAGCGAAATACTGTACATCTACTACAAAATGCTTAACCTTTTTTACAGTAGTACCACGTGTACGTCGATCCAGCATACTTAATGCTGCTCCCGCAACTGCTCCTAAAGTAATCCCTGTAACTAATTTGTTCGTCATATTTATCCTCCTCCAAACATCTATATATATTATTATACCCCACTGCTTTGTATGTAAAACAGTTTCAAACTATAAGTGCATTCTACAATTGTAAAATTTGACTCTGATATATAATTGTAAATTTTTCATAAACTTATTGTTTTCTGTAGAGATATCACCTGTTTTCTTTAAGGAACTGAAAAACTAATTTAATACTCATTTAGTGTTGGCTTGAAGCGGAATACTAATCTCCATCAAAAGTTACCATTCAAAATTTGATTAAATAAATTGCTATATTACTTTTTCAGAAGCTTCCTCTTACTCAAACTTAAGTCACCATCTACCGTATTATAGACAGTTCTAATAGATATAACATATAGAATTTTTTTCCAAATGGTAGTCCATATAAGGTTATTATTTTCAAAAGCATTTAGGAGTATACAATATAATTAAATTGTAATTTATTTACAAATATATAATAATATTTAATTTTATACTTTATTTTAAAAAACTACTTGACTATGGTATTAATTTTAAGAATATTGTGATATGTAAGAATATTATATTTTTACATGCAAAGGGGTTCCGACTTAAACAAAGGGGGATTTGTTGGATAAGTTAAATAGTATTTTAGGGGATTTTTCTTCATTTTTATGGGGCATACCTTTGATTGTACTGATCGTAGGTACAGGGATTTTCTTAACTCTTCGTATTACATTTTTACAAGTGAGGTTACTACCTCAAGCTTTACGTTTAGTATTTTCAAAGAAACATGATAAATCAGCAGATGGGGATATTACTCAGTTCCAAGCGCTCACAACGGCTTTAGCGGCAACGGTTGGGACTGGGAATATTGTTGGTGTAGCTACTGCTGTGATTTTAGGTGGTCCAGGGGCTATATTTTGGATGTGGGTTTCTGCGTTCTTCGGTATGGCAACAAAATATAGTGAAGCGATTTTAGCTGTTCGTTTCCGCGTGAAAGATTCAAACGGTAAAATGGCTGGCGGCCCTATGTATTACTTAGAGCACGGTTTAAAACAAAAATGGCTAGCTGTATTGTTTGCTTGTTTTGGTGTTCTTGCTTCATTTGGTATTGGTAATGGTACGCAGTCAAATTCAGTTGCTGGCGTTGTACATTCTACATTTAATATTGCGCCATGGGTTACAGGAATTATTTTGACTATTTTCGTTGGTTTAGTAATTTTAGGCGGTATTACATCCATCGGGAATGTAACAGCTGTCTTTGTGCCAGTTATGGCTCTTTTCTACTTGATTGCAGGTCTTATTATTATGATTATGAATATCACTGAAATTCCAACTGCATTTGCTACTATTTTCAAAATGGCGTTCACTGGTGAAGCAGCCGTTGGTGGTGCGATTGGTGCTGCTATCCGCTACGGTGTTGCTAGAGGGGTGTTCTCTAACGAAGCAGGTCTTGGTTCTGCTCCAATCGCTGCTGCTGCAGCAAAAACAGATTTACCAGGACGACAAGCTTTAGTATCTATGACGCAAGTATTTTTGGATACTTTCTTAATTTGTTCGATTACTGGTATTACGATTGTCATGTCTGGTACTTATACAGATAAAGCGCTAGCAGCAAATCAGCTAACAACAGCTGCATTTAGTCATTTCTTAGGTAATGCAGGACCTTATATTGTGGCGATTGGTTTAATCTTCTTTGCTTCATCCACTATTCTAGGTTGGGCATATTATGGAGAAAAGTGTCTACAATATTTATTTAAAGGTCAAACAGCTATTTATATTTACCGAATAATTTTCGTAGCGTTTGTTTTCGTTGGTTCTACTGCAACACTAGACCTTGTATGGACATTCTCAGATATTGCAAATGGTTTAATGGCGATTCCAAACTTAATTGGTCTAATCGGGCTTTCTGGAATAGTTGTTTATGAAACAAAACGGATTCAAGACAAATTGAAAGAAGAAAAAGCGAAAAGTTTGGAAGAAAAAAATATGGCTGATTCTGTAAAAGAGGTTTGACAATCCAAAGACATCGTGAAATGATACTGTAGGAAATGTATTGGAATAATACTTAGGAGGAATCCCTTTGAATTTAACACAACCTACTACAGAGAATGTCATTTTCATAATTGAAGGAATTAAGGATAAGCTTCGAATGGTTAATGCAGATGCGATGAAACCTGAACATTTCGGAACAGAACACTACGAAGATTTAGTTTATTTATATGAAATGGTTATGAAACGTGATGCATTTAGTCCAAGTGAAATGCAAGCAATTGTCGCAGAACTTGGTTCATTAAGAAAATAAAAGATCAGAAAAAGGTATGTTCTTTTTAAGACATACCTTTTTTAATTACTCTCATTTATTTGTGTTTTGATCAGACTTCATTTTTGAATCCACATTACTTGAAGCATTTGTAGAAGTTCCATCCTTTTTCACTAATGGTTGAATTAATACTTCAACGCGGCGATTCTTTGCTCGTCCCTCTACCGTATCATTCGAAGCAATCGGGTTGTTTTCTCCATAACCTTTAGCACTAAAATACGCTGAATCTAATTTAGGATTATGATCTACAATTAGTTTTAAAAAGTTCACTGCACGCATAACACTTAGTTCCCAGTTTGATGAGAATTCTTCATTATGCATTGGAACATTATCCGTGTAACCCGTAATGACTACATTTCTTTTTGGGTCAAACACGAGGATCTTGGATAATTCTTTTGCAGTAGCTTTATATTCTTCTTTCACATCCGCTTTCCCTGGGTTGTACAGTACGCTATCTCTAATTGTAACGAGAAGACCATCATCAGTTAACTTTGTTTCAAATTGTTTTTCTAATTCATTTACAGCTATAAAATTATCAACATTTCCTTTAATTTTCGAAAGCGACTTTTGATCCTCTAAATAAGCAGCATTTTTGCTCGGTGTGTCACTTTTTGCATCTGTTGGATCAACTGGAGAAGGATAATCCATTACTCCACTTCCTCCATTAAATACTTCATTAAAAACGGATGATAATTGGGATAGTTTTTGGTTATCCACTGTGCTAGATGCAAATAATACGATAAATAATGCTAACAGTAATGTTAGGAGATCGGAATATGGAAGCAGCCATGCCTCTGGAATTTCTTCATTTTCCTTTTTGCGTTTCCTAGATTTCTTCGCCAAGGCCATCTGCCCCGCTTTCTTCACTTATTTGTCTGCGTTCTTCTTTTGTTAAATACGAAGCAAGCTTTTGTTCAATTACGCGCGGAGCCTCTCCTTCCAATACTGAAAGAATACCTTCAATCATCATCATTTTTTGACGTACTTCAACATTTGACTTTCGTTTAAGCTTGTTTGCAAATGGATGCCATAATACATATCCAGTGAAAATCCCTAATAATGTTGCGATAAATGCTGCCGAAATGGCATGTCCTAATTTTTCAACATCATTCATGTCTTTTAGAGCAGCGATTAGTCCAACGACTGCACCCAGTACTCCTAAAGTTGGAGCATATGTACCTGCTTGAGTGAAAATCTGTGCACCACCCAAATGGCGCTCTTCCATTGCTTCCACTTCTTCAGTTAAAACATCACGAATATAGTCTGCGTTTTGACCATCAATTGCTAATGTTAAACCATTTTTTAAAAACGGATCGTTAATTTCGGTTACTTTTCCTTCTAATGCTAATAACCCTTCACGTCTCGCTAAATCAGCCCAATTTGAAAACATTTTAATAATTTCTACGTCGCTAATCAACTTCTGCTCTGTGAAAATAATTTTAAATAGTTTTGGTATTCTCTTCAATTCACTCTTAGGAAACGCAATGGTAACTGTAGCTATTGTTCCTAGTATGATGATAAAGATTGCTCCAGGGTTTATAAGTGCATCAGGAGTCACACCTTTAAAGTACATACCTACCAATAATGCGATGAATCCTAATATAAGACCCACAACTGATGATAAATCCATTTTAGTACCTCCAAAGTCGTCATTCTTGTTATTATTTCGGTTATTTTTTTTTAATTTTAATAATCTATTTTGAACATTAAAGGATATTTGTCGAAAATAGTAATGAACAAAAGATCTCTTTTATATGTTACTATAAATAACCATTTCATTTTCTGCAAAATGTGTTATGATATTAGTGTTCTCTCATTCTTTAAAACTTTTTGTAGTATTCATCTATTTGACTTATTTTCAAAGTTAAAATCATGTATACTAGTTATTAATGAATAAATTTTAGGAGGGCTATATATTATGGCTTCATTTTTAGCTTCTGTAGTAGGAGTATCTGGTGGTATCTTAGCTGTTGGTGCAATCTTAATTCACTATTTACGCGAAGGTCTTGATTCTTCTTCTTCTCACATCGTAGATCCAAAACCAAAAACTAAATTTTAATATAGTGGAGTTACTCGCAGGATGTGGGTAACTCTTTTTTTAAATTATCCTCACATTTATTTGACAAAACGATAACAATCAATGTCTTTTACCCTAGTAATCTTCCATTATTTAATCTATAACATTAACTATCTATTCATTTTCATTCGTAATGAATGTTACATACCATAAAATAACATACTTAATCTTGAAAAATTATTTTATACTTATATAACCTAAGGTATTTGAGGAGGAATAATACGTATGTTTTCGACAACAGCTATTGGAATCGATCTTGGCACTGCCAATACGTTAGTATATACAAAAAACAAAGGCATCATTTTGAATGAACCCTCTGTTGTAGCGGTTAATATAAATACAAATGAAATCATTGCGACAGGATCACAAGCTAAAGAAATGATTGGAAAGACACCTATGTCTATTCAAACTATTCGCCCATTAAAAGACGGTGTAATCGCTGACTTTAATATGACAACAGCAATGATCAAAGCAATGATGGACAAAGCAGCTCAAAAAATGGGTTCGTCACTTCGTAAACCGAATGTTGTCGTTTGTACCCCATCTGGTGCAACATCTGTAGAACGACTTGCTATACAAGATGCTGTAAAACAATGCGGTGCAAAAGAAGTTTACTTAATTGATGAACCAGTTGCAGCAGCAATTGGTGCCGAACTACCAGTAAGCGATCCAATCGCAAGTGTCATCGTTGATATAGGTGGAGGTACAACAGAAGTTGGTATTATTTCATTTGGTGGTATCGTTTCATCTAATACGATGAAACTAGGTGGCGACCATATGAACGAAGAAATCATCCAATTTGCACGTAAAGAATTTAATGTGTTAATTGGCGAGCCAACTGCTGAAAATATTAAACAAGAAATTGGTTATGCTCTTATTGAACATCCAACCGAAACATTAGACATTCGTGGACGTGATATTGTAACTGGACTTCCAATGACTATTGCAGTCACTTCACTTCAAATTCAAAATTGCCTAAAAGAAAGTCTACTAGCAATTTTAGAATTGATTCGTAGAACACTAGAAAGCTGCCCACCAGAATTATCAGGTGATATCGTAGACCGTGGTGTAGTTTTAACTGGTGGTGGTTCTTTACTAAAAGGAATGACAGATTGGCTTACAAACGAGTTAGACGTACCTGTACACTTAGCTCCTGAACCACTAGAATCTGTAGCAGTAGGAACCGGAAAAGCTTTAGATACTATTCATCTATTAAAAAAATAAGCTACTAATTGAAGTGGAATCGTCTTTGCCTATAAAAAGCGAAGATGATTCCACTTTTATGCGTTCTTCAAATGCCATACTTTAGACAAATAATCCTCACTATTTTTCAACATTCACCAAATGTCAAAAAGTCAGTATTTGCATTTTGAATCAGTTATTTTAAAATGAATACTATAACAAACGGGGATGAGAAGGGGTATGGCATGTCTATATTAAATGATATTCTTACATTTAACGATAACTTTGTAAAAGAAAAAAAATATGAGCCATTCATAACAAGTAAATATCCTGATAAACATTTTGTGATTTTAACTTGTATGGATACTCGTCTTGTCGAATTATTACCGAAAGCCATGAATCTTCGAAATGGAGATTGTAAATTAATCAAGAGTGCTGGAGCAACGGTTAATCATCCGTTTGGAGGAATTATGCGAAGTTTACTTGTTGCTATTTATGAGCTTCAAGCAGATGAAGTGTTCGTAGTAGGTCACTATGATTGCGGCATGAGTTCTATTGATCCAGATCAGCTAATTAAAAAAATGGTTGACCGTGGGATTAAACAAGAGACAATTGATTTGTTGAACTATTCTGGAGCAAACTTACATGATTGGCTGTGCGGCTTTAAGAGTGTTCAGGAAAACGTGCGTCATAGTGTCGAAGTGATAAAAAATCATCCGTTAATCATAGAATCTATCCCTGTACATGGTCTAGTCATTGATCCTAAAACAGGACATTTAGATGTCATTGTCGATGGTAAAAAATAAAAGCAAACATTATAAGTGAAACTCAATCAGTGGTGGGTTTCTCCCACTGATGTTAGTTGAACCAATCGGTTTTACGGGCAGTTATCTACACCTATGCTTCTTCGAATTTTCTAAAGCCTTGAGGGTGGGAGTCTTGACTTTCCGTTAAAGCGGGGAAAAAGCGATTTTCAATGAAATTCTTGAAAATCGCTTTTTTTCGTTTATTACCGACACATTTCCCGGGAAATTCGCCAACATATTTCTACATTCCATTAAAAAGTTTACGAAAGTTACTTCTCCATCTCCGCCATGCGGCCTTTCCCTTTCAATAGTCTTCTTCCATCAGTGCATATATATAATGGTCTTGCCATTTCCCGTTAATATATAAAAGCTTTCGCAGTAATCCCTCTCTTTGAAAACCAGCTTTCTCTAAGACTCGTACGGAACCTATATTTTTCGGAGAAACATATGCTTCTAAACGATGTATACATAAATCTTCAAAAGCAAACTTTGAAACGAGTTTAAGTGCCTCAGTAACAATTCCCTGCCCTGTGTAGGCTTCATCCATTGAATACCCAACAAATGCACTAGAAAAAGGCAATCTTCTGATAGAGTATACTGAAATATGTCCGATAATCTCAGTTGTTCCAGATGCAAAAATGCCAAAACTATATTCGCGATTTGCATGCATTTGTCTTACAGATTCTTGTAACTTCTTTAACTGAATTTTTTCAGTGTAGTATTCAGGAGGATGTAATGGCTCATGAATCGACCAATAACGCATATTGCGAGCGACCATATTCGTATATGGTGTTACATCCGCTACTTCTAATGTACGTAAATAACAACGTTGCCCCTCTAAAAATACCATACTCATACCACCCTTTGCGATTCACTATGAAGCATTTAAGTTACTTGTATCTGTTAATTATGATATTACTGTTATGACTCTTGTATAAAAGCCTCTGAAAAATCTGGAACTTTTAGATCTCTAAGCTTACATTCTTTTTTTATGTGTTTTATTGTTTCTGTTAACACTTGAATACGTGCATATTTTTTATCATTACCTGCAATTTGAATCCAAGGTGCATTCTTTTTATTAGTCTTGTCCAGCATGTCATTCGCAGCATTTACATATTGCGGCCACTTTTCTCTATTTCGCCAGTCTTCATCCGTTAGCTTCCAGCTTTTATTTGGGTTTTCTTGGCGCTCTTTAAAGCGTTTTAATTGTTCATCATATGAAACTTGAATCCAGAATTTTAACACGATATAACCATCATCTGCTAGTAGTTTTTCGAACTGATTGATTTCTTCGTAAGCACGTCCCCATTCGTCCTTATTAGCAAATCCTTCAATACGTTCTACTAGCACACGACCATACCATGTACGGTCAAAAATACTAATCTGACCGCGTTCAGGAAGGCGTTTCCAAAAACGATGTAGATAATGATACTTCAATTCTTCTGAAGTCGGCGCTGAGATGGGATGAACGATGTATCCACGCGGGTCTAAGCGTTGTATTAACCGTTTAATTGCTCCACCCTTTCCTGCTGCGTCCATGCCTTCAAATCCAATAATTAGGCCAATATTATTTTTAAAAAGGAATTGCTGAATAGTAAGCATTTCAAATTGCAATTTTTTCAATTCTTTTTTGTAAGAAAACTTATCATCTAAATGTTGCTCAAGATTCATCTTTTCAATTTGCATAGTCATCAAAATCTGCTCCTTATTTCTACCATATTAATATATTACTGCAAAATTCTCTAAAATGGTATTTGTTGTTGGAGCAAAACGAATGTATACTTAAAGGTGATTGATTTTATATAATGGTACTATTGGTACTATGTTCGATGACTGTTAATCGGTTATTAGATTTTTTTACAAAATCTAATTCAAAGGAGGAGATTTTATTGGGCAGACTGTTTGTCGTTACAATTATTTATGTTGCAATGATTGCGTTTAACACAGCTGCTAATCTAATTCCACTAAATGGTCACACAACAAGTGAAATCTCCAATAGCTATACCGTCCTTTTTAGTCCAGCAAAGTATGTTTTTATTATTCGGGGAATTATTTATATTATTTTAGCCTATTGGATTTATCTATTATGGAAGAATCGTGGCACTCGATATCATATTACAATCTCGCAAACAGCTTTCTTTGTTGTAAGTGCGGTATTTAATATGTTATGGATTTACCTTTGGCATTATGAGTATTTTACATTTTCGATTGTATTAATTATTTTAATGCTACTGTCTTTAGTAGGTTTGTATTTTTCCTATCCTACTTGGAATACTTCATGGTGTGGACGATCTCCAATTTCAATTTATCTAGCTTGGGTAAGTATTGTAACGTTCATGAATATTGCATTTCTTTTCACTCATAATCATTGGAGCGTTCTTAATTTAAGTGATCCATTATGGGCAGTTATTATGCTTACTTTTGGAACCGCCGCAGCATTACATCTGAGATTCCACTATGATGATATACTTTTCCCTATCGTTTATATTTGGGCTTTTATTGGTATTGCATTTAAAAATGGCTTTGAAGAATTACTTGTTACAACTGCCGCTCTTTTTTTAAGTGGGGTATTAGTGGTTGGTATTATATTCATAAAAAAACAAAAGCTCTCTGAATAAGTTCAGAGAGCTTTTTTACTACCGCGTATATTAGTCAATTTTAGTTGTAATAATTGGTTCGCCGTTTGTCACAATAATTGTATGTTCAAGCTGTGCAACAAGGGATTTGTCTGGAGTGATGAACGTCCAACCATCTCCTGCTTCCACGATATGTTCTGCTTTTTGAGAGATAAATGGTTCAACTGCTAAAACCATTCCTTCTTTTAGAATAGTGCGTTCCCAAGCATCAAAGTAATTTAGTACATATTGTGGTGCTTCATGTAATGAATGACCTACACCATGACCAGTTAAGTTCATAATAACTGATAAGCCATGATCATGCGCTTCACGTTCTACTGCTTTACCGATTTGGTTTAAGCGAGAACCAGCTTTGACTTTTGTCATTGCACGATCAAATGCACTTTGGGCAACGTCACAGATTTTTTGAACTTCTGGTAAGTCTACGTCTCCTACGATAAATGAAATACCTGTATCTGCATAATAACCATCGACATGACCTGATACATCAATATTAATCAAATCTCCGGCTTTTAGTTTATGGTGATTTGGGATACCATGTGCAACTTGTTCATTTACACTAATACAAGTGAACCCCGGAAAATCATATTCTGCTTTAGGACCTGAAACAGCACCTTTTTCTTCAAATAGACGACCCGCTAAATCATCCAATTCCTTAGTTGTTACACCTGGCTTTGTTGCTGCCTTCATAGCTTCGCGAATTTCAGCCATTGCACGACCAGCTTTTAATAAAGCGTCTATTTCTTGTTGCGTTTTTGCAATCATTTTGAAACGATCCCTTCTCATTAATATCTACACTTAACTATACCACATTTTCTATAAAATTTCGTTCGTGTGACTAGTGTATGCATTATCCGAGGATAATTGCATGATCGAAAAATGTTTAAAAACTGATTAAAAGTACCAAAATAGATGAAGTCTACACGAATCTTTTAAGCATTTCCATACGTATAAATAGTAATTGGAGGTGTCAAATTGGATAATAATCGAGTACTTTCATCCCTTTGCTATTTTAGTATATTTTTTGCCGGGTTCATTCTACCGTTAATCGTCTATTTTGCAGCTAACAATCAAGAAGTAAAGAGTCATGCTAAGCGTGCTTTTCTCTCTCATCTTATTTTAATAATCCCTACTATAATTGGGGTTATATTATTCATTGTCTTATTAACAACAAGAGCATTTACCTTTGATGTAACTGTTCCAAATGAACTATCTAGTAGCGGTGGTACATTCATACTAGTTGCTTGGTTTGTATTTATCATTGTAGAGACTGTTTTATCACTTAGTGTTGTGATTTGGAATATCATTCAAGGAATAAGGGTATTGAGAGTTTAAAGTTTCAATTTTGTGGTATTTATTATTGTGGAATATAGAAAAGTTTATAGAATGGAGTGCTATTTTATGAAACTAGGAAAAGTTGTAAAAGCTGCAATTAAGATTGCACCAATTGTCTATCCAATTATCAAAAAAGTAATTGCTGCAAAAAAGAAGAAGACTCCTGTAAAGAAATAGATTGAAATCGCTGAGGGCTTGTGGCCTTTTAGCGATTTTTTTATTGAGGTGTTTTGTTATTGCTTGCTGTTTGCTGCTTGAGATGGAGATGGAGATTGCGGCGTTTAGAACTACTTGGGGTTGGATTAGAAGCACACGCGGATCAATTAGATTAACTCACATCTCTATTAGACCAACTCGGGCTCGATTTAGATCAACTCAACTCTATTTGATCAACTTAAGCTCCTATTAGATCAACTCACTTCTCTATTTGATTAACTTAGTCTCTATTTAGACCTACTCAGCCAACAATTAGACCAACTTACCGCTCATATAAACCCACTCACTTTTCTCAAATTTCCCATATAAAAAACCATCCATTTTGTTATTTGGATGGTTTCTTTATTGTTTAGAATGCCCAGCTTCCTTTGCGGAAGATTGGTTCTGTTGTGCCGTCTGGTAGGATGCCATCGATGTCCATTTCGCCACTGCCGATCATGAAGTCTTCGTGGGTGATGGATGTGTTGATGCCTTTTTCTTCTAGTTGTTCTTTTGAAAGGGCACTGCCACCCTTCGTAGCATGTTGGGTATGCTTCACCGATTGCTAGATGGTTTGATGCGTTTTCATCGAATAAAGTATTGTAGTAAAGGATATTTGAAGCAGAGATTGGTGATTCGTGTGGTACTAATGCTACTTCTCCAAGATACTTTGAACCTTCATCTGTTTTTGTTAATTCTTGTAGTAGTTGTGCTCCTACACCTGCTTCTGTTTTAGTGATTTTGCCGTTTTCAAATGTGATTTTGAATTGATCGATAATATTTCCTTGGAACACAAGTGGTTTTGTGTTGGATACATATCCGTTGACACCATATTTTGAAGGCATTGTGTAGACTTCTTCAGTTGGCATATTGGCAACAAATGAAGTGCCGTCTGGTGTATGGCTAGCACCTGTACACCAAATATGTTTGTCCGGTAATTCGATTGTTAGATCAGTTCCTGGTGCAGTGTAATGTAATTTTGCATAGCGTTTTTCATTGAGAAGTTTTGCACGTGCATCTAAGTTTTTCAAATGTTGTTCCCAATTATCGATGACATTTCCTTCACCAATATGCACCGTATTGAATATTGCTTCCCACAATGCCGGTACTTGTTCTTCTTCTTTTAAGTTTGGGAATACTTTCTTTGCCCATTTTTTTGATGGAACAGCGATAATTGACCATGCGATTTTATCATTCATCACAGCATCACGGTAATTTTCTAGGGCTTTGCCTGATGCTTTTTGTTGAGCTGATAGTTTTTCGACTGGAACGCCTGTTAGGTTGTCTGGGTCTGCTGCATCAATCCATAATAAGGCACCTTTACGTTCAATCAGTTCATCACGTTGTTCACTAATCCAACGAGGGAATTTTGCAAATTCATCATCCGGTGCATGATCGTAAAATGCTCGGTCCATCACATCATCTGAGTAATTCACTGTTACACGAGCGCTACCTGCTTCATATGCTTTTTTTACAACTAAGCGTGTAAATTCTACAGTATCTGTCGTTGTATTAATTAGCATCGTTTGGCCTTTTTGAACATTTGCGCCAACTTTCACTGCAAGCTCAGCGAATTGCTCTAACTTTTCTTCAAAAGTCATTTATTTGTACCCTCTATTCTTATTATTTTTTCTTTGCATTCTTTGAAAAGTATTTTTTCTTACCAGTGTCTTTGGAAGAGGCTCCAAAAGAACTACTTTCCTTCTTTTTATATGGTTTTTGGTTTGACTTTCCATTAGAACTTGATGGTTTTCTAGTAGGCTTTACTTCTGCATGACCTTCTACAAGTTGACCATTCGTTAATATTTTTTCAACTGGTTTAATTGATAATTCAAGTAAACGTTTGTGATAAGCTTGTTCTTCATGATAGGCAAGTAAAGTCACGACTTCACCATCTGCTCCTGCGCGTCCTGTACGGCCTGAACGGTGGACATATTGTTCTCTTGTATACGGAACATCTACATGAATAACATGTGTTAAGCCAGTTATGTCTAAACCTCGTGCTGCAATATCTGTAGCGATTAGAATACGCGCTTCACCTTTTCGGAAACTGTCCAATGCTGCTTTTCGTTCTTCTTTTTTCATTTCAGAATGCAGTGCGACTATTGGTGCATTACGAAACTCGAGCTTGGATTTTTTCATTAATACTTGATCTAAGTTGTTGACAAATGCTAATGCTCTAACATTAGATATATGTGAGAACTTACGTAGAAATTCTGTTTTATCACGTTCTTGTAGCTTTACGTAGGTATGAACAACATGACCACCTAATTGCGATTCTTCCAATTTCACTTGGAAACGTACAGGATTGTTGAGCATACGGTTTGCTACTAATTTTATTTCTTCTGTAATGGTTGCGGATACAACCGCAACTTGGCGATCGTGGTTAGCCCCATCTATAAATGATTTAACAATTACTCGGTAGTCACGGCTGAGTAGTTGATCCCCTTCGTCTAAAACAATGGTTGTTAGCTCATGGAGTTTTAATTTTTTCTCATTTACTAGCTCATTTAATCTACCTGGTGTCCCCACTGCAATTGTTGGCTTTTTCTTTAATTTTTCAATTTGTCGTTGAGGATTGGCTCCACCAATAAGTGGAACTACGGTAATATTTGTACCTGCAATCCACGTACGAATCACTTCTACAATTTGCATACATAATTCTTGTGATGGTGCGATAATTAGTGCTTGTGTTGCTTTTTTGGAACCATCTACTTTTTGTAAGATTGGCAATAAATAGGCTAATGTTTTCCCTGTGCCTGTCGGTGATTCAGCTACTACATCTTTTCCTTCTAATAGTGCTGGAACCATTTGATCTTGAATAGGCATTGTGGTTGGAAAACTCCACTTCTTTTGTAAGTCTTCATTTAATAAATTTAAGAATGACATTGTTCCTACACCTTCTCTCTAATTTTATATTCGTAATATTTTTTTGAATTACTACTCGTATTTTTCTTTCACTTTTTTATTAAATTGATCATCTCGAACAAATTGTATAGAACTATATTAACAAAAACTTGTCGAATGTAAAAACCTGCCCTAGCGATTAGGACAGGTCTTTTGATGATTAATCTAATACTTCATAACCACAACTAGTAATTGCGCAGTCCGCTAATGCAATCAATGCATCGATATAAGAATTATCTAAGGATAACTCACGATTAATAACAGACAACTCTGTGCAACCTAAAATAATATGGTCACAGCCTGCATTTCTCATAGCTGTTTCAATTGGTTGCCATTGTTCTTTTGTTATCTTCTTGCCTGCTTTTACATAGTCGTATATCACAGACATCAAATCTTGCTGCATCGCTTCATCTGGCACAACTGGCTCAATGCCACAAGCGATCAATGCCTCCTGATACAAATTGGATTTCAACGTACCAATAGTAGCCAGTACGCCCACACGTTTTGCTTCCACTTGAAGCGCCCGTTTCGCTGTTTCTCGTATCATATGCAGTACAGGGACCTTTGAACCTTCTTGCAAAAATTCATAAAAGCTATGTGCAGTATTACAAGGAATACAAATCATATCTGCCCCCGCATCAGCAAGCTTATTTGCATCCTCTATCATCACTGGTAGTGGATTTGGCTTTGAATGGTCCAGTATATAAGCTGTTCTGTCGGGAATACGCGTATCATTATCAATGATAAAGTGCATATGTTCCTGATCTGTAAATGCTTTCGTTCGACGAACAATCATTTCACCGAGTAGCATCGTTGCTAATGGCCCAACGCCACCAATGATACCAAGTACTTTCTTTTCCATTTATTCAGACAAACCTTTATTGTTAAAGTATTTTTTGTATTTACGGTAATAGTTCAAGCTATTCAATGTTAGCTTGTACCAACGTTTAAAATTCATATCCTCTTTATAGAATAATGAATTTGTTGCTTTACCTTCTTTTATTAATTTGCGAGCTTTTGCTTTTAGCTGATTATTTTGTGCATATTTGAATAATACCCCATTCGGAATAATACTCCATAAATGCTCGTTATTTGCATACGTACATTCTTGTGGAATGTGTAACATATGGTCATCAGCAACATATTGCATTAAATTATAACCTGAAGCTGTTACATAGTAACTACTACGTCCATTACGCAAGTTAATTTCAAATAGTTTATATTTGCCATCACGATAGTCATATTTCATATCGAAGTTTGCAATTCCATTGAAGCCAATGTCTTCTAAGAAATAACGAACTTGGTCCATTAAGTCCTTATCGTATGTAGTTATGATTGCTGCATAGCTACCGATTCCTTCTGGAGAGTGTTCTTCTAGTATTGGGTTACCTAAACACATAAGTTTCACTTTACCGTCTGTTGCTACGTATGCGTTTAATACACGCATATATGAGTCATCACCAGGTATAAATTCTTGAATGATTAGGTGGTCTTTATAAGATGAACTATAGATTGCTTTTAAAATCGCATTTTTTTCAGCTTCGTCATGCGCAACGAATACTTTTTTCTTCCCTGGGAATTGACATGCCCAATAGGCTACTGAATTGGATGCTTTAATAATAATTGGGTATTCAAATTTCACTTCGAAGTTTTCATACGTTTCATATGTGCAAGTATCTGTTTTTGGGTAGCTGAAGTTGTATTTCTCACACATTTTATAGAAGTTTTCTTTTAATAAAATTCGGTCCATTAAAGTTTCATCAATGTAAGGTACTGTGAAATATTGTTCTAGAGCTTTTTTGTTTTTGATGATTAGTTTTACATAGTCATCGCCACAGCCCATTAATAATAAGTCTTTATGAGCGTATTCTTTTGCTACTTTTTTAAGTTCTTCTACGAAGTTTTCTTTAATATTTGGTGATTGTTTGAAATGTAGGATACGGCTATTTTGTGTTGCTGTTAAATGTGCTTTGCCGACTACGATTGATTTGACGCCATATGCTTCATAAAAGGCACGTGCCATTCCATATGCGTTCATGTCTGATCCGATTAATATAGGTAAAAATGGTTGTTCTGCCATTTTATTATCATCTCACTTATTTAGTACTTTTTAATGCCATTAGTGTAACATATTTTAACTTTATAGACGAATAAACTCTGATTTTGTCGTTGAATATTATTTAGCTATTGCAACTGCTTGTGAGCCGAGTGCTTTGTAGCTTTTGAAGAATTTTGTTGCATCGTGTGATACGTAGCCGTGTAATGGGTCCATTACGATGACTTTGTTGTCTTCGTATGCTGTTAAGACTACTACATGTAGGTTGCGGTACATTTTTGGTTTTTTATTTGTACCCTTGATATACCAGCCTTCTTTTGTTTTGGGTTTTGATAAATCAAGTGTTACCCACATCATAACAGGTATACCAGCTTTCACTTTGTTAATGATTTCTTGCTTGCTAGCGCCTGTTAGGTTGGTTACGTTTAGGTTTTTTTTATAATCTTTTGCTACTGTTTTTGCTACTTTTGTAATCACAGGTGCAAAGGTGTATGTACCAGTCATTTCGTTTGCAGGGTCTCCTGCATACGCAATGTTTGGATCTGGACCAATTCGTTTGCCGTCTTTTTCGATTATTTCCTCTGTAGGTAAATACTTTTTTGAAAGCGTCATTTTGGATAGATTTAATCCGTAATAGTTAAATGCAGCTGTCAGTGCCGTAATTTCACAGCCATGTGGAAGCTGTGGATTTTGTATAACAACAGGTACATTTAGTCGTTGATTTTCTTTTTGGTAGTATGTTTCAAGCACTACATACGATGTATCCTCTTTCACCAAAACACTCTTTGCTACACTGTTTGATTCATTTGTCGTATCAGATTTTTGAACAGATGAAGGGACAAATAGATATCGATGTCCTGTTTTCAAACCATTTAAGGTTACTTCCCCTTCTGCATCGCCTGTTGCAGTAGTTATTAGTTGATCTGTGTCCATATCTCGAACACTTACTTGCATATTGGGAATCGGTTCTCTACTACCAAAAGCTACGATTAAAACTTTTATTCCTTCATCTTCTCTTTATCTTCTGAAAGAATACTAGAACAGCCACTTATGATCCATACAAAAAGCAGTATAAAGCAAAAGAGGAGTAAATGCCGAGGCATTTTACTTCTCTTAGACATGCTTATAATCCCCTTTTTTAGCTAAAGGAATAAATTAGCCGAAATATTTTTTGTACCATACTAAGAACATGTAGATTGTCCATACTTTACGTTGGTTTTTCGCTTTGCCTTCGTAGTGGTCTGTTAACAATTTTACAATTGCTTGTTGGTCAAAGAATTGTGCTGCTTCAGGTGATTCGAATGCTGCTTTAATTTGATTGAAGTATTTGTCTTCTTTTAACCATAGACGGATTGGCACTGGGAACCCAATTTTTTTGCGATGTGCCCATTCTTCTGGAAGTGCACGTTGTGAAGCCTGGCGGAATGCGTATTTTGTATCTTTTTCGTTCACTCGGTAATGTGAAGGAACTTTAGAAGCAACCTTCATCACTTCACGGTCAAGGAATGGTACACGTAACTCAATTGAATGAGCCATACTCATTTTATCTGCTTTCAATAAGATATCGTCCACGATCCATAGATTTAAGTCTAACAATTGTTTCTTCGTTAAATCATCTTCACCAGCTGCTTTTTTGTATATAGGCATCACGATATCTGCAACAGATGGAGCATGGTTGTATTTATCCGTAAGAATTGCAGTTGATTCTTCTTCTTCGAAAATATGCGCTTGTCCAATAAATGTTTGTTCAACTGGAAGACCTCCACGCATTAAGAAGTGCTTACCGCGCATTTCAGGAAGAGCTTTTGCCACTTCTGCAATAGGACGACGGATAAATTGCGGTACTTTTTTATATTTACGCATAGTAGGGGTTTCATCGTATTCTGCATAACCACCGAATAATTCATCGGCACCTTCACCAGAAAGAACAACTGTAACATGCTTTCTAGCAAGTTCTGCTAAGAAATATAAAGGAACAATAGATGGGTTTGAATGTGGTTCGTCCATCATATATTGAATTTCTTCTAATTTGTTGAAGCATACTTCTGGATCTAGCACTTCGTTTACATTTTCGATCCCAAGTTCGTTTGATAATTCTTTTGCGTTATCAATTTCTGAGAAGTTTTCTGCACTAAAGCCTACAGAGAAAGTTTTATCTGGTCTTAATACAGAAGCTACATAACTTGAGTCAACACCAGATGATAAGAATGAACCTACTTGAACATTAGGGTCAGAGAATTCATGTGCTTTAATAGATTCGCGAACAGTTGAATCAATTTCTTCAACGATTTGATCAAGTGGACGTTCTTCTGGATTGAATTTTGGTTCCCAATAGCGAGTGATTTCTAATTTACCATCTTCAAATGTTAAATAGTGAGCTGCTGGTAGTTTGAAAACCCCTTTGAAGAATGTTTCTTTTAATACTGGGAATTGGAATGTTAAGTATGGTTTTAATGCTTTTTCGTTAAGTACTTTTTCGAAGTGTGGGTGTGGTAAGAAACTTTTAATTTCTGAACCAAAAAATAATGTACCATTCATATGTGCATAGTAGAATGGTTTAATACCGAACATATCACGTGCTGCAAATAAACGTTTTTTGTTGCGATCCCAAATAACGAATGCGAACATACCACGTAATTTTTGTACTAATTTTTTGCCGTATTCTTCATAGCCATGTAAAAGTGTTTCACTATCTGTATCAGTTGTGAAAGTATGGCCTGCTGCAATAAGGTCTTCTCTAATTTCTTTAAAGTTATAAATTTCACCGTTGAAGATTAATACTAATGATTGATCTTCGTTATATAAAGGTTGGCTACCGTTTGCTACGTCAATAATACTTAGACGACGGAATCCAAGGGCTGCTTGACCATCTGTAAATTTCCCTGAAGAGTCTGGTCCGCGGTGAATAATTTGGTTCATCATGTTTTCTAACACAACGTCAGGGTTTGATACTTCACCGATAAATCCTGTAAATCCACACATATAATCGTATTCTCCTATCTAATCATTTCAATCTATTGCTATTAATTAATACGTATTTGAGCGCAATTTTACTTGCATTCGACATCTTTCGATTATACTCTATTTTCCACATCACTTATACCGAAAAAGATTGCCACATTGTAGCAATCTGTTAACTTGTATGTTTTTTGTATACTTTCATCAATACTTCTAATGGAACTTGATAAAGTTGTTTATCATTAATTTTAAACACACCTAACTCCATTAAATGATCAATGACATAATTCTTTTTTCGTTCTTCAACTGTTAGCTTCTCGTTATTCATTTTGTATCCCTTCTTACCTTACTGTTTTATGACATTCTCCCCCAAAATGCAAAATCTAAACGATAGCCTTAAATTTCACTTTTAACTTAGGTATTCGTTTGACAAATTGTTTGTAGATGTAAAAACCTATTATGGCGCCTAATGTATTCAACCATAAATCATCTACATCCGTACTTCTATATTGGGGTAGCTGCATTGTCTCTATAAAAAAAGACAAGCCTAGTCCAGTAAACAAAACAAAGAAGAACCTTTCCATCTTACGCCAAAGTAGTGGAAGTAAAAATCCAATCGGCATAAAGATTGCAATATTACCAAGAAAGTTAATGAAAAACGGTTGCCATAAGTCTAAATAATGAATGGCATTGTACACATCTGTAAAAACACGGAATAGATGAAAGTTAATGCCGAGTGCATCTCGATCATGAATTCGCATTTCTGCGTATTGAAGACTTACACCATTTTTGGGAACAATGGTTTCGTAAAACAAGCCAATTAGATAAACCCAAAATGTCATAATTCCAATTTCATGCCAACGATTTTTTAGGCTGTGGTCACGTTTTTTTCGTGACTTAAAGCGAATATACACGACAAATGGAATTGCAATAATCATTACAATCATCATATCGAGAGTATATTGAAGTATATAAGACAACTTCGTCACTCATTTCTTTCTTTCTACATAACAGGACAAATTATATAACAATAAGTTGCAAAAAACACATTAAAATTCGTTAACAATCTTTTCTTTTATATAATTTCTCTCTATATTCTACGATACCATATTCAATACAGCTTGGCACAAAGACTATTTAACTTTTCTATATTTCTTGAGTCAAAATTTTATAAGGGTTTTTCAAGTTGATGATTTGTCAAATGGAATTTTTAAAATTAATGCCCCTGAAATTTTACTGTCCGTAAAATTTCAGGGGCATTTCAGTTTTTAAAGCCTATGATTTGGCTCGATATTTAAATAGCCACGATTAAGAAATACAGTAACTTTATCAAGAAATTTTTTCACTCTTTAGAAGAGCATTTTGCAAGGAAATAATTTCTTTTTGTATGCTTGAGTACTCTTCTATTTCAGGTACATTTTTGAGGACTGTAGACTGTTCTTCAGCTGCAGCCTTAGCCATTGTTTCAAAAACCAAGAGCAACTGTGCAAGGGTCTTATCTGAAAGAACTGGGCGATTAGTGTCTTTGGAGCAATTCTCAATTAAATATCCTAATTGTTCAATATAAAATATAATTGGCCAATAATAATCCAATGTATTTTGGTTAACTGGTATCTCCCCTGAAGCTGTCTTGTAGAGTGTTTTTAAATTATTTAAATTGATTTGCATTTTAATTCTTTCTCTACTATTATCTAGATTAAAAATTTTTCTTTGATCTGAGAAAAGAATGTGTAAAAACTGTGCTTGACTTCGTAATGTTTTAGAAACTAAATGGGGAAGACGACTTGAAGCAGATCGCCTACCTATCATTAATACTCCTATAAGGCCAATGGCAGTTCCTACAAGGATATCGATTAATCTGGTGGAAGCGAAATAATAAAATCCTGCCCCTCCAATACTTGTACTTTCAGCCATGAGTAATGCGTTAGGAGTAAAAAATAATGCCGCTAAGCCATAATTTTTTACAATAAAAAGTTCTGTAATAAACGTAAAAAGGAGGATAAGAAAAGCAATCATGTATCCTGTAGGTTGAGATGTAAGAATCAGACTTGCAATCAGAATGCCAAATATTGTCCCAATTGCCCTTTGAATGCCCCGATGATAGGTTGCTACAATGGTAGCCCCTGACATTACTGCTGCACAGGATAAAGGAACCCAAAAAGAACGATTAAAATTAAATTGATAGGAAATAATCGATGCAATTGTAAGTACCACACCGTATCGTATAGCAGTAATTAAAACTATGGAGTTTTTATCAAATGCCCCTAAAAAGACGTCCTTAAGGGATGGTCTTGAAATTCGGATCAATTGATTAATCTTGGAACTCGGTTCATTCCTAATGGCGTCAGCATCGTAAATTCTTTCGAATAACTGAGCAATGGAAGTATCCATCTGATCTGGTTGGAGAATTGCTTTAGGAAGAGTTTTCTTTTTATTATCTATAGAATGGGCTAGTTCTCGAAATGATTCTCCTAATTCTACGGGCATTGTTGAACTTGTATCTGAAAAATTTTCGAGTATGTACAAAAATATTTTGTCGGCCTGATTCTTTAATACATACAATCGATTAAATGTTTCTGTAAATCTCCATGGTATATATCCTGCTGCAAGGGTTTCTTCAGCTTGTTTCAAGGACGTAACCACTCTATTTCTAGTAGTATTAAATTTCTCTGTACCGACTGAATCGGATAAAAGAAGCAAGTTCTAAATATAACCTTTTTACTACGGCTGTTTCCGGTCCATGATGATTAGCTATCCAACCAATCATAGCAATCACCCATGCGAGTGATCCACCAAGAAAAACGAGACCTGCACGAAGCGGAGCAAGATCCGGATTAACGGGCATCCCTGTTGTCATAGCAAAAACTAAAACAAAGAATATCGCAGATGGGCCCGAAATTTTTAAAGTACCAAAAATAAATATTGCTGCGAATCCAATAATCCCCATCAATATAGAAGTTGCCAAAGGATATGGAGCAGAAATTGTCCCTAAGTAAGAGACCAAAGTTAGTCCAAGTACAACAAAAAATATTTTTTTAGCTCTTTGTGCGTAAGGTATATTAAACACATAAAGAAAGGCCATTCCACCCATTCCAGCGACTAACCCATTTTGTAAATTTCCAAGTAGTAAGCCAATAATGACAGGCAAGGCTGCAGATAGTCCTGCGCAAAAAGCTTTTACCCATGGAAATGGGTTCTTATTAACAGTTAAGGCCTGTTTTATAATGGATGGCCGTTTTGAAATTGATTTTTTTACTTTACTGATTTTCTGCACTTTGAAAATTCCTTCCTAAAAACTTTTTTTGCAAAAAGTAACTATTCTATTTAATACTTCATCATTATATAACGTACTTGATATTTTAATATAACATGTAATTTTATTATAGTGTTATACACCTACAATAAAATTATACCCGATTTATTCATAGTCATTTAAAAATCATCCTTAAATTCCAGGACAGAAAAGTGTTCTTTATTTTCTTCCTTAATAAATAAAGATTTATTTTCAGGATTAGTTATTAATGGATGTACCATTTCAAATTTCCGGATTATTGAAACATCCCGCAAATGAATTTACGTTTTCAAATACTTTATTTATATAATTGAATCAATTTTTATACATAAAAAAAGAACCTTCTATTAAGAAGGCTCTCATACATATAATGTTTTATTATTGGGCTATGAATAGTACGGATGGTACAAAAGAAAGTACAAAGAATAATGCATACCAGCCAGTTACGCGTTTCATCGAAAAGGGTTTGCTTTTTTTCTCTGCGTAGAATGCATCGAAGAAAATGGCACAAACCATTGGGATGGTCATACAAGCAATAGCAATTAAAATAATATCATTAAAATTCATTTTGGCATCCCCCTTAAAATGTATGTTTAAATTTAAATGTGACAACTTTATGTCTTTATAATAATAGTTTGGACACAAAATGTCAACAATTCATTCACAATTTGGACAAACTTTTTCTAAGAAAATTATAATGCTTAAAAAACAAAAAAGCTGCCTCATTTGAGACAGCCTACGCTTTAATGTATTTTAGTTTGCCAATAACGATCCATATCCCGATCTAGGTATACCCAGCCTTTCCATCCGATATGAATCGTGTCAGTAATGAAATGCGGATCATATTCATGTTTAGAATAGTCTATGATTGGAATATTTGCATCATGTAAGATTGTATCTATTTTTTGGTAGTATGCTTGGCGCTTTTCTTTTGTGTAACCAGCGTAATCATACCATCTACCATTCATTGGAATGGAGATGAATACCGGTTTTGCACCAGCATCTTTTAATACATCGATGACAAGTTGAAAATCTTCATATTCAGGTGACTTAGAATAGTCTACATCTTTTCTGAAGTTTTTTAATTCCTTATATTTTGGTGCAATATTGCGAGTATAGTATGAATCAGCTACATCCAAATTATTATTTGTAATACGCTTTTTCCCATATGCCTCTGCATTGTCGTACTTGTTGTTCGAATGTTTTATTTTTGATCAAGGATGGTTTTGCATGTAATTTTCGATTCTTTTCATTGATCAATGAGTAATACAAATCCTTTTTCTCAAGAATTGCCAGGTTTATATAGCCCATCGCCATGTTTAGACGGCCAAGTAATGGCTTTTTTCCTTTTGCTAATTCGTACTTATACATCGATACAAGCAAATGGTCTCGCTTAACTGTATCAAATTGAAGCAAACGACGCATCGCTCTTTCCTTTAACTTTGGATTCATCTCATGATTGAATGCCAAATCATAGGCATGGAGCATGGAATAGTTTGGAGAAAAGTGAAAATCATCCATCCCTACATCAGTAAACCATTGTGGAGAAATAATGAATAGTCATCTTTTTTCCTTTTAAATTTTTCTCTTGCTCAGCGAAATTCAAGAAATGTGTAATACTTTGGGATCCTCCACGACCAACCATAAAAGTAGTGTAAGGTGTTTTATTTGCTTTCGTGTAGTTATATGGATAAAAAGGATCTGTGTGCTCCAATTCAGATGACCCATAAATTGGCATTGTTTTTTTATCCTCTAACATCCGGCTTTGCAGATACTGACCTTGGAACATAAGAGGATTCATCTCAATCTTCGCTTCTTCTACTCTTTGATCCGTGATCCAACTCTTCAATAGGCGATTTGGAAAAAATAAAAAGGCGAAAAATAATAGTACTGCAATCCCTAATGGAAGGAATATATATTTCTTCATGATAATTCAGCTAATTTCTCCGCAATATGATTTGGTGTATTCCACTCCTCACGGGTGAATTCTGTGATTGGTACATTAATTCCTAGTTTTTCTTCAATTTCAACGAGTAATGTAATCGTACCAAATGAATCAAGTAATCCCTCTTCAAAAAGATCAATATCTGGATTTTCTAATATCACATCATCTTCACATACAGCAGCTAATACTTCAAATACTTGTTGTTTTTCCATTTCAATAAACTCCTTTATTATTTAAATAAACTTCCGGAAAAAATATAAAAACCAAAACAGATAAAGTGGAATGTAATAACAATTGAAATAGCATTTGTCCATTTGTTTTTCGGCCACATTTTATGTTTTTTATTCCATCTTTCAAATTTATCAAAGCAAATGATTAGTAATGCGTGATACAAACCATATACGATATAGTGCCATTCCAGACCATGCCAAATCCCCATAATAAGAAATAAAGCAAAATATCCAATATAAGATACAGTATAACGATTTTTAATCCATTTTTTCTTTGTCATCCAAAATACAAATCGCATATACACATAATCTCGGAACCAGAATGATAAACTCATATGCCAACGATTCCAGAAATCTTTGATATTCTTACTCAAGAATGGCAGATTAAAGTTTTCTGGTGTGTTAATGCCCATGATTTTACTTACACCAATCGCAAATGCACTATAGCCAGCAAAATCAAAGAATAGATAAAGACTGTAAACATACATATAAGCAATTCTACCTTCAATAGGTGTTAAGTAATTATACGTATGATTTGGTAAATACAAAAGAATCTTATTGTATAAGATAAATGCAATGATAAATTTATATAAAAAGCCTTGGAAAATTTTGTTGATCCCGCTAAATAATAATTCTCGATATTCTAAGCGATCTGGAACACGATGTAAATCCTTTTCAAATCGTCTCCATCTATCGATTGGACCTGATGAAATCGAAGGGAAAAACAAAAGAAAATAGATAAGTTCTACAATAGAAATGCTTTTTTTCAGCATTCCATCACGTGTTTCCATAATCATTTGTACAGCTTTAAATGTAATATAGGAAACTCCTAAAAAGCCAAATAGATGATGTAGTCCTAATATAGGTAGCACTTTCACCAATACAAGTGGCAAAATAGCTAACAATACTGCAAGTACAAATACGGTACCGCTATTGTTTTTAAACCGATATGCTTGATATCCCTTTATTAATACAACTTGGAAAATCGTAAATATGATCAAAGAAAGTATACCCTTAAGCGATGAACCAAAAATAATGGCCAAGATGATCACTGAAATGAACATATTATAATTTTTTGAAGATTTTCCGTTAAGTCCTAAAATAATAGTAGGAATCAATAAAATACCGATGATAAAGAAAAATGTAAAATCACCATACGGTATCATATCGTTACTTCAACCGCCAATCTCTTTCGGTCAACTTTCCCATTGGCGTTCAATGGAAGTTGGTCTACATAGATAAATTTCTTTGGCACCATATAACTTGGGACTACTTTAGATAAGGCGTATTTTAATCTTTTTGTTGTTTGAAATGGCTTTTCATCCGTTTTTTGAGCTAGTACAACAAATGCTGTTAACGATACCACTTCTTCTTGTTTTTTTATAGGTTGTACGATACATCCACTAACCTCATCTAATGACTCAATTTTCTTTTCAATCTCTTCAATTTCTAAGCGATATCCATGAAGTTTCACTTGGAAATCAGATCGCCCTGAATAAAATACATAGCCATTTTCGTAGTAACCAACATCACCTGTATAATATACATTTTCATCACGCCAAATTTTAAATGCCTTTTTGGTTTGTTCAGGTGCACCTAGATATCCTTTGCTTACAGTAGGGCCTGTAATGACGAGTTGGCCTTTTTCTCTTTCACTTACAATTTCACCGTGATCATCAATTAAAATCAATCGGTCAGAATCAGCTTTTGCTATTGGTAATACATCGAATGTTTCAAGTAGACTTCTAGTTACTTCAACCGCTGTAACTGCAACCGTTGTTTCAGTCGGACCATATAAATTAATAATACTAGCTTGTGGAAATCTTGCTTGAAGATTCACTGCAAGTTCATGTGGCAATACTTCTCCACAAAATAGGAACTTTTCGAGTTCAGGCATCATTTCAGTATTCCACAATGGATTCATCATACAAATTTTCACAAATGATGGTGTTGAGGTCCAAACTTTAACATTAGATTGTTGCAATACGTCGAAAAGCTTTGCGGGTTGCTCAATTTGAGATTTCGTCAGCGCATATAATGTACGACCTTTTGTCAGTGCTGGATATAAATCCATTACCGATAAATCAAATGAATAGGGTGCTTGGTTGAGATATACACCATCTTGCAAATGCGCTTCTTCTTCGAGCCATAAGACAAATGCTTCTAAGTTATTGGCTGTGATTTGAACACCTTTAGGGTTTCCTGTACTTCCTGAAGTATAAATAATATAGAAAACATCTTCTCCATCTACCCAATTATTCTCGGAAATGTTTTGAGAAGTTTGCTCTTCTAAAACTGAACTTACTTCAAAAGTAGGAACTTTCAACGCTAAATCCATTTCTTCTGTCGTAAGCATCATCGCTGCATTCGAAGCAGTAATGATATGCTCGATTCGTTCATTTGGAATTGAAATATCTAGTGGGATATATGGATGTCCAGCCTTCACTACAGCTAAAAATGCAATGATTTGCTCTTTTGACATATGACCGAAAACGGCAATTGGCATTGCATTATTTAATTCCTTTTGTACAATAAATTCTGCTAGTCGATCGGATTGTTTCCATAACTCTTCATATGTTAATGTTTCATCATCACATTGATAGGCTAAACGTTGTGGAAAAGCACAAGACATCTCATGAATCATATGCAGTACACTCATCAGTAACACTCGCTTTCTATTAAAACTCTGTATAAATAAATGGTCCTGAATTCATATCATGGAATCCGTAAATTAACACAAGTAACACTAAAATGACAAAATAAAATAATGTATATGCAACAAAGCGAATTCCTTCGTGTTCTTTTAATTTTTGCAATACGCCACATCCTCTCTGGCACATTTCTATAAAACGATTGGAAGATTTATATGTTCCATAGTTTTCGATATCTAATTTTATATTAAGTTTACGTAAATTTCATTACAGTTTACGAATTAATGTAAATGATTTTCTAATACATATCGACAATACCATTGATTTTAGATAAAATTAAAATTTTAATATATTTTTAATTTAAATTAGAGGTTATCTTTATAAATAGGAACTTTTAGGTAAAGTAGATTGAATTTAAAATAATCTTTCATTCTTACGTTTTCGCTCTACCGGGGTCTCTATTAGCACACGCTTTTCTAAGTATGAGTCTCTGGTTGTAACAAAAATCAACATGAATTCCAAAAAAAATTTGCCTTCCTTCTAAAAAAGAAAAGCAAATTTTCATCAATTGAATACTCTATTTTTTAAAATATACAGATTTTATTGGACAGTCCCTTTTCACTTTATTACCTATATAATCCCTTATACTTGAGTACTTACTTTACTTTGATTATCTGTGTTTTGTTCCTCTTGCCATCCTTTACATACATCAACCCAAGCTTGTCCATTGCTATAGGTAAATAGTTCTTCGCATGTGAGTTCGATGGCGCTGTTGCTGCTTCCGCATGCTGGGTAAACTGTTTCGAAACGTTTTAATGATTCGTCTAAGTAAACAGGAATATTCTCTGGAATTCCAAAAGGACAAACTCCGCCTACTGCATGTCCCACTTGTGCAAGTACCTCATCTGGTGTAAGCATTTTAGCTTTTACTCCAAATGTATGTTTGAACTTTGCATTGTCGATTTTCGTGTCACCTGCTGCTACGACTAAAAGATTAGAGTCGTCTTTTTTAAATGAGAGCGTTTTTGCAATACGTTCTGGTGCTACGCCTAATGCTTGTGCTGCAAGATCGACGGTTGCACTTGATGCAGGATATTCCATTATTTTGTGGTCCAAGCCTAATTTCTTGAAGTGTTCTCTTACTTTTTCAATTGCCATACTGATCGCCTCTTTTTTTGTACCATTATTTTATAAAAATAGAAACAGAAAATTCCTAATAATATTATTATAGCCTAGATTCAATTCACTGATTAGTTTGCTTTATTATTTTTACTATATTAAAATGATTGTAAACCAACTATTCTTATTGAATTAATTCATTTATTTCAAATAAGGATTTCAAAATAGTTATTCCCTTCAATATATTAAATCTATACCTAAAGAGGTGGCAGTGTTAATGAAGTACTATAATTCGATCCTTGAGTTAATTGGAAAAACACCTATTGTTAAGTTAAATAAATTACCTGATGAACATGGTGCAAATGTATTTATTAAATTAGAATCCTTTAATCCAGGGGGCAGTGTGAAAGACCGTGCTGCTTTTAATATGATTGAGCAAGCTGAAAAAGAAGGTAAGTTGATTCCTGGAAAAAGTACTGTTATTGAGCCTACATCAGGCAATACTGGTATTGGGCTTGCGATGGTATGTGCTATAAAAGGGTATCCTTGTATCATTACCATGCCCGATAATGCTACAAAAGAACGTATTAAAATCATGAAAGCATATGGAGCTGAAGTACATCTAACTCCTGCTGCCTTACGTATGCAAGGTTCAATTGATGAAGCAGAGCGTATTGCCAAGGGTGTTCCGGATAGTTTCATTCCAATGCAATTTGAAAATAAAGCAAATGCAGATGCCCATCGTGAAACGACAGCTGTAGAAATAATGGAAACATTTGAAGGAAATTTAGATGCTTTTGTATTAACAGCTGGAACTGGTGGCACTGTCACAGGTACAGGGGAAGAATTGAAAAAGCATATTCCTAATTTAAAAATATACGTGGTAGAACCAGCCGGATCTCCAGTTTTATCTGGCGGAGAACCAGGGCCACATAAAATACCTGGTACTGGACCTGGATTTATCCCTAAAATTTTAAATCAAGAAATTTATGATGAAATTCTTCATATTGAAGACGATGATGCACAAGTGATGGCACGTCGCTTAGCTTCCGAAGAAGGAATTTTTGTTGGTGCATCTGGAGCTGCATCCGCATACATGGCGATCCAAGTAGCTAAAGAGCTACCAAAAGATGCAAATGTACTATGTCTCGCACCTGATACTGGTGAACGATATCTCTCATCCGATTTATTTGCAGATTAATAAAAGCAATAAAAGCCTAGTCTCCTTTATAAAATTCCATGGAGACTAGGCTTTTTATATTGTATTCATTCGAAATTTATTACTAGAGTTTCCTTAGAATTTTCACTTCCTTTTAGTTAGGATTGTTCAATAATCCATGACCTCAAGTGAAATCCAATTGAAAGATGACCTTATACCCTTCTTGACTCAGCAAGTTTTGTTAAGTAATATTGTTCCTCCCTTGCCATATGGTCGGCCATTGGCGCAGTGAATGTTCCTAAAACTTCTGCACTTAACTCCATTTCTTCTAACTCACGCAAAAATGTTTTAAATAAATTCATCTCTACTTCTACATCGTTATTGAATCGATTTAAGCTTGGAAAAGACTGGACATTGGTACGTAAAAACCCAGTGAGTTCTACAGCCTTCAAGTAAAATTGGTCAAAATGCTGTGTGAAAAGATGACTTTTTTCTTTAAGCCTTTTTTCCACCCCATCCATATTATCGTTAATCGCGCCCGCATGACCTGAAGCATCCATCAGCCATAACAAGTGATGATGTAACTCATGAAAAATTGGTGGTGCCTCACCTTTTTTAAGATAACTTAAAACATTTTGGTATTCTTCTAACTCGTTCACCATGTGATTCATAAATGATGGAGGAAGATGAATTCCAATTTTACCAAAAAGTTGACGCCTAATAATCGAAAGTTTAAACTTTTTGAGTTCTGCTGTCGCCTCTTCAGCTGTTATTGCAAAGGATACAGCATTCGATTCGTTGAGGAGACTTACTTGTTTATGGAGATCTGAAAACTGATTGATAAATGTTTGTGCCTTTTCGATGTCCTCCTTTTCAGATGGCACAAGCGAATCACGGATAAATTGGCCGTGGTTCTTTAGAATTTCTAGCCAAAATAAGTGCTCAAAAACAGCACTCTTTAAATAATCCGACAAAAAGTTTATCTCTCCTTTTTCTTTTCATAACTCAAATGTATTCTTTTAAGGGTTGTACTAGTCGCAACTTTTGTGACAAAAAGTTCAAGCGGACAATGTACGAAAATGCTGTATATTTCTGTACTTGTTACAACCCTCATTTTATTAAATGATCGTCACATTACTCAAATCCGCTTTGCTTGCCTTTAAAAAGTTAAAAGTTAATTTATCCATAGTAGCTCCGCTAAAATCTACTTTCTTCACTTCTGATAATCGGAATTGAACATTTTTAAAATTTCCACTTTGACATCTTCCTGACACGTTGAGTTGGCAAAATGATAAGTAGCTTAGGAGGGATTTTCGTATGAAAAAGAGCAATATGAAATATGTAAAGTTCGGAATTGACTTACTCATGGCGATTACATTCGTACTATTTTTCAATAAACGTGTATTAGGGGGCCTAACTTTTCACGAAATAGCAGGCTTATTTATAGCGGTCGTTTTTTTCACACATGTGCTTTTAAACTGGCAATGGGTAAAAAATGTTACCTTAAAATTATTTGATCGGAAGTTACCTTTAAGAACGAAATTTAGTTATCTATTAAATTTATTATTGTTAATAAGCATGGCTTTTATCATTATGAGCGGTATTTTCATATCAAGGGTAGTCTTCCCTAACATCAATATTGGCAACGAACAGTGGTTTAAAATGTCTCATATGTCTATATCCTATTTAGTTCTAATCATTGTTGCAATTCATGTTGGACTACATTGGAAATGGGTTATGTCCGTATTTAAAAATATTATTAAGCTTAAAACACGTAAAAAAAGCATAAGCATTTTAGCAAAGCTAGCAACAGTCGCGTTGCTTTTGTTTGGAATCTATCAAATGTACCAGTCAAATTTTTGGATGCAAACACTAAGAGTTTCAAATGTCTTTCATCTCTCTTCTTCACAAATGCCGGATGGTCGATTCAAAGGTGGTGAAAGACCAGATTTCTCACATGATGATGGAGATGACGCTAGACTTCCTGCTGGTGGCTCCTTTGATCAAGAAAAACCAAATGATTTTAAGGGAAACTTCGGAGACGGTGATCGAATTTCATCTCAACATGGCGAATTTAAGGGTGAACGAGGTCAGTTTGAGAGTCCAAATGTTATGAATGTTATTACTCAGTATTTTGGTATGATGTCCGTTATGATTATTCTTGTTTACTATATTGAAAAGACGTTTGGAAGGAAGAAACGCAAGATATAATGGTACTTCTTTATGTCATAATAGTGGAAAAGCCACCGTTTTCTTTGCAGTTAGAAAACGATGGCTTTTATTGTAACAATATTATTTATAAAAACGATTTCTTCTATTGAAGCGTCTTAGCTTTCTTAAGAGACTATAGGAGACATGAATTTTTTCATTTTGAAGCTGAATACCTGGTGTGACATGCATCCAAAGCGATTTAGAAAAAGCGACTAGTTGGTCTGGATATACACTTCGATGCCCTATAACAATATAAGAAGTGATACAAGCGCCAACTACGTATATACCTGGTAATCCACCAAATAATTCGTATCCCATAAAAATCGCTGAAAAAGGAGTATTTGAGGCAGCAGCCACTACTGCTACCATACCTATTGCGGCACCAAAAGCTGGATTTATCCCTAACAACCCCGCTAATACATTTCCCGATAATGCACCAATCACAAATTGCGGTGTGACAATTCCTCCATAGAAACCAGATCCTAATGTAATGGCTACTAAAAGGATTTTCCAAATCACGCCTAAATAGGGCACATGCTCACCATTGAGAGCTTGTTCCATAATTGGAATACTTAATCCTAAATAATCAGTTGGAATCCAAACGATAAGAATAGCAATCACAGCGCCTCCAATAAAAGGCATGAACGGTGGCCATATGTTAAATCTTTCTTGAATCAAATGGAAAATCGATGTCATTTTCTCGAATACCTCAATAAATAGCCAAGATATTAAGCCACATGCAACACCTATACCTATAACTTTTAGAAAGAATCCTTCAGAAAAATGAGAAGATAACTCCATTGGATAATAGGTATAGGTAATCCCCCACCATTTGCTAATCTCAAAGGATACAATACCTGAGATTACAGCCGGGAAGATTAAATCATAACGTAAACGTCCTATTGTCAAAATCTCAATCCCATATATAGCTCCAGCAATCGGTGTTCCAAATACACTGGCAAAAGCAGCACTAACGCCACATGCTACCATTCTTTTTTGGCTCTCCGGTTTTAAATGAAGTATATGGCCAATCCAAGATCCAAGTGCACCACCAATATGTGAACATGGACCTTCCTTCCCTGCAGAACCTCCAGATGCAAGCGTAATAATTGCAGCGATAGGTTTAATAGGCATTGTATTATAAGGTAATATTCCTTCTTGCTCATGTACTGCTGCAACTACTGAATCCTTTTTTCCAGGTTTTACTTTGCGATACGTATAATAGATAATCAAGCCGTTTAATAATCCACCCACCGGTAGCAAAATCATTTGTAACAAAAGTGGGATTGAAGATGTTTGGCCAAGTGCAGCATATAAGGTTTTTATAAATAAAGTAGTACCACTTCCTACGATTACACCTGTTATGATTGCTAATAGAAACCAACGACACAATGTAGCGATCATGATAATTGGTTCAATATAATTTATGCGAAACAAAATACTCACACCCTAAAAGTTTTTCCTATAAGAGGAACTATTATATAGTTTGACACAAAATAAGGGGCTATTCACTAAAAGACTTAAATTTTTATCTGCGTGGATTTATTTCAAAACAAAATAGTCTGTATTAACCTAAATAGATTAATACAGACTATTTACTGTCTTCGTGCCTATCTTATTTTAAAACTTCCGCTAATCTTCTAATTCCTTCGTCAATTGTTTCCGGATCTGAGTTTGTGTAGTTTAAACGTAATGTACTTGCGCCTTTTACATTCGTGTAGAATGGGTCTCCAGGAACGAATGCCACTTTGTTTTGCACGGCATACTTGAAGACATCTACTGAAGATACGCCTTCACCTAGGTCAGCCCATAAGAACATACCGCCTTCTGGTTTTGTAAATGTCACATGTGATGGTAAGTGTTTTTCCATAGAAGCAATCATTGCATTACATTGTGTTTTGTACAATTCTGTAATTTGGCTAATATGTTTTTCGTAATCGTTATTTACTAAATAATCATAAATTGCATATTGAGAAATCACGTTTGTGTGCAAATCTGAAGATTGTTTTGCTGCGATTAAATGACCCATTAACTCATCATTCGTTGTACAAATATATCCAATACGCATACCTGGTGATAAAGTTTTAGAGAATGAACCAAATAATACACTGTTATCTGATTTGCCTCCTGCTATATAAGGAAGTGATTCCCCTTCATAGCGAAGCTCACCGTAAGGATCGTCTTCAATTAAAATGGTGTTTGTTTTTCTAAGAATGTCATAAATTGCTTCACGTTTTTCTTTTGAATACGTTAAACCTGTAGGATTTTGGAAATTAGGAACTGTATATAATAATTTCACATTATCATGATTTAAAGCTTCTTCTAACTCTTCTAAATTTAAACCGTCTTCTTCAAGACTAACTGGTAAGAAGTTTGGTTCATATAGTGAGAAAGTTTGGATAGCTGCAAGATAGCAAGGACTTTCTACTGCAACGTGATCTCCCTTATTAACAAGCACTTTACCCATTAAATCTAATCCTTGTTGGGAACCAGTTGTAATCAAAATATTCTCTGCAGTGACATCCATACCAAATCGTTTTTTATAACGATCTGCAATCCATTGTCGTAATGGTAAATAACCTTGAGTTCCTGAGTATTGGAATACTTTTTCACCATAATTTGTTAAAACACGTTGCATGGATTCTTGAAATTCTGCAACTGGGAAAGAAATTGGATTTGGTAACCCTCCTGCGAAAGAAATAATATCTGTTGCCTCAGTCAATCGCATAACTTCTGCAATAAATGAGCTATCTGTTTTTAACATTCTATCTGAAAAAATTTGTCCCATAATCCATTCTCCTTCTATACTATATATTCTATTTGTTTTTATATACTAGCAAATCACAAAACATTAGAAATTGTCAATATATTCACGAAAATTCAAGTAAATTTATCCTCATTTATTATAGACTAATTGATATAAATTAGCATTGAATTCATCATCACTTTATAGGACCCCATATCTTCAATATCTAGTGAATATAAAACATTAATTTAACGTATTCTAATTAATGCAATATTTTTTATCTAATTCTTCATTTTCCTTTGCTTCCCATTATAATAGGAAGGCTAATATGGTTAAAATTATTAAATAGGATTTATGAAATATTCACATTTTTCAATCAAAAAACCATTTAGGAAATTGCCTTAAATATCTTTCAAAAATGATTGTCTTTTAGGAAATAATGATGTTATAATGTACTAGCCTAATAACGTACTAACACACTAGTGAACTAAAGTGTTAGAAATTAAAATTAAATATAATCTAAGGTGGTTTTCAACTATGAAACGTTTTGCGATTCTAACGATGTTCGTCGTAGCTATCTTCAGTATAATGGCTGGATGTTCATCTAACAAATCCGCTTCAAAAGATGATAAAACATTGATCATTGGTGTTGACGATACATTCGCACCAATGGGATTCCGTGATAAAGATAACAATATCGTAGGATTCGATATTGACTACGCAAATGCAGCAGCAAAAGAAATGGGTTACACTGCTAAAATTCAACCAATCGATTGGAGTACTAAAGAATCTGAATTAAGCAGTGGTCGAATTGATTTAATCTGGAATGGATACACGATTACAGATGAACGTAAACAAAAAGTTAACTTCACAAAACCTTATTTAAAAAATGCTCAAGTCGTTGTAACACTTGCTGATTCAAAAATTGCTAAATTGGATGATTTAAAAGGAAAAGTTGTTGGTTTACAATCACAATCATCAGCAGCTGATGCATTAGATGCTAACCCAATTAAATCAAAACTTAAAAATGTTAGCGAGTATAAAGATAATGTTATGGCATTAAATGACTTAAAAAATGGTCGTACAGATGCAGTAGTTATTGACGAAGTTGTTATTGATTATTACATGTCTAAAGAAAAAGGAACTTTTAAAGTTCTAAGCGAATCTTTAGCACCTGAGGAATACGGTGTTGGTGTTAAAAAAGGCAATGACGAATTATTAAACAAATTGCAAAAAGCATTAGATAAATTAAATCAAGACGGCACAGCAGCAGAAATTTCTAAAAAATGGTTTGGCGAAAATAAAGTATTAAAGTAAAATATATAACAGGCAAAATCGGGTTTCCTTTTTTGGAAACCTGTTTTGTTTTTACTATGAAAGTACGTGGATAATTATTTTCTATTTTCGATAAAATTATCTGATTCTTTTCAAAGAGCGAACTTCATTTAGGAGGAACACTTGTATGAACATGGATTATTTCATTTCGATTCTTAAGCCGATGCTCGAAGGATCTCAAATGACCATACTATTATTTATTATCGCGATTGTGTTATCTATTCCTCTTGGTTTCTTATTAACATTAGCGGTAAAAAGTAGCTTTAAACCTCTCTCTTGGTTAGCGCAAACCTATATTTACGTGATGCGTGGTACACCACTTTTACTTCAATTATTGATTATCTGCTTTGGTTTACCAATGATTCCTGTCATCGGCGATTACTTAGTATTAGACCGATTCGTTGCAGCGTGTATCGGTTTTATCCTTAACTATGCAGCTTATTTTGCGGAAATCTTCCGTGGTGGATTATTAGCGATAGATAAAGGGCAATATGAAGCGGCACAAGTACTTGGATTAAATAAATTCCAAACAACAACACGTATTATACTGCCACAAATGTTCCGTATTGCGATTCCAGCTCTTGCCAATGAATCCGTAACATTGGTAAAAGATACAGCATTACTTTACGCAGTGGCTGTTCCTGAATTATTGCACTATGCAGAAACAGCAGTTAACCGTGACTTTTCGATCTTTCCATTCTTCGTTGCAGGTGCCATCTACTTAATCATGACACTTGTACTAACATTAATCTTTAAATGGATCGAACGTCGATTTACATTTGAATAGAGAGGAGTGGTCATTTTGGCTTTTATTGAAGTATCAAAATTAAAAAAATCATATGGCAATCTTGATGTATTAAAACAAATTACATTTGATGTAAACAAAAAAGACGTTGTGGCAGTCATTGGGCCCTCTGGATCTGGTAAAAGTACGATGCTTAGAAGTATTGTGCATCTTGAAGAAATAGATGGTGGAAGTATTGCTGTTTCTGGAGATTATCTTGTCAAGGATGGCATTTATTCAAAAGCTCCTGAAATCAAGAACGTTACCTCTAAAATGGGCATGGTATTTCAACATTTTAATCTCTTCCCTCATCTAACGGTGAAAGAGAATCTTGAAATGGCTCCTCGTTTAGTAAAAAAAGAGTCGCCAAAAGAGCTTAACAAACGTAGCACTGAGCTATTAGAAAAAGTGGGACTTGCAAACTTTGCTTCTGCCTACCCTTCCAATCTTTCAGGTGGTCAAAAACAACGTGTTGCAATTGCTCGTGCACTTATGATGAATCCAGAAATTATGTTATTTGATGAACCGACTTCAGCACTCGATCCTGAATTGACTGGTGAAGTACTACAAGTAATGAAGGATTTAGCCGAAGAAAATATGACAATGATTGTCGTCACACATGAAATGGGATTTGCTAGAGAAGTGGCTAACCGTGTTGTCTTTATGGATAATGGTGAAATCCTCGAATCTGGCACACCACAAGAACTGTTCGACAATCCACAATTCGAACGAACAAAAGCTTTTTTAAAACGTAGCTTAAAATAAATAAACTTCAATCAAAAGCTGATCAATTATTGGTCAGCTTTTTTATATTCCTTTCGTAAATATATAATCATGTCTCCACCATTCCGCTGCTATTCCTATTTCATAAACCCCTTTTATTTATAGGAAAAATATCACAAATTATTTACAATTATTATATTTATGTTATGAAATTTTTCTAATCTTCTATATATTTAAAAGCACATATAGGATATACTGGTATATATTGTAATAAAAGAAATACTATATCCAATATAGTTATTTCATTAAGGGGGAATCTCGTGAAGTCAATTACAAAAAAATTTGCTGCAGCTGGGTTAAGTTGTGCTTTAGTACTTACACCTATTAGTAGTCTTGCAGCACATGCACAAACTGGCTCTGCAACTTCTATTCTTCAAACACCTAGTAAAACTTCTAAGACAGAACAAAGTAAAAAAGTATCAAATTATAGTGATGATACGATTATTGTTAAATATTCAAGCCCACTCTCCTCAGATGATCACAAAAAAGCTGGCGGTATTGTATTAAATCAAATCAACGGTCTCAAATATGTCGCAGTGAAGGTCAAAAACAAAAACAAACTACAACAAACAATCCAAAACTATCAAAAGAATAAGAAAGTCGTTTCTATTAGCTTAAGCCCCAAATATAAACTGGCAAGTGTAGCAGATCCTAAAGTAAGTGAACAATACATGCATAGTTTACTTAAAACAGCTGATGCACAAAAACTTGCAGGAAAAAATCAAGTAAAGGTCGCAGTCATTGATACAGGGATTGATCGGTACCACCCCGATTTAAATGGAACAGTCATAAAGAGTAAAAATATCATAAATCCGATGAATCCAAGTTCACCTAATACTCATGGTACACATGTCGCTGGCATTATCGCTGGAAAAAAAGATAACGGAATTGGTGGCTATGGTATCGACCCTGCTGCTAAAATTCTTTCATTTGATGTATTTGATGAAGATTTATGGACATTCGATTATACGATTGCCAATGCAATTCTTGAAGCAGTAAATCAAGGGGCAAAAGTGATTAACATAAGCATAGGTGGCTACTCTCCTTCAGATGTATTAAAAGAAGCAATAGATAAAGCAATCAGTAAAGGAGTGGTTGTGGTTGCTGCTGCTGGAAATGAGGCATCAGATTATCCAGTCTACCCTGCAAAATATGAAGGCGTTATTAGCGTAGGCTCTATTAATAAAGAGAAAAAACTTAAGCGACTATTCTTCATACGGACCTTCTACTGATGTAGTTGCACCTGGTGAAGATATTTATTCTACTTTCTATGATTCTGAAAAAGGTTCCACATTTACTAGACTTAGCGGAACATCAATGGCTTCTCCTGTAGTCGCGGGTACAGCAGCATTACTGTTATCAAAACATCCAAATCTCAAGCCTACAGAAATAGAGTATATTTTAGAAAAAACGGCAACTGATTTAGGAGCGAAAGGTTTTGACAGCAAGTATGGTAGCGGTCTGATTAATCCAGTTGCAGCACTAAAATATGATGTCAAAAAGATTCCTTCTTTAGTTACTGCAACTTGGGGTGAAAAGGAAATCCTAAATAATGCAGAGCAAATTATTGCACCTGCAGAAATCAAACATACATTCACAAAACCATCGGAACAAAAATGGGTGAAACTCCCTGTTGAAAAAGGCCAATATATACAAGCGACATTGGCTGGAGCATCACAGTATGATTACAAAATGACGATTCAATTCTTTGGTGATAACGAGCAACAAAAAACGGAAATCAATGATGTCACAGAAGGTAAAACTGAAGGTAAACTAATTCAAGCTCCATTTAGCGGAACAGTTGCAATCGGTATCAAAGATGTCAATGGGAGTTATGATGATTCCAATGCAAAACAATCTTACGCTTCCCTAAAGGTAGAAAAATTAGACCAACTTCCTGAAGCCGAATCAACAGTAAATGCACCAATTAAAATTGAAAACTCGCCATATAATAAAGACGGACTTTATATGATTGGCGAAAAAGGTGACGAAGACTACTTCCACTTTACTTCAAAAGAAGCGCAATTTATGAAGTTTACTGTTTCAGGAATACCTGGTGTTGATATTGGATCTATCCGTTTATGAGAAAGAACAGCTATTCCCAGTAATAACAGACGAAAACGGCAACGAAATACCATCTGAGGTTCCAGCAGAAGAAGCATCTCCTCTATTCTCAAGTAACTCAGGGGGTACAAGCATGGGAGAAACGTTAATCTTCCAAACGGAATCAAACAAAGAATATTATTTAAAAGTATCAAACAAATCGTTACTATCAGATTTTAATATTTTCGATATGATGATGGGCGGATTCTTTGGTCCAGAAAATAGAGAACCGGCTCAATCTGCCCTACCATACAGCGTTCATTTAGAAGGGAAATCTATTCCTGCTGATGAGGACAATTACAGTGGCAGTTCGAATTCTTCAGACGAAAAAGTCAACGTGACCCAAACGAATACTGGTACCATCATAACATCTGAAATGGGAGCAGAATCATGGGATGACGCGCAAAAAATTAGCGAATTAGAATCCGTTGCACGCCCCATATCAATTGGGAGGTTCAGCAACAGGATATCTTCAAAATAGCGAAGATCAAGATTGGTTTAAAATTAATCCAACAAGCAATGGGATATATCAATTCCAACTACCTACCCCAGCAAAAAGCGTTCCTTATGTATCATTGTTTGAGGTAGTAAAGGATCGAGATGAAAACGGCAAAGAATATCAAATTCTTTCAATCGTTGCGACAAATGAAGATTGGTATTCAATGGATGAAATGCTAAAAGGTCAATTTATTGCAAGTTTAGATGCGACGAAAACGTATTTCTTGTCAATTAGTCCAAACTTTGAATCTTCTCAAATTCCATATGATGGATATCAATTAACATCGAAATTACTAGTAAATAATCCAGGGGACCAATATGAGGACAATAATGAACCGAACAAAGCAAAAGCCTTCCCTACAAATGGTGTGAAAGCAAACTTTGGTTCTTCTAACGATGTTGACTCTTATTACTTCACTGCTCCAAAGGATTCTATTTATGGCGTGAAATTCTCAAGAGCAACATTAACTTCTTCCCTTAAAGAGAAGTACCCAAAAGAGTTGCTAGCTCCATTCTATGGATTCCTCGAAATCTCAGAAGATGTCAATAAAAACAAGAAACTAGATCCGCAAGATATTGACCGAACAACCTATTTGACAAACATTACAGAGTACGGAACAACAACTGGCTCTTTTGAAGCAAAAAAAGGTACATCTTACTTCGTTACAGTTTATGGATTAATTGATTCTATTTCAGGAATTACTCTATGGCCATACGATTTAAAAATAAATGCCGTAAATAAAACAGATGAAGATGCAAAATCTATAATAGCGAAAAACAAACCATCTAAACCGCTTAAATTCAAGAAAAACACAAGTAAATCTTACTCTGCAACAGGTTACTTTAACTCCGGATATGAAAATGGAGATGCTGATTGGTACGTTTATGATTCCAAGAAAGAAGGAAATGTAACGATTTCTCTTGATGCAGGAAAAGAAATTGACGGTGTCATTGAAGTCTACCAAAATGGCAAAAGAGTAGCTTCATCTGATATTTACGAAAAAGGTGACAAAGAAGTCCTATCCTTGAACATGAAAAAAGGCACGTACTATGTTTTAGTTCGTGACTCTAAAGGACGTGCTTCAATTGATCCTTACAAATTATCATTAACCATTAAGTAATTTTATAGGTGACCCAAAAGTCATTTACCCACGACTTTTTGTGGTCATCTTTTTTAATGCGCATAAAATACAATGATAAGTTAGTTAGAAACATTTGGAGGTGATTGCTTTTGATCCATACGGTAAAACCAGGTGAAACGCTACATCAAATCGCAAATGATTACCGTGTACCTATACTCTCCATTATCAATGCAAATCCTATGTTAACTAATCCCCATGTATTATTTATAGGTCAACCTATCATCATTCCAGGTATTCCAGATCCCAAAACAACGCCATACCATATTGATATTTCCCTCAACAATCGTCATCTCACTCTTTTCAACAATGGTAAGATAGAAAAACAATTTCCAATAGCTGTTGGTAGAATGTTACACAATACACCAGCTGGCAATTTTGTCATTATTAATAAGCATCCAAATCCGGGAGGTCCATTTGGAACTATGTGGATGAGTTTATCCAAAGAACATTACGGCATCCATGGCACAAACAATCCAAGCTCCATTGGCAAAGCCGTCTCAAAAGGATGTATTCGAATGCATAATGAAGATGTTGAAGGATTATCGAAAACTGTCCCTATAGGTACTTCTGTCACTATACATCCATAGAACCTGAAGTTTTCGATTCGGTACAAATGAAGATTTTAAATAAAGGTCAAAAATAAACCATTCATTACCTCAAGTTTATAACCTCCTCATTCGTATAGGATAATGAACAGCTAGCCATACTACTAGATGACGCAATATATATGATCCATTTTTTATCCCGCATTAACTGGCTTTTGACTCAACTGCAAGGCTTTAGAAAATTCAAAGCAGCGGTTGAGATAACTGCCCGTAAAAGCCCGATTGGTTCGACTAACAATCAGTGGAAAAAGACCCCACTGATTGAAAGTTTCACTTTATGAAAAACTGTTGAAATAGTTAAGACTAGTAGGAGGTAATTCGTTTGGCGAAGAATAGATTAAATGCATTATCCATCTATGCTCTAGGTGGTATTAACGAAATCGGCAAAAATATGTATGCCATCCAATACGCAGATGATATCGTCCTTGTGGATTGTGGAGGAAAATTTCCAGATGAAAGTTTATTAGGGATTGACCTAATTATCCCTGATATTTCATATTTACTTGAAAATCGAGACAAAGTTCGAGCTTTGGTGGTTACACATGGTCACGAAGATCATATTGGCGGAATACCTTACTTTCTAAAAAAATTAAATGTTCCGATTTATGCTACTCGTTTTACACTTGGGTTAATTGAAATTAAATTAAAAGAACATAAAATTCTAAGAGAAACAGATTTACAACAAATTGATTCTAAATCGAATTTGGATTTTGGCAATATCTCCGTTACCTTCTTTAAAACAAGCCATAGTATTCCCGATTGTCTTGGTATCGTATTCCATACACCAGAGGGGGTTGTCGTACATACTGGCGACTTCAAATTTGATTTAACTCCCGTAAATGATCAATATTCAGATATTCATAAAATGGCTGCCATCGGGACAAAGGGTGTATTAGCACTTATTTCTGAAAGTACAAACGCTGAACGTCCAGGCTCTACCCCTTCCGAGCGATTAGTAGGAAAACATATCGATGAAGCGTTTTTAGGAGCAAAGCAAAAAATTATCATTTCCACTTTTGCATCGAATGTAAACCGTATTCAACAAATTGTGGAAGCGACAAAAAAGACAAATCGTAAACTTGCTTTACTTGGCCGTAGCATGGTAAATGTTGTAGCAGTAGCTATTGAACGTGGGTATTTAAGTGTTCCTCCTGGCATGATTATTGATGCACGCCAAGCGATGCAACTACCACCAGAAGAAGTGGTTGTACTTTGTACCGGTAGCCAAGGTGAACCGTTAGCTGCTCTCTCTCGAATGTCTAATAATGATAATCGCGATGTTCAAATTTATCCAGATGATACGGTGATTTTATCTGCCTCCCCTATCCCTGGCAATGAGAAGGATGTTGCTCGAATCGTGAATAACTTATTCCAACTTGGCGCAAAAGTGATTTATGGTTCTTCAACCATAACAGGCATGCATGTTTCAGGTCATGGCTACCAAGAGGATTTAAAACTAATGCTATCACTGATGAAACCGAAATACTTCATTCCTGTCCACGGTGAATACAGAATGCTCTATATCCATCGCGAATTAGCTGAGTCTGTTGGTGTAGAAAGAGATCATACGTTTATTATTAAAAATGGAGATGTCGTGGATATAGAAGGTGGAGAGGCTCGCCAAACACGTAAAATCCCTGCTGGTGATACGTATGTCGATAGCGTGGATATCGGAGAAGTTGGAGAAATTGTATTACGCGACCGTAAACAGTTATCCGAAGACGGCATGCTTGTCATTGTATTAACCATTAGCAAAACCGATGGCACGATTATTTCTGAACCTGATACCATTTCACGAGGATTCGTCTACGCAAAAGATTTCGAAAACCTCTTAAGAAATGTGAATCGTTTAGTCGTATCAACGGTTGAAGATATACAGGTAGAAGAAGCAAAACAATGGAATGTCGTGAAGAGAAAAGTAAAAAAAGCAGTCGGTCAATTTTTGTTCACTCAAACTCGAAGAAAGCCAATGATCTTGCCGATTATTATTGAAATTTAAAAAGCATTTTTTAGGAATTTTTTTGGGGAATCATCAATTGGAAAATTCACTGATTTTAGCTATCAATTCGCTCTTTCTTGGTTCCAATTCGCTCTTTTCTAATTCTAATTCGCCCTTTTCCGGTTCCAATTCTCTCTTTTCCGGTCCCAATTCGCCCTTATCTTAATTAAGGTTGATTCATACTTTGAATCAACCTTTTTAAATTAAATCTTTTTATTTAATCGGAACCCAAATTTCAGAATAATAATCATCACTGTAAGGATTTCCATCACCATACACTTCTAACTCAGGTGTTTGCGCAAGTTCATAGGGGTGAGATGGAAGCCATTCTTGGAATATTTTCTTCCACATGATAGGCATAGCATTCGGCATGGCACCATGTACTTCGAAAATCGCCCATTTGCTAGCTGGCACTGTATACGTTTCGAAATCGCCACTATATTCCTCTTCATGACTTGCCGCAATCCAGTAATCCATTATATCTTTTTTGGTAACTTCACAAATTCCTATTAGACCATTTACTGTCCCATCTATTATGGCAGCTAATTTACCACTTGTATCATCCTGATTTACATCTTGCCAAAATTGAGCAATTTTCTGTGATTGCTCCCCGTTGGCACATGAAAATGTACGCTTTATGCCTACTACTTGAAAACTGTCCATTTCAATTATCTTGTAATTCATCGGTTCTGCTCCTCTCAATGTTACTTGTATGACAAGCTTATTATAAGAGTGAATCTTATTTGAATCGTCTCTTGCATCTGCCCTCTTCATACCATGTTGCTTAAGAAACGCTTTAGCAAATGATCTGCTGTTTCGTAGCCATATTTGTAGTCTATATCGATAATTTTGCAATCTGTGTTTGCTAATTCTTGGGCTGCTGTATGGATTGTAACCACATGTTGATTCACTCCTCACATACTATCTTACTGCCTCTAGTTGATATTAGCTGGTCAATTATTGCTCAGTTTGGACAGTCAATTTTGATACTTACTATTACAATTTTGGCAAATACAATATTTTCCCTTCATTTCTTCAGGGACTAGTTCCAGAACTTCTTTTGGAATCTTTACTGTGTTACACCAACATTGGTCTTCTTCACTTGTACCTGCCATGCAATGATTTTCCTCACCACATATTGGGCAATGCTTTTCATCGATTTGCAAATATAACACTCCTTTCAACTATTTTTTAATTCATTCTCAAAAAACACCACATACTTTAATTCTATCAAATTACAAATTCCCCTTTAATATTAAATATAAGAAAAAGGCAATTGGTCATTTACGCCAATTGCCTCGCTTACATTGCATTTCTATTTATAATGTCGGCTATTCACTAGCACTTCTCTCATACTTTGATAATCTTCACTTGTAATCTCACCTTTTACATAGCGAGTTTCAAGGATGGTCATTGGGTTCATTGCATTATTTGCATACAATTTTCGATTTTTCTTAAATATAACAATTGCTGTAATTATTAACGCAATCAAGATAATTGGGAAAGCGAAGAATGGAAAAAAGAATACGTGATGCATCGTCATCACTCCTATTATATTTTTTCAGGACACTTGGAGGCTTATCTTTGTTTTACTCGTTTTCCCCATGGTTTATATTTTGAGATAGCAAATATGAAAATCAGTGAAACGAGTTGTATGATGATTCCCACCCATAAAGTAAAGTTCGAAATTAATAAAATATTGCTCCCCGTTCCATTTAGTGCATCTAATGTCCATACATACATTCCCCACAAATTTAATCCAATAAGGAAGGTAGTAAGAATTTCTTTTACAATGATCCAATTAAATTTAAACAATCCCCATTTAGATGTAACAGATAGCAAAATACCTGTTATCGTTGTCCCAATTGTTGATGCCTTAATCGATGAATTGGAAAGTACATGCATAACAGTATAACAACTATCAATTAGACTTATGTTTTTTGTCGTAGCAACCGTAATGCTCAAAACAATAAACGTTACCATGTTGCCAAACATAATGGACGAGAAAAGAATATGAAGAATAAGCAAAACTTTTCTAAAAGTTAAAGATAACTTCACTTTAGATCACCTCCTGCCTGACAATATAACTTTATCAAGCAAAACTAAAATCCCCGTGAAAGAAGTATAAACTTTTTATAAAATGAAGGTTTCATTTGGTGATGGTCAAGTATACCTTAACTATCCATTAAACCGATAACCTGTCCCCCAGACCGTTTGGATATACATTGGGTTTGTGGTATCCTTTTCGATTTTCTTCCTAATTTTTTTGATATGAACAGTAACTGTTGCGTTATCTCCCATGGATTCCAAACCCCAAATCCGTTCAAATAGTTGTTCCTTTGAAAAAACTTGGTTTGGATGTATGGCTAGAAATTCAAGTAAATCAAACTCTTTATTTGTCATTTCTACTTCGTTACCATCTACAAAAACCTTTCTTGATAAAGTATTCATTTGCAGACCGTGGATATGGATTTCAGTCTTTGGTTGATCCGCTTGAATTAACCGGTCGTACATAGCAAGATGAGCCTTAACTCTAGCTACTAATTCACTTGGGCTAAATGGCTTTACAATATAATCATCCGCACCGATTCCAAGTCCTCGAATCTTATCAATATCATCATTCTTTGCAGTGACCATTAAAATAGGGATATTCGTTTGTCCTCGAATACTTTTGCATAGATCAAATCCATTTATATTCGGTAACATAACATCTAATATAATTAAGTCAAATCCGTTACTTAAAGCTTTTTCTAAACCGCTTTTCCCATCATACTCTACTTCTACATGAAAGCCATTTATTTCAAGGTAATCCTTTTCTAAATCAGCGATACTTTGATCATCTTCTATTATCAATATCGACTTTGTCATCTATATCATCCTCTGACTTTTTCAATTTAAATGATACTTTGAGCCCACCGCCTGGATTATTTTCTGCCCAAATCGTCCCCCCATGTGCTTCAATAATTTGTGATGCAATCGCAAGTCCAAGACCACTTCCATCAGTGCTCCTTGCCTCGTCCACACGATAAAACCGATGAAAAACCGTTGATAGTTGTTCATTTGGTACGCCCGGTCCATTATCGCTAATACTTACTTGAACCATCTCTCCTGAATCAATCAACGAAATATCAACTTGACCATCTGTGTGATGATTATGCTTTGCACTATTATAGATAATATTTTCAAAAACACGGATTATTTTATTGCGATCGATCAAGACATTTACATTCAGATCTGATGGTAAAAAATTGAGTCCTATTCCCTTTTCCTTGAGATCATCAGCTATGTCATCCGAATAATCCTTGATGAATGCCTGGATATTCACCTTTTCAAAATGAAATGGTACCTTTTTAACATCTAATTTTGAATACAGAGATAACTCTTCGATTAGCTCATTCATATACTTTGCTTTTTTATGAATGGTTTCGAGATACTGATGTTGTTTTACAGGCGTATTTGCCACGCCATCCTGGATTCCTTCCACATAGCCCATGATTGATGTAATCGGTGTTTTCAAGTCATGTGAAATATTAGCAACTAACTCTTTACGGTTATTTTCATATTGCTCCCTTAACTCTAATGATTCTTTTAATTGCGCTCTCATGGAATCAAATGATTGAACGAGTTGATTTAGTTCATCTGTTCCCTTCATCTCCATTGTAAAATCTAAATTGCCTTTTCTAATCTTCTCAGCTGCATTGGATAACTTTTTCACCGGTCTTAAAATGCTACGAGACATAAAATATGAAAGTAAAGCATTAGTCAAAATGAGTGTCAAAATTAGGCTAATAAACATGATTGGAAAGAATACCCGTGCAAACTTAACAAAAGTAGATCCACTATTTAAGAGAAAAATGGTCCCTTCCTCACCATTTTTAAAATAAAAATCATATTGCATAATTGAATAATTTTGGCGACCAATCCAAATCCCCATAGGGCTAGTTGCTTTGCTTCCAAAGCCTGGGAGATTTTGTGCTGATATCAACTTTAATTTATCTGATTTAAAGTATATCTTGCCATTTTTTCGAACAATCAAATATGAATTTTCTTTTTCTATTTGTTGTGAAATATCATGGAGATAACTAGAATTAAGAAACTTATCTTGATTTGTCGAAACCTCCTTCATTAATTTTCTAAACGATTCTGTGACCTTCTCGTTTTGAATAGTAAAACGTTGGCTACCATTCCATCCCACCTCGCCACGAAGCATCACTTGCAATAACAACATAATGAATACGATGACAATAAGCGGCATAATGATCATCGCAGCATGTGAAAGGAAAAAGCGCTTACGAATAGACATACAAATCTCCTCTTCATTTATAGTTCTATATTTGTTCTGCGTTTACCTGAAAGCTAAAAGTTAAGATGAATGTCTGATTACACAAACAGCATTCATTCTAAGGATAATAGTAAAAAAGAAACGAAATCTAACCAAAATATAAAGTTTTTATAAAATATATCATATCCCTAAAATCCCAATCGTCTACTTAAGAATCCCATTTCCCCCATAAAATTCATGATAAAATTGTTATAATTACAATTGCATTGGAGGATGATTAGAACATGATGTTACATAAAGTAATAGCTGGTCAAGAAGAACAACCGAATTGCGATGTAACGCTTGGCTTAAAGCTAGTTGAGGCAAAAGATGGAGATTCGTTATGTTTATGGACGGTAGATGACCGTTTACTAAACGGAAACCAAGTAGTCATGGGTGGATTTATCACCTCAGCAGCAGACGTCGCAATGGCGTATGCAACTGCATCTTTGCTTTCAGAAACACAATCATTCACTTCTATTTCGATCAATACGACATTTCATAGACCTGCTTTTGTAGGTGAAATTACTGTCAAAGCCCATATCAAAAAATTAGGACGTAAAGTTGCCTATGCAGAAGCAACTTTAGTTCAAAATAACAAAGTCATCGCAGACGTTACTTCATCCATTATGATTCAAAACTTAAAAAGTGAATCATGAGGGAGCTATATGAAAAAGGAGTGAATGTACCTTTCATAGTACATTCACTCCTCTTTCATAAAAAATCATTAAGCTTCCTCAAATAAAACATAAGGATGATAACCTGCATCGTAGGATTGTTCTTTTTTGTGTAGATCATTGTCCTTTTCAAATATACTCTCAAAAAATTGACTAGCAGGTCCAGCAAGTAGTTTGTAGTATTGGCTAAATAATAATGCTGCATGATTGCCACTCCACATTTGTGGCAATAATTCAGCTGGCAAACCTGGATCGATGAATAAGAATTTTCTGTATTCATGGACAAGTTTTGTTCTTTCAACAAAACATTCTGCATCTGACATATTCCCTTGTGCAATCACACTTTGATGGACAATATATTGTTTACTATATAAATTGATAAATTCTTCATAGCGTTTTTCAATACCGTCTAAATCCCAACTCTTTGCGATTAATTCTTCATGATCTGTTGGACCAACATGGTCTGAAAGAAATAACTCTACATGGTTTTCAATATTATATTTTTGAATAATCACCTTTACTTCATCTACCATTCTGTTTGGAGAAATCCAACAGCCACTTGTAAATGAACCAAAACCACTCCATTGTAACTCTTTACGTAATTCATCACGGATATGTCTATCTTCCTCAGGAATTGTATATAGAAGAACGCGCCATTTGCCATCCCATTTTCTTGGCTTTAGTTTGAAAATACGCTTACCTGCTTCTAAGATTCTTTGCTCGCCTTGTGTCGTTAAAAAGTAATAACTCTTGTTTCCCTTTTTTTCTGACTGTAGCCATCCTTGCTTGACCATACGTGAAACAGCTACCCTCACGCTTTGTTCGTTGTGCCCGAATTCCTTTAGTAATTGAATAAGGCTACCAATCCAAATTTTCGAACCATAATGGCAAATATAATCTCCGTACAATGTAAATATCATCGATTGTGTATTAGCAGCCATAAACGATCACTCCTTCAACCTTAACTGCAATATATCGTGGTCATGTAATCTTCATGACTTACCAATGAATCTCTTAAAAATTAAAACAAAGTAAACGATCACTATTATGATGACATATTTTTTTCACTTTATCTATCATTCACTTAACATTTTCAATAGAATATTCAGATAATTTAATGATACTCTCTTTGAATTCTTGCATAATTTTCTCTATTAATTCTTGCACAGTTGGTAAATCTTGAATGAGACCTGCGATTTGACCACTATTCATAAATCCTTCTTCTGCGTTTCCTTCAATTGCACCTTTTACATGAAATACTTCACTTGTGCAGTTATTATATTCTTCCAATGTTATCCCATTCTTTTCAGCAAGGCTGACCTTTTCTGCATATGGATTTCTCAAAACGCGTCTTACTTGTCCAACAGATCTTCCTAGGATCATTGTTTCTTGATCACTTGCTTGTAAGATTCGGTCTTTATACTCGTTATGAACGGTCATTTCTTGTGTTGCGATAAAACGTGTCCCCATTTGAATACCTGATGCACCTAATGCTAATACAGCAGCCAAGCCATCTCCATTTGCGATTCCGCCAGCAGCTACTACTGGTATATCCACTGCTTTAGAGATTTGTGGAATCAACGTCATCGTTGTTAACTCTAGATTTGAATTAATACCTGCTGCTTCAAATCCTTCTGCAACTAATACATCTGCTCCTGCTTTCTCTGCCTTCATCGCATGCTTTACTGCTGCCACTACAACAATTACTTTAATCCCTGCCTCATGCAGTTTCACAATAAATGGAGCTGGGTTGCCAGCAGATAATGAAACGATTGGAACTTCGTGTGAAATAACAAGTTGTACTAACTCTTTTGAATACGTATTTACATTAATCGGTATATTCACAGCAAAGGGTTTAGTCGTTCTCTTTTTTGTTTCAATAATCAATTCTTCCACTTCTTGTGGGGTCATCGTGCCACATCCAATTGTCCCCAAACCGCCTGCATTACTTACTGAACTTGCTAAGATTGGACTACTAATATTCCCCATACCACCTTGGATAATCGGATATTGAATGTTTAATAGTTTGCATAAATTTCTCATAGAATCCACCTCATCTCAGTATATATTCATGTTATAATAAAATTCTAAATATTCAAAATTATACATAATGGAGGATGTTGCATGATTATCAATTATTTAAACAAAAAGCCTACTATTCATGATTCTGTTTTTTTGGCGCCTGGTGCGTATGTAATTGGCGATGTCTCAATTGGTGAGCAATCTTCAATTTGGTTTAATGCCGTACTACGTGGTGATGAAGATCGCATTACAATCGGAAACAAATGTAGTATTCAAGATAATTCAACCATTCACCTGTATGAGGGAGCACCTGTTGTAATCGAGGACGAAGTAACAGTAGGCCACCAAGTGGTTTTACATGGCTGTAAAGTAGGAAAACGATCCATAATCGGCATGGGTTCAGTGATTTTAGATCACGCTGAAATTGGTGAAGAATGCATTATTGGCGCCAACACATTGATTACCCAAGGGACAAAAATACCCCCAAGATCTTTGGTTGTAGGTTCACCAGGTAAAGTAGTGCGCGAACTAACTGAAAAGGACTTAGATTTAATCCAACTTTCCATCGATACGTATGTTCAAAAAGGACAAGAGTTTAAAAAGGAACTTGATTTATAAGATATAATGGTGTCTACTTTCTCTTAAACATACTTAAAATAATATTGGTACTATTTTTGATATTACGAATTGGGTATCGCTAGAAATGGGATTGGCTTCGCCAATCCCATTTCAACAAAAAATCCTAAGCTAATTATAATATTATTTCATATAGAATTATTGTCCTGTAAAAACTGGCTCTCGTTTTTCATTGAATGCGTTTAATGCTTCGATTCGATCTGTTGTCGGGATCACTACTTCATATGCTTCTGTTTCAATTGCTAACGCCGATTGTAAGTCCTTATCGATTCCTTTTGAAATCGCATATTTTGCTTGACGTATTGCAACTGGGCCATTTTTTGAAATAGCAGCTGCTAGTTCTAAACTTTTTGGCAGTACCTCTTCAAGTGGAACAGCTTGTAAGACAATACCTAATTCTACTGCTTCGTTTGCTGATATTTTCTTCGCTGTAAATATTAGTTCCTTCGCTTTCATCTCGCCTATTAAACGTGGCAATCGCTGCGTTCCACCAGCACCTGGTATGATTGCCCAACTTGTTTCAGTTAATCCAAGTAATGCTTTATCTGAGCAAATAGCAAAGTCGCATGCTAGTAACCATTCAAATCCACCGCCTAATGCATGACCATTTACTGCAGCAATCGTTGGTTGAGGTAAATTCGCAATGCTATTAAAGACATCACGAATCGCTTTTACATTTCTTTTTACCTCTTGGTCATTTAACGTTTTCCGTTCTTTTAAATCTGCACCTGCGCTAAAGGCTTTTTCTCCTGCACCGGTGAAGATTACGATTCGTACATCAGGACTTTCACTAATTTTGTTTACTATCTCTTGTAATTGCACGAGTACTTCATAATTAAAACAATTTAGCACATCTGGACGGTTTACTGTGACAATCCCTATTTGCTCCTTGACCTCAAAAAGAACGACGGACATGTATACTCCCCCTATTCCTGTATATTTTCGATAATTGTTGCAATCCCTTGACCAACGCCAATACACATTGTTGCTAAGCCAAATTTTGCATTTTGCTTTTTCATTTCATGTACGAGCGTAGTTAATATACGAGCACCACTTGCACCTAAAGGATGTCCAAATGCAATAGCACCACCATTAACATTTACTATAGAAGAATCTAATTCTAATTGTTTGATACATTCAAGTGATTGAGAAGCGAATGCTTCATTTAGTTCTACGAGATTCATTTGATCGATTGAAAGATTTGCTCGTTTTAATGCCTTTCTTGTTGCATAGATTGGTCCTAATCCCATCACAGCTGGTTCCAATCCTGCAACGGCACCAGTTACATATTTAGCAAGCGGTTTAATCCCTAGTTCTTTTGCTTTTTCAGCACTCATTAATAGTAATGCTGAAGCGCCATCGTTTACACCAGAGGCATTTCCAGCGGTTACCGTACCATTTTCGAAAATTGGGCGTAATTGACCTAACTTTTCTCTAGTTGATTCTGGACGTGGATGCTCGTCTTTATCAAAAATGGTTACATTTCCTTTTCGATCTGTTAGTTCAACAGGAACAATTTCTTCTTTGAAACGGTCACTTTCCATTGCTCTTTTTAGCACGTTGTTGGCTTTCAAAAGCAAAGTCATCTTGTGCCTCTCGGCTGATATTATATTGTTTTGCAACATTTTCTGCAGTTTGTGGCATCGTATCTGAGCCATACATTTTATGTAACTTTGGATTCGTGAAACGCCAGCCAATCGTCGTATCAAATAGTTTTTGATCTCCTCTTGGATAATCAATCTCCGGTTTACCCATTACAAATGGTGCACGCGTCATGCTTTCCGTACCACCCGCAATGAAAATATCTCCCTCGCCACTTTTAATCGCACGAGCTGCATATTGCACTGCATCCATCCCTGATCCACAAAGACGATTGATCGTTGTACCACCGATTTCAATAGGCAGACCTGCTAATAATCCAGCCATTCTGGCAACGTTTCGATTGTCTTCCCCAGCCTGATTTGCATTACCGAAAATGACATCTTCAATTTGATCAACTGGCACTTGTGGGTTTCTTTCTACTAAACTTTTAATCACAACGGCACCCAAATCATCTGGTCTTACTGATTTTAGTGCACCTTTATATTTACCAATTGGCGTTCTGACAGCATCTACAATTACAACTTCAGTCATTTTTTCACCAATTCCTTTCCTTCTGAATAGTTGTAAACGCCACATCCACTTTTACGTCCAAGGCGACCTGCTTTTACATATTGTTCAAGTAATGGTGCTGGGCGATATTTTTCCCCAAGTTTTTCATGTAAATAACGTAAATTATTTAAACGTGCATCAAGACCCACTAAGTCTGCAAGCTCAAATGGCCCCATTGGATAATTAAGCCCTAATTTAATTGCTTTATCGATATCTTCTGGGCTACCAAGTCCTTCTTGTAGCATATAAAATGCTTCATTTCCTACTAATGCACTGATTCGACTTGTGACAAACCCTGGAAACTCATGAATCACAACTGTTTCTTTTCCCATTTGTTGCGCCACTTCAGCAATGATTTTAGCCGTTTCATCGTTTGTTTCAAGTCCACGTACAATTTCAACTAATTTCATCTTGTGAACAGGGTTGAAAAAGTGCATAGCAATTGTACGTTCTGTTCTATTTGCATAAGATGCAATTTCAGTTGGACTCATTGTGGATGTATTCGTTGCAAACAAGCATGAGTCTTTTGCAAATTGTTCCATTTGTTCAAATACAGCTTTTTTAATTTCTGCTTTTTCAGGTACAGCTTCAATGATTAGATCTGCATTTGCTACACCTTTTGGTAAATCTGTTGTGAATGATAAATTACTTTGGCTTTGAATTTTTTGTTGTTCAGAAATTTTGTTGTATTTAATCGCTTTATCGAATATTGTTTCGATTTCTTTTTTGGCGCTTGATAATGCATTTTCATTAACATCTACTAATGTTGTTTCAAATCCACCTAGAGCACTTACATAGGCAATGCCTCTTCCCATTACGCCTGAGCCAATTACGGTTATGTTCTTCATTTTCAAACCTCCAAATATTAGAATACGAAAATAGGGGGAGTGCCCCCCTATTCAATTTATAATTTTTGAAACTAAACGCTTAACTATTCGATTCCTAGTGGATTTAATGGGCGATTTCCATAGTATGAGATGATACTTTTTGTTTCTGTATATAAATCTAGCGTTTCGATACATAGTTCACGACCGAAGCCAGATTGTTTGTATCCTCCAAATGGTGTACCTGGCATTGCTGAGAATGGGCAGTTAACCATGACAATTCCCGCTTGGATTTGGTTGGCAACGCGTGTTGCTCTTGCGCCGTCTTTTGACCATACTGCTGAACCAAGACCAAATTCTGTATCGTTTGCTAATTGAATCGCTTCTTTTTCATCTTTGAATTTCATAATGACTACAACTGGTCCGAAGATTTCTTCATTGACTACTTTCATCGAGTGATTGACATTTGCAATGACTGTTGGTTCATACCAGAAACCATTTTCATAGCCTTCTACTTGTGCAACTTTACCACCTGCTAAAATATCTGCTCCATCTTGAATAGCGGATTGTACATAACCATCGATGACCTCTACTTGTTTTTGATCAATGATTGCGCCCATATGTGTTTCTTTTTCAAATGGATTGCCTAATTTGATTTGTTTTGTTTTGGCTACAAATTTTTCAACAAATTGTTCGTAAATATCTTCTTGTACATATAAACGAGAACGTGCTTCACATGATTGACCAGAGTTATAGAAAATACCGTACAATGAACCGTCTACTGCTGCATCAAGATCTGCATCTGCAAACACGATATTTGGTGATTTTCCGCCAAGTTCTAGTGTTACACGTTTTAGTGTTTCTGAAGCTTTATTCATAATGTCTTTGCCGATTGGCGTTGAACCTGTAAATGCCACTTTATCAACTTGTTTATGTTCTACAAGATAGTTACCTACTTCAGAGCCAGATCCTGGGATGATATTGACAACACCAGCTGGTACTCCTGCTTCTAAACAAATTTCACCTAAGATTATTGCTGTTAACGGTGTTAATGAAGCTGGTTTTACGATTACTGAACAACCAACTGCAATAGCCGGTGCAATTTTCCATGCTGCCATCATGATTGGATAATTCCAAGGGATGATTTGTGCACATACACCAACAGGTTCTTTTTCTGTGTAGTTGTGGAATTGGCCAGGCATATTATTTACTACACCACGATGCCCAACGATTGCACCTGCATAGAACTCAAAGTCTTCAATCGCTTGATTGACTTGACCTTGTGCAGTACTTAATGATTTACCTGTATCTAAGATTTCTAGTTCCACTATTTCATTGAAACGAGAGCGCATAATGGAAGCAATCTTATTTAATACTTGCGCACGACGTCCTACAGGATATTTTCTCCATTTACCGTGATCAAAAGCTTCTCTTGCAGCTTGTACTGCACTTTCTGCATCTTCTTTAGCTGCTTTTGCCACTTTCGCTACTAATTCACCTGTAGCTGGATTATACGTATCAATTGTTTGGCCGTTCGCACTTTCTACTTTTTCACCATTGATGATTAAGTGATAAAAATCGCGTTTCAAAGAATTTTGTTCTACTAATGTTTGCGTTGTTGACATGTTATTTCCCCCTTTTAGTTCCCTACAAAAACAGGTTTTCTTTTTTCCATAAACGCTTTAATTCCTTCTTGATGGTCTTTTGTTAGACCGGCAATTCTTTGCCCTTGCGCTTCATATTCTAAATAATCAGTTAAATTTAGTTCTGCTGCTGCTTTTAATGCTCGTTTTGTTAAGGCGATTGCTTTTGTTGGAAGTGTAGCAAGGTTTGTTGCATATTCTAAAACTGCCGCTTCAAATTGTTCATTTGGCACAACCTTTGTCGCAAGTCCAAGTTGCAATGCATCATGGGAAGAAATTCGTTCTCCCGTAAGTGAAATTTCAAGTGCTTTCGCATCACCAATGAGTTGTCTTAAATAATATAAATTTCCTGAATCCGGAATCAGCCCTACTTGGATAAATGCATTCATAAAGAATGATTTTTCGGCCATAATTCGAAAATCACATGCTAGGGCTAAGCTGAATCCTGCTCCTGCTGCTGCTCCATGTACTGCAGCAATAATTGGTTTTTCACATTGGTGGATTTTCATCACCATTGGACCATATAAATTGCGCAATAGTTCTCCGTGATCCATCGATTCGTCTATCTCTGATAAATCCTGTCCTGAACAAAATCCTTTTCCTGCACCTTTTATTACAATGCAGCGCACCTCATCAGAACTTTCAGCCGTTTTAATCGCTTTTGTTATTTCTTTGTTCATTGTAGAGGTAAAGGCATTTATCGATTCAGGACGATTTAATGTAATAAAACAAACTGAATTCGTGACTTCATATTGAATAGATTCAAACATTCTATCGCCCCTTAAACTGAGGAGTGCGCTTTTCTACGAACGCTTTCATTCCCTCTTTTTGGTCTTCTGAGGAGAACAATAAGTAGAAGTTTTTCCGTTCATACTGCATTCCTTCATATAATGAATAGTCAACTGCCTTTGTAACAGATTCTTTGATAAGTCTGATGGCTAAAGGTGGTTTATTACAAATCATCTCTGCAAATTTCAACGCTTCTTCTCGCAAGATTTCTGGTTGAACAACTTTATTTACAACACCATAGTGCAGTGCTTCTTTTGCTGAAATACGTTTTGCACTCCAGATCCACTCTAAAGCTTTTGTACGTCCGACTAGTTTTGTTAAACGTTGTGTGCCACCTGCTCCAGGCATTACACCCAAGTTTACTTCTGGAAAACAGAATTCTGTTCCTTCAGCTGCGATTAACATATCACAGCTTAATGCAAGCTCAAATCCGCCTCCGAAAACATAACCATGTACAGCACCAATGATTGGCTTTTTCAATAAAGAAACACGGTCCCAATCGGCAAATTGGTTTAATAATTCCAAACGGATCGTATCATCAGCTGCCATCTCATCAATATCTGCTCCCGATGAGAAGGCCTTCCCTTTTCCGCTAATGACAATGACTCTTACAAATTCATTTTGCTCGAATTCTTCAAATGCCTCTACAATTTCTCGAACCATTTGTCGGTTTAAAGAGTTATATTGCTTTGGTCGATTCAGTTCAACCATTCCGATACTATTTTGAATAGATGTTGTTATGAACTGGAAATTCGTCATTACTCATCATCGCCAATCATTAATGTAACGATATCACCTGCAAAACTCATTAAGTCTTTGCCAGATGCTTTTCCTTCATCTGAGCGCATGCCTTTCTTCAAATCTTCATGGCTATCATAAATCATTTCACACATTAAATAGTAAGGAGCCTCTTTGCCCATAGGTGTCAAACTGAACTTTGTTACTCTCATTTCGCGTAAACCAGGAATTTTCTCTGTAATTGGAACGTGAACCTCATTATAGTGTTGATCAAAAGCAACTTGATCCTCAGGTTTTTTATACAATGCGATTAATTTAGCCATTATTTGTCTCCCCTTTACATGATTGTTGAAACGGGTTTCATCGCTTCAAATGGATTTTTGCAACTCTTGCAATATAAGATACTTCTACAAGCTGTTGGGCCAAAGATATTGTCTAACGTCACATAAGTACTGCCGCAATACGGACAATCAACATGCCATGAGCCATCTTCCTCAAAATACTCTGGCGGTGCTGCAATACCAAATTCTTTTAACCCCTTTTTCCCTTTTTCAGTAACCCGATCAGAAGTCCAAGGCGGATTGTGAATAAATTCTACTTTTACAGATTCCACTTCCTCGATACTTTGAACCGCTTGAACGACTCGATCTTGAATAATATTTAACGCGGGGCATCCAGAAAAAGTAGGGAGCATTTGGACATGAACATGGTGGTCATTTACTTCTACCTTTTCTACCATTCCAAGATCAATTACACTGACTGTATCGATTTCTGGGTCCTTCACGTAATCAAGTACTTCATAGACTTGATCTTTTATTGTTTGCTTCACAAACATCTAATCACTCTCCCGCATTACCAAGTTGCTTCAAGATTTGATGTATACACTTCAGACATCGTGTCAATTGCCTGCTGTAGTTCATCTGTGTGTTCTCCATTTCGGCCATTACTAATTGGTGTTTTCAACTCTGGTAGTGGAATATTGATTGTTTCAAAAACTGGATTTAATAAAAGTAGCCATCTTTCTTTCAATACTTCGCCATCTTCTATTAATCCACTTGCTACAATTTCCTTTTCATGACGACCATATGAGAATAAATCGCCAGCATCTTCAATCACTCGATTTAACGCAGCTTGCATTCTTTGACGTGCTTCATCTGTTGCTGTAAATAATTGAACAAACCATGTTTTCCAATGCAATAGATGGTAGTAGAGCTCCATACTAATCTTCACGGCAGCTTCTTGTAATTTTTCATTGGAACTTGATTTAAGTGAATCAATCTTCACTTTTTTAGCTACTGTATAAAGGTAGTTTCTAACAACTGCATATGCCCAATCATATTGAGGGTTTTCTAAGTATGTCCCCTCACCGTTTTTACGTTCTACTAAAATACTATTTTTTCTTAGTAATGAAGGGCGTAAATGTGCTAATGCATCAGCATCCCCTACCTCCAATGCTTCTAGTAAACGATAGAACATTGTCGCATGCCCCATTGTATCTTGTGTAATAGATGAAAAAGCGACATCTTCTTCAATATGTGGAGCAAGTCCTAGCCACTCAGACCCGCGATAAGAGAAAAGAAAATCATCATCCGCTAATTGGAATAGGAGTTCAATTTCTGGTGTTTGTTTTTCTACTGTCATTTACTTCTTACCTCCTGACCAAGATAGGATTTCTTTTTCATCTAGCATCTGTTGTTCATAATGACGCCATTTCTTTTTCAGGTACCCGTAGCCCTTTGTGTTCCGATAGTCTTTATTATCTAAACGTTGTAGTATCTGTTTTTCGTCTTGATCTAATTTGCGAATATCTTGGCGATCAACTACCCAAATATCTACTACAGGCTCACGTCTCATAAAGTTTTCTTGTGCCATTAATATAGCGATTTCTTTATTTGGTGCAAGTAAGCTAAATTGATGTTGGAATGCAGCTGTTGGTGTACGCTTACTGAAGACTTCATATTCTTTGTAAAATGTCTCGTTTTGCATAAACAATTCCTCCTAGACCACTTTATGTCGTAATGCTTCTCTTACCCATGCACTATTTTCATAAGAAGTTCTTCGAAGTGCTAAGCGCTCTTGAGATTTCGGTCCTTCATTGCGTTGCACTTTTTTAAAGTTCTCCCAATTTGGTTGTTCATAGATCCATAATTTTTGTTCTTCATCATAATGCATCGTTTTGTCAGGTAGCTCTAAGCCTAGAGATAAAATTCGTGGCACATATTTATCAAAGAAGCTTTGACGTAATTCTTCATTTGTATTGACGCGAATTTTGTATTTAATCGTGATGTCTTGTTTACTAGTTCCTGTTGTTTGACTTGAAGCTGGGCCAAAGAAGAATAACAATGCTTCCCACCAACGATTTAATGCATCTTGCACCATAGCACGTTGCTCATCTGTTCCTTCTGCAAGCGCCATAATAATTGCTTCACCATGTTGCGCATGGAAAACTTCTTCTGCACAAATTCGTTGCAATGCTCTTGCATACGGTCCATATGAAGCACCTAACATATTCGTTTGTGAGATAATCGCTGCTCCATCTACTAACCAACCAATGAGTCCAGCATCTCCCCAAGTCTTTGTTTCCATATGGAAGACATTATGGAATTTTAAACGACCGTGCAAATAAGTCCTGCATTAAATCATCACGGTCTTTGCCATATGGCTTTAGTAAATCTTCTGCCACTCTAAGCAATAATTGTCCATGTCCCATCTCGTCTTGAACTTTAGCCATGATGCCAAGTTTACGATAAAGTGAAGGAGCTTTAGGTACCCATTCTTTCTCCGGTAATGCCCCCATAATTTCACTAATGCCATGCATAGAGATCAACTTAATAAGTGCTTTGCGATACTCTTCTGGCATCCAATCATCAACTTCAATTTTCTCTCCAGCTTCAATACGCGCTTCAAATTGCTCTTGCAACTGTTCTTGACTTAACTCTTCAGTTAACATTTTGCAGCCTCCTTATATAACAGATATTTTGATAAACGTACTATTATTGTTATATTTAACTCCAAAAAAATAGATTCTCTTTAAGATTCAATTAATTCAATAGGTTGTGAAGATACTAATATAGAATCCGTTGGGCAGCCATCCACTGCATCCTCTAAATCTTCATATAAATCTTCCGGAACTTCCTCAATTCCTTCATTGTCATCTAACAGAACAAAGGCAATTCCTTCGTCATTGTAATCAAAAATTTCTGGCGCACACGCTCCACATGAACCACACGCAATACATGTAGTTTGGTTAATACGAGTAAATTTTGGCATATTAATTTCTCCTTTCTTTCCACGATTTAGCCTGGTTTACTAGATTTAAGCCATAATGCTGGTACTATGAAGAGGCTGAACTTTAGAAGTAGGATCAACGAATACTTTTGCGTTACTAACGGCAACAGGTGCTTCCCCAAAGCCACTTGCAATTAATTTGACTTTGCCATCATATGTGCAAATATCGCCAGCAGCATAAATTCCTTTAATATTGGTTTCCATTCTAGAATTCACGATGATTGAATTCTTTTCGATTTCTAGACCCCAATCTTTAATTGGTCCAAGAGTAGATAGGAATCCGAAATTCACAATGACATCATCTACATTTTGTGTAATTGTCACACTTTCATCTTTTGCATGTTGTAACAATACTTCTTCTATATTATCGTTACCGATTAGTTGCTTCGGAATATATGGTGTTAAAATGTTGACAGTTGAGTTCATTAGTTGTTCCACACTATGTTCATGTGCACGGAATTTATCACGGCGATGGACTAATGTCGTATTTTTGGCGATTGGCTCGATCATTAATGCCCAATCTACTGCAGAGTCTCCACCACCAAAGATCGTGACATTTTTGTCTCTAAACCGTTCTAAATCATTGACAAAATAGTGTATGTTTTTGCCTTTAAATTGCTCTTCGTTTTCTAGACCAAGAAGGCGTGGATTGAATGCACCATTACCTGCTGTGATTAAAATCGTTTTTGAATAATGTTTTTGCTTATTTGTATGAATGATGAACGTTTCATCATCACTTTTTTCAATTACTTCTACTACTTCATCTAGAAAAACATCTGTAGGAAATGTGCTCATTTGTTGTTTTAGGTTTTCGATTAAATCATAGGCTTTCACTTTTGGAAAACCGGCAATATCATAAATGTATTTTTCGGGATAAAGGGCAGACAATTGTCCACCCAATTGAGGTAAGCTTTCGATGATTTGTGTGCTCATCCCGCGTAAACCAGCATAGAAAGCTGAAAACATCCCAATAGGTCCACCACCAATAATGGTGATATCCTTTACTGTTATATTATTCACGATTTAACAACTTCCTCTCTATTCTCGTTTCTACGGTCCACTATTCGTATTGCTTTACTTTCAAAACGTGGTAATTCTAAAGGTGCTTTAAGTAAGACATCCACAGAAATTAAACAAGCATTTTTCATCGAATGTTGAATTTTTCTTTTTAATGAAGTAGCTAATGGGTGTTGTAAATCCCCACCAATTTCTTCAAATAACTTAGGATCGATCTCTACTTGTAATTCAACTGCATCCATATTGCCTTTTTTCAGAAGATGGATTTGATAAAACGGTGATAATTGTTTAATATTCAACAATTCTCTTTCAATTTCAGATGGGAAAACGTTAACACCACGAATAATCATCATGTCGTCAGTACGTCCTTTGACACGAGCCATTCTTGTCATCGTGCGTCCGCATTTACATTTTTCTCTATTTAGAGATGTAATGTCACCTGTACGATAACGAATGACCGGAAACGCTTCCTTCGTCAACGACGTAATAACTAACTCTCCCTCTTCACCATCCGGAACTTGTTCTAAAGTTTCTGGGTCAATAATTTCAACTAGGAAATGATCTTCTGCGATATGTAAACCATCTTGTGCTTCGTGGCATTCGATTGCTACACCTGGTCCCATGACTTCACTCAATCCGTAAATATCTACTGCTTTAATAGCTAATTTTTCTTCTATTGTTTTGCGCATTTCTTCTGTCCAAGGTTCAGCACCAAAAATACCGTATTCAATTCCATTTGTTGCTGGTTCAATTCCTAATTTCTCCATTTTTTCTGCAACATTTAAAATATAAGATGGAGTACCTGCAATACCTCTTGGTCTTAAATCTTGAATCAACGTCACTTGACGATCTGTGTTACCACCAGAAACAGGTATGACAGCTACACCTAATTTCTCTGCGCCATAGTGAATGCCAACTCCCCCTGTAAATAATCCATAACCATATGCATTATGGAAAACATCATTAGGCGTTCCACCAGCAGTTGCAATCGCTCTTGCTACGATTTCTGACCAAGTTTCAATATCCTTTTTTGTATATCCGACGATTGTTGGCTTACCGCTTGTACCAGAAGATCCATGAATACGAACTACTTCTGAAAGTGGAACGGCAAATAAGCCGGTTGGATAATGGTCACGTAAGTCTTTCTTTTTTGTAAAAGGTAATTTCTTTAAATCTTCGATGCTATTAATATCTGAAGGTAATACATGCAGCTCATCAAATTTCTCTTTATAAAACGGAACGTTATTGTAAACCCTTTCAATTGTTTCAGTAAGGCGTTGAAATTGTATCTCTTGTAACTCCCCTTGTGACAATGTTTCAATTTCTGGATTGAACATCCAAAAGCACCCCTTTGCTTAAGAAATAAAAACGATTTTATGTAACGTTTTAATTACGAAACGTTATATTCTCGTAATCTATACTCATAATAATTAATATGTTCTGAATTGTCAATAAATTAATTATATTCTACAAAACAGTTATATTTATCTCTTTTTTTCAATATTTTATTAATAAATAATATTATTCATGCTATTGTCTCAAAAGCCATTAGACTTTTTCTTTTTATATCAAATTATTTAAACTACCGTATAAAAAACGTTATATAAATTCAATAAATTAAATTTACTTTTCAATAGTGAATATGTTAAATTATGAATATTCTAACTATAAAAATTCCATAAAGGGGTGTTAATATGTCTAAGATTCCAAATGAAACAAATGATTTACCTGCATTTCAATTGTTAAAGGATGAGCCGTTTGCAAACTTTTTAGGGATGAAGCTTGTTGAAATGGGAGAGGGATCCGCTACGGCAGAATTACTTGCTACTGAAAATATGCTAAACTCACACGGGACTGTACATGGAGGGGTAATCTTCTCCCTTGCGGATTTTGTTTTTGCTGCTGCGAGTAATTCATATGGACAAGTAGCTGTAGGAGTGAATAATAACATTAATTATTTTGCTGCAGGTCGTGCCAATTCTTTACTTCGCGCTCATGCAACTGAGGTGAAGCGAACGAGAAAACTTGCTTGGTATACGATACAAGTACAAGATGAAGACGACACATTAATTGCTTCCATGGATGCGATGGTTTACTTAAAAAGTCAAAACTTCATAAAGTGAAACTTCAATCAGTGGTGGGGTTAAGCAGGATAAAAGTATAATGAAAAAGAGCATCGACTTTTTATGTCGGTGCTCTTTTTTAGTTTTTGGTAGTGTGAATTATTTCTCTATTTCTTCACAGTTACCTTTCTTACTTTACTTGAATTACCAGCCACATCTTTGGCAGTTACATAAAGAGTAGTCCCTGCCTTTTGCTTTTTGATTTTGACTGAAAAGCTTCCTTTACTATTCGCTTTTGCTTTTCCTATCGTTTTACTTTTTACTTTAATCGTCACAGTAGAGCCCTTTTCAGCTTTGCCTTTAACTGTTGTCGTATTACTTGTTACTGTATTTACTGTTGGTGTTTTTGGTGCAATTCGATCCTGAACAACAACCCTCACTGCTGTACTTGAGCGTTTCGCTGAATCTACGCTCGTAATATAAAGCAAAGATTTCGGTTGTTGTTTTTTAATCTTAATATTAAACTGGCCTTTACTATTCGCTTTCCCTTGACCAATGATTTTCTTTGAGGCATTTTTGATTACAATATTTAGATTTGCTTTTGCTGTTCCCGTTACATTTGTTGTTTTATTGCTTATGGTATTTACTTTTGGTGCAAGTGGACTTTTGTCTTTTTCAACATATAAATTAAGTGTTGATTTAGCTAGACCAGTTGAGTCCATGATTGTTACCAAAAGACGTTGGTTTATAGTTTGTGCTGGAATTTTAACAGTGAATGTTCCTTTAGATGATACTGTTGCCTTCCCGATTACCTTTGTTCCTTTTTTCACTTCAATTTTGGAACCTTTCAAAGCTGATCCTGTAATGTAGGTTTTCTTCTCGATTATTGGATTTACTTTTACTTTTAGATCAACAGTACTTACTGCACTATAAGCATTTAGTCGTCCAAATCCTGAAACAAGATCACTACCAACTGGTGGTTTCACATCTTCTGCACCCATGCCGCCATTACTACCTACTAGATCATAAACGCTAGAACTATCATCTTTCTTATCTTTTTCTTCAAACGCAACGTGATCAGAGGTTTGGTGTAGAAGATTTCTGATATCCGCTAATTTTAGTTTTGGATTTTCTGATAATAGTAACCCTGCAACAGCTGTTACGTGTGGTGCAGCCATTGATGTACCACTCATATAAGCTACATTTCCATTTGGCACAAGACTTGGAATATTCGTACCAGGTGCAACTAAGTCTAATTTTGCTCCATAGTTTGAATAATCAGAGACGATATCTAATGTATTGGTTGCACCTACAGAAATAGCATATTGTGAAGATGCTGGATAAGATATCCCTTCAGTGCCGTCGTTTCCACTTGCAGCCACTACTACAACGTTTTTCGATGCAGCATATTTCAACGCGTATTCAAGTACACGACTATAGTTTCCACCAAGGCTAAGATTGATGACCTTTGCTCCATGGTCAACAGCATATTTGATACCATATGCTATTGTTTCTGTATCGCCTGCTCCACTTGCATCTAGAACTTTCACGGGCATAATTTGAGCCTTTTGATTAATTCCGGCGATGGAATAGTGATTGTTAGACTCCGCTGCAATGATTCCAGATACATGCGTACCATGTCCATTATCATCTAATGGCGGTACATCTTTTTCTACTCCGTTATCATCCATCTCTGGTTGGTCTACAAAGTTCTTTCCAAGGTCTTTTCTTACACGATTTTTTAGATCCGCTAAGTTATAATCTACACCAGTATCAACAACGGCGATTAGTGTATCTTTTAGACTACGTTTACTTACTAACTTTTGTAGTTGATCATTACGAATATCTGCACCCTTTATGCCAGTATTTCCTCCTAGATTTTTCAATGACCATTGGTAAGCTGATTGAATATCACTAGAAAGTGCATGGTATGTTTGGACAGGCTCCACAAATTCAACTTCAGGTAATTTTTCAACTTGTGCAGCAGTTGCAGTAAATGATTTTGCTTGTGCTTTTGCGCTCATTCCTGACTTTGGTTGGTCCATTTCTACAACATACATATTATCTAATAGTTCATCTTGTTGATTAATAGATAATGTTGATAAAGTATTCGATTTTGTACCATTGATTTTTGATTGGACAGATTTTAAAGAAACGCCGTCTTTCAATTTAAGAATATATTTGTTGTTTGGAATAGTATCCGGAAGTTTAATACCAACTTTCTTTGCAACATCAGACAATTTTTCGCCAGCTAGGCTTGTTGCATTTGCTTTTTTAGAAAGACTATTCATATCTTTTTTTAATGTTTGTGGGACTGCGTTATTTGCAATCGTAAATAATGATTGGATTGCATCTGCTTCAGTTTTACTAATTACGCGTGAGCTACTATTGCCGTTTTTATTTAACTCTGTAATTAGTGGTTGAAGTACAAGAAGGTTATTATAAAGTACATCTTTTTCTTTTTTGTCAAATGCAATTTTGGCTACAAGGAATGGTGCTGCTTTATAGTACAAGGATGACAATTGACGGCCTTCTTCTGTTTTTGAAAGAATTCCATCACGGAACAAACGAATGTCTTTTAATATTTCTTCGGCCGAAGCTTTACCCTTCACACTAAATTCAACTGGGCATGTTTGGCCTGTTGTGACATCTTTAGTGGGAAAAGTTTTAATAGAACTTGTTTGCAATGTATAGCTAACTTTTCCTAAATCAACGCCATCCCCTTGAGAAGGATCTGAATTAGATGAATCTAATGGCAAAGCTTGCATTGAAGTATCTTGTAAAGTAGGGTCTGCCATTGCAGGTACACCTAAATACTCTACTTTTATGTAGTAAGAACTATCCCATGCATATGGAAATTGAATTTTCGCTGGTAGATCAGGAGTTGCCCCAGCAGTGTATTGCTCAAATGTTTGATTTTTTTCAGCATTTTCTTTACTTGAATAGACCGATACGTTTACGATTTGATCGCTCTTTACTTCTACTTTCATATGGGAATAATTTGTGATTTGGTCTTGTGTTGGGGTCACTTTATACCAATGTACGCCTGGTTGTTCAAAAGTACCCTCTTCCACTTTTCCATTTGTAACTGTTGTAACTTCATTTTCATTAATCTGGGTTGTTGGTGTATCTGAAACTTGTGTTGTGGTAACTGTTTCTGCTTGTGAGTTTTGAGGTAATATAAACCCAAATACTAGTGCAAAAATAAGGATCCATGCTGTTACTTTGCTTATACTTTTAATCTTCAATTCGAAACCCCCTTCTAATATTTTCCTAAAGATACTTTCTCACTTATCATACTGTAATTTTTAGATAGTTCAAAAATATTTTTTACTATTTACAATAATTTAAACTATTTGCTTATAATTTTGCGGGGTATTGTTATAGTTTTATCATTTTGCTAGATATCCATTTGTTACATAAGAACTATCGAACTTAGGAATTTCATTATTTTACCATAATTAGGTGTGGTTAAATATAAAATTTTGGATTTGTTTTAATCTTCTTCCTGTAGTTGGTGATTAGATTAGGTGATTACTAATCAAGTTTCTATTTGAAGTGGAATCGGCTTCAAATTCGATAATAAAACTGAACAAATAGTCGACATTCACTTCAAAAAAACAAATAAGTAACCGCGACGAAAAAAGCCAACTGATTTTCAGCTGACTGTTATCATTTTTATTAAAATATAACATTCGTTAGCTAAATAAAAAGAAATTCAATTTTTTAGAGATTTATACAGTTTTGCTGATTTGGATGGGACAAATACAATCGGATATTTTTCTCCTAATTGTTTCTTCACCTCTTGAAATATTGTAACCCTTTCTCATTGTGATTTTTCTCTAATATTAATCCATCTAAGTTTTGAATTCTTTGTTGACACACATATTAGTCAGAACTAATATAATAATATCAAAACACATTAGTTTTGGCTAATATGTTAGGAGGAAAAGTATGAAGAATATCAATATAGACATGAAAGTCAAACTAATTCATGGATTTTCTAATAAAACAAGGATTCAAATTTTAGAAAGTATCAAAAATCAAGAAAAAACTGTTTCTCAAATTGTAGAAGAAATTAATGGAAATCAGTCGAACATTTCACAACACCTTGCCTGTTTAAAGGGTTGCGGAATAATCGTCGGAAGAAATGAAGGAAAGTATTGCTATTATAGTTTAAGAAATCAAGAAATTAGAGATTTATTAACAATGTTTGATGTAGTTCTTGAAGATGTTCAAAATAATGTTGAATGTTGTAAATATCATATAGACTAGGAAGTGATTAAATTGGCTGATCAATGTTGTGGCTCCAATAAACCAACTGATAATAGTAAAGATAGTTGTTGTAGCTCTTCTGAAACATTAAATCCAGAACAAAAGAATTCAAGTTGCTGCTCCAATCATGCTTCCACACCTCTTAAGATTAATTTAAAACAAGAGGGAGATAGTTGTTGTAGCAATAATTCATCAGATTCAGATAATAAATTAGAAAAAGCAAGTTGCTATAGCTCTTCCCATTCTGAAAAGACTAATCAAGAAATTGATTTTTGTTGCACAAAATCATCAAAAAATGAAGATTCCAATTCTTATTCAGTTTCTTCTGGAGAAAAGATGGCGTATCAAGTGTACGGAATGGATTGTGCAGCATGTGCTAAAACCATTGAAAAAGGTTTAAGTAAACTAAAGGATATTAATGAAGTGAAAGTGAACTTCAGTACTGCCAAAATGCAGGTGGCTGCTAGTAACCTTGATGCACTCACTCCGATTGAGAGTGAAATTAAAAAACTTGGATATTCTGCAGAGTCATTAAATCAGAAAAGTAATATTAAAACGTATGATATTGCAGGAATGGACTGTAGTAGCTGTGCTAAGAGTATTGAAAATCACTTAAACACCCTAGATTATGTTAATAGTGTTAGTGTCAATTTTTCTACTGGTAAAATGAAAATCGAACATTCGGGTAATGTGGATGATATTTTTTCTGAGGTATCAAAAATTGGTTACGAGGCTTCATTATCCTCTTTAAATAAAGTGGAAGAGAAGAAAAAATATAAAGATAAAAATAACCTAATCGTTTTTTCAGGTATTTTAATTGCTCTAGGTTTTGTTGGGCTTTAAATGATATTTCTACTTGGATATCCAATATTTTATATGCAATAGCGATGATTATCAGTGGAATTAAACCTATAAAGAGTGCATTTTATTCCATAAAAAGTCGTTCGCTTGATATGAATGTTCTCATGTCTGCAGCTGCTATAGGTGCTGCTATTATAGGAGAATGGTTTGAAGGAGCCACTGTTGTCTGGTTATTTGCCATCGGTAATTTCCTACAAACAAAATCAATTGAACGAACAAGAAATTCAATTCGAAATCTTATGGATTTAGCACCTCAAGAAGCTTGGGTGAAAGCTGGTTCAGAGGTTATCAAAAAAACAGTTGAGCATATTACAGTTGGCGAAATAATCATTGTTAAGCCTGGAGATAAAATCCCATTAGATGGTGAAATCATTCAAGGTGAATCAAGTATTAACCAAGCTCCTATTACAGGAGAATCAATTCCTGTTGATAAAACGATTGGTGATACTGTGTATGCAGGAACAATCAATGAACATGGTTCCCTTACTATCGTGGTTACAAAGTTAGTTGAAGATACAACCATTTCAAAAATTATTCATTTAGTAGAAGATGCACAAGAACAAAAAGCACCAACAGAAGCGTTTGTAGATAAATTTGCAAGTATTTACACACCGATTGTATTCATTTTAGCTTTAGTAATGATGGTAATACCTCCCCTATTTGGATTGGGCGCTTTTGGAGAATGGTTTTATAAAGGTCTAGAACTACTAGTAGTAGCTTGTCCTTGCGCTCTAGTCATTTCTACTCCTGTTGCAATCGTATCAGCAATTGGAAACGCTGCGAAGAACGGGGTGTTGATTAAAGGTGGTACTTTCTTAGAAAAAGCAGGTGTCATTAATGCGATTGCTTTTGACAAAACAGGAACTTTAACTGAAGGAAAGCCTAAAGTATCAGAAATTAACCCTTTTACAGTAACAGAAGAAGAATTGCTTTCAATAGCTTACACATTAGAAGATTACTCCACACACCCTATTGCGAAGTCGATTGTTCGATATGCTAACGAAAAAGGAATTCAACTTAAGAATGGTGAGTTATTTAAAAATATTGTTGGTAAAGGTGTTCAAGCAACTATCGATGGTGAAATTTATTATGCTGGTAATTTAAAGTTATTCGAAGAAATTAGTGATTCTATAAAAAATCAAGTTATAGAGATGCAAAATAAAGGGAAGACCGTTGTCATTATAGGAAAACAGAGTGAGATTATTGGGATCATTACAGTTTCAGATACAATCCGTGAAACAACAGCTTCAGCTTTAAATGCTTTAAAACAAAGTGGTGTAAGCCAAACAGTTATGTTGACTGGAGATAACGAGGGTACCGCAAAAATGATTGCTTCAGAAGCGAATGTGAATCGTTATTTCTCAGATTTACTACCAGAAGATAAAGTATCTGCCATCCAGAAATTGCAAAACGAAGGATATAAAGTAGCAATGGTTGGAGATGGTATTAATGATGCTCCAGCACTCGCAACAGCAGATTTAGGTATTGCTATGGGTGGTGCAGGAACTGACACTGCAATGGAAACGGCTGATATCGTGTTAATGGCTGATAATTTGGATAAACTTCCTCACACAATGAAGCTAAGTAGAAAATCTTTAACGATTATTAAACAAAATATTTGGTTCAGTATCATTATTAAAGTAATAGCATTAATCTTGATCTTTACGGGTTCGCTTACACTTTGGATGGCTGTTCTAAGTGATACAGGTGCTGCATTAATCGTTATTTTAAATGCAATAAGATTACTAAAATTTAAAGAATAGATATTAATGAGATGTTTCTTGAAAAGAAACGTCTCATTTTTATAGGTGTTTCAAAATTTTTATACTAAATCTTTTATCACTTGTCGCTTCTTTCGATACCAGAAAAATAAACCTGCTCGTAAAGCATTATCTAATGCAATAGCTATCCACACAGCAGGCAATCCATATCCTAACTTCCATGCAAATATATAAACACCTAAAGTACGGATAACCCAAATACCAATAAAGGTAACTAGCATTGGAAACTTGCTATTTCCTCCTGCTTGAACTACCGCAGTATCAACCGTAACAGAAGCTAAAAATGGCTGAGATATAGTATCAATAATTAGAACAATCAATAATAAATGTAGTACAGTCTCATTATGTGTAAATAATTTACCAACCCATGAACTTAAAAAAGCTAATAACGCAGTTATGATCGTCATCGAAAAGGCTGCTTGAATATAACTCCATCTTCTATATTCTTTTATGTCTTCGATATTTCCCTTGCCAATCGCTTGTCCAATTAGAGCACTAGCTGCTACTGCAAATCCCCCAGCAATTGTACTTGCAAAGGCTGTAAAATTTCCTGCAATATTGTGAGCAGCATATGCGTCAGTTCCCATTCGAACAATCAAACCAAAATAAATCACTTGTCCTAAACGCATGGATAATCTTTCGAGTGTTGCAGGTATGGCAAATTTAGTCATGCTCTTTAGTAAACTTCCCATTACCTTAAAATCACTTGTTTTTAATGCAATTGACGGTATTCGTTGAGAAATTATAAATAATCGAAGAAATCCATATATTCTTGCTAAAATCATCGCAATTGCTGCACCTTCAAGTCCTAATCCTCCAAATGATGAGCCTATTCCGAAAATTAAAAAGTAATCAAGGACTACATGAACTGCATTCATCTCGAGTCCAACGCGCAAAGGTGTTTTTGTATCGCCAATCGCCCGAAATACTGAGGATTGAGCAGTAAAAAGAGCAATGAATGGAGTAAGACCAAGCACTACTTTAAAGTAGATTCCTCCTCTATTCTTTAGTTCTTCATCTGCTCCTACTAAATTAAGCAATGACTCAGAAAAAGATGTAGAAATTATAGAGAAAATCAGACCTAATAAAACAGATAGTACAATACCATGGAAAATGACCGACTTGCTTCGCTTCACATCTTTAGCCCCAAAAGCTCTCGATAAAAATACCGAAAGCGTTGCAGAAAGCGCTGCAAATACGCCAATGTAAGTATTATTAAAAATATTGGTAACACCAACTGAGTTTATAGCAAGCAATCCTAATTGAGCAATAAAAATAGAATCAACGACTCCAAGCAAACTTTGGAGATAAGACTCTCCAATAGCTGGCAACGCAATTCTAAATACCTTCTTCGCTTTATCTGGAATTTGCACTATTAACCCTCCGTTAGAATCCTAATTAATTAGTAGGAATGCTTGTATTGTTATGAATATAAAACTAAGTTCTTTTTATCATTATAAGTTATATACATAAAATTGATGGAAAATTATATTTTGGTTTTCATCAACGCAGCTTCTTAGAGAATGTTTTAATTATTTGGCATATAACAATACCGCATTTAATGTTAGTGTTTTTATCTAATCTTTGAATTATGAATTTGATTCTTGTAAATATTAAAAACAATAATTGAATGCACTATATATGTAAAAATAAGCCCATGAATGTACATTCATGAGCTTTTAGTTTATTACCAATCCGGTTATGAAACCGATTCCTTTTTTATAAAAATTTCTTAGCATTCTTTTTGCCGTCGTAGGAGTAGAGTATGAATTTTCCTTCGACAACGGTTCTAAGATGCACTGGGCGTCCCCATAGTTGATAGATGTATGGAAGGACATGTTCTAGGTATTTAGGATCGAGTTCCATTCCTTCATAGCCGTGTACTAAGAATAATTCGCCGTTTCGTAAATAGTCTCCATTTTCTACTACGATATATGGGAAACCACCGTTTACGCGCATTGAAACAAGTTGATCTCTTACTGCATCGCACTCTTTGTTGGTGATTTTGTATTCAGATCCTTTTTTCTCAAATAAGTAAAGGTCTTCTCTTTTTATCAAATCATTTGTTAAATAGTTTCTGATAAAAGACATATCTGATTCTACTTCTCGTACTTCGAAGATTTTCTCTCTTCCTGAATTTGGTTTTACACCGATTCGTTTCATTTCTTCTGTTGGATTATTGTATCTTTCTTCGATATCTTCGAAAATCTTGATTCCTAAATAATAGGGATTAATCGAGGTTTGTGATGGTTGAACTACACCCGCATTTAATTTTGCATAATCGATTGTTTCATCGGTTCTTAAACTTAGTTCTCGCATAATTCGTTGATGCCAGTACGAAGCCCAGCCCTCGTTCATGATTTTCGTTTCTAATTGCGGCCAGAAGTAGAGCATTTCTTCTCTCATCATTGTTAATATATCTCGTTGCCATTCTTCTAACTCACGACTATAAAGCTCGATGAAAAGAAGTAAATCCTTTTCTGGCTTTGGCGGAAATTTTCTCTTTTTAAATCGAATAACGTTTGATTCTTTTTCTGGCTGGTCTAAATCCCACAGCTCATCATAAGGCTTTTTTGGTGCACTTACTTCTTCATCTTCCTCTTCATAGTCACTTTTTGATAGCCTTGGGCGTAATATGGATGGATCAATATGTTCTTGAATCGCCAAAATGGCATCTAAAAACTGCTCTACCTCTTCTTTCCCATAGTTCATTTCATAATGAGCAATTCGTTCAGCAGTTGCCGTCATACTTTCAACCATATCTCTTCTTGTATTAGAAAAACGCACATTATTTTTGAAAAAATCACAATGTGCCAAAACGTGAGCGATAATTAATTTATTTTGAGTTAATGTGTTTGTATCGAGTAAGAATGCATAACAAGGGTTTGAATTAATCACAAGTTCATAGATTTGGCTTAATCCCAAATCATATTGCAGCTTCATTTTATGAAACTGTTTTCCAAAGCTCCAATGGGAAAAACGTGTAGGCATACCATATGCGCCAAATGTATAGATAATATCCGCTGGGCAGATTTCATAACGCATTGGGTAAAAATCTAAACCAAACCCTGTCGCAATTTCCGTAATTTCTTCAATCGCGCGGTGAAGCTCCTTTTCCATTTATTGTCCTCCTGCATTAATATTTCTTCAAAAAACATTTGGTCAATTTGCGTTTGCTTCAGCTTGCTCTTTTTGGAAGAAGCATTTTAAGGCTTCGTACACATCGCTCTTACTCTTCAATACATAATGGCGAAATTTCTTATCCTCTATTTTCTTATAGTTATACATTAATGTAGAAAAACGATTATGTTGATTGACTTCGCCATAGCCGAACATACTTGAAACCTTCATCAGTTCTTGAACTAATCGTATACATGTTTCGTTGTCGGTTGACATATTTTCACCATCTGAAAAGTGAACAGGATAAATATTATATTGCACAGGATTATATTTTTCCTTTATAAGTTCTAAAGCTTTTAAATAAGCAGAAGAACAAATCGTTCCTCCACTTTCACCCTTTGTAAAAAATTCTTCCTCAGTTACTACTTTAGCCATCGTATGATGTGCGATAAATTCGATTTCAACTGTTTCATACTTAGAACGTAAGAACCTTGTCATCCAGAAGAAAAAGCTTCTTGCACAATACTTTTCAAAACTTCCCATCGAGCCACTTGTATCCATCATAGCAAGCACTACTGCTTTTGATTCAGGTTTTACCACTTCATCCCAAGTTTTAAATCGTAAATCATCATTATGAATAGGGGCGATTTCCGCCTTCCCTTTCATGGCATTTCGCTTGATCGCATTTAAGATTGTACGCTTTTTATCGATGTTCCCCATAAGACCTTTTTTTCGAATGTCATTGAATTCAATTTTCTCTAATGTAATGTCTGCCGTCTCTTTTTCTTGTAAATTTGGAAGCTCTAATTCTTTGAATAATACATTTTGGACTTCTTCAATACTGACTTCTGCTTCATAGTAATCTTCACCAGCAGTATCACCTGCTTCCTTACCTTTACCAGGACCTTGACTAGATCCGCTACCATCGCGAGCTACCACATCGCCTACCTTGCTATCACCTTTTCCTTGACCAACATGCTTTGATTTATCATAGTTATATCGTATTTTATATTCATCTAGAGAACGAATAGGGATTTTAATAACATCTCGACCGTTAGACATAATAATGCTTTCTTCACTTACTAAATCAGGTAAATTATTTTGTATCGCTTCCTTCACTTTATCCATATGGCGTTGTTGATCTTGGTGCCCTTTGCGATGGAGGGACCAATTTTCCTGAGAGATGACAAAATGTTCGTTAGAATTTTCAGTCATTTATATCCTCACCCATCTATCATTAGAAGTTTTTAATCCAAATCATCAGCATTCTTAGAAGTAATTAGTTATGTAGATCTTTGATGTGAAAAAATCTCTTTTCTTATCCTATGCTAACTTTTAAAATTATTTAACTTTTTAAGATAAAAAAATGGAGTGTCCTTAAAAAGTTTTGGACACTCCTAATTCTAGTCTTTCGTCTTACCGATTCAATAAGCTCCCTACATATTGCAACAATTCGTTAGCCGATGTTGAATTATAGCCATGTTCGTCTATCAATGTTGCAACGACTTCATTAATCTTCTTCAGTTGTGATTCATCAGGTGTTTTAGAAGACGTTGTAATTTTCACAATATCTTTTAAATCAGCAAATAGTTTCTTTTGAATGGCTTCACGTAATCTCTCATGAGAATTATATTCGAAGCGTTTTCCTTTTCTTGCATAGGCAGATATGCGAATCAATATTTCTTCGCGGAATGCTTTTTTCGCATTTTCTGAAATACCAATTTGCTCTTCAATTGAGCGCATTAGTTTTTCATCTGGATTCATCTCTTCACCAGTGAGTTGATCTCGAAGTTTGTTTTTATTGCAGAATGCCTCAACGTTATCGAGATAATTATTCATTAATGTTTTTGCAGATTCTTCATACGAATACACAAATGCCTTTTGAACTTCATTTTTCGCAATATCATCATATTCTCTTCTTGCCACTGCGATATAATTCATATACTTTTCTTTGTCTTCCTGACTAATGGAAGCATGTTGATCGAGCCCGTCTTTAAGAGCAAGTAACACATCTAATGCATTAATAGACGGTACTTTTTTACGTATAATAGCTGAAGAAATTCGGTTAATAATATAACGAGGATCGATTCCATTCATGCCTTCGTTTGGATATTCTTTTTTCAAGTCTTCCACGTCTACAGAGTTAAATCCTTCTACACTTTCGCCATCATACAAGCGCATTTTCTTCACTAAATCAATGCCTTGCTTTTTCGGGATTTCTAATCTTGTTAATACAGAGAATATGGCTGCTGCTTTTAATGCATGCGGTGCAATATGGATATGAGCCATATCACTCTCATTAATCATTTTTTTGTAAATACGTTCTTCCTGACTTACCTTTAAGTTATAAGGAATCGGCATTACGATAATTCTAGAGTGAAGCGCCTCATTCTTTTTATTGGAGATGAAGGAGCGATATTCGGTTTCGTTGGTATGTGCAACGATGAGTTCATCTGCACTGATCAAAGCAAATCTACCTGCTTTAAAGTTTCCTTCTTGAGTTAATGACAACAAGTTCCATAGAAACTTTTCATCTAATTTAAGCATTTCTTGGAATTCCATCATCCCTCTATTTGCTTTGTTCAACTCGCCATCAAAGCGATAAGCACGAGGATCTGATTCAGAACCAAATTCTGCAATGGTCGAGAAATCAATACTACCTGTTAAGTCAGCAATATCTTGTGATTTCGGATCAGAAGGTGTAAATGTACCAATACCAACACGTTTATCTTCAGAGAAGAAAATACGTTCAATCAAGACATTTTCAATATTGCCCTCATATTCCTGTTCAAGTCTCATCGTGTTTAAAGGCGATAAGTTTCCTTCAACTCGTATACCATACTCTTCGAAGAAATCATCGCGAAGATGATGTGGAATAAGGTGTAATGGATCTTCATGCATTGGACAACCTTTGATGGCGAATACCGCACCTTCATCTGTTCTTGAATATTGCTCAAGACCACGTTTAAGTAAAGTTACGATAGTGGATTTACCACCACTTACAGGCCCCATCAATAATAATATTCTTTTTCTAACATCGAGACGTCTAGCTGCAGGATGGAAATATTCCTCCACCAGTCTTTCAATTGCCGATTCGAGTCCGAAAATTTCTTTCCCGAAAAATTGATACAATTTCTTGCCATCTCTTTCTTCCAATCCAGAGCTCTTAATCATATTGTATACCCGAGAATGGGCTGTTTGGGCAACTTCTGGTCTTTCCTTTATAATGCTTAAATAATCAGCAAATGTTCCTTCCCATTTCAGCCTGTTTTCTTCTTCACGATAACTTTTAAACTTATTTAAAATGTCTATAGTTTTCCCTCCATTCAGGCTAGTTTTATAACATAGTATGAAATTAAGGAATTAATGATAACCACTAGACGTTCATTGGTGGATAAACTTTCTGATTAAATTATTCAAAAAGCCCATTGTAGACATGTTCTTGATGTAGAAAAAACTTTTTGTACAAAAATAATCATATTTTAAAGTACGCGCAACGATTAAAAAATATTCTGTTTTTACCACTTATGAAAATGTAAATTTCGGTTATTCTAATGGATGTCGAAAGGAGGTTATTTACTTGATACGCAATCTTATTCCTTGTATTGCATTTATGATTGTTTTCAGTACATTCTTCACTACAAATGCCAATGCTCGTGAAGAACCTTCAAGGGAAGAGATTTTGAAAACTCGAATGACTTATTATGTAAAATTTGAGGATTTGCTTGTGCCTTGGTACTTTCTTGCTGCGGTTGATCAATATGAACGAAATATACAAACAGTCCGTAAAGACATTCCAAAACGTGATAGCGTCATTGCAATTCAGTTCTCAGAAGAATACTGGGCAGGTGCATTAAATCCTTCTAGTCAAGACAAGTCCCCTTCAACAATCGACTATTTTGGAGGTATGGGACTTGATGGAGATGGTGATGGAGTCGCTAATTCAGATGATGACGACGATGTGTTGTTTACAATGGCAAGTTTCCTAAGCCGGTTTGGCCCCACAGATGATAGCTTTAAATTAGCTCTCTGGGAGTATTATAAAGATGAAAAAGTGGTTAACCAAATTATGACCAATGCTTCTCTTTATAAGCATTTCAACACCATCAATTTTGATAAGCATGTTTTTCCTGTATCTTTAGGCTATGATTATAGCTATAAAGGAACTTGGGGAGCAAACAGAGGCTGGGGTGGCAGAAGAATCCATGAAGGAACAGATGTCTTTGCTGGATATGGCACACCGGTTCTTTCAGCAACCTATGGAGTAGTTGAAACAAAGGGCTGGAATCAGTTTGGTGGCTGGCGTATTGGGATTCGTGATCATAATAATTCGTATCACTATTATGCACATCTTTCTTCTTATAATAAGAAAATAAATGTTGGCGATATCGTAAAACCTGGGCAAGTCATTGGATATGTCGGTAGTTCTGGGTATGGGAAACCAGGCACATCAGGTAAATTCCCACCACATCTACACTACGGGATTTATAAATTCAATGGGCGAACAGAATGGGCATATGACCCATACCCATCCCTTTTACAATGGGAACGACAAACGAAAGAAGCCAAAAAGGTTAAAAAATAATTAAACAAACCGTATGAGGAGAGGATGTATGCTCATACGGTTTGTTTGCTTTATTTTTTCTTTTTTACTTTCATTTCAGCTTTTCGTTTATTTTCTTCCACTCTAAATTTAACAATTTTCCTTATTAACTCAAATGGCAAAGGTTCTTCTATCGGAAACTGTACAGTTCCCTTTCCTCCTTTGTATTGTGTTAACTCTTCTTGGAATTCACGAATTCCACTTGAAGTTGGATAGAATCCAATATGTTTTTTATATGCTGCAAAATATACTAAATTGCCTTGTAATTTGAATGCAGGCATCTGGTAACTAATTGTTTCTATTGCTTCAGGAGCAGCTTTTTTAATCACTTCTCTTAATCCTTGTAGTTTCTCCTGAACATCTGATGGAAACTTTATAATATATTCATCAATCGTTTTATATGTAACTTTACTATTTTCCATATATTTCTCCTTTGTTCGAATAAATTTACTATTTTTTATACATACTAATAGAAAAATAATAGAGAGGAAGATTCCAAATGAATCACTTAGAACAAGAAGTTTTAAATAATAATATAGAACTGGGAAATTTAAGAAACAAAATTACTTCTATTATATATAGTCTTCACTTTGATTGTTGCTATCATACTGAAGATTGTATTATAGATTTGCACAAATTACTATTAACAATAGATGATTTAGATGCATCCGAAAATTTTTGATAAATCGCGAATGAAATTGATAATTAATATCAATACTATAATTACAAGGAGCCAATCACATATTTAGCTATTGCCGATAAATCCGCGAATAATGTTCCATTGAAGAATACACATATAGGCCAATAAATTCAAAGGCTGTCTTAAAAGTGTGATTTGCACTTTTAGGACAGCCCCAGGGAGTTAAGAGAAAGAAGAAGTCTGACTATTTTCTTGGTTCAAATGTTTTACAGTCTGTTTCTTCAGTACTAGAGGCCTGTGATCCTCTATTGCTGACTACATAAATTTCATGTGCAGTACATTGATTTCCTTTATTCCAAAATGTACAGTTACTTACTTCACAAAGAACGTCCTTTGCCAAAATAAACACCTCCTTTGTGATTAGTATTAACAATTCAAATTAAGTTAATACCTAAAAGGAGGCATCTAGCGCACAACATTTTTAAGTTAAGATGTGATCTGAAATCGTAACTTTCGATTGATTACTATTTTGATTAATATATAATTCATGTACCTTCACATTGTTTGGCATTAATGGGTGTTTTTTAATGGCTCTTGCGTTTTCCTCTACAATATTTGTTAGATTCTGTTTTCCCTCTAACCATTCTCGTACACTATTCTCTGGAAATTCTGGGATGCAGTATTTTAAAAGATAATCTAATGTTGGCAATTTCTGCTGTATCGCTTCATTTTCCTCAAATTTATTCCATATATCTTCTATATTTACCGGCTTTTCTTTTGAGTAGATTACATAGATGTCTTCAATATCTTCCTGGTAAACAGCAAGGATAATATCTCTCATTAAATCGTCAAATGGTTGTGAAATGACTTTATGATGATGTTGTAAGATAACAGCATTTTGAGGATTGGAGATATTCAAGTGGCGCATTATTTTTTCATGATTTTGTTCCATCCCTGTGATCAGAAGGATTTTCTTCTGTTCATTCATATGCATGAAATTCACCTCATTTTATAGCCATATTTTTGCTAACTTTTTATGTTAATTTGCTTTGTAAATCATCTGCGAGTTTGAAAAGTATTACGCGTTCTCCTGTTTTGGTACTAATATCTGTATGAAAACTTACGACTTGTTCGTTTGTAATTTCTTTTATGATTACTTTCAGTTCTTCTACGCCTGATTCTACTAGGCTATTTCGATGTTCTTTTACTGATAATAATCTTTCGTTATTTTTGCATAATGAGTATTCGGCAGGTGTTAGAATACCGCGTAATACAACGATAATCATGTCTCGCAGAATGTCCGATTTTACAGATACGGAACCTCGTCCAAGATAGCTTTTTTCCCAGTGAGTTAATGCTTTACTTATATCTGATTCGATATTCCCTTTTGTCTTTTCCATGATTCGATTCCCCTATTGTAAATTTGAAGTATTGTAGTCAATTTTACTTCTAGTTGTCAAATATTATATGTATATTTAGATATTACTAATGTGAGTTGAAGTGGACTCGGGCTTCGCTTTCTGAGCAGAAATCTTCGCCGAATCCACTTTAGTCACTTTGTAATACTAAACATTTTAATTTAAGACCAGCTTTCCCAATTCCCTTCAGAGTCTACTGATGCTAAGCGAATCCAGCTGTTTTGTACTTTTTGCTTAAATGCTGCATCGCGTTTTAGTATTCGCTCTATAAATTCTTTTGGTGCTTGGATTACGACTAATAATCGTAGTGGTGCGTGGTAGGCTTGTTGGTCGGATTTCATGACAGATTGCCATGGAAGTCCTGTTAATAAGTCACTTGCATTCCCTTGCATAACGCCGATGCCTGCTGTTATGGTTTGCGTAGCTTTGTTACCACTTCCATAATAATGTGGGGCAACTGTGGATGCATAGTATTGCAGGTTGATCCACTCTGCTACTGTTGCTGGCCCTGCGATGATGTTTGCAAGTATATCACCGCTTTTATCATTCTTCCAGTTATAGTTATGAAGAAAGGCTCTCGCATCCAAATTGCAGTCTTTTGTTAAGCTTCGGTCACCAATTATAAATGCCGCATTACGAGCCAATCCCCATTCTGGTCGAACTTCACTCCAATCTTCAGAAATACGTTGCATTTCTTCAGTTGGATTCTTGTGATGTGTGCTAAGGCTTGGTAATTGAACAATTCTTTCTGCACTTGCTTCTTTTTGAACTTCTGATAACTTCGTTTTAATACAATCAAAAGACTCTTTTGATGCACTCTTAAGTTCTGGGACATATAAAAAGTTTAACTCATCGAGTGTTGTATTATGCTCTGCCGCTACAAAAACAGTATCTTCAGGAATTACAATACCATCTTTTGCAAGTTCTACTCTTACTTTTGGCAGATTACACATGGTTGCTAGAACTCGTGCATTAAAGCCACTTGAAGCTCCTCCACATGCTCCGCAATCAAGTGAAGCTGCATAGGGGTTATTTGTACTGTGGCTACCATGTCCACAAATCACTACTAATGGTGCGAAATGATCAGTCAATCCCATCATTTTCAATGCTTGGCGAGCAAAACCCACTTGCTCTTCTTGTGTAAATCCAATCGGTAGCTCCTCTTTCAAATTGTGTACATGATCGAGTGATAGATGTGTAGCTGGTTTGTCTAACCAGGATTTTCGCATTTTCGAGAATGCTTTACCTGCTTTTCGTGGTACAAAACTACGAGCTAAAGTTTGTAAGCTAAGCCATGGTCCACTAATTTCCGGTAGTAGTAGACTAGAAAATAAATTATGTTTCATCACTTTAAATGTATGTCCAGCTGAATTAGCAGCTTCTTCACGTTGTTTATATTGCTTTAATTCAAAGTCAGAGGAAGATTCTGTTACTTTATATTGTGGTTTGAACATAACTGGTAAGGATTCATGACTATGCCCACAACCTAGCTCAGTCGTTTCAATCGGCAATCCGAAAAATCCAGCTGTTCCGAACGTTTCAAATGGTCCTATTTTTTCAAGTTGGCGACGGAAAGGCTCAGAACGAACATCAATGCAAAAAGCAAATTGTGCTAATACCGGTTTTGTCTTTTGAACAGTAGATTGTTTTGAAATGATGGAATTTCGAAGTTCAGTTTCATATGTCTTTTCCCAAGCCTCTAACCAAAGTCTTGCGCGAGTATAATAATCGAAACGTTCTGCAAGTAATAGTCGAGCTTTTGTTTCACTTGATGATAACAAAAGCCAATCATTGTATGACATGTTACCCCATTGTTCCCAAGACATGAGTAATGATTCTAATTGTTGCTGATTATCTAATTTTTTTTCAGGTAATGGAAGATAAGAATTAATCAACGCCCATTCCATACAAATTCGGACAGCCAAATATTCAGTAAGTAGTGTTTCTTGCTCAACTGATTGTTGCGAACGCCAAAGCATCATTCCTGCCCAGCCTGGCAATGCAAGTAAATGTGCACAAAGATAATCTTGAATCTCTGTTAAAGGAATTTCTAAAGCAATCATCATCTCTGCTAATGCCTGATCTGCTTCTCTTGGTAACTTTTTCAATTGCTTGCGAATATCGTGACTAAGTGCCGTGTCAAATTGCACCATCTCTCTCCATGCATGAAAGAATCCTTCTTCTCGATTAGGCATAGACCATACCGCTTGAGATTCATCCAAAAATAATTTACACCATTTAATGATTTGAAGATTCAGGTTTTCTGCATGATTTCCATTGTCCAATTCATCCAAGCATTGGCTTTTTGTTCGAACGAAATTTTTCTTAAGTGTTTTTGGCTTGAATATAATTAGTTTCTTGGCTAACTCTTTAACGTCAGATGATATGTCTAGTTTTGTAGAATCATTTTCGAGTTTTAATGCATTCAAACAAAATTGCTCAGCAGCCTCTCTTGATATATCAAAAGCTTGAATATCTAACCATTTTTTCACCCCATCTTTTAAAACAGCTAGATCGATTTCATCTTGGCGAAGTGCAGATTTTAGCATTGCTTGATTTGGATAAATATCTACGTTGCAAGTATTTTTCAATTGTCGAGCGATTTCTTCAAATGTATGATCTTCCAAGTATGCCCAAGGGCTACGAGCTGCAAATTCATTAATAGGTCCAAGTGGTACGATCACTTTGCTAGCGGCTTTTACCAAATCATTTATATCCATATCAAGGTATTTAAAGTCCTTTTCCAAATTTAATGTAATTGCTGTACTCAATGTAAGTGACCCCCTCGAGATAATAATTGCGTTAGATATTTCGGATGACTTTCTACCATATCATTTTTTGGCTCTCCCAATCGAACGAGCCAAAGATAAATAGCAAAAGAAGCTTTCGAACGTTTACGAACTAACAATGTTACGATTACACTGCTCACTAATAAGATGACTAGAAGTATGATAGCCATTGCAAAATGTGGATGAATGCTCATTGCAATATTGTCTTGCAATAGATTATAAAAGACTTTATGAATGATTTGAAATACAACTGCTGCTACGACAAATAGTACGAAGCCAGTAATTCGAACAATTCGGCCTGATACTGTAGCCATCAGTTGCGTCCATGCAAGTGACACAGACCATCCTAAAATAAGAGCACTTACTAATTGATATCCCACCTCTGGAGCAGTTAACCAGTAACCAATACCAATTGCAAAACCTAATACAATACCTGATAATGTCCATACGAATGAAGCTGGTTGTTTTTTATGTGAAGCCATTTCGCTATGCTTTGCAGCAGAACCCGCTTGTAAAAATAAAGTTGATTTAAATAATCCGTGTAAGACCGCATGCGTAATAGCTGCTAAATAAGCACCTAATGCACATTGGATTAACATGAAGCCCATTTGTGCAATCGTTGAGCCAACTAGCTGACGTTTATAATCAACTTGTACTAACATAATCCCAGTCCCAATCAGAACGGAAATGCTACATAACACAAGCAAGATTACTTGTGATGCATCCCCATTAAATATTGGCGCAAAACGCGTTAATAATACCCCACCAACATTTACAATGCCTGCATGCATGATTGCTGAAATAGGTGTTGGCGCAACTACGGAATCGAGCAACCAACGATGTGATGGCCATTGTGCTGCCGGAATAACTACCGCAATAATGAGCAGAAGATTAATACATGTTTTTTCCCATGAGTCTATTTGAGCGAGATTATTATGAGTAAGTGCTTGTGATAATTGCCAATATCCAGTAGCTTGAGATAACCAAACAATCGCTAATAGTAAAGAAAGAAAGCTAACAGTAAAATATCGACCTGTCAGTCTTGAAGCTTGACCAGCTACTTTCCATTCCTTTTTTAGACCGATAAGCATCGTTAGTCCTAATAGAGTAATTCCCCATCCTAATGCCATCAAGCGAAGGTCATCGCTCAACCAAGCGACTGCGTCTGCCACTGTCGTAAATGTTAACAGCGCAAAATATTTTCGATAAGAACGATCACCAAACAAATAGTGAACGGAATATCGTTGAATAATTAACCCGATTGTCAATACAAACATCGCCCATAACCAGGATAATGAATCGAAATGCCAAGGACCTATGATTACACTTTCATTGTTGAAAATTAAAGCCAATAGAGCAACAATCGGTGGCAATGACACAATCCCTATATGAACACGAACATAGTTCAATGGAACCTTTTTGCTTAACATGATCAGCGCACTGCATACGGAAGCGCATAACAATATAAAAAATATTGTAGACCATGAAATATAATTGAAAGAACTTAGCATCCAATAGCCCCCCTTTGAAATGGATGATAGTAACAAATTTTGAATTTTCAATCTATTTTCTATTAAATGGTTTTATAGATTACTTTTGATTTTATATAATAAAAAAACCGATAATTTCTAAGTTTCATGGACACAAATATCCACTGAACTTCGGAAATTATCGGTTTACTTTTAACTAACCCATGAATTGAGGGTTAAATAGTCTACCTTATTATTTGATTTCTTCCTTCATTATAAGGAATTATATTATATCTCAGTTTAACGTTTATAGCTTAACTTTTTCAAATAGCCATATTCAACATATTACTTATTTGCTAAAGTAAACTATAATTTGTTTTCTAATATTATCATAATGTTTTTAATGTTTTATGTCAATAGGTAATCCATTAGTTAGCATATGATTGTACTTGAGATAAGAAAGGCATAACGTTAGTCATATGAAATTTAATAAAAGAAAAACCATCCTTCTTGCATGCATGCTTTCTTTTGATATATGCAACAATACTAGGATGGTTTTTGATTTGCTTATTTAAATTTCCTTACATTCCTGGAATCCAACCAGGTCTATGTAACATTTGCCACATTGGATCTGGAATTACTAGCTCTTTTTGTTTTGATTTATCCATCTTCGTTGGGATATTAGTATCTCCTGTTTTTGCTTTTTCTACCCAATCTGGTTCAATTAATAGTTCACGACCTAATGCTAATAAATCAACGCCTGATTCATTTGCTTTTTCGGCATCTTCTAAAGAATAGATTGAACCCACACCAATGAGTGGCGTACGACCATGAATTGTTTCAAGTAAAATTTCCACTCGTGATTTGCTTAAATCTCCACTAAAACGATGTGGTTTTGAATAAAATTGTCCTTGAGAAACATGTAAATAATCTAAGCCTTTATCAGCTAAAGTATCGATAAGTTTTACTGTTTGATCCATTGTGATTCCTGCTTCTTCTTCCTCTTCTGGTGAGAAACGATAGCCGACAATAAACGGTGTTGTTGAATATTGAGCTGCTACGCTTTTCACCTCTTCAACAAGTTCTAATGGGAAGCGCATTCGATTTTCAATAGAGCCACCATATTCGTCTGTGCGTCGATTTGTAAATCCTGAGAAGAATTGTTGAACTAAATAGGTGTTGGCACCATGAATTTCAACGCCATCGTATCCAGCTTCAATTGCCCGACGAGTCGTCTCTCCATACGCTTTAATGATGTCTTTAATTTCTTCTATTGTTAATGGACGAGGTGTTGCTTTCCCTTTTGACGCAACATCACTAGCACTTACGATTTCACCATTTGGAACTTCTTCAGACATTGATTGACGACCGCCATGATAAATTTGAAGGACTGCTTTTGCTCCACCTTCATGAATCGCATCTGCTACACGTTTTAAGCTTGGGATAAATCGGTCATCAAATCCTGCAAATTGTCCTGGGAAGCCTTTCCCATTTTCTTTGACATGTGTACAAGCGGTGATTACCATTCCGACGCCATTAGAACGTCTTGCATAATAAGCGACTTCTGCATCTGACACTGTACCATCGTCATTCGATGAATAATTGGTCATCGGTGCCATGACAATGCGATTTCGCAATGAAATACCATTTGAAAATGCATAACTTTCAAATAAATTAGCCATTTATAAAGCCTCCTACACCTTTGTTAGATGGTAATTGTTTACTTTACTATCGTATAAGTCATGAATGTTTGTGTCAAAGGATTGGATTCGGTCGATTTAATGATGATTTTGATATTGATTCGACTTATTAATCATATGCTTTACAAATTGCTTCTATCTATTCATGCACATCATTTATCATATTGTTTAGTTTCAAAACAGTTTTCCAATTGCGAATGGTTATAGGGATACCAAGCTTTTGAATATGATTTGGCAACTTAGAATCGCTAAATTTTTGGTGTAATAGTAGATAAATTTCTTTCTTCTGTATCGTACATTCTTCTGTTGGACTGTTAAAATCTAGAAGGGATTTTATATTCTCTTCTGTTGGTTCAGTTTCCAATAAGGCTAAATGTAAATTGTCCCCTTCCCCAAATGCATCTGTTGAATAAGGGCAATTGTTAATAATTGCTTCCCAATCCGCTGCTGTTCTTAACATGACAGAGATTGAGAAGTTAAATGTCTCTTTGATTTCTTGTTCTATTTTGTATTTCAATCGTTCAGATTTTTCATCAGATTGAAATACAATGTTTCCGCTTTGTATATAAGTCTTCACTTGATGGACGCCTAAACTTTCTAGCATATATCTTAAATCTTGCATCTTCACTACATTGTGTCCACCTACATTAATCCCACGTAACAATACGATATAGGCTGTCATTTAAGTACCTACCTTTTAAAATATATTAGAGTATCTAATACCAGATCCTTGGATAATCCTCAGGTCTTACAGCACTTTTGCATCCTCCACAATCCAATCTGCAGCACTTCTCAAATCTGGATAAATCGCGTCAGCAAGTGGGTCGCTTTCACCGAGGAACACGCCTTTTGTCCCCGCATTTTTTCCTGCAACAATATCTGTATCCGTATCTCCCACCATATACGACTTAGTTAAATCGATATTATATTTTTGGGCAAGGTCTAGGATTAGTTTACTTTTCGGCTTGCGACATTCGCAACCTGCTTTTGGTTTATGAGGGCAATAGGCCACATCATCAATAATAGCTCCTTGCTTTTTTAATTCAGCCATCATATATTCATGGATTTTCTTTAATTGGGATTCCTTCATAAATCCTAATCCAACGCCACCTTGATTGGTCACAACAAAAATATAATCGAAAGTAGTATTCAATTTTTTTATCGCATCAGGAACCCCTGGTAAGAAGTATAAATCTTCCTTCTTGTTTACAAATTTCACTCGGTCTGTTAATACTTCATTGATCACACCATCGCGATCCAAAAAAACAGCTTTTTTCAATTGGGTCACACCCTTATATAGTATTCATATCTATTTTGCCCAATCCTTCATATAATTTGCGATTTGTTGATCAAATAAATCGTCTCTTTTTTCTAATTGTTGAATAACTCTTTGTCTTCTTTCTTCCGTATGGTTTTGACTTAGTTTCGCTTTTCCTTGTAGTTTTGTTACATTCATTCGAAATGCTTGGACACCTTTGCTCATGTTTACAAGCAGTTTTTTGTCCATATCCTCTAAACGATAGCCGCTACCTGGTACTTCGTATTTTTCTACCATACGATTGAAATCTTGCATCATTTCTTCCCCATAGATTAACTCTACATTTCCAAACGCTTGAACCGTGACATAATTCCAAGTAGGCACTGTTTGATTCGTTTCATACCAAGAAGATGAGATATAACTATGCGGTCCTTGGAATAAGGCAAGGACGGTTTGATTTGTTATGTCTTTCCACTGTGGATTGGGTCTTGCAAAATGCCCTGACAATTGACTAAGGTCCTCGCTTACAAGTATTGGTAGTTGAGTGGCACAAGGTACCCCCTCATGAAGAGATATGATTGTTGCAAAGCTAAACTCTTCCATAATTCTTTTGATTACCTTTCGATCAGTAACTACAAAATCCTTTGGCATATACATACAATTTCCCCCTTTGTTCATTATCTTACCGTTATGATAATACAATTTATTGACATATTAAAAGATACAGTTTATAACTATTCCATATGTCAAAGGGGGTATGGATGAATGAAGGATATAATATTCGCTCTTGATGAAAACACACCGAAGTACATACAAATATACCAAAAGTTAAAGTCCTATATTGAACAAGGAGATATTGAGACAAATGAAAAACTTCCTTCTATTCGTAGCCTAGCAGATTCGCTTCAATGCAGTCGTAATACAACACTCATTGCCTATGAACAATTACTATCTGAAGGCTATATCCGATCTGAAGGAAGAAAGGGTTACTTTGTAAATTTGATAGAACCTATTTGGATTCAATCAAAAGAAACAATGGCGGAAGCTTCGTCTATTGTACAAAAAAGCCCTCGAATTGACTTCCGAGCTGGAGCAGTTGATGCGGCACATTTTCCAATGAAAGCTTGGAAAAAGTATACAAACGAAGTATTTAAAACGCCTCAAAGCTTTACTTACGGGAATCCTTTTGGAGAAGAATGCTTAAGGCAAGAAATTGCACAATATCTATTTCAATCTCGAGGAGTTCTAGCAAATAAACAAAACATCATAATCGGTAGTAGCACACAACAAATGCTTATCCATCTTGGGTCTATTTTAAAGCCAACTTTTCAACATATTCTCCTCGAAGACCCAGGTTATGACGGTGCAAAGGAAGCATTCCAATTTCATCAGTTTCAGTTAGAATTTCTACCAGTTCAGCTCTCCAGGATTGATTTTTCCAATTTTGATCGTTATCAATCGAAAGTTATTTATGTCACACCATCTCATCAAAGTCCAATAGGTGTAACAATGCCCATTCATGAAAGACAAATGCTTATCCATTGGGCAAATGAAAATGGGGGCTTTATCATTGAGGATGATTATGATAGTGAATTCCGTTACACACAAAAGCCGTTTCCTGCACTGGCTTCTATTGATTCTTCAAGAGTAATTTATATAGGAAACTTCTCGAAATCATTGCTCCCAGGTTTACGATTATGTTATATGGTTTTACCGGATCCTTTATTGGAAAAATACCAAAATGCTTTTAGCAATTTTGAAAATACTGCATCTAAAATTCATCAACTCACCATGGCTAAGTTTATGAAGGATGGTGAGTGGCAGCGTCATATTAAAAGAATGCGACTTGTGTATAAACATAAAATGCAAGTTCTAGTATCAGAATTGCAACGGCGTTTTGGCAATAAAATCACGCTCATTGGTGAGCAGTCTGGTCTCTATTTACTTGTTCAAGTTCATCTTCCATACACAGAAAGCTGGTTAATTGAACAAGCTGAACGGTTGTGTGTCAAAGTATACTCCACTTCTCCCTATTTCTTTCAAGCAAAGCCTAATGAGCCAATACTAAAACTAGGTTTTAGCAATCTCACACATGAAGAGATTATAGAAGGAGTCGAACTGCTTAAAAGGGCTTGGCTTGAGTAATTGCTGTTAAAAAATAAATAGTTAGGAAGAGAACAAATGAATCAACTTCAAACTCCATTATTTGATGCATTACATACTTTCAATAAACAAAACAAGGTTTCCTATCATGTTCCTGGTCATAAAAACGGACAGATCTTTTTAGAAAAAGGAAAACCCCTATTCGAACAATTACTTTCAATTGATGCTACTGAACTAACAGGACTTGATGATTTGCATGCACCAACTGGCCCTATACGTGAAGCGGAGATACTATTAGCAAATCTATATCATGTAATGAAAAGCTATTTTTTGGTAAATGGTTCAACTGTAGGCAATATAGCTATGATTTTGGCAACTTGTGAAGAAGGCGATACTGTGCTTGTTCAACGAAATTGTCATAAATCTATTTTGAATGGACTGATGCTAGCAAATGTTAATCCTGTATTTTTAGCTCCAACATTTTATCAAGATTGGAACATTGCAGGGGGAATAGATGCAAAGACAGTATCAGACGCATTGGCATTGTATCCAGAAACGAAAGCCATTATTTTGACTTATCCTAATTATTATGGTCTTGCAGAAGATCTAACGGAGATAATAAAATTGGCTCACGAAAAGGAGATTCCTGTTTTGGTGGATGAAGCACATGGTGCGCATTTTACATTAGCCGCTCTCTTTCCAAAAAGTTCAATTACAATGGGTGCAGATGTAGTCGTTCACTCTGCTCATAAAACTTTGCCCGCTATGACGATGGGTTCTTATTTACATGTTAATAGCTTTTTAGTTGATATGAATCGCATAGAAATGTACTTACAAATGCTCCAATCTAGCAGTCCTTCTTATCCAATTATGGGATCACTTGATTTGGCTCGTGCTTACTTAGCGTCTTATTCACTTGAAGATCAGGATGCACTTTTAAAGGAGATAGCTCAATTTAAAACGAGCCTCGCAGCTATTCCAGAAATTGAAGTATTGGAGGCTCCAAAGGGGGTATGCAGTGATCCACTAAAGTTGAGTATTTGCTCTACTAAGGGATTAAGCGGCTTTGAGTTACAAGCATTGCTTGAAGAAAAAGGCATCTATACTGAATTAGCCGATTCACAAAATGTGTTATTGGTCTTGCCATTAGTAAAAAAAGGACAATCCTATCCTTTCGTTGAAACAGCCAATCAAATAAAAGATAGCGTAAAGGATCAATTTGGAGAGCATCCGAATGTAAGAAATGCTTGGATTGAAACAACAAAAATGACTACATTAAGTTTAACGTACTCTAACATGAAACGACTAAAGACAAAGCACGTTTTGATAAATGAAGCAATTGGGAAAATTTCTGGAGAGATGGTTATTCCATATCCCCCTGGCATTCCATTAATCATGGCTGGGGAGAAAATTACTTTGGAAAAAGCGGAGGCTTTAGAAAACTTAATCGCTCTCCACTCCCGCTTCCATGGTGGAACAGCATTAGATCAGCATAAACTTGTTGTTTTCGAGGACTAGGATTTTGGGTGCACAGGATGTTACCCGATAGCCGTTGCCGCAGGACGCGGCGTTCTTAGGCTATCTTCCTTAAATTAGTCCCTCGTTCGAAAGCTGAAAATCGTGCATCTGTCGGGCCTTTCAATGATTTTTTGAGGCCCTCAGGATGTGGGTCAGATAGCCGTTGCCACACGACGTGGCGCCTTTAGGCTATCTTCCTTGAATAAGGCGCGTTCCGCTTTTAATTATATCCAGCTCCACGCGCCAGCCCCTCGAGGTCGCTTCGGTCTCTCGGTCGAAAGCTGAAAAAATGCTTTCGATTCGAGCCCTCCAGCGCTTGTCGGAGGCCCACAGGATGTGGGTCAGATAGCCGTTGCCACACGACGTGGCGTTCTTAGGCTATCTTCCTTGTACCGGGCGCGTTCCGCTTTTAATCCAAAAATGCAAAAAGGCCTTAATCTTCATCTTTGAAGATTAGGACCTAAATTGCAGTTAGTTGTCAAAATTGATTGTGCCAAGAACTTATTTTAAGTTACCAGGTACAGATTTCATGATTCTACCAGTTTTTTGTTTTTTCACTGGAGTAGTTGCAGGGCGTAAAACGCGCATTCATCTCACCCCCTTTCAATTCCATAATCAAGAGGCTGATTTATAATTACTGCCATCAATTTCATCATCAACTTGAATGACAAAAGATTAGTCTCTTATTCTTTTTATAAATGAAACTTCAATCAGTGGGGGTTTCCACGTACAGGATGTACTAGTGCCAACGTTGCCACAGGACGTAGCGTTTAGTTGGCCTCCCCCACTGATTGTTAGTCCCGTTCTACTGTCGTTAAGATCTCAAGCGTATGCTACATCAATCGACAGTACGAACCCGATTGGTTCAACTAAACCTCTGCTAACGTATCGGTAAGTTTCACTGTATCTCACCAATCGGGCATTTACGGGCAGTTATCTCACCTATGCTTCTTCGAATTCTCTAAAGCCTTACAGTGGGAGTCTAAATGCCATTAATGCGGGATAAATCTTATTGAACAGTTTGTAAACTATTCTTCCAAACAAGTTTTAAAACTTTTTTAATATTTTTCTTTTCAGATGGACAAGGTCTTTCACCTGATACAACACGGTACCATGGACAGTGGTTTCCTTGGCACGCAGGACGGTAGAAGCATGATTGGCAAACTGAGTCTGTTTCTTCTCCAGACATTACCCAAGAAGCGATTTTGTCATAGTCGAGATCCATTGTACCATCCGCATTAATATGGCCTACTTTGTTCACTTCTTCATCTAAAACAGTTGTACATTTATAAAGTTGACCATTTGAGCCAATGACCATTGCATTTGGCTTCGCAGCATAGCAAACAGATGCGGTTGGCATTAAGGCACCCGTTACCATATTACTCATGCTAAGGCCTTGATCCATTGCAGTTTCAGTGAATTCCCAGATTTTTTTGTTGGCTGTAATATGAGTACATGTAGGGATTTCATCATTATGTTCCCCACCCCATCTACCAACAGGACGGAAGAATAAACCAAAACGTTTATCTTCAGCAAAATAGTCTTTTAGGAACTCAATTAGGTCGCCTGTTTCTTCTAAGTTATCTTCGTCAAAGTTAACGCGAATTGTCATATCAAATTCGCCTTCTACATCACGAAGAGATTTTAGGTTTTCAATAATTCTTTCAAATGTACCTTGACCACCGGCCATATGACGACGGCTATCATGTACTGCTTGAACACCATCAATTGTCACCATATATTGACGGACTTCCCAAGATAATAACTTTTCAAATACTTCTCTTGTAAGGAAGAAACCATTTGTTACGATATCTGCTGAATAATCGATTTTGTTTTCTTTAGCTTCTGCCATAAATGTATTGGATAATTCTTCAATAATACCCAATTCAAGTAATGGTTCGCCACCAAACCAACTAATATGCAAATTATTTAAAGAAGTAGCTCGTTCTTTAACTAACGCTTTTACTCCGTTTTTCGTATCATCTGTCATTTTCCCACGAGCAAATGTTTCGTAACAATAAGTACAACGGAAATTACATTGCTCAGTTGTCATTAAAATCAGATGCAGCATATCTGTACGATGCATGGATTGATGCAAGTACTCTGCTCTTTTTTTCTCATCAACAGTATCTGGAACGATAAATCCATTATCAAATAATGAATTTCTTACTTCACTCTCTAATCCTTCTATTCCTGTTCTTTTTAAAGAAGCCATGACTTCTGGCTTTTCGCTTTCTGAATAAGTAACAATTGCTCCTGTGTAACTATTGTACAAAATTACGCCATTATCATCAGTTTGAGATAATGCATTGAATTTAGATGGAACATAATTTGTGCTTGCCATAATTGCCGAAACCTCCTTCAAATTCATTTCTATTCTTTGAAGCTCATTTCTATTCGCAACAATAATCATGTTTCTTCTATATAAATACTAATAGAGTAATTGTAAACTGTATTTAATTGACCCATCGTTGTATGTAATAAAAATGAATAATTTATGTAGAAACGTCTCTTAGTAAAACTAGGAGCAACTTATGATACCATATCATAAAATTATTAAGCAAGAACTGAGGATTCAAGGGCGATCCGTTATATATAAAATCGCTCAGTACTTAAACTGAGCGATTTTATATCCATAGTTTATATGTTAACACGAAAAAGAAAATGACAGTCTAAGCAATTTTACTAGTACATTAATCTTTTTACTTCATCACAGTATTCTATACTTTAAAATTACTTAAAATCGTTTCTAAATCCTTTGCTAAATCATTTAAAGCGAGTGCCTCATTTGAAACATTATCCATAGATGCTTGTTGTTCCTCTGTTACAGCAGAAATATGTTGCATGGTTCCAGCGAACTTCTCTGAAATGGATGATATTTCCTCCATACGATTCACCATATTTTTTGTTTTAACACTAACATCATTTACAATAGAAGCAACATCATCTGTTTCATTTGTAGCTCCTCTTACGGCTGTTACGATATCTCCAAAAGATTCTTCTGTTTGATTCACCATAACAATTCCTTCTTTTAATACCTTTAACCCTTGGTTCATCGATAGTGTAACTTCATCCGTTTCCATTCTGATCATATCTGTTATTTCTTTTATTTGCATAACTGCTTGCTCTGAACGCTCTGATAGATTTCTAACCTCATTTGCAACAACTGCAAATCCTTTACCATGTTCACCTGCACGAGCAGCTTCAATCGCTGCATTGATTGATAGCAGATTGGTTTGTGTGGATATTTCACTTATTAGATTTAGAATTTGATCAATATCCTTTGATTTTAATTGTAATGACTCTAGCATTTTAGCAGTGTTTTCAACAGTTTCTTCTACTAGAGATATCTGTTCAACTGTATTATTCACTAATTGATTTCCTGAATCCGCAATTTTATATGAGCTATTAATAGAATTTTGGACACCTTGGATGAATTGGTCTGCTTGTATCATACCCTGAGAAATTTCAGAAGCTTGTATTGAAGCAGTTGTAGCTGATTCTACCTGTACTTCTGTTCCACCTGCTACTTCTTCCAGTGCAGCTGAGATTTGTTCTATAGCGAATCTAGATTCAGAAGATGTTATTCTTAAACGATCTGATGATTGAGTTACTTGTTTCGCACTAGAATCTAAATGGGTCATTAATGATTGCAGACGATCTACCATTTCATTGAAACCAATTGATAATGAATAAATTTCCTTGCTAGTTTGACCAATTTCTATTCTAGTTTGTAAATCACCTTTAGAAACTTTATCCATCAATTTTTTCAAGGAAAGAACCGGTTTCGTTACTTTACGAATCATGACGAAACCTACTAATACAGCAATTAAAACCGTAATAAGAGTTATAGTAAACAAAAGATTCCGATAATCATATACAGGTTTTAAATAGTCTTGATCATTTAATGCAATAACGTATACTGATTCATCAAGTTCAAGTTGATAAGACAGTGCATATGTCACGCCATGATCATGAATAATCCCATTCTTTTGTTGATACATTTTTTTGATAAATTGATCAGATACTTTCGGAACATCGCTCTTAAATTCGTTAAATGGTTCAGCTTTCCCCTCTTTTGTTACTTTAAATTGCATAGGTACTACTGCTGATGACTTAAAACTATTTCTATTTTGAGTTAATGCATATGAAAGCTTTTTGTCAAATTGTTCTTTCGTAACTGTAGATTTTAACATTGTAATCTTTTGATTGATCACTTCAGCCGAAGAAAGCATTTGCTGCTCAACAGAATGAATAATTACCTGCTTATTATTACTGTAACTGACAAATGCGATAATACTTGAGGATAAAATGATAAGTAAAATAATTGGAGCCATCAACATTGTTCGAAAACTTAATCGGATTTTTGACATTGATTGATTTCCCTCATTTAGTAGTCAATTTATTTTTTATTTAAACATCTAACATCTCAATTAAATAATATGTATACTATAAAATTAACAAAAAACATTTAAACTTAAAATTAGACTACTTTACATCCGAAGAATTCGAATGTATAGCAGTCTAATAGTTCATGCATTTTACCTTTAATTCATTTTGTCAAATTAATTTGCAGGTTTGCTTTTCACTTTTTTACGTTTTCCACCTGCAGAACCTTTAAAGTGTCTATCTAATATTTTGGCAAATAAACGTGCTGCAATATTAAATATGAATACCATAATGATTAATATTGCTGCTGATTTAGTAGCGATTTCACGTGCATCTGGAACAATACCTTCAGAATTCAATTTCCAAATGTGAACTGCAAGAGTTTCAGCAGGTCTAAAGATATTGAATGGATTTACAGGACTATTGAGATCAGCATTCATATTAAGTGTTGGAGTTGTTAAACCTGCAGTGTAAATAAGCGCTGCTGCTTCCCCAAATATCCGACCAGCTGTTAAAATAACACCTGTTATAATCTCTTGAAATGCCGATGGAATCGATACTCTTACAATTGTTTGCCACTTTGTTGCGCCTAATCCAAGGCTAGCTTCCTTCACACTTGATGGAACAGAAGCAATCGCCATCTCACAAATTCTGGTTAAGTTTGGAAGATTCAAAATCGTGAGGACTAAAGCACCACCGATTAACGTATATCCCCAATGTGCTAATGTTACAAAGACTAGTAAACCAAAAAGTCCCACAACAATGGATGGAAGTGATGCCATTGTTTCAATACAAAGTCGAACAAAGTTAAGGAATTTTCCTTTTTTAGCGTATTCAGCTAGATATATTCCAGCTCCTAGTCCGAGTGGGAAAGATACGATTAAGGCAATGATTAGTAAATAGAAAGAGTTAAATAATTGAGGTCCAATACCCCCACCAGCTGTAATGTTACTTGGGCGTCCAAAAAGGAAATTAGGATCCCAAAATCCCCAACCCATTGTAATAATCTTTTCAGCTATAAACACTAAAAGCGCAATGACTAAAATAGCTATTGCATAAAAGATAACTGTCCAGATATTGTTTACTATTCTTGCTTGATTGTTAAATTTATTGTTCATTTTGCATTCCCCTCTTACCAATCATTCTAATAATTAATATAAATAAGAATGAAATGATCAATAAGATCATTGCTAAGCTCCATAGAGCATCATTCCATGCAGTACCATTTAGTGTATTAGACATATCCATAGTCAATATACCTGTTAAAGTAGAAGTTGGACTGTATAAACTATCAGGTAGTTTGACTGTGTTACCAATAACCATTTGTACCGCTAATGCTTCACCAAATGCTCTAGCAAGGCCTAAAACAACTGCTGTTAGGATGCCATTTTTTGCGGCTGGAATGATAATACTTCTAATTGCTTGCCAACGTGTTGAGCCTAATCCATAAGAAGCTTCCAAAAACTCAAATGGGACTCCTTTAATGGCATCATCAGAAATACTAGCAATTGTCGGAAGAATCATAATACTAAGCACGATAATCCCTGCTAGCAAACTAAATCCTACTCCACCCATTTGATCACGTAACAACGGGACAAGGATAGTAACTCCTAAAAAGCCATATACAACTGAAGGAATACCTAAAAATAATTCAAGTACGGGTTTTACAAATGTAGAACCAAACTTTGGAGATATATAGTTATTAAAAATTGCGATTCCTAATGCAATTGGAGTACTAATAATCGTAGCTCCAATTGATACTAAAGTGGAACCTACAATAAAGATTAATGCACCATAAGATTTTTTCTCAGGATCATTCGGACTCCAATTTGTGGATGTAATCATATCCCAAAATGAAATATTACCATTTAAGAATGATTGAAGTCCCTTACCACAAATGAAAACGATGATTGAGAGAGTTGCCACAACAATAAGAAGCCCGCAAATTGTTGCAACGGTTTTGCCGATTTGTTCACTTACAAAATAATTTCTTGATTTCTGCCCCTTCATCAAATTACCACCTTACAAATTGAAAAGGCTGGCCAGTAGCCAGCCTCTTCTTTTAATTCAATATTATTTTGTCTGATATAAATTATTTCAAATCAGACATTGGGATGTAACCCATTTTCTTAACTGTGTCAGAGAACTCAGAACCAGTTACGAAATCGATAAATCCTTTAACTGCATCTTTAGGTTCACCATTTGTAATCATATATTCATATGCCCAGAATGGATATTTTTTAGCAGCTACGTTTTCGTTAGTTGCTTCTACATCGTTAATTTTAAGTGCTTTTAAAGCATTTGCTTTTTCGCCTACTAAGTAAGACATTGCAAGATAGCTAATAGCACCAGGAGTAGAGTTAACTGATTGTTCTACAGCACCATTTGAATCTTGAGCTGTTCCAAGACTATCGTCGATTTTAGCGTTTTTCATGAAGATTGATTCGAATGTTGCGCGAGTACCAGAAGATGCTGGACGGTTGATAATGTTGATTTTTTCGTCGTTACCGCCAACTTCTTTCCAGTTTTTAATTTTACCAGAGAAGATGTCTTGAATTTGTGCATCAGTTAAAGAATCAACTTTAACATCTTTATTTACTACCATAGCGAAAGCAATACCTGCTACTTTGTTATCAACAAGTTTACCTGCCATAGATTTGTCTTCTAATTTATCAGCTGAAGGAACGTCAGAGTTACCAATATCAACTGCGCCAGAAGCTACTTGGTTTACACCAGTACCACTACCGCCACCTTGTACAGTAACTGTAAGATTAGGGTTTGAACCTTGAATTGCGTTTGCAGCTTCTTCTGCTAGAGGTTGTAGAGCAGTTGAGCCAGCTGCTGTAACTGAACCAGATAATTCTGTAGTTGCTGGTTTTTCAGCTGCTTTATCTGTACCGCTTGTTTTTGTATTATCACTGCTAGTTTGAGCATTGCCACATCCAGCTAAAGCACCTGCTATTACTAACCCTGCCATTGACATTTTTAAACCTGAAAACTTCACTTTCTTTTCCTCCCTTTATCGAGTCCGTACTGTTTGTCTCTTGCAACTTACAAATCCCATATTAAAGGTGAAATGTTATCCTACTGTGTATTTAATATTAATTTAAAGTAAATCTATTTTTGATATATTTACATTCTGTTTACATTAATAAGTAAAATAAGTACGTTCTATTACAAAATTGGCTTTTGATATTACCCCTTTTCGTTAAAATTTTTTCACCTTGAGCTAAGTATGGATAGATTATTATCTATCATACGAGTCAAATATTACCTCCTTTTAAAATAAATTAGCATGAATATTTAATCATTCTGTTGAAAATAGTAAAACAAATTATTTTGAAATATTCAAAAAGTAAAATTCACATTCCTATTTTTCCTCTTAATTAAATTTCGATACACAAAAAGCAACTAACCGTTATTTTCAGACAGTTAGCTGCCTTTATATGTTTAAAATTTACTTTTCAATTAAATATAAGATTGTTAATTATTTCTAAGCACTGTAATAAATCCATCTAATATCTGATGACTAATTGTAAATCCTTTTCGTTCATAAAAAGTTAATGCATTGTCATTTCCCTCTGAAACAAATATAAATACGTCATCAATTTTTTTAAATGAATTAAGCCATTCTATAGAATTGTTAAACAAAACTGTACCGATGCCATGATTTCGATAACCATCTTTTAAGAAAAATTGTGAAAGACTGCCTACTTCATCGGCCTTTACCGAATCAAAGTCAAAGAAAGCGTCACATTTTAATGTAGCAAAATCATTAGAATAGGTTTCCTTTGGTGAAACATTGCTATATGCATAGCCAACAATCTCCTGATCGTCTTTTGCAATAATTATGTAATTTTTGCTAGCACTTTTAATAGAAGGAACCATTCTTGTTTCGAAATTCATGTTATCAAATAATTCAGGATGCTTATTTGCTTTAGATTGTTGATAAGCCATTAATTCATTGCATAACTCTTTGATACAATCAATGCAATCTTCAGAAATAACTTCGTATGTAATATTCATATCCATTTCCTTTCGTTTTTTTGGTACTTAAATAGTAGCATGTTGCCTTGAGCTAGCACCTATTTTTATCTTTAATCAATTATTAAATGAAGATTTCGCTCTTGCTGCAAGTCTCTTTTTTTGATTATGAATTTTCAATATTTAAGTTTTGTCATAAACAATCCGGGTATATGTAAAATGTGACGCTTAACAACAAACTCTAAAAATGGAGGGAATCGTTTATGAGCAAAAAAGTTTTAGGTATTTATGATACGAGAGAAGAGGTTATTCGTGCAATTCAAGATTATGAAGAAATGGGATATCCGCTAAACCAATTGTCCATTGCTACAAATACGAAGGACTTTCCATCCCCTACTGCTATTGAAAATGAAACAGGCGTAGCTTCTGAAGATTTTGGCGGAACAGATGTAGACGAGCATAAAGGATTCTTTGAAAGTCTTATGTCCGTATTTCGTGGCGATTTCGATGTAGACGGAAGAACATATTATGAATATTTACTAGGACTTGGTTTTGATGATGCAGCAGCACGTAATTATGCAGAAGAGATCGATGAAGGGAAAATTTTACTTCTTACCGAAAATGTAGCAGCTAGCATATCTAATCCTTCCAGTACATTAAACGAAGGTTCATCATTTAAACCAACAGACCTTGATTCAAATTCTTTCGGGATGGATGAAGAACATTCACTGAAACTTCGCGAAGAACAACTAAATATAAAAAAGGAACCTGTTCAAACTGGCGAAGTCGAAGTTCATAAAGAAGTGGTGGAAGAACAAAAAACAATTGATATTCCTGTTACACATGAAGAAGTATATGTAGAAAGACGAAAAGTAGACGATGAAGTTGCAGCTACATTAAACTCAGCAGACACCATAACACCTGTAGACGATTCTGAATCCATCCGTATTCCAATTGTCGAAGAAAAAGTGGAAGTAACGAAAAAGCCCGTAGTAAATGAAGAATTAGTTATTGGAAAAAATAAGATAGAAAAAACCGAACAAGTCACTGATCAACTAAAACGTGAAGAAGCAAGGATTGAAACGGATGGCGATGCAATAATACATGATGACAACACTCTTACGGATCAAGACAAACTCTAATTTATAAGAATTGGATGATTGCATTTTAGAACACAATTGAGAATTTTTTTCTACGGTTTAAGTGTTGCAATCACATGAAAATACTGGTATGATTTAACCAATTAAATATTCACTTATTTCAATATTCTTTTGAAGTAAGGATAGAGGAGCAGATATCATTAGTACACAATGCAAGGATAATGAGGTCCAATAACCATTGTGAAAAGGGATATTTGCCGAAGTGGAAAGAAACTCATTCTTCTTGAAGCTGGTTCTGTTATTGAATAAATACAGAACTGTCATGTAGGAAACTATATGGAGGGCTATCTTACGCACAGAAATAATTTTGTTATATTGTTTCTACTGCAACAACGTAGCCACGTTGTTGCTTTTTTGCGTTATCTTACTAATTGCCCTTCTCCCTCTAGTTTATTTTATGAATAATAATAAAGGATGTGGAGAAGTAATGAATTTTGGACAAATTTTAACTGCGATGGTGACTCCATTTGATCAAAATGGTGACATTGACTTTCAATCAACTAGAGAATTAATTAATTACTTAATAGACAACGGAACTGAAGGTTTGGTAGTAGCTGGTACTACTGGAGAATCACCTACTCTCACTACAGAAGAAAAAGTAGAGTTATTTAAATTTGTTGTAGAGGTTGTAGATGGACGAGTTCCAGTCATTGCTGGTACCGGATCTAATAACACAAGAGCATCTATCGAGTTAACAAAACAAGCAGAAAGTACAGGTGTCGATGGCATCATGCTCGTTGTTCCATATTATAATAAACCTTCCCAAGAAGGCTTATATCAACACTTTAAAACAATTGCTGAAAACACAAAACTTCCAATCATCCTATACAACATCCCTGGTCGTAGTGTAATCAATATGGCAGTTGATACAATCGTTCGTCTTTCACAAATTCCAAATATCGTTGCGATCAAAGATGCAGCTGGTAATCTAGATGCAATGGCTGAAACCATCAGCCAAACACCTGCAGATTTTAGTGTTTACACTGGTGAAGATAGTTTAACATTACCTGCAATAGCTATTGGTGCTACTGGAGTAATCTCTGTTGCATCCCACATCATTGGAAATGAAATGCAAGAAATGATTACAAAATTTAAAAACGGCAAAACACAAGAAGCAGCTGCAGATCATCGTAGACTTCTTCCAATCTTCAAAGGATTATTTGCGGCACCAAACCCATCACCTGTCAAAGCCGCATTAAATCTTAAAGGTGTGACTGTAGGTGGAACTCGCTTACCAATCATTCCTTTAAACAACGAAGAAACAAGTCAATTAAAAGAAGTTTTGCAAGTAGTAAATGAAAAAGCAGCAACTGTATTATAGAAAAAGACAAAAAACCCTGTGCATTCATTGCACGGGGTTTTGTTTTATATTTTACTTCTTAGACTAGTAAACCGAAGTATCAGTGCATAGACCTAAGGGTATAAGAACAAACGAGCCACGCCCCAAAAAACTCCTCTTTATGTAGATTGAATCACACTTTCTTCCTAACTGAATACAATGATTGAGTAAGCCTATAAAAAGGAATGATTAAATGAATTATCACAACTATGCAAATTACTGTCCTTATTGTGCTAATCCAGCAATGTTTAGCGCAGGTACGTATGATATGTATGGAATGCACGCCGCCCAACCTTACTTCCAGTCACCTTATAGTCCAGATTTTTCGGGGCAATATACTCCATATCCATACAATATGAGATATGAATCTAGAATGGATATGCCACAGCCTCAAAATACCCCTCCTATCGTCTTGAGAGATTATGGACCAAATCCGTTTGTCGTGAATATTGAGGAAGCGACAAAACAAAATAATGCGTATCGTACCGCTTTATGGACCGGAAGTCATTTACAACTTACTTTGATGAGTATTGGCGTTGGAGAAGACATCGGGTTGGAGGCTCACCCACATCTAGATCAATTTATACGTATTGAAGAGGGTGAAGGCATCGTGAAAATGGGTAATAGCAAACAAAACTTAAATTTCCAAAGAAATGTCAAGGAAGACTATGCATTTATCATCCCTGCAGGAACATGGCACAATCTAATCAATACAGGTAACAAACCGATTAAATTGTATTCAATTTATGCCCCAGTTCAGCACCCGTATGGTACAGTTCAACAAACTAGACCTGAAGAAAGTGACTGAAAAGAAAATTTTTATTGCTACAATTTAAGTCAAGAGATTTATAGTAATATAAATACGGATTTTGTTGAATTGCCTTTTAAAAATAGTAAACAAAAACTTTGGTGTAAAAGTGGACCCTTACTGATTTAGTGAATTAATAATACAAAAAAGATAAGAAATCCAATTTTAGATGGAAGTCTTATCTTTTTTATTGTTTGAAAAGCCTTTTATCTTATAAAGTCCCTTCTGTCTCCTCTTCCCATCGATCAATTTCAGTTTTTACAATCGGCGCAACTTCCGTACCTAACAGTTCAATTGCTTTTAGTACCTCTTCGTGTGGCATGGATCCAACTGGTACATGGAGCATGAACCGTGTAATTCCAAGATTTTTGCGAAGGAAGATAATTTTTTCAGCGACTGTTGCTGGGTCCCCAACATACAAAGCACCCTCTAGACTGCATGCATTTTCAAAGGTTTGTCGAGTATAAGGACCCCAGCCTCTTTCTTTCCCTAAAACAGTCATCGCTTGTGCAGTTGATGGATAGAATTTTTCTTTTGCAAGCTCTGTAGTTTCTGCTACAAATCCATGGGAATGAGAAGCAATCTTCAATTTGGAAATATCATGACCAGCTTGTTCAGCTGCTCTGTAATATAATTGTACAGACCGTTCAAAATATAACGGACTTCCGCCAATGATCGCTAAAGTGAGTGGCAATCCAAGAAAACCTGCACGCACAGCGGATTCTGGTGTTCCCCCACTAGCAATCCAAACAGGTAACGGATTTTGTACAGAGCGCGGATAGACACCCCGATTGTTAATAGAAGGGCGATGTTTACCGGTCCAAGTTACTTTTTCTGATTCTCTAATTTTCAATAATAAATCTAATTTTTCATCGAATAGCTCATTATAATCTTGAAGATCATAGCCAAAAAGCGGAAACGACTCGATAAATGATCCTCGGCCAGCCATTATTTCTGCTCGTCCATTAGAGATTGCATCAAGTGTTGAAAACTCTTGATAGACACGAACAGGATCATCTGATGATAATACAGTAACCGCACTTGATAATCGAATATGTTTCGTCTGTGAAGCAGCTGCTGCAAGAAGAACTGCTGGTGAGGAACAAGCATAGTCTTCTCGATGATGTTCCCCTACTCCAAAAACATCCAATCCTACTTTGTCCGCTAACACGATTTCTTCGACAACTTCACGAATACGTTCTGCATGACTCTTCACTTCACCTGTTTGCACATCAGGTGTTGTTTCTACAAACGTTGTGATTCCTAATTCCATATACTTTCCACCTCTTATTCATCATTTCATTCATTACGTGAATAGTTTCATTATAATTTAAACCAAGGAATAATCCTAAAACTAGGATACCTTAAAATACTCTTTACATCACTAAAATACTTTTTAAAACTTTTAAGAATTTATCTCAACTGTTGCAACATGATTATTTATTGATAGATGAAAATTATATGAAATGGGACAAGTTGACTGAATAATTTTTTCTATGGTTGTTAAAGAGAAGTGTAGATGACTTAAGCTGTTATCTTTTTTGATTCATTTTAGTTTCACGTGGAACTGTCCGCTCGAGGTGGATATAAGTTAGTTAGTCATTTATATAGTAATCAATGAAAATCTTATACTACTTAGCCGAAACTATGCCGTATCCCATGATTGAAGTATAACTGGATCTTTAATCGAGTATATGAAGACTTGAATTGTCATCGTATGGATTCAATTTGTTTTGCCGTGGATATAGCTTGTATTGTCGTGAATAAAATCACCTGTAGCGTGGATAAAGAATATCCTTTTATTGAAAACTTATTTGTAGCTAAGTCGTATTCACTAATCGGCGAATTCATTGTACATACTCTATCGAATTCACTAAAATAAACATATCGAGCATTCAGGAGGAAATTTTATGCAATCATTAATAGATATTGGTCTTAACATAACAGAAAAGAGTTTTTCAAAGGATTACAACGAAGTCATTGAGCGAGCACTTCAAAGTGGAGTTGGACAAATGATTCTTACGGGCTCTAGTGAAAAAGGTAGTAAAGCAAGTTTAGAAATAGCAAAACAATATCCTGATATTCTTTATTCCACAGCGGGGATTCATCCACATGATGCAAGTTTGTTTACCCACGAATCCATCGATGTACTGAGACAACTAGCACAAAATAAAGAAGTGGTGGCTATTGGAGAATGTGGTTTAGATTTTAATCGGATGTACTCTCCTCAAGATGTTCAAGAAGAATGTTTTGTTGCTCAATTGGAGTTGGCAAGAGAACTTTCCATGCCACTCTTTTTACATGTTAGAGATGCGCATGAGCGATTTGTGGAAATCATGGAAAACTACCCAGAACTAATTAAAAATGCAGTCGTTCATTGTTTTACAGGGAATGCTTCAGAAGTCAAAAAATATATATCAATGGGCTTTCATATTGGCGTTACTGGATGGATTTGTGATGAAAGACGAGGAATGGATTTACAAGAAGCCGCAAAATTCATTCCGCTCAATCGTATAATGGTCGAGACAGACGCCCCCTATCTAACACCTCGAACTTTGCGTCCAAAACCAAAACATGGTCGAAATGAACCTGCATTCCTACCACATATCGTGGAGGAAATCGCCAAATATATGGATGTTACTGCGGAAGAAGTAGCTGTACATTCTTTTGAAAATACCAAACGATTCTTTCACTTATAAAAGCAAAAAAGTCCCCGGCTTTGGGGACTTTTTTGTATGGTACTTGTAATGAAAAATTATCCTCTATATCTAAACGTCAATCCTTTTAAAAATTTACGTGCAAAGTTATCGCCGCATTCTTTGTAATTACGGTGACCAGGGTTTCTTAAAATAGCACCTAGTTCACCTTTTGATACAACGATTCCACCTTCGTCCAGAATATCTAGCATATCTTCCGTTTTTAATTGGAGTGCTACTTTTACTTTCTTCAGTAGCATATTATTAACATGGTCTTTTTTATGGTTTATTGGCTCAGATTCTTTAGGTTGTCCAGGCTTTGGTTGTTGAGGTCCTCTTTTAAATGTAACGAAGCCATTTAAAAATGAAGCTAACATTTTGTCATTGCATTTGATTTGGTCTTCCGATTCTTCTACTTCATCCTCATCATACGCATCATTTGATTTGGTAAGGATTTTTAATACTTCATCTTTCGTTATTTGCACACCACCAAGGTTAAAAATCTCTACCATGTCTTTATTTTTAATATCAAGTGCATATCGTAATCTGATTAATATATCGTTGTTTTCCATTGTTCATCTTCCTCACTAATTGTTTATTCACTTTATTTTTAATAATTACTAGTCACACATATCTTATTATCATCATTATTTCCAAATACCTAACGAGCAATCCAGTCAATGACAAAGTACTGAAGTTTGTGTTCCTATCATAAAATACACAAATAAAAGTTTATCATTTCAACAACCTAATTGATACTTTCATGATTAATTACAGGTGTGGCCCTTTTTTACTTTTCCATATGTTAAGATAAAAGAAAAGAGTTAACCTACAATTATTATTAGTTAACATATAAATCTAATCAAACTGGGGGTTGAGTTATGTATAAGTTACGAGGTCACCATATTTTTTGTCTACTAGGTTATCGGGGTATGGGCTATTCCAAAGAATATGTTGAAAACATGACTCGTTTACATCAGATCTTAAGAAAAAATCCGGAAACGTATATTCAACTTGTACATGGGCCAGATCAATTATGCGAAAAGTATCCAAACTCCGGTAAATATCACTGCCAAGATTATAACATTTATAATAGAGACGCTGCGATTTTAGAAAAAATCGGATTAAAGATTGGACAAATTTTGAAATGGGAAGACATTGAATCCCATATCCAAAAACATGTCATTCCTTCTGATATCCAAACAGTTTGTGAAACTTGTTCTTGGCGTACTTACGGGTATTGTGAAGAAGGTATTCAAATGATTATTGATGGTAAAGGATTAAAGGAAGTTCAATAAGGAACGAATAATGGAAAACCATTTGTTCAAAGAGAATAATGTAGATATTAAACATGACGATCAAAAGATTTAAGCTTTTGACCGTCATGTTTTTTCTTTCCTATAACTACCTTTTATTCGTTTAATCTAAAGATCGCAATTGGCTCATACTTTGGTGTACGTTCAACATGTGTTTTGTATAACACCACTTCATTTACTTGAAGAGACAAAGGGTTTCCAGCATATGGATTATATTTGTCTAACCATTCCATCTCAAATTCTTGTGTTCCTGACCATTTCCTTGCGATTGTAATATGCGGATGATATGGACGAGTTTCTAATGTAAATCCCACTTCCTGACATTTTTCATGAACGATTTCTTGAAGTTGAAATAATGCATGCTCTTGATTTACTGCACCCCAAAAGATCCGTGGTGATTTGGAATTTCCAAAGATATTGATTCCTTGAATCTGTAATGGAAAAGCTTTTACATTCTTAATTGCCTTACTTACTTGTTCGATTACATTAGACAATTTTTGCTCGTCTACCGAACCGAGAAAGGCAAGAGTAATATGATAATCGCTCTTATGTACAAAGCGTTGAAACAAAAAGACTTGTTTGAGATTTTCCATTTTGTCATGAATATTTTGTTTAATTGGATCCGGTAATTTAACAGCCCAAAAGTAATGTGCATCTTTATCCACAATATCCCTCTTTCCTTTTTAATCATAGGGTTAGTAAAAACCGATGATTAAATACCTTTATTTATATTGGGACCATAATATCAATAATAATTGTTTATGTTTATACTTCGTTTTGCTACAAAAATGGATTCCTCTAAGCTTAAGTCTTTCCTCAAACAAAATTCCAATTCTTGATAAATTTTTTCTTATTTTCCTCGAAACTTCGTTCAAATTTCACAATTATTTTATACAATGATAATTGCTAATAAAACAAGCCTATTTATTCAATATACGTAGACTTTTCAATTCAATAATACCATTCAATTTTAAAAGAGGAGGTAGTCGATAAAAATCATTTTTTATGAGAAGACTAGAGAGGAAGAATAATATTTGAAGTTTCAAGATAGCAAAAAATTGAATGGATTAAAAAAAAGTGGTGATTATAGATGTTTGCCATAATGAATAATAACAAAAGGTACTTCTACAAACTATCGATTCTTATTGTTTTATTGTGTATATACATGGCGACCTTATTTCCAAAAAATGCTTCTGCCCATGCTTTTATCGTTAACTCAAACCCTGCTGAAAACGAAATTTTATCCAAAACACCAACAAAGTTCTATCTTCAGTTTAACGAGTCCATTCAGTCTGGATTTCATTCGATTGTAGTTTTGGATTCTTCGGGAAAGAAAGTACCATTAGAAAAAAACCGAATCAATGAGGAAAATAATACAATTCTTGAGGCTAAGATAAAAGAAAAGTTACCGAATGGTATTTATACGCTTCAATGGAAAGCTGTTTCTGCAGATGGACATCCAGTTCAAGGGGTCATCCCCTTCAGTATAGGTACATCTCAAAACAAAGTTAGTGCTGTGAAAGCAGTAACATCCAGTTACATGCCAAAAGCAGATTTATTATTTCTGCGCTTCCTCTTGTATACAAGCTTCGCACTTTATATAGGCGGTATTATTTTCAACCTTCTTATAGTTCGAGTTATGAGTGATGATGCATACAAATGTATTTACTCAAAAAGTAATCGTCTCATTTGGCTTGCATCGCTCGGTATGTTCGTGAGCATATTACTAAACCTTCCATTACAAACTAGTATTGATGCAGGTGTATCTTGGCTAAAAGCATTTAATCTTAATCTATTAAACGTGACTTTGAATCAAACTTCATTTGGTACCATTTGGTTCATCCAAATGCTCTGTATTGTTGGACTTTTGATTGCTGTTTATATTGCTAAACGACGACAAGGATCCAAAATGCTGAATAAATATTGGATATTCTCGGTTGTATTGTTTGTAGCTATATTAATTACAAAATCGCTTACGAGTCATGCTGGTACTTCCAAATATAAAATCTTGGCTATACCACTTGATATTCTTCATTTACTAGCAGCAAGTATTTGGGTAGGATCACTAATCTATATAGCATGGCTTTTACCAATCAGCCGCAAAACGCAAATGAAGGATCATGAAAAAAAGTTCTATTGGAATTCGATTCATCGTTTCTCTTTGATTGCTTTTATCGCAACTGCTGTCCTATTATTAACAGGAATTTATGGAGGTCTGGCATATATTCCAACACTCCATTCTTTCGTTTACACATATTACGGTAAAGCCTTGATTGGCAAAATTATATTGTTTGTGATTATGCTCATTTTCGGCGCAATACATTTTATCAAAGGTAAAAAAAATGGCAACAAAACACTTACTCGTTCTATTTATTTTGAATTTGGGATAGGTTTGATTGTGATGATTCTGGCAGCTATATTAAGCAATTTACCAACTGCCATTTCGTCACCAGGACCTTTCAAACAAACAGTAGTACTTGATAATAAAAACACAGCTACTTTACAGATTAGCCCTAATACAGCAGGTGTAAATTCTTTTACAATTGTTTTAAAAGGTCCTAATGGCAAACCAATTTCGGATGTAGAACAGGCACAGCTTACATTCACTAATCTGAATGCAAATCTAAAAGAAAATACAATCAACGTAGACGAAAAAACACAAGGTATATATCAATCCAAAGGCATGTATATCAATATGGCCGGTAAATGGAAAGTAAAAGTGCATATCTTAACGAAGTCTTTAGATAGTTATGATTTTAACTTTAGTCCCGTAGTGGGAAGTCAATAAAGTGAAACTTCAATCAGTGGGGGGTTTCTTCCCCCACTGATTGTTAGTGCCGTTCTACTGTCGCTAAGATCTCAAGCGTACGCTACGATCAATCGACAGTACAAACCCGATTGGTTCAACTAAACCTCTGCTAACGTATCGGAAGTTTCACTGTATCTCACCAATCGGCTTTTACGGGTAGTTATCTCAACCGCTGCTTCTTCGAAATTTTCTAAAGCCTGGCAGTTGAGTCAAAAGCCCGTTAAAGCGGGATAATTCATGATAAAAGGAGAAATTAAAATGAAAAATGTATTTAAAAAATGGTCAGTAGGAATTATGTCATCAGGTCTTGCTTTGATGATTTTTGCAGGAACAGCAAGTGCACATGTAACCGTAAAACCAGATGTTTCCCAACCAGGGGCATGGGAAACTTATACAATGAAAGTACCTGTTGAAAAGGCAGTTAATACAACAAAAGTAACGTTAAAAATTCCGGAAGGCGCTGAATTTGAATCTTATCAACCTGTTGCAGGATGGAATGTTTCACTTGATAAAGATGCATCAGGCAAAACAAAAACAGTTACTTGGAAAGCAACTGGTGCAGGTATTACTGAAGGACAATTCCAACAATTCTCTTTTGTAGCAAAAAACCCAGATAAAGAAACAGAAGCTGCTTGGGATGCTTATCAATACTATAAAGATGGCACTGTTGTAGAATGGACAGGTGATGAAAGTGCAGATACACCGCATGCCATTACGAAAATTACTGCTTCAACAAATAATGTAGCACCAGCTACTACTGCTCACGATCATTCAAAAGCAGAAACAAGTCATTCTGAAAGCGCAGCAGCAGCTACTGAAACGGAAGATTCTAATTCAACAACAACTTTAACCTTATCAATAATTGCTCTTATTCTTGCTATTATTGCAGTGATTCGATCATTCATGAAAAGAAAATAGTTCCATGCATATCTAAAAAAACTACCTTTCTATTTGAAATAGAAAGGTAGTTTTTTGTCAATTGGTATTAACTTATCGGACAAGCATTTTTTATTTTTCCATAACATTTTACGGAAAAGTAAAACTCAATCTATATTAACCAATACATTAGCAATGAAAAGTACTACTTCTTCACTAGTGGCGGAATAATCCCTTTGAGTAACCCAAGTTTTCCAAGAGCATCCCCGTTACCATTTAAGAATGCATACTCACCTAGTGTCTTATTTGAACGACTTACTACTTTAACAAGTTTATCCAATATACTTGGGTTTAATTTATACGCTAAGTTTGCAAGACGTGTTTCGCCGTCAAGCTTTTTACCCAAAACATCATTGATTTTATGTTGATATTGATTTACTTCATCATTGACAATGCATTCGATAGCAATTTTCCCTGAAATACATGCATTATCTATTCCCCCACCATGTAAGGCAGAGACTAATCCTGCTGCATCGCCTGTCAGTAAAACATTTTCATATACTAATTGATCAGGTTGAACAACTGGACATATACCTCCTAGCTTTCTTGTTTTTGTATATGAAGCTAATCCTTCTTTTTCAATGACCTTGTCTAATTCTTCCCAAAGATTTAAATCGTAATCTTTAAAGAAAATTAACCCGACATTTGCTTCGTTCTCTGATTTTGGGAAAATCCAATAGTATCCAGAATAATCTTCAATTAAGGCTGCAAAGATTTTTCCGTTATACTTACTAAAATCACCTAATAATGTATATTGAACTGTAAGTCCAGATGTTTCTTTATAGAATTGATTAAACCCGTAAACTTTGGATGTTACAGATGGAGCACCCGAACTATCGATCACCCAGTCATACTTTTCAACAAGTTCTTTAAATTTCACTTTTGAAATCGGCGTGTTTTCGTAAATATTTGCACCTAATCCTCTAGCTTCTTCTGCTAGAGCAATTTGCCACTCACTTCTGTCAATCATCCATAGATTTATTTTGTCATCGCTTGGAAATCCGTAGCTATTTTTTACCTTAAAATCCATTTCCTCAACTTTAAATCTTACACCAGCTTTTGGCTCACCCAGCATATTTAGCGTGTCAAAAAAGCCTTCCGCACATCGAATATGATCGCCAATATTGTATTGGTCAAATAAATCTATACTTAAACCATTTTTAGCACCTTCAATTGCTGCAGTTAAACCAGCAGGACCCCCACCGATAATCGCGATTTTCTGCATAAAAAGTCCTCCTTCAATTTATTCTCATTTTTATCATATCACTGCAAAGGAAGAAAAATTACTCAATAAAATCTTCAAATCTGTTCTAATAAAAAAACGAATTCCAAAATTTATTGGAATTCGTTTTTTAATCAAATTTTAAGCTCTCATTAATTTTTGATAATCACCAGTTTAAGCAGCTTCCTGATTCACTTTAATTTTTTTAGTTTTAGTCGCTTTTCCTCTCAGCCATTCATAGAGCATTGGAATGACTAGGAGGCAAATTAGTGTGGAACTGATCATCCCACCAATAACGACAATGCCAAGTGTTTGAGAAACAAGCGTATTTCCGTTATTCGAAATCGCTAAAGGGAGTAATGTTAAGATTGTTGTTCCTGCGGTCATTAATATAGGTCTAACCCTGCTTGCTGTACCAAGCAAAATAGCTTGTTTGGAATCCATACCTGCTGCTAGATTTCTTTCAATTTTATCAACGAGAACGATTCCGTTCGTGACCGCAATTCCTGTGAGCATTAACAAACCAATCAATGCTGCCAAATTCCATTCTAATTGGAAGAGTGTCATGCTCCAAACTGACCCGATAAGCGCCATTGGTATACAAGCCAATACGGCAATTGGTGCTTGCCAGCCATGAAATACGGAACTGACAATCATGAGAACAAGAAGTAGGGATAAAGCTAAAGCAAGGCTCATTTCCATAATCATTTGTTTAACCTGTTGAGAGATTCCACCAATTGAATATTCGACACCTGCAGGTAGATTTAGACTTTCCATCGTTTTATTCACTTGCTTTGTTACTTTTCCAATGTCTCTAGTGATAATATTTCCTGTGACAGCGGCAAATGGTCGTCCATCTCTCTCACTAATCATTGTTTGAGTACTTGTCTGTATAGAAGCTATTTCAGCTAAATACACTTTTGAACCATCCTTAGCTTTAAATGTTTCATTTCCTAATTTAGATAAGATGGTCTTTTCTGGATTTTGATCAAACGCATTTAGCTTTTCCTGTTTATCTATTCGGAGCTCAACAGGCGTACTAAAATCTTTAGAAGTTAGATTCATCCTAACCTTTTGTGGTAAATAACTGTTAATTCGGTTGAGCACTTCATTGACATCAAGCCCTAAGCGCTGCATTTTTTCAATATCAAGGGAAAGATAGTGTTTGATTGGTGCATCCGTATCATTGGCTGTTCCTTCAATACTAAGCCCTGGTATCATTTGAAGTTTACTTCTCACTAATACGGCAGCTGTTTCAAGCTCTTTTTGCCCTGCCCCAGATAGAATAATTTTTAGCTTAGAATCATCTCCAGCTATATTTTGATTGGAAACTGTGTAAACTGCTGTAGTCGACAGTAAGCCAAGCTGTTTACGCAACTTTTCTACAAATGCATCAATATCCGTTTGATCCTTGACCCCGACTGAGACATTGGCAATATTTTGCTTTTGCATCCAGCCTCCGCCTTCATCAAAGACGTCGTCGAACATTGGCGTAAATGATGAACCGAGTGTGGAAGAATATGTTTTCACCTCTGGAATGTCCTTTAAAATGGTTTCAATATTTTTCACTTCTGCATCAACATCAGAAAGCATGGCTTGCTCAGGTAGTTCAACTTGAATGGCTACATCTTTTACATTACCACTTGGTAAAAAGTTCAATGGAATAAATATTGCTCTAGCAATCGTTAGTGCCAATAGAACAACAGCTAGTATTGCAATCGCCTTTTTTCTCAAGAATATTTTTTTTAGGTAATCTTGTGCTTTTGTTTCCAATTCAACAGGTGTGGACATAACCTTATTTTTCCACATGCTATGGGCCAGTGTTGGCACAACCAAGATAGATACCACCAGTGATGTCACTAGGGCAATCACGACAGACCAAGCAAATCCTGAAAAAGCAGAACTAATCATACCGCCAATTAGTGAAATAGGTAGAAATACGGCCACTGTCGTTGCGGTGGAAGAAGAGATAGCTGGAATCATCTCGACGACGCCTGCCGCTAATTGCTTTTTGGTCACATGACCGTCCGTTTCTTTCATAAGCTTACGATACATATTGTCAATAACTACAATCGAATCATCAACCACACGCCCCATTGCTACAATTAATCCAGAAATGGTTAGGACATTTAAACTAACATCCATTGCACGGAGTATTGCGGTTGTAGCAAGAAGACAAATTGGCAAAGACAATGCGATGATAATGGTAGAACGAATATTTCTAAAGAATAAAAATACACAGACAATCGAGAATACAATTCCCAATAATCCTTCTTTTACTAGCCCTTTTAACGCATTATTTATTTCATTGCCTTGGTCTGATAATACCGAAAGTTTAATAGCTCCAGATTGGATCTCAGGATTGTTTTTCATTCTTTCATTTATTCTTTCGGTTACATCCGTAATATTAGAAGAAGGTGTTTTTAATACATCAAGAATAACGCTTGGTTGACCACCTGTTCTAGAAATCGTTTGTAGGTCTATGATATTTTGATTTATTTTCGCAATCTCTTGTAAACTTACAGAGCCACCGTCTTTAACCGGGATTTTCACATTTTTTAGATCAGAGCTCGTGATAGCCCAATCTTTCACTCGGAGTGGCATCGTTAGTTTACCCTCTGGTCCACCTGCTGCTTGGATTGTTCCTTGTGGCAAGGCTGGTTGAATCGTTGAAAGTGCAGTTTGGACATCTTTCATCGTTAAGCCATATTTATTTAGAGACCCTTGATCTAGTGTTAATATGTATCCATCTTTTCCTGCTCCTGTGACACGAACTTCCCTTACACCAGGAACATGTTTAATTTCATTGACTACTTTTTCTTGAAGTGAAGTGCGTAACTGATTTTCATTTATTGATTGAGTTCCGCTTGTCAAACTTAATCGCATAACTGGGAACGAATTTGTACTAACGCGCGTAATCTGAGGCATTTTCACTCCCTCAGGCCAATTCACTTTTTCAATGGCAGCCTTTACGTCTTCTTCCGCTTTCTCCATATTCGTATGACTAGGAAAATAAAGGCTTGCCATAAATCCTCCATCAAATGAGTTTGACTCTATGTAGTTCAACTTATCAATTGATCCGGCAGCTTCTTCCACTTTAGACGTAATAATTTTCTTCACTTGATCAGCTTGATATTGATCTGCCTGAATGGATACCATGAGCGCCGTATTGTTAATAGGCGGTAGGTAGTCTCGCTGCATCTGAATTACAGACATTGCGCCCCATGCTAAAATGAGAACAACCATCGTTAAAATCAAAACAGAACGTTTCATTGTTCCCTCAATTATTCGAATCATCTATGAAAACCTTCCTTTAAAATAAAATTTGCCTATAAAGTGAAACTTCAATCAGTGGGGGTTTTCTATTCCATCCCCCACTGATTGTTAGTTGAACCAATCGGGCAGTTACGGGCAGTTATCTCCCACCTATCCTTCTTCGAATTCTCTAAAGCCTTGAGGTGGGAGTCTTACTGCCCGTTAATGCGGGATAAAAGAAATATGTGGCCAAAGTGACTGGCCACATATAAAATTTGATACCTATTTATTCAAGTCGAATTTTAAGAAGATGCACCCTAATTATTTATTTGAATTTTTTTCTCCTGGGTAAGGTTTATCTCCTTTTGTTGCTTTCCATAGAATTTTGTTTAATTTTTCTGGGTCAGCATGGTCAACTCCTGTGAAATCTAGTTTTGCAGATTCTGCTGCCATCGGTGCGTTATCTCCATTTTTTCGATCAAGTGGATATTTTGGTTCTTCTAGCTTAAATGACTTATAGTTAGGTTTATCAGTGAAAGTATTAATCATTGGTACAGCTGAAGCATCATATTGTGTCATTGGCTTCATGCCCAAGATCATTTCCATCGTACGAATCATGGATGTTGTATCATAAAGCGTACTATCCACATTTCCTGTTTGTGTATACGGACTGATTACAAGAGATGTTGTACGGTGAGCATCTACAGAATCCCATCCATTTTGGGCGTCATCTTCCGTCACGAAAATAGCTGTGTCTTTCCAATATGGAGAATTACTTACTGTTTCCACTAGTTTTCCTAATGCATAATCATTTTGAGCCACCATCGCTTGAGGAGTTAGTTCTCCCTTTCTTGTTCCAAGTGTATGGTCATTAGGCAGACGAACAATTTGCAATTGAGGAAGATTTCCATTCTCTACATATTGACTAAATTCTTCTTTCCACGCATCATAGCGAGTAAGATCTGAAATTTTAAGATTATAAGAAGGGAAGTCTGGATCAAAGTTATTTCCTAAACTAGCTTCAGAAGCAACATATTTTCCAGTGTTTTTGTCGTACTCTGTGAATTCGCCATAGCTTCGGAAGGATACGCCTGAACGAGCAGCGTTCGTCCATAAGAATCCTGCTTTTGGATAGGCTGCTTCATTTCCTCCTTCGAAGTCATATGCACGATTTCGACCTGAGTAATTGGCAAACCAGTTTTTCTCTACATAATCATTTGCTTGAGCTGCTGTTGACCAGTTATGTCCTTGAGCACTGATTTCAGCGTTCGCATAGAAATTATCTAATAGAACGAATTGGTTAGCCAACTTATGAATATTCGGCGTAATTTTTTCACCAAAAGTCGTTAAGCTTGAGTCGCCATTCCCTTTTTCCACATCGCCAAAAACTTGGTCATACGTACGATTTTCTTTGATTACATAGATGACATGTTTGATTGGTGATTCTTGTCCTTCAAAACGAGGAATCGGGAATTTTTTGCTTGCACTGAATCCAGTTGGTTTATAAACTTCATTATTCTTTTCTACTTTTTTCGTATATTTTTTTAGTTCCTTATCATTTGGTACATCAATAAAGGACATGGTACCTTTGATCATAGACCCAATATACTGGCCTTCCTTATTCGGACCAGCACCTAGTCCTTTACCATTAAGTACCATTAGTTTGTTATTTTCTAAATAGATTCCGCTTGGATACCAAGCTGTAGGAATCAAGCCTTTCACTTTACCTGATTTCAGGTCAACAACAGACACATCGTTATTTCCGCCATTCGCTACATATAACGTTTTTCCATCTGAGCTTAAACTCAAAGAGTTTGGTTGACTACCTGTAAGACCATTTTTATTTGGATTTACAGAAATTGTTTTGATTTCTCTTTGTAACTTAGTATCCACTACAGAAACAGAGTCACTATCCGTATTAGATACATAAAGCATATTAGTTTTTGGATCTTCAATAATAGCGTTCGGATGAAGACCTACAGAAATCGTGTTTTTAACATCCAACGTATTCGGATCTAAGACACTGATGCTACTTTCACCCCAGTTACTAACATAAAGAGAACTTCCATCTTGGCTCATAACTGCTGCATATGGATGTTTTCCAACAGGTGTTGTTTTGACGATTTGATTAGTGGCAAGGTCAATTTTTGAAATCGAATGGTTTAAATTATTTGCAACAAAAAGTGATTTTCCATCCTGTGAAGTTGAAATTCCTGCAGGGTAGAAGTTTGTATTGTTGTCAGATGTAAGTTTAATAGAAGCTTTTTCAGTTAGCGTTCCATTAACAAAATCCAAAACGCGGATTTTGTTGTTGCCACCTGCTGAAGCGTACACTGTTTTTCCATCTGGTGAGAAAGCAACTCCCAAATAAAGGGCTTCTGGAGATTTGTAAGGAAGTGTTTGGACAACCTTTTGACTTTTAATATCAACAACTTGCAAAGATTGCTCACCTTGTCCATCATTCGAAACAATTAGATAACGATGATCAGGACTTACTGCGGCACCCATAGGGAAATCTCCAAGTGTTATTTGTTCGCCAGTAGGAGTAACCGTCCAACCATGTGGTGTTACAGCTGTTCCATTTTCTTTTGGTCCAACAAAATTGGTGTACGCTGCATACCCTGTAGTCGATCCAAGAATAACTGTTGCAAGCGATGCTGCTGCAATAAATTTACTTCGTTTCATCAATATACCACCTTTACCATTTAGTATGTTTCCAAAATCAAGCATACTCCTCGCTTGTAAAGGAACAGTTAATAATTGGTAAATTAAAAATTAAGAAAATTCGTTTATAATTATCAATTTTTTACAAAAAAATAAAAGGATTTTTAGAAATAGGATATTTGACCTTTATTAAATTTATTGTTTAGGAATTTAGAAATATACGTCGATTCGATATTGAATGGGTTTATACAGAAGCAATGCCATAAAGACGATTTTATGGACAGAGGATAGTGAAAAAGTAGTTTACCATAATTTACAAAAGTAATGATTAAAAAATAAAAAACGAAAGCAAAATAAATTTTTGCCTTCGCTTTTTTATCTAAATGATTATTTTTGATTATCTACAACATTTAGGCACCAACAGAAATTATCCCAAGCTGAATACCAGCCATTGAAAATTTCAGTTGAATCATCCCAACGGACATCAAATTTCTTTTGACCGTCTATATCCACTAAATATAAAGCAAGGGTCTCATCAGCCTTAGAAATAGCTAACAACATACCGTTTTGAAGTTCTTCTTCAGTGAATTGAACGTCTGAAACTGAACGGAGTTGAGCTTGTTCAAATACTTGTTTATTCATAACTTTGTAATTCATCATAATCCTCCAATAAAAACTTAACTATTAAATTTTCGTTCCTACCTATTTCTGCAAAATACAGGACTCTTATAGTATATCCTATATTCATTCAGCAATTAAGAAAACAAAAAATTTAGTTTGGATTTTTTTTGATAAATATGATCAATTTTTTCTATTATTGTCATAATTAATACCCTTTTTAGTCCTCGTTAAACCAAAGCGGATCTTTATTATCAACATCACCATTATAGTTGATTAGAATCTCATCACCTGCTTTTATATCTGTGTAAGCATAGAAGTCAAATGTGTGATTCTTAAAATTAATCTCATATGTTGCATTAGGTTCATAGGAATGGTTAAACAACATACCGTAACCAAGAAGGATCGCAGAATGGTTAATCCCATACTCAAATGCATAATCAGCAAGTAACGTTTGTTCAATGTATTGATGTTGTTCATTTGGATAAGAAATAACAGGTGCTTCATGAAAGAGTACACCTTTTTTAATATCACATGTAGCAAATACCCCTCTATTGAATTCTCCATCACTAATTGGAGATGATTTAACTTCAATCATGTTGTTCGCCTACTCACTTTTATAAATTTTCTTTCTAACTGTACCATTAATCTGAACATTTGGCTCTTTTTATTTTGAAAAGAGACAATCAAATATGTATTTAATATGTGTAATTGCTTAATGTTTATCATAAACTTTTGAACACTTTGCATAAGAAAATTTTGGATTAGTATAAGAAAAAGAAAAGACGAACACCACTAGATGTTCATCCAAGGTAATCATTGTTCACTTGCTGTATTTCCCATTGCAATAGAAATTCTATTCCAACTGTTAATTTGATTAATGATTAAAATAAGATCGACATACTCTTTCTCATTATAGTGTTCACGCACTCGTTGATAGAGCTCATCTGGAACACGTTTAGTTGGGATTAATGTCACGTACTCTGTTAACTCTAAAGCCACTTTTTCTGCTTCAGTATAGAATTCACACTCTTTCCAAGCACTCACACAGTATATTCTTTGTTCAGTTTCGCCCATTTTCCGAGCATCTGATGTATGCATATTCAAACAATACGCACAACCGTTAATTTGAGAAGCACGAATTTTGATAAGCTCACGAAGTTTTCGTTCAATTGTTGTCGTTTTCGTGTACTTTTCCATTTCCATCATAATCCCCATACCATCAGGTGCAATTTCGTAATAAGAAAATCTTTTACTCATAAAGCAAAACTCCTTTGATTTAAGATACTTTTATTATATCTTGATAAGAACGTTCGTACTATTTTTATGTTTAGACTCATACAAAAGGCGATTACCTTTATATCGTAATCGCCCTTCGCTAGTTGTAATATAATTCTATCGACTCACATCTATCCTACATTTTTTTATTCATATGAGCATCAGATAGTTTTTCTTGCCCCATAAACAAAATACATACAAACGCAATCGCAAGTGGAACAAGCGTCCATAAAAAAGTCGTCGTTAGTGAACTTGATAATGCATTTGTAATTTGTTTTAAAATATCTGCTGGTATATGTGAACGTAACTCCGGAGATAATAGAGCACGGCTGTCATTGCCTGCTGCATTTTGTTTAAAAGCTTCAGGGATTCCTGATAAGAAACTGTTTTTTTGAATGACCCCAAAAATCGTTACACCAAGCGTCATCCCTAAAGAACGTAAGAAATTACTGGTAGAGCTAGCAATACCCCGCTGCTGTGGCAACGCTTTTTGAATAGATGACATCCCTAAAATGGAAAATGAAGGTCCAACACCAAGACCGATAATCATCATATAAATGGTTAACAGATAGCTTGGAGTGGTAGGATCTAATGTTCCAAGTAAAATCGTACCAATTGCTAACACAATACTTGAAAATATCATAATCGATTTGTAGCTAAACTTATTGGCAAAATTACCACCTAATGCGGCTGCTACACTTGAAGTCACCATCATCGGCAAAAGTAATAGACCAGAATTGGTAGCACTACCACCTGTCACCCCTTGAATATAAAGCGGGATATAAATCGTAGAGACCATAAACGTTGCGCCATAGAACATTCCTGTTAAAACACTACTTGAATAAAGTCGTTCTTTAAATAAAGCAAAAGGTAAAATAGGGTCTTTCGCATATTTTTCAACGAATAGAAAAATAACAAAGCAAACAATCGCCAATACAAATAACGAAATAATTTGCCATGAACTCCAACTGTACGTATCTCCACCCAACTCAAGCGCGAACATGAGTAAAACAGAAAAACCTACAAGGAATATCGCCCCTGCCCAGTCAATGATTTGACGTGTGTGTACGGTCGATTCATTGTAAAAGAAAACAATGAGTCCTAAAGCGATTAAACCAATCGGAACGTTTATGTAAAAGATCCAACGCCAATGAAAATGATCTGTGATAAACGAGCCTAATAATGGACCTACAATACTGGAAAGACCAAAAACAGCGCCAAAAAGCCCACTCATTTTACCACGAGCCTCAGCTGGCAATACATCCCAAATGATTGTAAAGGCGATTGGCATTAGTGCACTACCACCAATCCCTTGAATAGCGCGGAAAATACATAATTGAATCATCGTTTGTGCTGTTCCACAAAGTATTGACCCTACGAGGAATAGCAGTAACCCAAAAATAAAAAACTTCTTTCGTCCATACATATCTGATAGCTTACCGAAAATCGGCATCCCTGCCATCTCTGCCACCAGATAAGCAGAAGTCACCCAAACATATTTATCCATACCACCTAAATCACCAATGATGGACCCCATACTCGTTGCGACAATGGTGTTATCAAGCGATGCGATAAAGATCCCCAACATGAGTGCCGCCATAACAGGCATGACCTTTGTTTCTCTCTTCATTTTGTACCCCCAATGAACGTATAAAATTAATTCGCCTTAGTTTATCACGGTTATATTGAATATCATACCTATTCATTGTAAAAATTCCTACTTATTCCTTTAACTTTTTTAGAGCTTTTTTAGTAGCATTCAAATGCGTAGTATTGGTTCTCCACTTACTTTTCAGCCATCATTTTTTGTTTCAGCTGAATTACCTTTTTAATCATGAAAAAAACGAATGCAAAACATGCAATATATATATTTTACGAAATTGTGAAAACTACGTTATAGTTCATTTGTTAAATACAAATGACATCTTAGGAGGATAACAACATGAAAAATAAAGCAATAACAAATAGATTTAGATATTTAAAGAGTATATAAATTTACAACGTTCTTGGGATGACCAATGGATTATGGAAGATTATAGCTGTGAACATTATTCGAACACAAACAAACACTATAATATTTGACAATAAAAATGAAAGAATGAAAGGTAGTAAATAATGGAAATTATTCAAGTTATAGGTATATTACTTGCAATTGCATTTATTATTTTTGGAGCAGTGAAAGGTTTTAATATTTTGATTGTTGCTCCAATAGCTGCAATTGTAGTTATTTTGACGAATCAAATGGATTTCTTCTCTACCTTAATTGGTAAAGAGAATTCATATATGACGGGGCTTGCAAGCTTTATTATCAATTTCTTTGCTGTATTTATATTAGGTTGATTTCGGTATTTACCGGAGTCATCTTTTTTTAACCCCAGATTACACACTTTCTCCAATAAGAAAGTGTTGTGTTTTTAGTAGCAAAAAGGAAAAAAAGCTTGAGGTAAAAACATTATCTGCTCCCATGCACAATTGGTTCCACTCCGCAAATTTTATTCATTCTACCTTTCCTTTTTATTTATTTTTGAATTATTTTTGATAACTTGGATAAATTAATTGATACAGACATCTAAAAATTTTCTTTTTATTATAAATTATAGGAGCGATTATTATGCCAAACGTAGAAGTTAACTGCACAGTATCAAATTGCTTTTTTCATGCAAAAGGCAATATATGTGGAGCAAGTAAAATAACAGTGGACATGGACTATCAGTCTAATTATGATAAAGAGGAATTTTCTCAGGATTTTGACATGAAAAGTCGTAAAGAAGAAGCTAATCATTCTGGAGAGACATGTTGTAAAACATTCAAACAAAAGTCTAAATTTTCTTCTTAATAAGTGGTTAATTTTTTCAAAGACGACTCAAAAATTCAAAAGTGAATTTTGAGTCGTCTTTTTCTTTACATATAATAGAAAAATATTTTTAATATATACGGTATGTGGAAATTATGCCACACATACATTGACCCGTTTATAATCATTTTGATTCGTTTCAACATATAATGTGGAGGATTTAATCGAAAAGGAGTGAAATCAAATGGGATTTTTCCAACCAGGGGGTTCGATGCAACCACAATTCCCTCCACCAACTTTCATACCACCAAAACCTTCTGTATCCTATATCATCGACTGTCTATATGAAAATACTTATGTATGGCTTATAACTGGGGAACAATTCTGGTTTTACCCAACTCGTGTGGAATATGGGGAAATAACAGGATATCGATGGAACGGTGCCTTCTGGGTATTCTACGGAATTGATCCAAGATTCATAGACGCTGTTGCCTGTAATCCTACTCCTACCCTTTATTAATATCCAAAAAAATCCTCGCGGTGAAAAACCACAAGGATTTTTTTCTTCCAAATGAATATCTATTCCTTTTCCTATGAAAAGAGTGTGCTCATCTTCAACATGTTTTGAAACAACTTCATATGCTATTTGCGTGCCTTGTGACCAATCGAAATCACTACTAATTTTGGAGTCAAAGAAATTCTAATCCTCCTAATCATTTGCCACAGTAATTTTCGCTGGGCCTGCATTAATCGTAAATTCTTGTCCTTCTGGTCTAGCACCTGCTTGCTCACCCCAGTAAGTAAACCCTAGTTTCATTTCTTCTAATGTCCACTCTATTGGTTCCCAATCTGGTTCAAAGATTAAATAACCATTTGAGAATAACTCTAAACGCACTCCACTACCTGGATCTATAGCATATAGATACAAGGCTTGCGTAATTCCATGTTTTCCAGGTCCGATAAATTGAATGCCATGTTCACATAAAATATCAGCAGCTCTTAAAATATCCTGTGCATTATCTGACCAATAAGCAAGGTGATGAAGTTCATGTGGAGAATTAAACGTTGGATCTCCCATGACTGCAACATCATGTACTAATGGTGTCACACTCATCCATGCACCCATCATCCCATCAGTTGGTGCTTTTATATACTCACGAATCTTGAATCCAAGCTTTTCAGCCAAGAAGTTGATGACAATATTTGGGTCACCATTTGTCCCTATGTTCACATGATCAATTCGTCTTGGCGAAATACCTTTTCTCCATGCCTTATACGTTTGATTTTTTAATGCGGCTTTACGTTCAGCATTTGCTTTCGTCTTTTCCATATCAAAATAGATTTCAAAATTATGTCCACTTGGTAGTTGGAAACGAATTGCCTCCCCTTGTCCTTTTTCAACTCCAGCCTCAACTTTTAATACTTCTACCCCGGCGTCCTCTAACAATACCGCAAAGTTTTCTACATCTTCACGTCTCTTTGCCTTCAAGGCAATGTGGTCCACTCGTGATTCTGGACCAGCTGTTAAAGATAATGTATGATGCTCAAAGTCACCCCAAGCACGTAAATAATGTACGCCATCTACTTCTTCTGTTTCTTCTAATCCCACTACCTCTTTAAAGAACCATAAGGATTTCTCTAAATCTGTTGAAACCAAAGCTACATGACCTAACTTAGCAATCTCCGGTAAAACGTTGAACTGCACCATTTTATCTCCCCCTTATCCTAAACAAAATGTTGGAACATCGAACAAGACCTTGCCATAATTGCTAATTCCGTCTTCGTATAAAGATGTAATATGAGCTCCTATCGCAGTTAGATCTCTTGTAATCATTTCGAGCGGACTTCCTTTTAGCAATGCAGTTGCGCCAAGTGTAAGAGTGGCTTTTGAAGCGATATCGATACATTCCTGAATTATTTTCACTCGGATTGCATTGAATTCAGCTGGATGGTGTGTGTCTCTTCCACTTTCCAACATGTGAATATATTCGTTCATCAAACCTTTTCCCGCCTTGTACTTCAACGTTAGTTCCGCAAGTACCCTTTGGCTTTTTGGAGACTCCCCTTCATTCGAACCATCAAGTCGTACTCGTTTCTTTGTTCTTTCTTTAAATTCAACTAATACTCTCTCTGCTCCCCCTAATGCCATTGCAGGGAAACCAACATAAAATGCAGGGAAAAATGGAGCATATTTATATAAATAGTCTTGATCAATTGATGAATTAAACGCTGTACCATCGATTGCATCTGAAAAGCGGAAAACCATATCATTAGGAACAAATAGTTTATCCGCGATTACCGTATTACTTCCACTGCCTCGTAACCCAATTGAATCCCAATTTTCGATAACTTGTAATTCGGAAACTCTTAAACATAATCCTATTCGACTCGGCATTGGATCTCCATCAAATTGGTGGGTTGCACCTAATGAAACCCAAGTTGCATAATTGATACCGCTTACAAAATTCCATTTGCCAGATAGTAAAAATCCACCTTCTACCTGTTCAACTTTACCGACCGGAGCAAAAATATCGGCCAATAGACCGCCGTCACCTACAATCTCATCCATCCGATGTTTTGGAAGAAGCGTAGTCCATGAATTGTGCAATGAATAAAAATAAGTTAACCAAGCTGCAGATAAGTTATGAAACCCAACTTTTTGGATAAAATCGGTATACGTTTTAAAATCAATTTGTGGATGGCCATAGACTTTCGGCAAAATTAAGCGATGAATTTCTTCTTCCATAAGAATATTGATAACATTTTGTGAAAGGGAACCATTTTTATCAGCTTCTAAAGCCTCTTTCTCTGCAATCATCCCAATACGTTTTGCACTTTCCATCAGCTTGTTATGGATTCTCTCATCTTTCATAATAACCGTCATATGTCGACCCCCTAAGTTAATGATACTGAAGCACTTTTTGTATCAAGAAATTGATCAACTAATTGAATAAAACGCTCTTCTTGTTCAATTTGTACCCAATGCCCACATTGTTTTAATAGAACCAACTCCGCATTAGGAATATGTTCCATTAAACTCAAACTACTTTCTTTTGGCACAAATTGATCCTCATACCCATGTATGAGTAACACTTGCTGTTTAATTCTTCTTAAGGCACTTGGAGGAATTAGTAATTCAAACGGATTTGGAGGAAACAATGTTGGATATAATTTTTGAACTTCAGGTCGCATAATCACTTCATATCGATTTTGAATAATTTCTTCTAATTTATCTTCCAAGACACTTTCGTCATACAAAAACCAAGTAATTAAATTACGGAAGTCTTCAATAGTTGGATTTTTAAAGAAATCTTTCATACGTACTATTTCTGGAGTTGCTCCTTTTGTAACTCCTCCTCCACTGCCCATTAGAACAACTTTATTAAATCGATCAGAGGCTTGCATGAGAGCGTTTAGAGAAATAACTCCTCCCATAGAATTCCCTACTAAATTTGCTTTTTCTATCTTATGATGATCCATAATTTTCAAAACTTGTTTTACACGTAAAGTTGTCCATTGCCAGAATGTTAGATTCGTATCTTCAGGGATTTCTGTATTCCCAAAACCAACTAAATCCGGTGCAAAAACATGATACTTTTCCCCTAAGATTTGTAATGCTGCTTTCCAATTTGATTCACCTGTTGCACCTGGTCCTGATCCGTGTAAGAAAAAAATCACTTCTGAATTATTAGCTCCAGCTTCACAATAAACTGTCTGAAAGTCTCCAGTCTGAATTTTTTTAATTTCATATGATACCATTGAATTCCCCTCCAATTCGTTTTTAACGCTAAAACCATCATATAAGATTAAAAGAATGATTATCATTTCTCTTTTTATTGTAAATTCTGAAAATTTCAATTAATATAATTGTACAATTACGTACTTTATTAAAAATAACTTTACATATAGGAGACTTATAGATGAAATCTACCAATATGGCTTCTGAAATTGTTATTACATCACAGTCATTCGGTTTACTAAGAAAGACGTTGATTGAAAATATGGGAGTTGATCGAGCAAAAAAGATCTTATTCCAATTTGGAAAAGAATTAGGAGAATCCCGAGAAACGGATAGACAAAAAAAGAACTTAACAATGGATGATTTAATAAAGGAACATGTTAATTTGGGGCATATATCAGCAATCACTTATAATAATAAAATTAATTATTTCGATGAAGAAAGACGTTTATATCAGCAAAATGGTTTTGGAATCTGGCATGATTCTTTTGAAGTGGATATACACCTAGACTTTTTAGGGAAAGCCTCTGAATGTTCTTGTTACACCTTAAGCGGCTTTGCAAGTGGCATTTTATCACACGCATTTATGGAGGAAATACTTGTTAGGGAAATCACTTGTAGATCAAAAGGAGATCAACATTGTTCCTTTCAAGTAAAAACGAAAAAAGAGTGGATGAATGAAGGATTAGATTTTAATAATCAAACGATTTTAAACGAACTTGAAGATACTTATGATAAATTACTGGAGAAACATAACTTACTAAATAAAGTGACGAAATATCATAGTGAATTAACAGAATCTGTTATTAAGCAAAACAATATCCAACAAATAATACAATCTGCGTATTCCATTCTAAATGTTCCTGTTTTTATTTCCAACCAACTCGGAAAATTAATGGTACACGCGGGATTAAACGAAACTGCTTTAAAACACTTTCGTTCTTATCCACTAGATATTAAAAAATGTACGAAAACGACTAGATTAAAAATAGATAATTACCATACTTTAACTTCGCCCATTTATATAGAAAATCAATTGTTTGCAACATGTTCTTTCTTATATAATTCGAACAATATTGACTCTAATGATTATCTATTTTTAGAAAGACTTGTTTCTGTATCTACTCTTTATTTTCTTAATGATAAAGTGAAATTTGAAACAGCAGAACGTCTCAAGATTTCATTTTTGGATCGGTTAATCAATGAACAATTTAAGAATAACAACGAACTTTTAAATCAGGCTCAGTTCATTAATCCTCAAATAACAAACGACTTTATCACACTAGCAATTAAATATAATACCAAAAAGACAACAGATGTCTCTGTCGATCAATACAATCTAGTTTTGCAAATTTCCAAGTTATTGAAAATATATAATGTAAACGGGTTAGTAACTCAAAAAGTAGAATATATTATTGTATTTATCTATTCAATAAATGACGATTCCATTTTTAAAAGAAAAATCGAGACCATAATTAAAGAATTATGTAATCGATATAATCATGTTAATTTTTCAGTTGGTATTAGTAATAAATTTAACCACTTAGAAGATTTCAATCAATCGGTCGTACAGGCTGAACAAGCAATGAATGCTCCTAGAAAAGATATACTTTTAAATTACTCAGAGTTAGGCTTATTAGGCACTGTCCTGCAAAAAATGGATAGCGACGAAATCATCAACCTTGCACAAAAAGAATTAGGAGAATTACTCACTAATACAAAATCAAATGAATTACTCTATACTCTTTTTATCTACTTAAAAAATTCAGGGAAATTAGAAAAAACGATGAAAGATCTCTCCTTATCCCTAGGTGGTATTCAATATCGACTAAAAAAGATAGAAGCTATTATTGGAAAAGACTTAAAAGACTCTGCAACCACTTCTTATTTGTTTTTACTTCTTGAATGTTTAAATATAATAGGGGAAATTAATTTTACGTAAACTCCCTCCGCAACATTCATGAAATTAACCGGTTTGCGCAACATAAATAAACTTCATCAGTGCTAGCGGAAATACTTTTAAGGAGGAAATTATTTGCCAGATTTTTGTTTATGGCCAGAAGACAAAACACCGGAAAATCTCATTAATTGTGACGAATGTGGGCTTATTCAACAGGGCTCTCGAATGATTTGGGGTGAGGGAAATCCTAAAGCACCTATTCTGATTCTATTGGACAATCCTGGAGCACGTGAGGATCAGGAGAACACCCCCTTTGTCTGCGGAACAAGACAAACATTGCAAAAGGCATCAAGTGAAGTAGGATTAACAGTGGATGACTTATACGTCACCTATGTACTTAAGAGAAAACCTAAACGAGCTTATGATAAAGAAAAAACGAGAGAAATCTGCATACAACATCTACACCAACAGTTACAGATTACAAAACCAAATTTTATTGTTTGTCTTGGAAATGTTGCCGTACAATCATTCTTCCAAGATCCAAAAACAGATGTAAAATCGCTCCGAGGAAAATTTCATGAGGTACAGGGTTTCCAAACAACCGTTGCCTATCATCCATTAGCTGTAAGGCGTCGTCCGAATCTATGGAAAATGTTTGTAGAAGATTGGAAGCTTGTGGCGGAACATTATTTTCAGTCGAAAAGTTAAATTACTTATTTGAATTTCACTCTAAATCTATTTACCGATTGCAGTAATAACTTAGGAACCTATATAGACCCTATACAAAAAACGGCCAAAACCTACTTGACCGTTTTTTTTTTCTCTCTCCCCTATAAAAGACTCCTAAAAAATACTCAAATCATATTTCTTTGAAAGACTCTCAATAAATTTCATGCCAGCGACACTATTCCCGATTTCATCAATTGCGGGACTAAAGACGCCAATTCCTAATTTACCTTTAAGATGTTCCACTTTACCATAGGGTACTTATAGTTCAATTATTTTAATAAAGTATCCTCCTAAATTTATGCGCTTGTTCATCTAGGATTTCAGCTGCTGTAGAAATTTCCACAAAATCTTGCGTAACTATAGAAGTTTGTTAACGTGTTTCTTCTACTTTTTGGGATATTTTTGTTAAAGTAATTATTAAGACAAATCGGCAGATTGCCTCGCAAACCAAGCAGGGGGTAGAGACGAGAGCAGACTTTAAATTGTTGAAACAAGTTGGTTATCAACTTTTCCAAGGATATTTATTTTTAAAAAAATGACTGTTTCATTATTTCTTCAACAGGGGTGAAAAGATGAAAATAGTAATAGCAGGTGGTTCAGGATTTATTGGGAAGAAATTAACTGATCTTTTAATAGCGGAAGGTCATGAAGTTGTAATCCTAACAAGGAAGGAAAAGATTTCATCAAAGAGTGAATCGTATGTTGTGTGGTTAACGGAAGGCGCTTATCCAGAGAAGAAATTAGAGAATGTGGATGCATTTATTAACTTAGCAGGTGTTTCAATCAACGCTGGCAGATGGAATGCAACACATCAAAAGCAAATCTATAACAGTCGAATGGTAGCAACTGATGAGTTAATAAGGATTATTGAAACTTTGCCTCAAAAGCCTTCTGTATTAATCAATGCAAGTGCAATCGGCATTTATCCTGTATCAAATGAGGTTGTCTATACAGAAGAGTCAAAAGATATAGCAAACGACTTTCTGGGTAGGACTGTATATGATTGGGAATCGAAAGCAAAACAAGTGGAAATGTATGGTGTACGTACTGTCTTTACGAGATTCGGAGTTGTACTAGGTTGTGATGGTGGCGCTTTACCTCTAATGACTCTGCCATATAAATTATTCGTGGGCGGGACGGTTGGTTCAGGTGAACAATGGGTATCATGGGTTCACGTCTCAGATGTTGTCAGAGCCATATCATTTACTATTAACCATGAGCATTTGTCTGGACCTGTTAATGTAACATCTCCTTCCCCCTTGAGAATGAGGGATTTCGGTAAAACAATAGGTTATGTATTAAAACGTCCGCATTGGCTTCCTGTTCCTTCATTTGCCATGAAATTGTTACTTGGACAAAAAAGTAAACTCGTTCTTGAAGGGCAAAAAGTTGTACCGAAAGTGCTCATGGCAGAAGGGTTTGAGTTTTTATATCCAAAACTTGAGTTAGCTTTGGAAGATTTGTTAAATCGCTAGAGGAAAAATTAGTTAAGAACTCTTTTATTGAGTGTCATATTGTAAAGCTGAAAAATAGTAAAGAAATGAGAAAAATTACAAAATGCGAAAAGCAACTTCTTTTAAGTTGGTTATTTGAAATTTAGAAAAGAACTATTTCTTTCTGATAAAAGGAAATAGTTCTTTTTTCTTTGTTCCTAATAAGTTCTTCATAAATTTCATACGAAACAACATGGATATTTGAAGAAAAACCTATTACAAACAAAATTAAACCCTTAGTGAACCACGGAACCCCCTGGCAGCATAGTAGGATTCTGCTCCATTATGGTACACAAAGACCGTGTCATAGCGACGATCACAAAAGATAGCCCCACCTAGTTTTCGAATTTTATCAGGTGTTATCACCCAACTTGATGATTTTGTATCAAAATTTCCAAGTTCCTGTAGCTCTCGGTATTGTTCTTCCGTTAAAATTTCAATCCCCATGTCAGCAGCCATATCCATAGCGCTATTTTCTGGTTTATATTTTTTTCTTGATTCCAATGCTTGGCGATCGTAACAAACATTTCTGCGACCTTTAGGACTTTCCGCTGAACAGTCGTAAAATACGTATTCATCCTTCTCCTGATCATAATCAACCACATCCGGTTCACCACCGGTATCTTTCCATCGCATGAAGCGACCACAGTTTTTCAGTATTCGCTTCTAACTTGCTTGTACATTTGCCCACTCAATTCTTGGTGGCGATCCATATTTGCATCAAAACGTGCTTTCAATATTTCGAGTATTTTTTCATGTTGTTCTGGTGTTAATGTTCTTTTTTTATTTTCCATTCTAAAGCCTCCTCTTATATGTATAGAACTACTATATCAGAAACCTTAACCGACTCCTTACTGTAAAGGTAAGTTCCTCTAATGAAAATGTTTTTTTGCATTTCTGCCACATTTTATTGAAAATATAAACTCATTCTACATTTTAAACCTTCTAACACTTCTTCTGGCACTTCCCTAATCTTGATATCCTCACCTAGAAAAAGTAACCAATTTGTTACTTCTTCAATTCTTCGGGCATACTTAACATTGATAAAAGTCTTTAGAATCGCCGTTGTTTGGTAAGGATTCGTATAGGAAATTGAAACTTTTAAAGGATGGTATTTTTTGAACTGGGCAATCGCATTTGGGCCAAGTTCAAGGACAAGGTTGATTGCTTCTTCCTGCGTACTAAATTTTTCTAAAATCTTTTTCTTACTTACTCTATATTTTCTCCTCGTAGGGTTTGACATTGATGATTTGATCGACAGGGAAAATCTTCTTCCTTTCTTCCTTTAAATCAAAACCTTCAATTAACCAAATCCCTTTTTCATTGTAAAGATGCAAGAGATAAATTGGATAAGACTTGATTATCTTCTCTTCGTTGATGGTAATCAATAAATAGCGATCCAAAAGAAGGATTTGGATCAGTTTTTCTAACATGGGATGTGGAAGATCTGTAAGCTCAAGTAAATCGGGATTATTGGGGTTAGTCCCTTCAAAAAGCAAGATTTGATTTAGCAGAACGAGAGTCTCTTGCTGATTCTCTGAGATCAGGCCAAGTAATTTTTCAGCTAAAGACTGACGGCTCTTTAGATATGGGAGTTGCTGGTTTCTTGTAGCCATAAAGGCAATAAAAAGAGCTTTGACCTCATTATCAGTAAAGCGAACAACAGGCAGGACAGAATTGTGCATGACAAAATATCCCCCATCCCTTCCAACTTCAGAGACGAGCGGCATACCCATAGCCTCAATTTCTTTGATATCTCTTATAGCGGTCGATCGAGAGATGTTAAATTCTTGCATGATTTCAGTAATTGTAAAGTGGGAGCGGTTGTTGATATACCGCATGATGATATTAATCCGTTCAACTTTTTTCATCGGTACTCCTAAACAGTATCATTTTTTGACATGATTTAAAGTTATGATATACCCATCAAGTGAAGCAGACAAGTCATTTGATTAATTTAAAAAAGAGGAAGGTTTTGAATATGGCAGATTATACACTAGAAGAAAAAGACAGTTTTATCGTTTTCGGTTTAGGAACTGAGCTTAAGAGTCATTACACAGACTTCGCTGGCTTAAGCAAAGAAAAGGCAGACTTTTGGCAAGCCATCTCCCAAGATGGACGACTTGATAAATTAAAATCCATTGCCACAAATGACTACATTTTTGCCGTGAATGAAGCAGTGAATAACAAAATGATGCATTATGCAGGCGTCATGACAGATGAAACCATACCAGAAGAAGAAGATTCAAGAGTAATCCAATTTCCAAAAGGCCACTACCTAGTTGTAAAAGGAGAAGCCAAAACTTCTGAAGAATTAAGTAATCAACTTGCTGGCATTGCCTTTGGTCAAGTATTGCCAGAAGTAAAGGATTTTGCCTATGTTGGTGGGCCAAATACTTCAGTTGAAATGGGACAACGAAACGGCTTAGTTTTTGGTGAAATGTGGATTCCTGTTGTGAAGAAATAAAAATATATAAGGAGGAATGAAAATGTCCTATGTCGTTGATTTTAAAAATGTGTCTACGGTTGGCTTAGAGTCTTCACCTGTAGAAGAAACACTTGCTGGATTACGTGCCAACGAAGCCCGTTACTTTATGAACAAATACAAGCATGAATTTATGGTTGTACCTGCTAGCGAAAGTCAGGAAACACTTGATTATGTGAATCGAATTCTGAAAGAAGAACGTGATATTGAGTTTGCAGCCAAACCTTTAGAAACATCACGTTTTGAATTGGAAAATATCAAATTTGCCTACGTCTTTTATGAAGATGGTCTTGAGGTCAATGTGATGTATACGGTTGAAGACAATAAAAAACGTGCCGTTGGATTTAAGCTTTCTGAGGGAATGGAAATACCAAAGGAATTAGAGGGTAAGTTTAAGTTTGCTAGACAAAAATCTAAACTAGCTGGAACCATTCGTGGCTCGTATTTTGTTATTAAAGGTGAATATTAAAGTAAGCAAAACGCGAGTTGAGGAATCCAGCCTTTTTCTGTATTTGATCATTGGAATTAGTGAAAGCTATTTATCTTTACGTAAAAAATAGCTTTCACTCACTAGATGTGACTTCTTCCAAACAGTTTAAGCCTATCAGCAATACTCCCCTCTTTTTCTACTTCTCCCTCTTTCAGAAATCCTTAATCCTCTAAAACACACACAAGAGATATATGTAGATTTAAGTAATCGGCTATACCCGCTTTAGTGGAGCTAGCCTATATCTACACGCAGTTTTTCTTTAACTCAAGACACAAGCTGAATAACAATTTTACTTATTAACCCTGTCACCTCTACTATTTGGTTGAGATATTACTAGAAATATCCAGCAAAAAAAGTCCGTAATCGTGTGGGTACCTGGCATTATAAAATAAACAAACAATACACTCAGAGAATTATCATTCTGAGTGTTTGTTTATGATTACACTTATTCAATTAAAGCTGCATGTTAGTTACTTTTTTTGTTAAGCGTTTTCAAAAAAATATTATCTTGCATACTATATGAGATAATGATATAGTTACCTTCATTAACTATATAGTTATCTTTGATAACTATATTGAAGGGATTTAGTTTGGAGGTTAGTTAAAATATTTTTTAGGAACGAGCTGATGAGTAACTATGGCATCACTTATTTGCTATGGATTGTTATTTATCATTTGAAATCATTCCAGAACAAGAACGTAAAATTGCTTACGAAATTATCCCTAAAATCTTTGATAATATCAAGAAAGAAAAGGAGCTTCATTAATGCAACAAACAAAGTTATGGACCAAGGACTTTATTATTGTTTCGCTTATTAATTTCCTTCTCACATTAGTTTTCTATTTACTTGTCGTAACTATTGCTACATATGCGATTGGTGAATATCATGCAACGGTTAGTCAATCTGGGCTTGTCAGTGGTATATTCATTATCGGTGCACTGATTGGTCGCTTCGCCTGCGGTAGCATTATCGATAAAATTGGGCCCAAACGACTATTAATTATGGGCGTTATTTTATTTATTGCGATGACAGCACTATATTTCGTGCATCTTGGCATTGGCTTTTTAATTGTATTGCGTCTCCTTCACGGGATTACACACGGGATGGCTAGTACAGTTGCTGGTACTGTCGTTGCACAAATTATTCCGATGCCTCGTAAAGCAGAAGGAATCAGCTATTATAGTATGAGCACAACTCTTGCTACAGCGCTTGGACCATTTATTGGTCTTTATATGCTGCAACATACAACATTCCCTGTTGTCTTTACATTATGCTTAATTTTAGGTGTCATTAGTTTTATTATCAGTATCATTTTAAAAGTGCCTGTTGCGATCAAAAAAGCACCTGCACAACAAAAAGAGAAAAAATCAGGCATCTCATTTAAAAACTTCATCGAACCAAAAGCGGTTCCAATTGGGATTATCATCTTACTTCTTGGCTTTGGTTATTCAAGTGTTTTAACTTACATTAACTTTTACGCAACGGAAATTAACCTTGTTACGGCCGCAAGTTTCTTCTTCCTTGTATATTCCATAATAGCGCTTGTTTCACGTCCGTTTTCAGGACCTTTAATGGACAAAAAAGGCGCCAATATGATTATGTATCCAGCGTTTATTTTATATGCGATTAGTATGTTTATGTTAAGTGTTGTGGGGAATAGTTGGGTACTTCTTCTTGCCGGTGCCATTATGGGACTAGGCTTTGGAAACATGCAATCTGCCACACAAGCAATTGCCATTAAAGCAGCACCTCCAGCACGAATAGGACTTGCAACGTCAACATATTTCATCTTCTATGATGCAGGACTGGGTCTTTCACCTTATTTACTTGGCTACATTACGCCATATACAGGCTATGCAAAAATGTATGCCATTATGGCTGTGCTCATTCTTGTTACAGGCGTACTATACTTCTTTCTTCATAGTAAAAGAGAAACACATCGTCTAAAATTAACACAATAAAAAAACACGAGTAAATTTGAAATTCACCTTATCGAGTTAACAGGAGAAATAATTAAAGTATTTAGATATATACAAAGAAGCCGTCCATCTTATTGGGCGGCTTCTTTGTATATATTATCCTGAATAATTATGACTTAAGTTGTATGAGTACCTGACACCGAGAAATTATGTTTTCTAAACCATAGCGATTAAAAAGTTGCCCTGTTCAGCATAGATCCTAATAATACTTTCAACAACCTCTATATAGTTGTTCAGGAGTTCGCTGCAAATTTGATATCATCATAAAATTCCTCTGAATATAATGTAATATTCTTTATTGCTTAAACAATCCATCATTCAAAGAGGTGTTTTCATGGCCATGGTCATTACACAAGATCTTCAAACCCTTCCGTATACAATCAATAATGGTATCAAGTTTTTTGAATTAGTAGCTGAACCTGTCAATCAAGAAATACTTCCAGGGGTCTTTATTAAAGGATGGGGATACAACGGAAGTATACCAGGACCGACTATTCAAGTTTACCCAGGAGACTATGTAAGAATCAGAGTAATAAACCGCCTTCCGGAAGCTACAAGTGTTCATTGGCATGGACTTAACGTTCCTAATCCAATGGACGGTGTTCCAGAAGTGGAACCTTCACCTAAAATTGAACCAGGACATTATTTTGATTATCACTTTCAAATAACGAATCCACCTGGAACCCATATGTATCATTCTCACGTAAATGTAGCAAAGCAAGATATGTTAGGGCTATTAGGTGGCCTTGTCATTTTGGATCCACATGAAAGAAATATTAATAAGGATTATCTATTGCTGATGCAGGAATGGAGTCTCAAAGGTATAAAAAAAGGAGAAAACGTAAAACAAGGTCATTATCATCTAGATCCTTTTTCAATGGACTTTAATATGTTTACGATAAACGGGAAGTGTTTTCCATCTACCACGGCTATGCCTGTGAAAAATGATGATTTAGTAAGGTTACGATTAGGAACCATACAGATCAACCATCATCCCATGCATATTCACGGACACCAATTTTTAATAGAAAAAGCGGATGGGAACCCTATCGCTGATTATGATCGCATTTTAAAAAATACAATACTAGTTGCCGCCGGTGAAACTTGGGATGTCTTATTCAGAGCTAATAATCCAGGTGTATGGCCTCTTCATTGCCATATTTCGCACCATGTTTCGAATAATTTCGCAAATGGAACTGGCGGTATGTTCACAACTTTAGTTTACAAATAACAAGAATGTTCCATTTTCACTACATTGGTGCCACGGTGCTAGTTTAGAACTGTTACAAATTATTCCCCTAGCTTTTTATTTAATAGGAAGCTAATAAAGCCAATAAAAAAAGGTGTCCCAAAACTACTTTTAGGACACCAGCAATTTAAAAGTTATCTTTTACACAACTCACATAGTACTGATATCAATCACGAATCGATATTTCACATCTGAAGCTAATACGCGTTCGTAGGCTTCGTCAATTTGGTCGGCTGTAATGATTTCAATCATAGGAGCAATAGTATGTTCCGCACAAAAATCCAACATTTCTTGAGTCTCACGGATACCACCAATCAATGAACCCGCAAATGAACGGCGATGACCAATTAAATTGAACACGCGTAGTGACAATGGTTCTGCAGGGGCACCGACATTGACCATAGTGCCATCAAGCGTGAGCAGTCCTAAATAGTCATCTAAGTTGATCTGTGCACTGATTGTATTAATCATTAAGTCAAAGGTTCCGCCAAGCTTTTCGAATGTTGCTGGGTCACTTGTGGCATAGTAATGGTCTGCGCCTAATTTTAGACCATCCTCTTCTTTCTTCAATGTTCGAGAAAGAACAGTAACCTCTGCACCCATACCATGTGCAATTTGGACAGCCATATGACCAAGGCCGCCCATACCAATAATGGCAACTTTCTTACCTGGGCCCGCTCCCCAATGGTTTAATGGAGAATAGGTTGTAATTCCTGCGCAAAGTAATGGTGCTGCTACATCAAGCTCAATTTGGTCTGGAATTCTTAGTACGAAGTCTTCGCTTACAACGATATGTGTAGAATAACCGCCTTGAGTAGGTTCTCCATATTTGTCAACACCAGCGTACGTAGGGATATTTCCTTCAAGACAGTATTGTTCTTCCCCTTTTCGGCAGTTCTCACATTCGCCGCAGGAATCAACCATACATCCGACCCCTACTCGGTCACCAACTTTGTATTTGGTGACATGAGGTCCGACAGCAGTGACAAACCCTGCAATCTCATGTCCAGGTACAAGTGGGTACTTGACGGGCCCCCATTCCCCATGCGCAGTATGAATATCAGAGTGGCAGATGCCGGCATATTTTATTTCAATTAATACATCATGAGCATCCAGATCACGTCTTTGAATTTCTGCTGGACGAAACGGTTTGTCCGGCCCATCGACAGCTCGTGCTTTAGCAGTTATCATTTAGAAAACCTCCTCATATTTGGTGCTTACCAAGAGAATTACCCTTAATTTAGTATTCCTATTTCTTCTCTTGTAGAACAATGTTAATCCTTAGAGTTAACTCGAGGTCAAGTGATTGCCATTTATTTCTTTTAAAAAATCTACCTGGCACCAAAGAACGTGACTTTGACACTATACAAATCAAGTGTTAAAATCCCTCCTAACCATATAGTTCACTCGAGGTCTAATCATAAGAAAGGAAGAATAACGATGAATACTTATTCAATCAGCGAAGTGGCAAAAAAATTGAATCTCACCGTATACACTCTTCGTTACTATGACAAAGAAGGACTTTTACCTTTTGTCGAACGAACAGCTAGCGGAACACGCATGTTTAAAGAATCTGATATGGAAGCATTAAAAATAATTGAATGTCTGAAAGCGACTGGAATGCCAATTAAAGAAATCAAAAATTTCATCGATTGGTGTTCCGAAGGCGATTCCACGTTACAACAACGATATGACATGTTTATGGAAAGAAAAGCCAGTGTAGAAGCGCAAATGGAAGAGCTCAAAAAAACAATGGAACTCATTGAGTATAAATGTTTCTATTATAAGACTGCTTTAGAAGCTGGAACTGAAGAAATTCATAAAAATCATAATATAGGGGCTGCTATTACGAAGTAAAAAAAATCACTTGTCATTCATCAATGTGTAAATGAATAACAGGTGGTTTTTCATTCTCCTAGTATTTTATTTTCTGGTCTATTCATAATTAGGATGTTATTCTTACAATATATGGATTTATAATTGTTAATTTACCGATTTCCCCTCTCAAATCCCCTATAGGCATTGTATTAACAACGGGATTTAATAATCTCAACAGAAAGGATTGATACCAATCGAACTGCGACATTTAGAATATTTTTTAATGGTCAGTAAAGAACTGCATTTTACAAGAGCGGCTGAAAAGTTAGGGATTTCCCAACCTACTTTAAGCCAGCAGATTAAAATGCTAGAACAAGAGATTGGCTCTGCACTTTTTAATCGTATTGGGAAGAAGATTGAACTGACGAAGGTTGGAGAAATTGTTCAACGAGAAGCATTGAATATTCAAAGTTCCTTACATAGTATGTCCTCCCAAATTGAAGCCCTTACGAAAGTGGAAATTGGCGATGTGAAAATTGCTGTGTTACCAGGAGAAATGACGGATTTAGTTACTACTTTGTGTATTCGATTTAACCAGCTCTACCCCAACATTAAAGTATCCGTTCGAAGTACTGATCAGGTGGAAAAGGCTGTTTTAGAAAATGGTGCAGATTTTGGGATTGGGCTTTATTTCAATCATGCCGAATTGCTGCAGGTGACGAAGTTGTATGATGAAGAGTTTTACCTGATTAGTAATCAAAGCAATGTTGAAGAAAAGATTTCATTTTCCGATTGTTTAGATGGTCCCCTTATCCTATTTCCAAATTTGCATCAATGTAGGAAACTACTTGATTCAACGAGCTATGAGGTTGGAAAGCTAGTAGAACCAATTGTCGAAACATCAAGTGTTGAATCAATTTTGAAGCTCGTTCGAAATGGAGTTGGCCGTAGTATAGTCTCACGTACATTGTTTGAATTTAACGATACGTCAGATTTGTATTTCCAACACATTGAAAAGCCCTCTTTGACGAGAGAAGTAAATCTTGTCATGAAGAAAAATTGTTTGATCAATTATGCCGCACGCAAGTATGTAGAGTTATTAGTACGTGAAATCGAAAAGCTTCACTTTCACACAGAGAAAGAGGCAATCGCTTCTTTGCAAAGTGCTCTATTATAGTTTCTATCTATGGTAATCATAGGATTAATCAAATAGTTAAATCAGTAAACCCTCTTTACAATGAAGGTAGACTCATGAAAATGAGAACGACCAATACATTAGTGAAGGGGGTTTAAATTGTGTTTCAAGAGGTAGCAGGTATTAAAATTCCAGATACACGATTAGCAAAGGATGCAGCAGATATTTTACGAGAGCATGGGGATGACTTGTTGTGGAATCATTCAAACCGGGTCTTTTTATTTGGTGCAGTCAATGGGAAAAAGGCAAAGCAAAATTATGATTTAGAGTTGTTATACGTTGCCGCATTGTTCCATGATTTAGGCTTAACAAAAAAATTCAGCAGTCCAGATTTACGATTTGAAGTAGACGGAGCAAATGCCGCAAGAAGCTTTTTGCAACATTATGAAATTCCTGACGAGTTGATTCGCCGTGTGTGGGATGCCATCGCATTACATACAACAATTGGGATTGCAGAACATAAAGAGTCTGAAGTAGCACTACTCTACTCCGGTGTTGGCTTAGACGTCATGGGAGATGGCTTTGAAGAGTTCCCAGTTGAACTACGAGAAGAAATTGTACAAGTTTTCCCACGCAACCATTTCAAGCAAGAAATTATTCCAGCATTTTATGAAGGGTTTAAGCATAAGCCAGAAACGACTTTCGGCAATATTAAATCAGATGTCGTGAAGCATTTTGTACCGAACTACAAACCGAAAAACTTCTGTGAATGTATTTTGCATTCACCGTGGAAGGAATAGAACATAAATTAAATCCTATTTTAAGGAGGTTTTATAAATGAATCCAATTGTTGAAAAACGTTTAGGTTTAAAAGAGCTTGCTGAAAAGATTGTATCCGCAAAAGAAGCTGCTGCGCTGATCTCTGACGGCGATGTAGTTGGAATGAGCGGATTTACACGTGCAGGTGACGCAAAAGTTGTCCCAATGGCACTTGTAGAACGTGCGAAAAATGAAAAGTTTCAAATTGATGTGTATACAGGTGCATCATTAGGTCCGGAAGTAGACAAATACTTAGCGGAAGCAGGCGTGATTCGCAAACGCGGACCATACCAAAGTGACGCGATGATCCGTAAATTAATTAATACGGGTCAGGTGATTTATGTAGATGCCCATGTTTCACATAACGCGGAGCTCGTTCGCCAAGGCATTATTGGTCCCATTCATTATGCCATTATCGAAGCTTGTGCCATTACAGAAGATGGTTACCTCATTCCAACCAATTCTGTCGGCAACTCCCCTATTTTCGCCCAATACGCTGAAAACATTATTATTGAATTAAATATTGCTAGTCCAGAATCAATGATTGGTATTCATGATGTTTATATACCTGCAGAACAAGGTGAACGTGAACCCATTCCTATGACAAATGTTGCAAATCGCATTGGGGAAAAAGGGATTAAAATTGACCCTGCTAAAGTAAAGGCAATCGTTTTATCTGAAGAACAAGATGCTTATTCTTTAATCGTTCCACCAGATGAAGAGACAGATACTATGGCGAATCACCTGCTTAATTTCTTACGTGATGAAATCAAAGTCGGTCGTTTAACGAACAAATTAGCGCCAATCCAATCAGGTGTAGGTTCTGTATCGAATGCTGTTTTACATGGCTTCTTAGATTCAGAATTTGAAGACTTACAAGTATACTCTGAAGTACTACAAGATGCCGTATTTGATTTAATTGATGCTGGTAAAGTTTCTTTCGCTTCAGGTACATCCATTACCTTAGCTGAAGAAACAAATAAACGCGTCTTTGGAAACATGGAGAACTATGCGGATAAGCTTTGCTTACGGCCACAAGAAATCACGAATCATCCAGAAGTCATCCGCCGTTTAGGCTTAATCTCGATCAACACTGCACTTGAACTCGATATCTACGGCAATGTCAACTCAACACACGTATCCGGTACGAAGATGATGAACGGAATCGGCGGTTCAGGTGACTTCGCTCGTAATGCCCGCCTCGCTATCTTTGTCACAAAATCATACGCAAAAGGCGGCAAGATTTCTTCCATCGTCCCAATGGTTTCTCATGTCGATCACACGGAACACGATGTTGACGTCATCGTCACTGAACAAGGAGTTGCTGATTTGCGCGGCCTTGCACCAAAAGAACGCGTTCCACTCATCATCGAAAACTGTGTTCATCCAGATTACAAGGAACAATTATGGGCTTACTATAACGAAGCACTTGAGTTAACAGGCGGCAGCCATACACCGCATAACTTGCAAAAAGCCTTTTCCATGCATATCAATTATGCTGAAAATGGCACGATGAAAGAAAAATAATCATTGACCGTATTTAGAGTGGGAGAGCTATTCGCAATAGTTGTGAAGTTATTTTCCTATATTCAAAAAGCTAAAAAGGCAACTAACCTTAAGAGTTAGTTGCCTTTCTTTAAAATGCGTTATAAGACGCACTCCTCATGCTATCTTATTCTCAACGATTTCTTTCATCGGTTGGACAAGAATTCTGAAAAAGGAGGAAGGATTCAATTTCTTAAAACATCCAGCATCCCATTTTTCTACTCTCACTTACCTTTGATCCGAGATTCTTCATTAAATATTGATTTTGATAAATTATGAATAATATCGCCTCGACTTATAATCCCTACCACTTTCCCTACTTCATCCACTACAGGAAGCTTTTTAAAATGATGTTGGGATATTAAACGTATGGCACTCTCAAAATCATCATCAGGTGCTAATGTTTTGATATGTTTCTTTACCATAATCTCCTCAACAGATGCGTTCATTTTTTCTCTTAATACATCTTCTATTTTTTGGGCTTCTTCTACATACGTAATATAGTATGCTAAATAGATTTTTTCTTTATGTGGGGAAAGAAAACGTACAATATCACCATCTGAAACAAAACCAACTAAAATTTCTTGATCATCAACAACTGGTACCCCACCAATTCGATTCGTTTCTAATATTTTGATTAGTTCTTTGATTGTTGTAGACGGCTTAACGGTGACTATTTCTTGAATCATAAAATCGCTTACTTGCATTTGAACTTTCTCCTTTCAATTTCCTTATTTTAAATTTCATGTTTTTTAACCAACAGTTTTAAATTTGAAGATTTAATCAAAACGAAATCAATAGTTTTCGCGAAAGCTCTCTATTGAACTGCGTGGTGATGCTCTTTTTTCTTTTTGCTTGCAGAAATGAAATAAGCAATACCACCAATAACAATCAGCACGATACCAAATTGATAAATGCTACTATAACCGAGTGATTTTGCGATTATGCCTAACACAAATGCACCAATAGCCATTCCTAAATCCATTGAATTAAAGAACAACGAATTGGCGATTCCGACACGATGTTTTTCAACAGAACTAATAATCTGTGTTTGGAGGATTGGTGTAACGGAACCATACCCAATACCAACAATCGCACCTGCCACAATCATAATGACTGTTGTTTGGGGAAGTGAAAGTAAAATCATCCCAATGGCAAATAGCACAACACAAGGAAAAACAATTTTGCTTGCTCCATATCGATCAGCCCAAACACCTACAAATGGTCTGAAGACAAACATTAAGCCCGCATAAATAATAAAGAATGCACTAGCAGCTTTTACTAAGTCAATTTCTTGCGCATACAAAGCTAAGAATGATGCAATACCTGAGTACGCAAAGGCTAAGATAAAGATAACAAACGCAAATGGCGCTGCTTTTTTATCAACTAAATCATTGAATGAGAAGCCTTTCTTTGTATCTGAAGCCTTTTCTGGTTTCTCTTGCTCTGGAACACGAATAGCCATTGATAGGAAGATATTTACTACTGAAACCACAATACAAATAATGTATGCTGTGTTGTATAATCCAACATTCGCTAAGTTAAGACCGATAACTGGACCAATAACCATCGCTAAACCCATGGCTAATGAGAACCAGCTTAGTCCTTCACCACGTCTTGAATCCGGTATAACTTCAGCACAGATTGTTCCTTTTACAGTCGTAATGATTCCAAAAGTGAATCCATGAAGAATTCTTAGAATATATAATGCCCAAATATTGGTTACAAATGGATAAAATAATGCACCAATAAAAAATGCTATTGCAGAATAAATCAGTATTTTCTTTTGAGATCCTGTACCTACCCACTTACCAGCAAATGGTCGAATAACAATCGCTGCAATTAAGAATAATGTTAATAATAATCCAGCCTGATCGGCACCCCCGCCAAATTCCTTCGTTAATTGTATTGGAAGTGCTGTTAATAGGATATAAAATGCTAAAAAGATAAAAAAGCTAATAGTTGTTATATTTATAAAATCTTTTGTCCATAGTTTTGGTTTAGCCATAAATTATTTCCTCCTTGAAAATTTTTACTCATGTGTCAAGTGACCTATCGATTAATGGTCAGCAACTTTTCTATTGTATACCTTTTTCTCATGCATACATAATTGAATTTTTTATACCATCCATGCATAATAGTAATATCATTGATTTATAGAGGAGAATACCGTATGGATTTTGACCAGCTTTATTATTTTCAAATTGTTGCCAAACATCAAAGTTTTACAAAAGCATCGGAAGAGTTAAACCTTTCTCAACCAGCGTTAAGTCGTTCTATTTTGCGCCTTGAAGAAGAAATTGGTATCCCATTATTCGAAAGAAAAAGTCGCGGAGTCGTTTTAAATCAATATGGGAAGTTTTTTCTAAAGTATGCAAACCAAGTATTACTAGAGATGAAAGAGGCAAAGCAAAAAATCCAAGATATGGTCGACCCATACCATGGAATCATTTCGCTTGCATTTATCCAAACACTTGGTTCTAGTTTTGTACCTGATTTAATCAGTGATTTTCAAAATGAATTTCCGAACATTCAATTTCAACTATCTCAAAATATTTCAAGTAAAATCTTAAAAGAAATAGATGCCGCTAACTTGGACATTGGTTTCTGTTCCTCACTAGATTCGAATGAAAATCTTTGTTCCTTACCAGTATTGATTGAAGAATTGTTTCTAATTGTTCCGGCTGCCCACAGGCTAGCAGGGAAAGAGCAAGTCCATTTAAGTGAAGTGGCTGACGATCCATTTATCCTTTTCAAACCACAAACAGCCTTACATGATTTAATCGAAAATCTCTGCCATGAAGCCGGATTCCAACCAAGAAAGGTTTTTGAAGGATATGAGGAGAGGACAGTATCTGACTTAGTAGGTGCTAATTTGGGTGTTGCCATAGTCCCACACATCCCTAACCTAGACAAAAGTAAAATTTCAATACTTCGAATACAATCGCCAAAATGCGTTCGAGTCATCCAAATGGTATGGCGAACAAATGGATATATGTCTCCTGCCGCAACAAACTTTAAGGAATTTGTGGAGAAGAGGGCTTTAGGTATTGTAAAAGAATAAGCTTATGCTTTTCTCTCTTCTAACACGTAAAAAAGCCCAATTATTCATACTAACTGGACCTGAATTTTTATTCAATTTTTTAAAATCAAACTTACATCATACTCCACGTTTGTACTTGCCAATGCAAAAGAAAAAAGGAACCAATCCAAAGTAGCTACCTAATTTGGTCAGGATCTATTGTATATTTAGCGTGGAGATTGGTACAGCAATTGGTGCATATTTTGTGCATTATATAAATAGCGACAATATATAACTTCCGTCAATCCGTTCCAAGGCAATCGCTTCTACCCAAAAAAGTTCCAAGTTATCTAAGTGAACATGATGTCCTTTATAATTTTCTGAGTCAAAATATTCTTTATCCATCATTTCCTCCGATTTAGTATTGGTGTCAGACGCTAACAAAAAATTATACAGTTCTCTCTTGAATTAGAGTCTACTCTAACCTTTATACTTATCCATGTAGGTTAAATAATTAAAAATAAAGTTATTGGAGGAAGTAAAAATGGCAAAATATGAAGAAGTCAAAAATGGTGTAATTTTCCCTGTGGGCGAGAAAAATGAGGCATTTGCTCAATTTTTTGTCGGACAAAGTTATCTTAAAACATTAATTGCTGACCCTAAAGTGAATGTTGGTGTAGGAAATGTTACCTTTGAACCAGGATGCAGAAATAACTGGCATATTCATCATGATGGATTTCAACTTTTATTAGTAACTGGCGGAGAAGGCTGGTATCAAGAAGAAGGAAAACCTGCTCAATTCTTAAAAGCTGGTGATGTTATTGTCACTCACGATGGTGTAAAACACTGGCATGGTGCTGCAAAAGATAGCTGGTTTGAACACATTGCCATCACTGCAGGTACACCGGAATGGTTGGAACCAGTAACAGATGAGGAATATAGCCAATTAAAATAATAGTTGAAAACTAAGAAATGCCCTGTTAAACAGGGCAGTTTCTATTGCTTTATATATAATTAGGAAGACATTGTACTACTACTCATAAGTTTTTCTTGTTTCATTTTTTGCAGCTTGAGTTGATCAGGAATTAGGTATGAAATAATACCCGCGCCGATTAATGTAAATGCCGCTAATCCAAATGAAAAGACATGTGTGCCAAAGACCTCATAACCCCAACCGCCAAGGAAGGAAGAGATTGCCCCTCCAATTTGATGACCAAGGTATGCCCAACCGTAAAGCACACCGAGCAGTCTTACACCAAAAAGCTCTCCTAAAATAGCAGAAGACATCGCAATACTTCCAGACCACACTAATCCCCCCAACGCTGCAACTAAATAAAGTTGCCATGTGTTGTGTGAAAATACCAATCCTAAAAAACCTAACCCCCGTACAAAATAAATAATAAATAGTAGCTTACGTTTGGCAAAACGATCAGCGATTGAAGCTAATACAAGTGTGCTAAATATTGCAACAAGCCCAATTAGTCCAACTCCAAATGAAGCAGTAGTAGGTTCAAAATGATGATCGATTAACATCGGAACTGCATGAGAACCTAGCAAGTTCATACTAAATCCACAAGCAAATAATCCCACGACAATTTGCCAATACGCTTTTGTACGAATAGCATCTCTCATAGTAAGCTTTTGTATTAATTCCTGAGTAGAGGTCATGGTGCTTGAAAAATTTTCTTTTAAATCAGCGCCTTCTGGAACATCTTCTTTAAAAATGAAAATGGCAGCAGGAACAATTAACACGACAAAAATGATTGCAAAAATAAACAGGGTCATTCGCCAACCATTGGCTTCAATCATAAAAGTAGACAATGGAGTAAAAATAGCAATACCAGCCATCGAGCCTGTTGAGAGAGAAAACAAAGCCCTCCCCCTTTGACGAACAAACCAACGACTTATAATCGGCGTTACTGCAACAGGACTCGTAAAGGCAAGACCAAACGACAGAAGCACGCCATACATAAAGAAAAATATCCAGACATTGTGAGTTAACACCGTTCCTAAAACCGATAACTCGATGATTACAAGCCCGAGAAGAAGAACAAATTTTGTACTATATTTTCCACATAAATAACCCGCGATAGGCATTCCAATACCATACATAATCATACTCACAGAAATGATTACTGATATAAATGTTCGTGTTACATGTAAATCTTCCATCATAGGTAATACAAACGAACCTATCCCTAAGCGAAGCCCTACCGTTAACATTGTAATAATCATGCTTACAATAACAATATACCAACCAAAGTAAATTCCCTGCCTTTTTTGAACCATTGGCTGTACCTTCTTTCTATGGCACTAAATTTTTTCATTTCATGGTTAAAAGATATAATTTAGATCAACTCTAATAAAAATATATTTATGTTATTGGGCTCGTAAGAATTACTTAGATCATGAAGTTGAAGATTAATTTAGTTTACTTTGTCTTCTTGAAAGGACTTGAAAATTTTCAAAAGAATTCTTGAAGGTATTTTTAAGTATTCTGCATGTAAAGTTAAACTCCTCTTTCTTAAGGTTTATTCAACATGCAGGGTTCTTAAAAATTGTGGCATGTCGCGAAAACGCAAATATAAAAAAGATATCTGAGAAGTCAGTCTCATCAACTTTTCGGATAGCCCTATTTTAAATAATTATTTGTCTTCTGTCGTTACCATCTTGTTCTATAAACATGAACATGTTTCTACATGGCAGTCTTATATGAACTTTAACTAACGTAATTTTCATTCTTCTAAAATCATTTTTTATGCGAAATAAAAATAGAAAGCATCCTATTCAACACAGAACAGAACGCTTTCCTAGTAGGCATGTGGTATAATCCACCAATTAATAATATTGCTAACTTTATTCAATTATTAGGCTTCTGGTTTTTCTTTTCCCATAGAGTTAAATAATTGTGTAGATGATAAGGCATTGAATGGTAAGGATACATTATGGTTAAGCCCTTGAAGGTGAGCTGCTTTTAAGTCTTTAAGTAGAACCGCTAAGGCAGTGTCTGCAGTCCATTCAGATACGTCACTCCAATTTCTAACTACCCAACTATCACCTGTACTAACTTTTAATAAGTTTAAGATTTCTTCTTCAGGTAAGTTATAGTGTTGACCTAATTTAAGTCCTTCAGCTAAAGCATTCATGTTAATACCTAAAATCATATTATTAACTAATTTTGCTACTTGGCTGTTGCCTGGTTCCGCACCATAGTAGAAAATATTAGAACCCATTGCATCAAAGTATGGTTGGAAAGATTTTACGATTGACTCTTGTACCAGCTGTCATAATTGATAATGTTCCAGCTTGAGCACCTGTAGAACCACCGCTTACTGCAGCACTAATTAATGTCAAATCACTTTTTTCTTCGACTTCTTTACCTAATTTATTCATTGTTTCAGGGTCAAGTGTACTCATGACAATAACTGTTTTATTTTTAGGTTGGGCAGATAATAGACCGTCTTCTCCAAAAATAACGTCAACATTTTGTGCATAGTCACGAACCATTGAAATCATCGCTTCGTCAGCTTGTTCTGCCACTTCTTTTAAAGTTTCTACCATTGTAATTCCAGCAGCTTTAGCCTTTTCATAAACACCTTTAAAGGCATCATAACCGATTACTTCAAAACCAGCTTTCTTTAAATTAACGGCCATTGGGAAGCCCATTGTTCCTAATCCGACAAATCCAATTTTTTTATTCATGTTTCTCACTCCAATATTTAAACTTTTTGTGCCCATTTAGTATACAGCTCAATTTAATATGAGTAAAATGAATATAAAGAATGCAAATCATAGATAAAATTCATAGAACGGAGATAAAATTCATGGACATACGTCAACTTACTTATTTTATAGAAGTAGCCAAATACAAAAGTTTCACAAAAGCCTCCAAATCGCTTCACCTGTCACAATCTACACTAAGTAAAGTAGTCAAAAACTTGGAAGAAGAATTAAAGGTGGAACTGATTGACCGTTCCGCAAAGAAAATTGAATTAACGGACGCAGGGGAAATTGTTTTAGCAGAAGGGGAAATAATTATGGAATCGGTAAATGATTTATCTACCCACCTTTATGATTTAATGAACTTAAAAAAGGGAAAAATAAAAATCGGCATACCGAATATCATTGGTTTTTTATTTTTTCCAAAAATCATTAAAGGATTCAATAATCTGTACCCCGATATCCAAATAAAAATCTCTGAAGATGATTCAAAAAAGGTCAAACAGGAAGTCAAAGACGGAATATTAGATCTTGGTGTGGTTATGCTACCGGTGGATGAAAAGGAGTTTGATGTAGTCCCCTTTGTTAGTGGTGAACTATCACTTTTCGTCCATCACGACCATCTATTAGCGCAGAAGGAAAAAGTTGAAATGAAAGAATTAATAGATGAACCGTTCATTCTATTTAAACAAGAGTTTATTCGTGAAATTATTGTACAACAATGCCTACGAGCCGGTTTTCGTCCGAAAATTGCTTACGAAATTTCTGAGTGGGGTTTTATTAGTGAAATGATTGGCGAAAACTTAGGGATTGCGATTTGCCCAAAACCCATGGCAAAAAAAGTCGATCAAGATTTAATCAAGGTGATTCCCATCGTTAATCCAATAATCCCTTGGAATTTAGGACTTATTTCAAAAACGAAAAAACATGCTTCACCTGCAGTTCGTGAATTTATCCGGTATATTTCAGCTGAATGACCTTTATATCATGAAAAAAAGGAATATGTTCCATGATGTATATGTATTTTACGAATATCAAAAACGGCGTTATAGTTACTTTTGCAGATACAAATAACTTCTAGGAGGAATTAACATGGCAGAAGTAGATCGTTATCAAAGAGGATTAGATATTATCAAAAAGTATTCTTTAGAAGGAAATGATGAAATCTCATCAGTACAACAAATCCGAGATGCATTTAAAGATCTTGCGCCAGATTTAGAAGAACTTGTTGTTTCATTTGGTTTTGGAGATATTTATTCACGTGAGGGCTTATCAGATAAAGAACGTACCATTGCCACACTTGCTGGTCTTACAACTCTAGGTACAGAACCACAATTGGAATTGCATATCAACAATGGACTTAATATTGGATTAACTCCAAAACAAGTTGTTGGAGCTGTCGTGCACATGCTTCCATATGCAGGTTTCCCACGTGTCTTGAACGCTCTAGCCGTTGTTAAAAAAGTTTTTGCTCAACGAAATGTAACAGTTAACGATTAAACAATAGAACCACACCAATAAAACCTCTAACATGCCTTAAACACCCACAGGCTAATGCATTTGGATTTGGACATTACTGAAAGTCCTTAAGTTTAAGCAGAATAAATTTTCCGACATATTCAGTCTTTCCACTGAATATGTCGTTTTTTTCATTGATTTGATTGTTTTATACTTAAAATTTTTAATTTCAATATAAACCTAATCCGAAATTAATGCTTTTAAACAAAGATTAAAATATGTTAATTAATTTGTTACACCCTGTTAATCCTTTACAAACAGGATAGACACTCTATGCAAAGGCAACTAGCATAGAGTCCGTTCCCTTCACTTAAAATTTTGAGAGTTACATCATTTCACTGTCCCGTCCCATCAACATTCTTTTCCAAAGTTATCAAGCAATGCACGCACTTCATCTGTTGATTTCGTGTTCATCAATTGATTTCTTAATTCACCAGCTCCAGGGAATCCTTTGACATAAATTTTGAAAAAGCGATGAAGCCCTGTGATTGAACGTGGTAGTACTTCCGCATATTGATCTTGAAGATCAAGCTGCAGTCTTAACAGATCAAGGTATTCTTTAGTGCTATGCTCTTTTGGTTCTTTTTCAAAAGCATAAGGATTTTTAAAAATACCTCGCCCAATCATAATGCCATCAATACCATATTGTTCAGCAAGCTGTAGCCCAGTTTGACGGTCAGGAATGTCTCCATTGATTGTTAGTAGCGTATTTGGTGCGATACGGTCACGTAATTTTTTAATTTCCGGAATTAGCTCCCAATGCGCATCTACTTTGCTCATTTCTTTTCTTGTACGTAAATGAATAGAAAGATTCGCAATATCCTGTTTTAAAATATGCGTTAGCCACTCCTGCCACTCATTTACATCCTTGTAGCCAAGTCGTGTTTTCACACTAACAGGCAGTCCACCCGCTTTTGCTGCTTGAATAAGTTCTGCTGCAACGTCTGGGCGCAGAATAAGGCCACTACCTTTCCCTCTCGATGCCACATTCGGTACAGGGCAGCCCATATTAATATCGATGCCTTTAAAACCTAGCTCGGCCATACCAATACTCATTTGTCGGAAATATTCGGGATTATCGCCCCAAATATGTGCCACCATTGGCTGTTCATCTTCTGTAAAAGTCAAACGGCCACGCACACTTTTCAAGCCCTCTGGATGACAATAGCTATCCGAGTTTGTAAACTCTGTAAAAAATACATCCGGTCTACCGGCTTCACTTACTACATGACGAAAAACAAGATCCGTCACATCTTCCATTGGTGCAAGTACAAAAAATGGTCGCGGTAAATCACGCCAAAAATTATCTATCATTTTAAAATCCAGATCCTCTCATTATGGGATACCAAGTCAAACTCTATCCCAAAAGTAAAAAGTAAAAATGTTTTTGCTTCTTTTAAATTTATACCATGCTTAAGTGCTTTTTATCAAACTATCGTATTGGCGCCAGTCACTCACACAGCTCAGGTCTTGTCCCTAATTTTTCTAGGTCTTTATAAGAAACAAAAACATGTAACGATAAAAAGAGTGGGATTTTAGGCTAACTCCTAAAAAACCCACTCGTTAAGTTGTATTACTATTGTAATTTACTCGAAGATTTTTTTGATGTAACTTGCACTTTCGCTAACGACATTCATATTCAATATAAGTTTGTTAATCCATTACAAATAAAATATGATTAGTTGCCTTCTAGCAAAACAAGTCACGCCACACACTCCACATGTGAGGTATGTTGGCTGTAGTTTAAATTTAAAGTTATTTACTAAACGCTCTTATACTTTTCTTTCACCAAGTGGTAAAATGGTTTTTCCATATAATTCGTTTAACACTTGTGCCATAGCTGCATAGATAGCTGTAAAACCGCAAAGAATCCCTTCATATCCAGCTATAGTTGAAATCAAGCTAGAGCCTGTAAATTCTCCAATTGCCAATAAGAAAAAGAGAATCGTAAGTGTTCCAAAAACAGCTTGAAGGGCCCTGTCAATACGCAAAGTTCCGATAAACATGAATAACGTGAAAAGTCCCCACATAAATAGATAAGCGGACATTGATAAAGAACCAGCTGCTTCACCATAGCCCATTTTCGGTATCATGAGTAATGCAGCAAATGATAACCAAAAACAACCATAGGACGTAAAGGCTGTTGCTCCAAATGTATTATTTTTCTTGAATTCCATGATGCCCGCAATGACTTGTGCTAATCCTCCATAAAATAGGCCCATTGCTAAAATCATTGCATCCAATTCAAAAAAACCTGCATTATGAATGTTCAGCAAGATTGTTGTCATACCAAATCCCATTAAACCAAGCGGAGAAGGGTTTGCTGTAATTTCTTTTACGCTTGTAACTATCTCTTCCTTTTCCAATAAAGTCACTCCAATTTGATATAATTAACGCACACGTAGTATTATAGGCACGGTTATATCGTCATGTCAATTTTCAAATAGGAAGTTTATTTTTTTAGGTTCCAATTTTAATATAAGCTGTTAGACTCATTCGACGTGTTCGGAGTATATGTGGCAGTTTGATTTGGGAGGATTCGACGAATGAATCGTTTACTTGGTCGATTTAGTTTATTTTCTGCCTTCTCATCCATTGTGTGGCTATCCACTTTTCTCCCTTTACGACTGGAGCACCTCCGTGTAACGTTAATTCGTTTAACATTTTATCCTTATAAAAATATTCAAAGTACACCGCCATACCCTTTTGTGGACTAGCAGAAAAGTTTAGTTTTTGGAAAAAGGTGCTTCCTCCCTCTTCCACATCATTTAAGTAAATCACAAGCGTTGCGATTCGATTGTTACTGGCCGATTTGCTTGTAGAAGCGAAATAATCAAAATGTTCTTTGTACTCTTGACCTGGTTGGTAGTTCAGAATATGAAGCCCTTCCCCGTGCTCTATAGGAATCCCCATAATGACAGATACCCTTTTTTCCACCCTCGCAAGAATATCATTGTGGATGTCTGTTAAAAACGCACCGCTGCTTGTTCGTATATCACTGACTTCTCGGGTTCCTCCGATTTTTGAACGCTGAAGGCGGTCTTTTGCTAACTGAATTAGTACATCGCATTCCTCATCATCTAATACCGAGCCTAAAACTACGACAAGTGGTTCTTCTAATCTAGCAATGATATTAATCTCTCTGTCTTCTGTTTTTATTTTATTTCCAGTATGGTTAAAAATAGTTATTTCGTTTATATGTACATCTTTAAAAACCATTATCTATTCACCAGCCCCTGTTTGTCGAAATATTCACTTATTTTGGCAAACAGGTTTCCATTTCCTTTCATTTTTCACTGAGCAAAAAAATTTATTTTATATTCTTCATTTCCTTTCACATTTATAAGCTTCTATCTATAATGCTTTGAGCGTTATATTCTAATTAAAAAGCTAAAAGAACGAATTCCACCAATCGGAATTCGTTCTTTTAATATAATTACGATAACTCCAACCACGCGACCGCTTCACAATGAGTAGAATGTGGAAACATATCAACAGGCTGCACTTCCATTGTCTTATACCCGCCATCTTCCAAAATCCGTAAATCCCTCGCCAATGTAGAAGGATTACAAGATACATACACAATACGTTTTGGACGTTGCTCTAAAATTGTCTTCAGCAACGCTTCATCGCAGCCCTTTCTTGGTGGATCGACCATTAAAACATCTGCTGTTTTTCCTTCTTTATACCAACGTGGAATAACTTCTTCTGCTGGGCCTGCTTCGAAGTAAGTATTGTCTAAACCGTTTAGTTTGGCATTACGTTTGGCATCTTCAATTGCTTGTGGCACGATTTCAACACCCATGACGTATTTTGCCTTTTTAGCCATGAAGAGTGAGATCGTACCGATTCCGCAATACGCATCAATGACAGTTTCTTCCCCTGAAAGCTTAGCATAGTCAAGTGCTTGCTTGTACAAGACTTCTGTTTGGATTGGATTGACTTGATAGAATGAGCGTGCAGAGATTTCGAATCGCACGTCACCGATATGATCTTCAATCGTATCTTGACCCCAAAGGTTGATTGTTTCATTGCCAAAGATAACGTTTGTATTTTCTGCGTTAACATTTTGCATGATGGATTTTACATTTGGTACAAGCTTACGAATCAGTTCAATAGCCGCTTCTGCTTGTGGAAATTTACGTTTTTTTGTGACAAGTACGACCATCACTTCATCTGTTGCACGTGCTTTTCGAACGACAACATGACGGAGCATTCCTTGTTTTGTTTCTTCGTTATATGGTTTGATGCCTAGTTTCCAAAGCTGTGGTTTTAAACCTTCCAAAATCGCATCTGCTTCTGGTGTTTGGATCAAGCAGCGGTCTGTGTCAACAATGGCATGGGATTTTGTTTTATAAAATCCTGCGATTGGCACATCACCATTTAAGCCAAATGGGATTTGGGCTTTGTTTCGATAATTCCATGGGTTGTCCATTCCTTTTACCGGATGAACAGGCGCATTGATTTTACCAATACGTGTCATGACGTTTCGAACCATTTTTTCTTTCCATTTTAATTGACCTTCGTAGGATAGATGTTGTAGTTGGCAACCACCACATTGTGCGTAGACACCACATGTTGGTTCTACTCGTTCAGGTGAAGGCACTTCAATCTTTATAATTTTAGCGAAGCCATAATTTTTTAACGTTTTTAAGACATGGACTTCCACTTGTTCATCAGGTAGTCCACCTTGGATAAAGAGCGGATAGCCATCTACTTTCGCAACGCCTGCCCCGTCATGAGTTAAATCTTCTATATAAACAGATAATCGATCGTTTTTCTTTACTGGTGCTGTCATACTTAACGTCCTTTCGTTTCAGTCCTTCTATTGTAACATGACAACTCAAAAGAAAAAATCCAAGAGCCCTTACGCCCTTGGATTCAACGTTACTCTTCGTCTTTCGTTACAGCACCATCTTTGAAAGCAACAGAAAAGCCAATGACGATTGCTAAGATTACCACGATAAACGGTGCATAGAAAATAATGATATGTTCCATTTGGCTTGCCTCCTTTTAAGCATGGTGATCTCCTTTTCCTCGTACATAATCCTTATCAAATAGGAATAGTTTCAACACTAAATACAAAGATGGCAGTAATAATAATAATCCTAAAACAAAAGCAACGACTAACGATACGGCCATCGCCTGATTTGTAAATGAATCATAAATCGTTAGGTAAGGGTATAACAAATACGGATAATGTGAAATTCCATAACCAAAGAATGCAAATACAAATTGGCCGATTAATAGCCATACTGCAAGACCATAATTTCTCCTTACCGAGATACATCCAATCGTAATGACAAACATCACGGCTGATATGGCAAATAGATACCAAAAATCCACCATTCGATCGAAATGTTCGGTATTATGCCTTCTTAACTCAACCATTATTCCGATTACCGAAAAGACTAATGGTACTGCCCAAAAAAGTGCGTATCTTCTTAGTAAACTCGTGGCTTCCTTATCACCAGCAGAATTTGCATACCATGTCAAAAATACGGCTGATATATATAGAACAGCAGATAGAGAAAGTAATACAATACTCCATGTCAGCGGATTTGCAAACAATGCCCCATAATCTAACACTGGACGATTATCTTTAAGCGTCACAAAGCCACCTTCTGAAATCGTTAGGACAACCGATAGCGAGGCAGGTATTAATATGCCTGCAGCACCATACATAAACGAATAGCCTCTATGTCCCCTTGAACCATACGATTCAAATGCATAATAACTTCCTCGTATACACAAAAGCACTAGTGCAATACTGACTGGTATAAGTAATGTCGTCCCATAATAATAGGCTGTTTTAGGGAAAAATCCAACAATCCCTACAAAGAAAAAGACCAAAAATACATTGGTGATTTCCCATACTGGAGATAAATAGCGTTGAATAATTTTCGTCAAAACATGTTTCTTACCGATTAATAAACTATAGGCATTAAAGAACCCTGCCCCAAAATCAATCGATGCGATGATGACATATCCGAATAAAAATAGCCACAAAACGGAGATTCCAAGTACTTCTAAACTCATCTATGACCACCACCCTTTTCAGCTTGACGATCAGATATCTCTCGTTCAATTGGATTTCGCTTGAACATTCGGCGAAGTACTACAACACTTCCTACTCCGAGAATGAAATAAACAACACAGAAAACTAATAACATCAAATCCACATGCTGACTCGATGTAGCTGCTTCAGCCACTTTCATATAATGGACTAGAATCCAAGGTTGGCGCCCCACTTCTGCTAGCCACCAACCTGCTTCAATTGCAATCACAGATAAAGGTCCTCCAGCAACAATAACCCAGCGGAACCATCTTGAATGGATAAACCGCCATCTTCGTAGTTTTCCGACGACATAAATAGCAGATACAAAAACCATAAAGAAGCCAATGGCAACCATTATGTCAAAGAGAAAATGAATATAGAGCGGTGGAGTTTCATCCTTAGGAAAATCATTCAACCCTTTCACTTCTGCAAATGGATTGTTATGTGCGAGTAAGCTTAAGGCATACGGAACACGGATTGCATATTTAACATCCTCGCCATCTCGAATACCAAACACTAAAAGTGAAGCACCCTTTTCCGTTTCAAAATGCCACTCAGCAGCCGCTAATTTTTCCGGTTGAAATTCTACTAAATATTTTGCAGAGAAATCCCCTACAAGAGCCGTTCCAATAGAAAAGACCAAACCAAGTTTCATAAATAAGTACAATGATTTCTTATGATAAATATGCTTGGATCCTTTTAACATTCTAAATGCCGCAATTGCTGCTAACACAAAGGCAGACGTCATATAAGCCGTCAGTAACACATGCCCCACTTTTGTTGGCATAGCTGGGTTAAACATCGCAACTAATGGTTGAACATTCACTAACTGCCCATTTACCACCTCAAATCCTTGTGGTGCGTTCATAAATGCATTGACCATTGTGATGAAAATCGCTGATGCAGAAGCACCGACTGCAACTGGGATTAACAATAAAAAGTGCTTTTTCTGATTTTCGAAACGATCCCAAGTATATAAATAAATACCTAAGAAAATGGCTTCAAAGAAGAAAGCGAATGTTTCCATGAATAGTGGTAATGCAATGATATTACCAGCAAGCTCCATAAAATTCGGCCACAAAAGGGATAATTGTAATCCAAGCGCCGTACCTGTAACGACCCCAACAGCCACAGTAATAACAAACCCTCTTGCAATACGTCTTGCTAATAAAATATAATGCTCATCGTTCTTTTTAATCCCAATCCACTGAGCAATCATAATCATTAATGGTACGCCAACACCAATCGTGGCATAAATAATATGAAATGTTAACGTAAGCTCGATTAATAAGGCGGCTAAAAAACACCGCATGTTCATTTACCATTATGAAACCTCCTTAATGTCCAAAAATTCTCCCTAAAATGGAAAGCAACATAATGAAAGCAACAATAAAACTAGTCCAAATCAACTTTTTCTCCTGTTGTTTATACATAGCACCCTCTCCTTATATGTAATATACCCAGACTATCCTGCACTAAGCTCTTTATGAACATATTCATCATGAAAGGTATTTATAAGTTCAATTTCTTTTAACTAATCTAGTAAAAGGACTACAATCAAATTGAATATTTCAAATAATTAAAATAGAAAGGACGTATTGAAATTGTCTAACTCACTATACACAAAAGAAAATTTAGAAAACCTACAACAACTAAAAGAATTGGTTCCAGAACAAACAAAAGCTTTTTCCGAATTCAATTCAGAAGTTTTCAAAGATGGTGCTTTATCTAAAAAAGAAAAAGAAATCATTGCTGTTGCCGTCGCTCATGTAACACAATGCCCATACTGCATTGATTCTCATACAAAAAACGCGAAGAAACTAGGCGTTCCACTACAAGAATTACTGGAAGCTGTTTATGTCACTACTGCCGTTGAAGCTGGCGGTGCAATCACACATAGTACTAATATGCACAATGCACTAAAAGATAATGCAGATGATGCATTATATAATCGTTCAAATTTAAAAGAACTTGCACAACTAGGTAAAGAAGCTAGTGGATTTAAATATTATGCACATTTCAGTAATACAGCTTTAAAAGAAGGTGCATTATCTGCTAAATTCAAGGAAATCATCGCAGTTGCTGTTGCGCATGCAACACTTTGCCCATACTGCATTGATGTTCATACAAAAAACGCTTCAAAAAAAGGTGCAACAAATGAAGAATTAGCAGAAGCTGTCTTAGTCGCATCTGCGTTATCAGCAGGCGGCTCCTATGCACATATGGCCAATTTGATTGCAAGTTATAATGACTAATTAAATGTAGTTAACAAAAAAAGGTTAGAAAGTGTGTATCACATCACACTTTCTAACCTTTTTTATTTTTATATTTCGCCTATTCTTTTGGACGGTCAATTTCTCGAATCTCATCAATTGGTACAAATAATTCAATATGGCGTTTTAAGTTAATAAAATCTGCAGGTGCATCGCCGCCATATTCACCATCTAAATTCAATTGAATCTTATCGTCAGATGTAATCTTCAGTTCTCTTGCCTTTGCATAAATAATATGAGGATCTTTCAAATGTTCTCCTCTACTTGCAAGCGTTACCAATTTTACAAAATCTGCTATGTTACATTTTTTCAGGATGAAGATTGAAAATAATCCATCATTCAGAGTTGCATCCGGCGCAAGTTTTTCGAATCCACCAACTGAATTGGTTAAGGCAATTAAAAACATCATCGCTTCATCATCAAATACTTCTCCGTCATATTCAATACGCATTTTAGTTGCTTTTATAGACGGCAACATTTCAATGCCTTTTAAATAATAGGCAAGCTGGCCAAGCACCGTTTTCAGTTTACTTGGTACTTCGTAAGTCAACTCGGTAATTCTACCTCCACCAGCAATATTGATAAAATAGCGATCATTTACCCGACCTACATCTACAGGAATACTGTTTCCTGCAATAATGATCTCCACTGCTTTATCAATATCGCGTGGAATATGGACTGCACGCGCGAAGTCATTTGTAGTACCCATTGGAATTAATCCAATTTTCGGTCTGTTTTCAAATTCACTAACACCTGCGACTACTTCATTTAAAGTACCGTCGCCACCTACAGCGATGATAATATCAAAATCTCTTTCAACAGCAGCTTTAGCAGCAGTAGTTGCATCCCCTGCACATGTTGTCGCATGACAAGAAGTTTCATAGCCTGCAACTTCTAATTTCGCTAATACTTCAGGTAAGTGTTTCTTGAAAATCTCGCGACCTGAAGTGGGATTATAAATGATACGTGCTCGCTTCATCTTTCTACCTTCCTACTCTAGATATTTCTAATATATATGTTAACGAACTCTTTAGGAATTAGTTCCCTAGTCAAACATCAGAAAACAGGCTGTCTCATCATTTTCGAAAAGAGGCAGCCGCTGTTTTAATTTCAAGTTCGAATATAGACCATTATATATTTTATACCGAAGTAGTCATATACTGCAAATCACTATTAAGATAACGCTAAAATGAGCGCTCTGCTGATATCTTCGTATACCCAGCCCCAGAACTCATCATTCGTAGCATTTTCCTTAGTAATGCCTGCAAATAGTTCTTTTTGCTTCTCAGCAAAAGTTGGATCATCTTGAGATGGTAACTCACTTCTCTTTTTCATGACATACTCTTGAAGCTGTGGTGCACGTGGTCCCCATTTACCAATCACTTCACCTTGATCATTTAAAAAGATATATACAGGGATTGAGCGACCACCATTTGTTAAATATTGATCCATCAGTTCTAGATTTTGGTCACGGAATACTGCTCGAACATCAAGATCTGCTTCTTCTGCTATGCGACGAATAATGGCATTGTTCATCATTGCATCGCCGCACCAATCTTCTGTGATTACTAAAATATGTGGTTTTTTCTCGTTTAATAAGGATAAAAAGTTTTCATCATGTGGTAACTCAAATAAGCGATAGACATTAAAACTTTCTTCTTTAAATTTTGTCATTTGCTCCATATAATCTTTGATTGGTAAGCCTTCATTAAAATATTGTTGTTCAGTTTTCATATTAAATCCCTCCTTGTATCAGTGTAATGTGTTCTCATTGTTTTAGCAAAAATACTAGCTTAGAAGTTTGAATATTCCATCATTTGTGTCTTGAGTCATATTTCTGTAGTATTATTGAATGACATAAGGAAAGGAATGAAATCTGTTGAATGTTCAACGCCTTTTAAAAGGACATAACTTTTTGTTTTTTGGTCTGCTCGCTCTTTTCATTCCATTCTTACCTGTATTTTTAAAGGGACAAGGATTAACTACGAGTGAAGTTGGTCTCATTATCGGTGCAGGCGGCTTTGTGACGATTATCGCCCAGCCATTATGGGGAATGATCAGTGATAAAACGAAGACATTACGGAAAGTTATGCTTCTATTAATCTTCATGACAGCTGTGAGTGGCTTTTTCCTATTTAACATGAGTAGCTTCTGGGGTCTAATAATTGTAGCGATGCTCGTTTATTTTTTCTTAATGCCATTAGATCCTTTAACAGAAAGCTTAAACTATACGATGACGGAAGCTACAGGTACAAGTTATGGATCTGTACGTACTTACGGGGCACTTGGATATGCGGTCTTAGCTTTAATCGTTGGCTATGTGATGGAATGGTTTGGTATGAATAGTATCTCTATACTTTTCGTACTTCTTGGTGCTATTTGTTTCATCTTATTGTGGAAGCTTCCCGATGCTCCAACCTCTTCAGCTCCGGTCACAATTGATGGTTTGAAGAAAATCTTAAAAAATAAAGAAATGATACTTGTTTTTAATACTCATTTTCATTAGCTCTATTCCTGCACGTATGAATGATACATTTTTAGGTATTCATATTAATGCACTTGGAGGAAATACATCACTTGTTGGGATTGCATTTTTTATCTCAGCAGGTACCGAAATTATAGTATTTGCCCTAAGTTATATATGGTTACGGAAAGGAAAAGAATTACTCATCATCACAATTGCTATTTTCTTCTACGCACTCCGTTTTTTCTTATCAGGTTTAGTAGAAAGCCCAGTAAAACTTGCAATGATTCAACTTTTGCAAATGGTGACATTTCCAATCTTCTACACGGCAGCCATACAATATCTATATCAAATTGTCCCGCGAGAATGGAGAGCAACTGGACAAACTGTATTAGCATTATTGTTCTTCGGCATCTCTGGCATTATTTCTTCATCTGTTGGAGGATTTATTTATAATGCGTATGGTGGTCATGTTTTCTATTACACATATAGCTACCGTTTCGTTGCTAGCAGGATTGTTTGGTATAGGGTTATTACTTCGGAAGAAACAAAAAGCAAGAATTAGTAATGTAGATTAAAAAGGAGAGGGATTATCCCTCTCCTTTTTGAATCTCTTTTGCTTTGCAATGCCCATAGCACCTACTTGGCTTTCTTATTAGTGATTTAATACATCCTAACTCTCATTTGATTCACTCGCAACCAGTTAGCACTACTACCAACCTTATTAAAGCACTACTGGCAGCCCTTGGATTAGAACAACTCATAACGCAATTAGATCAACTCACACTCTCAACTAGAACAACTCACTGTCCCATTAGTAGCACACACTCTATTTAACACTCCATTTACCTTCCATCTTCACCACAAAACAAAAAAATAGAGCCAACAAATCATTTTGTCGGCTCTATCTTCTTATTTTTTTCGAATTATCTTTTTTGAATTTCTTCTAAAAGCATTTTGTTGACCATTTGTGGGTTTGCTTGTCCACGGGAAGCTTTCATGATTTGACCTACTAGGAAGCCAATTGCACGGTCTTTACCGTTTTTGAAGTCTTCGATCGATTGTGCGTTGTTATCAAGAACTTCTGTAACCATTTTTAGAAGTGCGCCTTCGTCAGAGATTTGGACAAGACCTTTTTCTTTAACGATTTGTTCAGCGTCTCCACCGTTTGTTACAAGTTCTTTGAATACTTTCTTCGCAATCTTAGAAGAGATGGTGCCAGCAGAAATTAATTTAATCATGCCACCAAGACCAACAGGCGTAAGCGCTGTTTCTGAAAGTTCTTTTTGTTCAGCGTTTAGGAATGCTGAAACTTCACCCATTAACCAGTTAGATGATAGTTTTGCATCTGCACCAGTCGCAACTGTCGCTTCAAAGAAGTCAGCAGTTTCTTTTGAAAGTGTTAATACATGTGCATCATAAGCTGGAATGCCATATTCAGCTACATAACGTTCTTTACGAGCGTCAGGAAGTTCAGGAATCATCGCTTTTTCACGTTCTAACCATGCATCGTCGATCACGATATCCACTAAGTCTGGTTCTGGGAAGTAACGGTAGTCATCTGTACCTTCTTTGACACGCATAAGAATAGTTTTACCTGTTTTTTCATCGAAACGACGAGTTTCTTGCTTGATTTCGCCACCAGCATTTAATACTGCTGCTTGACGTTGTTCTTCATATTCAAGACCTTTGCGTACAAAGTTGAATGAGTTTAAGTTTTTCAATTCTGTTTTTGTACCAAACTCATCTTGACCATAAGGACGAATTGAAATGTTGGCATCACAACGTAGTGAACCTTCTTCCATACGTACGTCTGAAACGCCAGTGTATTGGATGATGGCTTTTAGTTTTTCAAGGTAAGCATACGCTTCTTCAGGAGTACGCATATCTGGTTCAGATACGATTTCAACTAAAGGTGTACCTTGACGGTTATAGTCAACTAATGAAGAATTTTTGCCATGCGTTAATTTACCAGCATCTTCTTCCATGTGGATACGAGTGATACCGATACGTTTTTTCTCACCGTTTACTTCGATTTCAATCCAACCATTTTCACCGATTGGTTTATCAAATTGAGAGATTTGATAAGCTTTCGGATTATCAGGATAGAAGTAGTTTTTACGGTCAAATTTAGTATGTTGGTTAATATGCATATTAAGCGCTAGTGCAGCACGCATTGCATAGTTCACAACTTCTTTATTTACGACAGGAAGTACCCCTGGGTAACCTAGGTCGATTACAGAAGTGTTTGTATTTGGTTCAGAACCGAATTGGTTTGGAGATGGAGAGAAAATTTTAGAATTAGTTTTCAACTCAACGTGTACTTCTAAACCAATGACTGTTTCGTAGTTCATATTATTTTACCTCCCAAGTTTGAGGTGTTTTTTCGTGGTAATCTGTAGCACGTTCAAATGCGTCTGCCACACGGTAAACAGTACCTTCTTCAAAGTATTTACCAATAATTTGTAAACCTACTGGAAGACCATCATCAAAGCCACATGGGATTGAAATAGCAGGAACACCAGCAAGGTTGATTGGAACAGTTAAGATATCATTTGCATAGACAGTCATTGGATCATCGATGTTTTCACCAAGTTTGAATGCAGTAGTTGGAGCAGTTGGACCAACAATGACATCATATTCTTCAAATACTTTATCGAAGTCTTGTTTGATTAAAGTACGAACTTGTTGTGCTTTTTTATAATAAGCATCATAAGTACCAGCTGATAATGAGTAAGTACCAAGCATGATACGACGTTTAACTTCATCACCAAAGCCTTCAGCACGTGTTTTAGTGTAAAGTTCCATCTAAGTTTAGATGCTTCTGCACGATAACCATAACGGATACCATCGAAACGAGAAAGGTTAGAAGATGCTTCAGATGAAGATAAGATATAGTAAGCTGCTAAAGCGTATTTAGAGTGAGGAAGTGATACTTCTTCTACTGTAGCGCCTAGTTCTTTTAATTGTTCAATTGCAGCTAAAACAGCAGAGCGTACACCATCATTTACACCTTCTGCTAAATATTCTTTTGGTACAGCCACTTTAAGTCCTTTAATGTCACCAGTTAATTGGTCAACATAGTGAGGTACTTCTACGTTTGCTGAAGTTGAATCGTGTTCGTCAACGCCTGCAATTGCTTCAAGGATTAAAGCATTGTCACGTACGTTACGAGTGATTGGTCCGATTTGGTCAAGTGATGATGCAAATGCAACTAAACCAAAACGTGATACACGACCATAAGTTGGTTTCATCCCAACAACGCCACAATAAGCAGCTGGTTGACGGATTGAACCACCTGTATCAGAACCTAATGAGAATGGTACTTCTCCTGCTGATACTGCTGCAGCTGAACCACCTGAAGATCCACCTGGTACGTGTTCAAAGTTCCAAGGGTTATGAACAGGTTTAATTGAAGAGTTTTCGTTTGCAGAACCCATTGCGAATTCATCCATGTTCAATTTACCGATTGTAACCATACCAGCTTCTTTTAGTTTGTTCACAACAGTTGCATTGTAGATTGGGTTAAATCCTTCTAGAATTTTAGAAGCACAAGTTGTTTCAATACCTTCAGTTACGATATTGTCTTTTACACCGATTGGTAGACCGTAAAGTGGTCCACGGTTTTCAAATGGCACTTCATCCATTTCTTTTGCTTGTTGTAATGCGTTTTCTTTATTTAATGCTAAAAATGCGCCTACTTCGCCATCCACTGCATCAATGCGATTATATGCTTCTTGTGCTAAGTCAGCGATTGTAATTTCTTTGCTATGTAATAGCTCTTGTAGTTCTGCCGCTGATTTTTTGAATAGTGACATACTTGTCCCTCCTAACTTAAATCTTATTCTGTAATAATTGGTGGTACTTTAACTAAGCCATCTTGTTGTTCTTTCACGTTTTTCATCATAACATCGCGGTCCAAGCCTTTAACTGCAACGTCTTCACGCAATACGTTTACTAAAGGTAAAACGTGAGTTGTCGGTTCAACATTTGTTGTATCTAATTCGTTTAATTGCTCAGCGAAATCAGTAATCGCACCTAGTTGTGCAGCAAATTTCTTTGCTTCATCTTCTGTAATTGCAAGACGAGCTAGATTTGCTACGTGCATTACTTCTTCTTTTGAAAGTTTTGCCATTTATCACACCTCCGAAATCAATAACCATACCGATAATAATATCATTATTCCAAAGAAATGTGCAAGACACTTCTTTTTACTAAAGTACGTTAAAACGCTTGAAAATAAAGGGTTTGATTCCCTACATGCTCATGTGAAATCATCCAATTTCATTATAGCGGAAAAAATATTAAAATTTGCATAACTAAACATTAGACAACGAATCGTCACAAAAGGAAGTATAGCCAAATAGAATCAAAATTAGGCTATTTTCATAGTTGAATGAAAGTGCTTATTTGTTAAATGCTTAATCTATCAAAATTCATATAAAAAGCATCTTTTATAATTCATGATTGGTGACTTAAATTGTCATCAGCGTGGATAAGCAGTTCCTCTCAGTGGATATCATTTACTAAACGTGATTTAGCTCCCAGCCCGTGGATATATCACCGTAACTGCCCAAATAAAAAAGTTGAACCAAATTTACTCACTCGGTTCAACTTTTTTCTATTTAATCATTATAAATATGAATATAAGGTTCATCCGCATTTGCTTTTTTAACAACTAATGCTTCTGGGCCGTTTACAGAAGTAACATTTACTTCAACTTGTAAACCTTTTGGAAATTGATCCATTACTTCACCAGACATATATTGTGTGAAACCAATAATTTCTGATGACCCATAGAATTTTATAGGTATTTGAATATCTAACTTTTGAATCTGATTGTTTTGGTAGAATCCTGTACCTACGATATTCGTATAATTAGAGAAATACTTATCAATATCTTGTTTGAAATAGTTAAAGTTTTCATTGATGTCTCGATAATTTGCATCATTTGTTGGGAAAAGAACGTAATTTTCGTTTAGCTTTTTCCAATCTTTAATTTGATTACTTCCTTGGTCAACATTTGTATATGCAAAGTATGTTCCAGGAACAATTGCCGAACGGCTTTGTTGCTTAAATAAGCCAATTGTAATTGGTACTTGGGATAATCCATTTATTTGACGCAAACGTTTCACTACTTGTGCTGCGATTTTTTTACCTTCATTTTCTAAAGTGGCTTGTGGAATTGGCTCCTCATAAGTCGCACCATAATCTTGTTTTTGGTAGTAATAAATAGAGTTCAATGCAAGACCAATCGAAACACCGGCAAGTTTCACTTTATTATTACCTGTTTTTTGAAGGTAATTTTGTTCTACAATATGTGCCAAATAGATAGGTGCTGTTTTTGCACGCTCAGTTGGTGTCATGTTTTTTGTTGTTTTTGGATTTAATCCAGCAGGATCTTGGTTACCTCGTGCTAGCCATGAAGTAACCATGTCCTTCGTTAAATATTGACCTTCTTGGAAGTAATATTTGGCTGGATCAAATGCTTGTTGTGATAAACGTAAAAGACCACTTTCTGCTTCTTTTACATCATATTTTGTATTTATATTTGAAACAATTAAACCTCTACTTGCGCTTTCTTTATATGGTAAAAGTGTACGGTAGTATTGGTCATCAATTTGCATTCTAGGAATGATGGTTGTTTCTTCCTTATCTTTTGTTGACTTTGTACTTTGTACAACAGTTGAATCTTTTGATAAAGAAGGTAAACTACACCCCGCTAACATAGCTGTTATAACCATAGCTGGTATTAAGCGACGGTTCATTGTTTTAATGCTCCTTTTTTTAAGTTAATTCTTCGATAAGACGGGCTTCATCCCACACTTCTAGACCTAGTTCTTCAGCCTTAGTGAGTTTTGATCCTGCTTCTGCCCCTGCAATGACAAGGTCTGTTTTTTTACTTACGCTACCCGTCACATTTCCGCCTAGCTCTTCTATTTTCTCTTTTGCCTCTTGGCGTGTCAATTGTTCTAATTTACCAGTTAGGACAATTGTTTTTCCAGAAAATGCACTTTCAATTTCCTCTGCATTCACCTTTTTGCCTAAGTAGGTCATGTTCAGACCTGCTTCACGTAAACGCATGATTAATGCTTGTACATCTTCACTATCAAAATAAGAAACAACAGAGTCCGCCATTTTGTCTCCAATTTCAAAAACATTGACTAGTTCCTCTTCCGTTACTGTCATTAAACGATCCATCGTTTCAAATTCTTCAGCTAATAGTTTTGCAGCTTTTGCACCTACATGACGAATACCAAGTCCAAATAATAATCGTTCAAGTGAATTCTTTTTAGATTCTGAAATAGCATTTACTAAATTTGTTGCAGATTTCTCACCCATACGATCAAGCTGCACTAATTCTTCCACTTCAAGATGGTATAAATCAGAAACGTCTTTTACAAGCTCTGATTTTAATAATTGCTCTACCACTTTTTCACCTAAACCATCAATATTCATGGCATTACGAGAAACGAAATGTGCCATTCCTTCTGAAATTTGTGCAAAACACTGAGGGTTCACACAACGTAATGCAACTTCCCCTTCAATTCGTACAAGTTCACTATCACAAACGGGACAATGTGAAGGCATGCTAAAAGGTTCGCTATCATCACTTCGTTGGTCAAATAAGACAGTTACGACTTCTGGGATGATATCACCCGCTTTACGAATAATGACTTTATCTCCGATACGAATATCCTTTTCTCGGATAATATCCTCATTATGTAAAGTCGCACGTTGTACTGTTGTTCCCGCTACTTGAACTGGCTCTAAAATAGCTGTTGGCGTCACAACACCAGTACGTCCAACGGTTAAATCAATATCTAGTACAGTTGTGATCACTTCTTCTGCAGGGAATTTATAAGCAATAGACCAACGAGGAACTTTTACAGTATTCCCTAGCTCTTCTTGTTGATCGTAGTTATCGACTTTAATGACGATACCATCAATTTCGTATGGCAAAGTTGGGCGTTTTTCAGTCCATTCTTCGATATATGCCATGACCTCTTTTATATCTTTGCAAATACGGCGTTCATGGTTTGTTTGGAAACCTAGTTCGATCCATGTAATCTAAAGCTTCACTATGACTTGTTAAGCCATATGCTTCGCCACTACCACCCATCGCATAGATAAAAGTAGATAGATTTCTACTTGCTGCAATTTTAGGGTCTAATTGGCGTAAAGATCCTGCAGCAGCATTACGCGGATTTGCAAACAATTCTTCGCCCTTTTCAGCACGTGCTTTGTTTAAATTCGTAAACGAACGTTTTGGCATATAACATTCACCACGCGCCTCGATTGTAACGGGTTCCTTTAATCGCAGTGGAACAGAGCGGACTGTTTTCAGATTCTCTGTAATATCTTCACCAATCGTACCGTTACCACGAGTAGCACCTTGTATAAATACACCATTCTCATAACGCAATGAAATCGCTAAACCATCGATTTTCAATTCACAAACGTAAGTGAAATGATCGCCGATGACAGAGCGTACGCGACGGTCAAAATCATTTAAATCTGCTTCATTAAATGTATTTCCTAAACTTAGCATTGGATATTGATGTGTCACTTTTTTAAATCCTGAAAGAACCTCACCACCCACTCGTTGTGTTGGTGAATCTGGATAGATTAAATCAGGATTTTCTTTTTCGATTGCAATGAGCTCATGTAAAAGTTGATCGTATATTGCATCCGGCACAAGTGGTTGATCTAATACATAGTAGGCATGTCCATATTCATGAAGAAGTTGATTTAACTCTTCAACACGCTTTTCCAATTGAATTCTATCCATTCTTTTTCCTCCAATTATATGCTTAGACTTTTTCGATTGGTGCGAATTTCGCTAATAATCGTTTAATACCAGTTGGGCTATTGAATGCAATATCTAATTCTGTATTTTCGCCTTCTCCGCGCACACTAACTACAGTACCAACACCCCATTTTTTATGAGAGGCTTTGTCGCCAACCTTCCAGCCAATTTGATCTCCGCCAGTTTGTTTATAAGTTGGTGTAATCACTGTTTTACGTGTTTGCGGTGCGATAAACCCAGATGTACGGCGACTTGATGTACCAAAGCCATTACTTGAAGATTGGTCATGTGTAGACACTTCATCCATAATTTCTGTACCAATTTCTTGTAAGAAACGTGAAGGACGATTAAAACTACTACGTCCAAAAATCGTACGGCTTTGCGCACATGTTAAATATAAACGTTGTTCTGCTCGAGTTATGCCGACATAGCATAATCTGCGTTCTTCTTCCATTTCATCTTCATCTTGTAATGAACGTGAATGTGGGAAGATGTTTTCTTCCATACCGATGATAAAGACAACTGGGAATTCAAGACCTTTTGCAGAGTGCATCGTCATTAATACGATGGATCCTTTTGATTCGTCTTCTTTATCAAGTGAATCAATATCTGATATTAACGCCAAATCTGTTAAGAAAGCCACCAATGATTTATCTTCGCTTTGCTCTTCAAAAGCTTTCGTAACAGTTAAGAATTCATCGATATTTTCTAGTCGGCTTTCTGCTTCAATTGTTTTTTCATTTTTCAACATATCGCGATACCCAGACTTGTCTAACACTTCTTCCACTAACTCAGTAACAGATACGAATTCTTGCATTTTCGTGAAGTTTGAAATCATTGTTTGGAAAGCAATCACTGCATTTGTTGCTTTTGCAGATAGCCCCATAAAATCCGCTTCTTTTAATGCATCAAAAATGGAACGATCTTGATCAATCGCATACTGTGCCATGCGTTCAAATGATGTTGCACCAATACTACGTTTTGGTTCATTAATAATACGAGCCAAAGATAAATCGTCATCATTGTTCGCAATTAAACGAAGATATGCAAGTAAGTCCTTAATTTCTTTGCGATCATAGAACTTTGTACCACCGACAATCGTATAGCCCATATTCGATTTCACAAGCATTTCTTCCATAACACGCGATTGAGCATTTGTCCGATAAAGAATAGCAAAATCATCGAGTGTACGATTTTCTGTCTCCATTAACTCTTGGATTGTTTTCACAACAAATTGAGCTTCTTGCTTTTCATCATAGGTACGATAATAATGAAATTTTTTCACCTTCCTCGTTATCTGTTCGTAGTTCTTTCGGATAACGGCTGGTGTTGTTTTTAATGACGTCATTAGCTGCTTGTAAGATGCGAGAAGTTGAACGATAATTTTGTTCAAGCATGATTACTTTTGCTGTTGGATAGTCTTTTTCAAACGATAAAATATTTTGTATATCCGCTCCACGCCAACGGTAAATAGATTGGTCAGAATCCCCTACTACACAAATATTTTTGAATTTCTTCGCAAGCATTTGAACCAATCGATATTGTGAATGGTTGGTATCTTGATATTCGTCTACGTGAATGTATTGGAAACGATTTTGATAATATTCCAGTACTTCAGGAACCTCTTCAAACAAACGAATTGTTTGCATGATTAAATCATCGAAGTCTAATGATTGGTTCTTTCTTAATCGTTTTTGATAATTTTCATATACTTGCGCAACTGTTCGTTCATATGGATTTGATTCATTTACTTGTGCTTGATATTGTTTAACATCAATACATTCGTTTTTTGCTGAACTGATCGCATTTAGCATCGAGCGAGGATCAAATCGTTTCGAATCAATATTTAGTTCCTTTAATGCACTTTTTATCACGGTTAATTGGTCTGATGTATCTAAAATCGAGAAGTTTTTGTTATATCCAATTCGATCGATGTCACGACGTAAAATACGTACGCACATTGAGTGGAATGTAGAAACCCACATGCTTTGACCAGTACCATTTCCAAGTAATCCATCAATACGTTCTCTCATTTCACGAGCAGCTTTATTGGTAAAAGTAATCGCTAAAATTTTGGATGGGTAAACTTGTTTTTCAATGACTAAATATGCAATACGATGGGTTAATACACGTGTTTTACCTGATCCGGCACCTGCCATGATTAGCAAAGGCCCCTCTGTCGTTTTGACAGCTTCCTCTTGTTCTTTATTCATACCTTTTAATAAGTTTTTTGTTAGCTGTTCCATATCGAACCACCTTTATACAAACATTTGTTCTTAATTATACTATATTATTTTTTATCTTTCACGGCTTTTACTGTTTGTAATGCCGTTTTTAAATCATCATAAATTACATTTCCGACAACCACTGTATCTGCGTATTCAGCTATTTCTAGCTGCTTGTTCAATAGAAGTGATTCCACCGCCATAGAAAAGTTTAGTTTGTTGTAATTCTTGGCTAACTTTTTTGACTAATTGTGGATCACCATAAATACCGCTATATTCCATATAAAATACAGGTAATCTAAAGAAGTTTTCAGCTAATCTTGCATAAGCAATGACATCATCATCATCTAAATCGGTTTTTGCATCTGTTACTTTTGCTGCTTTACAATCACCATTTAAAATACAATATCCTTCTGCGATTAACTCGTCCCACATCATTACATCACCAAATGCTTTAATTGCTTCATGGTGTAAATCCTTTACCCATGTAGTAGATGTGCTATTTAATACAGTTGGGATCAAATAGTAATCAAACCCTGGTGTAATTGATTCTGTATTGGATATTTCTAATGCTACTGGGACCGTAAAACGGCGGATACGAGCAAGTAAATCTAACACGCCATCTATTGTCACATCATCTGTACCACCAACAATAATGGCATCTGTACCTGATTCACATAATGCTTCTAGTACCTCATCTGTAATATTTTTTGCTGGGTCCACTTTGAACACATGTTGCCAATTCTTTATCTCCATACATTTCCCACCTATTTTCATTTTTCTCTCTTAACAGTATACACAAAACAAGCCTTCCACTACTATTTGCGGAAGGCAACCTAATAATTTTTTAGTAAAAACTTTAAAAAGGAAAAAACTGAACAAACATCTCTGTTCAATTCATGATTCCTTGTGAAATAGGAATTGTTTTTTATTTAGGTGCTTGAAATGGTTTTTCGTCAGGATAGAGACGACCTAACATTTCATCGTACGTATCATTACCATAGTCGAAGCATCTACGTACGCGAGAAATAGTGGCAGTTGAGGCACCAGTTTCTTTTTTAATGGATTCATATGTTTTTTTCAAGCGTAGTAAATGCGCAACCTCAAAACGTTGTGCTAATGATTGAATTTCACTGATTGTGCATAAATCATCGAAGAATTTATAACACTCATCAATATTTTTTAACTCTAAAACGGCTTTAAACAATTGTTCTGTTTGATGGCCTTTAATTTTTTCGATTTGCATTTATCGTTCCTCCTTCCTGATTCGGGTGCCAAGCGACTTTTTCTAAGTCCAGGATTGGAAGGTGTGAGTGATCCATGATGGACATAAGCATACAAGATTTTAATACTTTGGTCAAATTCGCCGCTACCCGGGTGACAACGATTCACGATTCTTATCAATACTATTTTATCTCATATAGACGTTTATTTCAATTTAACGCTTTAAAGCGCTACTATCTCATAACAGATGGAAATAGTACCTTTTTCTTCATCACATCGAAAATACCACGTTGCGTAATACGAATATATGGTAAATGTGTTGATTGCAAGAATAAAAGCGTATAGAATGCATCACCATGTTGGTAACCACGTTCCGCCAATGCTTTCTTCAAAGCTTTTTCTTGTTCAAATAGCTTTTCAAGTGGCTCTGTTGATAAACCTCCACCTAAAGGTAATGGTAAGCTTTCTATCACTTCCCCATTTTCTACAATGACCATTCCGCCATTCATTTTCTTCATTTCACGGAACGCTTGAATCATCGCCTGCACATTCTTACCGATTAAAATGATATCTCCTGTGCAAGAATAAGAAGAAGCAAACCCTTGAAGATTGTTGGCAAATCCCTTAATCATTGTATTTACACGCCATTTTCCTTCACGATCAACAAGCATTAAATAACATTCGTCATGATCATTACTCAAATACCCTTCATTTGTATGAACTGTTACTTTATACGGTTTGGTAATAACATCATTTGATCATTTCAATTCCAAAAGGCATTGAAAACTGGCAATCCTCTTCGGAAATATCAAAGTCCAAATCTAAAGATCCTAATGCTGAAAAATCTGTTCCTTCAATAGAATGAACTTTCTTTCCATCTCGTTTTAGCCAAACGCCTTTTGATAAAACGCTTACAGGAACAGGGTGATATTCATCTTGTAAAATATTCAATGTAGCATAACGACCAGTTGCGATAAAACCATGCAAATCTGACATATTATAATATCTCGCTACATTATAAGAAGCCATTTGATAAGCATCAATCGGATCAACGCCTGCATCAAGTGCTACCTGGATACATTTGTCCATAATTCCATCTTCATAAAATGCAGGTGTCGCACCATCGGTTGTCATCATTAAATGGTCAAAAATATTTAGTCCCTTATCTACAATATCCTTCAATAAATCAGGTAAGTCTGGTCGAATGGACGAATGTCTTAACGTTACTGCATAGCCATGTAAAATACGATTTTCTACTTCTTCAAGTGTCATCGCTTCATGGTCACCTTCTGCACCAAAAAGTTTCAAGCGTGCTAATGTTCGAGAAGATGCACCAGGTAAATGTGTTTCAATCTTTTTACCATAAGCTTTTGCAGCTTGTAACCAATAAAGCATCTGGTCATCGCCAGCCACTAATCTTGGCCAACCAGTTAACTCTCCTCCCATTAATACATCTTTACGGTCTAACCATTCATGTATGGAAGTCGTTGTAAATAAATCTTGTTCATGTAAAAGCTCCGTTTGAGAATCAAATCGAACCCACCAATAAAACGAAAACGGTAACTGTTTCAGTTGATCTAAAATTGAAAACGCTTTCTTGTTACTTAATTTTAAAAAGAATGTCATGTTGTCTGCAATAAAAGTGGTAGTTCCTAATTGTGCCGAATAATCCGCTAATGTTTGGGGATTATAAAGTTGAAATGGATGTACATGTGGTTCAATATAGCCTGGAACAATTGTCTGTCCCTTTGCATCTACGATTTCTGTCCCCTTTTTGTTTACTGGCATTTTAGGACCTGCATACACTATGCGATCATCTAAAATCCAAATGTTACCCTGCATCCAACATTTATACATGCTATGTAAATAACGTGCATTCGTAATGACAATGCTGGGTGCAATATTTCCATCTATTACAGATACTTGTTTTCGAATTTCCCCAATTTTCCATGCTGGTTCAAGCATTGCATCCATCTCCTTTCTTAAAAGTGTGTGTTTATGATTAGGTGTAATAATTAAATTTTAAATTTTCCTATTATAAGGTAATCGTATCATAGCACTTTAGGAAAGCAAAGTATTAAGATTCAAATAATTACTAAATACTGGAGGTTACATTGATGGCATTAGAAGGAAATTTAAGTCCCCAGAGTGCTTTTGGTCGATTTGTATGCGGTGCTACTATGACTGCCTATGGTATTGGAAGAATTGCAAAGGACAAAGGTGGTTTTAGAGGACAAGCCATGATCTTGTTTGGTGCTATGAAAATGGCAGAAGGGGTCTTAAAGTATTGCCCTGCAAAAGCGGCAATGAATGGTGCAATGAATGGTGCATGAATGGTTCTATGAATTCATTTACCTCTATTTTGGGCCAAATGCAATCTAACAATTCAAGTACTTCTACTTCTGGAGCAAATTCAGGAGCTTCTTCAATGAACTCAGGTTCTTCTACTGGTGCATCATCTTCTGGTACTTCTTCTGGGTCTGGTACAAATCCGATACTAGACGTTGCGCAATTGATGAAAGACTTCGCTAATGCCACTATGATGAACATGGCAAGTAACCAGCAGCAGTCAAATCAATCAAACGCAAATCAGCAAGCTGGCGCTACTCAACAAGCGAATGGAAACCAGCAAGCGAACATGAGTCAACAGGCTAATCCAAACCAACAAGCAAACGCAAACCAACAGGCTAACTCAACTCAACAAGCGAGTGCTGGCCAACAGGCTAATGCAAACCAGCAAGCGAACGCGAACCAACAGCCCAATGCAAATCAACAAACGAACGCTAGCAAACAACCAGCAATGCAAACCAACAAAATAATGCCAAACAACCGACTAACTCAAGTCAACAAAGTACTACTAATCAGCAAAATAAACCGGGACAACAAAATAATTCGAATCAACAAGCAAAACCAAAAAGCCCTACAGTAAAGTCGTAATGCAAACTGCCCGAATAATTCGGGCAGTTTTTTTCTAGTCATACAACTTGAAATCCATTTTTCCAAACTGCGCGAACGTGATTGACACCAAATAGATATTGTAACTCTTGATAATTTCCTACATTCCACATTACAATGTCAGCTGCTTTTCCAACTTCTAATGACCCAACTCTGTCCTCACATTTAATCGCACATGCTGCGTTATAGATAGCAGCTGTCAGTGCTTCAGCTGGCGTTAGCCTCATGGAGATACAAGCAAGATTCATAACTAATGGCATTGAGGTAGTAGGAGATGAACCAGGGTTACAATCCGTAGAAATGGCTACTGGTACACCTGCATCAATCATTTTCCTTCCCTGTGCAGCAGTCTCACGTAAATACATAGCTGTCGCTGGTAATAAGCAAGCAATAACTCCTGCTCTTGCCATCATGTTAATACCATGATCAGTAGCTTTCAATAAATGCTCAGCAGAGATAGCACCAACTTCTGCAGCAATTTCTGCCCCTCCATATGGTTCAATTTCATCTGCATGAATCTTAGGAATCAAACCGAAGTCTTTCCCTTTTTCCAAAATCCTCTTTGACTGTTCAGGGGTAAATACATCCTTTTCACAAAATACATCATTAAATACCGCTAACTTTTCTTGCGCTACAATTGGCATTATTTCTTTAATGACATACTCAACATATTCATCTTCTCGTCCCTTATACTCTTTAGGAACGGCATGAGCGCCCATAAAAGTTGGGATAATATCAATTGGATGTGAGTTTTGCAGTTTTTGCATGACTCTTAACTGCTTTAACTCTGTTTCCTTATCCATACCATACCCACTTTTACTTTCAATCGTTGTTACGCCATGCCGTAAAAAGGAGTCTAGCCTACGCGTTGTTTGCTCGATTAATTCCTCTTCTGTCGCTTCCCTAGTCAAACGCATTGTACTATGAATACCGCCACCAGCATTCATAATTTCCATATAGGTAGCTCCTTGAAGACGCATTTCAAATTCACTTTCTCGGCTACCCCCATATACAACATGTGTATGAGGATCGATTAATCCGGGCGTTACAAGATGGCCAGTGGCATCTATAATTTTTGCTTTGTTTGCATTTTTACGATATTTTTTTTCCAATTCTATTGTTAAGCCCACATCTTTGATTTCACCATTCTCTACCCAAACGCTTCCATCTTCAATAATTGCTAGATCTGACATCGCCTTTTTTGTACGTGCTCCACTCTGATTACTTGCAAGTGTAGCTAATTGCGAGGCGTGTTTAATCCATAAGAAATCCAAAAGAAGTTCCCCCTCATTCTTCAACATTCCCATGAACGATTGTCTGAATAATTTATATCTATTATTCAATCTATTCGCAATATGCCAAAACCAATCAACATACTTATTCAAAAAAAATCTGCAATTCAGTTAAGAAAGCAGATTTTTATCAATAGAACACTTTTTTATTATTTTAGTCTGATCAGACAACCTCTTCTATTGCCAATCTAATTATTGAAAAGTACGCCAACCAATATCTCTTCGATAGAAAAAGTTATTCCATTCTTCTTTTTCTAATCCTTCATATACTTTTTCTTGTGCTTCTTTTAATGATGGTGCCTTCGCAGCTACCAATAATACACGACCGCCATTGCCTACAAATTGTTCACCTTGACGTTTCGTTCCTGCATGGAATACAGAAAATTCTTGTGAAAGTTGTTCTAATGAAGGTAGAGGGTTTCCTTTCGTCACTTCTTTGGGATAACCATCTGCTGCAATCACTACACCTAACATCGCATCTTCTGACCATATTAAATCAAATGGCTTCTCTTGCATAAGAGCCATCATGAAATCTCCAAAATCAGATGTCATTCTTGGTAGCACTACTTGCGTTTCAGGATCACCAAAACGTGCATTAAATTCAATTACTTTTGGTCCCTTATCCGTCAAGATTAATCCTGCATAAAGAATACCTGTAAAAGGTGTTCCTTCTTCAGTCATCGCTTGTACAGTAGGTTTCACAATTTCGTTATAGGAACGAAAAACGACATCATCTGAGATTTGTGGAACAGGTGAATACGCGCCCATGCCTCCAGTATTTGGACCCTTATCACCGTCATAAGCTCGTTTATGATCTTGTGCAATAACCATTGGATAAATTTGGCCATTATGAACGAATGACATATAAGAAAATTCTTCACCATCTAAAAATTCTTCAATGACAACGCGAGAAGATGAATCTCCGAAACGTTGATTTCCTATCATATCTTGAACAGCATCTATAGCTTCTTGTTCAGTCATTGCTACAATTACACCTTTACCTGCTGCAAGGCCATCTGCTTTTACAACGATCGGTGCACCCATTTTTTGAATATATGCTACTGCTTGATCTACTTCTGTAAATGTTTCATAATCTGCTGTTGGAATATTGTACTTTTTCATAAGTTCCTTCGCAAACGATTTACTACCTTCAATTTGAGCAGCTGCTTTTGTTGGTCCAAAGATTAGCAATCCTTGTTCGTTGAATGCGTCAACAATTCCTTCTGCAAGCGGTTGTTCCGGTCCTACAAATGTCAAATCAACTGCGTTCTCTTTAGCAAATGCGATTAATGCTTCAAAGTCTGTTGCAGCGATATTTACAATTGTAGCGTCTTGTTCCATACCATCATTTCCTGGTGCTACATACACTTTTTCAACAGATGGAGACTGTGCAAATTGTTTGGCAATAGCATGTTCACGGCCACCACTACCGATGACTAAAATATTCAATTTTGTTTCCTCCTTAGACAAGAAAACACGCTCAGGCTACCGGGCGTGTTCCTTTTTTTATTGTTATTTAATAGAATTTGTACACATTTAGATATTAGTGTTTAAAATGGCGTATTCCAGTTGTTACCATTGCGATTCCGTATTTGTTTGCAACGTCGATTGAGTCTTGGTCGCGTTTAGAACCCCCTGGATGGATAATTGCTGTAATACCTGCTTTTGCAGCTTCTTCTACAGTATCAGGCATTGGGAAGTATGCATCAGAAGCTAATGCTGCTCCTTTTGCTTTTTCACCTGCTTGTTCAAGGGCAATTTTAGCGGAACCTACACGATTCATTTGACCAGCACCAACACCAAGTGTCATTAAGTCATCTCGTTACAACGATTGCATTAGATTTCACGTGTTTCACGACAGACCAACCTAGTTTTAAAGCTTCCCATTCTTGTTCAGTTGGTTTGCGTTCAGTTGTTACAGTAAGTTCTGCATCTTCAAAGCCTTTACGGTCAGGTTCTTGAACAAGTAAACCGCCTTCAACAGATACAGTATTGTATTGATCTTGTTTTTGTTGTTCAAATGAGATTTGAAGAAGACGAACATTTTTCTTCACTGTTAATTTTTCAATAGCTTCGTCAGTGAATCCTGGAGCGATGATAATTTCTAGGAAGATACTTGCTAGTTTTTCAGCAGTTTCAGCGTCAACTTCACGATTTAGAGCAACGATACCACCGAAAATAGAAGTTGAGTCAGCTTCGTATGCTGTATTGAATGCTTCAGCAATTGTTTCTCCAGTACCAACGCCACATGGGTTCATATGTTTTACTGCGACTGCTGCTGGTTGTTTGTATTCTTTAATCATTTGAAGAGCTGCGTTTGCATCTTGAATATTGTTATAAGAAAGCTCTTTACCATGCAATTGTTCAGCATATGCAATAGAGAAATCAGAACCAAGACGTTTTTGATAGAATGCTGCTTTTTGGTGAGGGTTTTCGCCATAGCGAAGTGGTTGTTTCAATTCGTACGTTAATGTTAATTGTTCTGGGAATTCTTCACCTAGATAGTCAGTTAAGTAGTTAGAAATATATGAATCATAAGCTGCAGTGTGACGGAATACTTTTGCTGCAAGATGACGACGTGTTTCAAGTGTTGTAGAACCTTCTGCTTTTAATTCTTCTAATACTTTAGGATAGTCGTTAGCATCTACGATAACCGTTACATATTTTTGATTTTTCGCAGCTGAACGTAGCATTGTAGGACCACCAATATCGATATTTTCAATTGCATCTGCAAACTCGACATTTGGTTTTGAAATCGTTTCAACGAATGGATAAAGGTTTACACAAACAATTTCGATTGGTTCGATACCATGTTCTTGCATTTGCGCTTGATGTTCTGGATCATCATATTTTGCAAGAAGACCACCGTGAATCATAGGGTTTAATGTTTTTACACGACCACCTAAGATTTCAGGGAATTTTGTTACTTCATCTACAGAAGTTACTTTAACGCCATTTTCTTGTAAGTGTTTTTTTGTACCACCAGTTGATAAAATTTCGTAGTCTAATGCTTCTAATTCCTTTGCAAATTCTAAGATGCCTGATTTATCAGAAACACTGATTAATGCACGTTTTGACACAATAATTTCCTCCTTGATAATTAACCAACATGTAATATGTAAGGTATGTAGGTTGTGGTAGTTTTTGCTTTTCTTAAACTAATAATGCTTGTAATGCAGCTGGGTAAATTTCGTGCTCTACTTCGTGAATTGCTTGTTCTGTTTGTTCACGATTACCATCAATCACATTAACAGCTTTTTGCATAATAATCTTACCTGTATCCATGCCTTCATCTACAAAATGGACTGTGACCCCAGTTACCTTTACACCGTGATCCATTGCTTGTCCAATGGCGTCTTTTCCAGGAAAAGATGGCAGTAATGATGGATGAATATTAATGATTTTCGATGGGAACGCCGAAAGTAAAGTATGGCCGATTAAACGCATATATCCGGCTAATACAAGCCATTCTACATTGTTTTCTTGCAATGTTTTTAATACTTCTTTTTCATAAGCTTCCTTCGATTCGCATTCTTTCGGACTTAAAGCTAGGACTGGAATTCCTTTTTCACCGGCACGTACTGTCACATACGCACCGGGTTTGTCTGTTACTACTAATTCGATTTTGGCTTGAAGCTGACCATTTTCAATTGCATTTTGAATTGCTTGGAAGTTTGTACCACTGCCAGAAGCAAATACAGCAATAGATACTTGTTTCTTCATTACACTAAACTCCCATCATGTTCACCGTTGAAAATAACCCCTTCGCCTTCAACGACACGACCAATTGTATAGGCATTTTCGCCATGCGCCTTTGCAATAGCTATAACGCGTTCTACTTCCGTTTCGGGAACTGCTAATACAAATCCAATTCCCATATTGAATACATTGTATAAATCGTGTTGTTCCAAATTGCCTTGTAGTTTAAGGAATTCGAAGATTGGTAAAACAGGCCATGATCCTAATTCGACATCTGTTGCAAGTCCCTCTGGCATCATACGTGGAAGGTTTTCATAGAAGCCTCCTCCTGTAATATGAGCCATCCCATGAATATCGCACTCTTTTAGCATTTCAAGTACTGGCTTTGCATAGATTTTCGTTGGAGTTAGAAGTGCTTCACCAATTGGGCCAAGATCTTCGAAGCCTGCTATAACTGTATCTGGTGTAAATCCAGCATCTGCAAAAACAATTTTACGAACAAGTGAGTAACCATTTGAATGTACACCACTAGAAGCAAGACCAACTAGCACATCACCCTTAACGATTCGTTCACCTGTTACAATATTTGCCTTTTCTGCTGCACCTACAGCAAATCCAGCTAAATCATATTCATCTTCATCGTAAAGACCAGGCATTTCAGCTGTTTCTCCACCGATTAAGGCAGCGCCAGATTGTACACAACCATCGGCTACCCCTTTTACGATTTGTTCGATTTTCTCTGGCACCGCTTTTCCAACTGCCACATAATCTAAGAAATACAGTGGTTCAGCCCCTTGCGCCACGATATCATTGACACACATTGCCACACAGTCAATCCCAATTGTGTCGTGTTTGTCTACCATAAATGCTAACTTCAATTTTGTTCCTACGCCATCTGTTCCTGAAATGAGAACTGGTTCCTTAAAGTTTAGTTCGGACAAATCAAACATGCCACCAAAGCCACCAAATGTTCCTAGGATGCCTTTTCTTGCTGTACGTTCTACATGAGATTTCATACGTTGTACAGCTTCATAGCCTGCCTCGATGTTTACGCCTGCTTGTTCATATGCTTTTGACATGATTTTTCCTCCTCTTAATGGTGTACCAATTCTTTTTCATGTGGCAAGACGGTATCTGGGAATATTTCTGTTGGGTATTTGCCTGTGAAGCATGCTAAACAGTGTCCGCAGTTTGGACCTTCATCTGTTCTTCCAATGGCTTTGACCATACCTTCTACTGATAAATAAGTAAGTGAATCTGCACCGATGGCTTCACGGATTTCTTCTACGCTGTGATTAGATGCTATCAATTCTTCAGATGTGGATGTGTCAATTCCGTAGTAGCAAGGATTTGTCATTGGAGGCGAACTAATCACCACATGCACCTCTGTAGCACCTGCTTCTTTCAGCATATTAACGATTCTACGGGATGTCGTACCGCGCACAATCGAGTCATCCACCATTACTACTCTTTTACCTTGAACGACTTGGCGAACTGGTGAAAGTTTCATCTTCACGCCGCGTTCACGCATTTCCTGTGTTGGTTGGATAAATGTACGACCAACATAACGGTTTTTAATCAATCCTAATTCGTAAGGAATACCACTTTCTTCAGAGAAGCCAATTGCTGCTGAGATACTTGAATCTGGTACACCTGTTACAACATCTGCCTCAATATGAGCAGCTTCTTTTGCGAGTTGGATTCCCAAACGTTTACGTGCTGAATGTATGTTAATGCCATCGATATCTGAATCTGGACGTGAGAAGTAGACATATTCCAACGTGCATATAGCACGCTCTGCAGGATATGCGAATTTCTCTGATTTCAAGCCTTCATCATTAATCGTAATGAGTTCACCTGGTTCTACAGATCGGACAAACTCTGCGCCAATAATATCAAAAGCACAAGTTTCAGAAGCTACAACCCAAGCATCGTCTAATTTTCCGAGAGATAATGGACGTAAACCATGTGGATCTAAAGCAACTAACATTTCATCTTCTGTCAAAATTAAAAATGCATAAGCACCTTTCAATAAAGTTAACGCATTCTTTGCACGGTCATTTATAGAACCAAAACCACTGCGTTTTAAAAGATGGGCCAACACTTCTGTATCAGAAGTTGTTTGGAAAATACTTCCTTGACGTTCTAAATGCTTTTTCAAATGGTTTGCATTAACCAAATTCCCATTATGAGCGATGGAAAGACTTCCTGTAGATGAGTGGAAAAGCAATGGTTGAACATTGTCAAGTGTACGACCCCCAGCAGTTGCATAACGAACGTGTGCAATGGATGCCTTCCCTTTCAGCGTACTTAATTTATTGTCGTTAAAAACTTCGTTGACTAAGCCTTCTCCTCTTATCGCTTGAATCTTTTCACCATCCGTTACGGCAATACCCGCTCCTTCTTGACCTCGGTGTTGAAGTGCGTGTAATCCGTAATAAGCCATTTGTGCAGGGTTTTCATGACCCCAAATTCCAAAAACTCCGCATTCCTCATTTAAGCCTCTGATTTCACCAAGCATGGTATAGCCCCTTTCCAAGCATCTTGGAATTCTGATACGGAACCCTCGATTAAAGTTTCTTCTTTTGCATTACGAATAATGAACTCAGGTTTAGCTAAAACAGTACCAATTTTTGTTGCATCTTGAACGATTGATTCGAAACTTTGTGCGTTTTCCTTTTTCACAGAAACTAAGAAACGTGATTGTGATTCACTAAATAATGCAGTTACATTTGATCCTTCTACTGTCACATCTACACCGAATTCAGTACCAAATGTTGTTTCTGCTAATGCTACTGCAAGACCACCTTCAGCAAGATCATGTGCTGATTCTACAAGTCCTTGTTGAATAGCTTTTAGTAAAGACCCTTGTCTATTTGCTTCAACAGTTAAATCAATAGCAGGTGCAAGACCAAATATACGTCCATTATTTAGCAGTTTTTGAAGTTCAGAACCACCAAATTCTGTTTTAGTTTCACCAATTAGATAGATCAAATCATCTGCTGCTTTAAGTTGTTGTGTTGTTGTATGTGCTAAATCTTCTACTAAACCTACCATACCGATTGTTGGTGTTGGATAAATCGCAACACCACTGCGTTCATTGTAAAGTGAAACATTTCCGCCGATGACAGGTGCATTTAATGCTAAGCATGCTTCTGAAATACCATCTGCTGATTTTTCGATTTGCCAGAAGACTTCTGGTTTTTCTGGATTCCCGAAGTTTAAGCAATCTGTAATTGCAAGTGGTTTACCACCAGAGCAAACAATATTACGTGCTGCTTCTGCTACGGCAATTTTGCCACCTACTTCAGGATCTAAATAGATATAACGAGAGTTACAATCTGTTGTCATTGCAAGTCCTTTGTTTGTACCGCGAACACGGACTACAGCTGCATCAGAACCCGGTGTTACAACAGTTGATGTACGCACTTGGTAATCATATTGGTCGTAAACCCATTCTTTTGATGCAATCGTTGCTTGTTTAAGAAGTGCTAGCAATGTTTCTTTGTAATTCTCAACAGTTGGTTCTGCATTCTCCATTTGCTTAAATTCTGCAAAATATGCTGGTTCTTTAGAAGGCTTATAATATACAGGTGCATCTTCTGCTAAAGCATCTGCAGGCACATTTGCCACAACTTCACCTTTATGAATTAAACGAAGCATTTTATCCTCTGTTACATGACCAACTGCTACAGCATCTAAGCCGTATTTTTCAAATAGTTCAACAATTTCTTGTTCATGGCCTTTTTTCACAACGATTAACATACGTTCTTGTGATTCTGAAAGCATCATTTCATATGGTGTCATATCTGTTTCGCGTTGTGGGACTAAATCTAAGTTCATTTCCACACCGAAACCTGCTTTAGAAGCCATTTCAGCTGAAGATGAAGTAAGACCTGCAGCACCCATATCTTGAATACCAACGAGGGAGTCAAATTTAACAAGTTCTAGACAAGCTTCTAACAACAATTTTTCCATAAATGGATCGCCAACTTGGACAGCTGGGCGTTTTTCTTCTGAAGATTCACTTAATTCTTCGGAAGCAAATGTTGCACCATGAATCCCATCTCTACCTGTTTTTGCACCAACATACATCACAGTATTACCTACACCAGAAGCAATACCTTTTTGGATATCCTTATGGTCAATTAACCCAACACACATCGCATTGACAAGAGGATTTCCCTCATAACATGGATCGAATTGGATTTCACCGCCAACTGTTGGAATACCAATACAGTTACCGTAGCCTGCAATCCCTGCTACGACTTCTTCAAATAAATATTTCACACGTTCAGATGCATCTAGTTCACCGAAACGTAGAGAGTTTAACATAGCAATTGGGCGTGCACCCATTGAAAATACATCACGAATAATACCGCCAACACCTGTAGCAGCACCTTGATAAGGTTCTATTGCTGAAGGATGATTGTGTGATTCCATCTTGAAAACAACCGCTTGTTCGTCACCAATGTCAACAATTCCTGCACCTTCACCAGGTCCTTGTAATACATGAGGTCCTTTTGTTGGGAATTTGCGAAGGACTGGTTTAGAATTTTTATAAGAACAATGTTCAGACCACATAACAGAGAAAAGTCCTGTCTCTGTCCAGTTTGGTGTGCGTCCTAGAATTTTTTCTACTAAAGCAAATTCTTCGTCTGACAAGCCCATTCCAGCGTATAACTTTTGCTCTTTAATTTGTTCATTTGTTGGTTCAAGCTTGGTTGACATATGATTCCCTCCACTGTTTGACAATTGATTTGAATAATTTAAGGCCATCTGCTCCACCGATTATTTCATTCACTGCACGTTCTGGATGCGGCATCATACCAAGAACATTTCCTTTTTCGTTGATAATACCGGCGATATTTTCAAGACTACCGTTTGGATTGTCACCTTCATAAGTAAAGACGATTTGGTTATTGTCTTTTAGTTGTTGTAATGTTGCTTCATCACAATAGTAATTTCCTTCACCGTGTGCAATTGGAACTTTGATCACTTGGTCTTTATCATATTGGTTTGTAAATAATGTGTTGTTGTTTTCAACTTTTAACTGAACTGTACGGCACATAAATTTCAAATTTTTATTTCGTAACAGTGCACCAGGTAGTAGTCCTGCTTCTGTTAAAATTTGAAATCCATTGCAGACACCAAGAACAGGCTTGCCAGCTTCTGCTGCCTTCACCACTTCTGCCATCACATTTGTAAAACGAGTCATCGCGCCACAGCGAAGATAATCACCATAAGAGAACCCACCTGGAAGTAATATACCGTCATACCCGCTTAAATCTGTTGCATCATGCCATACGTATTCTACTTCTTCACCGAGTTCGTCTTTGATCGCGTGATACATATCTAAATCACAGTTCGATCCCGGAAATACGAGTACTGCGAATTTCATCTCTAGTTAGCCTCCTCGATCTCATAACGATAATCTTCAATAACAGTATTTGCTAAAAGTTTTTCACTCATTTCTTTTACAATTCCATCAATATCGCGTTCGGAAGGATCAATTTGTAATTCTAAATATTTGCCAATACGAACATCTTTTACTTCTTCATAACCCATTTTGTGTAAAGAACCTTTGACAGCAGTTCCTTGTGGGTCTAATACACTCTCACGAAGTGTTACGTAGACTTTTACTTTTTTCATTTTGATACTCCTCCTAGACGGGATAATATGATTTTATACACTTCAGTTAAGTCACCAAGATCACGGCGGAATACATCCTTATCAAGATGTTGCTTTGTTTCTGCGTCCCATAAGCGACATGTATCAGGAGATATTTCATCTGCTAGTAGAACATTGCCATTTTCATCACGGCCAAATTCTAATTTAAAATCTACTAATATCACACCGATTTCATTGAAAAACGGACGCAAGATTTCATTTACCTTTAAGCCATTGTCGTAAAGGGCTGTCACTTCTTCTTTAGAAGCAATGCCCATTACGTCAATATGTTCTTCCGAGATAAACGGGTCTCCAAGGTCATCATCTTTGTAATAAAATTCTACGATTGGACGTTTAAGAGGTGTTCCTTCTTCAATTCCTAATCGTTTAGCAAGGCTACCAGCAGCGATATTACGAATAACTACTTCAATTGGGATAATATCTACTTTTTTCACAAGTTGTTCGTTATCTGAAATTTTTTCAACGAAGTGCGAATCAATACCAGCTGCTTTTAGTTTGTCAAAGATCAATGTTGTAATGCTGTTATTTAAAACACCTTTCCCTGCAATTTCTGCTTTCTTTTCACCGTTAAATGCTGTAGCACTATCTTTGTATTCAACAAACAAAATTTGTTCATCTTCAGTTGCATACAATCTTTTTGCTTTTCCTTCATACAAAAGTTGACCTTTTTCCACTGTTTATTCCCCCGGTTTAGGTTAGTAAGTTAGTTTATTAGTTTAAGCCTAGACGTTCGAAAATCATATCCACATTCTTTAGGTGATAGTGATAATCGAAGCAATCATCTAGTTCTTCTTTTGAAAGATAAGAAGTAATTTTTTCATCTGCGTCGACAAGTTCGCGGAATTGAATTTGTTCATCCCATGCTTTTGCAGTAAGTGGTTGAACAGTATCATATGCTTCCTCACGTACAAGACCCTTGTCGATTAATGCTAGTAACACGCGTTGTGAGTAGATCAAACCAAAAGTACGACCCATATTGCGTTTCATATTTTCTGGGAAGACTGTTAGGTTTTTGACGATGTTACCAAAACGATTTAACATGTAATTTAAGCCGATTGTTGTATCTGGTAAAATGATACGTTCTGCAGAAGAATGTGAAATATCACGTTCATGCCATAAAGAAACGTTTTCGTACGCAGTCAGCATATGGCCACGGATGACACGTGCCATACCAACCATATTTTCAGAGCCGATTGGGTTACGTTTATGAGGCATTGCAGAAGACCCTTTTTGACCTTTTGCGAAGAACTCTTCTACTTCACGTGTTTCTGATTTTTGAAGTCCACGAACTTCTGTTGCAAATTTTTCGATTGATGTAGCAATCAATGCAAGAGTTGCAATATATTCAGCGTGGCGGTCACGTTGTAATGTTTGAGTAGAAATTGGTGCAGATTGTAGGCCTAATTTTTCACAAACATATTGTTCTACGAAAGGATCAATATTTGCGTAAGTACCTACAGCGCCAGAGATTTTCCCTGTTTCAATTGTTTTAGCTGCTGCTTCAAAACGTTCTAAGTTACGTTTCATTTCTTCATACCAAAGTGCAAGTTTTAAACCAAATGTAGTTGGTTCAGCGTGAACACCATGCGTACGGCCCATCATTACTGTGTATTTATGTTCTTTTGCTTTTTCAGCAATAATGTTGATGAAATTGTGAATATCTTTTCTTAGAATTTCATTTGCTTGTTTTAATTGAAAAGAAAGAGCTGTATCTACAACGTCTGTTGAAGTTAAGCCGTAATGTACCCATTTACGTTCTTCTCCAAGTGATTCTGATACGGCACGAGTAAATGCTACAACATCATGACGTGTGTCTTTTTCAATTTCTAGAATTCGATCAATATCGAAAGTTGCATTTTCACGGATTTTTGCAACATCTTCTTTTGGAATTTCTCCTAGTTCAGACCAAGCTTCACAAGCTAAAATCTCTACTTCTAACCATGCTTGGTATCTGTTTTGTTCTGTCCAAATTGCGCCCATTTCAGGACGAGTATAACGTGCTATCATTATTGTCTCCTTCTATTCTGCCCAGATTGCAGAATCATTAATTTCTTTAATAGTATGATCAAGATCATCCGTCATAATTGTAACATGTCCCATTTTCCGATTCTTCTTAGCTTCTTGTTTTCCATAAAGATGAATTGACCAATCGGGGATATTTTTGTAAAGAGTTCGTAACTGGCATTACATGTTGCCCTAGAATATTGACCATAATAGATGGGCTCCAAAGCTTAGGCTTACGTAATGGCCAACCACAGATTGCTCGAATATGCTGAGCAAATTGTGATATGTTACAAGCCTCGATTGAGTAATGACCAGAATTATGAGGTCTTGGTGCTAGCTCATTGATCATGATTGTGCCATCTTCTAACACGAACATTTCTACAGCCAATGTACCAATTAGTTGAAGATGGTCTGCAATTTTCTCTGCTGCCTCAATTGCTAAAGAAGCTGTTTTATCCTCAATTCGAGCTGGCACGATTGTTTCATGAAGTATATGATTGACATGAATGTTCTCACCAATTGGCAAACAATATGTCTCGCCTTGCACATTCCGTTGAACAATAACGGAAATTTCCATTGAAAATGGTACAAACGCTTCTGCTACACAAGCTGAATGTTCAAATAAGGGTGCTGCAAGTTCTAAATCATCGATTGAACGAATTGTTAGCTGCCCTTTTCCGTCATATCCTCCTCGAGCTGTTTTTACAACACAAGGGTACCCAACTTTTTCAATGTTTTGAGTAAATTCATTAATAGTTTTGGCAAGCAATATAATTTGCTACTGGAGTACCAGCTTCTTTGATCGTAGCTTTTTCTAGGATACGATCTTGTGTAATTTTTATTATTTCAGCACCTTGTGGAACATATGCAATTTGAGTTAATCGTTTTAGACCTTCATAATCGATATTTTCAAATTCGTATGTGATCACATCACTGACTTCAGCCAATTCTTCAAGCGCTGCCTCGTCATTGTACGGAGCAACAATACGAATATCTGCAACTTGGCCACATGGAGAATCCATTGTTGGCTCTAACACAGCAATTTTAAAACCTGCTTCTTTTGCAGCTAATGCCATCATGCGTCCAAGCTGACCACCACCGATAATGCCAATGGTTTGACCAGGGAAAATCGTCTTCATCAATGTAATTCACCTGTGCTTTCTAAAGCTTTCATCTTCATCTCTTGTCGTCTTACTTCTAATTTCTTCGTAATGGTTTCATCCGTTGTCGACAAAATTTGAGCCGCTAATAATCCTGCATTCGTTGCACCAGATTTTCCAATAGCCACAGTTGCCACTGGAACCCCACCTGGCATTTGTACGATTGATAATAATGAATCAAGTCCATTTAATGCCCGTGATTGAACTGGAACCCCAATCACTGGTAATGTCGTTTTAGCTGCTACCATACCAGGTAAATGCGCTGCACCACCAGCACCTGCAATTATAACTTGCAAGCCTCTGTTGCGTGCTTCCTGTGCATATTCAAACATTAAATCAGGTGTACGATGTGCAGACACAACCTTTTTCTCATATGGAATTTCTAATTCATCTAAAATATCACAAGCATGCTTCATAGTTTCCCAATCACTTGAACTTCCCATGATGACGCCAATTTTCGGATTCATGTATGTGCTCCTCCTATAAAGTGAAACTTCAATCAGTGGGGGTTTCATCACCACTGTTGTTAGTTGAACCAATCGGCATTTACTGGCAGTTGATCCTACCTATCATCTTTGTATCCTCTGAAATTTGAGTCAGGGTCTTATTGCCAGTTAATGCGGGATTAAGTGAAACTTCAATCAGTGGGGATTTTCTTCACCACTGATTTGACCGACCATTAGCCGGACAAATAAAAAATCCTCAGATACCTCAATTCACACATATTATTATGCGCGAAAAGCGAATACCTAAGGACTTAAAATGACAGGGATATAGAAAGTTTCTTTCCCTTCACTTTTCCAAAAGTTGCTTTCCCGCATAGTCCAGCATTTACGGTGCTGGGTAGAGACACTAGAGCCAATCCTCTAGCATATATGGGGATTCGATGTTTTTCTTCATTTTATCAGTAGAAACAGTACAAGTCAATAAGAAAATACGAACAATAAAATATTCGAAATCTCCATCGTTCGTATTTTCAGCATTTTCCATTCTATTCTTCTATTAACATGCCCTTAAATTTGATTATTTGGCGAATTGGAACAGGTTCACCATTCACCATTTGAAATAGAGGCTCCTCTTTCCTCCCCACTGGCATATAACCTTCGTTCTTCATTCTTTCCAGACATTCGTCAATTGTTTCTGTTTCTTCTACTTCAAACCATATTTGTTTCTTTGCCAAAGTGTCACTTCCTTACATATTTCTTCTTATATTATACCTGCTAAGGTACTTTTTATTATAAAGTGAAACTGCAATCAGTGGTGTTACTGCCCGTAAATTGGGATAAAAAAAATGCGCAGAATATAGCATTCTGCGCATTTTAAATCAATTATAAAGTTTCTACACTTTTTACTTCCTCTTTTAGTCGTGCCACGCCTGTTGAAATTGCAGCATCTCTAACTGCAGCAGCAACAGTCTCTGTTACTCTCCCATCAAAGATTTCTGGTACGATGCGACCATTTTTCAAGTCTTGTTCACTAACAATGGATGAAATAGCAGTTACTGCCGCTAACTTCATCTCTTCATTAATATCTGAAGCTCGTACATCTAAAGCTCCTCTGAAAATCCCAGGGAATGCAAGCATATTGTTAATTTGGTTTGGATAATCAGATCTTCCAGTTGCAATGATCCGAACTCCCCACTCAACCGCATGCTCATACGATATCTCAGGATTTGGATTTGCAAGTGCAAAGACAATTGGATTATTGTTCATAGAACGGATCATTTTTTCCGTCAAAATATTTGCTATAGAAACACCGATAAAGATGTCGGCTCCTACTAAAGCATCTTCTAATGTACCTTGAAGGCCATCTAGATTACTAAACTCTGCAATACGCTCTTTCATAGGATTCATTCCTACTTTGCGATCCTTATAAATAGTTCCTTTTGTATCACAAACAACCATATGCTCGAAACCTAAATCACGAAGTAAGCGCAAGATAGAAATTCCTGCTGCACCAGCTCCATTAATAACAATACGAACATCTTTTATATCCTTATTAACTATTTTTAAAGCATTTAATAACCCAGCACCAACTACAATTGCTGTACCATGCTGATCATCATGGAATACTGGAATATTACATTCTTGACGAAGTCTTTCTTCGATGATGAAGCAACGTGGTGCTGAAATATCCTCTAGATTAATCGCACCAAATGTTGGGCTAATTGCTTTTACAGCTTGAATAATTTCTTCAGGATCTTTTGTATCCAAGCAAATTGGAAAGGCATTTACATTTGCAAATCGCTTTAATAACAATGCTTTACCTTCCATTACTGGTAATGCAGCTTCAGGACCAATATCCCCTAATCCAAGAACAGCTGTACCATCTGTTACTACTCCTACTAAATTCCCCTTCATAGTATAGTCATAAACTGCATTTGGATTCTTTTCTATTTCAATACAAGGCTCAGCAACGCCTGGCGAATACGCTAAACTTAAATCCTCAATAGTTTCTACAGGTAACTTAATCTGTACATCCAACTTTCCAACCAATTCTTTATGCATATCTAAAGCTCGTTCTTTTAAACTCTTCAACAATGACACATCCCCTTTTGGATTATTTTTCATAACATTCGCCAATTCTTCTCTAGAAAAAACGCACATTTTTTTGCTTTATGATTTATATTATCTCGTAATTAATATTTTTTGTACGCTTATAAAGTAATATACTATGTAATAGGAATGGTTTGTCAATACTATTTGAAAATTCAATTTATTTTATTAATGCTTACTTAAATAGCGATTACATTAGTAAATATAGGCACTATATTGTCAAAATTTAGCTGAATAACTTTTTTATAAGCAAACTTAAGCAAATCTATAATTTAGGGGAATATGCTAACTTAAGTTAATGAATGTGGTTTTAGTGTTACTTTTAAATACAGCAGTCGACAAATAATGTCTTTTTATATAGATATAAATCTACTTTGTCCAATCAGGTTATTGAAAGGAGTAATTTGGATGAAGCAATCAGTATTATTTATTATGACTATAAACAACAAAATAAGAGAAATGGGAACATCTTTGTTTCTATCAGAGATAAAGGAGAAAATGCTCTATTAGAAGTAGAGAAAAAGGGAGATCAAGTAGATATCATTACTAATTGGCGTAACGAAAAAACAACTAAGTTTTCACTTCCATTAGAACTGTTTGAGAAATTGTATAAAGATATTGCACAAAGCAAATGAAAAATTTAATGTTTCGTTGAGTCGATTTAATAAATATGAATAATAGTCTTTGATTAAATTACAACATAATGAATGATTAATACGACAAATAAAAAAGGTACTACTGATAATTCAGCAGTACCTTAGTAAGCCTAGCAACGTCCTACTCTCGCAGGGGGACAGCCCCCAACTACCATTGGCGCTAAAGAGCTTAACTTCTGTGTTCGGCATGGGAACAGGTGTGACCTCTTTGCCATCATTACTAGACTATTTAAAAGAAAGATTTGTTCTTTCAAAACTGGATAAACATTCATTGAAGTTCTTAAATGAACTTTTGGTTAAGTCCTCGATCTATTAGTATTCGTCAGCTCCATGTGTCACCACACTTCCACCTCGAACCTATCTACCTTGTCGT
>CAWBWO010000012.1:0-7342 GCA_963792445.1 uncultured Caryophanaceae bacterium | reverse complement strand
ACTTAAAATTTTGTTGTTTTTCCTAGACTTAAAGCTTGATCCTTCTTAATCATTTTTTCGCCACAACAATAAGTGCTGGCGAATTCAATGAATAACTATCCTTTGCAAAGTTTCCATAGGTTTCAATAGACTGAAATCCGCAATCCTCTAAAATAGGAAGCAATTGCTTCGAAGTAGCAGGGTATAGCGTAGTTGTATTTGATATGGTTTGATCATTTGTTAGCAGTGTAGTAGTGAATAGGATTTTATCATCAACTAAATCATAACGTCGTTCAAAGGCAAATGTTTCCTTTTTAATAACTGGAAAAGTAAAATCCTGTGTAGTTAATACTCTTTCAAAATTCACTATTTGAAAAATGAAAATGCCATCGTCATTTAACTTTTGATAGGTTTGATGAAGAAATTCACTGATTTCCTCTAAATTATCTAAGTGAACAAGGGTGTTTCCAATACAATAAATGCCATCAAAGGTTTCTGTGAATTCATCTAATTGCTGCATTGCTTTTGTATATATTTTTAGAAAATAGGGAGATGATTTGGCTTTTTGGTGAATTTGTTTAACCATTGTTTCTTCTGGTTCCGTTGCTGTCACTTGAAATCCCTCATGTACTAGCGATAATGCCATATTACCCGTACCAGCCCCAACATCTAGTAATGTTCCTCCTTGTTTGAAGGTGGATGCTAAGAAGTGACTAGCCTTAGGATTTGTAGGGAAAATTTCATCATAATATTGCGTTAAGGGTTGATAAAATGTCATGTAGTACCGTCCTTCCTTTGTTTGGATTGAACATTCAGGTTGATGTCTTTCTCAACCATGAAGGCTAAGAGCTAATTTAGCATAACGGGACATTTTGTCTTTTGACCAAATAGGGGTCCATACGATTTGCACATCAATCTCTTTTATTGAAGACGAAAAGGCAATTGATAATGTCTCTTTTACATCCGCAATAATATGCCCCGCCATAGGGCATCCCATAGAAGTCATCGTCATCGAGATGTTTACCTCATTTTCTTCGGTTACCTCTACATCGTAGACAAGACCAAGATTGACAATATCCACTCCAAGCTCTGGGTCCATTACATTTTCAAGTTCTTCATAAATTTGTTCCACTGTTAGGTTTGTCATCTATTTATTTTCCATCCTTTATACTTTTATGATTAGTGGGTTTCTTACCCTTTTCATTACTATAGATGAAGCTTGATGATAAAAAAATGACCTGTATCACATTTTGAAAAAAAGTGAAAGTGATGAGAGTTGAAAACAATAGAAGAAAGAACCTAGTGTTTTAGTCTCTATACTTCTTTTTTTTAGAATGTAGTGTTTTAACCTAAAAAATAATATAGAATAATAGGTAAATACTCATATTTCATATAATTACTAAAAGTAAGTGAAACGATTAGCGATCAAGTTAATTCCTGTTTGTGAATGAGATGAAAAAAGTAAAGTTTGTTGACAATGTTTTATAATCTGTGAAACCTATTCTCAAAAGCAATATAATAGCTATATATTCGCCAAATTAATGTTTCAAAGGGTTATTAAGGACAGAATTTATTACATGATGGGAGTTTTGAGCATGGCCTTTCTTCATTCAAAATTAAAATCAAGAAATGAAAATTCTAAATGGTTATCCGAAGTTGATAGCCAAGAAGTTATCTTTTCGATTTCAGATAATAGTATTCAAAATCAATGTAATGCCATTGGGCTAAGGATAGAAGATTTAAAAGTCGCTAAAACGATAAAGCCGCTAATTAAGGAACATACAACAGAAATTGCAGGCGCATTTTTCAAGGCATTGAATAATGTTCCTGAAACAACTACGATTATTACTACATATTCAAATCCTGATCGTTGGATGAAGATTCACGGCCAATTTTTAGTACATATGTTTGATGGTCATTTTGATGATGCTTATATTGCCAAACTTCAAAATTTGGCTAGCGGTCATCAAGCGATTGGTGTACTTCCACAATGGTATGTTGCGAGTTTTCAAGCACTGCAGGAAAGTATACTGAATGTTCTATTTGATTCAACTTCCAGCCGAGACGAATTTTTTACGATATCTAAAAGTGTTGCAAAAGTTTTGAATATCCATCAACAAGTAATTCTGGAAGCTTTAGAGAGAGTGAATATCGAAAAGCAGCAAGAAGAATATCATAAAATTAAAGAAGAATTAAAGGATAAGATCTTTGCAACAAGTGAGTCTTTAATGGCAATAACAGAGGAAACTAGTGCAAGTGTAGAAGATTTAATTCATAAAAGTCAGAAGGTTAGTGAGCAAGGTCAGCAAAGTGCTGATAAATCAAAGACTAGCCAAGTACTTGCTGAAAATGGTCAGGGTCAACTAAATTCATTAGAGGAACAAATGCAATTGACTCATGAAAGTACAGTTAAAATGAAAGAGAATATAGAATCTCTTAATCAATTATCTACACAGATTAGACAGGTGGTTAGTATTGTTGAAGGGGTTTCCAGCCAAACCAATCTACTTGCCCTTAATGCTACAATTGAAGCAGCAAGAGCAGGTGAGCATGGCAAAGGATTTGCAGTGGTAGCTAATGAAGTAAGGAAGCTTTCCGAACAAACACAGAAATCTGTTGAGTCAATCAAGAGTTTTACAGAACAAATCAATGAGCAAAATGGTAAAGTAATTTCAAGTATACAAGAGGTTGATCAATTAATGGAGGATGGACAAAATAAAACGCAAATGACTCGAAAAGCTTTTGATCGGATTGTGAATGCAGCAAACGAAAATCTCGCTTCGGTACAACAATCGGAATTGGAGATTCAAAATCTAGTTGAAATCATTACAGAAATTGGTACAGCTACGCAAAAAATTGTTAAGTCCACAGAAAGATTAAATGAAGCAGCCCAACTTGTATAGTAGGGTAACAATTAATAAAAGAGACAATCATCAAATGATTGTCTCTTTTATTATATGGTTTTTAGAATATCTTAAGGTCCTGTAAAGCCTGTTGGAGATCAGAACGTGTTTGTAATTCATTATCCACTTCAACACCTAGTTCAATCATCGTGTCAGCAATCTCCGCACTAATACCTGTTAAGGTTGTTGAGCAGCCAAGTAATTTAATCCCTTTTACTATTTTAAATAAATGATTAACTACGGCTGTATCCACGTAAGGTACACCAGAAATATCAATAATTAACTTATCTGCTTTTAATTCTTTAATTCGTTGGAGTGTTTTTTCTCTAATCTTTTTGGCGCGATACGTATCCACGTTTCCGACAATTGGAAGAATACAAATTTTATCAGCAATAGGGATGATAGGAACGGTTAATTCATCTACTGTATCGCGGTGACTTTTTAATAAATCCTCTTTATAGCGGACGTAATAAGCTGTATACGAGTCAATATATAAATCGATGATATCGTTTACATGTCGTTCTAAAGAGAAGAATTGGTCTGTATCAAGAGTTATTTGTGATTCTTTGTAAAATGATTTGATAGCATTCCATGTAATTCCTCGGACTGATTGGAAAATCTCCCAAGACAAATGAATCGGAAATTCTGTTTTTGCTCGACTGATTCCCTTTTCTCTAGCACTATCCATAATCTCTTCTGTTTTTAATTCAAGGATATTTTGAACAATTAGTTTCATAATAGGATTTCCATATTTTGAATATTCTTCTAAATCACCATTTTCTTTTAATAAAGTAGCAATATAGCTTTTATTTTGCTCTAAATATTGAATCCATTCTTTTGTATAAAAATCTAGGTTTTTATTTAAAAAATCCGCTAAGTCTACTTTGGAATCTATTGCTTGCAACATTGTTTTTCCTCCTGTATATGGTATATGGTGATTGTTCTTAGAAAAAGAAAGGATAAAAGTGGTTCCTTGTCCTTCTTCACTTGTGACTCGTATTTTGGCTTTATTGTTGTGAATGGTATTAAAGACCTGTGCTAGACCCATACCTTTCCCATCATCTTTCATGGTAAAGAAAGGGGTACCAAGCAAACGCAATTTATCGCTTGGAATTCCAATGCCTGAATCACAAATAGTTAGATGAATGTCATGTACATCTTCATATTGCTCAATTACTAAGGTTCCACCTTCAGGCATTGCTTCAATAGCATTTTTGATCAAATTGAACAAAGCCTTTTTTACTTGGTCTTTTTGACCAAAGATGGTTGAATTCTCATTTTCAAATCTTTTAATCAAATTTATCTGATAAAGCTTATTTTGAAATAATAGTAAGAGTGCTTCAATTTCTGAACAAACATTGAATGTTATAGGGGCTTCCTGAGTAAATTCCGGCTTCGATACGCTCATTAAATCATTTAAGATGTGAATGGCTCGGTCTAATTCACTTTGTGCAATTTGTGAATATTTATTATTAAAGGATTGGTCGTCCATTAGTTGAAGAAAACCTTTAACTGCGGTTAGTGGATTTCGAACCTCATGGGCAATACCAGCTGCCATTTCTCCAACGGAAGACAGTAAGTGGTTATTCCAATTGCTTTGGTCGTGTGAGCTTTGCAAAGAAGCAACATTAAAAATATAAATATGAATTCTAGTTAATATTTGCTCTTTAAAGGTTCTATGAAATAAAAAAAAGTAAGGGTGTGAATCAATCGGTACAATAAATTCGTTGGCCTTTCCCATAAAGCATTCGTGAAGTTTTGTTTTAATCTCAGTATTGTTAATTCTTTTAAAAATGTAGTGGGATTCATTTTCGTTTGAGATTAATAGTCTCTTACCTTCATTATTTATCTTTAGAATCGTACCATCGGGACTTAGTTCAACTAATCCATATGAGATATCATGAGCGGTAGGTCCTGTAATCAAAGTATTTATCCTGCCTTTCATTAAGCCATTTAACGGCTCTAACCTTAGTTCCCTGGTCAATAATACTTGTGATTTCGAATTCATCCATTAAGCGTTTTACTCCTGAGAGTCCTAACCCAAGTCCCGTTTTTGAACGAACTGTATTTGTTAATTTCTCTTCAATATTAGCAATGCCGGGACCTTGATCTAACGCAATAATTTCTATTCCATAAGAGGGGATAGGGGTAATAAAGAGTTCCCCTTTATTTGCATAAAAGACAATGTTGCGAGTTAATTCCATTATAGATACAACTAATTTTGTTTGTTGACTTTTGTTTAATCCGTACTCTTCAGCTACTCTTTTTCCAAGTGTACTTGCCATATACACATCATCTTCTCGTTCGATAACAATCCTATACAAGATTTCCTCATGTCCTCCTGTTAATTAAATAATGCAATTTACAGAATATTTTAGCACATTTACAATGATTTAGGTATATTTTTACAAAAAATATAACAATTACTTTTAGGTAATTTATACTTGAATGATAGACATGTTAAGATTTGAAAGAAAAATTATTTTAAGTAGAAAAAGGAGTCATAAAATCATGAAATTATTATTACCTTTGGTAGCGATATTAAGTGGTGCTGTAATGGCATTACAGGGTCAAATCAATGGAGGATTAGGGAAGAAAGTCGGTGTTTTTGAAGCCTCATTTGTTTCATTTGGAGTAGGGACTCTCGCTTTATTTTTTATTGTTGTGTTTTTTGGTAGTGGCAATTTATTAGCTGTATTGTCAGTTCCAAAATGGCAATTGATTGGCGGTTTGTTGGGGGCCTTTTTTGTAGTTGTCAGTGTGTTTGTCGTTCCTAAAATTGGTGTAGCTACTACTTTTATGGCTGTCATTGCTGGACAAATTATCCTTGGAGCCATTATCGATCATTTCGGCTTATTTGGAGGACATCGTATTCCACTTGACGTAAAAAAATTAATAGCAATCGGCCTACTTTTTATCTCATTATTCCTATTTAATCAAAAATGAAAAAATCAATAGAGGTATACAACATAGCCCCTCAAAAAATTCGGATATTAATATTGATGTTAGTGATTTCTTATGATTGATATATTTTGTATATGTGATATACTATTTATATTAGATAAATGAGGTGATAATTATGCAAATTTGCCCATATTTAGAAGCTTCATTTCAGATATTAGGTAAAAAGTGGAATGGGCTTATCATACATTATTTGTCTCTATGTGAGGAAGGATCAGCCCATTTTACTGATATGAAACGTGAACTTCCTGCTATTACACCAAGAGCCCTATCATTAAAATTATCAGAGCTTAGTGATTATGGATTAATTGAAAAAAAGGTAGTGGGCGGATCACATGTGACCATTTCTTACGAATTAACTCAAAAGGGACGATCACTTGCTCAGGCACTTCAGCCTATTCAACTATGGGGCCAACAATATTTAAAGCTTGATACATCTGAGAATAAAACAGAGGAGGAATAAAATGAGCAATAATAAAATGGTTTGTGATATAAAAACTGGTGTTTGTGGAGTAGCAGGTGAAGAGAATATAGAAATGATTGATTTAAATGTTCCTGAGAAAAAGCTTCATTTATATTATGTGACGGATCCTATCTGTTCACACTGCTGGGCACTTGAGCCCGTTCTTGGCCGGTTTAAAGAGCAGTATGGGCATTATTTCAATTTTCATACCGTAATGGGTGGATTATTAGAGAATTGGGATGGATTTGCTGATGTAAGTAACGGGATTGGAAGCCCAGCAGATGTAGCTGGCCACTGGAGGGAAGTAGGAGAGTACTCTCGAATGCCAGTTGACGGTACCCTTTGGCTTGAAAATCCAATTCAGTCATCATACCCAGCTTCTCGTGTTTTTAAAGTGATTCAGAAACAAAATGAGCAATTAGCGAGTATTTTTTTACGCAAAGTGAGGGAAGCTGCTTTTCCTTTTAATCAAAATATTGCAGACGATCGAGTGTTAATTGAGGTTGTTAATCAAGTAGGCTTAGATGGGGAAAGTATTGTAAAAGAAGCAAGTCAAGAAACTGGCCAGCAATTGTTGGATGAAGACTTTGCTCTTGCAAGAAGCCTTGGTGTACGTGGATTCCCTACGATTATTATTATAAATGAAGAAAATAAGGGAGTAAAAATTGTTGGTTCACGTCCATTTGAATATTATGTTAAAGGATTAGAGCAAATTCTCGCTAAGGAAGAACTTCAAGCACTGGCACTGCCAACACTAGACAAACTGCTTGAAAAAGAGGGATTATTATTTTCTCGTGAAATAGAAGAAATGTATAATCTTGAGCCAAAGGATGTTCTTTCCTTTATTCAAAAAGTGCTCCCAACAGATCATTATCAACAAAAAGAAATTCTTGGTGAAATGTATATACAGAAGAATTGACTGAAATGACTAAAGGAACAGGTAAGTAATCTATGTGTTTTTAGCCCCGAACTCAATCGTGTTCGGGGCATTTTTTTAGGAAGAGGAGATCTTTTTATTGAGCAGTATATCCTCCGT
>CAWBWO010000011.1:0-3845 GCA_963792445.1 uncultured Caryophanaceae bacterium | reverse complement strand
TCTTAAGTAACGTATATAAGAAAAAGTCCTTAATCTCAACTGAGGTTAAGGACTTTCTCTTATACAGGCACTTCAAACTTTTATCGTTGTAACTGAGCTGCATAATCATTCAACAATTCATAACAACGCTCTTTGGTCACATCCGCTAATGTCATGGCGTGCATTACTTTTGGTGTGTATGAGTCCATGTTTTCTGCATCAATACTTGCTTGTTCTGCAGATGCATCGCGGTCTTGTATCCATTGACGTTGGTACGTTTTTAGATTATTAAACTCAACTGCTGACAATTTAGTCTTTAAAGTACCATAAATATTATTAAGTAAGGCATCCCATTGTGAATAACGAGCATTTTCTGCATTGATCATTCTATCTTCTGATCCTTGCGTTGTCCCGTCAATACTTTGTGCATAGTTATCATAATTTGTCACAATGGATGATGCTTTGTTTGAATACACTTGATACATATTCACTTTTGGTTGTGCTTGCGTTTGAGATTGAGAAGTTGTTGTCGTTTGCACAGTTTCTACTTTTTTCGTTTTGGCAGACTGTGCTTTTTCTTGTTTACTTTTTGCTTCAGCACGTAGATCTTCTATTTGACCGCTTACACTATTGAGTAACTCTGTATCATCAAGCATGACATTGGATTCATTGATTGCTTTTTTATAGTCCTTATCTTCGATTAAATGCTCAATTTCTTTCGTTTTCTTTAATTGCGTCACGATATTTTTGAGCTTGTGAATCTTCTGGTTTTTCATCTAATGCTAATCCAAAAGAGGCTAATGCTTTATCAATATCCCCATTTGTTAACGCCAGTTTCCCCTGCTCCACAGCTTTTGTATAGGTAGCATTATTACTTTCTGCATTCTTCTTTGGCGCATCACTATTTCCACACCCAGCTAATAATGCCCCGATTAAAATTATGTATGACAATTTTCTCATGGTAGAACCACCTTTTACCCTATCTATGTTATTTTCACTCTATTTTAATATGATATTTGAGCGATGACTAGTAGGTATTGTTATTTTTGTACTAGATTACGAAGGTAATTTTATACCAATAGAAAAAAGCCCTTCCCCTCCAAAGAGATAAAGGACTTAATTTTTCAGTTTGGCTGCCACTTAATTTACTCTTCTCCAATTTGAGTCATAAACGAAGATTGATAATGTAGGAGATTAATAATTCTTCTTGCCATTTCTGATGGTGAGGCATCATAGTCTTGCCGGATCCATTCTAAAATAAAGCCATAAATTCCATAGGCCCGGTAATGTGTAAAATACGGAGCATTAATTTCAGAAGCTTTGTCCCCTAGAAAATACATGCGATGAAGGAAAATCTCTTTTAATTCATCCAATAATGCCGCATGCATTCCGGGAACTGTATCCTCTATTACTAGTAAATCATAGTAGCTTCGGTTTTCTTTTATATAATGAAACACATCTGTTCCGTCCGGTTGCATCACATTTAAATCTAAAACTGGATTATCACGAACGGGTTTACAAAATTCATATACAAATCGTTCCATTTCTAATTGAATGATTTCTTCTGCTAATTCTAATTTTCCCTCATAATGCACATAAAATGTCGTGCGATTATAATTAGCGACTTCTACAATATCTTTTACTTTTACTTTCGAATATCCCTTTTGAAGGACAAGTTCTTTAAACGTCGTGCGTAATGAGTCCTTTGTTCGTTCAATTCTGCGATCCTCTTTTTTTTCCATAAACTCTCCCCCTTAAAGCTAAAACAACATTTCTTTAAAAGTGTTGAAAAATAGTACAAGAATATTTTTTTGCTGACTAACGGTACATTGATTTAAAAAACGGTGAAAACCCTTACAAATAAGATTTTTTAATGATTGAAGCACAATTCTGTTAGAACTAAAATGAGCTTGTAGTTAATTATAACTAATTCATCAATATTATTCATAAGAATTAGTATTAGGGGATGTTATATACATGAAAATTCAAGCTATGATGACAACACCAGAAAAGGATTTTGAGAAAAAAACTTTACTTTTAGATGAACCGAAAGCTGATGAAGTTCTAGTTCGAATTGTTGCATCAGGTGTATGTCATACTGACGCTACAGTACTTGACCGCACTTTACCTGTGCCTTATCCAGCCGTTTTGGGACATGAAGGTTCGGGTATTGTTGAAAAAGTAGGCAGCAACGTGACAACTGTCCAACCTGGAGATCATGTTGTACTAGGATTCGCTTATTGTGGTCACTGTGATAACTGTTTAGACGGTAATGCAGGTGGCTGTGAAAATATGATGGCACTAAACTTTACAGGAAAAAATAAATACGGAGTTTCTCCAATTCATACAGAAGATGAACAAGAAGTTTCCCAATTCTTTGGTCAATCTTCTTTCGCAACTTATACAACAGTAGACGAGAAAAACGTCGTGAAAGTAGATAAAGAAGCGGATTTACGTTACTTAGGACCATTCGGTTGCGGCATCATGACTGGTAGTGGAACTGTTTTAAATTCATTAGCTCCAGAACCAGGTACAAGCTTTGTCGTGTTCGGTACAGGCGCAGTTGGTCTAAGTGGTATGTTAGCAGCAAAAATTGCTGGTTGCTACCCAATTATCGCAGTTGATATTCATGACAGCCGTCTTGAACTCGCAAAAGAATTAGGTGCTACACATACGATTAACAGCACGAAAGTTGACCCTGTTGAGAAAATTAAAGAGATTACTGGTAAAGGTGCACACTACTCATTTGAAACAACGGGTGTACCAGAAGTAACTTTATCTGCCCTACGTTGCCTACGTATTAAAGGTGAATGTGCAACAGTTGCAGTTGGTAAACGTGATTTAACATTCAATGTTACAAATGAAGTTGTTTTGAATGCGATTACACTAAAAGGAGTAATTGAAGGAGACGCTGTTCCACAATTAATCATTCCAAAATTAGTGAAATTCTATCAAAATGGACAATTCCCAATTGATAAGTTAGTGAAATTTTATGAATTAGAAGAGATCGAACAAGCCTTCGAGGATTCAAAAAATGGCTCTACTATTAAACCAATCCTCGTGATTGATAAAGAATACAAAGCATAAAAAAGGATGGGGGTTCACTCCCCTTTCCACTATAAATTGGAGGATAATATAATGAACGTACAAGAATTAGCAAAAAGTTATATTAACGGCGAATGGGTTGAAGGCGATACAGGTCGTACTTATAACGATGTAAACCCATTTGATGATTCAACATTCGCTACTGTTTCAATTGCTTCAAAAGCTCAATTAGCATCTGCATTCGAACTTGCGAATAACGCGCAAAAAGAATGGGCAAAAGATGCGGAATTACGTAAATCTGTTATTGAAAAAGCAATCGCTTTCTTTAAAGAAAATCAACAAGAAATCGTAGATATCCTTGTTGCAGAATCTGGCAGCAGCGTCTTAAAAAGTAGTGTCGAAGTAAGCTTTACTATTGCAGATATGGAAGAATCATTGAAAATGATCGACCAAGTTGGCAAAGTAACAACAGTGCCATCAGTGATTCCTGATAAAGTAAACAAAGTATATCGTTTACCACTTGGTGTTATTTCATCAATTTCTCCATTCAACTTCCCTCTTTATTTGTCTATGCGTACCATTGCACCAGCATTGGCACTAGGCAATACGGTTGTTCATAAAGCGGATATTCAAACAGGTTTATCTGGCGGTTCTGTTATTGCAAAAGCATTTGAAGAAGCAGGCATCCCAGCAGGCGTATTCAACTCAATCCTTACTGATATCCCTGAAATCGGCGATGAAATGATTACAAACCAACATTCAAAATTCATCAGCTTTACTGGTTCAACTGGTGTTGGTAAACATATCGGCGAAGTCGCTGG
>CAWBWO010000010.1:0-4335 GCA_963792445.1 uncultured Caryophanaceae bacterium | reverse complement strand
TATATTAGCCCATTAGTTAACCGGTCCTATTTTAGATCAAGAAAGCATTAACAAAATAGAATGAATCCTAAAGTAAGAAAAAATGTAATAAAAAGGATTGATAATCTAAAAAATGTTTATTAATTTGAAACCAATTAATTTTATATGAATAGTTTTAATATTGTTGACCGGTCAACCGGAGACAGTTTCTGTATTTTGTATGTACAGAAGATGTCTCTGGTTTTTTATTGTACTAGAGAATGCAAAGAAATCTATAAATTTCTAAAGATCCTGAAAATGCTCTAGTGTAATTGTTATTTTTAAAAATAAAGTTAAGGAGTAGATACAATGATTTCTTTACGTAATCTAAACAAGTCATTCCATACAACAGATGGAGCATTTCAAGCTGTTAATAACATATCGATTGAAATCGAGCAGGGAGATGCTTATGGGATTATTGGCTTTAGTGGTGCTGGGAAATCAACGTTGCTGCGAATGATTAACTTGATTGAGCGTCCCGACAGTGGTGAAGTACTCATTAAAGGAGTTGATGTCACGAAGTTAAAAAAGCGTGAGTTACGTAAAAAGCGTTTGTCGATAGGAATGATTTTTCAGCATTTTAATTTATTAAGCAATCGTACCGTTGCAGAGAATGTCTCATTCCCCTTAGAAGTTAGTGGAATCAAAAAAGAAGAACGAAAGCAGCGCGTTGCAGAATGTTTAGACATTGTAGGTCTATCAGAAAAAGCCAACGTCTATCCAGCAAAGTTAAGTGGTGGGCAGAAGCAGCGAGTCGGAATTGCCCGGGCACTCGCAACAAAGCCTGACATTTTATTATGTGATGAACCTACATCTGCTCTTGACCCTAAAACGACGGAAAGTACTTTGAGATTTTTGCAGGAACTCAATACAAAATTGAATTTAACAATCGTTATCGTAACGCATGAGATGGAAGTCATTCGAACGCTTTGTAATAAAGTGTCAGTGATGGAAAGTGGTGAAGTTGTTGAAATTTTTGAATTAAATGGTGAACATATCATTCCTCGTTCGAATATTGGGCAATTCTTGTTTAAGGATGAATTAAAAGTTGCTCATATACCTGAGAAGAAAGGCGGGACTGTCTTTGCTTGATAATATCATTGCTGTATGGCCAGAAATTATGGTTGCACTTGGTCAAACATTTTATATGATGGCAATTACACTAACGATTGCGATTGCCATGGGGACACTACTTGGAACGATTTTATATTTAATCCGACCAGGCTCAGCTTCTTACCGTCCGAAGTTGTATGTATTATTAGATGGGGCAGTCAACTTAGTAAGGTCATTTCCATTTTTAATTTTAATGATTGCTATTATCCCGTTTACACGACTTATTGTTGGAACAGCGATTGGAACCACTGCTGTGATCGTGCCGCTAACCATTTGTGCAATTCCTGAATTCGCTCGATTAATAGAGCAAACATTACTAGAGGTAGACAAAGGTGTAATTGAGGCAGCTGAAGCAATGGGGGCTAACCAATTACAGATTATTTGGAAAGTACTTTACTTAGAAGCACGTTCCGGTATTGCGAATGTAATTACAATTAATAGTGTTGGATTTTTATCTTATTCAACGGTAGCTGGATTAGTTGGTGGCGGAGGAATTGGGGATTTTGCGATTCGATATGGTTATTATCGTTACCAGACGGATATTATGGTTGCTACAGTTCTCATCATTATCGTCCTCGTTCAAATCATTCAAACAACTGGAAACTTTGCTGTACGACGGCTTGATAAAAGGCGTTAATTTTTCGAACTTAAAACACATTAAATTTATATGAAAACTAATAAAAAGGGAGATTTCTATGACTAAACCATTATCATTTTCAGCTTTTGTAATGAATACAGCATCACACATTTTACATGGATTATGGCGCCATCCAGACGGATATCAGATTGATTTTAACAATATTGATATATGGGTGGACTTAGCAAAAAAATTAGAAGCAGGTGGATTTGACAATATTTTCTTTGCAGATGTTGTGGGATTATATCATCCATTTAAAGGAAGTGCCGATTTCCATATTGAAAAAGGGTTTCAAGTTCCGAGTAACGATCCATCAGCGTTGATTGCTGCCTTAGCCGTCAATACAAAACATTTAGGGCTTGCTTTTACCGCTTCTCCTGTTCAAGAGCCTCCATTTAACTTTGCACGACGCGTTTCTACGCTAGATCATATTTCAAATGGCCGGGTAGCATGGAACATCGTCACAGGGTATTTAGAAAATGGCTTTAAAAACTTTGGCTATAATCATCTAGTGCCGCATGATGAGCGCTATGACTGGGGGGATGAATATTTAGAGGTGCTGTATAAGTTATGGGAGGGTTCGTGGGAAGACGATGCATTAGAAAAAAATCGTGAAACGGGTGTTTATGCAAATCCAGCGAAGGTACACAAAATTAATCATGTCGGCAAGCGTTATCAAGTGGAAGGTCCCCATTTAGTGTCTCCATCCCTACAAAGAACGCCTTTATTATTCCAAGCAGGGGCATCTGCAAGAGGGAAACAATTTGCAGCTAAGCATGCAGAAGCTGCTTTCATTATTTCTTCTGGACCAGAAGGGGCGAAAAGATCTATAGAAGAAACTCGAAAACTTGCCGTCGAATATGGAAGAAATCCTAATGATATTAAGTTTTATCAAGGTTTATCGTTTGTTGTTGGAAAAACTGAAGAAGAAGCTCAACGTAAATCACAAGAACTTGATCAATATTTAGACTTAGAAGTCGTCATAGCTCATTTTGCAGGTTCCGTGGGAATCGATTTAGGGAATGTTAATTTAGGTACTCCACTTGGTGATATTAAAACGGAAGGAGTTCAAAGTATTTTAGAATGGGTTCGTGAAAGTACAGGAAAACGTGAAGCGACCGTTCGTGATTTAGCCATCTATCAAAGTAAAGTTTCGAGAATTGTAGGGACACCAGGGCAAATCGCTGATGAATTGGAGAAGTGGGGTGAAGCAGGTGTTGATGGGATAAATGTCGTGAATTTCACAATTCCAGGAACATATGAAGAATTTATTGAGCATGTCATTCCGGTCTTACGTGAGCGTGGGTTAGCTAAACCTCAACAACAAGAGGCAACCACTTTCCGGGCAAAATTATTTGGTACAGATCGTTTAAGTGACCGACATCCTGCAAGCTCATATAGAGTTCATTCTACTGTTCAATCATAATATTACACAAGAAACGAGGAAATTAGATGAAAAAATACATTGTATTATTACTCACAATTTTCACGAGCGGTGCATTATATGGATGTGGTATTGGGAATGTCAGTGGTAGTGAAGACAAAAGTATTTCACTAGTTATGAATGAAAGTCCAGAAATTAAAGAAATTGCTAGTATTGTAGAAGAAGAGGTAAAAAAACAAGGCTACGAATTAGAGCCAATTTATTTAACAGATATTATTCAGCCGAATAAAGTAGTAGATTCGAAAGAATATGATGCAAACTTTTTCCAACATCAAGCCTACCTAAATCAATTTAATAAAGATCAAGGAACCAATGTAGTAGCAGCATTTGAATTATTCAATGTACCAGCTGGTTTATACTCCAAACATTATGATTCAATCGATCAAGTGCCAGATGGAGCGACCATTGCTATCCCGATTGACCCGGCAAATAATGGCCGTGCGTTATTCATGCTACAAGATCAAGGATTATTAAAACTTACTGAAGGAGTAGAAGTTATTCATGCATCTTTGAAAGATATTGTTGAAAATCCTAAAAACTTAAAGTTTAAAGAAGTTGAGCAGCAAATGTTAGCACGTGCCATTTCAGATGTGGATTTAGGATTCTTATTTACATCAGTAGCTGAAGACGCTGGTGTTACACAAGACGATGCTGTAGTGATTGAAAAACAAGATAAAAATCTATCCTACTACAATTTAATAGTAGGCGTGCATCCGGATAATGTGGATGCAGAAAAAACGAAAGTATTACAAAAAGCATTCCAAAATGACCGTGTAAAAGAAGCGATTGAAAAAGCGTTTACTTCAGCACACATTTTATGGTAAGTCAATGGGCTCTATTTAGATCATAAGGGGAATAAATACAAGAATTTTAATAGGTATTATTAAATCATTGACTGGAGAACTTTTCTTTTAAATAAAGAGATGTCTCCAGTCTTTTTGTACATGAAGAAGCCGACTAGTCTACGCGAGGTATTTATAGTAATTGTAATTAGATAGTGGCAAAGGTTTTTTCAATTGAAGGAAAACTGTGGATTCGCATTGAAGATTTTGATTATCTCGATATAAATTCCTTTTTGAAGTTAGGCGAATGGATTGAAAATTTAAATAAACTTATAAATTTT
>CAWBWO010000009.1:0-217610 GCA_963792445.1 uncultured Caryophanaceae bacterium | reverse complement strand
TCGTATAGCCAGTGTAAGAAGTCCATAAAGTGCTCTTTTGAATTGATTTATTATTTTGAAGTTGCTTAAATAATTCATCTTGAATAATGATAGCTGGAAATGCAAAAGTAATTTGTGAAGGAATACTAGATTGTTTTCCGATAGCTGCTAATGTAAGTTCTTGTTTAGAATCATCTATATAAAGAATCATTTTCTTCCCTACTTCTAATGGGATAATTTTTTGCATGATATCGCTATACCCTGACATTATCGCTTCATTTCTTTTGAGATGGAGATTTGGAAAAAGTTGTTTGGCATCACTTTCTTTTATGACGATATTACCCATATCCATATCTTTTTGATCATTTGATTTATCTTTTAACAATGGCCTTATATCTATTTGTACATTCAAAAGATCATAATGATCTGTTTTATAATCGATATTTTCTTTTTGTAATGCTTTTTCAAAAGATTTTCCTTCATTATTAAGTACAGACATATCGTAAGGAGCATATTGGTCTATTTGTGCACCTACAGAATAATAGGATATATAAGATAAAGATAAAATTGCGAGTGCTAAAGCTGTTAACGTAGTAATAATTGTTAGAGAAAGTGCATTGCTTTTCATACGATGCATAATTGGTGTAATGGAAAGTACATCATTTAACGATAAATGTCCATTACGAGACATTCGAATCATATTCATGATCAATGCAATTGAATACCTAAATACTAGAAAAGTCCCTAAAATAACACAGCCTAACACAGTACTCATCCTTATATATAAATCCATAGTTGTAGTAGTTTTGTCCATTTCAAATAGAATGGTTGAAACATAGTAACCATAGACAATTAATCCAATACCTAACATACCGAAGAGTATTTGAAATGGATTCATCTTCTTCAATTTAAGTTCTGCTTTACTTGTTGCTTTAAATAAATCTAATAACTTGGTGCGATGAATAACCCACATCGTTTGGAGCAAAACAACGATTAATAGTATGGCAAATACTGAAACTGTTTGAATCAGTGCTTCAATTGAAAAGTCAAGTGCTACCTCTCTCTTCATATCAATTGCTTTTAAGAAAATTAATGCAAAGAATCTTGAAAAGAAAAATCCAATCAGGATCCCAATTAGTGTTGCACCAAACCAAAGAATGATATTTTCAATCGTTAGCATATACGAAATTGTCGATTTCGGAATTCCAATCATTTGATACAATCCGATTTCTTTACTACGTCTTTTCAAAAATAATTGATTGGCGTAAAATACAAAGAAAAATACAATGATTAATAATAAAATGGAACCAACTTGAAAGCCAGCAGCAGCTTTCATTCTTGAATGGGTTAGCTTAACAACCGCTTCATTATGCTGTAATGTAATAAAAGAAAAATATAAACCTGCGCTAAAAATAAGAGCAAAAAAGTATAAATAGTAATGTTTGATATTTTTTCGCATACTTCGAATAACGAGTGTACTAAGCTTCATATCCGTCACCGCCTAGTACACCTTGCGTTTTCATAACTTCTTGGAAGAATTGAGTACGAGTTTTATCCCCTTTGTAAATTTGCGTATAAATCTGGCCATCTTTTAAGAATAGGACACGGCTACAAAAACTTGCGGCTACTGGATCATGTGTAACCATCATAATTGTCACACGATTTGCTTTGTTTAATGTTGCTAAATTTTCAAGTAATGCTGCAGCTGCTTTGGAATCAAGCGCACCTGTTGGCTCATCAGCAAAAACAATACTAGGCTTCATAATAAGTGCACGAGCTGCAGCTGTCCGTTGCTTTTGTCCACCCGATATTTCATTTGGATATTTGTTTAGGATTTCTTCAATGCCTAATTGTTTAACGAGTTGAATGCATCGTATCTCAGCACCTTGTTTATTGGTTTTTCCAACTGCTAATGGTAAAAGAATATTTTCTTTTACAGTTAATGTATCGAGTAAGTTATAGTCTTGAAAGATAAAACCCATTTCAGTACGGCGGAATGCAGCTAGTTGTTTTGATTTCATCTTTTGTAAGGATTGACCGTTTATCTCGATGATTCCTTCAGTTGGGCGATCAATTGAGCAAAGAACATTTAGTAAAGTTGTTTTACCAGAACCTGATGGCCCCATAATTCCGACAAATTCACCTGCTTCAACTTCTAAATCAATGCCCTTTAAAACCTCTTGAGCGAACAATTTTTTTCCGTAAACTTTTTTTATTTTACTTGCTTTTAATATTCCCATTAGATTCCCTCCTCAATTACTAATACTATTCTATAAAGAAAAGGACATGGAATCGTGCGATTAACGTGACAATATGAAGTTGAACATGACATTTTTGTCACTTATCAAGTGTTTTTACAAATTCATTGGCATTCGGGAATGTAAGTGTAAATGTGCTTCCCTGATTTACAATCGATTGAACTTCAATGCTGATACCTAGTTTTTTAGCAGCATTTTGAGCTAAATAGAGTCCCATACCTGTCGATGCACTTTGTTTCCTCCCCGTTGAACCAGTAAAGGATTTGTGAAATATACGAGGTAAGTCAGCGGGATCAATGCCATCCCCTGTATCTTGAATATGTAATTGTTGATGTCTCTCATCATCATTTGTTACATAAATAAAAATGGTATCTCCTTTATTGCTATACTTTACTGCATTTGATAAAATTTGCCGAATTATAAATGAAAGCCATTTGTTATCAGTTAATACGGATATCTCAATATCATCTGCATCAATCGCTAAATTTTTAGCAAAACACCAAGATTGAAGTTCTTTTATTTCTTGCAAAAGGATTGGATACAATGGCACTTTGTCTAAAACTGTATCTTGCTCAATATTTGCTAGTCTTAATGTGTGCAACGTTTGGTCAAGTAGAAGATGCATTCGTAACCACTCTAATTCTAAAGGTTTCTTAAGCTTTTGAGGCAAATCTTCAATCATTAGCTTCATCGCCGTTAATGGTGTTTTCACCTCATGTATCCATGCCAAATGTTGATCTCGGTCTTCTGAAAATTGTATCGACAGTTCATTCTTATAGCGTTCGAGTTCTAGCTCTGATTCATTTAATTTAGATAAGATCAGGTCTTCAACATGATGAAATTCAGGTGCTGAATCTGTAATCTTTTTTACAAACTTCATTTCTATAAAATAACGCCAAACAAGAAAAAATACATAGAAGAAAAGAAGTGTTGCATTGAGGTATATTGTAGAAACAACATTTGCAAATCCGATATCCAAATACAAAAGTAGATTCATCCACATCATACAGAATATAAAAAATGCAATCCAAGAAAGTTTTTCTTTCAGAAACAATAGAATCAACTATTGCACATCCTTTGTAACAGCCATATAACCAAGGCCTTTCTTTGTAATAATTACATCTATTAATGAAAGTTCTTCTAATTTACTTCTCAAACGATTCACATTAACGGTTAATGTATTGTCGTTGACAAATCGTGCATCATCCCAAAGTTTTCGCATTAAGTCATCTCTTGATACGATTTGATCTTTATGCTCTAAAAGAATACGAAGGATAAACTGTTCGTTTTTTGTCAGCTCAATGGTTTTATTGTTTTTGAGTACTGTACTTGTTGAATAATCAATTGTCGCACCATTCCAAATCACATGCTCAACTGTTTCTTCAGAGTAATCATATGTACGTCGTAATATAGCTTGTACTTTTGCAATTAGCACATCCATATTGAATGGCTTTTGAATATAATCATCTGCCCCCATCTTCATGGCCATTACCATATCCATTGGCTGATCTCTTGACGATAAAAATAGAATCGGCACCTTTGTAATAGAGCGTATTTCACGACACCAGTGAAATCCATCAAATGCAGGAAGTTGAATGTCGATAATCACTAATTGAGGCTGGACTTTTTGAAAAGTGTCCATCACATGTTTAAAATCTTCAGGTACTTCTACTTGCATATCCCATTGCAAAAAATGTTTTTGGATGAGTTGTGCAATTGAATCATCATCTTCTATTAATAAAATATTAAATGCCATATAATATCTCCTTACTAATTTTACTAAATTCAATAATACCATTTTTGTGGAAAAAACATCGTTTATTAATCTAAAAAGGCTGAAAAATCTCTTCTCATTCTGAATCTCTATATATTTGCTTATTGCAAAATTTTTTGTTTATATATAGACTAGCGAGGTACATAGTAAAAGGAAAAATCTATAGTATGTTATCCATACTTTTAAGTGTTGTTTAATTCATCGCTAGAAAAAGAATTTAGTTCTGAACAAATGAAGTATTCTTCAATATATTTCGTGCTTCTTTATTCAAAAAAGCTCACCTAACCTAAACGGTTGGTGAGCTTTTAATCGAGAAACCAATTTTTCAAAAGTTAATCTGGCATTTTTTCATATGCTAACTTTATGATAACATCCTTATGTTCGGGATATTTAGACAAAAGATCAGCTTGTGTGAACAATTCAAAATCCTGAAATTCAAAACCAGGCGATACCATACATCCTACTAATGAGAAGGTATCCTCTTCCATAACAGACGAGCCAAAGATTGAATTTTTCGGAACTAAGGCTTGCGGAACTTCCCCATTATCTAAGTCTAATCCTAATTTTATCTCTTTATATCCCCCATCTTCATCTATTACATGAATTGTTAAAGGACTTCCAGCGTGATAATACCATAGCTCATCAGATTTCAAACGATGAAAATGAGATACGTCACTAGAAGTTAATAGAAAGTAAATGCTCGTATAAAGCTTACGTTCCCCTTCAAAATTTACTGATAGTTCTTGATCCGAAGTCCGTTCCTCGGATGCAAATGTGCTTTTATAATATCCACCTTCTGGATGTGGCACTAGTCCAAGTTTTGATACATAATATTGTGGATCATGGCTATTCATTGAAAAATACCTCCAAGCTTATGTGTAATAATGTTAGGATTACCAAACGAATAATCTTTTATTATCATTACAGTTGAAATTGAAATAATCCTATTTAAAATGAATGCTGGGCGCTATAAAGTAAACAATCAATCATTCATGCGGCTTTAGTAATAATATTTAATAATTTGAAACGATTTGTTCTCACGAAACAAATCTAGTTATTTAATGCCCTTAATACAAGGACAATTATGGGGTTTTTATTCATCTAAATAGTTTTCCCCATAATCTATTTATTGCTTTTTCTTCGCTATTCATTGAAAAGTTTCCATTCACAAGATAAATACCTATAATGATAAACAATCCCCCTGCTATAAGAGACGGATATAACATCTCCCCTAATAATAACCATCCCGTTAATACGCCAAAGAAAGGGGCCAAAAATAAAAATGCACTTGTTTTTCCTGGGTCCCCTTTTTGCAATAAATAGTACCAAACGGCAAATTGAACAATGGAAGACATGATGCTTAGCCATAATAAAATGAGTATTGAATGACTGTTGACAATAAAAAACGTTTTTTCAAGAGCTAAACTGCCGACTAAAAGAATCAATCCTCCAAAAAGCATTTGATAGGCTGATAAAACCCACGTGTCGAAATCCTCCCCCCATTTTTTCGTTAGTAATGTGGCAATTGCCCAAAAAATAGCTGAAAGAATACCATAAATAATACCAATCTTCAGTTCCATCTGTGCCCCTAGTGTAATACATACGCCGACTAACCCCTAATAATACACCTATCCATTGATACAACTGATAACGCGTTTTGTAGAAAATACTACCGAAGTACAATGACAAGTAATGGATTTGTAAATGTCAAAATGGAAGATTCACTTGCTGTAATCGTCCGTAAACTAAGAAATATACACCCCATCACCCCAGCTGTTTGAAAAGCACCTATTACAAGCATTTTCATCCAATTTCCCTTAGATGTAGGGTGTGGCCTTTTTACTACGAAAACGAAAATCCCCATGATTACTCCCGCAAGGATGAAGCGCATTGCTGCTAAAAACAATGGGGATGAATAAGGAAAACCAAATTTTACAACAGAAAAAGAAGAACCCATTAAAAATGTTGTTAAAAGGACCAATAGTATGAACTTATAAGTATTCAATTTTCCCCCTCCCAACTTATTATAACAGCCATTTTTTAGATAATTACCATTATTTTTGGGAGTAATTACTTTGAATGAATATACTTTTGTATTCAACTGTTGTCAACCACTTCTTTGTATATATGAAAATGATGGTATGATCAGTTAAATCATACCATCACTTCATTAACTGCTATTCTATTGTTACTAATAAATTATTATTCATTGTTTGTTTCTAAAGTTAAATCTGTATAGGAATGATCCTCTCCTCTATTTAAGATTACTTCACATTGACGTAATCTCAATTCAAAAAGTGTTATAGAATCATGATATACTTCAGGATTTGATCTCATATCAAGCAGAGTATCTTGGTTTTCTTGTATTTCTACATGAGCATTTTCTACAGCTTGTTCCAATGCGCCGAATGGATTTCTAAAGAAAATAGTAATATCTCGCTCTAGTGCGTTTTCAAATAGCTCAAATTGCAAGAAAAATTTGTCCATAATAGAGGTCGTTATATCGGTATAATCTTCATTTTCTACATACTGTTTGTATTTGTTAGATAGCATAACTTTATTTTTAGAAAAAGCTCCAAATAATTTGCCGGCACTTTTCAGTAATAATTGTGCTGGTGTAAATCGGTGTAATATATTAATATCTTCCATTTGAATTCTAGTTGTCATTCGATCTGTATCTCTGCACCAGTCATCAAGCACTTTAAAGTCACCTTCTAACTGTATTCGATTTTCACCACATAAATTATTAATCCCTTCACTAATTTCTTCTAAGTATGATTGACTTTGAAGGAACTCGTTATTCGAAGTGTCAATCCAATTTTGCATCGAGCGAGTTAGATTAGGTAACACAGTTTGTTCTAGATAGGTTTGAACTCTCTCGTTCATCGCTGTATTTAGTTCAACATCAATGTTCCCAAAATCACTTTCTTCACTAATTAAATCAGAACAACTCTGCAATAGTTTCGGAATATTTTCTGTCAGATCATGAGCAATTTCATTTTTCATTGTACGATAAGATTTTGTTATTAATTGAGTTTTTTCCTCCTCAAAATCAGTAAGGTTATTTATAAAACCATTGAGTTTAACTAACAAATCTTCATTCCAATTTATAGAATCCACCATAGCTTTTTCCATCTCAACACGTTTATCCAAAAGATATGTTATCGTTTTTCGAATGAAAAACAATAGCTTTTCAGTACGTTCTGTATCGATATTGTTATGGTTAAAGTTAAAACGAATAAACTCAGTTAAATCGTTTAATTGCTTACTTTTTGTATATAACGAAGAGTAAGGGAAAATTCTCGCATGTGGGAAATATGCATTTATTCTCGCTTGCGTATCTTGTATAACTCTTTTTGCTTCTGCTTCACTGTAGATGTTATCGATTTTATTTAATACGAAATGAATTTGTAGATTTGGTGTATGTTCTTGAATACTTAATAAAATGTCACGTTCTTTGTCAGTAAAAGGTGAATCCGCATTCAATATGAATAATAAATCGTCTGCAGAATTTAAATATTCAAATGTTTCATCTCTCGTGTCGTTGTTTCGATTAAAGCTAGGTGCAACAACAAAAGTAAGTTTATTTTCACTTAAAAATCTGGATGGAAATTTAAATTCAATACATGCTCGTTCACGATATGTTTGGCGGTTTAGAGGCATCATTTGATAATCAGAGAAATCCTCCAGTTTTGTAATTGATGAATCTGTTATAGCGTTAATTTCTGTATCCGCGTCATTTTTAAAGACAGCTACAGTTGATAGTGAGTTTTCTACAAAATTTTCTCCTAGTATAGAATTTATAAATGAAGATTTTCCGTTTCCTGAAGTTCCAGTTACTAAAAGGCGATTTGTTCTTAAATCTGCAAGCTCGCCAACTAACCATCTAAAACGATAACCCATATCTAAATCATGTTTTTGTGCCCATTGTGTAATAGATTCAAAAAGATTCAAACTATACGCTATGCCATTCACATCATTAATAGAATATGACAATAGGTATTTCCGCCTGTTTAATATCTGCTGAATCAATTTTGGCAGGGAAAATTTCATCCCATGCTAATACTGCTGCAGATGGAAATACAGAATGAGATGGATTAACTAGCTTTAACCAATTGGTTAAAAGCTCTGGAATGATCTCGTGCAATTCTCTCACCATATATTGACCTTGAATTAATTCAAAGTATGTTTCTTCATAAAGGGAAGAAATTTCGTCCCATAAATTGGATGACTGTATTTCAACTTTGTAAGAAAAATTCATTTATTGTTTTAAGCCACAATAAATAAGTTTGTTCATTTTTATAACTGTGCCAAAGCGATGAAACAATTTGTGTAAATTGTACTTGGTCCACATTATGTAATGTAATAATACCTTATTAAAATAATCTGGTGAAATGGCTTTCGTATATCCTTGATTAATATATTCTTTTAGAACCTCAAACCATGGATGAGATTCTGTGCGAATTAGCTCATTCACAGCAAGGTCTACTGCACTGTCAAAATCTTGCTGTTCTTCATAAAAAGAACGTGCAATTTTTGTGACATTTGGATAATCGGGATTTAAAGATACTGCTTCTTTAATAACAGTAAAGGCTGAATCAAGTTTATTTTGCTCTATGTAAAGAGATAGTAATTGCAGTGCAATTTCGGTCAAAAGTGTTTTGTTATCAGTAGTAATGGAAGTATAAACACTTTCAGCAACTGATAATTGGTTAAGTTCTACGTTTGCATCCGCAATATTTTTTTGTGCCCATGGTGTTAATTCATTATCGACTTTCTCCCATTTAAAAATAGCTGATTCAAAATCTTGATAGTGATAATAAAATTCACCTTGTGCAAAACGAATAGAAGATCCATCTGAAATCTCATTTCTTTGTTCGTTTAAATAAGCTTCTCCAAGTACTTGAAGAGGTGGTTGTGTTTCATTTTCCATTAGGAATGTTTTATAATATGTCTTTCTTATTAATTGATTTTCTAAACTCATATATTTTCCCTCTATATCTTGAAGAATTCATTTTTCTTCATATGTAAACGCTTTTGGTATTTATACTTCTAATTTTAACAAAGAATTTCATTGGGAAAATTTCATTTATCTTTCACTTTTTAAAGAAGATTTTATTTTAATGAGAAAGGTTTCAGTTGTTTTTCAATCTCATTTCAAATGTGAGACAACATTTGCTAATCTCACAGGTTAAAATATTTCGTATTTTCATATCTTCCATCTTTCCAAGTATTACTTGTGGAATACATAGAAAGGTTGATTGAAATGCTTGTAGAATATCGCAAGCCTTTAAAAAATCCAATTTCTCATATATATTGGAAAATGGATTTTAACTGTTTTACAATTGAAACCTTTACAACTTAATGGAGTACGTCTGCCCTTTTTCATCAAACACATGTTTAAAATTAAACGCATAAGGAGTTGGTCCATGTTGAACATAATGGTTGTATCTCTTGAAGGCCTCCTTCCATGAGACATCTTTCACTTTCTCTGTCCACCACACTACATAAGAAAGATGTTTTTCTTGATAAGGATCCATCCATTTGCTCCTATCACGCAATGCTTGCCTATGCTCACCTGAATAGGTAAAACGATATAAGGAATGTAGACTTTTCCATACGCTTAGTGTAAGAACAGGAAATCCATCCCCTTTTTTAGCTTCTTCAGGAATAGGAACACCATCAGGCGAAAACAATTCGATTAGTTGACCTGATTTAGTTGCCTGACGAATTACTTCATCCCCCACTTCAAAAAATTCACGAGAGGCAGGGTGATTATAGGGGTTATTTAACCTTCCAACTGTATAAATTGAAACAAAAGACATTTAAGTCCTCCATCCACTGTTTTTTACCTATTTATATTCAAGTAGTGTGGTTTCTCATTACTTTTTCTTTAATGTATCTCATTACTCTTTAAATTATTATTTTTGCTTATTGCATTTCTTTTAGATTTATATAGACTAGCGAGGTGTATAAATTCAATAAATGTTTTGTGCTTTCGCGGTTTTAGGAGAAATATCCACGATATATGGCCATGTATCCTTGTTTTCAATTAAATCTTCCGCGATTTTCCAAATTATATCTGCGAATGGAACAAATAAAGTCCTCTTTTAAAATGAATTCAAAGAAATACGATTTTAAATATCGTTTCGCATATATCAAATAATGAATTTGTTTTCTTCTTTATAGCAATGTACAATAATATGGAATATACATTCGTACATTATCCATGAAATGAGGCTAAATCATGTCATCCAATCAACCATCTAATCAAAATTCAGCTGAAAAGAAAAAATTTACTCCTGAAGAAATGTTAAAAGAAATAGGGCGTCTAGCTGAATTGCTTCAAAAAGATGATATTACTGAAGCAGAGTACTTAAAAGAAAAGGAAAAATTGATTAATATGATGAAATAATAGAAGTTATTATAGTTAAAAAAAGCCATTTAGGATTTGTTCCATCCTAAATGGCTTTTTGATTCAAAATATTTGAGACATATCAAGTGAGTTAATTAAACTAATACAGCTGCTTTTTCAAGTTTCTTTGTCATGTTATACCAAACTTCTCCGCCATGCTCCGATTCAGAAATGCCATCGTTTTGATAGCCATGCTTTTCATAAAAAGGTATTAATTCATCCAGACAAGTTAATGTGACGCTTGTGCGATTCTTCAAAGCTGCTTCTTTTTCTAGTTCAGTTAATAAGAGTGATGCAATTCCCTTTTTTCTATGTGTTGGATGAACGGCAAGTCCAAGTATACTCTGAACTCCGCCTGTTTCAGGATTTTCTTTTGTTTCGCTAAATAGGTCATCTGTGATGAATGAATTATCCATAACAGGGCCGTTTATAAAGCCGAGAACTTCTTCTCCTTCTACTGCAATTAAAAAGGTATCAGGTATCATACGAATTCGATTAACGAACGCTACCTCTGTTGCAGCTTCGGCAGGTATAAAGCTTAAATTCTCTATTTTCATTAATTGATCAAAATCATCCATTTCTGCTTGTCTAATAATCAATTGAATTACTCCTATCTATCTCAGAGTGACTATAAAAATACATTATTATTGTTACGTATCTTGGTTCATTTTGCAAATGGAAATTTTCCTAGATTGAATAAAGCACCTAAATTTCATAGAAAATTAGGTGCTTTCTTAGAACTATTTTAAATTAAAGTTATAGTACTTTTTCCAAAAAGTCTTTTGCACGTTTTGTTGATGGGTTTTTGAAGAACTCTTGTGGAGTTGCATCTTCGATTAATTGTCCACCATCTAAGAAGAATACACGGTCTGCTACTTCACGTGCAAAGCCCATTTCATGCGTAACGATAAGCATCGTCATTCCAGTGTCCGTCAATGATTTCATAACATCTAGCACTTCTTTTACCATTTCAGGATCTAGTGCTGATGTTGGTTCATCAAAAAGCATAACGTCCGGTTGCATGGCTAATGCTCTAGCGATGGCAACACGTTGTTTTTGACCACCTGAAAGACGGTTTGGATACTCGTCTTTTTTATCAGAAAGACCAACTTGTTTTAATAATTCTTCGCCACGTTTTACAGCTTCAGCTTTTGACAATTTGCTTACTTTCATTGGCGCATAGATTAGGTTTTCCATTACTGTTTTATGAGGAAATAAATAGAAATGTTGGAATACCATACCAACTTTTGCTCGGAATTTCATTAAATTTGTTTTCTTATCTGTTATTTCATGATCATTGATGACGATTTTACCGCTTGTCGGAGTTTCTAGTAAATTGATGCAACGTAAGAAGGTTGATTTACCAGAACCAGAAGGACCAATGATTGCGATGACCTCACCATCTTGAATTGTTGTAGAAATGCCTTTTAGCACATCGTTTTTACCAAACGATTTGTGCAAGTCTTGTACATTAATCACCTTTTCTCATCCTTTTCTCAACCAATTTACCTAAATAAGAAAGAACTAAAACAATAAAATAATAGATGACACCAGCAATAAGTAATGGTTCGATATAATGGAATGTCGCACCACCGACAACATAAGCACGACGCATAATATCAAGTGCACCAATTACTGTAACAATTGCTGTTTCTTTTGTTAAGGAAACAAACTCATTTATTAAAGCAGGTATAATATTCTTTAATGCTTGTGGTAAGATGATATCTTTCATCATACTACCGTAAGAGACGCCAAGGGCTTGTGCTGCTTCACTTTGCCCTTTATCTACTGCCATAATACCTCCGCGAATAATCTCAGAGATATATGCTGCTGAATTTAAAGAGAATGCTAGAATTGCAGCTGGCATAGGTTCTATATTAATATTAGGGAAAACTTGTGGAATCCCCATATAGATAATGATTAATTGTAAAACAAGTGGTGTTCCACGGAATACAGAAGTATAAAAATCCGCTAGCCATTTAAGCGGCTTAATGCCGCTTAATTTAACTAGTGAAAGTAATACACCGAGTAAAAAGCCGAGAACACACGCAACTGCCGCAATTTCAAGTGTAATACCAATCCCTTTAAGAATGTAAGGGATCGACGGAACAATTGGTGTGAAATCTAAATTCATCTAAAGAACCTCTTTCCCTAAATTACTTAACTTTGAACCATTTTGCTTTCATTTTATCGATTTCGCCTGCATCATCTAATTCTTTAACAGCTTTGTTGAATTCATCAACTAATTTACTTCCTTTTTGGAATGCAGCTGCTTTCTTTTGATTTTCAACGCCTTCGATTTTTGAGTATTTCAAATCAGGGTTTTGTTTTACATAGTTTTCTGCAACGATATCTTCTAGTACGATTGCATCAAGTCTTCCAAGTTTTACTTCTTGAATAAGTTCAGGAACACGGTCACGCGTTTCAACTTTTACACTTTTCACTTTATCCGCAATTGCATTTGCTGTATCTTGTTCAATTGAAGAAACTTGTGCTCCGACTTTCTTACCGCTTAAGTCATCGATTTTATCGAATTTAAAATCTTTTTTCGTGATTAAATAATCATGAGTATCATAATATGAATCGGTAAAATCAACTACTTTTGCACGATCTTCATTTGGCGTAATACCAGCCATTGCAAAATCGACTTTTTTAGATTGTACAGCAGGAATTAAACTGTTGAATTCCATATCTTGAATTTTCAATTGGTAACCCATTTTCTTCGTTACCGCATTTGCTAAATCGACGTCAAAACCGATAATATCTTCTGATTTTGTTGCATCGATATATTCAAACGGTGCAAAGTCTGCTGATGTTCCCATTACAAGTACTTTTTTGTTTTGATCTGTATTTTGATCTGTAGCAGTTTTCGTTGAATTAGACCCACATCCTGCAAGTGACAATGACAATACAGCTGCTGCTGCAAATAACCATTTCTTTTTCATATCTATTGCTCCATTCTATTTGTTGTGTATATATTCTTTCATTTGAGTGCAAATATTTTTGCATATAAATACGGGTAAGCTACAAATAATGAATATATATAAATCAATATTTATGAATATAATAACATAAATATAAAAAAACTAAAGTCCTTTTACGTAAGAATGTGCTATTTTTTTTGAATTATGATATTAAAATTCATGAAAAACGAAAAATAATGTTTTTGTCGAAAAAATCAATCAAATTCGAACTTTTTGTCGCTTTTCCTTATTCCTCGGGCAATATTTCAGTTTTCCATTATTTCCTTTCGCATTTTTTTAGGAAACTTAGTCTCCACTCTTTTGCATATAGTATTTTTTAGAAAAATGGTAACTTCGATTACGAATAGAATCACGACTACATATTTTCCGGTTTCAACAACAAATAATCTCGCATGTTCAAATAGTAAATCCGGTAAGTGAATTGTAAAGTTAACAAACATCCCAAATGTAAAGTTTCGTGCCCATTGAGTTGGATGATATACAAACAGTCCATCCATTATACCGAATTTTTGAACACGCATGATACTTCGAATTATTTCAATACATTCTACAAGACAGAATAAAATGAAAACGATTAGCCAAAAGTAAATTAACCAGTTCCCTAAACTTTGCATCGTAATACATAATGCCAAACCTGTAATGGATAAAGCACCGTGAATTATGCAATTTGTATTTGCCCAATTTAAGATGGTATTTTGAAGATTATTTTTTGAAATACAAATCATGATGAATCCCAGGCCAATTAGATAAAAAATAAATCCAAGTGCGATCATTAAAAGCTCAAGTTCTTTTGGTATATGAACTGAGTAAATAGTCGCTCCAGCAATTACAAGTGATTGTGTGGCGACACAACTCAATAAAATTCCACCATGTAATTTTGCAATGAAGCTTGGATTTTTACAATAGAATGTAAAATTTCTAACGATTAATACCAAATACCAAAGCCATATCACAACAGCAAATCCATAGAATACAATGCTAGATAATTGTAATTGTGGGTAAAAATAATGTGTGTTCAATATAGCGACAGAAGTTGCTGCAACCCATGTTCCAATTGTAAAGCTATTGATTGGATCACTTATATGATTGTTAATAAATGTACCCTTTTTTATATCGTTTAAAATTAAGGAAAAGATTACTCCGTATATACAAAGCAAAGCTATCACCAAAATATGACCAATTATCGGTGTATAAAATGGGATATTTTGGATAACTCCAATTAACATGATTCCCATTGCCATCACTATGGCACCAGAAGTTGTTGGAATCGATTTAGCATTTAGATAATTGAAAAGGAAACATAATATACCAATATAAATGATGAATATAATAAGAAAGAACATTTAAACACGACCTTTAAAAAATTTCCTATTCAATTATATATAGAATCTATTCAATAGTTAATACTAATGTCTGCAAATTTATCTAGTTACAAACAAAAAAACCCCATTTCTTCAATATAATTTGTAAGAAATGGGGTTTTTTGTAATATTTAGTTGGTTTTAAAAACTATTTCACTTTAAACCATTTCGCTTTTAATTCGTCAATTTTCCCTTCTTTTTTAAGTTCTTCATAAGCTTTGTCGAACTCTGCAGTTAATTTGCTTCCTTCTGGGAATGCTGCTGCTTTAGATTGATCTTCTTGATTTTGAATTACATAATAATCTAAATCTTTGTTTTGTTTTAAATAATTTTCAGCCACAATATCTTCTGTAATTAACGCATCAATACGGCCAAGTTTTACTTCTTGCACTAATTCTGGAATACGGTCACGGCTTTCAATTGTAATACCTTTGATTTGTTTTGCTAATGATTTTGCTAAATCTTCTTGAATTGATGATGTTTGTGCGCCAACTTTTTTACCTGCTAAATCAGCATCTGCTTTAATTCCGCTATCTTTTTTAACTAGCATATATTCTTTTGTATCGTAGTAAGATTTAGAGAAATCTACTACTTTATCACGTTCTGCATTTGGTGTCATACCTGCTAAAACAAAATCTACTTTTTTTGCTTGAATTGCTGGAATCAAACTATTGAATTCCATATCTTTTACTTGTAATTTATAGCCCATTTTATCTGTAACTGCTTTTGCAAGGTCAACATCAAAACCAATGATGTCATCTGACACTTTCGCATCGATATATTCAAATGGTGCATAATCTGCTGCTGTACCCATCACTAATACTTTATCTTGTTTTGTATTGTTTGAAGCGTTATCAGCTGATTTAGTTGAATCGTTTGATCCACATCCTGCAAGTGATAATGCTACAACTGCTGTTGCTGCGAAAAACCATTTTTTCATTTTCATATTGAAGACTCCCTTTTGTTTACTTATTTGTGTATTTTTCTAATGCTTTGTCTAACATTTGTAATCCATCATCGATTTGTTCTTTTGTTACGGTAAGTGGTGGAATCATTCGGATGACTTCCCCTTCATTTCCGCAAAGGTAGAACAAGACACCCTCAACAAGAGCCAAATCTAAAATTTCTTTAAGTGCTTTGCCATCACCATGACCAGTATGTGGATCGATTACATCAATACCAATCATCAATCCTGTGGCACGAACTTCACCAATGCAATCGTATTTTTCTTGGATTGCTTTTAATTGTTCAACTGCATATGCACCAACGACTTTTGAATTTTCAATTAAGTTTTCTTCTTTGAAAACTTCAAGTGTTGTTAAAGCAACTGAACATGCGATTGGATTCCCTCCAAAAGTAGTTCCATGTGAGCCAATTGGCCATTTTTCCATTAATTTATGGCTTGCAACCGTTGCACTCAATGGAAGCCCAGACGCAATACCTTTTGCAATCGCCATAATATCAGGCGTTACGCCGAATGTTTGAGCAGCAAACCATTCACCTGTTCGACCAAAACCTGTTTGAACTTCATCGAAAATGAGTAAAATTCCATGACGGTCACAAATTTCACGAATTTTTTGTAACCATTCTTTAGGTGGGATGACATAGCCACCTTCTCCTAGTACAGGTTCTACAATAACTGCTGCAACTTCTTCAGGTGTTACTTGATGCTTGAATAATTGGTCAAAATCATGTTCAAGTTTGTCCACTACATATACAACTGGATCGACACCTTGAGGTGCTTCTTTTACATTTGCATATGGAATTTGATAAGACAAATGGGATGGTTGCATAAATTTGCGGTATTTACTTTTAGATGTTGTGACACCTAGAGCACCCATTGAACGTCCGTGGAAACATCCTGTGAAGGAAATAACGTATGGACGCTTCGTTGTGAATTTTGCAAGTTTTAATGCCCCTTCAATAGCTTCTGTTCCGCTATTCCCATAGAAGAAACAATCTAAATCCCCTGGTAGAATTTCGCCAAGCTGTTTGGAAAGTTCTAATATTGATTCATACATGATAACTCCAGATGGTCCATGTATTAATTGATCAGCAGCGTCCTTTATGCTTTGCACGATTTTTGGATGACGGTGACCCGTGTTCGCAACGGCGATGCCTGATGTAAAGTCTAGATATTTTTTACCGTCTGCCCCGTAGTAATAGCACCCTTCTTCTTTTACTACAGGTAGGTTGGGATGATCCTTTGCCATACTTGGTGCTAAATAATCTCCCATGTTGTCATATAAATCGAGCCAGCTTACCAATGTAATTCCTCCAATAATTTCTGAATATATATAAATTAATATTTATGAATATAATAACATAAATATTAAAAAGTTAAATACTTTTTTAATAAAAATTCGAATAAATTTTCTAATTTATTAAGTGTTTTTAAGTATTATCCTTATTCTAATTAACTTATATGGAAAAATAAGGTGTATTTTATCTATCCTTTGGATTAAAATTTGTAATGCATAAATATTAATTTTGCATAATTTATATTAATTCAATTTTTTGATCAATGACAAAAATATTAGGAAGTTTTCGTAACAACACTTACACCTACTGTAAATACTAAAACCATAAAGATACTAATTCCAGCAAATTAATTTACTACGCAAAAAAAGACTAAAGTCAAACTCAAAATTCTTCAAGTTTGACTTCAGTCTGATGAAACACATTAAAATTTTATATTTTTATTTACTTACAGTTAACAACATTTCACGAATTGTTTTACATGCGACTGCTGTAGAAGCACCGCTTGGATCATATTGTGGTGATAATTCAACGACATCAGCTGCGACGATATTGTTTAAGTTTTGTAATTGCATTATACCATTTAACAATTCTTTATACGTAATGCCACCTGGTTCAGGAGTACCTGTTCCTGGGAATGTACCTGGATCTAATACATCTAAATCAATCGTAATATATACAGGAAGGTCTTTTAAGTCTTTTACAACTTCTGCTAGTGTATCGATTGTAAAACGTTCCATATACGTATGTTCTTTTGACCATTCAAATTCTTCTTTTAGACCTGAACGAATACCAAATTGGAAAATACGGCCGTCTCCTAAAAATTCGTGGCAACGGCGAATGATGGACGCGTGGGATAATTTTTCGCCCATATAATCTTCTCGTAAATCTGTATGTGCATCAATATGAATTACATGCAAGTCAGGGTATTTTTCGAATGCTGCTTGGATTGTTGGATAACTTACTAAGTGTTCGCCACCAACCATTACAAATTTTTTGTTATCTGCAACAATTGAACGTGTGAATTCCAATATCTCTTTCATCGTTTTTTCAGTATTTCCAAGTGGCAATTCAAGATCACCGCCATCATAGATTGCAACATCTTCTAAGTCACGATCTAAATATGGAGAGTATGATTCTAATCCATATGAGTCTGGACGAATCGCTTGCATTGCAAAACGAGTTCCTGGTCTAAAACTTGTTGTTCCATCAAATGGAATACCGAAAAGTACTACCTCTGATTCTTCGTAATTATTATCACAACCGATGAAAGTTGAGACATTTAGTGGATTTTGTGGCATTTAAGTTTCCTCCTGCATTTGCATATTGCGTTTGATTGTAATTCATGATGCATGATTGTTGCATGTATATCATTCATTCAAATGTAAAATTTAAATCACTGCTTTTATGATTCTTTCACAACTGTAATATGGTGTTTTAAATCAGATTCAGTCAGAACGTTTCCAAAGTTTTCACAGTAATAATAGTATTGTTGAACGACTTCTTCTGAAATTAATTCTCCAGGGATCACTAATGGAATACCTGGTGGATAAATCATCAATAAATCGGCACTGATTTTCCCTTTTGCCATTTCGATTGGAACTAATTCATGATCTGCATAGTGTGCATCTCTAGGGCTAATCATTAATTTATTGGCATGTGTTGGTGTTACATTTGTTGAATAGATTGGCTTTTTGCCACCATATACTTTATCGATATCTTTTAGAGCCCATACTAATTTCTTTAAGGATCTTTCATCGTCAGCTGTTGTAATAACAGCCATTACGACATATCCTTCTGCTAATTCCATTTGGATTTGATATTTTTCTTTTAGCAACGTATATACTTCAAAACCAGTTAAGCCACAATCATTTACACGGATGACAAGTTTAGTCCAGTCATGAGATTGTGAACAGTGATGATGTAAATAATCATTTTTTAACACTTCAAAACATGTATTTTTCTCAATATCATGTACTGTTTTTTCTACTAATGGAATTAAGGCTTTAAAACGTTCATAACCGTATAATGCAAGGTCATGTCTTGCTACGTCTAAAGAACTCATCAATAAATAATTGGCACTTGTTGTTTGTAACATATTCAATGTTTTTTGCATTTTTTTAGCTGAGATTCGGCCTTCATTTAACAGTAGAATCGAACTTTGTGTAAGGGATCCACCTGTTTTATGCATACTCATTGTTACAATATCTGCTCCTGCAGTAATTGGATCAAGCATACCTGGCATAAAAGGTAAATGAGCGCCATGTGCACTATCCACAATCACAGTCATACCACGGTTATGAGCAAGCTTACAAATAGCTTCTAAATCATTCATAGAACCAAAGTAAGTTGGATATGTAACCAAGATTGCTGTTGCTTCTGGATAAGCAGCTATTGTCTTTTCAACGTTTTTAAGTGAAATACCATGTGAAATGCCAAAATGTACATCTACTTCAGGCTCGATAAAAACAGGTTTTGCCCCACTTAAAATCAGTCCATTCATCACTGATTTATGACAATTACGAGGCACTATTAATACATCATCAGGTTTACATGTAGCTAAAATCATAGCTAAGATTCCAGATGTTGTTCCGTTAACTAAGAAAAATGCGTGATCTGCTCCAAATGCATCTGCTGCAAGTTGCTGTGCGTCTTTTATCACTGATTGTGGATGACTTAAAAGATCTAATTCTTTCATCGAATTAACATCCATCTTCATTGCCATTTCACCAAGTATATTTTTTAAAGGGCTATCTTGTGCACCCATTTTGTGACCGGGTACATCAAATGGTGTAGTACTTGATTTTGCATATTTAACTAATGCATTAAATAACGGCATACGTTCTTGTGCTAGGGCATCTACTCTTGGTGCAATTTGTTCTTGTAAAATATTCATTATCGTTCTCCCTTTCTCAAAATGTTGTCAGTTGCCTTTGAAAAAGGGCGTTCAATAAATGCTATTTGTTTTACACTAATTTTCAGGTTTTCAAATAATTCTAATTCCGATGTAAATAAAGTTTGTTCAGTCAATATTAATCCTCTCCTACTAAAAAAAGGTTTTTAGCATGCAAAAAAGCTCTCCAACCATTAGAAGGAAAGCTTCGATTAATATCAACTGCTTATCCTCTTATCGTTCACAAAACGGTACATTTTGTGCTCAGGTTGAGCCCCAACATCTGAAATAACAGACTGGTTTGCCACCGTATCCTAGACCCCTCGTCTCAACGGTTATTAATAAGAGCAACTTTATTTATGCTGGAATTAATACTAAATTATTTTTTTAAAACTGTCAATTCATTTTCAATAAAAAGTTTTTTGATTTAGTTCTTTTTTGAATTTATTAATAAATAAAGCGTTTTCATATTTCAATCTCTCAAGGATATTACCAATTAAACCTTTCTCATTCTCCTGCTGAATGTGTTTCGGCTTCGTATTTAAAACGTGTATGGTATAAAAGTAGAATAAATCACCTTTTCGAACAACATTGTGTCGCAAAAAAAAAAAGACATTCACCCCAAAATCAAGCGGTAAATGCCAATGATAATAAAATTAATTTTTTTAAATTATTGAATCAAATATTGAGCTTCATCCGCATATGTTAGGGCTAAAGGGTTCCATTTCCTTGGAGTACAATCGATTACTTTATACGGAATGCCCATACGACGGATAAATTCTCCAAACTTTTTATCTAACCATGGTGGTGTCCAAGCGCCTGAGCGGCAGATATGAATGGCTGAAATTTTGTCTTCGATTGCAAATCGGTTATTTCTGGATAATCAATATGAAAATGCTCATTCATTTCTTGGAAATTTTCAGGCTTTTCTGCTGTATAGGGACCGTAAATGATATGTGCTTCATCAACCTGTTTATTTTTCAACAATTTACCAAGCCAGTTAGCACAATTGACTTCAAAATCCAGCGATGAAAGTCCGCCATACCCTAAATCTGAATGTGCATCAAAAAGATACACATCTTCACAATCATACTTTTTCGCGATCTTATATGAGAATGCATGTGAATCTGAGACATATACATCGATATGTGAATCAAATTCAAATATTTGTTTCATTTTACTCCAAAATTTTTCAGTTTCTGTAGATAGAAAAAATCTTCGTTGTATATTTTTTCCTTGAGCTTTCAAGATCAAATATTTCTTATACCATAGATCAATGATTGTTCTTTTATTTTCAATACTTGATACACAATTTTCGTTGTCGAGCGAAATAAAATAATCCCAATCAATAGATAATAAACTGTTCCCCATCTCAGATCACCTCTAATAAATTACACGACAGATTATCTATTTTGACATTTTATTAGCAAGTGTTCAGCATTTAGTATATTTGCTAATAAATTAATTGTAGTTTTCTGCTACTTTTATGTCAATTGAACTGCCTGTTTTTCGAGGTAAAGGGAAATTGCAGGAAGTGAAAACAAACAGATGATCCAACTTTCAGTTGATCATCTGTTTACTGTAATAAATTGTATAACATTGTGTTCTCAATTCTGCGAGGCCTAATCGGTAATGGTGATTTTGTGTTCATAAAGTTCTCCTGGATATTCAATCGATAGGAAAGATAATAACGGAAGGCTTAAATCTTGTGGAATTCGAAAGTGGACGTTGTTGATATGGATGAGACGTCCAAGTTTGTAAATACTTTCATAAAGCGAATCCCTTGAATGCATAACTACATTTTTCCCCATTTTTGTAATATACTCTACGACATAGTGCATATTCTCCTTGTAAATATTAATGGTTAACAAAGAATCATCACTTCCCTTTCCTTTTTTTACTATTTAAATTAAATAGTAATAACATTATTATAGCATAAAACAGAAAAAATATGACACAATATAGAATTGTGCGTGTTTTATTAATTACTATCGTTTCAAAAATATGTCACATTTTTGATGTACATTTTAGTTTTCAGGCAGGCATAATGTGGGAAGAAGATTGGATTCATCTCCTAATAAAAATGAAGAAAATTCCATGGAATAGCTAGGTGTGAAGGGATATGCAAGCAATACACGGGACAAGTATGAAAACATACGTTTATTTCCAATATTAATATTATTACACTATTTGCTGATGGATATTTCAAATATTGCATGTATATAAAGTTTAATTTTTTATCCAAAATATATGATGTTCCCTACAAAAAAATGATTCTTATGGTAACATTGAAAATCGATTATACACATCTAATAACGTATCACAACCAATTTGTCTTGCTTTTTCAATATAAATACTCCATAGCTCTGCGGTTAATATCGCATCCCCCAAGGCATTGTGCCGATTGATAATTGGAATGCTGTTATGGCAACAATAATCCTCAAGTTTCACTAGATCTAAATTCCGTTCCACGATTTTAAATAAAATTGCTGTATCGACAATGCGATGTTTAAACGGCATTTTAAAAAACCGATTGCTTGCATACTTCATAAAATTTCTTTCATGATTTGCATGATGTGCCAACTAAGGTAGAATCATTTGAAATTTCAGAAAGTCTAGGATTACATTGGAGGCTTGTGGAGCATTGCTTATATCTTCATGTTTAATATTTGTTAATTTGACTATTTGCTCAGGAATTTCTTTTTCTGTATGCAAAAGCGAATAAAATGTTTGGTTTTTATGAATTGTTGAACCAGTCATTTTAATTGCTCCTATAGACAATATTTCATCACCCTTATCTGGATAAAATCCAGTACTCTCAATATCAAATACCACTACATTAAGCTCAGATAAAGAAATAGCAAGTTCTTCTTCTGGCTGAATTTCTTTTTGCATTCTCCTCAAATACGCAATTTGTTGTGCATTTTGCACTTCCCCGAGCCCTTCAAAAGATCGTCTTTTTTGTATGGATCTAAGTAGTTGTTGAAACGGTTCAAATGCCATATTTAACACCCTTTTTCAATAAGCTCAATCACATCATCATGCAATCTTATACCAGTTTTTAGAATATTTTTAAGATTTCTCTTTTCTTGTTTTTCAAGCCTCTCTACATTTAAATAATGAGTATCGGTATAATTTTCCACTTCAATCAGCTCTAATCGATATTTTAATAAATGATCAAAGTTTCTTTCGCAATTTATAAGGAGATTCATGTATTTTGGGATTTGACTTAGCTTGTTTATCCGACAGAGTGTAGAAGTTTCATGTAATCCTTCTATAATAGCTAATAATCTAATAACATTTACGTATGGTACAAATGCAGAATATTTTAGATCAATAAACCCCTGGTAGGTACCATATCGTTCTACTAAAATTTGACCGAATGGACCGATAACATTTTTCACATGTCTTATATTTGCAAGAAATCGATTAATAAGATTTGGATGTTTTTTATGATAGTCATAAATGAGAGATTTTAATTGTCCTATGAAATTAACTTTTCCATCTATTATTCGAGCATCAAAAAAAATTTGTAAATACCGTATTGCCTCAAAGCTTTCAGATTCCATCCAAGATAGTAGCTGCTTTTCCCATGCATCAATTGATTTACACCAAATGGGATTGGAACTCATAATATTTCCTTTGCAATACGGATATCCTACAATGGCAAGACCATTTGATAACTCCTCTCCAAGAGCTAAAAAATAGTCGTTACATTTTACTGTATTCTCTTCAAATATTAATCCATGATCTTGATCACTGATAAATCCTTGCTCTAATCTTCCCCCACTTCCAGTCACAAACCACGAGAAACTACATGGTGGCGCTCCCAAATCTAACTTTTCAATCGCCACCTGCAGCACTTTTCTCATTACTTGATCATGGAATAAATTTAACTCCTTTATATTATTTTTATATTGCGTGATATTTTGTGTCTTCCAATCTTTTATGGAATTATATGTTACCACCCCAGAGTTCAATTAAAAGCACTTCCTTTTAGAACTAGCCTTTATATAAAAGACCTTATTCTTATGAGCTGATATGAGTTTTGCTAAGGCTTATGATTGCATCTTGTTCTTTTAACTTCATTTGTTCAGGATAACCATAACTACCGTGTTCACTAATATCTAACCCCATAATTTCTTCTTCCTCGCTTACACGAATTCCTCCCATAACTTTCTTCATTACCCAAAGAATTGCGAAAGAAACGATAAATGCGTATAGTCCTGAAATAGCTACCCCCATGAGTTGAACACCTAATTGTTCAAAACCCCCGCCATAGAATAATCCGGGTTTTCCAACAGTAGCAAGCTCTTTTGTTGCAAAGAAACCAGTTGATAATGTACCCCAAATACCAGGAATACCATGTACAGATACAGCAAAAATCGGATCATCGATTTTTCTTTTTTCTAAGAAACGGGCACTATAGAATGTAATAATACCAGCGATAAAACCAATCACTACAGATGCCCACACATCAACAAATGCACAAGATGCTGTAATGGCAACTAAACCAGCAAGAGCACCATTTAAAATGGTTGGAATATCCGATTTACCTAGTACAACCCAAGAGATTAATGTTGCTGCTACTGCACCAGCACCAGCTGCCAAATTAGTGTTCAGTGCAACAAAACCGAAGAATGCCCCATCTACTGAAATCGTACTACCTGCATTAAATCCAAACCAACCTACCCAAAGAATGAGAACTGCTAAAGCAGTATAAACTTGGTTGTGCCCTGCAATATTATTTGCTGAGCCGTCTTTGTTAAATTTACCAATTCGAGGTTTTAATAAAACTGTTGCAGCAAGGGCAGCCATTGCTCCTGTTAAGTGAACGACTGTAGAACCAGCAAAATCTTGTTTACCATGTTCTGCTAACCAGCCACCACCCCAAATCCAGTGAGCAACAACCGGGTAAATAAGAATGCCAAATAAAATGGTAAACACGACATATGCAGAAAATTTCGCACGTTCTGCAAAACCACCTAGTGCGATTGTTACGGAAATTGCAGCAAACGCTAATTGAAATACAAAGAAAACAGTTGTTGCAAGTCCTGCTTCTTTATCCAATCCACCAGAATAGAAAAAGTCTGTCATTCCTACGAAGAAGTTTGCATGACTACCGAAGATCAGACCATAACCTACTGCCCAAAATACTAGTGAGGCTAAACCAAAAGTGAAAATCGTTTTACCTGCAACGTGACCAGCATTTTTCATTCTTGTAGAACCAGCTTCTAATAATATAAAACCACCAATCATTAAGATAACTAAAATTGCACCAACCATCGTCCACAAGCTATTCATTAGATAAGTTGCATCCATGTAACCATCCCCTTTTATTGATGTCATTCTTTCTAACATTTAAATGTTAGTTTTCATAACATCTTTGTTTTTAATTTATATTTTACACTTTGGAATTAAATAGTCAATATAATTTTCAGATTTTTTTGCATTTATGTTAGATTTTCTTACATATAATTAATGAACAACTTTTTAAGAACTAAAAAAACACGTAATTGACGTTAAAATATGTCAATTACGTGTTTTAAAATTGTATATAACTAAATACTCAACAAAAAATCAACTATCAATTATTGAAAGGAACCGCATAGTTCCTTTCTTTAAGATTTTAAATCCATTCTATCTACTTAGACCACTAATTATTTACATTACTTTTCATCTTCAACGGCTGGAAGCTTTTGTACATGTATGATATCCCCATCAGTCATAACGTCTACTGCAAACGATCCGTTTGAGAATCGGTCTGCTAAACGATATTGGCTTTCACGTAACTCTTCTTGTACACCTTTTTCAGTTGTAATTTCAATTCCTTCGCCCGCTTCTACATAAACAACGTCAAAAATTCGGTGTGGGTTTTTCTTTAATTCATGCAGTATTAACACGCCACGAAGAGCACGGTTTCCAGTCTCTACTTCATCTAAAGCCATTTTCTTAACTGCTCCACGATGTGTGACAACCATTACTTTCCCTTTATGGTTTTCAGGAATTACATTTGCAGCCTTAATGTAATCATCATCTTTTATATTCATCGCTTTGACACCGGCTGTTTTTATACCTGTATCTTGTACTTCGCTTAATTTGAAGCGAATCGAATAACTGCAATAAGTTGTTAAGAAAACCTCAATATTCGGATCAACAATATCTGCAAAGATCACGAGATCATCTTTTTTGATATTCATCATTTTAAGTGGTCTTGTGTATCGTTGGACCAGGAATTCAGCTAATGCAGTGCGTTTGATTTGTCCATTCTTCGTAATTGTTAAGACAAATTTTTCCGCTTTAAAATCAGTTACACCGCATGCATTAATAATATTTTCATCCGTATCAATCGGCACAATACTTGAAATATGTTGTCCTAAATCTTTCCAACGAATATCAGGTAGTTCATGAACTGGTTGGAAAATATAATGTCCTTTATCTGTAAATAACAATAAATGCTGTTGTGTATTAAGCGTTGCTTCATACAATAAGTGATCAGATTCCTTCATTTCGAAATCCTTACCATTTGATGCATTGTATGAACGAATACTTGTGCGTTTCAAATAACCATCTTTTGTAACGGTTACGACCACATCTTCACTCGGTATTAGCACTTCTAAATCCACTTTAATGTCTTCAATTTCATCTTCAATTATAGATACGTCTTGGTTCTGCAAATCGTTTACGAACGTCTTGTAATTCTTTTTGTAATACCTTTACCAATTTGGCATCACTATCTAATATACTTTGTAGCTCAACGATTATATTCTCAAGCTCTGTTTGTTCATTTCTCAATTCTGTAATATCTGTATTTGTTAATCGATATAATTGTAATGAAACGATTGCTTCAGCTTGCACTTCAGTAAAGGCAAATTTTTGTTGTAAATTTGTTTTTGCATCTTTTTTATCCTTTGAAGCACGAATTGTTGCTATAACTTCATCTAAGATCGATAAAGCTTTCATTAATCCTTCAACAATATGTAAACGATCTTTTGCTTTTTTTAAGTCAAATTGAGAACGTCTAGTCACAACTTCTTTTTGATGTGAAATATAAGCATCTAAAAGAAGTGGCAAGCTCATCATCGTTGGACGACGATTATAAATCGCAATCATATTGAAATTATATGTGACTTGAAGGTCTGTATTTTTTAATAAATATTTTAGTATAGGTTCTCCATTGATTTCTTTTTTCAGTTCGATGACAATACGTAAACCTGTACGATCCGATTCATCTCGCACTTCTGCAATTCCTTCTAATCGCTTATCAAGACGCATTTCATCTATCTTTTTTACAAGATTTGCCTTGTTCACTTCAAAAGGAATTTCGGTGATGACAATTTGCTCTTTTGAACCTTTTATTTGTTCAATTTCTGCTTTTGCACGAACAATGATTTTACCTCGTCCTGTTTCATATGCTTTTTTAATGCCATCAATTCCTTGAATGATACCACCTGTTGGGAAATCAGGCCCTTTAATCACCGTCATTAATTCCGCTACTGTGGCATTTGGATTTTTCATTCGCATTAATACTGCATCTAATACTTCAGCTAAATTATGCGGTGGAATATCTGTTGCGTAACCTGCTGAAATACCTGTGGAGCCGTTCACTAAAAGGTTTGGAAATCGTGAAGGTAGTACAGTCGGTTCCATATCTTGGTCATCGAAGTTTGGGACAAGATCGACTGTATCTTTTTGAATATCTCGAAGCAGTTCGGCAGCAATAGTTGATAATCTTGCTTCCGTATAACGCATAGCAGCTGGTGGATCACCATCAACAGAACCATTGTTCCCATGCATTTCAATTAGCATATGACGTGCTTTCCAATCTTGACTCATACGAACCATTGCTTCATAAACAGAACTATCACCATGTGGATGATAGTTACCGATTACATTCCCTACTGTTTTGGCAGATTTTCTAAATGGTTTTTCATGTGTGTTTCCTTCCATGAACATCGCATATAAAATACGACGTTGCACTGGTTTTAGTCCATCTCTTGCATCAGGAAGAGCGCGGTCTTGAATAATGTATTTACTATACCGACCGAAACGATCACCAATGACTTCCTCTAAAGGCAAGTCTTGAAATTTCTCTGGCTGTGTCATTCAAGCTCCCCCTCCTCATGTTGTATAAATTCACTTTCTAAAATATTGTTATCTTCTTCAAGTCCAAAGTCGACATGGGATTCAATCCATTTACGTCTTGGTTCTACTTTATCCCCCATGAGTGTTGCTACACCTTTTTCTGCACGATCAACATCATTAATTTTAACGCGTACTAATGTACGAGTTTCAGGGTTCATCGTCGTATCCCAAAGTTGATCTGCATTCATTTCACCAAGACCTTTATAGCGTTGTAATGTATAACCCTTTCCAACTTTTTTGATCGCTTGTTGAAGGTCTTTTTCTGTCCAAGCATATTCGATTACTTCTTTTTTTCCAGTTCCTTTAGATACTTTGTATAGAGGAGGTAGTGCGATATATACTTTTCCCGCTTCAATAAGTGGTCTCATGTAACGGAAGAAGAATGTCAAAAGTAAGACTTGAATATGTGCACCATCCGTATCCGCATCGGTCATGATAATGACTTTGTCATATGCAGCATCTTCCACATTGAAATCCGTTCCTACACCAGCACCAACGGCATGGATGATTGTTGAAATTTCTTCGTTTTTCATAATATCTTGAAGCTTTGCTTTTTCCGTGTTGATAACTTTACCTCGTAGTGGCAATATTGCTTGGAAAGTTCTGATCACGTCCTTGTTTAGCGGAACCACCAGCAGAATCACCTTCGACAAGATATAATTCATTTTTTGCTGCATTTTTTGATTGTGCAGGCGTTAGTTTACCAGATAAAATGGTACTTTGTTTTTTAGACTTTTTACCATTTCTAGCGTCTTCTCTTGCCTTTCGTGCTGCTTCTCTAACTTGTTGTGCACGAATTGCCTTACGGACAAGTGATGCGCTAAGTTCGGCATTTTCTTCTAAAATGTACATCAATTTCTGAGATATTACAGCATCAACAGAACTTCTAGCTTCAGATGTCCCTAATTTTCCTTTTGTTTGCCCTTCAAATTGCAATAAATGTTCAGGAATTCGGACTGAAATAATGGCTGCTAATCCTTCACGAATATCAGATCCATCTAAGTTTTTATCTTTTTCTTTTAACAGTCCAATTTTGCGTGCATAATCATTAAACACACGAGTCATGGCTGTTTTAGCACCTGTTTCATGCGTACCGCCATCACGAGTTCGTACGTTATTGACGAATGATAAAATTGTTTCAGAATAGCCATCATTAAATTGAAAAGCAAATTCAACCTCAATTTCATCTTGTTCTCCTTCAAGATACTTAACAGGATGAAGATTGTCTTTTTCTTCGTTTAAATAAGCAACAAAAGCTTCAATACCGTTTTCGTAATGATAAACTTCATGTCGTTCAGTAGCTTCTTCGAAGAGTTCAATTTTCAAATCTTTTAATAAGAATGCTGATTCGCGTAAGCGTTCAGCTAATGTGTCAAAATTATACTTTGTCGTGGAGAATATGGTCTCATCTGGTTTAAAGTGAATAAATGTACCCGTTTCCTTTGAAGAACCTAATTTCTCTAATGTCGTAACTGGCTTACCACCATTTTCAAAACGCATACGATACTTACTACCATCACGATGAATGACTACTTCAAGCCATGATGAAAGCGCATTAACTACTGATGCACCTACACCGTGTAATCCACCACTTGTTTTGTAGCCACCTTGTCCAAATTTTCCACCTGCATGTAGGATTGTGAAAATTACTTCTGGAGTGGGTTTTCCAGTTTTATGCATACCAGTTGGCATACCTCGTCCATAGTCACGTACGCTAATACTTTGATCAGCATGTATTTTTACAATGATATGAGATCCAAAACCAGCTAAAACTTCATCCACAGCATTATCAACGATTTCATAAACGAGGTGGTGTAAACCTCTTCCATCCGTTGAGCCAATATACATACCAGGACGTTTTCGAACAGCTTCTAGCCCTTCTAGAACTTGAATGTCATCTTCATTGTAAGACGTGATTGTCTGTTTACTTGTCAAAAAAATTCCCCCTAAATACAAACACCCGTTCTACTTTAATTCATATTAAACACAATAATCGAAACTGTCAACTTCTTGCATTTTATATATATTCAGCACTAATTGTATCAAACGTTGAATTGAAAGGAAAATAAGAATATGATTAATTCGGACAAAAAAATTTGTAGATTGTGTATTCTACTGAATTCATGATAAACTATTAGTACAATATAATAGTACCAACTACTAAAAAGTAAGAGGGAGTTTTTTATGGATATTATTCTAGTTTTGGTTATAGCCTATTTAATAGGATCGATTCCTTCTGGGCTATGGATTGGCCAAATATTTTATAAAACAGATATCCGCAAGTTCGGTAGTGGCAACTTAGGTGCAACGAACACATTCCGTGTGCTAGGAAAAAAAGCAGGGATTGTTGTAACCTTAATGGATATTTTAAAAGGTACAGCTGCAACCCTTTTACCAACTTTAGCTGTCTTCTCAAACAGTGGTGTTCATCCTCTTATTGCAGGTATCGTAGCAGTTTTTGGTCATATGTTTCCGATTTTTGCTAGTTTCCGTGGAGGTAAAGCAGTTGCAACTTCAGCTGGTTTAGTACTTGGTTATCACTGGCCTATATTCGTGTTATTAATTATAGCATTTCTACTTTGCCTAAAAGTATTCAAAATGGTGAGTCTTGCATCAATGTTTGCTGCAGTCGTTGCTTTCATTTATTCTTTAACTTATGCTTTGATTTCACATGAGTATTTACTTTTAATCATTATTACAGTAATTGTCGTCTTTATCTTTTATCGTCATCGTTCTAATATTTCTCGTATAAAAAATGGTACAGAGCCAAAAGTTAAATGGCTTTAGAGAAAAGGGAGAATTCATATGAACATTCAAATTACAGATCAAGCTTTTAAGTGGTTTTTAGATGAAATGGCCGTTAAGTCTGGTGATTATGTTCGATTTTACGCACGATATGGAGGTTCTAATCCCTTCCATGAAGGATTTTCGCTCGGAATGAGTAAAGATGAACCGATGAATCCTACTGTACAAGTTATCATTGATGAGGTGACCTTCTATATTGAAGAAGATGATCGATGGTTTTTCAATGACCATGATTTATATGTTGACTATAATCAAGATAGCGAAGAACTTAGCTACGAATATAAATAACATACATACAAAAAGCATGCAAATTTGCATGCTTTTTGTTTTGCATTCTATTTCGTATTTTCTGCTTCTTCCATATATTTATTATACCATTCTTTGTCTACACGATCTAATGCTACTGGACGGAAATTCTCTTTTTTTACAATAATATGTTCTGATGTTGCAGTTGCAGCGATTGTACCATCTGTATGTAATATCTCATATGCATAGACTGTACGTAGTCGATCTTGTGATTTGATCCAAGTACGAATAATTGCTTTTTCTCCATAGCGTAAGGATGCTTTATAGCTCACATTCACATTCATGACAGGTGAAACATAACCTTCTGCTTCTAATTTTGTTACTGAAAATCCTAGGTCTCGGATTAGTTGCGTTCTTCCGACTTCCATCCAAATTACATAGTTTGCATGATAGACTACGCCCATTTGGTCTGTTTCTGCATATCGAATTTCAATTTCTTTTTCGCTCACAAACATTTTGTTCACCTCTTACTTAAGTATATCGAATTTTTGCGTTGTATTTCAAATGTTGGGTAAGACTTTTAATTGGAAATAATCCTTTCCACTATCCAGGGTCTCGGCAGTCACGCTTTGATGGTGCTGAAAAAACTATTTTAATTCTTCTTCGCAGTGAATTTTCGCTACGTGCGGGGCCTCACCTGTCTCACTTTTCCCTCGGAAGTCTTCGCAGATTCCACTACAATGCTATTTAGGGTACTGATCTCCACCAAAAGATGCCAGTCAAAATTTTACCAAAAATATTCTTCCTTTTTTACTTTTTCAGTGTTATCTTATTAATTTCACTTAATTAAGCTACATCAAAATTTTATCAAAAAATTTTAAGATCTTAGTGAACTTGTGACAGGAAATATAACTCCACTTCCAACTTTGCCTTTCTTTGCTATCTAAAAAACCTTCAATGATTTCTTATTAAATCATTGAAGGTCACTTAGTATATGATTAGTTGGTATGATTACCTTTTACTTGCTTCGTTTGCACCGTATAAACCGATGGATTTGTTTTTATTCCATACGCTACTCCAATATCGATGTGGTACGGGACCGTATCCTGCGTATGGTGCAATTTCAATGGTTAAGCCAGGTTTCTTTTGACTTAGGATAAACCAATCTGCTGAAGAACCTGAACCTCTATAATAGAGTGGTGGTACAACTGAGTAGCCTGTAATTCTTGCTACACTTTTTGCTAAGTTTAAGTCTCTTGTGCGATTTGCACTTGTTTGGAAATTAAACCAATAGACGATTTGTCCAGATGAGTGATAGGATAGATTGGTTTTGAATTGATGACGTTCAACAAAGGCTTTTAATGCTTTTGATTCGGGCTCTGAGAAAACAGATGGTCCTTTATAGTTCATATACGATTTAGGAGTTGCGGCAAGATATTTCCAAACCCCATCAAAATTGCGGTTTAAATCTACACCACGGCCATTTGCTTTCCAACGATTAAAATTATTACTTCCTTGATTATACTTTTTAAGACTTGTTCTATATTTTGAATCCACCCCGTTTAATCCTTTTTGTACTAATGTCACACCGTCTGGATTCATCATCGGTACAAACCAAATGCTCGTTTTATCTAATGTACTTTTCACATTGTATCCTGCAAATGTAGATTTTTTTCGATAAGATTCTGTATACGTATCAATCATTTCCATTAAGACGTTTGTTGTCATATGTTCTCGTGCATGTAGTGAAGCATCCATTAAAATTTCTTTCTTGCCATTTCCTACACGTAATGCATAGATGGATTTTCCTTGTACAGACTTACCTATATTCTCTACTTTGGTAAACTCAGGATATAGTTGTGCAATCACTCGAACGTAATAGTTATACATCCCATATGTGATATTGTTGCTTGGATTCACCATATTTGAATGGTTAAAGTATTTTAGATTTACGTAACCTGATTTTCCCATAAAATTGATGATTCCTTGATTCCCTTTTAAAGCTTTTAATGACACAACTTGGCCTTTAGAAATGGAACCAATTTTCTTTCCGGTTTGAGAATAGACCGAATTAGTTGAACTAACTTGTAATGTAACTGGATAAGTTTCCTTCACTAATGATTGAAGTGATGCAGACTTTTCAGTTGGAATCGTACCTTTTTTTGTAATAGCGTAAGATTGACTACCTACTTGTATAATATGATAAGTTGACGTTGATTTTACGACTTTTACAACTGCACCATCTACTAATGTACCTGTTAGTTTATATTTACCACTTACAATTTTATACAATTTAACTGAGCTCGTTGCAACTTCAACGTTACTATTTTTCTTAAACGGAATATTTACTTGATTGAATGGAATGTACCCTTTGACACCCGCTACAGAAACTACATAATAATCTTTTACCACGTCTAATACTTCAAATGATGTTGGTGTTGTACCTTCCACCAAGAGATTCGAATTCAAATTGTTTTTTGAATAGATCTTGAAATTACTGTTGGTTGTTATTTTTAATTTTCGATTTTTTGATACCTGTGATATCTCTTCTGATGATGGTAATAGACTTTCAGCTTTAATCCAGTATGTATTTTCCCCAATTTCCAACTCGTAGTATGCTTCATTTGTGGCTTTTTTAACTCGATATGTAAGATTTCCTGCTGGTAAGTTCACATTAGTAGGCTCAAGGGTTTCCGGATTTACAAGTTCTGTTTCGACATTAATTTTAGCGAAATCCGAAATCATTTGATTATTATTTACATTTTCTGTTGGGTTTGTGCTGTTATCCTCATTTGTATTAGATGGATCATTTGAACTATTGTCTCCACTTGATTCTATTGATGTATCCGGTTTTACTGCATTTTCATCGCCATCTGCATACGCATGTGCGGTAAATAAACTCATTGATAGAAGGAAGCTTGCAGAATACAAAAATTTTCTTCTTCCTTTCAAATGTATGTCGATCATTTTCTTTCATCACCTCAAAATGTTTTGTGTTTTAAATAAATGGATTACATCCAAAGTAATATAGTGACAAATTATTTCACTATTATAAATAATATCATAGATACAACTTTAGTTTTGTTTTTTTACAAAAAAAATACATGTGCACAATATTCTTGTGCACATGTATGAAAGTTTCAAATGAAGAAACTTATTTTGCTAATTTGTTACGTAATACCATTTGTAGGATACCGCCGTTACGGTAGTAATCTACTTCTACTTCTGAATCGAAACGAGCAAGTGCTTTGAATTCTTTAGTAGAACCATCTTTAGCAGTTGCAGTTACAGTTAAGATATCGCGTGGTTTAACACCTTCAGCGATGTTAACTGCAAATGTTTCTTCACCAGTTAAACCTAGTGATTCAGCATTAGCACCATCAACAAATTGTAATGGAAGAACACCCATCATAACTAAGTTAGAACGGTGGATACGTTCGTAAGATTCAGCAATAACTGTTTTAACACCTAGAAGGTTAGTACCTTTAGCTGCCCAGTCACGAGAAGAACCCATACCGTAGTCTTTACCAGCAAGAACTACTAAACCAGTGTGGTTTTTAGCATATTTCATTGCTGCATCATAGATGTATTCAACTTCGCCTGTTGGCCAGTAAGTAGTGAAACCACCTTCTGTACCTGGAGCGATTTGGTTACGGATACGGATGTTAGCAAATGTACCGCGCATCATAACTTCGTGGTTACCACGACGAGAACCGTAAGAGTTGAAGTTACGTGGTTCTACACCGTTTTCACGTAAGTATTTACCAGCAGGAGTATCTTTACCGATTGCACCTGCAGGAGAGATGTGGTCAGTTGTGATTGAGTCACCAAACTTAGCTAACACGCGTAAGCCAGAAAGTGTTTGAATATCTTCTGGTTTAGCAGATAAGTGTTGGAAGAATGGTGGGTTTTGAATGTAAGTTGATTTATCATCAAATGTATATAAAGAATCAGTTGATGTTTCAATTGCATTCCATTTTTCGTTTGCGTTGAATACAGTTTCATATTCTTTTTGGAATAATTCACGAGTAACAACTTTAGATAGAACTGCATTTACTTCGTCAGTTGATGGCCAGATATCATCGAAGAATACATCGTTACCATCTTTGTCTTTACCGAATGAATCTTTACGTAGATCTACATCAACAGTACCAGCTAATGCATAAGCAACAACCAATGGTGGTGAAGCTAAGTAGTTAGCTTTTACTAATGGGTGTACACGACCTTCAAAGTTACGGTTACCAGAAAGTACTGAAGTTACGAATAAATCGTTTGATTTGATTGCTTCTTCGATTTCAGGTAGTAATGGACCTGAGTTACCGATACATGTTGTACAACCATAACCTACAGTGTTGAATCCAAGAGTATCAAGGTATTGTGTTAAACCTGATTCATTTAAGTAACCAGTTACAACTTTTGAACCTGGTGCTAATGAAGTTTTAACCCATTTAGGAACTGTTAAGCCTTTTTCAACTGCTTTTTTCGCAACAAGACCTGCAGCGATTAAAACGTATGGGTTTGAAGTATTTGTACAAGAAGTGATTGCAGCGATACCAACAGCACCTGCTGGGATTTCTAAATCGCCTTCTGCAAATTTAGCAGTTGCAGTTTTAGTGAATTCATCTTCAGTTAAACCGAAGCCTTGTACACCAGCTGGAGCAACTACTACTTCGTGGTAGCGATTTTTCATGTTAGAAAGTGGAATCAAATCTTGTGGACGTTTTGGACCAGAAAGGTTTGGTTCGATTTCTGCTAAATTGATTTCTAATACGTCAGTGTAAGTTGGTTCTAATTCTGGGTCAAAGAACATGTTGTTTGCTTTTAAGTAAGCTTCTACAACTTGGATGTGTTCTTCGTCACGACCAGTTAGACGCATATAGTTAAGTGATTCTTCATCGATTGCAAAGTAACCACAAGTTGCACCATATTCAGGAGCCATGTTAGAGATTGTAGCACGGTCAGCTAATGGAAGAGCAGGTACGCCAGGTCCGAAGAACTCAACGAATTTACCTACAACGCCTTTTTTACGTAACTACTTGAGTAACTTTAAGAGCTAAGTCAGTTGCTGTTGTACCACTTGGAAGTTCACCAGTTAAGTTTAACACCGATTACTTCTGGAATTGGGAAGTATGAAGGTTGACCTAACATACCAGCTTCAGCTTCGATACCACCAACGCCCCAACCAAGAACGCCTAAACCGTTGATCATAGTTGTATGTGAGTCAGTACCAACTACTGAGTCTGGGAATGTTTCGAATGTACCATCAGCATTTTCGTTTACGTGAACTACTGGTGCTAAGTATTCTAAGTTAACTTGGTGCACGATACCAGTTGCTGGTGGTACAGCACGGAAGTTATCATAAGCTGTTTGAGCCCATTTTAAGAAGTTATAACGTTCAGCGTTACGTTCGAATTCAAGATCCATGTTAGCTTGTAATGCAGAAGAGTTACCGTATTTATCAACTTGTACTGAGTGGTCGATTACTAAATCAACAGGAATTGCAGGGTTGATTTCGTTAGCGTCGCCGCCCATTTCTTTCATTGCTGTACGTAGAGATGCTAAGTCAACTACTACTGGTACACCAGTGAAATCTTGTAGTACTACGCGAGATGGTTTGAAAGGTACTTCAGCGTTTGCGTCTGTATCTTTACCCCATTTAGCTAAATTGTCTACGTGGTCTTCTTTGATTACGTAGCCGTCATATTGACGTAATACTGATTCTAATAATACTTTGATTGAATAAGGAAGGCGTGAAACTTGTGCTACGCCAGCTTCTTCAATTGCAGCTAAACGATAAAAGTTATAAGTTTTACCGTTTACTTCAAAAGAAGAGCGACTATTATGCAAGTTGTTGTTTGCCATTGTTCGGTTCCCCCTCTAAATAAACTAATGAAAAGGCTTTAAATATGAGCTACTTTTCTCCAAAACCAATCATAATCGAAAAAGATTCATAAGTAAATAACATTAATATTATACTTTGTGATAAGTTTTTCGAATGACCTCTAACTAAGAAATCGATTTCGTACATTTTCATCTGGAATTTGGCATGTATTTCTCGCTTTCGTTAACTTATAACGATTTTTGGCAATTATTCGGTAAAAATAATTGCGTATTGGCAGTGGGATTATTCTCAAAAAATAAAAGAAAGAAAAAGGAAATCTTAAATTTTTCGTAATAAATATCACTGCACTCGATTCTGTCAGTACTTTGCCATCCTGATATACGACAACGGTATCTAAGTTATGTGTTAAAGATGTTGGTAATAATTTTGCTGCAACTTCTCCTTGTAACGGTGCAAATTTTAATATGGGTTTTCTTTCATGTTTTAATACAAAAAGTATGGATTTTTGGCAAAATCCACAGTCACCGTCATAGAACAAAATCGAATTCATATTATCATCCACCTATTATATAGAAGAAACTCCATCGTCATTTATGGTACAAAAGATTACGATTATTAGCAACAAATATACTAAGACATATATTTTGAACATATTATTTTGTTCAATTATTGGTCAGTTAAAATAATATAAGTTGCATGAATCGGTCCATGAACACCAACGACTAATTTCATCTCAATATCAGCTGAATTACTTGGTCCAGAGACAAAATCAATTGCAGATGGTAATACTTCACCTGCTTCTACTCGTTTATTTAGGATTTCTGCGACTTGCGTCATACGAGGTACGATTGTGCTTTTTTTAACAATTGCAATAAAACTCGTTGGTAACAAACCAACAGATTTTCCATGATCACCATTTGAAAATAATACAACAGTTCCTGATTCTGCGATGATATATTCGGAGAAAGTTATGCCTATTTTCGCTTTTTCAGCATGTAAAATATTTTTACTTGCTAACTCTTGTTTCCATAAGGATACTTCATACCCTTTGCTTGGCCATTTTTCTTCATAGAGAGATTGCAATTGATACTCTCTAAAGCGTGAATCCTGCCACATAGAAATCGGGCCACCACCATAATTTTCTACGATTTCTTCAAGTATGTTAGGTAATTCGCTTGAAGTTGTTTTTACTAGTTCGGTATGGATTTTCTTGCATTGCTCTTCAAGAATTTCAATTAAATCATCTTGTGAACATCCTTCGTACCCTTTTTTCTGTGGTGCAAATTTCCAATTACGTTGTGGCTTTTCTTTCGTATTTACAGGACGACCTAATGCGTTGCCGATTGTCTCTAAAAAAGCTTCACGATGTTGAATCATTTGTTGTCACTTCCCTTTTCATGCTCTTTGAACCAATCTCTTAATCGTTCTTTTTTAGGTGCTGGGAAATCACGAATTTCAGTCCACGCTTTTAGCGGGCCAGGACCTTTTGAAATTATATTATTTTTTGCAATTGGCGAAACAACGCGAGATGCGATTTTAGCACCAGCTGCGTAAATGGAACTAGATGATCCGCCTAAACTGAAAGCTTTCATTAACATGGCTTCTGAAATAGGTGCTTTCCCTTCTATTTCTACTATTCGTTCGCGATGTTTTAACAGTAACTCATGTAGAGGGATTTTCACAGGACATGCTTCAGAACAAGCTCCGCATAATGAAGATGCATAAGGTAGCTCTTTAAATTCATCATACCCTGCTAGTAATGGTGTCAATACTGCACCGATTGGACCTGAGTAAATAGAGTTATAAGAATGACCACCAATATGTCGATAAACAGGACACACATTTACACATGCACCGCAACGAATACACTGAAGAATCGATTGGAAATCCGTTCCTAAAATACTAGAACGGCCATTGTCAACGATGACTAAATGAAAATCTTCTGGTCCATCTGATTCACCAGGCTTACGAGGTCCAGTAATGACATTTACATAACTTGGTAATTTCTGACCTACCGCACTTCTAGTTAGCATATTGACTAATACTTCTAGTTCTTCAAAAGTAGGAACAAGTCTTTCCATCCCCATAACTGTTATTTGTGTTTTGGGGATCGTTGTAACCATTCCTGCATTTCCTTCATTTGTCACAAGACAAACTGAACCAGATTCCGCAACGGCGAAGTTACAACCAGTAATGCCAACGTCTGCTGTCAAGAATTCATCTCGTAATGTAGTACGAACATGCCTTGCTAATTCGCCTGCTTCAGCAGATTTGTTCGGTTCATAACCTAATTTATCTACAAAAACTTCTTTTACTTGATTCGCATTTTTATGTAATGCTGGTGCGACGATATGTGAAGGCTTATCATGGTTATCCACTTGTAAGATATATTCACCTAGGTCAGTTTCAACAACTGTGCAACCTGCTTCTTCAAGTGCTTCATTCAGGCTAATTTCTTCGGTTACCATTGATTTGGATTTTACAATTTTTTTTGCATTTTTTTCCTTTACAACATTTTGAATATAATCTGTTGCATCCTTTGCTGTTTTAGCAAAAAACACATGACCTCCTACTTTTTCCACATTTTCAGCTAATTCATTTAGATAATAATCTAGATTATTTAATACATGTTGGCGAATTTCTTCCCCATGGTTTCTCCATTCTTCCCAATCTCCTAATTCCTCAGCAGCCGCTATTCGGCCAGCACGAAGACGATTTTGGGCTGATACAACTGCGCCTCTCATAAAGGAGTTTTGTAAATTTTCTTCTACGTTTTCCTTAAACTTATGGTTATTATATTGAATAGACATTTTATCTCGCCCCTTTAATGGTGGTTTAGAACTTCTGCGATATGCATTACTTTGACTTTTTCGCCTCGTCTATGCATTCGGCCACCGATATTCATCAAGCAACCTCCATCTGCACCGATTAAGTAGTTTGCACCAGTCTCAAGCGCGCTATCTACTTTTTCATCTACCATTTGTTCAGAGATATTACCCATTTTCACAGAGAATGTCCCACCGAACCCACAGCAATTAAAGCTATTTGGCAACTCTACCATTTCAAGTCCTTCTACATGGCTTAATAGTTTTTTTGGAGATTCTGAAACGCCTAAAAGTCTCGTCATATGACATGAAGGGTGGTATGTAGCTTTTCCTTCTAATTTTGCACCTACATCTTCCACTTTTAATACATTGACGATAAAGTCTGTTAATTCATACGTTTTTGAAGCTACTTTTTTAGCTTTTTCATAATAGATTGGATCATCTTGGAATACTTTTGGATATTCTTTGAACATATATGCACAAGAGCCAGAGGGTGCTACGATCACCTCTGCGTCTAGAAAAGTATCAATCATTTTTTTCATTGGTTCTTTTGCGTCTTTGACATAACCTGAGTTGTACGCAGGTTGACCACAACAAACTTGACCAGATGGGAAGACAATTTCGCATCCTAATCTTTCTAATAGTTCAACTGTTGCTTTCCCAACGTCTGTTTGAAACATATCAACAATACATGTTGCAAATAGTGAAACTTTCATTTATAAACCCCCTTGACCATAGCTTGGCCATCCTATTACTTATGATTTCAATCGTACACCTGCACCGCTGTATTTTCAAACTATTTTAATAAATTAATATTTTCATTTTATTTAAATATTCATTCTATTTCGTTTTACATGTGGCTTCTGTTTCTAATCAGGAGTTAAAAAGTAAAAAAACTGTACCAAAGTGTGTAATTGTTCACTTTGGCACAGCAGTTTTAATTTTTAATTATTAATCTTCAAATTTAAAATTCATTTCTTCCAGTTTTACAACTTTTGATTTTCTAACTAGTTTATAGCCAAATAATAAGATTAGGAAAAATGGAATTCCTAGGTATGCAGCGATTACACTTCCCCAGTCAACTTGATCTGATAGGAATGCTTGGAAGTTTTGAGCTAGAATGACAACTATCCCACAGAAGATCGCGAAAATTGGGCCAAGTGGGAATAGTTTTGCCTTGTATGGTAGTTCATCCAACGAATGTCCTTGAGCTAAAAAGCCTTTACGGAATCGATAATGACTAACAGAAATTCCTAACCAGAATATAAATCCAGTAATACCGATTGCATTCATTAACCAAAGGTATACTTGACCATCTCCAAAGAAAGAAGCTAAGAATGCAAGAGCCCCGATTGCACAAGTAAAGATCATACTCGCAACTGGTACACCGCGCTTATTTAGTTTTGCAAAGATTTGTGGAGCTTGTCCTGCTTTAGCCATGGAATACAACATTCTAGTAGATGCATATACGCTTGAGTTTCCTGCAGATAAAACAGCTGTCAAAATGACTGCATTCATCAGTGAGGCTGCAAATGCAATACCTGCTTTTTTCAAAATTAATGTAAATGGACTAACCATAACACTTTCATTTTGTAAACTTGAATTCGTATAAGGAATTAACAGTCCAATAACGAAGATAGCCAAAACATAGAAAAGTAAAATTCTCCAGAATACACTATTTACTGCTTTTGGAACGTTTTTGGCAGGATCTTCACTTTCCCCAGCTGCAACACCCACAATTTCTGTTCCTTGGAACGAAAAGCCTGCAGCAATAAAGACAATAAATACACCAACAATGCCACTTGGAAAAGGTGCAGCATCCACTGTGAAGTTTTTAAAACCAACTGCTTCTCCACCCATAATGCCAAAAATCATCAGGATCCCGACGATTAAGAAGATGATAATTGCACTAACCTTAATAAAGGAAAGCCAATATTCCCCTTCACCGTAACCTTTTACGGATAAAAAGTTTAATAGAAAAATAATAGCTAAAAATAAACCGCTCCATACCCATGACGGACTATCAGGAAGCCAGAATTTCATAATCATCGTTGAAGCTGTTAATTCAGCAGCAATCGTCATAGCCCAGTTAAACCAATACGTCCAGCCTATGGCAAAACCAAATGCAGGGTCTACAAATCTTGAAGCATATGTACTAAATGAACCACTCGTTGGCATGTAAGCTGCTAATTCTCCTAAACTAGTCATAACAAAATAGACCATTGCACCAACTAATGCATATCCAAGTAGCGCCCCCCCTGGTCCAGCCGTATGAATAGCAGCACCACTACTTAAGAATAATCCTGTACCGATTGCCCCACCAATCGAAATCATCGTTAAATGTCGGGATTTTAGTTTTCTTTCTAAATGCTGATTACCTTGATTTTCTTCATGAGCTTTTTCCCCTTTTTTCAATCTAATACTTTGTTGCTCTTGCTGTAATGTCAATATGTACATCCCCCTTTGTAAGCGTTGCTCGACTACTTTGCAATAAAATAATAAGATTTTTTTTAAAAAAATAATTCACTAGTTAAAGGTAAGCTTTCTGACAAAATCAAAGTTATTTTGCAAGATAGTATAATAGAAATATAATTTAAAATTATCTAAATTGTCAATATATTTATTATAAGATGAAATGTATAGACAAAATCCACTGTTAAAATCACTAATAATTGTCAAAACGCAAAAAATTGAGTGAATGGTTGGAGGATAAAAAATCATCAATCTATAGTTTTAAAAAATACGTGTAAAAATTGTGAGTTGGATGATATGATATATTATCTATATCTATTAATTTAAGGGTGAATACCATGTTAGAAGTAAATGAAAGTAAATTAGCACAATATATAGTACATCATGTTAGTGACGTGCTTGTTTTGGGTGAAGAGGCTTTTTCACAGCCAGAAGTTATGCTAGAAGCAGCCTTTACGCAATTAGCATTTAACAAAATTGATTGGGATCAGCAATACGAATTTTTTCACGAAACGAATATTGAATTAAATGAAGTGTATACGTATGTGAAGTCTATTTTCGAACAAGAGGATCGTTTCCTTGAACAATCGAAAAATATCGCCACACACTTACATTCCGCATCCCAGCATCCAAATATTAAAAGCGGAGAATTGTTTATTGGACTATTCAAAAATTGTTTATGGAATACAACAGAAGCAAAAAAGGTCATTGCCATTGTCAAAATTGATGAAAAAGAAATATTTTTAGATGTCAAAAACGAACAAAACAAGATGATTGTGAATGGCATTGATGGTATTAACGTGAAGAAAATCAATAATATGGCCGTAATCGTGGATATGGGTGCAGACAAAGCACCTGCTGTTTTTATAAAAACAAAAAGAAAAGAAGATGTTGTCTACTGGCAAGAGCACTTTTTAAAGGTAAAAGTAGCGGATGAATATTATCATAAAACGAATCTAGCATTAACAGAATGTAAAAAACTTATTTTAAAAGAAGACAGTTATTCGAATACAGAGAAACTTGGCTATTTAAACAAAACGCTCGATTATTTTAGAAATGAAGAAGAATTTCAAGTAAATGACTATATTGAAACGGTATTTGAAGCAGTAGAACCGGTACAAAAAGATGTCATTGTAAATACCGTAAAACCTTACGAAACAGTAATTTCAGAGAGTGCGATTGAAAAGGCAGAAAAAGGCTATAAACGAAAAATTAAGCTCGATTCCAATATTGAAATTCAAGTGAATTTACCGAATATCGATCATATGGATGAACTAATTGAAGTCGGCTATGATGAAGCAACAAATCGTAAGTATTACAAAATCTATTTTGAAGAAGAAAACTAATCAAACCAAGCAAATCCTGCAACACTATAAGTTGCGGGATTTACTAATTTGTATGTTTAAATTCTATACCAAATCCTTTTTACTTCTTTCAGCTCCGTTTTATCGAATGCTAGTTTATAAATATCTGGCATATCTAGTTGTTTCCAAAAACTAAACCCATAGTAACTATTAAAATAATTCATGATAAGAACCATGATATTACCGTGCGTTCCTACAACAGTATTTTTATTTTCATATTTATTTAATAGCCTTAAAGTTGCCTTAACCCCTCTTTTCTGGGCAATACTATTAGATTCACCACCATTCCATGAAAAGCTAGGTTCCTTCCACACTTTTGTTATAGCTAAATTAAAATCCTTAACAGGTTGATCAGACAGTTTCCGTTCCTTAAAATCATCTACGATTATAACTTCTTTTCCATTAGTCTTGGCAATTCCCTCAACCGTTTGAATCGCCCTTTTATATGGACTAGAAATCACAATATCTATGTTCTCTTTAATGAGAAGTTTACTAATTCTTTGGGCATCTGAGTAACCAATTGTAGATAAAGGTCTCCCAAGTTCATCTGGTGTATAGGTAGAGTGTGCATGTCGTACTAAGTATAAATTTGTAAGCAAAATAGTCCTCCTGTATATTTCAGAATCACTAAATTATCTTAAAGCTACTGAAAAAAATGATATAAGATGGATATTTAGAATAGGTAATACTCGCTATCTAATAATCCGATAATCCCCTAAAATCCATTCCTTGTCACCCATCTCGCAAATCTTACATAAATTAAAATAAGAAAATAAGTATTTATATAGAGAGGAATGGCTATGGTAAATTTTAAATCTTTTCAAGGAACGGTTACACAGATCAATGATTTTATGATTGGGCAAAATGGGGAAGGTGAAGGTTGTTATCGTCTAATGACGGTAGAAAATATGGGTGGTGGCATCGTCAATTTTGTGATCTCACCTACTACTTACTTTGTAAACCAGGAAATCGTTAATATCGGGGATAGTGTAACTGGATATTATGATGGAAATGCACCTGTTCCATTGATATACCCACCACAATATCAAGCACTTGTTGTTGCGAAGGGAAATCATTACCAAAATGTAAAAGTAGACTTTTTTGATAGCCAATTCCTAAGTAGTGACGGTCAATTAAAATTAAACCTCTCTCCTTATACCATTATCTTACTCACAAATGGCCAACCTTTTTCAAAAAATCCTGCAAATCGAAACCTCATTGTAATATATGGTCCTACCACTAGAAGCATCCCTGCTCAAACTACCCCTTATAAAATAATCGTTTGGTGTTAAAAAGATTATGTATCAAGGAAGGAAAAATAGAAAACTATCGAAAAGCCAATTACTTAGACTTATTCGATAGTTTTTCATTTTGACTACTACTTATTTACCTGATATTAAACGAATTGAAGTCGTTTTTCTTCAAACTTTTTAATTTCATCTTCATACTTAAATGTTAATGCAATTTCATCCCAACCGTTTAACAGCATTTCTTTATAGTAAGGATCGATGTCAAAGTGATACACTTTACCATCAGCTGTTAAAGTTTGTTCTTGTAGGTTGACTTCTGCATCTAGATACAGATTGTTCACCTTTTGCTAATAACTCTTCAATTTCAGGTACTTTTAATTCAATTGGTAAGATACCATTTTTGAAGCAGTTATTATGGAAAATGTCAGCGAAACTTGGAGCAACCACTACATTAAAACCATAATCCAAGATTGCCCATGGTGCATGTTCACGAGAAGAACCACAACCAAAGTTTTCATGAGCTACTAAGATTTTTGAGCCTTTGTATTGGGATTGGTTTAATACGAAGTCTTCAATTGGATTACCGTTTTGGTCAAAACGCCAGTGATAGAAAACGTATTGACCAAATCCAGTGCGTTCAATTCGTTTTAGAAATTCTTTTGAAATAATTTGATCCGTGTCCACGTTTTTTCGATTTAAAGGTGTAATGACACTTTTTACAACATTAATAGGTTCCATAGTTTACGCCTCCCTTACACAGGTACATTCATAATTTCACGAACATCTACAAAATGACCAGCGATTGCAGCTGCTGCAGCCATTGGTGGACTTACAAGATGTGTTCTTGAGCCTGCACCTTGGCGTCCTTCGAAGTTACGGTTGGATGTAGAAGCACAGCGTTCACCAGCTGGTACAACATCATCGTTCATGGCAAGACACATACTGCATCCTGATTCGCGCCATTCAAATCCTGCATCTTTAAAAATTTGATCGATGCCTTCTTCTTCTGCTTGTTTTTTGACAGAGTAAGAACCAGGAACGACAATTGCACGAACATTTGGATGTACTTTTTTGCCTTTAATAACAGAAGCTGCTGAGCGTAAATCATGTAAACGTGAATTTGTACATGAACCGATGAACACATTTTGAATTTCAATATTCGTTAATGGCGTGCCTTCTTCTAAATCCATATAAGTAAGCGCTTTTTGTAATGCTTGTTTATCTGATTCGTCCACGTAATCAGCAGCAGATGGTACATTTTTTGAAATGCCTGAACCCATGGAAGGATTTGTTCCCCATGTTACAAATGGTTCGATTTCAGATGCTTCAATCACAAGTGTTTTGTCATAAGTTGCATCTTCATCTGAAGCAAGTGATAACCAATATTCTTTTGCTTCTTCGAATTTTTCGCCTTGTGGAGCATAACGACGACCTTCAATATAGTCAACAGTAATGTCATCAGGGCTAATTAATCCAGCTTTAGCACCAGCTTCAATAGACATATTGCAAATTGTCATACGTTCTTCCATTGATAATTTATGGATTGCATCACCTGTAAATTCTACGATGTGACCAGTACCCACATCAATTCCGAATTTTGCGATAATTGCAAGAATAATATCTTTCGCAGTAACGCCAAATCCTAGTTCACCATTCACATGAATTTGCATTGTTTTTGGTTTACTTTGCCAAAGTGTTTGTGTTGATAATACATGTTCTACTTCACTTGTTCCGATACCAAATGCAATCGCACCGAAAGCACCATGTGTAGATGTGTGAGAATCACCACAAACGATGGTTTTACCAGGTTGTGTTAAACCAAGTTGTGGTCCAATGACATGCACAATCCCTTGGTCTGGATGACCCATATCTGCTAATTCAATTCCAAATTCTTCACAGTTCTTAGCCAATGTGTTGATTTGTGTTTTCGCAATTGGATCATTGATGACTGGCAAATTTTTTGTTGGTACATTGTGATCCATCGTTGCATAGCATAAATCTGGACGACGTACTTTACGATTATTTAAACGAAGTCCTTCAAATGCTTGTGGTGAAGTCACTTCGTGAATTAAATGAAGATCGATGTAGAGTAAATCTGGTTTCCCATCCTCATGATAAACTACGTGTTGGTTCCACACTTTTTCTATTATATTTTTCCCCATTATTCTTCACCTTTTTTCTATATATAAGTAGTCATAATACTATCTGAAACAAAACTTGTGTCGATTTCATTTAACACTTTTTCTGTCCATTCATTCGTTGTAAGAGCACGGCTACCTTGTGTCGCTAAATCTGCAGTGAAATAACCGTCTTCAAATACTGCATTTACTGCACGTTCTATTTCAGCAGCTTCTTCTTGTAAACCGAATGAGTAACGTAACATCATGGCTACAGATAGAATCGTTGCGGCTGGGTTGGCAATACCTTTTCCAGCGATTTCTGGTGCAGAACCATGGACTGGTTCATATAATCCAAAATTGTCAGAACGAATACTTGCTGATGGTAATACGCCAAGAGACCCTGTGATAACGGATGCTTCATCACTTAAAATATCTCCAAACATATTTTCAGTCACAATGACATCATATGCACCTGGGTTTGTAATTAATTTCATTGCCGTAGAATCGACTAAACTATGCTCTACTTCAACATCTGGATACTGTGCTTTTTTCTCTTCAACAATTTGTCTCCATAAACGGGAAGTTTCAAGAACATTCGCTTTATCTACAGATGTAAGTTTGCCTTTACGAATACGAGCTAATTCAAATGCATTTTCGACGATTCGTTCAATTTCAGGACGGCTGTATACAAGTGAATCTAATGCTTCTTCATTTGTTCGGTTACGTGGTTCACCAAAATATAGTCCACCTGTAAGCTCACGAACAATTAGTAAATCAACGTCTTTTACTAATTCATCTTTTAGAGGAGAAGCTTTTATGAGTGATGGAATGGCTTGAACTGGACGTAAATTCGAGAATAAATCAAAATGTTTCCGAATTCGGAGTAATCCTTTTTCAGGTCTTAATTCAGCAGGGTTTTGATCCCATTTTGGGCCACCTACTGCTCCTAAAAGGATTGCATCACTTTGTTCACATAATTCAATTGTTTCTTTTGGAAGTGGATCCTCATGCTGATCAATTGCAGCACCGCCAATTGTTGCAAACGCAATATGAAATGTATGTTGAAATCTTTTGCCAACAGCTTTTAAAACTTCAACTGCAGAGGCAACAACTTCAGGACCAATACCATCGCCAGGTAAAACTGTTATATTCTTTTCCATAAAAACTCTCCCCCCTATACTTAACTAACATTTCTCTTAAATATAAAATAGATGCAAGTTATATACCTAATTGGCTTAAAGAAGCAGCGTACTGCTTCTTTAAGTTGTAATTAATCAAAGTAACCTATAGATATACATCCAGCTTACTTTCAAGTGTTGCTTAAGCTTTAGTACTTACAGTTTCTTTATTCACTTTTTGGCCTACGAATGGCATCATAGCACGTAATTCTTCGCCAACTTTTTCGATTTGATGTTCTGTTTCAGCTTTTTTGATTGCATTGTATTTAGGACGACCGTTTTGGTTTTCTTCGATCCATTCTTTTGCGAATTTACCGTTTTGGATGTCTGTTAATACAGCTTTCATATTTGCTTTAACATCTTCAGTAATCACGCGTGGACCTGATACATAATCGCCCCATTCAGCAGTATCAGAGATTGAATAACGCATGTTAGAGAAGCCTCCTTCGTAGATTAAGTCTACGATTAGTTTCATTTCGTGAAGGCATTCGAAGTATGCACTTTCTGGTTCATATCCAGCTTCAACTAAAGTTTCGAAACCAGCTTTGATTAAGTGAGTTACACCACCACAAAGAACTGCTTGTTCCCCGAATAGATCTGTTTCTGTTTCTTCTTTGAAAGTTGTTTCAAGAACACCAGCACGAGCACCGCCAATACCTTTTGCATAAGCAAGACCGATTTCTTTTGCTTGACCAGTTGCATCTTGATAAACACCAACTAGTGCAGGAACACCTGCTCCAGCAACGTATGTGCGGCGAACTAAATGTCCAGGACCTTTTGGAGCTACTAAGAATACGTCTACATCAGCAGGAGGTACGATTTGTTTGTAATGGATGTTGAAGCCGTGTGCGAATACTAATGCATTGCCAGCTTGTAGGCCTTCTGCAATTTCGTTTTCGTAAACTTCTTTTTGTTTTTCATCTGGAAGTAGGATCATGATTACATCTGCTTCTGCAGCTGCTTCTTTTACAGATTTCACTTCAAGACCGTCATTTTTTGCTCTTTCTGCTGAATTCCCTGGGCGGATCCCAACACGTACATCGAATCCTGATTCTTTAAGATTTTGTGCATGTGCATGACCTTGAGAACCGTAACCGATGATTGCGATTTTTTTACCTTCTAGTACTTTTTCATTGATGTCTTGGTTGTAATACAATTTTGCCATTTTAATTTCCCCCTGATTTGTTTTTTAGGTTTTTATATTTATTGTAAAATCGAAAGTTGCGTTGATGGCTTAATTTGAGCATCACGTACAAATGCAGTTACACCTGTACGAGTCAGTTCTTTAATACCATAAGGACGAATTAGTTCAATAAATGCGTCGATTTTTTCCGGATTCCCAACGATTTGATAAGTAATCACATTTTTACCCATATCGATGATTGAACCGCGAAATGGTTCAACGATTGAATTGATTTCGCTACGCAAATTCGGTGGAGCCACAACTTTAATAAGTGCTAATTCACGCATTACGATAGATTTATCTGTAATGTCATTGACTTTAATCACGTCAATTTGTTTTGATAATTGTTTCACAAGCTGTTCAATTTTCGCATGATCTTCAATATTTACGATAAATGTCATTTTAGAGATACCTTGTTGTTCTGTATGACCAACTGTGATGCTTTCTATATTAAACTGACGTTTCATCAGTAAGCCTGTTACACGATTGAGAACGCCGCTTTGGTTAATAACTGCAACGGAGATTACTCTTCTCATCCTTTTTTCACTCCTATCATTTCTGAAAGACCTTTACCAGGAGCTACCATTGGATTAACCAAAGTTAATTCTTTTATACGGCAGTCCACTAAAGTAGGTTCATCTGATTCGATTGCTTCTTTGAATACAGCTTCAATTTCATCCACTTTTTCAACTTTGTAACCTTTAATACCATAAGCTTCTGCAAGTTTTACAAAGTCAGGTTGTACTGGGATTAAAGAAGATGAATAACGTTCTTCATAGAATGTTTCTTGCCATTGGCGAACCATTCCTAAACAGCTATTATTTAAGATGAAAATTTTCACTGGTAATTTAAATTCTTTCAGCAATGCAAGTTCTTGCAATGTCATTTGGAAACCAGCGTCACCAACGATTGAAATGACTTTTTTATCTGGTTTCGCAAACTGTGCACCAATCGCAGCTGGGAAACCAAATCCCATTGTTCCTAGTCCACCTGATGTAACCCAGTTATGATCTTTTTTAAATGAATAATATTGTGCAGTCCACATTTGATGTTGACCAACATCTGTTGTAATGATTGCTTCACCATTTGTTAAACGATGAATTGTTTCAACTGCAAATTGAGGATAGATTGTTCCATCTCCATCATCGTCATACCATAGTGGACATTCTTCTTGGCATTCGTGTAAATATTCATGCCAAAGTGTTAAATCTTGAGCTTCAAATGATTGCTCTAATAATGCGATTAATGCTTCTTTGGCGTCAGCTACGATTGGAATTTCAGTTGGAACGTTTTTACCAATCTCAGCAGGATCGATATCGATGTGAATCACCTTTGCATTAGGAGCAAATTTATCTAGATTCTCCTGTCAAACGATCATCGAAACGAGCGCCAATATTTAACAATACATCACAATTACTTATCGCCATATTTGCTGTGAATGTACCGTGCATACCTGCCATTCCTAGGAAAAGTTCATGGTTACCTTCGATGCTTCCAAGTCCTAAAAGTGTATTTACAACTGGGAAATTGTATTTTTCAACAAATTCAGTTAATTCATTTTTTGCATCCGCTGCTAAAACACCTGCACCCGCTAAAATAACTGGTTGTTTTGCAGTACTAAGTAAGGATGACCGCTTTTTTAATTTGCAAATAATTTGGATGTAATGTTGGTTGATATCCTGGCAAGTTGATTTCAGCTTCTTCGACTGCATTTGCATCAAATAAGCTATTTGCAATATTCTTTGGAATATCCACTAGGACTGGACCACGACGACCAGTTGATGCGATATGAAACGCTTCTTTTACAATTCGTGGTAAGTCTTGAACATTTTTTACTTGATAATTATGTTTTGTGATTGGTTGTGTGATTCCAACAATATCTGCTTCTTGGAAAGCATCTGTACCAACAACTGTCGTAGCAACTTGCCCTGTAAAGACAACGAGTGGTAAAGAGTCCATCATTGCATCAGTAATACCAGTGACTAAGTTTGTAGCCCCTGGACCAGATGTAGCAATTACTACTCCAGTCTTACCTGATACTCGTGCATATCCTTCAGCAGCGTGAATCGCACCTTGTTCATGACGAGCAAGAATATGCTTAATTGGATTTCGATAAAGTGCATCATACAATGGTAAGACCGCACCACCTGGATATCCAAAAATTATTTCAACGCCTTGGTTTTGCAACGATTCGATAAAAATCTCAGCACCCGTTTTACTGGCTTTACATTCTTGATCAACTTCTTGATCTGTCGCGGTTTGTTTTTTTAGTGGAACTTGTGCATTCATCAAAGAACTCCTCCCAGGAAATCGTATTTTATATAAAAAAAGCTTTTTCATCCACGCAAAAGAAGACCTTTCGCGTAGGGATGAAAAAAGCTTCCATGGTACCACCCTAATTTATAGTCAAAGAACGACTATCTCATGAATAGATTAACTATTCTTTATCTAACGAGCACAAAAGTATGCGCCCGAGGCTACCTAATTACCTGTTGGCTTTTAGTAACCCACTCCGAGGGGATGTCGATATTAGTTGTACTGCCAGTTCTCAGCAACCCGGCTCTCTGTAAATACAAGACTCTAATATCTTTAACCTCATCAACGTTTTATCTATATTTGATTAATATTAATTTGACACTCATTATATTTTCATAACGCCGCCAGTAGAAGCGGAAGTAACTAATTTTGAATAACGAGCTAAATAACCTTTTTTAATCTTAGGTTCAAATGGTTGTAGTTTAGCTCTACGTTCTGCTAATACTTCATCTGACACTTCTAGCTCGATTGTACGATTTGTTAAATCAATTGAAATGATATCTCCATTTTCAACAAGAGCGATTGGACCACCCTCAGCAGCTTCAGGAGAAATGTGTCCAATTGAAATACCACGAGATGCCCCAGAGAATCGACCATCTGTAATAAGCGCTACGTCTTTACCAAGTCCACGTCCCATAATGGCTGAAGTTGGTGCAAGCATTTCAGGCATCCCTGGGCCACCTTTTGGACCTTCATAACGAATGACAACTACATGACCTTTTTGAACTGTGCCATCATCGATTCGAGCTTGTGCTTCTTCTTGAGAATCAAAAACAATGGCTTCTCCAGTAAATTCTTTGATTGATGGATCAACTGCACCGACTTTAATAACTGCGCCATCTGGAGCGATGTTACCAAAGAGAACAGATAAACCACCTACGGGACTATATGGATTATCTTTTGTACGAATAACTTCAGTATTTAGAATTTCATGATCTTTCACTTGTTCTTCAATGGTTTTACCAGATACTGTGATGCGGTCATTATGAATCGCACCAGGTATTTTGCATAACTCATTGATGATGGCACTTACTCCACCAGCAAGATGAACATCATGCATTGAATAATTAGATGCTGGCATGATTTTTGCTAAGTATGGAACTCGTTCTGCTACTTTGTTGATATCTTCAATGTTATAATCAATTTCTGCTTCATGAGCGATTGCAAGTGTATGTAAAACAGTATTTGTTGAACCACCCATTGCCATATCAAGAGCAAATGCATCATCGATTGTTTCTTTCGTAATGATATCTCGTAGGTTTTACATCTTCTTTAATCATACGGATTAAATGTTCTGCAGCTTCTTTAATCAACCGATATCTTTCATCAGATGTAGCAACAATTGTTCCGTTACCAGGTAATGCCATTCCTAGCATTTCCATTAGAGAGTTCATAGAGTTTGCTGTGAACATCCCTGAACAAGAACCGCAAGTTGGACATGCATTTTCTTCAATTTCTTTTAATTTTTCTGCAGTCATTAGTACCACTTTTATAAGATCCAACACCCTCAAAAACAGAAGTTAATGATAGTTGTTCACCTGTAGAAGAAACACCAGCTTCCATAGGACCGCCGGATACAAAGACAGATGGAACATTCGTACGAACAGCTGCCATTAGCATTCCGGGTGTGATTTTATCGCAGTTTGGTATGTAAAACACACCATCGAACCAGTGTGCATTAATAACTGTTTCAGCAGAATCTGCAATTAACTCACGGCTTGGTAATGAATAGCGCATACCAATATGCCCCATTGCTATTCCATCGTCAACACCGATCGTATTGAACTCGAATGGAATACCACCCGCTTCACGAATTGCTTGTTTGACAACTTCACCAAATTTTTGTAAGTGAACGTGTCCTGGAATTATATCAATATATGAATTACAAACACCGATAAATGGTTTATCTAAATCTTTTGTTTTAACACCTGCAGCATATAATAAACTACGGTGTGGAGCTCGATCGACTCCTTTTTTTATCATGTCACTTCTCATCATTACCGCCCCTTATTCTACTGTTGCTTCTTTTTCGTATACTTTTACGCCTTGTTTTTCAACGACTTCACGAAATGCTTGAAGAATTTGATTTGTCACTTTACCAGGTTTACCGTTACCGATTTCACGGCCATCTACGTTAACAACTGCGATTGCTTCTGCAGCAGTACCAGTTAAGAATACTTCATCAGCTACATACACATCATGTCTTGTAAATACACCTTCGCTTGCTTCATAACCTAGTTCGTTTGCAATTTCTAAAATCACATTTCGTGTAATTCCTTCCAGCGCTCCAATATAAGCAGGAGGAGTAATTACCTTATTTCCTTTGACGATGAAGATATTGTCAGCAGAACCTTCTGCAACATATCCTTCTTCATTTAATATTAAAGCTTCTGTAACGCCAGCTTGCTTGGCTTCAAGTTTTACTAGAATATTATTTAAATAGTTTAACGTTTTCGTTTTTGGACTTAATACGTCAGATCGAACTCGTCTGCTTGACGCAGTTACGATTGAAATACCAGTTTCATATAATTCAGCGGGGAATATTGCAAGTGGCTCAGCAATAACAATTACACTAGCACTTTTGCAAGTTGAAGGATCGATTCCTAGATTCCCTTCGCCACGAGATACAATTAAGCGAATATATGCACTTTGCAAATCATTTGCTTTTAAAGTATCTTTTACGATTTCAGTCATTTCTTCCATTGTATATGGAATAGTAAGTAAAATAGATTTTGCAGATTCATATAAACGAATTAAATGTTCTTGTAAGCGAAAGACGTTTCCATTGTATGAGCGAATCCCCTCAAATACACCATCGCCATATAAAAAACCATGATCATAAACAGAAATTTTAGCGTCTTGCTTTTTCACTAAATTTCCATTTAAAAAAATTACCTGTTCCCCCATACTTTTGTCACTTCTTTCTTTAAAATACAATAAACTGTTTAAGAGCGATTCGCTTTAAAAACATTTATTAAATTGTTGCTATCATAGTACGTATTTCGGTTCAAGTCAACAGTATTTTTTGAATTGTCACTTAATTATAAAAATTAAAACATGATTGAATACGTTTTCATTCTCTCTATTTCGGTTTTTCTCTAATTTATGTTAAATAATAAATTTTTAGAAAACTTTATTAATTGAGTCCATTTCGAATGTTTCTAAAACATAAACTAATCATTTTTTTAACCAAGTGTTCTTTTGTTCAATTTGAGTAATACTCGCGAACAAAAAAATGCTTCTTCAAAAGGTGAAATTGTACACGCCTTTGAAGAAGCATTATCGTATTTTCATCATATTCATAATACAGCCTTAGTGGATCTCCCAGAAGTCAAAAGCTAGATTCAAAATAAAAATTGAGTGAATTGCTACAAAAAGCAAAGCCTGTTTGTTTAGTTTTCTCGTCAAAGCACGATCCATAAGCTTACATCTCCCTTCTGTATTTTTTGTAATTATAATCTAATTTATTAGAATTTGCAAAATATTTTATTTAATTAGTTTTAATTTTTTCCAATTGAATTTGTTCTATTTTATATGTCATGATATATGTAAAGACAAAAGGTTGAGGTGATAAAATGGAGAAAGCATTAATCGTGATTGATTATACTGTAGACTTTGTTGACGAAAATGGTGCTTTAACATGTGGAGAACCTGGACAACGACTTGAGAAAGCCATTTTAAATCATATTCATCAATTCGCAAGATGCGGTCAACTCGTTGTATTTGCATGCGATTTACATGAAAAAGACGACTCTTTCCATCCGGAATCTAAGCTATTCCCACCACATAATATTCGAAACACAAAGGGTCGAGAACTCTATCATCAAGTACAGACATTGTATGAGGAAATAAAAGATTTACCGAATGTTTTTTGGTTAGATAAAACAAGATATAGTTCCTTTGTTGGAACAAATTTAGAACAACTATTGCGAGAGCGAAAAATCAATGATGTCTATTTAACGGGTGTATGCACAGATATATGTGTATTGCATACTGCTGTAGATGCCTACAACAAAGGATATTCGATCAATATATTTGAAGATTCTGTTGCAAGTTTTAATCAAGCCGGGCATTTATGGGCACTTGATCATTTCAAAAACTCATTAGGTGCAACTATTTTATAATGAAAAGAGTATCAATTAGAATTTTCGATAAATTCTAGCTGATACCCTTTTTTTGTCAGAGACTATTTTGATTGTACTTTTCTTTTAGGTAAAAAGAATGTTAATAGGAATGCAACCAGTGCGAAAATCACAGTACCTGAATAAACAGATTGTATGCCCCCTACTATAATGTGGATTATACGATTAATTTGTTCGGATGAGAAAACTGTATGATCAAAAGAACCATTTAAATTTATATGTTCTGCTCCAACTTGCGCCAGTTTCCAACTTGTTGCTGTATTGAAGATTGCGCCAAATATTGCAGCACCAATGGACTGACTAAATGTGTTAATAAATGAATTTAAACCAATAGCTGTGCCTAATTGTTCCTCTGAAGTGGATGCCTGAACAGCAATGACAAGCATAGGTGAGATAAAACCCATACCTAATCCTAAAAAGGCAATAGCTATCGAAACATAGAATGAATTTGTATTTGTAGATAAGAACATCAACATCGTTGTTGCAATGACTAATAACACAGTCCCTAATTGAATAATCGTCTTGTTTGAAAATCGTCCAACTAAATTTCCCACTACAATTGCACCCACTGTCCACATAACAGATAATGGGGTAAGCATTAAACCTGCTTCGGTTGCGTTTTTTCCTAAGACAGATTGAGCATAAATTGGTAAATACGCAGAAATACTGATTACGATCGCCATACAGAATAATGATAACCCGTTAATTACATTCAAACGCTTATTCTTAAATAATGACAATGGAATTATTGGCTCTAATACTTTCCTTTCGTTAAAGACGAACAAACCTAAGAATACAATGGCAAAGATATAAAAAATCAATTGAGAAGGTGTCAGCCAATGTTGGGTATTACTTCCTGCAATAAGTGCATAGAGTAACGCTACCATGCCGATTGAAAAAAGGATTGCGCCTGCATAATCTATTTTTCTCTTCAATTTTACTAGATCTTCTTGATAATACTTTGCAATCAAGAATATTGCCCCTACCCCAAACGGAATATTCAAAAAGAAAATATAATGCCATGTTAATTGATCAACGATAAATCCACCAATTAATGGCCCTAGAACGCCAGAAATCCCCCATACCATACTAATATACCCTTGCCCCTTCGCTCGTTCTTTCTCGCTCTTAAAAAGCTCTCCAACGATGGTTAAAGTGATAGGCAAAATAGATCCTGCACCAATCCCCTGTACCGCGCGAGAAACAATTAAAAATTCCATGGAGGTAGCTAATCCACATAAAAACGAACCGAATAAGAAAAGACTAATACCAGCGATGATCATTTTCTTTCTTCCAAACAAATCTGCCAATTTACCAAAAATAACGGCAGAAATCGCTGAAGTTAATAGATAGGCAGAATAGATCCAACTGATTAATTCAACCCCAGAAAGGTCAGTGGTAATACTTGGAATTGCTGTTGATACAATCGTACCTTCAATTGCGGCCAAAGCTGTCGCTAGTAATACAGCTACAAATACTTTATTCATATAACAACCTCAATTCTATAAGTATAAATATTCCATATTACTAAAAACTTATCATAACATGGAAGGGCAAATTATTAATAAAGGAAAATCTGTTCTAATAATAGTTTGTTATAATATATTATGTTTTTTTCATCCTTCGTACGAAATTAACAATAGATAGGGGGGTGTATAGTTTATGTGGCAAGATTTCAAAAAATTCGCCTTAAAAGGGAATGTCTTGGATCTAGCGATTGGTGTCATCATTGGTGCAGCTTTTGGTAAGATTGTTTCTTCTTTAGTAGCGGATATTATTATGCCAATCCTTGGATTATTGATTGGTAATATTGATTTTAAAGAGTTACATTATCACAAAATTATGTATGGGAATTTTTTGCAAAATATATTTGACTTCTTTATTATTGCATTTTCTATTTTCGTATTCATTCGCATTATTTCAAAAATACATTTCAAGAAAAAACAAGAAGAACAAGTTGAAGAAGCTCCAGTCGAAACTACTGAAGATCTTTTGAGAGATATTCGAGCATTACTTCAAGAGAGAAAATAATATAAGAGTAGCTACCCTATTTTTTCTAAGGTAGCTACTTTTTTATTACTTACCGTCTTCAATAATCGTTTCCATATCAACTGCTATCGTATCATATGGAACATCTTGATAACCGCTATAGTTTTTCACTACTACTCCATCTTGGTTTACTAAGTAGAAGCTTGAACCATGAATCACTTGGTTACTATTTGGATCATCTTTTACTAAAGTTTTAAATGATTTTAATGCAAGGGCAGAAATATCATCTTGAGAATAACCTGTTAACAAATCCCATTTTGATTGATCTGCTACTGGATATTGTTCTAGGTATTTTTTTAATTTTTCTGGTGTATCTGTTTTTGGGTCAACACTAAATCCAACGATTTTATAGTCTTTTAACCCTTTCTTCTCAAATGACTTTTGAATGTCTGTCATATGCATTGTCATTGGTGGGCATACACTTGTACAGTTTGTGAAGATAAACATCGCAAGCCACGGCTTCCCTTTCAAACTCTCTAGCGAAACTTTTTCACCGTTTTGGTTTGTATAATTGAAATCTTGTACTTTCCAATCGGTTTCGGCTTTAAATTTTCCTCCACCGCAAGCAGTTAAAAATACTGCTAACACGATTACCATGAACGGTATGATTAACCTTTTTTTCATTTTATCGTCACTCCTAATCAGATACATCTTATCTAATTGTAACCTAGAATACAAGAAAACTTTTTGTCCTTTTAAGTCGATTTGATGAATCTGATTATTTTAAATCTAATAATGCATCATGAATTGCTTGCAGCTTTGTTTCTACCCTATGCATTAAATAGAATGACACAAAGATTGGAAATCCTATTTCTTGTATAAGTGTTGTCCATTCAGCCATTGCAATTCCTCCTTTCTAATTTCGAGAACTATTTAAGTACTACTTTAGATATCAGGTTGAAAAGGCAAAACTAAAGAAAAATCTGCTCTTCTTTTAGAACAGCAGATTTTTTCTATTGAATTCTATATTTTTATGAATGAATTAGATTTCTAAAGACAATTTTTAGTTGAATGTTTTATGCTTCTACTTCCGTTACAGTACGTTCGATATAACGGGCTCCTACAATTTGTGCAATCGGAGCGTTATCAACTTCAAATACATTACTTGAAATGATTGAGTTCATGGCTTGATAAATTTCTTCATTCGTTAGATCTTGCTTTGGCATATCTACACTCAAAGAAACACCTTTACCATCAGCTGTTTTAAATTGTAATTGCAATACTTTTGACATTTACCTTTCCCCCGTTTCTAATTAGTTTTGAATAATTTCTTGTGTTAAAATGCCTGTTCCAATAAACTCATAGGAATAAAGGCTTGCAAGAGCAGTACCAGCAGCAGTCATATTGTCTACTGATGCTTGATCCGAAACATTTCTGTAAGACTTCACTTTTTCAACAAGTTGACCATTTTCATTGACACCTAATGAAAACTTTAAACGTAAAGTTGCTTTTTCAAATGTTTTTGTTGCCATCTATATCACCTCCCTTTCACTCATTAAATAGACTTAAAATCTAAAAAGAGGACAATGGGGTGCAATTTTTTTAGAATCCTTTTATAATTACAATTGAGGTGAATGTAGTGTTAAACGGCTGGTTTATGTGGTTTATATTATTTTGGGTAGTTGTTTTAATCGGTACGATGGTAATTGGCGGATTCTTTATGTTCCGAAAGTTTTTAAAATCCATGCCAAAAAGCGATGGAAAATCTACTTTGGATTGGCAAGATTATTATGTAAATAAGACATTGCACTTATGGCATCAAGAAGAAAAGGACTTATTAAATGAATTGGTCACTCCTGTACCAGATCTTTTCCGGGATGTAGCGAAGCAAAAGATTGCAGGTAAAATTGGACAACTTGCTTTAGAAGAAAAGGCCAAGAAAATCAATTTTGACCTAATTATAAGAGGGTACATACATGCCACACCAAAACGTGATCATAAATTTTTACGAAAAAAACTAAATCAAATGCAAATTGATGTAACACCCTATGAACATTTACTTGATTAAATAATGCTACAGATTACGAACAAGGCGATTTGAACTGTCGTGAAAATCGATTTTGCAACAAACACGAAACAATAAAAAAAGATTCTTTTCCTTTTTCGGAAAAGAATCTTTTTTATTAGCTATGCTGTAATTGCAGCTTTTTTTCCAACTTCCTGTATTGAATTAACATTGCAATACGCCATGGAAGAATCATTGAAAATGCTAGTATAAAGAACATCCCACCAAGTTCTCCTAGATGGAACGACCCACTTAGGTAAACCTTAGCAACTGTTCGAACCACCAATAGGCCGATTAAGATAAAAAAGAAAGCCTTTGAAGGTTTCAAGTATACATCATTATCAACAATTTCAAATTTAGAAGTTGCAATTAACACGGTTGAACAAACAATACCTGCTATTACAGCTTCTAAAACTTGTGGCCATGGCACACGAAAATAGTCAAAACAAAACATTAGTGCGCCTGTTGACATCGCAAATGGTGGAATAATAATTTTCTTAGCACTTGCTGGTTTTTTTGAAGATTTAGAACGAATAATCATCGCTATAATCCCCATAATGACAAACATAACAGTGGAACCAATTACTATATATTGAGAAGGAATAGCACTCAACATATTACAATCACCTGTCTTTTAATTAGTTATTCTATCATTTGACGAATAGTCGTCTCTAAACGTTCCCGCTCAAACGGTTTTGTTATAAAATCTTTTGCGCCATATTTTAATGCTTCTAAGATGACCTTTTGTTGTCCTAAAGCCGTTACAATACAAATTTTGGCATTTGGGTCTTCTTTTATAATTTCTTTTGTTGCTTCTAAACCTGACATAACAGGCATTGTAACATCCATCGTGACTACATCAGGATGCAATTTTAGATACTGCTCAATTGCTTGCTCCCCGTTTTCTGCCTCGCCTATCACATCAAAGCCTGCATCTTCAAGTATTTCTGTAATTGCCTGTCTCATGAATATTGTATCATCTACCACTAGAACTGTTGACAACCATTTCACCCCGTTATTTAAATAGTTCCTTTTAAAACCCTTGGAACCCTCCGAAAATAGGCGTAAGGATACTGTTGATCCATGTCAAACCATCAAAGAATAAAATTACACCTACAATAATCATAAAATATCCGCCAATTTTCACGATTTTCTGGCTATTTCTTCTAATCCAATTCATACGAGCAATGAAGAATGACAGGACGAAAAATGGAATTGAAAAACCTAGTACATAGGATAACATATACCAAATTGCTGAATCTGGATTTGTTGTACCAAGTGCTATAATAGCCGCTAATATAGGGCCCGTACAAGGTGTCCACCCCGCAGCAAATACTAGTCCAATAAGCAAAGAACCAATATATCCTGAAGGTCGATTTTTAAATTCAAATTTACGATCTTTCATCAAAAACTCTGGTGTGAATATGCCCGTAATAACAAGACCAAATACAACAATTAAAATGCCACCAACTTGGCGAATTAACTCATCATACTGAACAAAAATCCCTTTAATAAAAGAGGTACTAAAACCTAATGCAATGAAAATCAAAGAAAATCCTAGTAAGAAAAAGATTGTATGTAGGATGGCTCTTTTTTGCAACATCCCTCTTTCATTTTTTAACTGATTAAATGATACGCCAGTTATGTAAGATAGGAAAGCTGGATAAAGAGGCAACGTACATGGTGATATAAAGCTTAAAAAGCCTGCACCAAAAGCAAAGAAAAAATTGATATCTGGATTCATATGCAGATGTCGCTCCTTATAGTTACTGTTTCCATCGTACCAAACTTTTTGATGAAATTCTCAATTTTTAACTGTGACATTTTCATGAACAATTGCCGGACTATGTATTAGTATATAGCGAAAGTTAAATAAAGGGCAAGATTTCCATATTACGAATTGCAATTAGATTCGGTTTCAAAATAATTTTCTCTGTAAATTTGAAATATGTTCTTCCTTGATTTTTTCGCTGACGTTTGTAAATTTTGATAGCTTTCCATAAATTGAAAAGACAGGAACACGTTTTTCCAAAGTATGCTGATTCATTCTATCAATCATTGAAAGATTTCTTCTAGTAATGACATGAATAGTTGCAGAAGTCACTTCAATCGATTTTAGTGTACATCGATTGCTAAAAACAATCATTGAAATAAAGAATTCTTTGGGTTGATCATGTATTATTTTTTGTAATGCTTTTATATGCGTGTGATTTTGTTTAATCGGATTGTAAAACTTAAACTTCTTTTTATTTGGAAAAACTTGTGTCCATTTATAATCTTTTTCCCTACCAAAAATCCAACCGCTATAATTTTTGGATTCTATTACATAAATCCCGTTTTCATGAATAAATAAAATATCTATTTCAGTCATTTCATTACTATTTTCTTTTGGAATATATAAATTCACTAAAGTTTTATGTATACCAGGAAACTTTTCTAATTCATTTACAATTAAATATTCGCCGAATAGCCCCTTATTTAAACGAACCTGCCAATAAGAAGCATTCGTTAATTTTTTATATGGGCTTTTTTCAAAATGGAAATAGGATAGTAAAAAGGACGGAAATAGTATTAACATTGAACTAATTAAAAACATTAGCAACATACAATTCACCTACCAAACAGTAACTTTATACCATTTTACTATTAAATGAATATTATACCAATTGTTAAATTGTAAAGGTTCTATTAATTTCTACTACAATCTTTCGTCATGTTACAATCAAAAAACCAGTTCCCCTCTGGAAACTGGCTTTTCTTTAGCACACTATGTATGCTGGACATGGAACTGGCCCCCCTCTGTGGACTTCCTTCCAATTTTTTTGTGATGATAAAATAAGAGTTTTTAAAATCGTAATTTACCTATTTTACAGATAGTTTTTCTTTTGCTTTTTCAAGTTGGATTTTTACTTGATCGAAGCCTGTTCCGCCTAGGGAATGACGACGTTTGACAGCTGCCTCCGGTGCCAATACATCGTACACATCCGCTTCGATTAGATCACTTGCCTCTTGCAAGTCCTCAAGTGGAAGGTCTAATAAATAAATACCCCTTTGAATGCAAAGGAAAACTAATTTACCTGTTACTGCATGTGCTTCGCGGAATGGCATACCTTTTGTAGCTAAGTAATCCGCTAGCTCCGTTGCATTTGAGAAATCTTGATGGACTGCTTTGTTCAATGTGTCTTTTGCAACAGTCATTGTACGAACCATGCCTTCGAAGATTTTAAGTGCCCCAACGATTGTATGAAGTGTATCGAACATGCCTTCTTTGTCTTCTTGCATATCTTTGTTGTAAGCAAGTGGGATCCCTTTTAGAACTGTTAATAATCCCATTAGATTGCCGTATACGCGGCCTGCTTTCCCACGAATCAATTCTGCCATATCAGGGTTTTTCTTCTGCGGCATAATGCTTGAACCTGTTGAGAAAGCATCATCTAATTCGATAAATTTAAATTCTTCACTTGACCAAAGAATGATTTCTTCAGCAAATCTTGATAAATGAGCCATCAATAATGAACTATTGCTCAAAAATTCAACGATAAAGTCACGGTCACTAACAGCATCCATACTATTTTGATAAACGCTTGAGAAGCCCATTAGTTGTGCAGAAAGTTCGCGATCAATCGGGAATGTTGTTCCTGCAAGAGCCCCTGCTCCTAAAGGAGAGATGTCAATTCGTTTAACCGACTCGTTAAAACGTTCTTTATCTCTTTCCAACATCCAGAAATACGTCATGAGATGATGTGCAAAAGAAATTGGTTGAGCTCGTTGTAAATGTGTATATCCAGGAGCAAGCGTGTCGATATTCGCCTCTGCTTGATCGACAATTGTACTTTGGAATTTTGCGATTAACTCAATCACTTCTTTTACGCGCTTTTTCAAGAATAGATGCATATCTGTTGCAACTTGGTCGTTTCGGCTACGGCCCGTATGGAGTTTTCCTCCAACAGGACCGACCAAATCGATTAACATTTTCTCAAGATTTAAGTGAATGTCTTCATTTTCTATTGAAAAGGTTAGCTCGTTATTTTGAGCTTTCTCTTTTAATTGTTCAAGGCCATCTTTAATCGTGCTGACTTCTTCTTCTGTAAGGATGCCAGTTTTGCCAAGCATCGTTACGTGTGCGATGCTGCCTTCTAAATCCTCCGTTACAAGCTGTTGGTCAAACCCGATGGATGCGCCAAATTCGTCTACCCATTGTTCGGCAGATTTTTGGAAACGACCTCCCCAAAGTTTACCACTCATGCTTGCACCTTCTTTTCTCCTTTGTTATTCACCATTGAATTCACTTTTGTAGGAAGACCGAATAATTCGATAAAGCCTACAGCTGATGCGTGGTTGAATTCATCATCTTTTGTATAAGTAGCTAGTTTTTCATCATATAAAGAGTTTGGTGATTTACGTCCTTCAACGATTGCATGACCTTTGAATAATTTCACACGTACTGTACCATTTACGAATTTTTGAGTTTCTTTTAAGAATGCTTGAATTGCTTCGCGTAATGGTGAGAACCAAAGACCATCATAAATTAATTCAGTTAATTTTTTCTCAATAATTGGTTTGAAGTGAGCTAATTCTTTTACAAGTGTGATATCTTCAAGTTCTTTATGTGCAAGAAGTAATGTATGTGCACCAGGAACTTCGTAAACTTCACGAGATTTAATACCAACAAGTCTGTTTTCTACATGGTCGATACGTCCAACGCCATGTTTACCAGCTAATTCATTCAATTTTAAGATTAAATCTGCTAATTTGTATTCAACGCCATCAAGTGCTACTGGAACACCTTGAACGAATTCGATTTCGATGACATCTGCTGTGTCAGGAGCATCTTCAATTGCTACTGTTAAATCATAAGCATCTGCAGGTGGTGCAGCCCATGGATCTTCTAAGATACCACATTCGTTTGCACGGCCCCATAAGTTTTGGTCAATTGAGAATGGGCTGTCAAGATTGATTGGAATCGGAATATTTTTAGATTTTGCATATTCGATTTCTTCTTCACGGCTCCATGCCCATTCACGAACAGGTGCAAGAACTTCTAAATCTGGATTTAAAGCTTTGATTGATACTTCGAAACGAACTTGGTCATTCCCTTTACCTGTGCAACCATGTGCTACAGCAACTGCACCAGTTTTTTCTGCAATTTCAACTAACTTTTTTGAAATTAATGGACGAGATAATGCAGAAACTAGTGGATATTTTTGTTCGTACCAAGTATGACCTTGTAGAGAAATTAATGCGTATTGTTCTGCAAATTCATCTTTTGCATCAATAATGTATGATTCAACTGCTCCAACTTCAAGAGCTTTCTTTTGTACGAATTCTAAGTCTTTTCCTTCACCGACGTCTAAGCAGCAAGCTACTACGTCATAACCTTTCTCTTTTAACCATTGGATCGCTACAGATGTATCTAAACCACCTGAATATGCTAAAACTAATTTCTTTGTCATATTGCATTCCTCCATATTGTTTAATGTATGTTTATGCGTTGTTTTTTAATATTTATGCATACATCTTAACATGTTATAAAAATGAATACAAGTGTATTTTCTTGCATTTTTCTAAAAAAAATAAAATATAAGAAGATTTCTTTATTAAGCCATATTAATAGTGTATTTTCCGATAATTTTTAAGCAGAAAAAAAGAAAAAAACGACTTATGTTTCATCTAAGTCGCTTTAGTTTATTTGAATATTAAATCTGTAAATTACTTTTTATTAAAAAAATTCTTCCCTAGTTTTTCTACCAAACTAGGTGCTAGAGCGTATAGTTTACTTGATACGCCCATATACCAAGGTAAATTGAGTTCTCTTGTTTTCTTCCCTATCGTTTTGATCGTAGCCTGAGCAACTTTTTCGGGATCCAGCAGTATTTTCTCCATCGCATTACGGTAAGAGGCAGTTTTGTCTGCATGGTCGATAAAGGGTGTATCGATTGGTCCTGGGTGTATGCAAGTTACAACAATTTGGTAAGGTGCTAACTCCATCCGTAATGCATTGGTATACCCAATAAGAGCATGCTTAGTTGCTGCATAAATAGCCGCTTTTGGCGTTGCTACCTTCCCCGCCTGTGAACCGATGTAAATCAGTTGACCTTGATGCCGTTGTTTCATACTACTGGCAATATATTTTGTGAGAAGCATTGGCGCTTGAATATTAAGTTGAACCATTTGCATGACATCCTCATCATGAATGTCGGTTGCATATTCAAAAATCCCAATCCCTGCAGAAAAGATAGCAACATCTAGCAATGGTAATTGATCAACTAATTGTTGAATACCAGTACTCGTTGTTAAATCACTTTCAATGACCATCATATTATTTTCAGCAAGTTCTTTTAATAGCTTTTTTATTTCTTCCAGTTGCGATGATCTGATGCCCTTTATTCGCAAGTTTCATCGCAATTATTCGACCTACACCAGATGTAGCACCTGTTACAAGGATGGTTTTATTTTTTGGCATACCAATACACGCCGTTCTCGTCAATTTCTTCTGTGATTAGCTGATGATGTAGCAAATAATCTACTTGACCGATTGTTTGAGACAATGTTAATCCAAGCTCCGTTTCATAGTGAGTCGGGAATATACCCGTATTGAGTTCAAAGATATTCTTTGGATAGTCTTCTAACATGCTAAGCACGCGCATGGCACGGAGATGTTGCTTTTCAAGTCTTGCATTTACTAATTCATTTACATTTGTAATCTCTTCTCCATGGCCACTGTATAAAATGTCAATTGGTAGAGTTAATAATTTTTTTAGAGATTGATTGTATTGAAGTAAAGATTTTGCGCGTTTCGCTTTCGGATTCAATGGTGGTTCGATAAGTGGATTGGATGAAATTTTTGCAAGTAACAGATCCCCGCCAATCATTGCCTTTTTATCTTCATTCCAAAATACAAAGTGACTTTGAGCATGTCCAAGTGTTTCTATGGCTACAAGTCCTTTATGTCCTGGAATTTCATCGCCATCATGGATGATGCCAGTTAATGTTCGTTCACCTAGCATTTCAATTGAACGCGTCATTTTTTTTACCCAATGATGATATTTTTCAGGGACTCCTTCTTCTTTTAATCGATTCATATAAAAATCATAATGCGAACCGATAAAAACAGGATCTCTGCGTAACCAAGCATCCACATATACATGACCCAAAACTTGAGCATTAGGAAAAGCATCAATCCATCCTACGTGATCTGGATGATGGTGTGTTAAAATCACTTGTTCGATATCCCCCATGTTATACCCTGCGTTTTTTATCCCCGCTTTTAATGCTTCATAGGCTTCTGGTGTTTTTGTACCAACATCGATAATCGATAAGGCATCGCCTTTTAATAAATATGAATTAACTGTCCCTTCCGGAAAAGGTACTGGTGTGACAATTTTTTGTATCATATGTATGCCCCTTTTTTTATGAATACTAATTCAATTTATTGTACATTTTTTTTGGAAAAACGTCATCTTTTAACATTGACAAATCAATTTTCATTCACTATACTCACAATAAATACTTAAAGCTACGATGAAGAATAGTACAAAGGATACGGAGTTTACAGAGAGTGTGACCGAAACTGGCTGCAAGTCACATAACCAAGTACTTTTAGAACCTACTTCTGAGCAACTGTGCAAACACAGTCGCATCTCTGCGATAAAGAGAATTTGAGTTGTGCTACATTTAGTAGCAAAACAAGGTGGTACCGCGGAATCAAGCATTTTCGTCCTTATTTTTTGGATGAAAATGCTTTTTTATTGAATAAAAATAGGAGGCGACTAGAATGGAAACAATTGTATTTGCAGGTGCTGGCTCAATGGCGGAAGCATTAATTCATGGCTGGATCAAAGAAGGTGTTGTTTTGCCAAAAAGCATCTATGTTATGAATAAATCCGATCAACAAAAGCTAATGCGAATTGAAAAAACCTATAATGTACAAATTGTTTGTGGGAGTCGCGAAATAGTCAAACAAGCTGATTGCTTAATTTTAGCCATGAAACCTAAAGATATCCAACAAGCTATGGAAAATTTAGCACCTTATTTATCATCAAATACGGCTATACTTTCTGTAGTTGCAGGTGTATCTATGGATTCAATTGAACAGACATTAGGAGAACGACCAATTGCAAGAGTCATGCCTAATACTTCTGCAGCAATTGGTATGTCTGCAAGTGGCGTCTCATTTAATCATGCCATCACTACTTCATTAAAAGAAGAATTTCTTCGTATGTTAGAAGCAATTGGACTGGTGATTGAGGTACAAGAGGATGAATTACATGCAGTGACTGCTTTATCAGGAAGTGGTCCAGCTTATTTATACTACTTAGTCGAAGCTTTCGAACAAGCGGGAATGAAATTTGGACTTTCACAAAAGACAGTCCGTCAGTTAGCAATCCAAACAATAGCCGGAGCTGCTGAAATGTTAAAACAATCAAATGAAGAGCCAACTGTATTAAGAAAAAAAGTAACAAGTCCAGGTGGAACAACAGAAGCTGGTATTAAGGCACTGGAAGAAAATAATTTCAAAAATGTCATTGAAGCTTGTATTCAAAACGCTGAAGCAAAATCACGTGAGCTCGCTTCAATAAAAGTAGCCCAAAAATAAAAAAACTGTAGATACATAAGTTATAAACAAATGTATCTACAGCATCAAAGTAAATCTTAATGGATTTACTTTTTTTGTTTATCCGAAACATCATATCGAGAACTAGATTTTGATCGACTAGTGAAAAATGCTAATAACAAAAAGAAACCTGCAATTGAAAAATATAAGCCAGAGTGATTTGCTTCTACACCTGTTTGCGGTAGTCGATTTTGAACAAATTCTGCATGATTGGAAGAGGCTATTTTCTTTGTTACATTAGTTGTTGAATTACTAGCAACTGATGATGTTTCTATACGGTTATTTTTACTTGTAGCATCCGCGTTAAATCCTTGCACAAAAATGAAACTTGCTACAAATACGCTTGTAATAATGCTAAATATATATTTTTTTATCATTTTGAATCCCCTCAATTATAAAATTCTTATAAATAATTTTATTAGGATTTTATGCCCTGTCGATCTATTATAAACCTATCTCGCCAATTAAACTATACAAACTTAACAATATCTATACAACAAATTTACAAAATAAGGCTTTTTCCTTAACATTTTGCGACTATAAACATAGTACCCTTTGCAAAAAATACGGTGCAATAGAAGTATAGCCAAGTAAACAAAATTTTAAAATGAATCTACTGATATAATATTCTAAAATTGAGGAGTTATGCGATTATTTAATGATAAATCGAGTATGGCTATATCCCTCTTTTGTCTTTTTCACTTCAAGAAGAGCCGGCATTGCATCTTTTAATTCTGCTACATGAGAGATGATTCCGATCATTCTCCCCGAATTTTGCAATTCAATCAACGTATCAATTGCTTTATTTAACGCTTCTTCATCAAGCGTTCCAAAACCTTCATCAATAAACATAGTGTCTATTTGAATATTTCCTTGATAAGATTGAATGACATCTGACATACCAAGAGCTAATGAAAGTGAAGCATTGAATTTTTCTCCACCTGATAGTGTTTTAACATCTCGATTTTGCCCAGTATAAGCATCATATACATCTAATCCTAAACCACTTTGTTTTCCTCTAGCTTCTTGACGATTACTTCTTACTAAGCGATATTGGCCATTCGAAATAGGCTTTAGTCTTTCATTTGCTGCATGGATGATTTGTTCCAAATATTCGATTTGTAAATATCGTTCAAATGAAATTTTCATATCGTTTTGTCCACGTAGCAGATCATATAAATCAATAATTCTTGCGCATTGATCTTCGAGTGCTTTTATTTCCTTGCTGTTTTTTTGAATTTCAATAGACAATTGCTTTGCTTGTTCTTGATATTGTTTGGTTTGATGTAATTCATTGTTTACTTGAATGGACTTTTGACGTAATTCTTCCAATCTTCGTTCAAGGTCCAATTCATCTTTTAAAGATTTTCTAGCATAATCCGCTTCTCCATCTTTTAATTGTTCGGTTAAAGCATATTTTTGTTTCAAATAATCTGTATATCGAACTTCTAATTCTTCTATGATACTTGTTTTTAATCTTGCAGATTGATATGCGCTACCATTCTCAAAACCTGCAGTGAAGACCGCTTCTTTAAAACGATTTTCTGCATTTTTTAAAGCTTCTTGTGATTCCATACAGATTTTTTCCGTGCTTTTCACTTGGGCTTCTAATGTTACCACTTGATGATTTGTTGCTTCAACATGTTGCTTTGCAAGCTCAAAACGTTGCTTTAACTGGTCACGATTCATAGTAATCGTTTGAATTTTTTGATGTAGTTCCTGAATGGATGAAATAGTCTCTGGAATTTCATTTTTCAAACTAGTGAATGTTGCTTGTGCTCCATAATAATTTTCTAAATGTATATTCTTGTCACTCTCTACTTGACGAAGTTTTTGATTTATTGTTTCCAGTTGTTGATCAAGTTGTTGTTTTTTATTTTGGATTTGTTCGAGCTCTTTCTTACAACGTCTTAATTCTGTAATTTCATTTTGTAATTGCTGATAGTGTGAAAGTATGATTGCCCCATCTTCAGTTGATACATTTAATTCTTTTAGTTTTTCCTCTAACTGATTTAGTTGTTGCGTTCTTGCCTGAACCTGTCCATGTACTTCAAAATATTCATTCGTAGCTTTTTCTGCGAGAGATTTCAATTTAGATAATTGTTGGTCGCTTATTGCTTCACTTTTTACTATATGAGTAGCATGATGTTCAACACTTCCACAAACTGGACAAGGTTGTCCGTCCACTAATTGTGAAGCTAAAAGACTAGCTTGAGACTGAAACCATTTTTGTTCTTCCGCTCTGTATTGTAAAGACATATTGTCATAATGTTGTTTTTTTTCTTTCTCTATTGCTTTGATTTCTGTTAAGGCGTTCATATGTTGCTGCCAATTTTGCCAAGCAGTTGTTTTTTCTTTGTATAATAGAAGTTTGTCGTTTTTCTCGTCAAATTGATTTAATTGCTGTGTTAAATTAGTCATTGTTTCAACTTGTTGACATTTTATTTTTTCTAAATTTGCCAAATCAAACTTGGTTGCTTCAATCGTTTTTGAATCTTGGACGACAATTGCTTTTTGTTGTTGAAGCGTTTGACTTGCTTTACCTAATTCATGAAATTTCTCTTCTAACTTTTGCAAAGAAGCTAGTTCAATTGATAATTCTTCAATTATTGGTTGCTGTAATTGTTCTTTTTCAAAAATAGCAACGGATTGGTCGTGCTTAGTTTTTGCTTGTTGTTTGTTTTCTATTAAATTTTCTAATTCCTTGTCTTTGTTCTTCTTGATTTGAAGTTTTTCAAAATAGTGTTCTTCAAGTGGAATAATATGACTTGCTTTTTTTGCTGCTTCAATTTTTTGTTTAATCTCTTCAAATGCAGAGGTTTGTTTTTCTAAGGAAGCAAATAATTCTTCTTTTTCCTTATATGCACGAAGACGTTTATTAAACTCTTTTGTTTCAACGACTACTTGTTGTTGAAGCTCTAAGCGTTTTGCTATTTCTTGATTTATTTTCTCTTTTTCTAAAAGTTCATGTGAATAATATTCTATTTCCTCATTTAAAGCATCTACTAATTGATACATATTGATATGTTCTGATAATAATACTGCCTGTAACGATGATTCACGTTTTGGCAATCCTGTTTTAATATGTTCAATATGTAAATGTTGAACGGATTTTGCACTATTAAGCGCCTTTTCTGCAACATCTTTTTTATTTTTCAATCGCTCTGCTAAATGACGATAAGAATCGGTTTTAAAAATTTTACGAAGGATGGCTTCTTTATTTTCTGTTTCAGATGTTAATAATTTTCGGAATTCCCCTTGAGGTAACATGACGATCTGTTTAAATTGATCCTTTGAAAGGCCAATAATTTCTTCCATTTTACGATTAATTTCTGTAACCTTTTGCGATTCAACAACAGGTTTTTCACCATCAGGTAAAATTTCAACAAATTCTAATTTATCACCGGTCGCATTTTTGTTTCCTTTTTTCTTATGGGCAAGTTGACGTAATATACGATAGGTTTTACCTTTCATCATAAAAATTAACTCTGCAGCAGTATGAATATCATCTGTGGCGAAGTCACTTCGAATTTCTTTTATATCTGCCCTGTCTTCTCCACTCGCAGAACCATATAGTGCAAAGCAAATCCCATCAAATATTGTTGTTTTACCAGCACCTGTTAATCCAGAAATGACAAATAACTTATGATCACCTAATTCTCTAAAATCAATCGTTTCTGTATCTTTATAAGGACCAAGGGCAGTAAGTTTTAAAACTAATGGTTTCATGAATTTTTCACCTCCACTTCACGTTTTTCTAGTAATTCTTCTTGTAAGACTTCTTGGAATAATTCGATTGTTTGATCGTCTGCATCTTTTCCAATAATTTCGCTATAAAATGCTTTAAAAAGAGTGAGATCGTCCATTTTTTGACGAGATTGGAGCTCTTGTTCAACATTTTGAAAATCTTTTAACGTAACTCGTTCAACATGCATGGCATTTGGATAAACAGAACGAATTTTTTCCATTGGTGAAATGATGGGTGTTTCATCTAAAAGCTTGACATAAATATAGTCATTACTTATTGGTGATTTTAAGATTTCATCCATTGTATTTTCTACAGTACGTAAATCTCGTTTTGGCTTCAGTTCTCTTTTTGCTATATTAACTGAACCATCTTCAGTCAAATCAATCATTAGATAACCTTTTTTATGCGTTTCTTCAGAAATAGAATATTTTAATGGTGAGCCAGAATATCTAATCTTCTCTTGATCAACAAAATGTGCTTGATGTAAATGACCAAGTGCTGTGTAATGAAATGGCTCAAATAGATTTGCATTAATACATTCAGAACCACCGATTGATAATGGGCGCTCAGCATCTGTTGGATTTTCTTCTTCGTCCCCATTTTTTGTGACAAATGCATGTCCTACTAAGACATGTCTAGCTTTCGGATCTAATCGATCTACTATTTTCTCCATAATTTTTGCCATGGCATCTTGTTGTGATTTAATAGAATCATCTTCGAAAATATAACGAACATGTGATGGATCTGTATAGGGAATCAAATGAAAATGAACCTCACCAAATTCATCATGCAACACAATTGGTTGTTGTTCTTTCGTCAAATTACCAATAATATGAAGGCCTTTTGCCCCCATAAAACTAGAACCAAAGTGAATACGTCCAGGGCTATCATGGTTCCCCGCAATCGCAATCACTGGAATTTCTCTTTTAATGGCAATTTCAGTAAGAACGTTATCTAATAATGAAACGGCTTCAGTAGGAGGGACAGAACGGTCATATAAATCTCCTGCAATAATCACAACATCCGGCTTTTCGACGTCAATATCTTTTATAAACTCTTTTAAAATATATTCTTGATCTTCAATCATTGATACACCTTGAACTAATTTTCCTAAATGCCAATCAGCTGTATGAAAGATTTTCATAGTATCACTCCACTCCGTACTAATATATTTGTATCTTATCACATTATAAAATATAGAACAAATGTTCTGTATCACGTATAAAAGGACATAACAAGACAAAAATTCGCTTGATATGCCCTTTTTCCTTTTTAATATTGTAAAATCGTATAAATTAATACTACCGCTATCACAATAGGAACGACAAATGTCATCAAAAATCTCCATGTTTTATAATATCCAATTGCTAAGTGACTTCCCTGTGTAAACTCTTCTTGTGTAAATTTTTTATCCATTTTATGAATAATGAAAATGGCAATTAATAGATTCCCTAATGGTAAAAGAATATTACTTACGAGATAATCGGTTGCATCAAAAATACTTTTCTTAAATATTGTAAAATCACTTAATGTACTTGATGATAATGCAGCGGGAATGGATGCAATAAAAACAACTAATCCGATTCCCCATGCTATATTACGTCTAGCATTCGGCCATTTTTCAACGAGTGCTGCCACAATAATTTCGTATAAACTAAACGAAGAAGTCAGCGTCGCAAATAAGAAAAGTAATAAAAAGATAGCAAAGAATACTTCCCCAAATGGCAATTTGCCAAATACTGCAGGTAGTACCATAAACAATAATGGTGGACCTTCTTTTGGCTCAAAACCAAATGCGAAAGACTGCCGGGAAAATAGCTAGTCCTGCTAATAATGAAACGAAAATATTCATGAGTACTACGGATCCTGCTGAATACGGAAGACTTTCATCCTTTTTCAAATAGGAACTATACGTAACCATACAAGAAAATCCAACAGCTAATGCAAAAAATGATTGTCCTAACGCATACAATACAGATTTCGCTGTGATTTTAGAAAAATCAGGTGATAAGAAGAATTTTACCCCTTCCATCGCCCCGTCAAGTGTTAATGAACGAATGACTAATATAATAAAGAAAATAAAGAGTAATGGCATCATAATCTTATTTGCCTTTTCAATACCATTTTGAACTCCTAAGCTGATCACTAATACGTTAATAATCGTAAATAACAACAATCCTACTATTGTAATCCAAGGTGTCCCAGTAACGCTACCGAATAATGCACCTGGGTCTTGCCCCGGTTGAATTACATCTCCTATAAGTGCTTTTCCTGTATAGATTAAAATCCAGCCACCTACAACACTATAAAATGATAAGAGTAAAAAGCATCCTACAACACCTAATTTACCGATCCATGTCCAACTTGTTTTCGGAGCCAATAACTTATATGCACTCACGGCTTCTCTATTTGTCCCTCGACCAATGATAAATTCTGAGATTAACATAGGTAAACCGATTAATAGTGTAAAACAAATAAATAATAGGAAGAACGCACCACCACCGCTTTGTCCTGTTACATAGGGCAATTTCCAGATGGCACCTAGTCCAATCGCAGCTCCAGCGGACGACAAAATAAAGCCAATTTTTGTTGACCACTGATTGTTATTCTTATTCAAACAAAATACCTCCAATGCTCTGCTCTGCTCGTCTCAACAATTTACGATTGAAGAGTCTTCTGACGTTCACTATTTTATCACGAAATTCGACGTTTTTCAGAGCAAAATTTAAATTAGTATACGCAAGAATCATTAATTTAGGAATTTAAAAAACTCGATATTACTAAAAAACATCCCACAATTCATGTAGATTGCGAGATGTTTTAGTTCTATTTTTATTATATTTATTTAAGCATGAAGCTTTCCGCTTTTTGCTTCTTGTGACCAATTTAATTCGTCTAAGAAATGAAGTGTATCTTCAAACACTTTATCACGTTCTTTACCTAACGTAATGATGTGACCTGAATTTTGGTACCAAATGATATCTTTTTCAGCTGTTTCAACAGTATCATAGATATAAGGTGCGCTTTGTTGATAAATATCATCATCAAGTTTACCTTGTAATACTAGAGTTGGTACATGGATCTCTTCAATTTCATCTGAAGTATGTTGAATCATTTTTTGAATTTCATCGATTGCACCTTGAGGCATTTTCTTTAATTCTTCTAGTTCTTTTTCAATTTGTTCTTCATCTTTGCCTTCGAATTGTTTGTAAACTCTAGCATAATTATATAAACGGTCAAATAAGCCATCTTTAGATCTACGTTTGATTGGTGCACACATTGAAACGACACCTTTAACAGGGAATTCAGCCCCAACTTTTAATGTAAAAACACCACCTAAAGAAATACCTACTACAGCAATTTCTTCATATCCTAAGTCTTTCAAATGATGGTAACCTCTTGTGACATCTTCCCACCAATATCTTGCACCATAATTTAATATTTCCTCAGCACTAACACCATGACCACGATACATTGGTGCATGACATGTGTAACCATGTTTATTTAAATATTGACCTAATTTCTTTACGTCTTTTGTACTCCCAGTAAATCCATGCAACAATAAAACTGCTCGACGATCTCCCTCTAAAGTAAATGGTTGCGGTGCCAATAACTTCATCATGTTTACTCCTTTTTTTATTGAGTGCTCTAGATATATTCCCCTATTTATAACTGAATAAAACTGTCAAATAAAAACATAATTGAATTTTTTTCTATTTAAACTAGGCGCTCACTTTTTGTTCACATTTAATGTTAAGTACAGACTAACACCTTTCTCTTATAATGTACACAATATTATCTCATAATCTTCTATGCATTTTAGTAATGAATATAATGACATAAAGGTTGATTTGAAAGGATTTAATATTCTCTGATTATAAATCATATCTTTTTATGAAAGTCTATTGCTTTTTTTGGAATTTTTATATTTTTTAAGTAGATTCATTAATATAGCAGAATTTTCATTATATTTCATTTTCCTCGAATGCAACAGTACATTTATACTTCATTCTGTTATATAATAGTTAAAAGTAAAACTTAGGGGGATTACCATTGAAGATTTCTACTACGAGACTTGAAAAAGAAGATGCGAAAATTATTTATCAAGAAACAGCTGGACTTTCTATTATTACTATTCGACGTCCACAGGCCAAGAACGCACTCACTGCACATATGTGGGATGAACTTCAAAATATAGCTTTACGAGCATTAAACAACCCAAAAAATAAAGTTTTACTCATTCGTGGTTATGGACAACAATTTACTGCTGGCTCAGATATAAAAGAATTTAATTCCATTTCGTTAGATCAATCAGAAGAAGCATTCGTTCATATGGAAAAAACAATTTCTACAATCGAACATTTACCACTTCCAACAATTGCTGTTATTAATGGACCTGCTATGGGTGCTGGTCTCGAGTTAGCTCTTGCTTGTGATCTTCGAGTAGGTTCGGATAAAGCTAGACTCGGGATTCCAGTTGGAAAGTTAGGAATTACATTAAATAACAAATTTGCAGCTCGACTTGTAAATCTAATCGGTCCTAGTATGACAAAAGATTTAGTCTACACTGGTCGTTCGCTAAAAAGCGAAGAAGCATACCGTGTTGGATTGTTAAATTATCTTACACAAGAAAAGGATTTGGATCGCTATGCTATTCGGTTAGGTAAGCTTGTCGCTTCCATGTCACCTGCTTCAGTCCTTGCAGTAAAACGTTCAGTACAAGAATGCATCGATTCTGCTCCTGTTCTATGGAAAAACTCGACACCTTTTGTAGATTCTCAGGACTTTCCAGAGGGGGTACGTGCATTTGTTGAAAAAAGACCACCACAATTTAAACGAATACCATAAAAAAAGAAGCAACATTTCGGTCTATTAAGAGCGAAGTGTTGCTTCTTTTGTTTGTTCACTTTGAATTGAAATTAATTTAACATTAATACTTTGTAAATCTAATTCGAATTCCTGAACAAATGCATTCATTATATTTTGTTGTAAATAGTTGATTGCTATTGGTTTATTTAAATTAATAGGCCCTTGCAAAATAATACTTACTGTGGTTTTGGGTAATGGTAATAAATCAAATTGTACTTTCGTTACTTTTTCAACAATTTCATGTTCTTCACAAGATTCTTTAATGATTTCGATAAAATGTTGTTGATTGATTTGTCCTAAAGGTTGATGAAAATCAGGTTGAACAATTGTCGTTTCCCCAATTTTTTCTTTTTTTGAGGAAAAAATTTCTACACCTTTTTGTATAAACCTTTTAAAGAAATTTTGTTCGACTTGAACAACTGGTATCGGCATTATATGTTTACCTTCCGTTTTACGAATAAATTTAGCTAACTTTATCTCAGCTTGCGATCGCAAATCTTCTATATGGTAATAAAATTGTATTTTTCCAACATCTAACCGTTCAGCTATTTGACTAGTCATTTTATCTGATGTACCAATAATTAGGAGTTTCTCAATTGTTTGTTCTTGAATTGCATTTTGTACTTCTTCAACATGGCTATTATCTGTAAAAATTGCCCTTTTTACAGCTTTGTATGCACTTTTCTCAAACTTTGCAGATGTCCCCGCAATTTTTTTGCCATTTCGTATAAATAGTCCGTCATCAATAATGCCATCAATTCCCTGCTCGTGTGCAAAAGATAATGCTGCTGTACTTTTGCCCGTTCCACTTGGTCCACTTAACGAGTAGATTTCCAATTATCCGTTCACCTTCCTACTTGTACATCTCTTGTTTTGATGTGATTTTGGCCAATTGTTCAATTGCAGATGAAAATTACATATTTATATTCTCAATATAATAATTTGGCTATCCTATTAATCTAAACACACAATAGGATAGCCTTAATTATTGGTATACGCTTCGCTCGAATTCATTTTATTTAAATCGATGGGTTAATTCTTGTAACTCAACTGCCTGTTTACTTAATTCTTGAACGACGCTGTTTATTTCTTGTATCGTTGCATTTTGTTCTTCTACTGAACTTGAGATATTACTTGTTGCTTGTGCTGAAAGTTGTGATTGATTTGAAATTTCTTCAACTGATGCTGTTACTTCTTCACTTGATGCAGACATTTGTTCTGAAGTGGCTGTTACGTCTTCCAAACGACTAGTCATTTCTTCCACTGAGTCGACAATATGACCAAATGCATCCGCTGCATTGGTAATGACATAAACACCGTCATCAACATTTTTTAAACTTTCAGTAACAGAATTTGCTACAATTTCTGTGTCTGATTGAATTGTATTGGTTAACTCCACAATTTTCACGGCTAAGCCTTTTGATTCTTCTGCTAATTTCTTTACTTCATCAGCAACTACTGCAAAGCCTTTACCTTGTTCTCCTGCTCTAGCAGCTTCGATTGCTGCATTTAATGATAATAGGTTGGTTTGATCTGCAATATCAGTGATAACAGTTGTCATATTTTTTATATCAGTTGCCTGTTTTTTTAGTCGAATGATTAAATTATTTGTTTGGTTTGTTGATTTAGATATGAGCTGTACTTGGCCTTTTGCAATTTCAAGAATTTTACCACCATTATTGGCAAGTTCGGTAGCTTGTTTTGCTTGTTCAAACAGCATTTGTGCTGATTCTGCAATTTTTTGAATTCCAATGGACGTTTCATGCATTGCAAAAACTGTGTCTTTTGCAATTTCTGCAGAATCATTTGCCCCTTGAGATGTTTCTTCCACATTATTGGAAACTTCATCAGCAGCATTCGAAATCTCTACAGTTGATGCTGCAAGTTCTTCAATTGAAGTAGATAATTGACGAGAACCTTCTCCAATATGTTGAATAACCGATTGTAAATTCTTCTTCATTTCATTAAAAGAGTCTGCGAGAACCCCTAATTCATCATTCGATTTTATATTTATATCTTCTTGCGATAAATTTCCAGAAGCGATTGCTTTTGCGCCTTCCACAACTTTTTTTAACGGTTTTATGATTACTCTTCTTACTCTATTTATAAAAAATAGAGATGTAATCATGCCACATATAGCAATGATGATTGAAATAAATTTTGCTACATCTGCTGTATTGTTTACATTTTGTCTTGCATTTTCCAACTCACTTTGTTGGAATTTTTCGATTGTTGAAATTAAACTCATCATGTCATGATTAACAGATTCTGCATTGGTTAATTGTGAAATCGCATCATCGCTCTGTCCTTGTTCTTTAAATTGGACAATATCATTGATGACCTGGTTATTTTTTGCCAATAAATCACTCATCATCGCTGCGTAATCTTTGAGTTTTTTTGTGTCCGCATTCTTTTTCAAATCATCAACTGATTTTGTTAAATTATCTTGATATGTAAGTAATTTTTGCTTATTCGAAATATGATCTTCTATCATATATCCTCTTAAATATAAACCTTCATTTGCAAGATTTGATTTGATATTGTTGACCAAATTGATATTTTTTATATTGGAATCGATTACATAATCAAATGAACCGACAACACTACTCATCCGATTATTATTTACCCCCATTAAAACCAAGATGAAGATAAATAAAATGATAAATCCAACACTTATTTTTTTTAATACAGACATGCTTTTTGCCTCCCCCTTTATGATGTATTTAGAACTAGTAAATTCAGCATAATAATATAATAGCATTATTTTACTGAAAATTGAATTAGTATAAAAAGACTAATCAAAAAGTTAGGAGAGGAAAAAGCACAAAACGAACATGAATCGATTAATCGGGTAATATTGATCTAGATATTCTTCTTGTGAACTATGAAAAATACCCATTATCATATCGTTCACGTATGTAATCCTTAATGAATTGTATACATTCTAATGATAATCCACTTTTATCTGTTATCAATAAATCTCCATATGGTATTCCATCGACCATTCGAATCAATCCTTCAAATGATTGCTTATATTGCATATCATAACCTTGAATTTTGATAAAACATGTGATTGGGCCATGAAAAGAATAATCTAAAATCATAACTTCATGTTTCATTTTCGTTAATCCTTCATTTCTTTGAGAATTCGTTTCCGATATGAATTTAGTTGCCAAACTGTTAATAGTACGATGATCCAGAAAAACGGCTCATTCAGACTAAACCCAACTGTTGAGTGCCCGCCGAAATATGGTAAAGCAAGTATACATACGACTAAGTACACCATGACAGTCGCTTCTACATAAAAATGTTTTAATTTGTCTTTGGCAGCAGTAGGCGGATACACACTAAATAGTAACAAGGCAAATCCTATAACAAGTAAGATCCATTTCGGAAACAATCGCCAAATAGTCCACTCACTAAAAAAGTCATAACACATTAATATTGTGGCACCTACTAGTCCACTCCCTAATTTAAAGCTATTCACTTCTATACTTTCACTCCTTTAAGACTAGTGTAGCATAGGTACCATGATAGAACATTGAATTATTTAGACGCCTCTTTTATTTCCCCATATATAAGTATGTAATTGAGGAAGTACTTTGACATTGGTCAATTCTTCATCATTGATTACTTGATCAATTAACCATTCATACTTTGTGATTAGTGTGCTGACTAATTGTGATTGATCTGTTGTTGTAATATCATCATTTCCAACTTGAAAATAGAATGGTACTTCCTGATAACGTTGATGAATTCTTTTAGCAAACTGATAATCTTCATCATTAAAAATGACAATTTTAAGAGAAACATGTTGGCTACTCTTGTTTTTTCTAAGTTTTTCTAAAATGTCATCGAGAATGACGATATTTGTTTTCATGCCTGAGCTAGGTGGCTTAGGTGAGATCGTCAATTCATCAATTTGATAAAACCATTCTTGCCATTTGCTCCCTTGTGTTTCAACACCAATTTGAATATTATTTTCTTTTAATAGAGTAACTAAACAATCAATACTTTTCAATAGCGCAGGATTTCCACCCGAAATGGTGACAAAAGAAAAGCCGTCTCCACCAATCCTCTTCAGCTCTTGCCAAATCTCATTTGCTGTCATTTGTTTTATTAGATTTTTGCCACTACCATCCCAAGTAAAGGAGGAATCACACCATGAGCAGGAATAATCACAACCTGCTGTTCGGACAAACATGGTTTTTTGACCAATTACCATCCCCTCACCCTGTATTGTTGGACCAAAAATCTCTATAACGGGAATTTTACTCAACTTCCATCCACTCCCGTCTTGCTTCTGCATAACTTGTCGGTGTTTCAAACAAGCGAACAAATTCTACTCTTGCATCTTGATACGAATGGCTTTGTTTCAATGCTTCTTCCATTCTTTCGTATATCCAAACCACAATATTCTCCGCAGTTGTATTCATTAATGGTAATGTTTGATTTAAATAACGATGGTCTAAATAGAGCTCAATTTTTTCTTTCCAAATCGATTTGATCTCTCCAAAATCAATTGTCAATCCACGAGCATCTGTAAATCCACTTATTCCAAATACAACTCGATAAGTATGCCCATGTAGATTTTTGCATTTACCTTCGTAACAATGTAGGTGGTGTGCAGCATCAAAAGTAAATTCTTTGCTTACAAGGACACGTTTAGAATGGTATTTTAGTTGATTGCGTTGTATATCCTCGTCTATTTTCTGCAGTTTGTCGATAATTCTAAATTCATTCAATTAATAAGACTCCTTTAATTAAAAAAACAGCACTCTAAGAAAGAGTACTGTTCTTCTTAGTTTTTTAGAGAGGGTAGCTAGAACCTCTTATTCACGATACCTTAAATACTAACCTTATTTAAAATGTAAATCAAGTTTCATGTGGTCTAATTTTGCCATCTTACCTCATATAATTGAATAAATGGATGATTTTTCGTGAAAGTTATAAGTATATCGATGTCGTCTTTTTTAGGAGGATGAAATGAATATCGCAGATTGGTTAGTTGTCATCGTATTTGGAATCATCATCATTGCAATTATTGGTGCTCTTATTTTTTTAGTTTATCTATTTTCAATTGATCGTACGCAAAAGCGCCATGCTATTTTACGAAATTATCCTGTGCTAGGGAGAATTCGTTACTTTTTTGAAAAGATTGGACCTGAGATGCGTCAATATTGGTTTGATGCTGACCTTGAGGGAAAACCATTTTCACGTGTAGACTATGAGCATATCGTAAAAGGCGCCAAGTATATGCGTGAAGTAGCTGCTTTTGGTTCGAAACGTGATTTTGAAAAAGAAGGATTTTATGTTCGGAATGATATGTTTCCAAAATTAACAGAAGAGATTAAATTAGATAAAGAAACAAGAGTGACCACCAAGAGATATATTTTAATAAATGATCCTCTCTTCTCACAACGAGAAGAAAAATGGGAAGATGAAGAAACATCCGCTTATTTACTGCATGATGATGATGCTATTATCATTGGACCGAAAACAAGAAATCCATTTGTAGTCAAAAGTCTTATTGGTATGTCGGCTATGAGTTATGGATCATTAGGAAATCGTGCTATTACGACATTATCTGAAGGGCTTAGATTAGCAAAAGGAACCTGGATGAATACAGGAGAAGGCGGTCTTTCACCTTATCACTTAAAAGGTGGGGTTGATATTATTATGCAGATTGGCCCTGGTTTATTTGGGATTCGAGACAAAGACGGAAATGTGGATTGGGACGAATTAAAAAGGAAAAGTGAGCTTCCAGAAATCAAAGCATTTGAAATCAAACTGGCTCAAGGTGCTAAAGCACGAGGTGGACATATCGATGCGGAGAAAGTTACACCTGAAGTAGCCGAAATTCGTAAAGTTGAACCATATAAATCAGTCGATAGTCCAAATCGATTTCATCAGTTTGGAGATGTAGTCTCTTTATGTGAATTTATCGAGAAAATTCGAAATCATACAGGTAAACCTGTAGGTATGAAGATTGTAGTTGGTAGTAATGATAGCATTGAGGAACTAGCAAAATATATGAAAGAAACCGGCAACGGGCCCGATTTTATCACAGTAGACGGTGGAGAAGGTGGTACTGGTGCTTCTTATCAAGAGTTGATTGACAGTGTAGGTCTGCCTATAAAATCCGCTTTACCGATTGTTGTCTCTACCCTTCAAAAATATGGTGTCCGTGACCAAGTGAAAATTATTGCTTCAGGAAAAATGTTCACACCTGACCGAATTGCCATTGCGATTGCGATGGGTGCTGATTTGGTCAATATTGCACGAGGATTTATGATTACGATTGGATGTATTCAAGCAATGCGATGCAATTCAAATTCATGTCCAGTTGGTGTTGCAACCACTGACCCAGATTTACAAAAAGCACTTGTGATTGACGAAAAAAAATATCGAGTTGTAAATTATCTAATTACGCTACGCAAAGGGTTATTTCGAATTGCAGCAGCTGCTGGAATTGAATCACCAGTTCATTTCAAGCCAAAACATATTATGTTTAAAGACGATAAAGGTGTCGTGATCTCATTAGAAAATATACTTCATGACATACAACAACAAATTAAATAGAGCAAAAAAAACAGCCTTCCACAAGTGAAAGGCTGTTTTTAAATGAATCGGCTTAGTATGCTAAACCGTAAAGTGCTTTAATGTGAGATAAGTAACGCATGTTACTTGCTTCTTTCATCAATGATGCAGGCATTCCTTTTAGTTCAGTATTGTTAGCTCCCACTGTAGCAACACCATCTTTACGTCCAAGTGATGCTAGAGTTCCTGAGTTAATTGCACTAAATTTTTTCATAGGTTGTTCTTTAATTTGTGCAAATAAGTTATAACCAGCAGTTTCACCCATTTGCCAAGCATTTTGAGCAGTTGGTGCATATAATGGGCGAGCGCCTTCTTCAGGGATTAGAACTGAACTATCTCCAACTACGAAAACATCAGCGTGAGAAGTAGATTGTAAGAATTCATTGATTGTTGCTTTTCCACGGTTTACTTCTAAACCTGACTCAGCAACAACAGGAAGTGCAGCAACGCCACCAGTCCAAACGAATGTATTTGCTTCAATTACTGATCCGTCTTTAAGAGAAATTTTGTTGCCATCTACTGCTGTTACAGGTAGACCAGTTATAAATTCAACACCGCGTTTTGATAATGATTCAGTAGCACGTTCAATTAATGTATCTGGGAATACAGGAAGAACTTTTGGACCAGCTTCTACTAACTTAACGTTGAATTCGCTGAAATCAACACCATATTTTTCAGCAACTTTTGGCATATTGTCAATGATTTCACCAACAAGTTCAATACCTGTTAGGCCACCACCGCCAATTACAATTGTGCCGTCTGCAGGGTTTTTAGATGCAGCGTATGCTTTAATTTTAGATTCAATATGAGCATTAATTTGGTTTGCATCGTTTACAGATTTAAGTACCAAACTATTTTCTTCTAATCCAGGGATACCGAAGAATCCTGTTTGGCTACCTAAAGCTACTACTAAAGTATCGTAAGATAATGATGAACCGTCATTTAATTTTACGAATTTTTTATCTGGTGAAATTTCTGTAACTGTTGCAATTTTAAGATTGATGTCTTTCCCTTTGAAGATTTTTTCTAATGGGAATGCAACTGCTTGTTCTTTAATTGTACCACCAGCTAAACGATGAAGTTCAGTAATGATTTGATGAGTTGGAAATTGGTTGACAACAGTAACTTCTGCGTCATCTTTTGTAGCGTATTTGCGGAAAGTTAAAGCAGTTAATACGCCACCATAACCTGCGCCTAAAATAAGTATTTTTTTTGACATAATTAATCCTCCATGATCGATATTGATGTAAGATTATTTCTTAATTTTTATGTTCTTTGCTCACTTGAAGGAAAGCATTAGCGAAACGGAATAGTTGTTGTACTTGTGGGTCTTTAAGCAAACGTAGCATTCCAAATAAACCAATAGTTTCAGTGTTTTCAGCAGCACGGTCTTTTGCTTCGATTGCTGTTGCAGCTAAACCTTTAGCAGAGTTCACGACTGGAGTAGCAATTTCTCCTACAGCTCCGACGATATCGTTTTTTAACACATCATCAGTAGCTAAAGACATTGCAACATCATAGACTTTAGTTAATGTTTGTACCATTTCAGTCAATTTTGGTAATTCGTTTACCAATGCAGTAATTGAATCTTGTACTTCAGGTTTTAATAGTTGTTCCAATACATCAAGTTTTTCTTGGCTTACAGCTGATTGTTCAGCTTGTATTTGATTAGTCGTTTCTGACATATTCAATTCTCCTTTGCAATAACTAATTAATTTATTACTTACTCATTTACCCATTATGAAGTAGTCCTACCTGACCATCTTTTTTACATTACATTCGTTCAATCATTTTGGCATGTATTCCAAAATCCACAAAACGCGTTAGTAACAATCACTTCGGATTGCTTAAGACGATCTATAAACAACCTCTATCCTATATATTTGTGGATGTACCACTTTATATGCCTACTACAGAATAATACACCTTAATGAAAAGAGTTTCCATCACTTTTGAACATTTTATGTGAAAAAATGCACAAAGATTTAATTTCAATTGTTTTTGGCCATGGAATAAAGTTTGATTTAATGCTTGATATAGGAGCAAATAGAAAAAAATTGTTTAAAAAAAGATGGATTTAAACATATATTTTCTAAACAATTGAATAAACGTTTGTAAAATGTTCTTTTTAAAGAACATTTGTTCATAACAGTAATTTAATCTTTTGTTTTCTACTAAATTTTCATCGGTGTTAATCCAATCAATTTATCATTTTTAGTACATATAGAGTATACATCTTAGCCTCTTATGAGTAAAATGAATGTTAGGAATCAAACCCATATATATAATTCATAGTTTAGAGCATATTCCAAGTTCACAAGTAGCTTTTTAGCTCCATGGCAACATTTATATGAAAACTATTTTCCAAATTATGAATTCTTCATTTGCATTTATCAGCCACCTATATATAACACACATTGGCAAATGGCAGTATAAAATGCTGGATTTTTGATTATAGCATCTTCTTCGATTTGTAGTTCAATATGAAATTCATTGTTCAAAAATATTGCTTTCCATCTTGCCACCACTAAGTTATCAACTAAAAAGAGTGACCAATCTTCCATCTCTTTATGCATTTTCATGAAAAGATTATCTTTTTGATGATTAAATCTGGGATTAGCTGTTGCCATCCATCATAGTAAATCGTATATTTTTCTTTTGTTTTTTCATCAATTGCTTCAAAGTAGATTTTACCTTTGCGTGATATTTTTTTACATGTGAAAATTTCTTGATGTTCTAAATTGTATGTTTTGTATGATAAAAAATATTTGTTTTCCAATAATCGATCCATAGCACGTTTGATCCCATTGCTATAAATTCTTTGGCAAGTAAATACATCTTCTTTTTGCTCATTTTGAATTTTAAGAATAGGCGTTTCTGTAATGGTGTTTGGATGGATATAATAATAACTTTTCATATATTACTCTGACTTTTGAAAATTTAATTACTAAAACTATATCGAATAAGAGTTTACAAAACAAATAAAAGGCATCTATCGAAATAGATGAATAAATAATTTAAATTGAAAATTTTAGTGTTTGCTTTCAATGTAATAGTTTTATTTTAATAAAGATACATATTTCACCTAAATGACAATTTCACTATTTGAGCATAAGTTAAATTTAAAAAATTAGACTTGTCTAATAATTTTAAAAAAACGAAAAAGACAAAAGGTATCGAGAGAGATTTCCTCTTCGATACCTTTTTGGTACAATACTTATATTAAGCATTAACCAATTGAATTTTGTTGGCAACACGGTTTGTTAAGACACTTGTTGCTTTTGGAAGTACGGCAGTAAAGATTGGATTTAGAATTGGAGCAGCTAATCCGCCTGCTTTTATTTCTAAATGACCTGTCATTTGCGTTTTGTTTGCATCGACTACAACATCTTCAAAGTAACCATTACCTGTAAATTTATCGGATAATCCCGTTAACTCAAAGTTGATTTTAGATGGTTCTTCAAAATCAATGATATCAATTTGAATTTTTACTTCTTTTTTTAATGCACCGACATTTCCTGCAAATGTCCATGTAGATTGTTTTTCATTGATGATTTGATGTTCACGGTAACCAGGTACTAGTGTAGCCCATTTTTCCATTTGACTAACAAATTCCCATACGTCTTGTTGAGATGCTTGTACTTCTACTGTGTGTGATGCTGTTGCCATAATTGGTCACTACTTTCTTATTTGTAAATTATTAAAGCCTGATAGTAATTATACTATACACTAGTCCTTTCATCGACCAAAAGTAGCCAATTTTAATCTATTTTTAACGAATTTGACCATTACCTGAAATATAGAATTTTGTCGACGTTAAAGCTGGTAACCCCATTGGTCCCCTTGCATGTAGTTTTTGTGTACTGATGCCGATTTCTGCTCCATATCCAAACTCAAAACCATCTGTAAAACGAGTAGATGCATTATGGTAAACTGCTGCAGCGTCTACATTTGTTTGGAATTTTGATGCATTCTCTTGCATTTCTGTAATGATTGCTTCAGAGTGTTTGGTTCCATATTGGTTAATATGCAAAATCGCTTCATCCACATTTTTTACAATCTTCGCACTAAGCGTTAATGCTAAATATTCAGTTGCAAAGTCTTCGTCAGTAGCCGGTTTGACATTTGCATTCACCTGCTGAACACGGTTGTCGCCCATAATGGTTATATCTGCATGAAGCAGTGTATCAACCAATTTACTACCATACTTTGCAAACCAATTTTCATGTATTAATAGACTTTCAGCTGCATTGCAAACAGAAGGACGCTGTGTTTTTGCATTGATCACAATGTCTTTTGCCATTTGAAAATCTGCCGTTTCATCTATAAAGATGTGGCAATTGCCAGCACCAGTTTCTAAAACCGGAACTGTTGCTTTTGAAACGACTGTATCAATTAATTTCTTACTTCCACGTGGAATTAGAACATCTAAATATTCTTTTAAGTGGAAAAGTTCTTCAGCAGCGATATGTGAAGTATTTTCAATTAGTTGTACAGCTTCTACAGGAAGTTTTGATTGACCTAATGCATGTTTGATCGATGCTACTAATGCCATATTAGAATATTTCGCAGAAGAACTTCCTCGAAGGATTACCGCATTTCCTGTTTTTAATGCTAATGTTGCTGCGTCAACTGTAACATTTGGTCGCGCTTCATAAATCATGCCAATCACACCAAGGGGTACACGTTTCTTCTCTATATGAAGTCCATTGTCTTTCTCAATATTCTCAAGTACTTCCCCAATCGGATCAGGCAAACTGATCACTAATTCGATTGCTTCCACTATGCCTTTCAAACGATCTTCTGTTAATAAAATTCGATCTAAAATAGAAGGAGAAAGTCCCTTTTCTTGGCCACTCAGAATATCTTTTTCATTTTCTTCTAGAATGAATTGTTGATCTTCTAAAAGTTGATTGGCAATTAATTGTAATGCTTCATTTTTTTCAATTGTTGATTTTTGATTCATCTCAAAGCTTGCTGTTTTTGCTAATTTTCCCTTTTCTAGAACTTCTGTCATCTACAATTCCCCCTATTTATAGTTGAACAAAACGATCTCGGTGTATGACCTCAATCGATGGAGCCTTAAAATCCGTTGTTCTTTTTCCCATTGATTGTTCTAATTGATCGGAAGAATAGAGAACTTCTCCTCGACCTAATAAGCCATGAGAACCATAAACTTCTACCACATCACCAGTAGAAAATTCCCCATCCAAATCAATGACTCCTGCAGGTAATAAGCTTTTCCCATGTTCCATTAAGGCTACCTCTGCCCCATTGTCGATGGTGATTTTGCCAGCAACTGCAGAGAACAATGAAATCCACTGTTTTTGACTTGTTAAGATAGGCAATTCATCTTTTTCAATATAAGTTCCATCACCATTTCCATCTAAAATACCGAGTAGTTTATCAACACCTGAACCAGTTCCGATGAACACTTTAACGCCTAAGTCAAACGCTGTTTTTGCAGCGTACAACTTAGATTGCATACCGCCAGTCCCTACTTTTGAGCCTTCTGCAGTCGCATATCCTAACATTTCATCCGTAATTTCTGCTAAATGATTTAAGCGAACGGCATTTGGATTTTTCTTTGGATTTGCATTATAAAGGCCGTTTATATCTGTCAGAATAATCAGTTGATCTGCATGCACTAAACCACTTACTAAAGCAGATAACATATCATTATCACCAAATGTCAATTCCTTTACAGAAACGGTATCATTTTCATTGATAATCGGCATCACAGATCTTTCTAATAATTCAGATAGCGTTGCGTATGCATTTTTGTAACGATCTTTTTTGGAAAAGTCCGTTCTTGTCAATAAAATTTGTGCAGTTACAATGTTATATTTATTTAACTGTTCGGTATACGATTGTACGAGTAAACTTTGACCTACAGCTGCAGCCGCTTGCTTACCTTTAATCGTAACGGGTCTTGACGAATATCCAAGTTTTCGGAAGCCACAAGCAACTGCACCTGAAGATACTAGTACCACCTCATGGCCAGCTTGTTTCAATTTCGCAATTGCTTGTATATGATCAGTAAATTTCTTTTGATCAATTTCACCTTTCGAATTGGTCAAAGAGCTGCTCCCAATTTTCACAACAATTCGTTTCTTCTCCATCGCAAATCCATCCTCCTAATAAAAAAAACCCTTTCCATCCTTAAAAATTAAGGACGAAAAGGGAGATTTTCGTGGTACCACCTTAGTTGAACATCAGATTTGACATTCCACTCATTCCTCATAACGCTTGAGACTGCGCCTAGTTTTGCTAGGAGCTATGAAGTAGGTTCCGCATAGTTCTATTACAATGTCTTTCAGCCGGTGAACATTGCTCTCTTTTATAGAAGGGATACACGTACTAGTCTTCACTTAACGCATTTATATTTACATATTAGAATGCAACAGATTAAAAATATTGTCAATATATAATTATTTTATAACAAAAGAATTTTTAAAAATTACCTATTATAATGTTCGATATTTTTTCAAAGAAAGTATATTTAAGACGATAAATACAAGGGCAAATCCAACTAATACAGATAAATCTATTAGCAATATCGTGAAATCCATATCCTTTATACATGACCCCTGTAATCGCATCCGAAGCATAATAGAGTGGCATAATTCTGCCAATATTAACAAGCCAATCCGCCATCCCATCCATCGGAAATAGCCCTGTAAAGAATATTTGTGGAATAATAACCAATGGGATAAATTGCACCATTTGGAATTCGGAAGATGCAAAACTTGACAAAAGAATACCAAGTGATAATGCAACTAGCCCCAAGCAAATATTAATCAGAAGTACATTCCAAATCGAGCCTTCCAATACAACATCAAGAATATTTACTGCATAAAAAACGACAAGTAAAGTTTGTATAATTGCGAAAATGCCATACCCCATTAAATAGCCTAGCACGATTTCAAAACGTCTGATTGGTGTTGAGAGCAATCTTTCTAAAGTTCCTGTTGTACGTTCTTTTAACAACGCAATCCCAGCAATTAAAAATACAAAAAAGAATACAAAAAAGCTAACTAGAATAGGGCTAATCACATCAAATAATGCAGTATTCCGATTGCCATAAACATAATCAATTGAAATTGACGGGCTTTGTTGCGGTGTGCCAGAGAGTGCTTGCTTTAGCTTTAATTGAAGCGCTTTTGCTCGACTAGGTTGATCATTTTGTAGTGTTAAAGAAAGTTTTCCATCTCGAACTTCTAACCAACCATCGAGTTTTTCATCTAAAGCCTTATTTGTAGTTAAGCTATCAAAGTTTATTACTTTTATATCGGACTTTTCAATCGTTTTCACTATCTTTTCATTTACATTCACAACTCCCAATGTTGTATCGACTTCATTGGAATGAAAAATAAAATACATTAAACTTAACACAAGTAAAGGAGCCAAAAATAACAACGCCATTGTTCGTTTATCTCTAAATATTTGTTGAATGATTCGGGTTACTAATGCAAAATTTTCATACCTGATGACCTCCTGCTTTAAGGAATACATCATCAAAATTGTCAGCTTCAAATTGAATTTTTAGCTCTTTAGGAGTACCTTGTGCGATTATTTTGCCTTCTCGCATTAATGCTAATTCATCACATTTCTCCGCTTCATCCATTACATGTGTTGTTATAAAAATTGTTTTTTGTTCTTCATCTCGTAATCTCTCAAGTTCTTGCCAAATGGTTTTCTTTAAAGCGGGGTCAATTCCCACAGTTGGTTCATCTAGAATTAGGATTTCTGGATTTTGAATCAGTGCGATTGCTAGTGAAAGTCGGCGTTTCATCCCACCAGAATAATCCTGAACTTTTCTTTTAAGAAAATCTGTTAATTGTACAACTCCTGCAGCATAGGAAATTTGTTGATCTCTTTGCTTTTTCTTATATCCATACAATTTAGCAAAAAATTGGAGGTTTTCATAACCTGTCAAATCAGTGTAAAGCGCATCGGATTGAGCCATGTATCCTATTTTATCTAATAGATCAAATTGCGGAACTGATTTGTTTAAAACTTTTACATTTCCATGGTCCGCTTTTAACATGCCAACCATCACTTTAATTAATGTTGTCTTTCCGCAGCCAGAAGGTCCAATCATACCGAAGATTTTACCATTTTGAACAGATAGATTAATATCTTGCAAAACTACATGTTTATGAAATTGTTTAGTAACTTCTGTAATTTCGACAGAAACGGTCATTTTCATCATCCTTTCACTAAACACGGTGTTGATTATATACTAAGTGTAATGGAGGTTATTTTAGAACTCAATAAACAGTCTTTTGGAATGTGTTGAGTCTATTTCATTACTTCTAAAAAAGTATCATCTCATAATACATGTTAAGACCTAACTTATAATTTTGTTTTTCATGCGAAATAGTTGTAAATCATATAATAATTACAATTAATAATTTCATTATTTCTATGGGAGGTATTTCATGAGAAATAATCAACCTAATAATCAACCAAATTACTGAAAATTACGCTGCCAAATTAGCAGTTATTGCTTCCGCAATTTCACACTTGGAGATGGGCTTGCAACTATTGCTACAGCAATGGCAGTACAGCAAGATGTCATTGAAGATACAAAGGATCATCAAAACGATGAAAATAACTCTAAACAACTTGAACAATTACAAAAGCAAATAGCATCAAATGTCAAAAAGAATTACGAAGCTTGAGCGAACTAGATAATATTTACATAATCATTATTATGTAAATGAAAGGTATAAAAATAAGAATGAGTACATTTCATGAGCAAATGAATTTAGAAACAAAGCAAAAATTACAGGATGCATGTATTGCCATTATGTCAAAACATGGGATTCAAGGTGTCACTGTTCAAGGATTGACTCTAAAACAGGTCTAAATCGTGGCACTTTTTATCTGCACTATTTGGACAAATATGATTTAATGGCTCAAATACAAGAACGACTACTTACAGGATTAGAAACATGTTTAAATGATTTGGAACCTTTAGAAGGACTAGGATTTATCGAAATGGGTAAACCCTACCCTCCGATTATTCAAATGTTTACCTATTTTCGTTCGGAAGCAACTGCCTTTAAAGTCTTCTTGGGCCAACCGGAGACCCTGCATTTTCAATGAAAATAAAAAATTTATATAAAGAAACAATCTTAAAAAGGTCCTATCCCATATAGCAAAGGAAAGTACAAAAGATAACCACCAGGATGAGGTAACCTTATTCCAAAATTACTTTCTTTCCTTTATTACTGCTGCTATTTTTGGTGTTATAGAAGAATGGTTGGCCAATGGAGCAAAAGAAACACCTGAAGAGATGGGAATGATTCAATATCAAATCGTGAGGACGATTCGTTTTGAATTAGGAAAATAACGAAATCAATTGACTTAAGCTTTATATATAGATTAACTTCATGAATTTTACAATTTTCAATGTATGGATGGTGAAATAATGCAGTGTTTCTGACATTTTTGGAATACTGATGTTTATATATATGTGGTTGACCATTTCGAAAATCAATATGAATTTACATCAACAAAATTCCACTTCATAGCCAAAATGAAAAGCACCACAAAACGAAACAATGAGTATCGTTTCATTTGTGGTGCTTTTTGATTTGATTATTGATTTAGTTTTGATTGGGTTTCTTTTGCAGATGGTTGACCATCATTTTCGTTTTGATTTTTGGCTTTAGCCGCGTTGTTTTGACCAACAACGTCTAAATCATCTGGACTAAGGTCATAGCCGTAGCCAAATTCTTCACGATCCACGTTATTCTTATTATTTTTTTGTTTTGCCAAGTTATATCACCTCCAGCCATTAGAATTAGTCAAAACTTTGGATTTTATTCTTATTTAAATGTAAATGTTTTGTAATGAATACTGATAATCTGCTTCTGTTAACTTCTGAAAGGATTCAGATCTCTCTGTTTTAAACACTGAGGATTTTAACCGACTTCATTTCATTACTTTATTTTTCTTATTGTAAAAATCTTTATAATCTATATAGACTAGCGAGGTATATACCAATAATGTTTTTATTGGTATTGTAAATGCTAATAGTAGTTATAAAATTGGACAAGGGGTACACTAAGTTTTAGCGTACCCCTTGGATTTCTATATATTAGCTAATTTTTGAAAGTCAAATTTCAACCCGATCATCCGGGGAATATACTAGAGAACCTCAATTCTCTCTTACTTGCCGCGGTAAAATTCCACTGGAAAGTTCTCTAACTTAAGCAACGCGAACCCTACCTTCTTTCGCGTCCTTGTGACCCCAAAGCCACGCCAGTGTGAATAAGTATCTTCAAAAACATATAGTAGAATGCCAATAACTTCTAATTAGCTAATCAGCATAAATATTATTATCTCATAATATTGCAAGTTTGTCTACTATAATATAATTCTTAAATACCATATTTTTCGTTTTGTCCTTGCTTAATGGATTCTGGAATTGGACATTTAAAGCTATTTCCATCTAAACTTTCTTCTAATTCTGCTTTTGCTTTAGCAAGGAGTAGATCTAAAATTGATTTTTCTAAAGTCGGAAATTCATAAATCGTATACTTAAAGAAAAAGACTTAAAGAGTTTTTTTATTCTTTAGGTCTTTTTTTATGGAGATTAAAATGTCTAAAGTATTTACTGGACGGTGATAATACTATATAAGATTAATTTTAATTCGAGGTGAAAAGTGTGCCCTACGTTACTATATTTGGTGGAAAATCTTTTGAAGTTGAAAAAGGAAAAAAATTAGTGCTTGCTTTAGAGGATAACGGGGTTAACATCCTGCATCGTTGTGGAGGAAATGCAAAATGTACTACTTGCAGAGTAGAAATTTTAGCTGGAGACTATTTAGAAATTACCAGTAAAGAAAAGAAAGCTTTCGTAAATAAAGGAATTGATCGTCATATTTACGATGATTTTTTGCGTTTATCCTGCCAAATTATTGTAAATGGAGATATTACAGTACGGCCAATCATGACAGTTGAAAATTCAGGCAAGTCAGCTGGCCCAAGACCTGATGAATTATAAGGTTTACAGAGTTACTGGATACAATTTACCATTAACAGCGAATGACACTTTACCTGTTTCCTCAGAAACGACAAGTATTAGGGCATCACTTCTCTCTGATAGCCCTAATGCTGCTCGATGGCGTGTCCCTAATTTTTTATCACCAGTGGATTGAAGTGAGAGTGGTAGTACATTCGCTGCTGATTCAATATGATTATGACTGATTAATACAGCACCATCATGTAGTGGATTTCCCGGATAAAATATGGACTCTAACAATGGATGAGTCAATTCTGCCTTTATAGAAATTCCTGGTTGGATTAATGGCACTAGTGAATCTTCTCTTTCGATCACAATTAGAGCGCCATGTCGTACAGTTGATAAATTTTGCGTACATTTTGAGATTTCTGGATATTTATCTGTATACGGAGATAGATAGCAATTTAAATAAAACGTCGCTGCCTTCATCTCAATCTCTTCAAATTTATCTTTTGCATCTTCTAAATTCCCAAGAAGACAGTAATTATCTTCCCCCATACTATCTAAGCTTTCCTTTAAAGAACCCATCAATAGGGCGATATCTTCTTTTAGTGATTTGTTGCATCGGTGTGAAATCGCAATTTCCGTTATTCACGTACAAGCATCTCCTTTTCCTATCTGCTTACTTTTATCTACTTATTTTCATACTAAAAGTTTGTCTTAATTAGTGTTATTTATTCTTTTGAATTATAATGAGCAAAATGTAAGTATGAATTTTTTAATAACAGTATTTCTTGTTTTTTTCACATACAGATTAAACAAAATTAAAGAGTTGAATATCCCCCTTTCTCTTTTCTATTTAGCTTTATATTTAGCCAAATCTAAAAAAGACAAGAACTGTTTTTAGCTCTTGTCTTTTAGAAATTAAATTAAGAAATTCAATTAAAATCAAACACAACTTTTCCTTGCTCCAATTTTAGCTTTGCTGAAAAACTTAGATCCTTTTTTTGATTTAAAGCCTTTCATCTCTTTTGTCACACCGTTTTGACAAAGTTCTTTTACTTGATTGGGTGATAATTTTTTGCTTGCAATGGTTTTTGAAACTGTAAATTTGCAGCCAGCTCGGTAGTTGGAGCAGCCATAGAAGGATTTTCTTGCGACCATTTTTCCTTGGTGACAAATTGGACATTCTACAATTGGTTCATCTGATGGAGCTGCTTCGATTGCTGCTTGTAAATTGGTTCCTGCTACTTTTTCTGGTGTTACTTCTATTAAGTGATGTAAGAATTTCGAAACGCTACCCAAGAAAGCTTCTTGGGAACCATTACCATTGCCGATTTTGCGCAAATACGTTTCCCATTTGGCTGTCATTGCTGGGCTTGATAAAAGTGAACCTTCAATACTTTCGCAAAGTACTCGCCCTTTGTCTGTGACAGAAACGATATTTTTGGCCACTTCGATATAGCCATGGCGTTTGATGGTTTCGATAATGCCAGACCTAGTTGCCTCTGTTCCCAGACCCTTCTACTTCTTTTAAAATATCACTTTGCCCCTCATCTTCTATGAATTTTCCGCAGGTTTTCATCATTTGTACCAGTTGCCCTTCTGTATAGGGTTTTGGTGGTTGTGTTGTACCTTCGTGAATGTGGATAAGTGATTCAACTACATCATTTTTGCCCACTTGTGGTAATAATGGATCTTCTTCCTCTTTTTAGGTGAAGCTGGCCATAATTCTTGGAATCCTTTATCAATTTCTACTTTTCCTACAGTTTTAAAATCAATCCCTTTAACGATGGTCATGATTGTCGTTTCTTCATATAAATAGTCTCGATGAAACATCGCAAGCATACTGCGGACAATTTCAAAATAGATATTTCGTTCCATCTCTGGTAATCCTGCCACCTTAGCATTGGTTGGGATGGTCTTTGTTGGAATGATGGCATAGTGCTCCTCCACTTTAGAATGAGTCAACATAACGCTTTTGTGGGCCACTGATTTGCTACTTCAAATGGTTGTCCAATGATTCCTTGATAGGCTGGAATTTGATTGACTAGATATGAGAATTCCGCATCTGTAATGTATTGACAATCAGTATCGGGGGTATGAAACCAGTTTTTTCTCATATAAAGACTGTACAATTTCTAACACCTTTGCTGGACTATATTTCCATATTTTATTGGCCTTTGCTTGTAATGTTGATAAGTGAATGCAATTTTGGTGGTTTAATCGATTTACGAAGTTTTTTCACATCTTGGATTGTTCCGTGGAATTTGTTGATTTTCTAGTATTCCTGCTTGTACTAATATAGCTTCTACTTCTTCTCGCTTGTCCTTTTTTACATTAGCTTTCCCTTTATATGGACCATGTTCCGCTAGAAAGTCACCAGTTATTTCATAGAAATTAGATGGTTTGAAGTTCTCTATCTCTAGATGTCTTTGGATAGATCATATAAACTGTTGGTGATTGTACTCGACCAATAGACATCGTTTCATTTAATCCTTTTGCTTTTAAAAGCATTGTATAAAGTCGACTAGCATTCATTCCTACTAGCCAATCACTAATTTGGCGAGTTTGAGCTTCACGATATAAAAGCAAGGTCTTTTTGATTATCGCGCAAGTTCGCGAAACCTTTTCGTATCTCATCTATTTCTAGCGAATTGATCCATAATCGTTGAATGGGTTTGTTGCGGATACCTGTTTGACGTAATATGGAGTAGAAAATATTTGATCCTTCACGGTCCACATCACATGCGTTAATGAGTAAATCTGCATCTTTAAAAAGTCTCTTAACCTCTTGAAATTGATCCCATTTACCTTTCGATACTTGAAATTCATAGCGATCGGGAATCATCGGAAGTTGGGTTAATGACCATCTTTTCCATTCGGGCTTGTAGTCTGCTGGTTGTTTTAGTTCTACTAAATGCCCTATTCCCCAGGTAATAGTCGCACCTTCAGGAAAAGTTGCACATGGCTGCAATTCTATGTAGTTTTTTGTTTTCTTCATTACTTTAAAAGCGTCTGCATATGCCTTCGCCTGTGAGGGTTTTTCGGCTAAAACGACGGTCTTCATAAAGCATCCACCTCTTTACAATTCATACCTATATTTTACCGAAAATACGTTCTAATGGCGAATATTTCGAGGAAAATTTTTAAATTTATGCGTGTGAAATTTTTTTGGTAACAAGACTTGTAGTCATCCCCACAACCATTAATGTAATGATGGATAAAAATAACGTATTTGCAGATATGAGCACTCCTCCAAGTATGATCACCGTCACATCAATCATAAAGATGATGATTCCGACGTTTATACCACTTTTGACACTTAGAAATTGAGCAATTAAATCTGTTCCTCCAGTACTAGTGTGGAATCGAAGCATCAATCCCATGCCCGTACCAATGCACACTCCTCCAATGATAGAGCTAGGAATTGGATTCAAATGAACAAGAGAACGTAAAGGTTTTAAAAAATCTATAATAAAGGAAGAAAATAATAACCCATGCAAACTATTATAAAAATAATGCCTATATCGTACCCATGCAACGATAAAAATGGGTACAGAAAGGAGCATAATCATGAGACCAACTTCTAAATCGTACAAATAATTTAAAATGAGTGATAATCCCACAATACCACCATCTAGTATTTCATGAGGAGCCAAAAATAGATTGATCCCTAATGATAAAAAGATGCTTCCTATGATAATAACGATAATTTTCTTTAGTAAATACATATAGGCCCCCTCTTACTACTGAACATATCAATATTTTATGTATAGAATGGGCCGAACATGTTTTGTGCGAAATGTAAATTTTTTGAATTCAAGGCTTTGAGTAATGGAAAATATCAAGTAGTTGGATTGTATGTTATCATGCAAAAAGCCGTAAAAATGTTTTTCATTTTACGGCTTTTTATACGCAGTTTTTTTAATGACTTTATTTTGAGGCAATAACTTCAATTTCTATAAGCATCTTTTAGCAAGTGACTTGCATCACAGTGGATCTTGCTGGTCGATGGTTTCCAATACTCTTGCCGTATTCTTCATTACAAAAGCAAACTGATTTATATCTTTAATAAATATTGTTTGAACAAGAATATCATCATCAACAACTTCATTTGCTTCTGGATTTAAAGGAAGGATTTTTAATTTTAAATCAATAAAGTTTAGAAAAAGCCTCGTTTTGAAAATGAGACCCGGAGCATTTCTTGCATTCGGATCTTTATTTTCCGCAAATTGCTTGAGTCTGATGACCATTTCCTCCAGAAGGATGAGGGAAACCTAAAAGAAGACAATTTGAATCAAGAAGTTGGTTGTCTGCTAAATAGTTTAATACATTAGAAACGTTAACACCTAAAGGAATAATAAGTGGGTTGTCTAAATTGCTCATTTCTGTAGCAAAGCATTCTGTAACATATTTTTTTAAGATTTCGGTCTTTAATATGTTTGGTGTTGAGCCACTGATAGTTTTTCCCATTGTAAAATACAGGGTAGGGATAACCGAGGTTGTATGTACTAAGGTGACTAGCTTCATTGAAAAGCTCAATAGTAGAAGATAATCTTAAGTATTCGTTTAAACCAAGATCGTCTAACATTTGAACCAAATTTTTTCTCATTGGTCCTTCAAAGCTAGAGTTATTTTTTACTTGATGAAGAACATCTTCATCGTTATCTACTTAGGTTCTTTGCATTTAATACGGTCGAAAAGGACTTGTTTCATTTGATGTAAACCTGGAGTGATTCCAACAATCACTACCTTAGCACGTTCATTAACATATTCAAAAGGTGCGTAATATAAGTTCTAAGCTTCTTCTTTGCATCTGTTTCTAATAAAAATTGTTCACTTAGTATAGATTCCTCTGTTAGAGAGGAGCGGTAATGACTGAATTGAGATTCTTATATTGATTAAATTTGGAATAACTTGCTATCGCCATAGGATATTAACTCCTTATTTGTATTGAAAATATAACACTTTCATTCTTTCAATCCTTACCAGTATAGCAAAAAAGAATGACCTTTTCTGCCTCGCCCCAAGCATGACCAAAAGGGTTATTTCGTTTAAAAAGACCATCTGTAGCTGCTACCTACAAATGGTCTAACTGCTTCACAAACACCTTGATACAACAAGGTTTTTACAGTGTTTTGTTTTGATGACCAGTGAGGGACTTGATCCCCCGCCCCCTTCCTCTCAAGGAAATGGTGTTATTTGTTCATAAAGTGAGTTCACTCTTATCCACTTCAATAGGAATATGTTTAAAATTTTGCACATCAAATAAGCCAGTATCTGTTAGTTTAATACTTGGAATCACTGGTAATGCAATAAATGATAATGTTAAGAAAAGGTGAAAGTTTAAATTAGGATTCAGCTGGATGAGGGCCTTGTGTAATTCATGCAATTGCTTTTCTGCATCATCCGAATTTAAATTTGTCATGAGTCCGCCAATTGGAAGAGGTAAAGCACTTAACACGTCCCCATCAGCTACTACAACATATCCACCTTGCATTTTTTGTAATGCTTCGATTGCTAGTAGCATATCCTCATCATTTGTACCGCAAACAAGGGCATTATGTGAATCATGCGCTACTGTTGTGGCCACAGCTCCTTTTTGCAGTCCGAAACCACTTACAATGCCAAGCCCAATATTCCCCAAATCATGATGACGTTCAATCACTGCTAATTTTAAATAATCTTTTTCTATAGAAGGGACAAATGCATTTTTTTCAACATGGACTGTCGCAATTTTTTTATGTGTGATCAGTTGATTGGGTTCGATTTCAATGATGTTTGCTTGATTTCCATTTATAAAAGGAATTTCTAAATCATGTGCCGTTAAATTTGGAATATGGACAGACTGCAAAATGGAAGAAGGGGCGGGTTCGGATTTTGTTTCTAGTCGTAACAATTTTCCGTTCTCCACTACTTTCTTTCCATCTTTCCAAACAGATTGTGGCTTACAAGTGGTTATATTATCTAGTAAAATCAAATCAGCAATATAACCTTCAGCAACTGCCCCTTTCTTCTTCAACCGATAACATTCTGCAGCATTAAGAGTAGCGAGTTGAATCGCTTGAAGCGGTTCCATTCCCTCTTCTATCGCTAAGGCAATCGCATGATTGATACTTCCCTCTTCAATCAGTTCATCTAAATGTTTGTCATCTGTGCAAAACATAAAACGTCTAGCATTTGTAGGGGTTACTGCAGATAAGACAGCACGAAGATTTTTTGCAGCTGAACCTTCCCGAATGAGCACGTACATCCCTTGTTGAATACGGGTTCTTGCTTCATCCGCTGTCACACATTCATGATCAGTTTGAATTCCAGCAACTCGATATCCACGAATTTGTTTCTCTTTTAGCCCAGCGCCATGACCATCTATTACAAGGTTTTTAGCTTCCGTTTGAGCAATTTTTTGCATCATATCTTCATTACCATTTAGAACAGAAGGAAAGTCCATCACTTCGGCTAAGCCTAATACGTTTGAATGACTTAAAAATGGCGCTAAGTCTTTTGCTTTTAACGTAGCCCCCGCATTCTCAAAAGATGTAGCGGGCACACTTGATGGGAGCATTACATGTATATCCATCTCAGCATTTTCTGCATCATCCAACATATATTGAATGCCTTTTGCACCTGCCACATTGGCAATTTCATGTGGATCGGTAATGACTGTTGTAATCCCATGGGGTAATAGAATCTTACTAAATTCAGATGGTCGCAACATAGAAGATTCAATATGAATATGCCCATCGATGAGACCTGGAATGACATATTTTCCATTTGCATCTTCTTCTGATTTAGCTTCATATTTCCCTTCTGTATCAATAGCCACAATCAGTCCATTTTTTATAACAACATCTGCTTTTCGCCATTCTAGATTAAATACGTCCGCAATTTGAGCATTGCGTAATATAAAATCTGCTTTGCTATTATTTTGGGAACTTAAGATGCTCTCTTGTTTTCTTAATAACTCTCCATTCATATGGCGTTCCTCTTTTCCTTTGTCCAGGTTTTCTACAGTTATACCACAAAGTTCTATGGAAGAACAAAAAATTTTTTTAAATAAACTATAGCATTTCTTCCAGATTAGTTAAGATTAATATATAATATTCTATTTCACTTTCGCACATTTTTAATCAACATCCACAAACTACATCCGCACAGTAACCAACCAAATAATGAAATAATTACAACTGGCGAAATGATTTTCACAAATGTTAGTGAGATCATAATCAATCCAACAATAATGTAATGATTCACTGCGTGGAGATGATAGGTATCTTGTTCAACATGCCATGCTCGAAAATAACCCTGAAGAAATCCAAGAAGAACTTGTAAAAGTAGTGCTACGTAAGGTAAGAATTTCATACTCTAAATGAAATAGGCCCACGAAAAGGTAGATGCATCCCATTCCCAAATAAATAAGTGATATGTTGGATTTTCCCTTGTTCTTTTTCAGTTGAAATACACGGTACCCCCATGCAGCTGAAAAAGAATGGACGGCAAAAAGCCATGCAAATAATGTAAATGTAAGAGTTACTTCTTTTAACCAAATGATATAGTATGGGAAAACGGCAACTTGACCAACTGTAATAATTAATGGGATTATTCGGTTGCTATTACGAATCATTTATGTCCTCTTTACTTCAAATAATTTTGATAAAAATTGTTAACGAACACTTCATTTGGATCTTGCTTTCGTTTTTCTTCTTTAAATTGTTTCCAATTTGGATAGGATTCTTTAAACTGTGTCTTTGTTTGATAAGGATAATAAGGTAGATAATACCTCCCACCATGCTTGATTGTGAGATCGGTCCATTTTTGTATCAAAACTTTTGCATGTTCAATATCTTTTTCTTGAAGCCCATGCTGTATAAGAATGACTAAACCTAACATATCTTCTTTTGCATAATTTAGTTTTGTCGTATTGTCTTTTGCTGCATAGCGAATTGTAATATTATGAACTTTAAAATCTTCATTTGCATCATTTGCAGGAAGTAGTTTCTTTAAATCTTCCATATATTCATTGAATTCATTTATCGGAACAAAAAATTCCTGCAATACTTCTACTTTTTCTGGATTATTAAATTCCATAAAAGTAGATTCAGAACGCATGACATTATTTCGAGTAATTTTGGTACCGTCAAGCTGATTTAAATAGAAATTTTGTGTTTTCCAAAATATATCCTCTAAAAAGCCACCTTGTCTTCCTATATCTAGTGAATATTTAGTTAAATGGACGAAATCTTCACCTTTCAACTTCGTCACATGGTCTGTGTTACCTGTTTTATAGTAATCAATCACAACCATATCATCTAAAAAGGAACTTGGTGCAACACTTACTCTTGCGTAATTCATCGCAATATCAGGATTGTTTAGTACTTTCGTAAAATACGATTCATATTCGCTAGTTTTTAAACTTTTCGTATGAATGGTATAGAGCTCATTATCTGTTAATTCAAGTGTTACATCCAAAATCACGCCAAATAAGCCCATATCCCCCTAATACATATTGCATTATATGATTCGGCATCTTTATTCGTAATTGTTTTAATTTCGCCTTGTGGTGCCAATAATGTTAGTTCCTTAACCGTGCTTGACATTGGTCCAAAGCGAATATCTCTCCCATGTCCATTAACTGAAAGAGAACCCCCAATCGTGAAGATGGATTGGGATTGAGTCACTTTAAGTGCTAATCCATAGGGTTGAATCGCTTCTTGCACATCCTCCCAAGTAGCACCTGCTTCCACTCGAACAGTTTTTGCTTTGTCATTTACCTCTAAAATTTTGTTGAATGTCCGCATATCAATGACAATGCCATCTTTATAATATGTATGTCCACCTTGAGAGTGTTGAAGTCCTGCAATCGATATATGCTTTTCCTTCCGCATTTGCTTGTTTCACAATTTTCTGCATATCATACCGGTTGGTGGCTTTTACCACTTTATCCACATGCTCTGGTAGTAAGCCCTGTATAATCAGTGGTCAGTCCAGATTGAGTGAGTCCATATTTTCTTTTTTCAATAGGAATATTGAAGGTCACTATAATAGCTAAGATGACAACAAGGAAAAATAAAAACCATGGATTTCGAATGATTCTTTTCAAATTTATCTCCTTCAAAGATTGATGTATTTTTACTTACAATATTGTATTAATCAGTAAAACGTATATTGTCTATTATACAATTTTATTGTTGTTTAAAGAGAACTGATATTTATTTTATTCAGTGTTTGTTTAGAAGAGAACATAGACTCTTTAGGTTCACTCAAGACCTTAATTAGCACTACTCAGTCTTTGATTTGATTCACTCAGATCTTTATTAGCACTACTCGACCTTTGATTTGAACCACTCAGTCTTTAATTTGATCACTCGACCTTGATTAGAACCACTCGACCTTCGATTAGAACCACTCAGTTTCAAATTAGAATCACACCCGTAATTAAATATAAAATTAAAAGACCAACGAAATAACTCGTTGATCCTTAATGTGGCACTATCAAATTCCAGTACTCTCTACATAACTCTTTCTCAAATGAACTTTTTGGATTTTGCCTGAAGCGGTTTTTGGTAATTCGTCGATAAATGTAACACCTGTAATGGCTTTAAAATGTGCTAGTTTTGAACGGGAGAAATCAATGATCTCTTGTTCTGTTAATGTTGCATTTTCGCGTAGTACTACATATGCGTGAGGTGTTTCTCCCCATTTTTCGTGTGGTACGGCAATAACAGCTGCTTCTAGGATATCTGGGTGATCATAAAGTACGCCTTCTACTTCAATCGAAGAAATATTTTCTCCTCCACTAATAATGATATCCTTTTTACGGTCTGTGATCTGCTACATACCCTTTTTCATCGATATGGCCGACATCTCCTGTATGTAACCAGCCATCTTTGATTGTATTCTAAGGTTGCTTGTTCGTTTTTCCAATACCCTTTCATCACGCCATTTCCTCTGAACGATTACTTCCCCAACGGTTACGCCATCATGAGGTACTTCGTCGCCCAATTCATCTACGACTTTTACTTTTGTACCAATCATTGGTGTTCCTGCTTTTGCTTTCAGTTGGTATTTCTCATCATCAGGTAAATCTTGATATTGAGGAAGAATGCGTGAAATTGTACTTAATGGAGTAGATTCTGTCATTCCATATACTTGGACAAATTCCCAACCAATTTCTTTTTCTACTTTTTCAACGAATGCTACTGGTGGTGCTGAACCTGCGATAACAACGCGCAGTTCATCTGATAATGCTGGTTTTTGTTCATCGTAATATTGAATAAGTGAATTCAATACGGTTGGTGCCATATGAACAACAGTTACGTTATGTCTTTTGATCTCACCGAATATCGCTTGAGGTGTAGCTTTTCTTAGGAAGACTTGTGTTGAACCATTTGCAGTGTAGTAATACGGTGAACCCCAGCCATTCACATGGAACATTGGTAGAACGTGTAAAAGAACATCCTCATCCGTTACGCGTAGATGGTGCATTGTTGTAAGGGCATGTAAATAGTTATTTCTGTGCGTTAACATAACACCTTTTGGGTCACCCGTTGTTCCACTTGTGTAAATAAGACTCGCTACATCATCCTCATCTAATTCTGTACGTTTAAATTCACTGTTATCAAATTGAGCTAACCATTCATCATAGCCAAGTTCTTGTGTTTCTTCGTCTTTATAATGGACAATGATTTGCTGCACTGTTTCCAATTTCTCTTTAATTGGGACGATTAAATGGTATAAATCTTGATCTACTAGTAAAATTTTAGACTCACTATGATTTAAGATAAATAAGTAGTCTTCGGGTTTTAATCGGATATTTAAAGGAACCATTATTGCACCTAATTGATAAATTCCATAAAAGCCTTCATACATTTCAATTGTATTTGAAGCTAAGTATGCAACCTTGTCCTCTTTTTTCACTCCAAAAGATTGTAATCCACGGGATAACTGATTTACACGTCCGTTTATTTCGCGGTATGTAAATGCCCTTTTTTCATCTAGTATCGCTTTTTTGTCTCCATATAATTCTACTGCTCTATCAAGAAAATCTGTTAATACTAATGGTACATTCATCCCCTACACCCCTTTTGTAAAATGGAATTACATTTATTTTACAATATTCTGATAATTTTGTCATTTAGGAGATGAATGTTGATTTTAAGAAAAAGTACCTTCATTCGAGGGAGTTTTGGATTTCTTTTATAATGTACTTCCACCATCTACACTCAAGACAGTCCCTGTGACAAAATCACTTGCTTTCGTAGCTAGATAGATAGCTGCACCTTTTAGCATATTTTCATCGCCTATTTTCTTGAGAGGAATTGTTTCTAGGATTTTTTCTTCTTTTTGATTTAATGTTTCTTTTGTCATCTTTGTCCGGAACATTCCTGGAGCAATGGCATTTACATAGATCCCATGCTGTGCCCATTTAATGGCTAAGTCTTTTGTAAAATGAACGACTGCAGCTTTACTCGTCGTATATCCGATGGTATTGGTGATTTCTGGTGGTCGAACTGTAAGGCCCCCTGCAGATGCGATATTGATGATTTTGCCATATTTTTGGTTGATCATATGATTTCCAACAGATTTACTGACTAAAAAAGTACCCGTAACATTCACATTCATTACTTTTCCCCAAGCTTCTAGAGGCATTTCCTCCACTTTTGCTCCCCAAGTTGTGCCACTATTATTAACTAGAATATCGATTTTGCCGAAGTCTTCTATAATTTGCGTAACCACTTCGTTCACTTGATCTTCATTTGTTACATCAAGCTCATACCCCTTTGCTTCTATGCCATATTTTTGAATTAGGATATCCGCAACCTCATCACAATTCCCTTTGTTTCTTGAACACAGAGCAAGATTGCAACCACGTTCTGCATATACCTCTGCAATTTGTTGTCCCAAGCCTCTTCCTCCACCAGTAATGACCGCAATCTGTCCATTTAAATCAAATAATTCTTGGAATTCCATCATCTAGCCCCTTTCATGATTTCACTGAACTATATAGGATATCTTTTACTATTTGCGTACGACTCACGGTTTGAACATTAGGTGCTATTTTATAGAATGCTGGTGTGATGTTTTTTTGACTCTTTGAATGAGATTTCCTCTATCTTTTCGGTTAGATTAAAACAACCATCGACAAATTTAAAAACAGCCAATTCAGTAACAATCGTATCAACACGTTTTTTGGCAGTCAGTGGATATGTACAGCAAGGAAGAATTTTTGGTTCGCCATTTTGTGTTAAATGTTTTGTTGTTACGATTACTTTTTTGGCTCCGATTACTAAATCCATCACACCTCCAACGCCAAGTACATCTTCACCAGGGATCGCCCAACTTGCAATATCTCCATTTTCTGCTACTTGAAGTGCACCTATAATCGTTGCATCCAAATGACCACCACGCATAATGGCAAAGGAAAGAGAACTATCAAAATAAGATGAATATGGAAGAGATGTAATATAGTCTTTTCCAGCATTTACCAAATCAAGATCCTCTTCACCTTCTATTGGCGTTGGTCCAACTCCTAGGATTCCATTTTCAGAATGCAGTGTTACAAGTCCTTTTGGTATAAAGTCAGCAACTAGAGTTGGGATTCCGATTCCTAAATTGACAACACCAGATGTTAGCTCTTTTGCAGCACGCCAAGCAATATACTTTTTTAAGGAATCATCACTCATATGACATCCTCCTCTTTTTTGTTTACAATAATATCAACAAAAATAAAAGGTGTAGCGATCAGCTCTGGATCAAGTTCCCCAATTTCAACTACTTCTTCCACCTCCACAATTGTCAAATCTGCGGCCATCGCCATCAAAGGATTAAAATTCCGAGCTGCCTTTCGATAAATTAGATTTCCAGCAGGCTTTATCTGCTTTGTATGCTTTGATTAATGCAATATCTGCTGTAATGGAATGTTCTAAAACGGCGTCAACTCCATTAATGTGTCGGACCTCTTTTCCTTTAGCTAAATCCGTGCCGACTGCTGTTGGGGTGAAAAAAGCAGGAATGCCAGCTCCACCTAATCGAATTGCTTCTGAAAATGTTCCTTGAGGTAATAGTTCTACTTCGATGCGGCCTTCTCTATATGCTTTTACGACCTCTTTGCTCGTTGTATAATAACTTCCAACCACTTTTCGAATTCGCTTTAGCATAAATAATTTATGAAGATTCGAGGTATCCTTGATATTATTACTTATTATCGTTAAATCCCCTACTTCCTGATCAATTAGACCTTGAAGGAGATATTCAGGTATTCCTGTGGCTCCGAATCCTCCTACTAAAATCTTAGACTGATCTGGGACCCTTTTCCATTGCTTGTTGTAAAGATAAGAATTGTACATTTGTATGAATTGTGCTATTGGTCAATTAATTATATCCTCCTTTAAGAAAGCTGAATAATTTAAAGGAAGAAATCAGTTAAAGGCACCTGATTTCTTCAGACTTCATTATCATTTCTCTATTGGGATTGAAACAATTTTTCCATTTTCAATTGCACCCACACGAACATTTACACCAAACGCTCCATTCTTTCCAATCGTCGGAATTTCATAAACCTTTTTTGTTTTCTGGTAGATGATCTAGTCCATCTTGAAGATGTTCATAAATTGCTTTTGGATCATCAACACTTTTTGCTGCTTTCATAGCCTCTGCAAAAACATAAACCGATGTGTAAAGGTAACCGGATTCAGAACTTGGAACAGCATTAAATTTCTCTTTATATTTTTTGATGAATTCCAGCTGTACCAGGATAATCAGCTGAAGATAGTGGCATTGTACCGATTGATCCTTCTAAAAAGTCATAGGAACCTTTTAATTTCATCATCTCATCCATTTTTGCTTGGTCCATGATGATAAAACCACCTTTAAATCCTGCTTCTCTTGCTTGAAGTGCTAATTTTGCAGTCGATTCTGATGGACCACCGATGAATAGTACATCTGGTTTCTTTTTAAGCGCATTTGTTACAAGTGTATAGAAGTCTGTATCTTTTTCAAAATCTACAGTAGATTGATATACAACTTCTCCACCTTTTTCTTTCCATTTAGGTGTAATTGCCTTTGCCCAATCTTGACCATATTGTGTAACAGGTGGAATTAGCGCAATTTTCTTTCCAAACTTTTTCATTTCATACTCTACAAATGTGTCAATATAATCCTTGTAATTTGGAGGTATTATTGACAGTTAAAGGGTTTCCTACTTCTGTAATGGAAGGTTCACTTGAATATCCACCAATGATAAAATTTTGTTGCACATTAAATACTTGTAATGCAGAAATCCCACCGCTATGTGGAGTAATAATTATTGGTGTTTTATATTCTTGTACTAGTCTTTGCCCATTAGACAGCCGTTTCATTTGGTAAATATTTATCATCTAACTTCACTAATTTCAATTTATAATCTGTTCCATTTATATCAAGGCCTGATTTATTAATTTCATTAATAGCCATTGATAATCCATTAACTGTTTTTTCGCCATAATGAGCAGCCGAGCCTGTTAAAGGTCCACTGTAGCCAATATTGATAACATTTTCCCCTACTCGAACCGCCACCACTTTTACTTGAACATGCTGTTAATACCAACACACAAGCTATGAGACTAATAAATAAAAATGATTTTATTTTATTCATTCAATACCTCCTCTAGTTTTTTATAAAGTCTTACTTTAAGCACCAATATAGGCTTTTCGAACTTCTTCGTTTTTAAATAATTCTTCCGAAGTTCCTTCAACAACAATTTTTCCATTTTCAAACACGTATCCCTTATCAGCAATACTTAATGCCGCATTTGCATTTTGCTCAGCCAATAAAATTGTTGTTCCTTCTTTATGAATCTGTTGAATACTTTTAAACATCTGTTCTACAATTAATGGAGCCAATCCAATAGAAGGCTCGTCTAACAGCATGATTTTAGGTTTAGCCATTAACGCTCGACCAATGGCTACCATTTGCTGTTGTCCGCCACTTAACGATCCAGCTGCATCATTCTTTTTTCTCTTCTAATATTGGAAATAGTTCATACACATTGTTTAATGTTTTCTTAATCACATTTTTATTTTTTCTATGAACATATGCGCCCATTAGCAAATTTTCATAGACAGACATTTGTGAAAATAATTTTCGATCTTCTGCACATTGAATAATACCTGCTTGAACAATTTTATCTGGGGATTTTCCACTGATAATATCCCCCTCAAGAAGTATTTCACCTTCAGCTGGCTTACTAAGACCGCTTATTGTTCGAAATGTTGTACTTTTTCCTGCTCCATTTGCACCGAGTAAAACGACTAATTGACCTTTTTTCTATTTGAATCTTCAAATTTTTGAATTGCGGAAAAATGTCCATATTTAGTCGTCACGTTTGTTAACTTAAGCACTGGCATTCCCCCCGAGATATATTTTAATTTCACCACACTGCTACATTTTTAATAATTATCTTCCTGGTGTCCCTTCTGGTCCAATCTTCTCCCCATCGTTCAGAACCATAATTTTATCTGCTAAATCCATAATCATTTTTATTTTGTGCTCAATCAGGCATACTGTTATTCCTTTATCAGCCATTTTCTTAATAATTTCGGCCAAATCATCTGTCTCATCAGGATTTACCCCTGCAGTTGGTTCGTCTAAAAAAACAAGCTCAGGATCAGTTGATAAAGCAAGAGCAAATGCAACTCGCTTTTTTTCCTCTTGGGAAATATTCGCAACAATCCTATCAGCTGAGTGAGCTAAACCTACCATATTTAAAACTTCCAAGGCTTTTTCTTTGCATTGTTCTTCTTCTCGTTTTAATCGTTTTGTTCTAAAAATCACATCCCAATACAGGATGATTGTCTTTAGAAGGCGATGACCGACAATAATATTATCGAAAACAGTAGATTCTTCAAATAAATTAGTTGTTTGAAACGTTCGGGCAATCCCCATTTCAGCAATTTTGTGTGAAGGAAGTTTTGTAATATCCATTTCTTTATATACAATTTCGCCGGTTGTTGGCGTATGAAAACCGCTTAATAAATTAAAGAAAGTAGATTTACCTGCACCATTTGGACCGATAATTGCATTAATTTTGCCTTGTTCTATAGAAAAATCAACATTATTAACAGCAGCTAAACCTCCGAATCTTTTCGATAAGTTTTTTGTTTCTAAAAACATCACATCACCCCTAAGTTACTTTTTTGCTTTCTGCAATCCTTATTCTTTTCTCTCTTCTAGAAGCAATCATAGTGCTAAATAATCCGACAATTCCTTTTGGTGAGAAAATAATGATAAGTGTTAGAATTGGGCCGAAAAGTAACATTCTGTACTCTTGAAGAAATTGAAGGCTTTGGGTTACATAAACAATGAGCAATGTACCAATAATTGGACCTGATAAAGTGCCAATTCCACCTACAATAAGAAACGTTAATAAATCGAACATGATAGTGGTAGAACTTATTTGTGGTATTATGAATCTTAAAAAGCATGCATATAATCCGCCAGATAGCCCTGCAAAAAAGGTTGCTAAGACAAATGACATTAATTTTGTTTTAACTGTTGAAATACCGATAGCTTGTGCTAAATTTTCACTCGTTTTAACAGCTTTAAACGATCTTCCTGTTAATGAATGAACAATACGATAAACGATTAAAATCGTTAGCAATAAAAAGAATAATACGAAATAGTATTGTGAAATTGGCGTTGTGAATGTTAGTGGTCCAATATTTCCTGGTGCACTTATTCCCATAAGTCCTCTAGGTCCACCAGTTAATGTATCCCATTTATCAATCACCAAATAGATTACATATCCGATACACAATGTATAAATTGCAAAAAAGTGTTCCTTAGTCCTCAGAGCTACTAGACCTACGATGAACCCTAAAAATGTTGTGATGATTGGAGCTAGAATGAAAGAAGGCCAAAAGCCAATTCCTGTTTTTACAGAAAGTAAACCCATTGAATATGCACCGATAGCAAAAAATCCAGCTTGGGCAAGTGATAAATATCCAGTATACCCTGCCAGTATATTTAAACCATAAACAGCGATCATCCAAATAAATGCTAATGTTGTAACATAGATATGATAATTATTCTGTGTTATTAAAGGAAATAGAATAGCAAGTGCTATTAAAACAAGGATGATATATTTTTTTGCTGGATACTAACGTCATTCAGCTCCCCCCCTTGAAAATATTCCATTCGGTTTAAAGGACAAGATGATGATGAGCAAAACAAATGCGATAATATCCTTATAATCACTGGCAATATAAGTGGCACCGAAACTTTCACTTAATCCAAGAATATAACCACCAATAATAGCCCCTGGAATACTCCCCATTCCGCCTATAATAATGATGACAAAAGCTTTTAGAATCACTAAATGTCCCATACCAGGGAAGACTAAATTTAATGGAGAAGTTAAAGATGCAGCAACTGCAGCTAAAGCACCTGCTATAAAGAATGTTAACATCGCTACCTTATTCGAATTGATTCCTACTAGAAATGCACCTTCACGATTCTGAGACATGGCAATAATTGTTCTTCCGACAAACGACTTATTTAGGAAGAGATATAACAGTCCCATGATGGCAATAGCAGCTACAATAATAATGATTCTTTGCATAGTTAACGTAACACCAAATACATCTATAATTTGAGAGAATGGTGTCGACATTTGAAGGAAGTCAGCTCCCCATACCAACTGAGAAAATGACTCAAGAAATAATAGAATACCTATTGATGCCACCATATTATTAATAGAAATCGTTCCTCTTAATGGATGAAAAACAAACCTTTCCATTAAGAGACTTATGAAGCCAACGACCAACATTGAAATAACAATGGCGATGATGTAATGAACACCCAGTTTAGTCATAACTGTTAATGTTACATAAGCACCAATCATATATAATGCACCGTGTGCAAAGTTAGGAATATGCAATATACCATAAATTAGGGTTAATCCTAGTGCAACAAGACAATACACACTACCAATTGTTAAACCATTCATCAATTGTTGTATAAATATTTCCATTTTGTCCCCCCTCTGTTACCGCAGTTTCGATTATACAAATCGAACTAAATACTATTTACCTTTAAATTGAGGAACTCGTTTTTCTTTGAATGCTTGTACGCCCTCTTTGTGATCTTCTGTACCAATCATAGTTGCTTGTGTGATTCTTTCTTGATCGAGAATTTCTTCTAAAGTAGATGTTAATGATAAGTTCACAATTTTTTTGATAAATCCATAAAAAACATTTGGACCATTTGCCAGTTTGGACGCAAATTCCTGTACTTTATCTTTAAATTCATTAATCGAATATACTTGATTGACAATACCAAGTGATTTTGCCTTTTCAACTGTGATGGGCTCTGCATTGAAGAATAGTTCCTTCGCAAGATATGGCCCGATTAATCGAGGTAAAAACGATAGCCCACCGCCATCTGAAATTAAGCCAACTTTTGAAAAACTTAATATGAACTGGCTATCTTCTGTAGCTAGTATTATGTCGCTTGCTAGGGCAAGATTAAAACCGGCACCCGCAGCATATCCATGAACCGCAGCAATGATAGGTTTTTCTAAGTTTTGCATTGCTAGAACTAATTCATTTAGTCTTCCAATATGTTCATATGTCCCAAGTGGTGTTCTTTTGTCCCATATTTTTAACATCGCCGCCTGCACTGAAGGCTCTGCCATACCCCGGAAATGACGACAACTTTAATAGATTTGTCCGTTTTCGCTACTTGGATGGATTCTTTTAATGTAGCAATCATGTCAGGACTAAATGCATTTAAACGATTAGGGCGATTTAACGTTAAATATAAAACACCATTATCCTTATTTACTAATAGATCATCCGTCTTTGTGATTGACATTTTTTCTCTCCTATCGTTTTCTAATCTAATACAACGGCTTGTTTGTTTTTGACGTAAGGAACAACATCATACAGATCGTACTGTAAGATAAAATCGATTTCATCACTTAAGTTTTTTCGTACTAATTTCTTTCCTACTCTTGAGGAACGTAATATTTCACTTCCATTTTGAGCTTGCCCTTTATAAAATTGATGCGCTGCAAATGCTGCATCAGTGAATTCAAATTCTTTTTCTGCATGATTTAACAATGTGTCGATAAAGTATCCTGCACCAAAGAAATCTTCTATATTAAATGCACCAGAGGATCCTGAACAAACTAAAATAATGGTTTCGTCTTCATCATGGTTGTTTGATTTGTTGGGCTACAGCTTTTGCATTTAAAAGGCACGCAATATATACTTTTTTCGCTTCAATTGCTTTACGAATCGCAACAGTCCCATTGGTTGTAGATAAGATAATGGATTTATCTTTTACAGAATTTATTAACGTATTAGGGTGTGGTGGGAGCATACCTTCAATTGTTTTCCCAAGATATTCTCCTACCATTAAATAACTTCCTGTTTCTTTGTTTCTTGCTACTTGTATGGCCTCTTCTTCATTGAGAACTGGAATTACTTCCTTGGCGCCATTTTTTAAGAAAGTCGTAATCGTAGAAGTAGCAAGTAATATATCGAATACAACAGCAATTTTATTGTTTGTCAGTTTTTCTTCATCGAGTTCTTCTTTTTTCAATATCACATGCACTTTTTTCAATTGATCACCTCATTTACACCGCTCAATTTCTCTTAATGGATGTTTCATTAGCGTAAAAGATTAAATTTCGAACATATTCGTTTAACTTGGCAAAACGTTGATCTACCGTTTGACCTAAATAATAGCGATAGTAGATTTGTTGGCAAATCACTGCTAATTTAAAATAAGCAAAGGTTAAATAAAAGTGCATATTCGATACATCTCGACCGCTCTTTCTTGCATAAGATTCGATAAATTCTTGTCTTGTCATAAAGCCTGGATAGGAAGTAATTGATTTTCCTACATCCATTTCTCTTTTTAGCAGCTCTGAATCGTCTTCTTGAATCCAATAACTCATTGCTACGCCTAAATCTATGAGTGGATCACCTACTGTTGTCATTTCCCAATCAAATATCCCTACAATTTCACTAAAGTCATGATTAAACATTGAATTATTTAATTTGAAGTCATAGTGAATGACTGTTGGATTTGGCGATTTAGGAATATGAGTGATCATCCACGACTTTAGTTGATCCAATCCTTTGATATTCTCTGTTTGAACCTTTTCAAACCGTTTGATCCAACTATGAACTTGCCGCTCCATAAAACCATCTGGCTTTGTCATCTCTTTTAACTTAGTTTTTTGATAGTCAATGTAGTGTAAGTCTACTAAAGTATCGACCATTTTTTCAGAGATTTGTCGACATAGGCTTTTAGTTATTTGAATCGATTCAGGAAATTTTGTATCTAGTACGATGCCTTGTTTTCTTTCCATGATGAAGAAAGGACTTCCAAGTATATTCTCTTCTGCTAAAAGATATGGTTCTGGCGCTTTATTGAAATGAGTATGAAGTTCATTTAATATCGTATATTCTCTTTTCATATCATGAGCTTTTGGTGCAAGGACTCCTAATGGCGGGCGTCTTAAAACGGCTTCCCAGCTTCCAAATTTTAATTTCATATGTTAAATTGGATTTTCCTGCGCCGAATTGTCTGATTTCTAATTCGGCACACGGTAGATTTGGAATTTGCTCTTTCAAGTAGGTTTCAAGCTTATGACAATCCAATTCCTCACCTTTTTCGAATAGGAATTGTTTCAGAATCCATATAATCACGCCTTTTGAAATTTATTAAACTAATAATTTCTGTTGTAAATTTTGTCTCAAAACTTCTGGGATTGTGATCGACTTTTGTTCTTTATGATTAAAGCAAACCGTTGTGACGATTGCCTGTGCAATAATCTTGCCATCTGCTTCTGATTTTATGATTTGTCCCATTGTAAAACTTTTATTGCCAATTTTTGTAACGTAAGTATATACTTTCAAAATTTGTTCTGCATATGCTTGGTTGATTATCATTTAATAGACGCTAATATAAAACCTAATGAACGTTTTCTTTCGGGATGTAGTATTGAAAAAAACTTTGTGCGCGCTTCTTCAAAGTATAGAAAGTAGCTTGTATTGTTCACATGTCCTATTGCATCTGTTTCGCAAAATCTTACATATACTTCGATTTCATGGGGAGTAGTTGACACGTTTCTCCCTCCTTCTAGCATTTGAATTGTATTATCCTTCTCTTTCGATGATCGTAGCAATCCCTTGACCCCCACCTATACATGCAGTAATGAGTGCATACTTACCACCTAAACGCTTAAGTTCATAGGCTGCTTTTGTGATTAATATTGCACCAGTTGCACCTAATGGATGTCCATGTGCAATAGCTCCTCCATTGACATTTAATGTATCAAGATTCATATTTAATTCTCTTTGACAAGCAATTACTTGCGCAGCAAAAGCTTCATTTAATTCAATGATATCCATTTGGTCTAAATGAAGCCCTGATTTAGCCAACACTTTTTTCGTTGCTGGTACCGGGCCTATCCCCATAATATTCGGATCAACACCTGAAACAGCAGTTTCACGAATCGTAGCAAGTGGTTTTAATCCTAATTCTTCAGCTTTTTCTCTCGCCATAATAACAAGTGCCGATGCAGCATCGTTTAAACCCGAACTACTACCTGCAGTAACAGTTCCATTTTCTAAAAATGCTGGTGGTAATTTTGATAAGCCTTCTAATGTCGTTTGCGGACGGGGATGCTCATCTTGGTTAAAAATAATCGGATTACCTTTTCTTACTTGCACTTCAATTGGTACGATTTGTTCATCGAATCGACCTTCACTTATGGCTCTTGCCATTTTCTGTTGACTACGAGCGCAAACCAATCTTGCTCTTCTCTAGAAATCTCATACATTCTTGCTAGATTTTCTGCCGTTATCCCCATAGGAGGATTACCTATTTCTAATGGTGAAAGCTGTGATTTTCTAAACGTTGGTAGATTTGGACTAAATGGCTTTTCTGCTCGATCGATTAAATAAGGTGCACGACTCATACTTTCAATTCCACCTGCTACATAAATATCTCCAGCTCCTGCTTGTATCGATTGTGCGGCAAGCGCTATAGCGTTTATCCCAGAACCACATTGGCGATCTACTGTAAGCCCAGGAATAGTTAAAGATAACCCAGTCTGTAAAGCTGTTAATCTAGCAATATTTCCACCACCACCTAATACATTTCCCAAAATCACATCATCTATTTGTTCCGGTTCGATATTTGCACGTTTTATGGCTTCCTTCATCACTTCAGCACCGAAAATATGTGCAGGGACAGACGCTAATGCGCCTCCCTGTCTAGCAATCGCATACGTACAGCTGATACAATCACAGCATCCCTATTCATGATTAGCCCCCTTTAAATTCTTATTAAATTATTTTGCTATTGAACCACCATCAACTACAATTGTTTCCCCTGTGATAAAATCTGAAGCGGCAGAAGCAAGAAAGACCGCAACGCCTTTCATATCATTTTCTGTACCAAATTTACGGAGTGGTGATCTATTCCGTAATTGATCGCCCCACGTTCAATTAAAACCTGGGACATTTTTGTAGGGAAAAATCCTGGCGCAATTGCATTTACATAAATACCGCGCGAACCCCATTTCACAGCTAAATCTTTTGTAAATGACAACACGCCACCCTTACTTGTGTTATAACCGATGGCATCCATGAAACTTGGGTCAGAACCTTTTAACCCAGCTACTGAAGCAATATTAATAATCTTGCCGTATTGTTGTTTTGCCATTATCTTGCCAACTGCCTGTGACATCAAGAAAGTACCTACAACATTTACATTTAATACTTTCTGAAAAGCTTCTAACGGCATTTCATCTACAGGGGCTCCCCAAGATGCACCACTATTGTTTACGAGAATATCAATTCTTCCAAATTTCTGAAGCGTTTGATCTACTACATTTTCAATATCACTTGGATTTGTGATATCACATTTTAATGCAATGGATTGAATCCCTTTTTCGTTTAATTTTTCGCTTACTTCTTTGCAGTTTTCTTCTTTTCTAGAACAAACCACAACATTGGCACCAGCTTCAGCTAACCCTTCTGCGATTTGTTCTCCTAGGCCTCTACCTCCACCAGTGACAATCGCCGTTCTTCCGTTAAGATCAAATAATTCTTTTACGTTCATACACGATCAACTTCTTTCTCAACGATATTTTTTCAACTCTTGCCAAGCAATTGCTCTTCTATGCACTTCATCAGGACCATCAGCAATTCTTAATGTGCGGATTTTGGCAAAACTTGCAGCAAGCGGATAATCATCACTGACTCCAGCAGCTCCTAAAGCCTGTATCGCTCTATCAATTACTTTTAGGGCCATATTTGGTGCCACAACTTTTATCATGGCGATTTCATTTTTAGCTTCTTTATTTCCAACTGTGTCCATCTTATATGCTGCATTTAATGTAAGGAGTCTAGCTTGCTCAATCTCCATACGAGAATTAGCTATCCATTCTTGTACGACACCTTGCTCAGCTAGTTTTTTTCCAAAAGTGATTCTTTCTTGAATGCGCTTACACAATACTTCTAATGCTCTTTCTGCGGCACCAATTGATCTCATACAATGATGAATTCTCCCTGGACCCAATCTTCCTTGTGCAATCTCAAATCCTCTACCTTCTCCTAAAAGCATATTGGATGCAGGTACTCTTACATTGTTGAACTCTATTTCTGCATGGCCATGAGGTGCATCGTCATATCCGAAAACAGGAAGAGTTCGTTTAATTGTAATTCCTGGCGTATCAAGTGGAACTAGAATCATTGATTGTTGTTTATGTTTTGGTGCATTTGGATCATTTTTGCCCATCACTATGGCAATTTTGCAGCGAGGGTCACCTGCACCTGATGACCACCATTTTGTTCCGTTAATGATGTATGCATCTCCATCACGGACAATACTTGCTTTTATATTTGTCGCATCTGATGATCCAACATCTGGCTCAGTCATGGCAAAGCATGAACGAATTTCTCCATCTAGTAGTGGCTGCAGCCAATGCTTTTTTTGTTCTTCCGTACCATAGCGTACAAGAACCTCCATATTACCTGTGTCCGGTGCTGCACAATTGAATACTTCTGGTCCAATGCTTGAACGTCCCATTATTTCGCATAATGGCGCATATTCTAAGTTTGTTAAGCCGACGCCGTATTCACTATCAGGTAAAAATAAGTTCCATAGCCCTTGTTCTTTTGCTTTTTGTTTTAGTTCTTCCATAATTGGTGGAATGCTCTCAAATCGATTGGCATGTTCATTCAACTGTTCTTGATATGTTTTTTCGTTTGGATAAATATACTCATCCATAAACGCTAATAACTTTTCCTGATAAGCTTTTGACCTTGCTGAAATCTCGAACAAGAAATCTACCTCCAATTATGCTAATTAAATTTAGAAAATTGAGCTGTTCCTTTTATCACAGTTTTTTCATGCTGATTCACAGCTTTGACATCAAAAATAATATGCTCTTCAGTGATCTCATTAACCATTGCTTGTAATGTTAGAATGTCATTTAAAAAAACCATGCCAGAAAATCGAATTTGATAGTTTTGTAGGAATCCTTCTTCATAATGCGGTGTAAAGAGCTTTGCTAAATTTCCCATCGTCCACATGCCATGTGCAATAATACCTGGTAAACCAGCTTTCGTCGCTTCTTCATCGATTGTATGAATCGGATTGAAATCACCTGATGCTCCAGCATACTTAATCAAATCAATTCGAGAAACTGGGGTAAGCGTAATCTCTTCAAGTGCTTCACCTTTTTGTAATTCACCTAGTCTTTTCATATTAAATTCGCCTTCTTTACGGTTTCATTTAAAATGTCGTCATTTCCTCGCTGAAAATGATATTTCCCTTCGAATCTTCACCATATCGAGTAACGACTAAAAACGTCATAGATCCGCTACTTCCCTTTTTTTCATATGAATCTTTTACTACACTATAACAATACAATTCTTCACCAACATGCAATGGTCTTGCATAGTGATAGATTTGTTCACCATGAATTAAGCCTTTTACTGGAAGGTTCAAGCCTTCAATTTTGCCATAGTCAAATACTCTTGGAAATGTAGGTGGTGCAATGTTGACGGCAAATTGCGAATTTGCCCCTACAGTTTCATCTAGATAAATAGGATGTAAATCGCCAATAGCTTCAGCAAATCTTTTGACAAGACCTCGTTCCACAACATTTTTCACTTTATTTGATCGTTTACCGATTAAATGTTTATACATGTTACGACCCCTTACGCTTTAGATTTATGCTTTTGGACCACCAGCAACATAAATAACTTGACCGCTCACAAAGGATGAATTTTCATCCGCGAAGAAAGCAACCGCATTGGCAATGTCCGCAGGTTTACCACTTCTACCAACTGGAATATTACTCACACTTGCTTTAATTAATTCTTCAAATGGAATACCGATTCTCGCAGCTGTTTCTTTCGTCATCTCTGTCTCGATAAATCCAGGTGCTACTGCATTACATGTAATACCAAACTTTCCAAGTTCAATCGCTAATGTTTTTGTAAAGCCCTGTAATCCTGCTTTTGCTGTTGCATAATTTGCTTGTCCTCTATTACCTAAAGCTGATGTTGAGGAAATATTAATAATGCGACCATATTTTTGTTCAGTCATATGCTTTTGAGCTGCACGTGCTGCATTAAAGGACCCTTTCAAATGAACATCCATTACTTGTTGCCAATCATCATCTGTCATTTTGAAAAGTAAATTATCTCGAATAATCCCTGCGTTATTCACTAAAACATGTAGTGCACCATAATTTGCAACCACTTCATCGATCGCCTTTTCAATTTCTTCACGATTTACAACATTTGCTTTTTTGGTGATAATGTTAAACCCTAGTTCTTTAAATTCTTTTTCGGTCGCTTGTAATGCTTCTTCGTTGATATCAACAATGGCAATAGAAGCACCTTCTTCTGCAAATTTCTGTGCAATGCCTTTTCCAATTCCGCGACTTCCACCCGTTACAAATACTACTTTTCCTTCAAATCTTTTGCTCATATGTTTTTCCCCCTATTTTTAGATATATTGTCCGACTTTTACATGACCTTTTAATAAGTTTCTAGAAATGATTAAGCGTTGAATTTCATCTGTACCATCATAGATTCTCCATAGTCTTGCCTCGCGGTACCATCGTTCAATTGGCAATTCTTTTGTATACCCCATACCCCCATGTATTTGAAGTACTCGGTCTACTACTTTGTTCCCCATATTTGCGCCGTATAGTTTAGCCATAGATGCTAAATGGCGATTATCTTCCCCTTGATCTAACGTAAATGCAGCATTTAAGACTAACCATCTCGCTGCTTCAATTTCTACAGCAGAATCTGCAATTTGCCATTGGATTGCTTGTCTATCAGCGATTGGTTTACCAAAAGTTTCACGTTCTTTTGAATAATTAATCGCCATTTGTAATAGACGCTCTGCAGCACCGACAGCACGTGCACCAACAATCCATCTTGCAAAACCAATCCATTCAAGGCCTAACTTATAGCCTCCATGTAATTCACCTAAAATATTTTCCTCTGGCACTCTTACATTATCGAAAATTAAACTAGCTGGTCCCCATTCACCCATTGTCGGAATAAATTCAGATTTCCACCCCATGCTACGATCTACGATAAAGCATGTAACACCATCTCTACCTGTTTTTTGATGTAATTCTTTATCTGTAATCGCAATGACCATAACGAAATCTGCTTCGTTACCACCTGTGATAAAAGTCTTTTCACCATTTAACACCCATTCATTTCCATCCTTAATAGCAGTCGTTTTAATATTTCTTGTATCAGATCCTGCACCTGGCTCCGTCATAGCAAAACAAGATTTTTTATCGCCATTAATTGTTGGGATTAAATACTTTTTCTTTTGTTCTTCGTTTCCATAGTAAAGAATATTGTCAGCAGAACCACCAAATTTGAATGGCACAAATGTCTTCGAAATTTCCATTGTGACAATTGCTTGCATCATTTGCCCTAGATCAGCACCACCGTACTCTTCAGGTGTATTAATCCCCCAAAATCCTGCTTCTTTTGCTTTAAGTTGCAATTCTAGTTCTTTCTCTTTTGAGAGACTAGGTTTACCTTCAATTTCATTGCGAAGCACTTCATTTTCAAGTGGAATTAATTCTTTTTCTACAAATTTACGGATTGTTTCTTGGACCATTTTTTGCTCTTCATTTAATCTTAAATACATTAAAATCTCCCCTTTTTAGTGTTTTTTGGAAATAAAATTCAAACTTATTCTACATAGTGATTTACTATGTATGTCAGTGGAGTTAGCTTCTTTAGAGGTCATTATTCATAGCCCAGTTTGTTGATTTAAGAAGACGTCTTTAAAGCTCTTTTCAATATCTTCCCTACCGCTGTTTTCGGTAGTTCTTCTACAAAGGCCACACTTCGAGGGACTTTGTAGGAGGCTAATTTTTCTCTGCAATATTGAATTAGCTCTTCTTCTTCTAGTTGTTCGTCTTTTTTGAGGACGACAAAGGCTTTTACCGTTTCGCCCCGTAGGAATCAGGTACACCAATGACTGCTGCTTCTAATACTTTTTTATGTGTGTAAATGACATCTTCAATTTCTATCGGATAGACATTGTAACCACTCGCAATAATCATTTCTTTTTTTCGGCCAACAATGTAAAAATAGCCGTCCTCATCCATTTTTGCTAAATCTCCTGTATACAGCCACCCATTTCGCAATATCTGTGATGTTTCTTCCGGCATATTCCAATAGCCCTTCATGATCTGTGGACCTTTCACTACTAACTCTCCTACTTCACCAATAGGAAGTGATGTTTTTCCATCTTCCAAATTGACTATTTTGGCATCTGTGTTTGGTATAGGAATGCCAATGCTACCTGGCTTTTGGATACCAGTAATAGGATTTCGATGCGTTACAGGTGAAGCCTCCGACAAACCATATCCCTCAAGTATTGTTGTTCCACATATAAGATTAAACTGTTCCAATACTTCTACTGGCAATGGGGCTGACCCACTTACACAAGTCTTGAAACTACTAAAATTTAGTGAATGTTGTTTTTGGTAATTTAGTAAAGCAATATACATTGTTGGAACCCCTAAGAAATTAGTTGGTTTTGTTTGTTCAATTATCTTAACTGTTTGTCCTACTTCAAATTTTGGGCACTAAGATTACATTTCCTCCTGTATAAAACGTGAGGTTCATACAACTCGTCATGCCATAAACATGGAATAATGGAGCAATCGTAAGTACTCTTTCTTCACCTAATACTGTATTCATCATAGATGTTCCATAGCATTGGAAAATATTCGAAACTAAATTCATATGTGTTAACATAGCACCTTTTGAGCGACCAGTTGTTCCCCCGGTATATTGGATCACTGCCAGATCTTCTTTTGGATTTATCCATACTTTTGAAAAAGGTAAGTTATTCTTCTTCAAAAGTTCGTGGAAACTACCATGTTTTTCAAATGACACATCAAACACAGTTTTTAATTGCGTCTGATCCTTGATTTGTTCTACTAATGGTAATAGATTTCTAAGACTATTAGAATAGTAGCGCCTGAATCATTTAACACATGTATCAATTCTGAAGATTTATACATAGGGTTTACTTGTACAATTGTTGCGCCACAAGTCAATGCAGCATAATAACTAATTGGATATTGAGGACAATTTGGTAACATGATTGCTACCCGATCCCCTTTTTTCACACCGATACGTTGTAAATGACTTGCTACATTTTCAACCATTTCACCAAGTTGTTGATAGGTTATGGTTTGATCAAAAAATGTCATCGCCGTATGATTGGCATATTTTCGAACTGATTCTTCAAATAGTTGTACCAACGAGATTTCAGGAATATCCACTACTTGAGGCATTCCTTTTGGAACATGTTGTAGCCAAGGTCTCTCCATAGAAATGCTACCTCCATTCGAATCTTGTTATAATTATGAAATTTAATAATTTGATAGAAATATTTGTATGATTATTTCTTTGATTTGAATTTGGATTATGCAATTCATTTTTGAATTATTTGTTATAAAAAAACAAATAAACAATACAAATTGAAATCACAGTACATCTTATGTGTCTAGGAAAAAATATATTAACCATTTTTGAATTTTATGTGAATTTAATTACTGTTTTATATGATTAATAATTGATGTAATGATATGAAGTGACTGCCACTCTCCGTTAGAATATTCTTCGATCGCATATTTTTTTGGAAATAGGCTTTGTTGAATTGCTTGAATGGACAATCCGTTTCCAACCATTTTCTCTACTTCCTTATAGATTTGTTCAAGGTACTCTAGCTTTTTCTCTAGCATTCTTCTTCCATCTTGAATATAGCCAGAATGCGAACAAAACAGAGAATCAAAAGGATAGGTAAGTAGTTTTCGGATTGAGTTCATGGTGACAGGGATTGATTCACTTTTCATAATGACTTTCGTTTTAGGGCTGACAAATAAATCTCCAGTAAACATCGTTCCTGTTTCCGCATGATAAAGGCAAACATGATCATCCGCATGACCAGGTGTATAAATTACTTCCCATTTATGACTATTCGAGTTAATTGTATCCCCTAGCGGAAGTGCTTTAAATTCATCACGTGTTCCCCAAGTCTTTTGACGGTAAAGTGGATATGGAGTTTTTTGATTACAAATAGAAATGCCATTTGGATGTACATAAATCGGAATATTTAGACTTTTTTGAATCCATGGAGCTACTCCTGAATGATCTTCATGACTATGCGTTAATACTACACAATTAAAATCTTGTTCCTTTAGCACAGTTTGGATTTCCTGATCCATGATTTGTGGTCCGGAATCGATTAACATACCATCTACTAAAAACAAAAAAACCGATTTTTCTCTTCTTCCGCTACTTCCTACTATCACTTCAAAACTTGTGACATTATTATGTTTATGAATATTTATCATTACTCAACCTCTCATTTCTTTGGAGCGATTCATTTAGTTTATTTGCAATACTGTATACCGCTTGAATTGTTGGTACATCTACATCTAGTTCTTCCGCTTTTTTTACAACAACTCCACACATCGATTCTACTTCCATCATTTTTCCGTTTAACCGATCCTGAAGCATTGAAGTTTGATGTTGTCTTGCATGTTCTGCATTGCGGAAAATAGTGGAATAAGTCTTTTCAAAATCTAAAGAAATACCTAATTTGAGTGCAACATTTATGGATTGTATGCATATATTCGAAGCTGTTTTTTTCAAGTCCTGATCATCTAAAATTTCTCCAACCGATGAATTTGTGATAGCTGATAATGGATTAAACGTAATATTCCACAATAACTTTTTCCATTTTTGTTCGATAATATTTTCTGCATGTTTTGCATCTATGCCTACTTCTTGAAAGACTTTGACAAGTTTATTACATGCTATTTTTCCAGAAGGAGTATACTCACCCATTACTAATCTTACGCGTCCTTGTTGTTTCACTACCCCTGGCTCTACGATGGATGCCTGTAAATAGGAGGCACATGATAAAATTTTGTTAGGACTCAATACCTTGCTAAGAATTTCTTCATTTCCCAATCCATTTTGCATCGTTACAATAACTGCTTCAGTATTTAAATTCACGGATAATTTTTTGGCCATCATTTCTGTATCGTTCGACTTTACACAAAGTAAGATCAGTTCAGATTCGGATAAGTCGCCGATATTATCTGTAAAATGCCCGTGAATACAGACTTCTCGTTCTTCGTATTGAACAATTAATCCCCTTTTTTTCATCGCAGATAGATGATTCCCTCTCGCTAAAAATGTTACTTCATGACCCGATTCCTGCAACATCGAACCGATTAAACATCCAACTGCACCAGCACCTGCAATGCCTATTTTCATAAAACATCCCCTTTCGTTTTTAATTGGATTTTATATTTCTTTAGTTTTCTAACAATTGTTGGTTGACTTGTATTTAATGCTTCTGCCATTTCGTACGTATTACTATACTTATTAGCAGCTCTTTGGATCACTTTTTTCTCCGCAATTTCTACCGCCTCTTTTAAGGAGATTGTTGCATGCAATGATTCCATAGTTAGCTTAAATTGTTCGATTTCTTTTTTATATTCTTCATTTAGTTTATTTATCTTATTTAGCTTTAATTGAAGCTTATTGAAATCTGATAAATCTCTAATATTCGTGACAATCTTCTCGATTTCACCCTTCTCGTTAAAAATAGGACTACCGATTAAGATTGTTTCATTCCCAGCGTAATTTTTTTGTACAAAAGAAACGGTTCTTCGAAATTTCAAAACCTCTTTTGTGACAGACTTTTCTAAGATTCCTCTTTCCATTAATGTATCTACGTTTTTCCCAATATAATATTCTTTTGGTATATTCGTAATTCTTTCGATTGCTGAATTTGTTCTTAATGTCACGCCATTTGGATCTGTAATATAAATACCATCATATGAATTCTCAATGATTGCATCTAATTCACGGTTTACGTTATTTAATTCCTGCTTTTCTGTTAGCAGATTAAAAAAGATAGAAGTCTCCATTCCAATTAACATTACATTTTCTTCATTTTCCATTGACCTCTTCATAAATAAATAATGCTTTTCCTCTTTTTTCACATCTACAATGTCTGTTTTTAAATCAGATTCCCAGTTTTCAAAAATATCAGTTATGTGCTTGTTCTTTTTGAACTCTTGTGCAAATGTTTCTTTTACTAGTTGATTGAAGAAAATGATTTTATTATTTGCATCAAGTACAATTACTAAAAATGGGATAGTTTCAAGCGCTTTCAAATCAATTGTCTGGATCATTTTCTCTCACTTCCTCACCAGTTGTTAGAAAAATAGAAAATCTATTATTCTTTCAAATAAGTTATTCATGAATTGATTATTTTAATACAAAATTTAATTTTTTCTTTCATAAACAAAAAAATGACCAACAAGTTAGCTTACAATTTGTTGGTCATTTACTATTGGTATTTTTATTATTTACGAAAGATTGAATTTGATTTTTGTTTAATCAACCAAATTAAAACTCAATACACATATTACTCATTGTACCAAATACATAGGATTGGTTAATTTTTTTCGGTTTTGTTGTTTTGTCACTTGCACTACCCATGGCGATAAATAATGGGACAAAGTGTTCCGGTCTTGGTACTGCTAATGTTGCATTTGGAGCAAGTGTTCGATAGTGATCGAGTGTATCGATATCACCTTTTTCTACTTGATCAAAAAGCCAGTTATCAAATTCTACTGCTTCAGGTACTGGACTTGTTGCATCTGGATACATCCATTGGAAGTTGTGAACCGTTGTGCCACTTCCGATTACTAATATATCCTCTTCACCTAAACCCTTTAATGCTGCTCCAATGTTATACTGTTCTTTTGGTGACAAGAATGGATTGACTGACAATTCCACGACTGGAATATCAGCTTCAGGATACATATGTTTAAGTGCAACCCACACACCATGGTCCAATCCGCGAACTTCTTCACGTTTTGCTTTGATACCCGCTTTTTCAAAACGATCTTCTAGTATTTCCGCTACAATTTTAGATCCTTTTGCAGGATATTTAATTTTATACATTTCTTCTGGAAATCCATAGTAGTCATACACTGTATCTAAAATATCGTCAGTATAAGTTAGGGCCAATGTTTGGGTCTCCCAATGAGCACTGAAGATGACGATTGCTTTCGGTTTTATACGTTTACCTAGTTCTTTTAGAAAATCTGAATACTCATTTTGTGTAACTGCTAAGTATGGTGAACCGTGTCCAATAAATAATGATGGGACCATTATAATACTTCCTTTCTTATTGCCTTCAATTGTTCAATTCAATTGATGTTTATTTCTAATTTCATCATAAACTTTTCGATACTAAAAATGAAGTAAGTATTCTTATCCATGCTCAATAACTGAAGTGGAATCGATTTAATATGTAAACCTAGCTTTCATCACTTGTAAATCTTCCTTTTATGGACATTTACAGTTACAGTCCAAACTGTTGAATTTTGTTTTGTACATCTCGTATTGTTGCGGATTTTGAATGGTCATACCCGATACAAGTGTATTCAAAAATGAAATAACAGTTGGCATCAGGTCGATTGTCGAGATTTTTGATGTTCCAAGAGGGAAGTAATAATCACAATGTTGAGAAATAGACGCAGTTGGAATATCTGAAATCCCGATAATCGTTACTCCTTTTTGTTTAATATTACGTGTCATATCAAGAATTTGTTTCACATACCGATGGAAGGATAAAACCACCAATACTTCCCCTTTTTGCATAGACCTTAGCAGTTGCATTGTATCTTGAGATTGTGGGTCCATCAAAATAATATCTGAACGAAGATGTTTTAATGTAAATCCAAACCATACAGCAGCTGCAAAAGAAGAGTTTAAACCAAGAATGTAGATTTTTTTTGCTTCATGCAAACATTTGCATGAAGAAAGAAAATCCTTTTGATTTAGATTTTCAGCAACACGCTGAATAATTTTAGTATTCGTTTCCATTTGTTTAATGAAAAAACGATCAGCAGCACTAATTTCATTTTTTGAAGCTAAATATATGCCATTTGGACTTTTACTTTTCATCAGTGATCGACGGACAATCGATTGTAATTCACTATATCCAGATAATTCGATTGCGTAACAAAATCGATTCATCGTTGTCACGCTCACTCCTAGTAAATCGCCTATATCTTGTGCAGATCTTAATGCAACATCGTAGGGAAATTCTAATATATAACTTGCTACCTTTTTTTGTACCTCCGATAACTGAAGAAAATGCTTTTGAATCAATTGTAAATACACACCCTCAACTCCTAGATGCTTTATTACTATTTTATGAATTAGTAAAATAATTCTATTCATACGAAATTCATTACTAAAGTTGTATTTACAATATCACCTTTACTTTTTAAATTCAATGACTTTTCAGAATAATTGTTTAACACCACAGATTACGATCAATAGATGTGGAATCGACAATATGGTCATCACCTTTTATTTAAAAGAAAAGAGAGTGAATTAAATGTCTCTAATTTCACTCTCTCAAGGTTTATATTAATCTGACTGTTTTCTATTATGAACTTGGCGTGGGAGATTCCAATTATAATATACTGATAATATCCTACAAACAACAATTGCCATTAATAAGAAAAACGTAGCATTGGAGCCTTTAATCCAATTTAGCCCGATCATAAGACCCGCAAGCGCTGCCCATAATGCATATATTTCTTTATGGAACATTAGTGGTTTTCTCCCTACAAATAAATCTCGAATCATTCCACCACCAGCCCCAGTAAGTGTAGCTGCGATGATCACAGAAATTAACGGAGAATGCATTGTTACTGCCCAATTTGCACCTTGTATCGCAAATGCAGCTAATCCAATAGCATCAAAAAAAACTACCCACTTTCTCCAATGATAAATCCAGCTATTTGGAAGTATAAAGGTAATAAGAATAATGATTAAAGCGAATGTAAATAAAACATCTTGCCCCCAAATATTCTGTACTGGTATCCCAATCATTAGATTACGAACCAGTCCTCCTCCAAATGCTGTTGTAAAACCTAAAACGATAACACCTAAAATATCAAATTCCTCTTCCTTACCTACTAGTGCTCCACTGATTGCAAAAGCAAGTGTACCAATTATATTAAGAATTTCCCAAGACAAAATGTGATTCCTCCGTGCAAAAAAATATCATTATGGCTAGTTATATTAATCCAATGTAACTAGTCTTGAAACATGAAGAGCCATAGATAAACCTCAGAACACGATAAACTAATCGATTTAAAGGTTATATCTATGACTATTTGACCCAATACATTCTATCACAAATAAATGTACTTTTATGCATTTAATTCCTTATGACCACGGGAAAATTTGCTACCCATAATTGTGAAGGGAATATTTACAGTTATTGTTTTTTACATTGTTATCACAAAAGTACCAATTCATGTATTAAATTGATTAAGCTCAATCTATTAAAAACAAGTTATTTTCGAGTTACTAATCTAATTCATAATATCCACAAACAACATATCCTACTGCTTTTGCTGCAACTAATAGGGCATCTTCATCGATGTCAAATTTAGGATTATGATTGAAGTAAGGTTTTTCCACGCCCTTAGGTGTACAGCCAATATAGAAGAAGCATGAAGGGAATTTTTCAGCATAATAAGCAAAATCTTCAGAAGGTGGCATTGCTGGCCATTCTTCTACCGCTGTAATATCTTGATCATTTGCACTCTTTAAGAATTGAGAAACTTTCTCTGTTAATTCTGGGTTGTTATAAAGTGGCGGATAATCATTTTCGTATGTTAAATCACATGTAACGCCAAATTCTTCTTCAATCCCTTTTACAATGCGTCTCATTTCTTTTTCAATTTTTTGTTTTGTTTCAACGGTCATATAACGAATATCGCCTTCAAGTTCTACGCTATCTTTGATTACATTGAAAGTACCTTTACCATCAAAAGAACCAATTGTAATAACACCAATATCAAATGGACTTAAACGACGGCTAATAATTGTTTGAACTGCTGTTACAAAATAAGCACCAGCTACAATTGCATCATTTGCTAGATGTGGCGATGAACCATGGCCACCTGTTCCTTGAATTTTTAATTTCAAGTATGCTCTACCGTTAAATGAAAATCCAGAGTGGTAACCAACAACCCCTGCTGGTCCCATTGGCAATATATGAATACCAAATATATTATCTAAATCATCAAGAACACCTGATTCCACTATGCTCTTTGCACCACCTGGTGGAACTTCTTCAGCATGTTGGTGAATAATTTTAATTGTACCTGGAATTTCATCTTTTAATTGAATAAGACAATCAGCTAAAACTAATAAATAAGCAGTATGACCATCATGACCGCAAGCATGCATAACGCCTTCATTTTTTGATTTAAAAGGAACAGGTGTTTCTTCAACAATTGGAAGAGCATCAAAATCTGCACGTAAGCCAATATTTTTACCAGGTTTTCCACCTTTAATCGTTACGATAATTCCGTATCCATTCCCTACATTTGTTTGAATTTCAACGTCTTTTCCTTTGTAAAAGTCAATAATATATTGAGCTGTTTTTTCTTCTTTAAATGAAAGTTCAGGATGTTCGTGAAGATATCTACGAATTTGAATGATTTCATCTTTTCTAGATTCTAACATTTTCATTAATTTGTCTTTCATAATTATCTTCCCTTCAATTACTTTATTTAAAATGTTACGTTAAATTTTAACATTGCTAATTATTCTGATATTGTTAAGGGCTTTGGCTTATTTAGAGCTTTTCGCTTTTCCAGCATTATTTGGGACAAACATGATAATAGACAGTAAAGCTAGTACACCGAAAATTACATTAACAATAATCCCTATTGATGCTGCAGTTTCAAGGTTTCCACTTGCAGCAATTGCTCCATAAACTGCCGCTGAGATTGCAACACCAAGTGCACTTCCAAGTGAACTTGCCATTTTATATACACCTGCAGCTTCACCAACTTTATCTGCTGGAGCATTTGAAACGGAAGTATCTGTTGAAGGAGTTGCATAAATTCCAAGTCCAAGACCAAACAATGCGAATCCTATAAATACAACGATTGTATAAGTAAGACCTGGTAAGAAAGTCAATCCCATCATTGCAACACCGACAGTTGTAATGATTGTTCCCCAAATCATTGGCTTTTTTGGCACCAACTTTTTGTAGGATTTTCTCACCAACACGAATCATAGCAAGCACGGCTACTAAATAACCTAATGATAATATACCTGATTGGAATGAATTAAAACCTCGTCCAACTTGTACATACGTATTTGCTACAACTAATGTACCAGCAATTGCATTTAGTAAGAAATTAGAAATCGTAGCACCGGTATATGGCATGTTTTTAAATACAGCAAAGTCAATTAAAACAATATCTTTTCTTTTTTCAACCATAATGAAATATAATTAAACCTAATAATTGTTACAATTAAAAGTGCAATTGAATTTAAGCTTGTCCAACCTAAGTTTGCTCCGAAAGTTAATAAATACATTCAAAGCAACCATTGTAATGATAAAAATGACTAATCCAGTGTAATCAAATTTAAACTTACCTTATGATTCTTGTTTACTTTCTGGTGTATCTTTTAATAAAAACATACCAAGTATGGCGAATACGATTGAGAAAATGAAAATCCATCTCCAACCTATTGATGTTGCAATTGCACCACCAGCAAAAGAAGCAATCCCTGATCCACCCCATGAACCGATGGACCAAAAACTTAAAGCACGTTGACGATCTGCTCCTTCAAAATAAGCTTTCATTAATGCAATTGTTGATGGCATAATACAAGCAGCCGAAAGCCCTTGAATGACACGGCCAATAATTAGCAATGTTGTTCCTGTAGTTAATACAAGACAAAGTGAACCGATAATGCTTAAGTATAAAACCAATATAGGCAATTTTTTTTCGGCCAATTTTATCAGCAAGTCCACCTGCAGCAACGATAAACATACCTGAGAACAATGCAGTTAAACTAATTGCAATGTTTAATGTGCCCATTGAGACACCTAAATCTTTTTGAACAGTAGGTACGATATTTACGATTGCTTGTGCAAATAACCAGAATGTTATAACCCCAAATACGATACCAATAATCATTTTATTTGTACCTTTGTATTCCATTTAATCCTCCTTAAATAATTTTAAAAAATCAGCTGAACTTTATACTAATAAAATGTTCATAAACATTCTTCGTGAATAGTATTTACTTATTCACATAACATCATACTGATTCTTTAAATTAGATTCTGTATTTCCTTACACGTTTATTATATATAAGATATTCTTAAAAACTGAGTCATTATTGAAGCAAATTCTTCTAAAAATGAGTAATATATTTAACTTTTTAAGATTGATATCAAAATAAGGGGGTTAAAATTTTACCTATTACATTAAATTTTAAAAAACAATAAGATAAATAGAATTACCATCTGGTCAAAATAATTCATAATGTATGTTTGGTCATGAAATATGACTTTTAAATGAAATCATTATTTAAAAACACAAAAAAGCCATTGAAGCCTTATGGCAACAATGACTTTTTAGATAATTGCTTTTCTTATATCAAAAAAATGAATTGCATTAACTGTTAAATAAGTGGAGAAAGACCATTCTCCATCAATCGTTTTATCCACTATTTCCAAATCAGGATAGCTTGATCGATTGATATAATCAATAATTTCTGAATCTAAACCATACTTGCTGTTTAAATTACCCCATTTTGTATATAAAGCTCCGTGTTCTCTATCAAATGTATGTTTTCGGATTTGATATTCACCTTTTGCAAGTCCTTTAATTTTCACTAACATATCTTTATTCAGCTTTTGAAGGAATGCTTCTTCGATAGAAAAATATGGATTCATCGTGATACAATTCATTAAAATCAACTGATATCCACTTTCATTTTCGGTTAATATATAATCTGTATCTTGAGCAATTATTCGTCCAAATAGTTTGTTAGCAAACATCATGGCAAAGTATGCAGGTCGCTTACCGTTAAAATAATGAAATAATTCTAACCCTTCAATTCGAATTTCCTGACTTTTGCTAACGCCTTCATGGATTGCAGAGTTAATCCAAAAACCGATAGATTGAACATCATTTGAAATATCTAAAACACTTTTTAACACTAAAGCAGCACGGAAAAAAGTACCGTTCGTAAAGCGTGTGTTTCCTGATAATGTATTCCAGGTGATTAGATGAAGAGGTTTCTCGATATTCTGTTTTTTTAGATAGGATTTAAATTTAGTTGTTTGTTCTTTTAAAAAATCTTTTGCTAAGAAAAACCGCTCATTACTCAACTCTTGAAAATCTATGATCTCATTTTGATTTAATTGATAGCCTATAAAATCTATATGATCCGCTTCAGTTAGGATCCATGTATGTGGATTATTTGTTTCCCCTTCCTTATATGAGAATGGGAAAAATGCACCTACATGAATTTCTGGAACAAGACTTTTTAATAAATGATACATTTTTAAATACACGCGTTTTAATTCTTTCGCTTCAACTGCTGTGTAATAAGATTCATAAAAGAGAATATGCCATGTACTTAAATAAGCAGAGCCATATAGCTGTATGGAATGCTTTATAAAGTCATTGAGCTTTATAAAATAATCTTCCTCATTGGAAGAAATCTCTTGATAATCAATTTTTATAAAAAGGGAAAGATCGTTTTTTTTCGTAAAGTTTAATGCAATATCTGCTTTATAATACGGTGAGCTCGTTGCAATTCTTTCATCTGTTTCAATGTTTGGTGCAATTGTCTCTCCGCTTAATAAATGACTAATCCCAATAAAGTTAAGACAAATTTCTTCTTTTGCTAACAATATTTGAGATCTTACATCATCCTTTAATAATTCTTTTAACTCTCCAACAATTAATACATGCTTCGAACGGGGTATTTCTGAACCGATTGACTTCGAAGTATCAAGTATTAACTCTTCAAAACGTGATTCTGAATCTCTATTGGTTTGATCGAGATTTGCCATGGCACTTCCCAACAAATTTAAAATTTTGGGTGAGCGGATAATCGATTCAACATCTTCTATTTCATAATTTTGAATTGTACTAATTTGCTTAACAGGATGTTCATCGCGATAGGCATGAGGCGTAACTCCGTATACTTCTTTAAAAAGTCGATTAAATGACTTTGTATTCGGAAATCCATTTTTTAACGAAATTTGAGAGATTGTATCATTTGTATACATTAGATCTTTCATACTGTGAGTTAATCTAATGTTCATAAGGTAACGGCTAAATCCCATGCCCATCTTTTGTTTAAAATACCGAGATAAATACCCTGATGATAGGAAAGACCGCTTTGCCATATCTTCGAGACTGATTGCTTGCTGATAATTCCGATCGATATACTCAATGATTTTGGTTAGTCTTAAATCATTTGTATCCATTTGTTCAATGGGGCTTCCTTTTTGCTTAAATCTACGAATCAAAATTAGTAATATTTCACAAATAGTACCTTGCATTTCAATTTGATAGCTTTCATCTTTTCTATAATTAGAAATGATGAGACTGATCAGGTATTTTCTAATTTTATCTAGGATTATTTTTCTTCCTGCTTCGATTTCTTGAGAATAGCATTCGAATCTGCTCATTCGATATTCTGAATAATAATCTTCGATAAAGGCATCAGAAATAGTTAAAAGTATGACACAGTTTGATGCATTTCCTTTAATTTGCAAAAATTGATTTCGATTCACTAATAGTAAATCCTGTTCTTTTAATTCAAAAAAACGGCTTTCTACTTCTACCGTAAGTTCTCCGTCTAGAACATAAATCAGTAGCAAGCCTTGATTTAGCCTTGGAGATAAATATTGAATTTTCTTTAAAGAAATTTGAAAATTTGTCATTTGTTCCACAAAAAGTTCTTCCTTCATGTTTCAAGTATTTATATGTTGGATCAATTTCATATGTGTTTTTAAAGACGAAAAATTCGGATATATTGAATCAATTTCATAAATCAGTTTTCTAATAAAAAATACGAACAATTTAACCTAACAAAGTATCAAATATTAGCAAGTCAGATTTTTAGTTTAGTATGAAATTGACTTAGTTTATAGTGATTCAAATTATGTCATAAAAAATCCTTTTAAGCAATTCCTAAAAAATTAACAAATAAAGCAAAAGAAATATCCTAAATAAAGAAAAAGACTACATATCTAAATCTTCATTTTATGTGGTACTTTGCTTTTTTTTGCATTCATGATTATAAATAGCGTTCCATCAAACGCCATTCTTCTACTTTTTCTTCAAACGATTTTATGTTTTTTCCTGGGATTGGGCTGGTGGATGGCATTTTCGCATAATGGATGTTTTGTAACAAATCGAACCCCATATGTTTTTTAAATACGTCAAATGATTTACCACCATTGAATAATATTAATCGGATCGTAGGATAGGTTTTCAGAAGCTTTCGAAAATCATTTGGTATAATGTTACGAATGTTGGCATCGAGACTGCCTTCTCGTTCACATGATTGAATGGTATCCCAAAGCCCAATATGGTGTATTTTTAGAAAGTTTAATCGATCCTTATACTCTACAGGAATTTCTACTTGCAAAATTTCTCCGATTATTTTCCAAAAGTGATTCCGTGGATTCCCGTAATATTGTTGTTTTTCGAGTGAAAGTTTGCTTGGCATTGAACCGAGTATTAGAACGTGCGTAGATTCGTCAATTACTGGAGGTAATAGATTTTGAAGATTCGTATTCATTTTCTTAAACACAGCTCCTTTTGATCACAGCTTTCTCTTAAAAAAATCCACATACCGATTCGTCAGCATGTGGATTTTAAAGTTTTTAAAATTTCTTAGCATTTACTTCGTGGTCTGGAAAACCAAGTTTTGTAACCATCGAATTATATGCTGGAAAAACCTTCTCATAAGCAACTTGTGCGCTCTTGGTATCTACAATACACTCATAATCTTTCGTGACATCTTCAAAATATTCTCTGAATTGATCTAAGCATTCTTGGAACTCAATGACTTCTTTTAATTCTTCAATTTCAGGATCAATTAATGTGTAAACGTAAAATGAGTGTATGTTTGCACAAAATCTATCATACAAATCATGACGTTCTTTTCCTTTTTTCTTCGCACTGTTTTTCAAATCTTTCATACTTGATAGAACATTTGGACTTTGTTGCATTACCAATTCTACACATGTATTAGTTGAATCCATTACTATTACGACCTTTCTTATGGTAAATGCCTAAATGGCAATAACAGGTATAAGCATTATTTCTTCATACTAATAATAGCACATTGAAAAAGTGAATTCATAAAATGCGATTTAAAGCTGTATGTTTCCCATCATTTTTTACCAAAGAACATTAATTATGATTCCAATGGTTTCGTATTCAACTTACCATTCCATTGGATTAAATCTATTCATGTTATTTTTATATCCTTATTGGCCTCATTCTTTTTTCTATATAGACTAACGAGGTTTATAATTATATAAATAAACTCCTTTATATTGTAGTTTGATTATTTTGTGGAGGTTTGAAAAATCAGTTTTTGCAAATAAAAAAATCCTTTTCGCTATAAAAACTAGCAAAAAAGGATTCAAACCTTTCTATTCTGTGTTTTTCATGCTAATAATTCGATTAAATCGTCAATTACTTGTCTGCTTCTTTTAATTCCTCAGCATGTGCAAAATCAAAATTCACACCAATAGCAGTTAAAGGTTATCTTTTGCAGCTCGAATATCTGATAATCGATCCCCACTGTTTTTTTCATTTATATTTCCTTTCATTTAAGTAAAGTTTTTATATTTCACACTATCAGCTTCAAGTAAAGAAGAAAATTGCTAAGCGGCTGCAGATTTCTTCCTTTTGATTGATTCTTTCCTATTCATCGTGCTGTTAATGATGATTGCAACTAGCGTACTTCCGAACATTACAATGGCCATTGGGAGTGCAGTAAGTTCCCCTGCGATTCCAACTAAAGGTGAAACGATTGATCCACCCGCAAATGGCAATAATCCGAGCATGGCTGACGCACTTCCTGCATGTTGTCCTTGGTTTTGCATTCCAAGTGAAAATCCTGTTGGAGAGACAAATCCCACACTTGAGACAGCGATAAAGAATCCTATCAAAATCATAATAAGTGGCCAGTGAAAAATAGCGACCATCAGCAACAGGAAACTTCCAATCATTGCTTGCCTTACACCGTATTTTAAAATCGTTCGTTCATCCACTCTTCTAACGATACGACCTGTTAGTTGTGCCATTAGTACGATGCCAAAACCGTTTAGTGCAAAGGAAGCCGCAAACCATTGTGGTGATAAACCATATAACTTTTGTAAGACAAATGGAGAAGCTGCGATATATCCGAACATACTCGTTAAGATTAATGATTGTGTGAATGCATACCCCATAAATTCTTTATCTTTAATAATGATAGGAAATGCATTAAAAGGGGTTAAGATATCCCCATTGGAACGATTAGGTGGTTGTAAAGTTTCTGGCAGTTGTAAAACTACACCAATCAGTAATAGTGCACTTCCAATTGAAAGGATAAAGAATATGTAATGCCAATCCAAAATCGCCAATAAAACGCCGCCCATTAATGGAGCTAATATTGGCGCAAGTCCATTCACAAGGCCAAGAATTGACATAAATTTTGTTAACTCTTTTCCATTGTAAAGATCACGTGCAGCTGCTTTTGCAATCACAATTCCAGCAGCACCTGTGAATCCTTGCATGAAACGTAAGATTAGGTGAATGACGATGGAACTAGTTAAACCGCAAAGTAATGAAGCCACTGAAAACAAAATAAGTGCAGCAATTAAAGGCTTTTTTCTTCCCATTAGATCACTCAAGGGTCCGAAAAATAATTGACCCGTTGCAAGACCGATAAAACAAGCCGTCATACTAAATTGTGTGACAGATGTTGACGTATGTAAGTCATTCGAAACTAATGGCAGAGCTGGTAAATATAAATCCATACAAAGTGGTCCGAATGCAGTTAATAATCCTAATATAATAACGACCCAAAATGGACTCTTTTTTTCTATCGAGAGTGTGGAATTCATTTGATCCCCTTTCATTTACTTTATATATTCATAGTTTATAAAGTTAAATGTAAGTTGTCTAGAACATTCTGATTTTTCCAGAAATAAGATTTAATCTAAACACTCATATCTACAAAGTAATCTCGTTCCACTTTAGTAATTCTCACATGATAATTCTGATACCATTCCCTCTTTCCCCTTTTCTGAGCAATTTTGTGAGATGCATTGTTTTTCCAATTCTCAATTGCTTCAAGTGAATCCCAATACGAAACAGTAATTCCTAATCCTTCATCTCTCACACTTTCAATACCTAAGAATCCTCCTTGTTTCGCAGCGAGCACTTCCATCTCTTTAGCCATATTCGCATAACCATTGTCGCCTTCTGTACGAACAGAAGTAAAAATAACCGCATAATATGGTGGTTTTGGCGTTTTAGCTATTAAACTCATTCTTTCAATCTCCTTTATATTTATCTGCAATCATTTGTAGATTAACATTTTATTATTCGCCTTTTCGTTCATTTCACGAAATCAACAATATCATATTTCAAGGAATGCAAAATCCGAATTATTTAATGACATACTTAGATAACATTCGTGTTTTTCGATAAGAAATGCATATATGATATGGATTCAACTAAAAAAGCTTTAGATTTATCCTAAAAAAATGAACATTATTAATATTCCAGCTAAAATTGTTATGAAATTAATTCTTTTTTCCATATAATAATGTATAATTATTCGTAAGTATATCGAAAGAGGCGAATGACATGCATACATTAGCAAAAGAATTAAACGAAACAATTCAAAATGAAAATCCTTATGTATACGAAATGCTTTCTGGATTAGCGAAAGAAATGTATTTTCCAAAAGAAGGCATTCTAAGTCAATCTGCAGAAGCCGGTAAAAGAGCAAAAAAATATAATGCTACAATCGGTACTGCATTAGAAAACGGTAAACCTATGCATTTAAAAGTAATTCAAGATACTTTATCTGCTTATGATCCGAAAGACCTTTACCCATATGCTCCACCAGCTGGTAAACCAGAATTACGTAAAGAATGGCGCAAGAAAATGCTAAAAGATAATCCTTCATTAGAAGGAAAATCTTTCGGTAACCCAATCGTGACCAATGCTTTAACTCATGGTTTAAGTATCGCTGCTGATTTATTTGCAGATTCAGGTGATGCATTAATCATGCCTGATAAGAACTGGGAAAACTATGAAATGGTCTTCGGTATCCGTCGCCAAACTCATACAGTCACATATCCATTATATAATGAAGAAAACAAATTTAATGCTGATGGTCTTCGTGAAGCAATCTTAAGTCAAAAAGAACATGGGAAAGCAATTGTACTATTAAACTTCCCGAACAACCCAACAGGTTACACACCAGGAGTTGAAGAAGGTGCTGAGATCGTAAAAGCGATTACGGATGCAGCAGACGCTGGGATCAATGTTGTTGTACTTACGGATGATGCTTACTTCTCATTATTCTTCGAAGATTCTTTACACCAATCATTATTCGGTTCACTATGTAATGCACATCCTCGCGTTCTTGCAGTGAAAATTGATGGTGCAACAAAAGAAGAATATATTTGGGGATTCCGCGTCGGATTTATCACATTTGGTAGCACAAGCGAAGCAATCTTAGGTGCACTTGAAGAAAAAACAAAAGGTATTATTCGTGCAACTATTTCTAGTGGTCCACACCCATCTCAAACATTTGTTTTACATGCACTTCAAAGCCCTGAATTTGAAGAACAAAAAGCCGAAAAATACAACATCATGAAAGGCCGCGCAAACAAAGTGAAGGCTGTACTTGATAGCGGTAAATTTGCTGATGCATGGGATTACTACCCATTCAACTCCGGCTACTTCATGTGTTTAAAACTAAAAACTGTGGACGCTGACAGATTACGTCTTCACCTTTTAGATGAATACGGTGTTGGTGCAATCGCATTAAGCGAAACAGACCTACGCGTAGCCTTCTCTTGTATCGAAGAAGAAGGAATCGAAGAGCTATTTGAGTTAATATACAAAGGTGTAAAAGATATCGAAGCGTAAGTCTTAGAAAAAAACTGAGTAGCTAAATATGATTTCACCCAAGAAAGTTAGACATATGTAATTAGGCTACTTCAAGGACCTGAGTTCGGTATACCACCGGGCTTAGGTCTTTTAATTTTGTCTTCATACGTTTGTTATTATAATAGTAAATATACTCTGCTAGTTCCTTCTCAAAATGCTCCATGCTATCAAATTCTTGTAGACAAAGTAGCTCAAATTTTAATGAGCCAAAGAAATTTTCTATGACTGCATTATTCAAACAATTTACCCTTACGGGACATACTCTTTGTAATCTTATGTTGTTTTAATGTTTGTTGATATTGTTTCATTTGATAGTGCCAACCTTGGGTTCCCTTTTGAGGTGCAAACATTGCAAATCTAATCACATTGTCACTAATATCAATGCAATTTTCAATGGAATTCTCTAATTAAATAACAATAATAAAAGCAAAGAAGGGATAGCTTAATCGCTATCCCTTCATCTTATTTCACTATCTAAACCTGTTGGTTGAAGAAAGTTGTTGTCTGTTTTTATTAAGTGTCTTTGTCACTTTTGTACTCCAAAATATCACCCGGCTGACAATCCAAAGCCTTACATATCGCTTCTAATGTTGAAAAACGAACCGCTTTTGCTTTACCATTTTTCAGAATGGAAAGATTCGCCATAGTAATTCCAACCCTCTCCGAAAGTTCTGTTACGCTCATTTTTCGTTTTGCTAACATCACATCAATATTAATAATAATTGCCATATCCAAACCTCAGACCGTCAAATCATTTTCTGATTTTATGTTAATCGCTTCTTGTAGAAGCCGCTCTAGGACAGCAGCAAAAACGGCGATTACCAACGAAGCGAAAATAATGGTCAATCCGAATGGTATGAAACTTGGAGGGTCAACTTTCTTCCCCATGAGATAGTAGAGTGGCATGCCTAGCAGGTACAAGGTACTGATTGTGATGGCACAGTTTTTGATTCTCTTTAAAGCTTTTACCGATAATTCCGAGAACGCTTGGTTCTTATCAATATAGCTTAAAAGTTTAAAAGCCTGATACAGAGCAAAGTAAAAAGGAATCGCTGCTGCGTACATATCGATTAAAACGAGAGGTTTCATATAAGCCATTTCTGGATATAATTCTCCAGCAAAAATCCCAATCTTAGGCACTAAAAATATGCACAAAGCGAGAATTGGGATTCCAATAAGAATAACAGCCATCTTCAAAAAGAGTGTTGTTCCTAGTTTCATAAAGTGCACCTCACTTATTTAATGTCAATTTTGACTTTACCACATATTTTATCGTTTTACAATAAATATATATTGTTTTATATTATATTATTAGTTATTAAAATATCCTTTTAATTTTAACAATAATAAAAAGCATTTCTCATTAAAAGAAATGCTCTTACTTTAACATGTTAAATTTACAACTTGTTCAACAAAACTTCCAAATAGTTTAATAAAGTAAATCAACAACGAAAGATAACAGAACCTACTTAAAATAAATAATAATATCCTTCATCGTAAATTGTTTATCGGCAATCCCTAATCTTTGAGCTGGTGTAGCCTTGCTTTATCCCATGAATTGTATGGTAAACAGAAGTTGTAGAAAGTATGAAGGATAGTCAAAGCGTATTGAGTATACTTCTGATTATAAGCATCTTGCAAAATCAAGTTTTTTGTTTTGATTTAACATCTCTTCATCTCTTTTGCATATAAAAAACCTACCAACAATTCCATTTTGTTGACAGGTTTCTTCAATTCTATGCTTATGCTTTTGTATATTTCTTAACTGCTGGCATAATTTCAGTGGCGATTAATTCGATATTTTTCAGAATTTTATCGAACGGTACGCCTCCAAAATCAATTTCAGCCATAAATCGTTGATGACCGTATAATTCATATTGATAGAGTATTTTTTCGATAATTTGTTGTGGACTCCCTACCATCAACGCTTGATGACGATCTGGACCTTCTTCTACTTGCCATTTCGGATAGCCCGTTCCACGAATAAACTGCATACCTGCATTTAGATGTGGATACATTTCATCCACTGCATCTTGAGAATTTTTTGCTGTATAAAATAATGATGCTGTCGCGATTGGTAATTCGGATGGATCATACCCGCTACGCTGTGCAGCTTCTCGATAAGCATCAACTGAAACTTTAAATGTCTCTGCTGGACCACCTAAAGTTGTTAACATCATTGGAATACCAGCATAACCTGCTTTAATCGCACTTCTTGGAGGACCTCCTACTGCTCGCCAAATAGGTAATGATCCATTTTTGGGTTGAGGTAGGATTTCAGCATTTCGTAATGATGGACGGAATTTTCCTTCCCAAGTAATATGACTCCCCTTATTTAATTGCAATAACAAATCTAGTTTTTCTTCATATAACTCATCATAATTATTTAAATCGTACCCAAGCAAATCATATGCGCCAACACGAGAGCCACGACCTGCAACAATTTCAGCTCGTCCGTGTGAAATAAGATCAATTGTCGAAAAATCTTCATACGTACGAACGGGATCTGCAACACTTATAACAGATGCAGAGCTAGCAATTTTGATTTTTTTCGTTGCTTGGGCGATTGCCCCTAGAATGACAGTATGACCTTGTGATGCAAAATATTTTTGATGACTTTCTCCTACAGCAAAGACATCGATTCCTGCTTCGTCTGCTAATTTACTTGCTTCAATTATTTCTTGAATACGTTGTTCCGCATTGATAAATTCTCCATTGAATGGGGTTCATCACGTGATCACCCAATGTATATAATCCAAATTCCATTCCTTTTGAAGGATCGATACGATATTGTTTCATTTTACTCACTCCAATTAATCAAGTGGTTCTAATTTTGCTTCAATTGTTTTACGCTCATCTTCTAAAAATGGCGGTAAATCTAATTTTTGCCCTAACTCTTCTACTGTAGAATCTGCTGTAAATCCTGGTCCATCTGTTGCCAATTCAAATAATATGCCATTTCTGTCACGTACATATAAACTCTTGAAATAGAAACGGTCAATAATCCCTGATGTATGAAGACCGTAATCGATTATCTTTTCATTCCACATTTCAAGTTCCTCTTGATTTTCAACACGAAGGGCTAAATGATGAATACTACCACGTCCTGGCTTTTCACTTGATTCCTCTAGTTGTTTTACGACAATTTCACTTGTGCGTTCACCTTTAATCGATTGAAGTCGAACAAACCCATCTTCTTTTTCAACGACAGTAAAGCCAAATACATCTTTCAACAAATTAACAGTTTTATTTAAATAACGTACGGTAATATCGATTGTACCCATTGCAAAAATTTGATGTTGATTTGGTATTTCTGAAGTAGTGACTGGTTGCCATGTTGTAGGAATTTTCGCGCCATTATTATTTAAAAGGACCATTCGTAAATCCTCGTGATCTTCAAAGAACAATGCATCCTGCCCCATATATGTTGTTATGTCACTGTGTTTTACATCAAGTTGTTCAAAGCGTTTTTTGAAGTATTGTAAACTTTCATAGCTTGGTACTAATAAGCCGATTTGTGTGATTGCATTCGTACCTCTCTTTGTTTTCCCTGCAATCGGCATTTCAAAAAATGTTAGATCAAGTCCAGGGCTTCCCACTTCATCTCCATAAAATAAATGATACATAGATGGATCATCTTGGTTTACTGTTTTTTTCACTCGGCGTAAACCTAATATATTTTGATAAAAATGATTATTTTGTTTTCCGTTTTTCGTTAACATTGAAATATGGTGATGCCCTTTCATTTAAATCGCTCCTTTTTCAGTTGATTAGTCAATTGATTATCCAAAAAAAATTTACTTAGCATGTAAATTTTTTTCATGTGTGTGCTTTTGCAATTTTGTCGTTAGTTCATATAATAACTTTAATTCTTCTTCGGTTAATGCTTCATTGAAGAAGGAGGACTGGAATGCCACTTGCTCTGGTGTTGCAACATTTAAAATAGCTTCTCCTTTTTCAGTCAATGAAATCTTTTTAATCTTCCATTCCTGATTTCGTTCGATTAATCCATCTTTCTCAAGTCGAGTAAGCATTCGTGACATGCCACCTTGTGTAACTGTTACTTTTTCTGCAAGTTCAGATTGTGTAATAGGCTGATAAGTTTGAATTTGAATCAATACATCAAACTGTGCTGTCGTTAAATCAAAGTTCTTTAAAAACTCATTCGATAAATGATTACTCTCAGTCACAAAACGAGTAATTCGCATCCATGTAAGTGATTCAAGCGTATTCTTTTTCAGTTTATGGTCCCCCTTTCTCAGTTCTCAACATCACTTTACTACTCAACTGATAAGATGTCAACCATTCAGATTTAAAATGATTTTGTTTGAAGATATAAGACACGTCTCCATTTTATAATTCCTTCAATTTTCCTTTCGCTTCAACATCCCCTTGCAAGGCTGCTTTTTGATACCAATGTTTTGCTTTTTTCATATTGATCGATGTTCCAATCCCTGATTCATAACAAAATCCAAGATTAAACTCTCCATCGACATCTTGTCGATCTGCTGCCATTTGGTACCAGCGAATTGCATCTTCTCCCCTACCATCCTGAAATGCCTCATGTCCAAGACGGTTCGCAGCAAATACATCACCAGCGAGGGCCGATTGTGTAAACCAATGTTTTGATTTTGCTAAATCTTTTTCCGTACCCACACCATTTTCATACATATATCCTAAGGTATACATTGATTCAGGAACGCCACGCTCTGCTGCTATTGAGAACAGTTCAAAAGCACGCTTGTCATCTTTCTTTACGAACTCTCCTCGAAAATACATATCAGCATAATTATTCATCGCATCAGCATGTCCCTTTAAAGCCGCTTCCTTATAGCATTCAAATGTATTCTCCCAATTCTCCTCTACGACTTTCCCATCATAGTAGAAATTTCCAAGCCAATAAATCGCATCTAAATTTCCGGCTTTGGCAGCCGCTTCATACCAAACGAATGCCCAATTATCATGATTAATCGATTTATAAAATTTTCCTAGTTCAAGTTGAGCATCAGAAACAGACTGCATAGCTTGTTGATAAATCAATCTTCGCTTCTTCTAACTCATCTTCCTCCATAAAAATAGTAGTCAATTCATCTGTAGGTTGTAAAAATTCCTTTAGAATTATCTCAAAGTCACGAACGACAATTTGATGATAGATGGTTTCAAATTTTGGTAAATTGGATAGCTGCTCATATAAAATCCCAATATCATCAGTTAAATCAACATCTGTCATATTACAATCTTTGAAAACTTGATGGATATTTGAAATGACATTTTCCCCATTTTTAATGGAAGGTAATAGTTGGGATGCAACTGTAAATCCCCTGTTTAATAGTTCTTGTTGTAGTAGTTGTAATTCCATGATGGTACACTTCCTTAATGTGTTACTTAAAATCAAGTTATTTCCATGTTTTATCTAGTTTATTAGCATAAATATCAATGGTTGATCTTGCGTTGTCTCAATTATATAACAGAATTTCCCTTGCTTCTTGATATTACTCTAATTGTATTTCATCATTGCTTAAATCAATTGGATTGTTTCAATTGTATGATTATAAAATCCCTCGTTTGACAAACAAAAAAGCCACGTATAAATACGCAGCCTTTTATAAATCTACTATCTAAAACATTGAAATCCAATTATATTATTTCTAGTTACTGTACGGAAAGTCCATCTAAATGTTCTATAACTCCAACGCCAACCAATAAGTTGGTCCCTTGTTACGGAAATTGGGAAGAACCAAAAATCATTGCCACTAAAAGTCCATATAAATGTGTTTCTAAATAGACATGATTGAATGCCATTTGATCCTTGGTGCCAGTTGCCTCCTGATCTAGTAGGTGTAAAATTAGGTGGTGCGCTCATTGGCATTTGTCCTGGTGATCCACCCGGCTGGCCGCTTGGTGGTCCATATGGTGGCATTCCTCCTGGCTGGCCGCTTGGTGGTCCAAACGGTGGCATTCCACCAGGCATTCCAGGTCCAAATGATGGCGTTCCACCGGGCATTCCAGGACCAAATGGTGGCATTCCAGGCATCTCTGGTCTCCCTATGTTTTGCCCTCCTGGATTGAATTGTGGTTGTGTCAATTGAATCCCTCCTTTCTTCATAACGTAATATATGTAAAATAAGAATTCGCGCCCTGAACTTTAGCCCGATTTTATCTGTATTTAATTCCAAAATTATTCCATCTCTAAATGAATGACGATTTATTTATGAGTTCACATTGTCTATTCGGCAACTTTGACACTTCAATTCGCTCATTTTCGTCTCCAACTTGCTCTTTTGGCGTTTCAATTTGCTCTTTCCGGACTTCTATTTGCTCTGTTGATACTTTCATTCGCTATTATCTGAGTTGCATTCACATTCAGAACAATTTATCCCCTGATATCTCACATTCAAAAAACATTTCAGATTGCTCCTACTTAAGAACGGCAACTTTTTTTAATCTCAAAATCTCTTGCCGCAGATGATGGAAGATTAGTTATTGCTTTTTTATTCAACTCGCTCTTTTGAAACTCCCATTCGCTATTATCTGAGTTGCATTCACATTCACATCATTTTATATCCCGAAACCTCTCATTCAAAAAGCTATTGAGATTGCTCTAATTGATCTCGACAACTTTTTGTTAAACCAAAAATACCTTGCCACGAATGATGGAATTTGAGTAATTGATGTTTTATACCCACTCTCTTATAAACAAACAAAAAGCTCCTCTCATTCGCAATAAAAGTATCACGAATAAAGAAGAGCTTAAATCTATTCACTTTCATCTCTTTCCACAAATTCCTTTAGAGCAAGTAACTTTTCATTCCAGTAGGGTTCGAAAAAGCTAAGCCAGTCTTTTAGCTCCTCTAATGGTTGTGGATTTAAGGTATAGCGATTTTCGCGTCCAACTCGATTGTTCGTTACGAGTCCAGCTTCCAATAATATTTGTAAATGCTTATTGATTGCGGTACGACTTATTGGAAATTGTTTGGTAATATTTGCGATTGGTAATTCTTGATTAGCTAGTAATTTTAACAGTTTTCGCCGTGTTGGGTCAGCAATGGCTTGGAAAATATCATGCTCGGCATGCATAGCCGATTATGCCTCGATGTATTTTGGTAAGCTTTTGTTAACGATTCCTTCCCAGCCGCCATCCATTACTTCGCGAATGACTGTATGTGGTTGACCAAACTCTGTGCTCTTTTCTTCGTCCCAGCCTGAATGGATTAGCGTAAATTCTGTTTTTCCTTCTTCTAATTCTTTCAATTCCATAGTTAAATGCCAATCTTTGCCCCAATCAAATCCTACTTTATGTGGTGGCTCAAGTTCTGTTACTTTACATGGGGAGTCGCCATATTGACCTGCATGAAGAACGAAATCATGGCCTAATTCAGGTACGAACGTATTTGGCATCCACCAACCTCCGATTCCTTCTGATGTTGCAACAGCTTTCCAAACTTTTTCAATCGGTGCATTCAGTACAATTGTTTTACGAATTTCTGGTAATGTATTTGTCATGATAAAATGAGCCTCCAAATTCAATATAACACCTTTTAGTGTCATGAAAATTATAACACCTTTTAGTGTCATTTTGTGAAATTTTTTTGATTTTATTCATGAACTTGTGCTTGTGGTGTGCTTTTCGCAATGACTTGGTTATAGCAAACATAAAATGCTTGTAGTTTTTTAAACGCTTGTTCAAAATTAGGTGAGATTACTGAAATTTGAGTTATTTGGCGTTTCTTTAAATAGTTACTTTCATCATGTAACAGTAGTCCGTTGAGTTTTGCATCTTCGCTAAAATATTGTAATTCAGCTGACATATTCATTGACATGATCATAGGATAAGTGGCTGACTGAATGAAACTGAATGGTTTGAATGGACTCTCTATGACTTGATTCATTCGTTCTTGTAATATTGTAAATCGTTCTGGATATTGTTGTAATGCGAAAAGTGTATTAGAAACTAAGAATGCTGGCATTGTAAATGGAAGTGAATTTTTAAAATAATAATAAAGATTTAGATACAACGGTGCATCATTTTTTAGTGGTTGTTGATTGGAAAATACAAATGCAAGTCCACTCAATGCACCCAATGATTTTCCACTAACGGCAGTGGCCATATGCAAGTTCTCCATCGAAAATAGAAAAGAACCGAATGAACTTATGCAATCTGCACATACTTTTACACGATATTTTTTTGCTAATTGAAGCATTGGCTCTAAGTCATTACACATCCCTGTTGATGTTTCACCATGTATAAAGCATACCCAATCATATAAACCTGTCCATAAGTTCTGTTCAATTTCTAGTAAATTAAAAGCTTCTCCCCACTTGTAAGAACATACGTCAAAGTTTAATTTCCATTTTTTTGCTTGCCGTATCAGGCGTTCGCCAAATTCACCATTTGAAATCATTAATCCTTTAGATTCTTTAAACTCTGCTTTCATCTGTCCTAACATGACATCGTTCGCTAAAGTACCTGTCCCTACAAGAGTAGTAACATACTTTGTTTTCGCTATATTTAGTAATTGTTTTTTCATTTCTTCAAACATTATTGCAAATTGCTGAGATCGATGTGATGTGCTGGTATTCATTAAAGGATGAATTTGTTCTGTAGGACCGGGATAAAATGAGTAATTTTTGATGTGGATGCGATTTATCATTTGCTCACTGTTTTTTCTTGTTAAAATCATTGGAAGGAAGGTAGCATCTTCTGTTCCCATTTTTTCTGCAAACTGTTGAAATCCAAGCTGACTGTATAGCTTTTCTTCTCGAGTTGTTCCTGAAATGACTGCTGCTGTGTAACCTCTATCATAAACAAACGTATAGATTGCTTTTGCAAGTTGTTGAAATACCCTGCCATTTCTAAAATCCTTTTTTACGGATAAAAGCCTAATCTCACATAATTTTTGACAATCCTCTTGATTCAGTTTCTCCTCTACAGGGCCGATTTTTCTGTCTAATGAAAAAGGTCTTTGATCCCTAAATGCAAGCATCCCAACCATTTCAGTATCTTTATAAACGAGCAAATATGTATTTTCAGTATGGAATGGATCAATCAGTACTTTTTCCCCATTTGCTTGATGTTGTGGGATTTCTTCCACAAAGGTCTTATAATTTAATTTTGCAATGTCTTCAAATTCTTTCTCAGTTCTTGCAATTTTACACCAATACATACTCAAATCACCCTTTTCTTTAAGTTTTCAAGATGCTTCCAAGTAATGCACAAAAAGCTGATCATTATAGGACTGTCCTCTGGCAAATTCCATAAAACCAAAGCGATACTGTAAGCAATAAAGCCAAACAACATGCTCCATGTAAGACTTTTCGTAAATGGTAAAGATACCAAAACCCCGCATAATAGAGTTAAAAAAAGATAGGGATTTAACCAAGACAATCCACCAATCATCGTTGCCACACCCTTTCCCCCTTTTAGACGTAGCCAAAATGGAAAAAGATGTCCTAAAATACAAACGAAAATACCGAAAGATACGATGATTTCATCAAGTGATAGTACTCTTCCCAGAAGAACGGCAAGTATTCCCTTTAAAGCATCAACAGCAAATGTAACGCAAAAAGCTCCTTTTCCAAGTATTCTACCTGCGTTTCGTGCACCTAAATTACCACTATTCATCGTTTGTAACGAAACCCCATACCATTTTCCAACAAACCATGCTGCCATACAACATCCCAGTAAATAGCATATGAGTAGATAGAAAAAAATCTGTAAATGCAATTACTCACCCACTTTTTCAATAATAATTGTTATTCGCTAAATTCTCCTAAATTTTCCTATATATTTTTATTCGCTTTATTCATAAGTAAACCCTTTTGAAAATCGTATAAAATAGTTATCTCAAATTTAGGCGCTTATGCATATCTTACTATTGACGACTAATTTGAAGGTGGCGGTTCTTTGTTTATTTATGTCGTAAAGTCTGGTGAATCGATTTTTTCCATTGCTCAAAAATATCAGGTGACAATGGATAGTATTCGAATTATTAATGGATTATCCTCTGATTCAATTGTTCCAGGTCAAGACTTACTGATACCAACCGATCAGTATATTGTCCAACCAGGTGATTCACTGTTTTCAATTTCTCGAATGGCCATGGTGCCTATTCAAACGATTCAAGCATATAATGGGCTCCACTCAAACAACTTAGTTGTAGGCATGCGTTTATATCTTCCACCGAGGCGAAAATATAGCGCATATAGTTTTGGCTATATAACTGTTACTACTCCTGAGAACGATCAACTTCTTGTACAAAGGTATGCACCGTATAATACGTATTATGGGATTTTCGAACATCATATTGATGCGGATGGCAGTTTAAGTGAGCTAGATGACCAGCAAATTGTTCGGTTATCTAGGCAAAACTTTGTTGCACCAATTGCAGTTATTACCAATTTAACTTCTAGTGGTTTCAGTTCCCAATTAGTAAGGCAAGTTTTATCTTCTCCATCAGTAAGACAACAGTTAATCGATAATATCTATGATTTAGTAAAAAGTAATAATTATGCAGGCGTTAATATTGATTTTGAACTTGTTCCTCCTGAAGAAAGAGATAATTTTACAAGCTTTTTACAAGCGTTAAGTACTCGGTTAAGACCAGAAGGATTATCAACTTCAGTAGCAGTGCCTTACAAAACAGGTGATAATGAACCTGAGTACAATAGCGGCTTTGATTATGGTGGAATCGGAGCAGCAGTAGACTTTGTTTTCCTGATGGCATACGACTGGCATGAGGCGAGTAGTGAACCTGGTCCTGTTGCGCCAATTCAAGATGTTAGGAAAACCGTGAATTATGCAATTTCGAAAATGGGCCGAAACAAAATACTTCTTGGCTTACCTCGCTACGGCTATGATTGGACATTGGCAGATAATGGCGATGTGATCACTGCAAATGCCATTTCTGTCGCAGATGCTTACAAAACCGCGATGAACCATAGTGTTCCGATTCAATATTCCATACAATATCAGCAGCCGTTCTTCTATTATTACGATAACGATGGGAATAGGCATGTTGTCTGGTTTGAAGATGCCCGCGCGCTCGCACAAAAACTTAAAATGATTGTGGACCTTCGTTTGAGAGGTTTAGGTTCATGGCAGCTTGGTTTACCGTTTACACAATCGCAAGTATTGATTAATGAATTCTTTAGGGTTAGACGGATTTTATAATTGATGGGGTATATTAAAAAGCGATCTTTTCTCACTAAATTTGAGAAAAAATCGCTTTTATTAGTATTAAGCTATTAAGTTGCGAAATGACCAAAAATTCAACGTCTTAGATGATTGATTCAGTGTGCATTTGATGAGGCGATAGTGGTGGTACTTCCATACCTTCATTATTGTTTGATTAACAATTTATATAAATTTCATTATGTCCTTAATAAATTCATAAATAAAATACCCAGCAAAGATAAATAGCAATCCTCCTGCAATAATGGAGCTCCACTTAATCATATTTCTACTCATGACTTTTCTAGTTGTAGCAACAATTGAAAGTAACCCAATATCATGTACTAGGATTCCTGATAATATCCCTAAAGCAGCTATGATAAAGCTACTTGAATGAGTAGATTGATAGGATTCCGTTAATACCGTTCCAAATACAGAGACCCAGAATACTAGATTTCCAGGAGAGACTGCCACTAGAATTCCGTTTTTGTATGTACTCCAAAAAGATCTGGTTGGTTTTTCGCCCGATAACGTAATGTCTTGATCCGCATTTTTGATGGAATCATAACCTAACATTGCGAGGAACCCTGCCCCTATTAGCCATAACGGCATTTGAACATATGGTAGTGCCAAAACGGATGCTAATCCAAAATATAATGCTAGGATGAGTATGAAATCAATCGTCATTCCGCCTAATCCCACAGCCCAGCCATGTATGAAGCCGTTTTTAAGCCCTTGTTTCGTCATCTCAACAGTGATTGCTCCAACCGGTAATGCAATGGCAAGTCCGACCAATAAATATTTTATGTAAACTTCCAAGTCAACGCTTCCTTTTATTTCAAGATTTCAATATCATAATTATGCTAAAAAATACATATAAAATCAATCTAGTTTTTATTGTTTCAATTGAATGACTACATGTTATTTTAATAGAGAGGTGAAAATATTTATTCGAATATTAAGTGGAACAGAATCTTATCCTATGCAATTATTATTAGTAGATCCTTCTGAAATTCTAGTAAGCGAATATTTACAAAGAGGCATTTGTTATGTGTTGGAAGAAAACAATCAAATAATAGGCGAATACGTATTACTCCCTACAAGACCTGAAACCGTTGAATTGGTAAATGTGGCCGTCGAAGTAAGTCGACACAATAATGGGATTGGAAAGAAACTTATTTTTCATGCAATCGAAACTGCAAGGACTGCTGGATTTAAAACCATGGAAGTAGGGACAGGCAATTCAAGTATTAATCAATTAGCGTTATACCGAAAATGTGGTTTTAGAATGACGCATATAGACCGAGATTTCTCTTCTCAGACATTACAGTCAAACAATTTTTGAAAATGGGATTCAATGTATAGATATGATTCGATTTTCACAGGACTTATAAAGAGATGTTAAATCGACTAAACCAAATTAAAAGGAGTGTGTACGAATGTGTGGTCGTTTTTCGTTGTATTCTTCTTTTGATGAGCTACTCGAAGAATTTGATATACAGCAAGCATTTGATGAAGCTCTTTATGAGGAAAGTTACAATATTGCACCCACTCAAAATATCGTCGCGATTATTAATGATGGGGAAAAAAATCGAATGGGGCACTTGAAATGGGGGCTGATCCCATCTTGGGCAAAGGATACAAAGATGGCATCCAAGATGATCAATGCCCGTTCTGAAACCGTAGATGTCAAACCAAGTTTTAAAAAAGCATTCGAACAAAAGCGTTGCATCATTCCAATGAGCTCCTTTTTTGAGTGGAAACGCGAGGAAAAGTCCAAAACGCCGATGCTGATCAAGATGAAACATGATTCAACATTTGCAGTAGCTGGGGTATATGATACATGGCACTCCCCTACAAATGAAATCATTCATACATGTACAATCTTAACAACCAAACCAAACAATCTCATGGCTAAAATCCATGACCGAATGCCAGTCATTCTACCAAAAGAACATCAATCCATTTGGTTAGACCGAACCATTCGAGACCATGGAATTTTAAAATCTTTGCTAATACCTTATGATGAGGCTGAAATGATGTCATATGAAGTTTCTGATTATGTGAATTCACCAAAGAATAATACCAAGGAATTAATAATGGAAATATCGAAGTAAATATTTCGGACAATGAATGTTGATCAAGTTATTTTACTGAATTCGCGATTCGAACAAAAGTATCAGGCGTAACAGTGTTGGATAATTTTTTATGAATTCCTAAAACATATTGCAAATTGTTCTTTTCAAAGACAAAAAAGTTAAATTGGTAGTCTTCAAAATAAACTCCTTTACTACCATCTTGAAGTGCATACTCTTTACCTTTGAAGTTCAGTTTATTGTTTAAAGAACGAATATCCATTTTATAAATATTTTCACTTACATCTTTATTTACAAACCTAATTTCTAGAGAATCATTCAAATCATCTTTTGTATCTTCAATAAAACGCCCGAATTTATGTGTGAAAGGAATAGAAGGCATAAGTTCGGGTAACTGTACCTCACATTTCATATGATTTTCAAATTCCTTAACTGATTCTCCCACGGTTTTATATCCCACTTCAGTGAACTTCTCTTCAAATGATGGGGGTTTACTATCAGAATTTGAATTTGCATAATACGCCACCATTTACAGAAAATAATGAAAGTATAATACTAAAAGATAGCATATAAAACATTTCTTTTAACATTGTCATTCCCACCCTTATCGGTTAAATATAGCTCCATAATCAATTACAATATTTTTCATAATAAGTATTTCGATAAAAGATGGAAATATACAGATAAAATGAAGGATTTTTTTAATCTCTTGTTTGGTTATTGGAGTTTCTTGGGTCTTTATTTGAAGCAGTCAAATTTGGATTTGAAGCACTCATACTTTGACTAGAACTACTCAAGCCTGAATTAAACCAACTCAACAACTAATCTAAAATTCAATCTAACTAAATTTTCGTAAGGAGTTCGATAATATGAATGATTTAATAAGATGCAACTGGTGTAACAACAATCCCCTACTCATCCAATACCATGATCAGGAATGGGGACATATTATTAAGGACAATCTAGCCCTTTTCGAAGCTTTAACTTTAGAGGTTTTCCAGGCTGGTTTGAAATGGGAAACGGTTTTTAATAAGAGAGAAAATTTCAGGGATGCTTTTTCCAATTTTCAAATAGAAGATGTTGCTACTTTCACTGATCAAGATGTTGAACGGTTAATAAATAATGAAGGCATCATTCGAAATAGACGGAAAATAGAAGCAACCATTTATAATGCGAAAGTTTGTCTGCAGTTAATTAACTTGCATGGCTGTTTTTTTGAGTTTTTGTCAAATTTACCGGAATCGAAAGAGGAAAAATTAAAAATCCTGAAAAAAACTTTTAAACATGTTGGTGGTACGATTGCGGAGAGTTATTTAATTGCAGTTGGATTATTGCCAACAATACATGAGGAAAGCTGCTTTTTACATCCTTCAAATAGTAAATTATAGAGGTTCCAATTCTACCTATAGTAAGAATGAAAGCATATTTTTGGTAATATAACCTCCAATACGTGTAATATTCTAATAGAATCATATTTCGCAATAAAGTGAAACTTCAATCAGTGGGGGCATTCCCCACTGATTGTTAGTTGAACCAATCGGGCGTTTACGGGCACAGTTATCACCCACCTATACTTCTTCGAATTTTCTAAAGCCTTGAGGTGGGAGTCAAAAGCCAGTTAATGCGGGATAAAGGAGGATTTTGAATATGGCAATCGATCATAAGCAAAAAGTACAAATTGGGAAAACGGATTTATTTGTCAATCCAATCGGCTTAGGGGCCAATGCAGTTGGTGGACATAATTTATATCCAAATTTGGATGAAGAAGCTGGGAAAAAGCTAGTTTTGGAAGGAATTGAACATGGTATTAACTTTATCGATACTGCTTATATCTATGGGATTGGTCGTTCTGAAGAATTAGTTGGTGAAGTTCTAAAAGTTAGTGGAAAACGCCAAGATGTTGTGTTGGCAACAAAAGGCGCACATGTTTTACAAGATGGAAAAGTTACGTTTGATAATTCCCCTACCTTCTTACGAGAAGCTGTTGAGGGCAGTTTACGTCGTTTGAATACTGATTATATCGATTTGTTTTATATTCATTTCCCTGATGAAAGTACGCCAAAATATGAAGCGGTTGGTGCACTTAAGGAATTGAAAGACGAAGGGAAAATTCGAGCAATTGGTGTCTCTAATTTCTCTTTAGAGCAATTAAAAGAGGCTAACCAAGATGGCTATGTCGATGTTTTCCAAGGTGAATACAATTTGATTAACCGTAGTGCAGAAGAAGACTACTTCCCTTATATTGTTGAAAACAACTTATCATTTGTACCATACTTCCCATTGGCTGCTGGAATCTTAGCTGGCAAATATACTAAAGATACCAAATTCAATGATTTGCGTACAAAGATGCCACATCTACAAGGTGATGCTTTCATCTCTAATTTAGAAAAAGTAGAAAAACTTAACGTTATTGCCAATGCAAAAGATGTTGAAGTACAACATATCGTATTAGCTTGGTACTTAACACAACCTGCTATTGATGCTGTGATTCCAGGTGCCAAACGTGCAGATCAAGTTTTAAATAACTTAAAAACACTTGATGTCAAATTAACAATCTGAAGAAATTACATTAATTGATCAAATTTTTGCCTAATATATAAAATTAAGTTCCAATCCAAGCAGTGCAAATCGAAATCATGGTTTGTACTGCTTTTTAATTATATAATTACATAGAAACTGATAAAGTGAAACTTCAATCATTGGGGGTTTTCCTACGTACAGTACGTACTAGTGCCAACGTTACCACAGGACGTGGCGTTTTTAGTTGGCCATCCCCCACTGATTTATAGGAACTCAAGGCTTAAGTTCGCCACCTCCTGTGGCAACACCTGAGTGACAGGCTTCGTGCCTGCCCGAACCAATCGGGCTTTTACGGGCAGTTTATCTACACCTATCCTTATTCGAATTTTCTAAATCCTTGAGGTTGGAGTCAAAAGCCCGTTAATGTGGGATAAAATTAGGAGAAGATCTGATGATTAATCTATTAAAAGGTTTATTATTATGTGTACTCATTGTTGCAGGTATTATCTATTGGCCAAAATACAATAGCGAATATAAATTGACTGAAAAATTTGCCACAGTCGAAAAAGAATTTAAACAAGTTACCTCAAAGCAAATCGAAAAGATACAAGAGCAAAAAGAGGCAACGAAAGAACAAGCAATCGAGATCAAAGTTGACAATTTAGGCATTCCTAATATAACCTCTACCCCCAAAATGAAAGTCGCTAGTGAATACGGGAAAACTTGGAATGTCTATGAAAATCAATATAAAAATTTCACGTTGACATTTTCTGATTCAAGTGGAGGCTACGTTGCAGGTAAAGGTCGACAAATTTTTGGTGCAACGATTGGCAAAACCACTTATAACGACTTATTGCAAAAACTAGGAAATCCACTAACCCAGATTCGAAAAGGACATGTTTTGTACGAACTTTCAAGTAATCAATCAAACGAACAATTAGTTTACTATATAGAAGGATATTATGTAACCTTCTTTTTCGATCTTCACAATCAAAATAAATTACGCTCAGTGCAATATATTAAGAAAAATGTTGAGATGAAAAAGAAAGGATTCTACGGACAAGGAACCACAAAATTAAGAGACGGATACGAAAGATTAATGGTCGAACTGATCAATGAAAGTCGCGTTGAATTTGGATTGAAACCACTAATTTATGACAAAGGACTCACAGGTGAAGCAAGACAACATAGTCAAGATATGATTGATCAACATTATTTTTCACATACAGGAAGTGATGGTAGCCAACCACATCAACGAATGATTGCAGCTGGCTATAATGAACAAATGTATGCGGAAAATATTGCATCTGGGCAATATAGCAGTATTTTTGCCCATGAAGGACTTATGAACAGCATGGGTCATCGAAAAAATATCTTAAATACAGAACTAACCCATGTAGGAGTTGGTGTAGCATTTGATGCAAATAATGTACCTTACTACACCATTAATTTCTATAAACCATTCTAATTATTACTATAACTGGCCAAAAACTTGGGTACCAGGATAAAACACAGCTTGACGTTTGACCTACGAGCAATGACTTCTGTTGAACAGCTTGCGTCAACTAACAGCATGTTTGCTGGATCCCCTACTTTTGGCCATTTTTGATTCTCTTTCTTTTATCTAAAGGTTTAATCCACAAGTGATTACAATTGATAAAATTATAGATAAGCATTTTAGGAAGTGATGAAAATGGATAAAAGGCTATTGGAGATTTATGTGGATTGGGAAGATAAATTAGATCAAGACGAGTGGTATTTTAGTAATGCTTTCGAATCAATTACTAAAGGAATGTCTCCAGAAGAAGCATTTAACTACATTCCAAATGTTATTGAAATGTTAATCAAATTAGACGATGACTTTTTGATATGGGAAACCCTTTATTTCTTAATTGAACTGTATTACTCTTGCTGATACAACGGAGATTCATCCATTTCTTAATGAAAATTGGGCTATTTTAACAAACCATATCAAGAAATATAAAGACTCCTATTCTACTCCATTTAAGGATTTTAAAAGACATTTAAGAATGAATGAGTAGCTTTCCTCTTACGAAAAACTCAAATAAAAAAACGGCATTTTCGATAAAAGAAATGCCGTTTTTTACTTAATGCAATTTTAAAAACAAACCAACAATTGAATAGATAATCACAGTTGAGAATAGTACCGTCATGTGTATCAATGAGTAAACAAACAACAAGGTTGCCCATTTCTTCGGTTCTTTTTTATGATAACCATAAATATTCATCACAAGCCATGCAATGCTTAAGATTAACGCTACCAACATCAAACCTTTGCTTAATGTCCCCAATAAAAAACAGCTGGCAATTAAGAAAATGAGATAAATATTCGTTTGGATATATGTTCTCTTCATCCCTTTAGCAACTGGTAACATTGGAACTTTTGCTGCTCGATAATCATCTTGTTTACGAATTGCAATCGCATAGAAATGTGGCATTTGCCAAATAAGTGTAATGACAAATAAACCTAAAATTGCAGGATGCATCACATTCGGATGAATCGCAGCCCAACCAATAAGTGGAGGCATTGCGCCTGAAATACTACCAACTTCTGTGTTATATACGGTATATCGTTTTGTCCACATCGTATAAGGAAAAACATAGAAGAAAAGTCCAGTTAATCCAAGTAATGCAGCCATTGGAGTGGCAATATAAAGAGCTAATAGACCAAAAATCGTAGAGACGATTCCGATTGCCCACACGTAAGATAGTTTGATCTCTCCTGTTACAGTTGGCCGCTTTTTCGTACGTTGCATAATGGCATCGATATCACGATCGTATAAGTTATTAAAAGCTCCTGCAGCCGCGATAATTAGCGCTGAACCAATAATTGCACAAATAATATCAATTATTTGATTGAATGGATTAATTTCATACGTATAGAGTGCGAGTGTTAGACCAGCTACCATTGGAATAAGATTTGATTTTATAATACCTGTTTTAACGGTTAGAGCTAAAATCTTCGAAAGAGATGGCTTCGATACAATGACGTCAGTACTTTGTGATATCTGATTAAATTTTATATCACTATTCATTATATTATTATTCATTCCTTTTCATAGCAAGAGCACCACTATTATAGCATCTAATTGAGAAAATAGCATAGGTGCTGATTCTAATTGGTAATCTTAAAAATAGAAAGCAATGACTTAATCATACCAAAATTTTGGCCAAATTTATATTAAACCAGACAAATTCACAATGTTGACATGATTTTAGTTAATATATATCATCAAATGGAAATATTGAGGTAGATATACAATTAAGTAAAACTAAAAAAAGATAAAATAATCGAGAGGTGTTTCTTGTTGACATCAAGTAGACTTGATCCAAAGGTTGATGAATTTTTAAGTAAAGCAAAAAAGTGGAAGGAAGAATACGAACTGTTAAGGAAGATTATTCTTGACTGTAAGCTGACAGAAGAATTTAAGTGGATGCATCCGTGTTACACATTTGAGAAAAAGAACATCGTTTTAATGCATGGATTTAAAGAATATTGTGCACTTCTGTTTCACAAAGGAGCCTTGTTAAAAGATACCTATGGGATTTTAGTCCAACAAACGGAAAATGTACAGGCTGCGCGTCAGATTCGGTTCACCAATGTTCAAGATATAAGAAAAATGGAAACGATTATAAAAGCCTATATTAATGAAGCCATCGAAGTTGAAAAAGCAGGTTTGAAAGTAAATTTGAAAGAGCATTCAGATTACACAATTCCTGAAGAACTACAAAATAAGTTCGATGAAATTCCTGCCTTGAAAACTGCTTTTGAAGCATTAACACCTGGAAGACAAAGAGCATACATTCTTTATTTTTCAGGGGCTAAACAATCCAAAACCCGAGTGTCTAGGATTGAAAAATATATACAGCAAATTCTGGATGGAAAAGGATTAAATGATTAGTATCAACCTGAATGAATTACTGCTATATCAATACCCCTAAAGCTGAAACAACTGCTTTAGGGGCAATTTAAGTTTTATTTAATACTTCCTGATACAATAATTCCATTAACCTTGTTGTCACTCATTCCAAATTCTATATTAATATTATTTACTTTATCAAAATAGCCTATTATATTTGCCCCTGTATCGGTCCTTTCATAATAATTTTTGCCGTATGCATTCATGACATCCGTCTTACTGTTTCCAATAGTAATTCCTTTACTTAATGTATATTTGCTACTTGAGATCATATAACGTTTTAACCTTCCCTCCGATCAAGCGAAATTCCAAATCATAATTCTTTTCATTCTTTCCGTAAATAGTATAATTTGATTTAGGATTTTCAATTTTAATAATAAAGTCAGGCTTTCCTAACACATCTTTCACCTTGTTTTCACTAGAATTTATAGCAATCGACTTTATATCTTCATTAGACAAATCCACACTTTTAGTGCCTTCGTAAAACTCCATTTTATCGCTTGATGTCGGATCACAACCAACTAAAACGAAAATAAATAAGAAAATGCCGAATAATTGTAATTTAATATTATTCCTGTTATCTAAGCACCTAACCCCTCCATAATATTGTGATTTTTTATGTATATCCCTTTATTGATACGTTGTTTAAAGGTAATAGGTTTCTTAAATTTGGTTAATTAAAGAGGCTAGTTTAGAAATCGATTAATTGTTTTATAAAATAGATGCAAGCCAAATATTACACAAAAATAGTTTTTACCCGTATACTAAGGAATGGTTTAGTATTGAATTTTGTTAGGAGTGTCAAATAAATTGAAATATGGTTTTATCGGACTTGGCAATATGGCCACAGCGATTATTAAAGGAATGGTGAAGAGTGAACATTTCCCCGCGGATGATATTTTAGGATATAACCGTTCTTCATATAAAACTGAGCAATTAGTGCAAGTTTATCAAATTACAGGATGCCATTCATTGCAAGACGTTATGGAAGCTGACGTTATCATTCTTGCAGTACAACCTCAAACATTCCCTGAATTACTGCCACAAGTAAATGAATTATTAAAAGACAATCAAGTAGTAATCTCGATTGCTGCTGGTAAGTCTATTGCAAATATAGAAACACTATTGCCAAACGCAACTTCCATTATTCGAGTAATGCCGAATATAAACGCGATTGTTGGGGCTTCTACAACTTGTTTTTCTGCTTCTTCAAAAGCGACTGCACAAGATAAAGAAATGGTGACCACTTTATTTGAAACAATTGGCTCCATGATTGAATTACCTGAAGAACAATTCACCATCTTCTCAGCTATTGCTGGTGCATCCCCTGCATTTAGCTATTTATACATTGATACATTAGCTAGAGCCGGTGTACGAGCTGGGATGGATAAAAAACAAGCGCTTGAGATTGCTTCAAGTGCCGTTTTTGGAAGTGCTAAAATGATAATCGAAAGCAACGAACATCCATGGGAACTTGTAGACCAAGTATGCTCACCTGGTGGTACAACTATTGAAGGTGTGACTTCTTTACAAAACGATCATTTTGAAAGTACCATTTTCGATGCAGTCAATGCCGTTATAGAAAAAGATCGCACACTTGCATAAAATGAAAAAGCCCTTTCCAAAAAATTAATGGAAAGGGCTTTACTTATCCTGTGCTTTCTTTGTGGTTGTTAATTCTTTTGCAACCACTTTACATTGTTTCATAAATTGATCATATTTCTTCGCATCTGTTGCATAATCCGTCAATTTTGCATGAGCTAATGTTTTTTCCAACACAATCGCATTTTGTTTATCTTTTTTCTTCCATTCAAACGACTTTTCTTCTGACACCTGTGGTATTTTGTTAAGCGCTGTATTAATTTTATGTAGGTATGTTTTTTCTTTTGCACTTAATTTTGAATTGGCAAAATGTTGATCTTCAAGTACTCGGTCGATGGAATCATGAATTTTTGAAGCTTGGAAGGAAACCAACTCTGGATTCTTCCATTTGGTTTGATTTTGCTGATCAATTGAGCTATGTAATTGGATTAAAGGTGCTTGAATCTCTTCTATAAAATAATGCTCTTGTTCAGAATTTTTTTGAATTAAAGTATAGGCAATAAAACATAGAGAGAATAGATTCGCAACAACCAAAAACGTAATCAGCTGTTTTATTTTCGTCATAATAACCCCCTCACTTATTATTATACGTAATAAAAATGTAATAAAACTAAATTTGAAATTATTTACAAAATTTAATAAGTAAACGCTTTCATTATTTACAAAAATATGATATATTTACATTAATATCACTAATTAAAAACACTTGGGGGCGATTCAATTTGGAAATGAAAGCGATTACTTCTTCTAAAATAGCTACTGTAGGATATCAATCAAGTGCCATGATTTTACGAATTGAATTTATAAAAGATGGTGTTTACGAATACTATGGTGTTCCTGAGTCAATTTACAATGGCTTAACAGAGGCTGCCTCACCTGGTCGTTATTTTAAACAATTTATTAAGGACAAATATCGTCATGTAAAACTTCAAAAACAATCATAAAAGATATGAGCCTTATCTACAGAAATTGTAGAAAGGCTCTTTTTTTCAGCGTAATTATAAATCTTTGATTATATATGTTATTAAGAAAAAAAGTAAAAGCCGAACCTAATAAAAGGTTCAGCTTTTGATTATAGAATAACATTATAATGTATCGACTTTTTCAACTTCATTCTCAGAAGTGCCGTACAATTTTCTGTCATCAAGCTCTTTGTTTGCTACTTCCTTATTTGTATTCGGTAAAGAGGCTAAAATGACACAACTAGCGACTAATAGAATAATTAGCATAATCATACCTGAACTAAACCCAAAAGCTCCTAATAAAAATGGCCCTACAAATCCACCCAAAGCTGCAATTGAATTAACAAGTGCGATTCCAACAGGTGCAGTTTCTTCTGTAAAGAAAAAGGTTAAGTATGCGAAAAAACCTCCTCCAAAACCATATAATCCTCCAGCTGCTAACGACAGCATGAGAATGGTTGGCCACATGCCGCTAACTGATAAGAAACCAATAAAACCGACAATAGCAACACTGATACAGATCAATAAATGCAATCGATGTTTTCCAATACGATCTGTATTCCAACCCATAAACATAATAGCAGGAATTCCAACTAACGGTGGTAACATAGATAGCCAACCAATTTGCATATTAGTTGTGTTTAAATCTGCAAGTGATTTTATGATTGTTGGTAACCAGAATGAAAGTCCAATCATGCCTGTAAAGTTTGCAAAATAAAAGACAACTAACTTCCACACCGTTTTATCTTTTATCATTTCTCTTTTTGTTGGTTTATTGAGCCTTTTTGCCGCTTCTCGTTCTTTACTTAACTCCCCTTCTAACCATGCCTTTTCTTCTTCTGATAACCATTTTGCTTTTGCTGGACGGTCAATTAAATAGAACAAAGTGACAACGCCAAAAATAATGGCCGGAATTCCTTCTAAGATGAACATCCAACGCCAACCTTCTAAACTTGCCCAGGAAATATTATCAATAATCCATGTAGATATTGGCGCTCCAAGCAGACCACTCAGTGGAAGCGCTATCATTAAACTAGAAGTTGCTTTCCCACGATCGGTTTCTCTAAACCAATACGTGAAATATAAAACGATTCCAGGGAAGAAACCAGCTTCTGCCACACCCAATAAAAATCGAAGAATATAGAGATGTGTAGCCGACTGTACAAAGCCTGTTAACATAACGACAATACCCCATGTTAACATGATCCGTGCAATCCAAATTCGAGCCCCCACTTTGTGCAAGATCATGTTACTTGGCACTTCAAAGAAGAAATAACCAATGAAAAAAATACCTGATAGGACGCCAAATACTTCTGCACTAAAAGCTAAATCTGCATTCATTTCTAATGCTGCAAATCCTAAATTGACACGATCTAAATAGGAAATGATATAAAGTAACAAAATATAAGGCAAAATACGCAACATTGTCTTCTTTGTCGTTCTTCTCATAATCGTTTCATTCATTTTCATATACCGTCATAAAAACATATATAAGATATGGCTACAATTTTTATAACGTACTCCTTTCAGTTTTATAACGTCGTAGCAAACGCTCCTTTAAGCTCACAATGATTTCCCCCCTTTACTTGAAATAAAAGAATCTACTTAATCTCATAGTAATCTGTAAAATCCATCGTTTCACCATAGGTATTTAGTTGAAATAACAGTGATTTTCCATCAAAAATTGTTTGTCATTTTATAATTTCTTCACGCTTGTTAGAAAAGGATTATTAAAATAATCAATAGTATCAATTTTTAAGTTTTTCTAAGTAAAGATTTATGTAAATCTCATGTATTTTTTCGTAGTAATTTATTGGAATTTCAATTAATCTCTGTTCTCACTATTATTTAAATGAAAAGCATTAGTAAGTGGTTTACAGTTCATTTGTGCTGGATGAGAAAAGATAATTGAAAATAAGAACATTCAAATTCTAATAATATCTACACGGTTAGTAACTACCTAATGAAGGATACTAAATGTAACTATAAAGCGTTTCTGATATAAGTTCACAACTAAAAAAAGGTACCCTAAGACTGGATACCTTTGATATATACAAATAATTTATTATCTCTCATAATTTTTATACTATTAAATTCTCTTTATATTTTCTCAACTTGTGCCACTGAATTCGTCACTTCTTCTTCGTTTAATACTGCATTTTCACCAATAGAACCTATATCATCCAAATTAACATTTTTCGTTTCTGGGAATACCCATGCCCATAAACTTAACGCAACAAATAGTCCAGCACCAATTAGAATGATTGGTTGATATCCATAGACTGGGAAAATAGCAGCTGTAATAATTGGCGGGATAAAAGCAAGCCCCCTACCGATTTGAAGTGACCAAGAAATTCCTGTTGCTCTGACGTCTGTAGGGAATATTTCACTGAATAGCGACCCGAAAACTGTAGCACCATTTGATCCAAAGTATAGAAAGAATATTGGTATTAAAATTAAATAGGAGTTTATTAAACTTTCCCATGTAAGGTATAACGCTATACCTCCTAATGCAGCTATAAATGCTAAGTAGGAAAGGGTAATTTTTCTCCCCCACTTGTCAGCTGTATAGCCCGCAATAAAGGATCCCACTAATCCGGCAAATGCTGTAAAAAATAGCCACCAACCCGTTTGCCCCATTTCAAAGCCTTCATATTTAACTAAATAGGTTGGTAGAAAGTTTGTAATTCCGTAATAAGCAAAATATTGAAATAAAGCAGCAACTAAAGCGATACTGAAAGGCTTCCAGAACCTCTTTAAGCCATATTTTTCTCGATAGTTAGTTTTAATCTTAATAGTACTATTTTTCTTCCAAATTGCCGATTCTTCTACATCTTTTCTAAGATATAATGCAGCCAAAATTGGTAATGCCGATATAGCAAATACCCAGCGCCAACCAACTTCTGGTAAAATAAATCCTCCCATGAATGCTCCCAAGAATATACCTATATATGCGCCGCCATATAACATACTACTCCAAAACCCTCTTTTTTTAGACGGAACACTTTCGCTAACTAATGCCTGAGCAGCCCCATATTCACCACCTAAACCGAAACCAGCAATTGCCGTCCAGAAAATTAACCAACCATAATCAAATGTAAATGCCCTCATTAGAGTACCTATACAAAAAATAATTAATGTCGTAAGAAGAATTTTCTTTCTACCAATTTTGTCACCCAAATACCCAAAGACAATTCCACCAACCGCTAAAAATAGTAGTTGCGTTGAAAAAACAGATGCTACTTGACCGGTTGATAAGCCAAGATCTGATGCCATTGGGATTACTAAGAAACTTAGTAGAAATACTTCGTAATAATCAAAAATCCAACCAATATATGCACCGAAAAATATTTTATATTGGGCAGCACTCATCTTTTCGGGTTGATCTTGTGTAGTCATAGAAACCCTCCTTTTGCTATCTAAAGGTCAACTAAATTTTCATCACATGTTAATTAGATCTTTTACGGATTTACAGTATTCCCAACACCATAATGATTCGTAAACTGTTTTACTCCATGCATTCCAATATCCGTCACGAATTACTTAACAACGCTTCTCGAACGGACAAACCAAAATCATGTTCAGCAGTTGTAGTTTGCAGGTTAGTAATGCTGCCCGTAATTTCTCAACAATTTCTTTCGGTGGTTTCGCATGATAATAACCTTTTCGTGTCATTGTCATCCCACTTATTTTTTGTAGATCTACTAAGGATTCACACATTTTAATTCCCACTCCGAATGAATCGATAATTGGCACCTCATCTACATGATGGATGCCATGAGTTGCTAAGAAAATATTCATTGGTCCTTCTCCAGGAATAATAACATCTGCTCCTTGTTCGATTGCCTTTTTTGCAGCTTCTACAAATTTTTCAATAATCGGTGTTGGATGAGTAAAGCCTTCTAAAATATCATAAAATCCAATGTCAGCTTGGACGATTGGTCCTAATTTTTGTTGTAAGCCGTACTCATTTGCATTATGGCGTAATTGGACTGCTAGTGGCTCTAAAAAGTTCACGATGCCAATATTTGTACCAAGCATAGATGCCATGTGCATGGATGCTTGCCCATAACCAATGACTGGAATATCCACAAGCGAACGTGCCTCGATTAAGCCGACATCTGGAATCGTCCCGATAAACATCGCGTCATAACCCGCTTTTTCTGCAATGAGTGCATTGCGAATAAACTGTTCTTTGTGTAGGCTTTGTAAATAATTATAGGTGATATAATGTCCCGGATATTGTGCAGGATACGTTTCTTTGGTCATTCCATGTAACACAACATCCACATCAGGACGGGCAATTTTAGACACATGTTGAATAACTGCATCACGATATGCAGGAATTTCTTCAATTGACGTTAAGCTTTGATGCCAGATTTTCATCCAACTACCTCCTCATTCAATACTTGCATAGCTTGCTATAGCTGCAACTCTTCCGAAAATAGCAGCTTTTCCTAGCGAGCTTCCCGTCATATAGCCTGCCCCGTGGAAGCCACTAACCATTTCTCCAGCTGCGTATAGACCTGCAATTGTTTCATTAAATGGGTTTAAGACTTCTGCCTTGTCATTCACTCGAACCCCTGCATACGTAGCGAGCATGGCCGTGACGGTTTCCATTGCATAGAATGGGGCCTTTTTAATAGGTGTTGGTGCTCCAAAATTATGGGTTAATGTTTTTCTTTCAAAAGAATCTGTTCCATTTTCAATCCCCTGATTATATGCATCTACTGTTTTGAGTAAAGAATCCATAGGAATATTGACTTGCCCTGCGAGTTCTTCTAACGTATCAGCTTTCACAATCAAATTTTCTTCAATAATAATTGGAAGTCATACAATGCATCATTTGAAACGCTTTTTTCCATTACGGTTTGATCGAAAATTTGATAGGTCTTTTGATTTTGCAAAAGGGCAGCATCCCCTAATAATTTATAAGACAAGGATTCATTAATAAAACGAGAACCTTCTTCATTTACTATGATGCCGCCTTTATAAAATGTATGGGCTTGGCGTTTTCTTTGATTTGTTGAGATGGGATGAAAACCATACGTGCCTTTTAAATAGGGAAAATCTTCTAACCAAGCGCCTACTGATGCTGCAAGTTTAATACCGTCACCGTGATTTCCTTCTCCACCGAGACGAATACTTTGAGCTAATTGGGGCGCAAATTCATGTAGCAACTCCTCACTTTGTGAGAAGCCACCACTCGTTAAAATTACCCCTTTTGTTGCATAGCATTCATGTAGTTCCCCCTCATTCTCATAGAGAACTCCTACTACTCTTTCTTCTTTTACAAGTAAACGTTTAACGGGGCTATTTACTTGTAAGGTGGCACCATTTTGCACAGCTTGATCCTTCAAAGTATGAATCGCTTGTTTAGGAATAATCGTATGACCTCGAGGATTTGAGTGACCACTCACTGCCTGGCAATCCTGAAACAAAACGCCGTGGGATACAAGCCAGTTATATGTAGCAAGTTGATGCTTGCCATAAGCAGCGACTAGCTCTTCATTATTTTGAAATTGTCCAACTGCACGTAAATCGTCCATTAAGCATTCTGTTGTATCTTGAATGCCTAAACGTTTCTGAAAATCTGTTTCAGCAAAAGCCATAAAACATCCGCTTAAAAGAGAACTTCCACCAATCGATGGAAGTTTTTCAAAAATGGCGACTTTCGCCCCACGTTCAGTGGCTTCAAGCGCTGCACATAGCCCCGCCATACCGCAACCGACGATAATAACATCTACTTGGTTCATATTTCTACACTTCCTCTGCAGCCTCTACTAACACGCTAAGTCCCGCCTCACATACCTGCATATCATGTGTATAATGACCACCACTAACGCCAATCCCTCCGACGCACTCTCCATTAACTTGAATTGGATAGCCTCCTCCAAAGACAACTAATCGGTTCGTATGAACTAAGCCCGTCATAAGAGGTGGATCGTCTTTTAATCGATCGTACCATTCGTGTGTAGCACGATTGTAGGCTGCTGCTGAGAAGGCTTTATTTTGCGCAATTTCCAATGCTAATACTGGTGCACCATCCATTGCAACAAAGGCTTTTAAGTTTCCAGCTTTATCAACGATTGAAATGGCAAACTTCATACCAAGTTCTTTTCCTTTTTCTTCCGCCTTTGCTAACATTGCTTTCGCTAGATCGAGTGTAATTGTTTGTTGCGTATATACATGATTAAATTCTGTCATTTTCCTATCCCCTTTATGATTGAATTGCAAAACCAACTGGCATCCCTGCACCAAAAGCCTCTACAGAAGTAGCCGTAATGGCTTTGCTTTTTGGTAAAACTAAATCTGTTATGACATTTGCCAAATCAATTGGCGCAAGCCAACCTGTTTTATTGATATTTTCACCAAGTGCATCCGTCATTTGGGTATCTACAGGACCTGGACATACTGCATTTACCCGAATGCCATAAGGCTTTAATTCTTCACCAAGTGCCTTTGAAAATCCAATAACCGCGTGCTTGGAAGCAATATAAGCACTGCGATCTGGTCCGCCTTTTGTTCCCCAAATCGATGAAATATTGATAATTGCTCCTTCTCTTTTTTCCTTCATATCTTCAACTACTTCTCGGCAGAAATAGTAAGGACCATGCACGTTCACATCAAACATTTTCTTCCATTCATCCGTTGATGTTTCAGTAAATGGTTTTAAAAGCATAGCCCCAGCGTTATTAATCAAAATATCAACCGAGCCCAATTTCTTTTTGATTTGTGAAGCCACCTTTTTCACTTCATCTTCATCCGTAACGTCACATGCAACTGCCATGGCATCAACACCATAAGTCGTTTGAATCAATTGAACAACTTCCTCGCATTCTTGCTCATTGCGTGAACAAACAGCAACACGCGCACCGTGAGAAGCTAAAAGAATAGCTGTTTCTTTTCCGATTCCTCTACTTGCTCCAGTTACTAGCGCTACTTTTCCATCTAATTCCATTTTGTATTCCCTCCTATACTTACTAAGTTGTTTGATAACGACCAATATATGAAACTGCGTGTTTTCCAGCTCTTCTACCAAATACTAAGCAACGAAGGACAGATGTTCCACCAGGATATTTTCCATAGTAAATACCAGATGTTTCACCTACAGCATATAATCCTGGAATAGCCGTCTCATCTCCTGTTAATACTCGGGCATCAATATCCGTTGCTAAACCGCCATTTGTAAACACATTGCAACAGTGAACTGGGTAAGCAATATAAGGGCCTTCGTTTACCTTGATTGACCAATTCGATTTATTTAGCGCTAAGTTCGTCGTTGCTAGCCCGTCCATTTTGTTATAGATAAATTCCCCATCTGGACATGCATCATTGAATGTTTGAACTGTCTTTACAAGATTTTGGCGATTGACATTGATTTTTTCAGCCAGTTCCTCGATTGTGTCAGCTACAATTGGAGGCATGTCCGTTTGCAGTGCTTCTTCATAATTCGGAACGTTGTACATTTTTTGGTCGGTAATCATATACGCGACATGGTCTTCACATGTATAGAAAATTTTCCGTGCAACTTCTTCATATTGTTCATCAATTGTTGTTATGCCTTCATCCGTAAATCGTTCACCATTTCGATTAACTAAAATGGCATAAGGGAATAACATGACGCCTGCTTCTTCTCGCTTACTGCGTGGATCGACCGTTTCTGCATGGAAAGAATCAAACTGACCATTTCCTGCCGCGCCGATTCGCATAGCCATCCGAATCGCTTCTCCTTTGTTAAATAACCCTCCCTCTGAAACTGGTGGGATTTTATATGCATTACGACCGATATATTGTGCCATCATTTCTTTATTTCCTTGGAATCCACCTGCAGCCAAGATGACTGCATTCGTTTTTAATTGCATACTACTTCCATCTGCAATACGCACTTTCAAACCATTCACAGCACCCTCATCATCTAAAGTTAAATCCCACGCGGTTGTTTCATAAATAATTTCCACACCTAATGCGCGCGCACGTAAACTTAAGGTATCAATGATTGCTCTGCCTCCGCCCACTGGTAATAACCTGGGACGTGAAGCTGTTAAGAACATCGTTGGTAGAAAATCGAAATCGACTCCTTTTGATTCTACCCAGCGCAATGTTGGACCAGCTTCCTGTTCAAGTGTTGTCGCATACTGTCTGTCAATTAAATGATCTGAAAACTTTAGCATATCCCCCACCAAATTTGGTGCCGGTGTATCAATGTTTTCCATACGCATATAGGCAGCTGTCCAGCGCGTATTCCCTCCTCTTTTTTCAAAAGGGGCACGTTCTAAAATAGCAATAGAAATGGATTGATCTTGTGCTTTTGCTTCTTCAGCAGCAGCTAGAGCAGACGCTGTACCAGCAGCTCCACAACCTACAATGATTAAATCGTAATCTACTTTACCCATTCACGCTCACCACTCTCTGATTTTTCAGAATATTTTTCTTCCAATTTTTTAATTTCATGTAGTTTAAATAATTGTTGGCGCTCTTCCCACGAGCAAATATATGGATCGATATTCACTTGGGATTCGTCTCTTTTTAAAACTGCTAAAGCATCTTTTACACCTTTAATCGCACCACGTAATACGGTATTTGCACATAGTACTATTTTATAGCCCATCCTTTGCGCTTCTTCCTTTGTCACGAGTGGAGTTTTACCACCTTCTACTAGGTTTAAAATTAATGGAATGTCTGTTACAAGCTTTGGTATTTGTGCAATTTGTTCTAATTCTTTAGGAGCTTCTACAAAAATAGCATGTGCTCCTGCTTCCTTATAAGCATTGGCACGTCTGATTGCTTCATCAAATCCATACACTGCTAGAGCATCTGTCCGAGCAATAATGGCAAACTGTTCATCTTGTCGCGCATCCAATGCCGCTTTTATTTTCCCAACCATTTCTTCAGTAGAAATGACTTCCTTGCCATTAAAATGACCGCATTTTTTCGGCATGACTTGATCTTCAATTTGAATCGCAGCTGCCCCTGCTCTTTCTAACAGCTTAACAGTACGTTGCATATTCACTGCATTGCCAAATCCTGTATCTGCATCAACGATTAATGGAACATTTGTCACGTCTGCCATCCATGATACAACCTGTGCAATTTCTGATAAAGTCGTTAAGCCGACATCTGCCCATCCAAGTTGTGCGTTTGAAATACCTGCACCCGTTACATATATAGCCTCAAATCCTGATTCTTCTACTAATCTAGCAGTCATAGCATCAAATGCACCCGGTAATATAAACGTTTCTGGTCTTTGTAATAGTTGTTGAAACTTTTCTTTTTTTGACATTCTCTTCATCCTTTAACTGATTACTTGTACTGCTTGCGTAATTCGTTGGTGAAAGACGATCATACATTCCTCAAATTGAAACTCATAATTAAATTCAATCCATTTTCGATTGACTACCTTGACCACTTGCGAAATGGTTCGTTCGCCAACCAGAACTGACACATAATAATGTCCATTTTCTGGAAGTGTATAATATGAACTCAAACCATTTTGCAAATGATATTGAACCTGATAAGGTCTTCCCAATAATGCTGTTATCGTTTCCACTTGACCATTTTGTAACAGTTCTCGTAAATAGGTAGAACTTACTTTTGAGCCATACATCGCATATTCTTCTACCGCTTGAACCGTTATTTGATGATGGCTATGGGTTGAAATCGTATGAACATTTCCAGCTCCCTTTGCACCGTACGTATAGTCAAATCCAGCAACTGCATGTTGGACTTTTAAGTTGACCAAGTATTCGTTGACAAATGTTACAGGCGTTAAAGAGGCAAATGATTTTGTAAATTCAACAATATAGAAAATATCAACACCCAGCTTCTTTAGTTGTCTTGCTTTTTGCTCCATTGGCATTAAATAATCGATTTCTTGATTTGAAAATACCGTTTTCGGATGTGGAAAAAAACTCATAACTGCTAAAGGAAGCCCTTTCATTTTTGCCGATTTTTTCGCTTGTGCAATTACTTTTTGATGACCTTTATGAATCCCATCAAAAAAGCCTAACGCCATCACACTTGAACAACAATTAGCTTGAATCGTTGATAAATTTTGTTCATTTACTAGGATTACTTTCATAAGCCTCGCCTACCTTTTCATTGATTAGCGAGCTTCGATGGTTATATTATTTAGTTCCTTGTCTTGCACCGAGTCGCCCCAATAAGTATTGCAAGATGAGCGTTCTTCCAATGTCCATTCAACAGGCTCCCAATCAGGTTCGAAAATCAAGTATCCTCCTGAAAATAATTCAACGCGACAACCACTTCCTGGATCCATCACATAAAGATAAATTGCCTGTGTTGCTCCGTGTTTTCCTGGACCAATAAATTGAAGGCCATTTTCTTTTAAAATATCTGCAGCGCGCAAAATATCTTGCGAATCATCTAACCAATATGAAATGTGATGTAAGCGAGCAGGTGTTGGCAGTGTATCTTTCTTTAAAAGCGCTACATCATGGACTAAAGGTGTAACACTTAACCATCCTGCTAAAATGCCGTCATTGCCACGCATATACTCACGCATATTAAATCCAAGTACATTCATCAAAAAATCATACGATTCTTCTACATCTGTAGAAGTGTGAATATTGACATGATCAAAGCGACGAGGTGAAATACCTTTGCGCCAAGATTGATAAACTTGATTCTTTAATACGGATGCTTTGCCATTTGTTGCTTTAGGCTTTTCAACATCATAATAAAGTTCAAATGTATGACCACTTGGCATCTTGAAACGAATTGAATCCCCAATGCCAACTGTTGTTCCTTTTGGATATTCCTCGACAGCTACGTTTTGCTCTTCCAATATACTTTTGAAGGCTGCTACGCATTCAGGTGTCTTTGTACGCCATCCAATTTGTTTTACATAGCCGGCTTCTCCTGCTTCAAGGCTTAAGGTATGATGTTGGAAGTCACTGTAAGCACGTAAATAATGGACGCCATCTACTTCTTCCGTCTCTTCTAAACCAATTACTTCTTTGAAGAAAAATAAAGATTTTTCTAAATCACTTGTTACTAATGCAACATGTCCTAACTTTCGCAATTTCAGGTTTCATTTCACTATTCCCCCTAAATCAGCTTTGTTTAATCGTACAAAACTATATTCTAACAGAACTACGAATCATTTTTCTAAAATTCAATCAATTTTCCGTAAAAAAATACCGAAATCTAAATTCGCATTTTCTCCCGATTCGTTTCAAATTCGTAGTTTTCAACACCTTTTTGATCAATCGGAATCTCTACTAAATATCCTGCAAATGGTTCCTGTTTGACTTTATCTGCTGGTAAAGGTTCATACGCAGTTGTGATAAACAACGTATCAAAGTTTTCTCCGCCAATCGTACAAGACGTAACATGTGAAAATGGTACATTCAATTTCTTTCACAATCTGCATTTTGTTGGATTGATGCAAACAATTCGAGTTGCTTTCTCAGAAATAGATGCCACTTTTTTTCCTTTAAATAACGCAACCCATAAATTTCCACTTTCATCAATTGTCATGCCATCTGGATATCCCTCATCCATCTCAAATGTATAAATAATCTTTTCAAATTGGATCTCATGATTTTCCATTAATTGATATTGGTAAATATGATGCTTTGAAGAATCGATGTGATAAAATTTATTGGTTTTACGATTCCAATCTAGGCCACTGGATAATGTAATATTTTCCAATTTCACTTGAATGTTTCCTGCTGGGTCGATGCTAAATAATTTTGCATTTTCAAATGGATATTGCGACATTGCTGTATGCGGTGATTCTTTAAATCTTTTAAAAAATCCATCAGATGATCCTACCCAAATTTGTCCATCCGGTCCACATTTGCCATCATTTAAATAATGAAGATCATTTAAGCCTTCGGGTATGGCAAATGGTGTTTTAACTCCTTGCTTAAAATTCAGATAGTATAATCCATCTTTATAAATCCCTATAAATTGACCATCTGCAGTTGGTACAATCGCTTGAATAAAGCCTAGCGCGTCATATACATTTTCTTGCTTGGTTTTTGGGTTATATGTGATGATTTTCTTTGCTGCACTATCTAACCAGATTACTCCATATCCTTGATGCCAAATCGGACCGTCCCCAAATTTTGCGCGATAATGTCCACACTTTTTCATTCACATCACCTACCTTTTTTAATTGTTTCAATATGATTTTCTTGAAAAAAAAAGAAAGAGTATTTAGCTCCTTCTTTTTAGCTATTCAAAACAAGTATTGTTTTATTTTGTAATTTGCAATGCTTGAGCCACTTCATAAATCAAGTCCTCTTGGCCTCCAACAGCTTTTCTTCTACCTAGTTCAACTAAGATATCCCGTTCATCTACAGAAAAGAGTTGAGCTGCTTTTTCAGTGTGTAGCAAGAAGCTAGAGTATACGCCAGCGTAGCCCATCATAAGACTTGATCCAGAGATTTCTTGTGGTCTTGGTAAGAGCGGTGCAACGATGTCATTTGCTACATCGATTATTTTGTATAAATCCACGCCTGTCTGTATGCCTAAACGGTCGAGGACAGCGATTAAGGCTTCTGTTTGCGTATTTCCACTTCCTGCGCCTAATGCACGCAGTGAGCCATCTATATATGTAGCCCCTGCTTCAATGGCTGCTAGAGAATTTGCCATTGCTAAAGACATATTATTATGCGCATGGAATCCTATTTGACAACTAACATGTTGTTTTAATGCTTGGATTCGCTCTGTTACTTGATGAGGTAATAAGTACCCTGCAGAATCTGTCACATAAATAATATCTGCTCCATATTGTTCAAATAACTTTGCTTGTTGGACGATGACATCTACTGGCGCCATATGTGCCATCATCAAGAATCCAACTGTTTTTAATCCTAATTCTTTACTCATTGCAATATGTTGCGCAGCAGTATCTGCCTCTGTGACATGGGTCGCAATTCGCGCCATTTTCGCCCCGACCTTTACAGCTTCTTTCAAATCCTCTTTAATACCGATTCCTGGTATTAGTAATACCGCAACTTTTGCTTGCTTGCATTCATCTACTGCTGCTTCGATTAACTTCAATTCATCAACGCTTGAAAAGCCGTATTGTAGACTTGATCCCCCAAGGCCATCACCATGTGCCACTTCAAAATATTCCACCCCTGCTTGATCTAAGCCTCTAGCGATATCTCTTACTTGTTTTTCGGTATAGGCATGTTTCATCGAGTGACTACCGTCTCGTAACGACACATCTAAAACGTGAATCTCTCTCATGAAACACCGCCTTTCTGTGTTACCATATTTTTAGCCATCTCATTTGCAACACGAGCGGCGGCGGCTGTCATGATATCTAAATTTCCTGAATAAGTTGGGAAGAAATCGCCAGCACCTTCCACTTCTAAAAATACAGATATTTTTTTGCCTTCGAAAATCGGAGCTCCATGTAAACGATAGCCCGGCACATATTGTTGAACCTCTTGTACCATCTTTTCGATAGAAGCAATGATTTCATCCTCATGTCCAACCTCTTCCACCAATGCATGCACTGTATCACGCATCATGATTGGTGGTTCAGCTGGATTGAGAATAATAATTGCTTTTCCCTTTTTGGCTCCCCCTACAACTTCAATTGCTCGTGAAGTTGTACGAGTAAATTCATCAATATTGGCACGAGTTCCTGGACCAGCACTCTTACTTGAAACAGTCGCCACGATTTCGGCATAGTCCACTGCCACAACACGATTGATGGCATGTACGATTGGTATTGTTGCCTGACCACCACAAGTGACCATATTCACATTATCTTTATCGAGATGTTCTGTTAAATTAACAGGCGGCACAGTGAATGGACCTAATGCTTTTGGTGTTAAATCAATCATCTTTTTCCCCGCAGCTTTTACTGCTTCATAATTGTCCGCATGTGCGTATGCGCTTGTTGCATCAAAAACAATATCTACTAGATTCATCTGATCCTTTAATCCTTCAATACCTGTATCGATTGTTTTATAGCCACGCTCTTTAGCACGTCTTAATCCCTCTGATTCCTTATCAATACCAATCATCACAGACATTTCAAGTGCATCACAGCGTTCAATTTTATACATTAAATCCGTTCCAATATTTCCTGAACCAATAATACCTACTTTTAACTTCTCCATATTTTCACCTCAATCTGAAAATGCTACCTTTACTTGACCATATGAACCAAAATCGATATCAAATTCATCACCAGGCTCAAATGGCACAGCAGCTGTAATCGCACCTGATAAAATAAATTGCCCTGCTTTTAATGTAATATCATAGGATTCAAGCATATTCGCCAACCAAGCAACAGCTTTTGCTGGATTCTCCATGACTGCACTACTCATGCCCGTATCAAAGATTTCATCATTTTTCTTTGCAGTCATCTGAATGGATGCTAATTCTTCCATCGTTGGCTTTGACTTTTTACCCCCTAAAATCGCTCCAGCTGACGATCCATTATCTGCAACAGTATCTTCAAAACGAAATTTCCAATCTGTTATTCGGCTATCGATTATTTCAATAGCTGGTACGATGGCTTCCGTAGCTTGTAGAACCTGCTCAGCGGTAACATTGGGACCTTTTAAATCTTCTTTCAATATAAAAGCAATTTCAAATTCAACCTTTGGACTAATAAATTTAGACGCAGACACCACGCTTCTATTTTCAAACACCATCGAGTTTAAAATATGGCCAAAATCTGGTGTATCTACTTGAAACATTTCCTGCATAACCTGACTTGTCAAACCTATTTTCATACCCACTAAATGAGTTTCTTTTAACTTCTCTTGAATTTGTAGAAGCTGAATGCGATAAGCATCATCTACCGATATATCCGTTGTCGACGTAAATGGAGAGATGGGTTCTTTTAATCTCTCAGCCTCTAATATTGCCTGAGCAGCTTTTTGAATATCCAATGAAACCCCTCCCTATACAGTCACACGTTGTAATGATCGATATTTTCCTGAATAGAAAAGAAGAGGTTCCTTATCTTCTAAGTTGATATCTTGTACTTTTCCAATAAATAATGTGTGATCTCCTTCCACATGGGTAGAGACAACTTCACAACTAATTTGTGCTAAAGCACCAGGTAATACAGGTACACCGGCTAAAGTATCAAAAGGAATATCTATTTCATCCTTTTTTTGTCCCGCAAAAATCATCGAATATTCTTGTTGATCTTCTGCCAAAATATTAACGGCAAATTGACCACTTTCACGAATTTTATGGAGACAACGAGCCTTTTCACCAATTGAAATCACAACTAATTTCGGGCTAAGAGATACCGACATAAAGGCATTAGCCGTCATACCATGTACTTGTTCTTCATGCTTGGTTGTAATAACTGTGACACCTGTTGCAAATTTCCCCATCGTATCTCGAAATAAACGATCATCCATTAGCACTCGAAAGTAGCCTCCTTAGATTCTACGGTCTCATTCAAGCTGGTTAGACCAAACGACCACAGTACCCTCTTTCGCTTCATTATAATGCTTTAAGAGTTGCCTTCTCATGCCTATTCTGGGTTATTTTCGGCATCCATTTGATCTCCCCAATACGTAAACCCAAGATCCATTTCATCAAGCGTCCAGCGAATCGGCTCCCAATCCGGTTCAAAAATCAGGTATCCATTTGTGAAAATTTCTAGTCTCACACCGCTTCCTGGATCAATTGCATAAATGTACATGGCTTGAGAGATACCATGTTTACCAGGTCCTTTAAAGAAAATGCCATGCTCTTTTAAAATATCTGCTGCTCTAAGTAAATCTTGCGCATTATCTAACCAATAGGCAATGTGATGCACTTCATGTGTCGATTTTGAATTCGGATCAAAACTAAAGGCAATATCATGTACAAGCGGAGTTACACTCATCCATGCACCCACGTATGTTCCATCTGGCGCTTCTACATATTCTCGTAAATTGAAACCTAAATGCTTTTGCATGAAATCTGCAAATTCATTGGCTGGCAGTGAACTTAATAAGTTAACGTGGTCAATTCTTCGTGGTGAAACGCCTCGATTCCACGATTTGTGCGATTGGTTTTTTAATACAGAACGAGTTTCAGGCGAAGCTAATGTTTTTTCCATATCAAAGTAAATTTCAAATGTATGATTACTTGGTAATTGGAAACGGAACGCTTTACCTTGCCCTTTTTCCGTTCCTTCTTCTACCCATTCAATTGCAATTCCACTACTTTGCAATGCGTTGCGCAAATAAATCTACGTCTTCACGGCGTTTTGTACGCCAAGCAATATGATCTAAGTGCGCTTCTTCTCCTGCTCGAATCGATAATGTATGATGTTCAAAATCACCCCATGCACGTAAATAGTGCACACCATCCACTACTTCTGTTTCTTCAAGTCCAATTACTTCTTTAAAAAACCACAGTGATTTTTCTAAATCTGTACTGACTAACCCAAAATGTCCTAGTTTTGAAATTTCAGCTTTACTCATTTTCCTTCCCCCTTTATCAATTAAGCAAAATAAGTGTTCGGCTCTAAATTACACATAATACGACCATATGTTTCTAGTAAACTAGTTGGTGTGATAAATCCATGTAAATGCATGGCGATAAAATCTCGGTAGAACGTTTGGAATACATTATTGTTATAGGCAAATACAGAACCAGCACCTGCTAACATGAAGTCAAAAGCTTCTTTACATAGCTGATTTGCATAGCCAAATTGGGCCTTAATACGGATACTTTCCTTTTGTGTGAAATCTTGACCTCGAGTTGAATAATCATCTAAATCAGAAATGGCTTGCTCAAATAACATGCGGGCACACTCAAGCTTCATCTCCGTTTCAGAAATTTGTAAATGTGTCACTGCTGCTTCATTCATTTTGTTATAGAAGGTATTACCAATTCCTGCTTTTGCCACACGTTCAAGATGTAAATCAAAACCACCAAGCGCAATGCCCAAAGCGGGTGCAGCGATGGAAAGTGTTAACGATGGCACAAACGGTGTACGGTACAATGGATTATCTTGTAATTCTTCTATAATATAGTGTCCTTTTTGTGCTAATCGGTCCAAAGAAACGCGGTGTTCTGGGATGAAGATATCTTTTACAACGACACTATTACTTCCTGAACCGCGTAAACCAACTACATTCCAATCATTTAGTACCTTTGCATCTTCTTTTGGAACAATCAGGATGGCCATCTCGACGCCACCATTTCCGTCATCAATCGGTGCTCCAAAGTAAAACCAGTCAGCATATGGAGAACCGGACACAAATGGCCACTGAGCGTCTTTTATAAAATAGCCACCTTCTACCTTTTCAATATCAATTCGAATCGGTTTAAAGTTCCCTGCTAACACAACATCTTGATCATGATTTGGTCCGAAAATTTCATCTAATGCCTTACGCCCAAATGCATAAGAAATCATATAATCACGAATATTACTTAGCGAAACAAACCAACCAGCAGAAGCGTTGCCACGACTAATTTCAGTTACTACGTCAAAATAAGTGCGCATATCAGTTTCATAGCCATTAAACATTTTCGGACGTAAAATTTTCAAAAGACCTTTATCACGAATCGCATTGACAACTTCATCTGGTAAACTACTTGTTTGATCAATTTCCAATGTTTTATCACGTAATAACTTTTGTAAGGAGCGTGCATTTTCAACCAACATCTCACGAGCGTTTTCTGTATTTACTACTGTTTCACTCATCCTAGCACCTCATTTCTATTGATTTTTTATTTAGACTTCAACTTCTACTTTATCTTTTTTGAAGAAATGTTTTGTCGCATGTAAAAACTCTTCGCGTTGTTCAATCATTGCCCAATGACCGCATTTCTTAAAGACGCGTAATTCCACATTAGGCAAATGATCTAAAGCATATAAACTACTTTGCAATGGCACAAAACGGTCGTAGTATCCATGAATTAATAAAAATTCGTTTTCCATTCGCTCAAGTGCTGTTTGTGGAATCAACATTTCGGTTAATGTTGATTTTGTAAAGTTTTCGCGGTAAGAACGAAGAATCTCTGGACGTTGGAACATTTCAAATCGCTCTTCCACAACTTGATCTACTAAAGGTTGCATCCTATCTAAATCATGGACAAACCAACTCAGTAAGTTTTTCAAGTTTTCTTTCGAAGGATCTAAATGGAAATTTGATAACTTTAATAGTTCCGGTGTTGGCTCTTTTAGCAACACACCTGCACCCATTAGTACGATTTTTTCAAAGCGCTCTGGTGCCTGCATATTTAAATACATAGAAACGACACCACCAAGTGAATTGCCTACTAAATTTGCTTTTAATACATTTAAGGAATCCATTAAATCTAAAATTTGATTAATACGCATCGACATCCATTGAACGCCATTTTCTGGATATACTTCTGGGTGATCTGTATCACCAAATCCAACTAAATCCGGTGCGATTACATGAAAATCTTGTGCATATTCTTCTAATACATGTTGCCAATTTGCTTTTGCATTCGCTCCGGGGCCAGAACCATGAATGAAGATCACCGTTTCTTTATTTTCAGTTCCCCCTTCGTGAAAATACGTTTCATAATCACCCGTTTTAACTTTACGTTGAACTATTGTCATATGATTTCGCTCCTCAATTTAAAGAATTTTCTGTCTATTATTTTTATAACAATGTTGAATGTTTGATCGTTTGAATATATTGACTTGCATGCTCACCGGCTAGTTTTCCAAACACTGCACCTGAAGCAAGGCCAGCTCCACCAGGATAATTATCATAATAGAGACCACCAACAATTTCACCAGATGCATATAGGCCTTCTATTGGTGTAAAGTCATTATGGATGACTTGTGCATTCTTATTAATTTTCAAACCACCATATGTGAATGTGATGCCACATGCAACTTCGTAAGCTTCAAATGGCCCTTCATCGATTGGATTTGCCCAGTTTGATTTTGGCACCGCTAATCCATTTGTCTTTTTTGCCATCTAAACGGTTAGGATCGAATGCGATGTGTTTTGGAATAGATGCGTTATACTCTTTTACTTCCCGTAAAAAAGCTTCTGCATCTATTCCTTCCATTTTCTCTGCCAATTCTTCTAATGTATTGGCTGTTATTTTTGTGACTTGACGGCCATTATATTCTTCTCGTATAAAGCGCTTTACTTTAGCATCAAATATTTGCCATGCACATTGACCTGGTTGTTTTAAAATTTCTCGCCCAACTTTAGCGTAAATATAATTTCGGAAATTTGCACCTTCATCGATAAAACGTTGCCCTTTTTGATTGACCATAATGCCAAAAGGAAAACTAAGTTTTTGAAAACCTTCTTTATAATCCGGTAAATGCCGATCACCGCAAACAGCGTGTGCACCCGACCAATTACCAGTCGAGCGCGCACCTAATGTCATTGCCATCCGCAGTCCATCACCTACATTATATTTACAGCCTCTCGTATGAACGGTATCCCAACCAGGTCCTAAATATTTGGTTCGCATTTCTACATTTGCATGAAAACCACCCGATGCCAACACTACTGCTTTACAATCAATAACACGTTCTTCACCATTATTGCGTACAATGACACCTTCAATGGTACGATTTTTTGTCACAAGATCAATTGCTGCTGTTCGATAGTGGATGGATATGCCTAATCGCTGTGCTTCGCGATGTAAAGCATCGACTAAACCTTTTCCACCGCCAACAGCCTCGATGACCATACCACCCCAAAAAACAAATTTATCGTCGATCTTATAAGCTTGTCTTCCGTAAATTGGAATCCATTTCACATGATGCTTCGATAACCATTGGACAGTTTCAAAGCTTTTCTTCGTCATAATTGATGCAAGGTCATAATCTGTTCGATAGTTTGACATCACACATAAATCATCAAAATACTGCTCTTTTGTGTAGGTTCCAAAGTCAACCATTGCAAATTCTTCATCCGTCATATCAGGTAATAACGCTCGCACCTGCTCTCCATTCTTATAAGAAAAGCGAATGGAACCATGTGTGTATGCAGTATTACCACCTTTTTCTTCTTGAGATGAAATTTCTAATACAGTCACTTTTGCGCCATTTTCTGCTGCAGCAATAGCTGCACATAATGCTGCATTTCCGGCACCAATTACCACAATATCAGTTTTCTCAGGCATTTATATCACTCCTATCGTTTTTTGAAAGAGAATAAGAGTTTTATAATTTGCCATTAAAGAACTGTTGAATCAGATGATTAAATTCATCTTTCTTTTCAATTTGTGTCCAGTGACCGCATTTTGAGAATACATGTAATTGCGCATTGTCTAAATGCTCCATTAAATAGTAACTTGAATCGATGGAGCATACTTTATCATCACGTCCATGTACAAGTAGAATTTGATTTTTAATACGACGTAGCGCAACCGTTGGAATTGGTACCGCAGCTGTAGAGAAAATTGAGTTGTTCGAACGACGTACTTCCTCACGCATCGCATTTTCAAAACGAGAATCTGTTAATCCATCAATAATTGGTTGCATCGCTTCATTGTCATAAACAAACCAGCCCATAATTTGTTGTAAGCGCTTTTTTGATGGATTATCATAAAAGGATTTTGCACGCGCTAATTCTAAACTTAACTTTGTATTTGGTGTTCCACCTGGCCCCATTAATACAACTTGATCAATTCGCTCTGGATATTCTAAAAGCAGTTCAAGTGCAATGGAACATCCTAACGAATTCCCTACAACATGAACTTTGTCTAAATTATAGAAATCTACTATTTCAATAACCTGCTCGATCCAACAGTCCATCCATGCTTGGCGATTTTTTAAAGGTTCTTTCGGGTGATCACTTTGTGCAAAACCGTACAAGTCAGGTGCTAAACAATGGTATTTTTCACCACAATCAGCTAATGCATAACTCCAGTTTGCAATAGCTGTTACCCCTGGGCCTGAACCATGCAAAAATAAAATCGTTTCTGCATTATCCTTTCCAGACTCATTCATCCATGTCGTGTACTTACCTGTTTTAATATGTTTTGAAGTAATTGTGTTTTCAACTTTTGTCGTACTCATTCTCTCATTCCTCCCTTAAGCTTCAATTGTTGGTACTATTAATTCATTTCCTGTAATGCTATCGCCCCAATACGTATTACCAAAAGCTCTTTCTTCTGGTCGCCAAACGACTGTTTCCCAGTCTGGTTCGAAAATTAAATAACCACCTGTAAAGAGTTCAACTCGACAACCGCTTCCTGGATCGATTACATATAAGTAAATGGCTTGTGAAATACTATGTTTACCAGGTCCAATAAATGGAAGTCCGTTTTCCTTTAAAATATCGGCTGCTCGCATCAAATCTCCTGAACTATCAAGCCAATACGAGATATGATGGAAACGTCCTGTTGTTTCTAATGCGTCATGAGCAACAAGAGCAACATCGTGCACTAATGGCGTCACACTCATCCATCCAGCCAATAATTTGCCTTCTTCCGTTTCAATACATTCATTCATTCGGAAGCCTAATTCATTTACAAAGAAATCATATGCGCTATTTCCTTCTGCGCAAGTATGAATATTGACATGATCTATGCGACGTGGTGAGACGCCTTTTCCCCATGATTTATAGGTTTGATTTTTCAAAACGGACTTACGGTGTTCTTCAACTTCACCTTTTTCCACATCATAATACAGTTCCAGTTTATGGCCAGATGGAGCATTCAATCGAATTGCATCACCAATACCTGGAGTAGTTCCAGCTTTTACATGCTCTAAAGCGTACCCTTTTTCTTCAAATTGCTTTTTAAAGAGAGGAATATCTTCTGCACGTTTTGTTCGAAAAGCAATATAATTTACTTTTCCCTTTTCACCGGGTGAAATGGATAATGTGTGATGTTGAAAATCACCCCAAGCTCTAAAATAATACGTATCTTCTACTTTCCTCGTTAATTCTAGTCCCATCACATCACGGAAAAAGATTACAGATTTTTCTATATCTGAAGATTCAAGCGCTACATATCCTAACTTGGCTATTTGTGGCTTCAAGCTTAATTCACCCCTTTGTAACACCCATATTAATGGATGAAGAGTACTGAAACTATATAAAATTTTGCCCAATAACCTCTCGATTTTCGGTAAATTTTAGTTAATATCTTAGTTGATTTGGCTCTAATCCTGATAATTTACGACCATAATTCTCTAACGTAATCACAGGGGATAATGATCGATGAGAATGTAGTGTAATAAAGTCACGAATTAATCGTTGCATTGGATTCGCATCATATACATATCCTGACCCACTAGCTGATAAGATTAATTGCATGGCTTCATTCAATAGATCATTACTGTAGCCAATATCCGCTAAAACTTTTAAACGCTCTTTCTTTGGCATAATCGTCATCTTATTTGCCCATTCATCGATGTTTTTTGCAATGTTCAATAAATAGATTTCCGCTGTTTCAACTTTTAATGTAGCTTCAGCTATTAATCTGTGTGTACTTGCCGCATCTTTGATCATTTTGACACCCATATGTTGCGCCGTACGATATGGTAAGCTTTGATTGAATAGTCGTAGCATTTCTTGAACAACACCTAACCCTGGTAATGCTAATGACAAAATTAAACAAGGAAATAGTGCTGAGTGAAATAGTGGCGTATCTCTCAAATGATCTGATTGGAATTTACCATCCAGTACATTTACAAATGACGTACAACGATGGTCTGGAATAAAGACATTTTTCATATGAACTGCGTTACTCCCCGTACCTCGCAAGCCTAATGTATGCCAATCATCTTCAATTTCTAACTCTTCGAATGGAAGTGTCATTAAAAGTTGCTCTTTTATTTCACCATTTTCATCTTTTAAATACATGCCAAAGTAACCCCATGTGGCATGCAGAGAACCCGAGCAGAACATCCAATGCCCTTCTTCGATCAAATAACCTCCATCTACTTTCTTCACTGTACAAGAACGTGGTTCATAGACACCTGCAAATAACACGTCATCTGGATTCCCCTTGAAAATTTCCAAATGTGTTTTTTCTGTAAAGGATTCCGCTACCATCATTTCTCGAATGGCACATAATGATGCAACCCACCCAGTTGAGGCACAAGCCTTTGAGATTTCAAGAATGACTTGGCTATATGTTTGAATATTCACTTCCAAACCACCATACTTCGCAGGTCGTAACATTTTAAAAATATTGAGGTCTTTCAATTGTTGAATCGTTGCTTCTGGAATACGACGAATTTCTTCGGTTTCCTTTGCACGTTTTCGAATATCTTCAGCTACGAGCTTTGCATTTTGGATTACTTCTAATTCAGTTTCATTCAGAATTGTTGTCATATACCCCACCCCTTCGCTTAATGTAATTCCAATTTATCAAAATTAATGGTTATAAAGTTTAGTGAATTGTTTTGAATTTTTAGAGCAAATACTGATAAAAAATGTTTAATTTTAGTTAAGAACATTTGGCTTTTAGTTGATTTGACTGTAAATAACTATGAACTACTATGTATGAAGGTTAATCCGAATTGTTGATTTGCTTATATTTAAACATTTGTAGCATTCAACTTGAAAAGAACTTATGAAATGGATCAATTTAACTAAAAATCTACTCTAATTTTTATATTTTTAGATATTTATTTCTAATAAGTTTACACTTTCCAAACTTGTCTGCTAGAATGTTTTTTGTAAGCGCTTTTATTAGAATGGATCTTAAGGGGGCAAATTCTATGATGGCAAATTCCGGTTATATTGATAAAGAACTCGTTACAACTACTGGAACATTCGGTCTTCTACGAAAGGAATTAATCGAAAATTTAGGTTTAGAACATGCGAAGTTTTTTTTACAGCGCTATGGTTGGAATTTAGGCGTTGTTCATGCGAAAGAAGTTGAGCATCGCCCTATGAGTTTACGTGAAAAGTTGGATTGTGCCTCTGGATATCATTTGAATTCTGGCCAAATTTCGGATGTCATTGCTGATCGAATTTTAGAACTTAATCCTGACGATACAGTAAAATATACGTATGCTAAAGGAGTTTGGGTCAATTCTTATGAGGTGTTCGAACATACGAAACATTTTGGAAAAAGTGATTCTTGTATTTGCCATACATTAGCGGGGTACGCGAGTGGATATACTTCTTACTTAACGAAAAAAGATATCTATATTGTGGAAATCGCATGTAAAGCAAAAGGTGATGATGATTGTGCTTTTGAAATGCGTATGTTGGAACACTGGGATGAAGATACACAAAAAGAATTAAAAAAAATCCATCAATCTCGAATGATTGATGAATTAAACAAAACATACGAACAGCTATACACGGAAATAAAACATACGGAAAGAGTGTCTTCTTTTCATAATGACTTAACAATCGGTTTAGTACAAGGAATGAATATTGAACAAATTTTAGAAACGATTCATGATAATCTTAACGTCGCCGTCGTTCTACAAGACCTCAACTTTAATACACATCACGCAGCAGGTATTACAGAAAAGCAATTAGAATTTGTTGCTTCAGATTTTGCAAAAAAGATGCCTCAAACCAACTCTGGGAAAATATTAATGCAACACATAGAACCAATGAATACCATTCAAATAGATTGTGAACATCATATTCGCTTGATTAGTCCATTAACGTTACAAAAACAAATCATTGGCTATATCTCATTTATATATCCAAAACAAACGCATCATTTGAGGGAAGAGATTAACTTTATACAACGTGCTGGGACGGTCATAGAACTATGCTATTTAAATGAAAAATCAAGCTTAGAAGCAATAGAAAACATTAAAGCTTATTTCTTTGAACAACTACTGCAACAACAATATACATCAAAAAGACAAATGATTTCTCGGAGCTATTTATTTCAAATTGATTTAAATGAAGACTTCTATATTGGAACTTTACGTATTACCAAAAAAGGGGCCATTATTAAGGACTACACGTTGATCAATAAAATTATACAATCCTTTACTTCCTATTTAGAAATGCATCAAATTCCTATATTTATAACGGAATTTCAACAAGAAGTAACCTTTTTATTTCCAAAATCCGATGAAACCCACGGAATTTTAACGAACATTTTAAAACATCTTAAGCGAACATTTAAAACGTATGATTTTCGTATTGGAATGAGCCGAATTATTCGTGATATTGAAGAAATACCAGAAGCAAATCGTCAATCGATGACTTCACTCAATATCGATAAAAAGGCCAATATCGTCTATTTTGAAAATACAAGTATTATGGGTTCGATTATTAATCCAAATAATATGAATACAATTGTTCAGATTGCTGAAAAAGAACTTGCTCCAATCTTGTCTTTAAAACCTAACAAGAGAGATGAATTCTTAAAAACACTCTATGCATTCTTGAATAACAACGGAAATTTACAACAAACAATGCTTGATTTAAATTTATCGATGAGTGGACTTGTCTACCGACTTCAGAAACTAGAAGAAATGCTTAACAAGGATTTACGCAGTTCTACGCATTCTTTTGAACTCATGCTATTGTTAAAATCTTTAATTATTCTAGGAAAAATTGAGATGGAATAGCACCAAAAACCAATAAAAACTATTGAATTTTAATTGCTCAAGCAAAAGTAACTTAAAAAATCCTTTTTAACACTAGAAAGGCTCTTTTATTTTTTGACTATTCAGAATACGTTTAATACTTTTTTATAAAATTAGCTCGTTTTTTTCATAAAAAAACATTGATTCCGTACCTATTTTTCTGTGCTACTATCTTAAATAACATTTAAGAAAGGAGTCCGCTTCGTAGATTCATAGCCTTTTCACTTGGTTAATGTAAAAACGAAAGAAAATAGGAGGTTTCAAATATGGCAAAAACAAAAAGTGTTACTTTTTTAAAATTTTTAATCGTTTTAATAGCATTCCAAGATGTTGCTGCAGGTGTAGCGGGGTCTATCATGGGAGATCTGATTGTTGCTTTTCCAGACGTTAATCCATCTATCGTCATGCTAATTGCTACAATCCCAGGTTTTTTCCAGATATTCCCCTCTCTCTTCTATGGAAAGTTAGCAAACAAGTTTTCTAAACGAGGGCTATTATTTACTGGATTAATCTTCTTTATCATCGGTGGAATCATGCCCTTCTTTATTGGCAACTTATTTTTGATCATTGCATTCCGTGGTTTATTAGGGCTTGGTGTTGGTATTACATTACCATTATCAGTTGATATCATTTCAAGCTTCTTTAGCGGCAGAGAAAGAGATTCACTGATTGGTTTAGGTACATCAACTGTTGCTTGTATTGGTGCCGTCTTCTTCCAAGTAGTTGGAGGAATCCTAGCTGACACATACAATTGGCAATATGGTTTTTTAGTATACTTATTCCCAATTTGGATATTAGCCATTACTTTCTTATATCTACCTGAACCAAAGAAACAAGAAGTTCCAAACGCATCGCTAAAAGAAATCTTATTTTCTGCTCCAAAAACAGTTTACGGTTTTTCAATTGGTCAAGTTCTTTATACTACTTTTGTATTTGGCTATGTAACAAATATTTCAATCATCATTCAAAAAGAACACTTAGGAAATGCAACCGAAGCAGGACTAGCTATTTCGCTGTTTACACTTGGTACGCTAATCGTCGGATTTTTCTTCGGTCGCCTTCGCCAATTGTGGCCAAACTTTAATATTCCATTTGGCATTTTAATGACCTCAGTTGGGATTTTATGGTGCTACTTTGCTGCAAACTTAACGTTCATTTTTGTGGCTAGTCTTATAGGAGGAATAGGCTTAGGTATTGTAATCCCGGGCGTACTAGCACGTGTTTCTGAACTTTCAAATTTAGCGAAAGGGATTTCGTTTGTTGGATTTGTTGCTGCAGCACAGGGTTTAGGTGGGATTATTAGTCCTTTTATTTATCAATTAATCCTAAATCTCTTAGGACAAGTTGGGGGACGTTTTACCTTACTACTTGCATCCATTGGATTATTACTACTAGCCATTATTTGGTTGATGATCGCATTCAGCTCTAAAAAAGCAGAAATTGTCTCAGAGAACGAAAGAGCAACAGATACCGTCTAATTATAAAAGCGATTATCCGCTATCCCTATTCCTTAAAATCAAAAATAATCCCATTCAGCTTTTATATTGGGATTATTTTTTTATTATCATAGGTTTTATTCTAATTTTTTGTTAGATTTCAACAAATCTTATTCTTGTACCAATTCTGTTCCAAATATAAATTGGAACAAGAGGGTTTGTTTATGACCACTCTCCATTTTCAAATAATACCTGCAGCAGCTTCTGCATAATCCTGTTGAGAGGTGCCCAGCCTACCTTTCCATTATGATGATGAATGGTTTAATTTGTTTTAGTGACTAGCCATGGAAACTTACTTGAATAACGAACAAAGGCAATGTATACTGAAGATATTAAATGCATAAATTAAAAAGACCGCCGATGCTGGTACATCGACGGTTAAATGATAGTCGGTTCCTTCAATTGGGATTGGCAATAGTATGGAAGTAACCCATTAGAGCTCTCAACTCAAGGATGGGTTATTTTTTATGGCTAAATGACAGAATTGTGATGACTAATGTCGCAAAAGCGATTGCAAGCATCAATGCTTCAGATACTGTCATGGCATCACCTCCTTTACTCCACTTGTCGTGGATTGCAAAGACTAAACCACCGAAAAAACCTGTGGATTAGTCTGTTTTTATTTTCAGGAGTATGCCAACCACCCTTGAGTACCAACTATCTAAAAATAATTATAGCAAACATTTGTTCTTTTTTATACTAAAATTCTAATTAGGATAAATTATTTCTTTTTTGTGGAATTTGTTAGATAACTTTCTTAAATACCAAGCGAACTAAAAATAGTAAAATACAAAAATACTAATCGCAGTGAATTAGTATTTTTAAAAGAACTTCAGAATATTCTTCAACAGAATCAACAGATCAGCTAAAATTTTAGTAAGTTTTAATCTTCTTCCCTTCATGGAGTGTTTAGTAAAAATACCTTAAAATAGAGGTTTATTTGATAAAAATGAGATAATTTTTACTTCTTTCTAATAGGCTAATGAGCCAATGGGGTTGATTATGTAAACTAAATATGTATATAATAATAAATGTCAAAAGATATATTTCGTGTTAAAAAGTAATTTCACGGAAATAAAATTCAGGTTTAATCACATTATTTATTTGTTCTTTTTTAAAAGCTTAATAGAATGAGTTTGCATATGAGAACAGTTCCATGATGGGATTAGGCGTCAAGGAAGGATGTTGATTGAATGAAGGCAGACCAATTAATCGGTCGCGAAGAAAAGGAGACTCCTGATGATTATTCATATGATAGAGTGCCAGAAGAAAAAAGAAATATGGGTTGGTTTAGTGTAACAAACATTACTTTTGGTATTGCAACAGCTATTTTTTATTTTCAAACTGGGAGCGTATTAGCTCTTCAATTTGGTGCAATCAATGCTATTATCTCAGCAATCTACGCAATCATTATTGCAGGTGCACTTGGTACAGTTATTGCTTATTTATCAGCTAAGTCTGGTATGAATGTGAACTTAATGTCGCGACAAGGATTTGGCTATATAGGTGCTTCCTTAACGTCATTAATTTATGCATCTAACTTTATTATGTACTGTGCCTTTGAAGGTATGATTTTAGTAACAGCAATTCATTCATTTTTCCCCGTAATTCCTTTATGGATTTTAATTATCGTTTTCGGATCAATCGTTATTCCACTTAACTGGTTCGGTATTAAACAACTAGACAAACTACAAAAATGGTCATTACCAATCTTCGCAGTATTTTTAATTACGACTATTATAATTGCATTTAACAGACCTTCTGAATTTGATGGTAGCTTTTGGTCATATCTACCTCATGGTGTTCAAGTTGGTGGTTCTGCTTTAATGTTATGTATTGGTATGCAACATGGTATTATGGGTCTTACTGCTCTTTTAGGCTCAGACTACGCACGTTTTCTTAAACCAAAAGATGTCAAAATTGGAGCCTTTATGATTGGATTTATACCACAAATTTTCTGCTTCGGCGTAATGGGTGGTCTAGGTATTTGGTTTGGCGTCCGATTAGGTGAATCTAATCCGGGGGTATACATTGTCACACTTCTTGGACTTGGTGGAGTACTATTTACAATGCTGACTCAAATCAGAATTAATGTAACCAATATATATAGTGCTTCCCTATCACTTTCCAACTTTTTTGAGAATGTATTTCATTTCAAACCAGGCAGAAGATTCTGGGTTGTCGTAGCTGGTGTCATCTCAATGGCATTAATGCTTGGCGGAATCTTAGATCACCTAGATACAGCCATGACATTCCAAGGTGTTTTCCTATTAACTTGGGCAGCTATATTAGTAACCGATGCATTAGTAGTGAAAAGATTACTTCACATTGTCCCAATTGAATATGAAGCACGACAAGATAAAATATTTAAATGGAATCCTGTTGGGGTTGTTCCATTAATCGTAGCAAGTGCTTTAGGAACAATTGCTGGCCTTGGCTATATGGGCTCTTTCTTACAAAACACAGCTTCATTCTTTGCAGCCATTTTAGCTTCAATTCTCACTGTAATTATAGCAATTGCTACTCAAGGAAAATATTATAGCAAAACAGCTCCAATGCGAAATAAAAAAGCACGTGAAAAGAAAGAATCATACGATCTTGATAGGTTCAATGATGATTCTATGACAACTCATTCATAAAACAATCAATGTTCTAAAACATTATAGTATAAACAGTTTCATTTTTAAACAACTAAATTGTAAAAAAAGCATGTTTTTGATTAATTTTTTCAAAGCATGCTTTTTTTGCGTTTTTATTCGAAATCAAAGTAGTTATTTCTGCGGTTTTCGATGCTGTTTCCTTGGTTATTTTATGACTTCCGTGGTTTTCGGAACTATTTCCGTGGTATTGGTAACAACTTCCCCTACATTCTAACACTCACATAGATATCAAATATTAAAATAACCCTTCTGGCGATATTCCACTATTTCTAGCCTCTTCCGCATACTCCTCTATCATCTCCATCATAAACGTATCCAATTTTCTCTTTAATCGATCATACATATAGCCAAATGGGTTTTGAATGGAGATTCTTTTCGTTTTTTGAATGATTTCTTTAAAAGTCATAAAGCTAATGTCTTCAAGTTGCTTTTTGTGAGATTTCCATACATCCCATTCTAGTAATGGGTTTAATTGCTTTTGAATTACATCAAGGAATCTCTTAGTCTCTGATGTATTACCAGTTGTTGATGATAGATGAAGATATATACGATTTCTTAATGATGAATTTAGAATCGGGTACGTATGTTTTACATAATGATGTTTAGGATTAAAAGAAAAAGATGGTTCCTCTTCAATTTGTGCAGGCTCTTCCTTACGCTCACAAGGGATTTCAGCTTTTTCTTGATGTGACACGCTCGATGTGTCATGACAAGGTAAAATAGAAAAGATGTTCGCACCTTTAATTCCATTCATCTTTTTCGTTTGGATACGTTGTATGATCTGAAGTTCTTCCAAATGTTTTAGACTTCGAAAAACGGTTCTTACAGAAATCTCTAACGCCTCTCCAATAGTTTGTGCTTTTAAATGACAAGCCCCAGGATAATCAAGTGAGTGTGAGGCAATTTTATAGAGAACCTCTTTATCTGATTCTGTTAAATCATAAAAATTTTTCCGAATGTGCAATTCCACTTGCTCATCCATTTCTTGTACAGATTCAAATGTGACATAAGATGCTAAATAGTCAAAACGTGCCATAATTCCCCTGCTTTCTACTCTTTTTATAATTAAATAGATAGAAAAGGGACAATCAGGGACATGTTGCAAAAAATATTTTATATTTTCGTTTTTAAGAAAAAATAAATCGCTAAATATTTGTTTATGGAAAGAAGATTCAATAAGTTTGGAAGTCGCTGATAGAACATGATTAAAATTTGAGCAAAAAATGAAACCTATATTTTTCCAATCCGTATACCTTTTGTTTTGTAGCATTATTATCTGTTACAACAGGTTCTGCAACTGTAGGAATTGTGGGTGCAACTGGCTTACTAGCACTACTGATTGCATCAGATCCAAGGATAAACACTTCGCTAATCGTGGTTGCAATCGGTTCAGATTCCCTTTTCTTCAACTATGCGAACCATGCCGGTTTCTGGTTAGTCAAAGAAAGAATGATTTGGCATGTCCATGGGGAAACATTTAAAACCATAACAATTATCCAATCGATTGTCGGACTCAATCGATTAATCATGGCATTACTGCTAAACCTATTCCCTACTTTCTAATAACATGTGATAAGGTTTTCTTCATCACTAATTGATATGCTCAGAAAGTTGTACAGATATTTTGTTCACTTTATGAGCTTTTCGTCGTACGGTGAGTAAATCTTGATTGTGCAACTCCCCTGGAACGTGAAATGATATTAATGTCGCAAATGATTATTTAATTTAGCAATTTTTTCGTGTGCTGATGGTCAAAAATTCCAAATATAAGTAAAAGGCTTAGAGTAAAAATTTCTCTAAGCCTTTTACAGTTTAATTTATTGAAAACCAATATTATAACTTACGCATTTTCTTACCTGACTTCAGGATAATATTTACACTCACCGCATTACCACTTTCAATGTGTTTCTCCATTTTTGAAACATCTATATTCGACTCAATTTTCACAGTTTTTTTCTGATTTCCTGTTAATTCTACCTCATAAGGACTATTGTTGTTCATCAGTGATACCATTTGTATTTCATCTTCGTCAGAGTATTTATCATAAAACTCAATACTGAATTTGACATCACTACTACTGTAATTTTTAAAAGGTAGCTTACATTCTCCATGTAAAGTTTTTGCATTTGTCATATTAAATTGGCAACTACTTGTGTCGCTTCCATAGGATACAGCGAAAATACCGGTTGCGAATACTTTTTGATATGAACTGATTATAATTGAGGGTCCAAAAATCGCAATGATAATTGCCATCAATATAGCACGACCATGATATTTATTGATTGAATTGTTAATAAGATATAAGCTTGCAATCAATAAGGAGAATGAGATAATTCCTGCATGGATTCCATTGGCTGATTACGGGTAGATTTAAATCTGTTGCAACTGTCTGCCAAGCAACTTTCGTTTGAAAAGGCAAGTTTAATATGAATGATTAACAAAAATGATAATCGCGGTATAAAACATTTTTTTATTTTTTATCATATGCAGCACATCCTTTTGTTCCAATATGTTTTAAGCTTATAGCTTATCTTCTATTCCATCGCTCGTTTTCTTACCAGTATTTTTTAGATCGAAATGATTTTTAAGTGAAAGAGGATATATGATTCACTTTTCGCCTTAAGTTACACGTTGTGATTAATCGTAAAATATTAATAGACACTAATAATTGGCTTCAATTATATTTTATAGTTTCTAAACTTTTAGTACATTTAATTAAAGAGTTGGATAATCAAAAAAAGATTACGAAAAAAACGAAACCTATATTCTTCCAATTCGTATATTATTTGTAAGAACAAAACCTTTTTGATTTGGAGGATTTAAAATGTACGATTACAAATTTGTTGAAATACAAGTGGGTTCATTAACTGGCAAACCAAAAGAAGATTATCGAACGATTATTAAAGAACATGCACAAGAAGGTTGGCGTTTACACACTTTCCAGCCACTACCGTTCTCGGCTGGTGGACAGGCATTGCAAATACAGCTGATTTTCGAAAAAGAACTTCAATAGATAAAAGGCTTAGAGATGAATTTCTCTAAGCCTTTCATTATGTATGAATGCGTTCTTTTAAATAGGTCCAACTGTACCTCTATTGTATAATAAAGGATGTAAGTAACCATAAAATATATATCATTTTTCTAAGTCTGTAATTAGATTAATTAAAGGAGTATGAAACTAATGCAAGATAAACAAAAAACTGTACCAGACCATACTGCAGTGCGAGTTGCCTTATGGCGTGCTTTGCATGTACAAATCGATTCACAACCCCATGTACTAGAAGATGAGGTTGGTCTAAAGCTAGTTGCCCCTGAAGATGATTGGCACAGTCGCCCCGATATGGATCCACAGTTTACAAGTGGCTTCCGTGCATCTATCGTAGCACGCGCTCGCTTCATAGAGGATCTGGTCGCTGAACAACTTGAAAATGACGTCAACCAGTACGTCATACTTGGTGCAGGTCTTGACACTTTCGCTGAACGCAAAACGGAGATTGCATCACAAATGACTGTTTTCGAGGTCGACCAACCTGAAACGCAAGATTGGAAGAGAAATCGTCTAATTGAACTTGAGCTTGGCATTCCTGAGTGGTTAAAACTTGTGCCAGTGGACTTTGAAGCTGGCTCGTCCTGGTGGGAACAACTAAAGGAATCAGGGTTTGATATCAGTCGTCCAGCTGTTATTGCATCGACTGGTGTTACCCAATATCTTACTAAGGATGCGATTATGGCAACACTACGCCAAGTTGCAAAGCTTGCTCCAGGTTCCGTGCTTGCCATGACGTTCTTGCTACCATTTGAACAAACAGCGCCCGACATAAAAAAAGATGCGGAAGAAGCAGAAAAAGGAGCACGTTCAAGTGGCACGCCATTCATCAGTTTCTTCCAACCACAGGAAATGATTGAACTTGCCCGTGAAGCTGGTTTCAAAGAAGCCCGACATGTATCTTCTACTGACCTGAACGAGCGTTATTTTACCGGTCGAACTGATGGCCTTACATTGCCACGAGGTGAGGAATTCTTAATCGCGACTACTTAGTCGATCGTGAAATGTCATTATGCTTCTTATCATTTTCAAAAATCTAAAAGGGCTTCAACTTAAGAAGCCCTTTTAATGTTAGTCTTATAACGTAATTGCTGAATCTTTTTGTTTCATATCTCCATCTTGTGACAAATCAGAATGGTTTAAATCAAATTGTTCGGTTTGTTTTAATGCAGTGAAAAATAATGCATAATTCGTACAACCGCAAACCCGATTAATAAATCTATTAATAGAATATATGAATGATTAATATTATAAATTAAACCTGATACAATTGGAGCTAAAGCTGCACCTAATGAAGTAAATATTGAGACAACACCATATTTTGTACTGTAAATCTTCCATCATCTGCAAAAAGCAGCTAGTTGCATTCTAACTCGTAGAAAGAATACAAGGTTCTCCTTGACCAATTGTAGCTATAACCCCTGTGCAGTTTTCATGATGCCAAATCCAGCTTGTGCATACTTTTCTATAATCTCAAGTGGTATAAGACTCCACATGGTTTGTTTTTGATTCCCATTTCGATCAAGACATTGTTGTATATATTTCTGTGTGTTTGGTAAATCGAATCCTAATTTCCGGATATTGGTGTAAGTATCGACGATTGTTAATAATTTCTTCCTCATATCTCTTTGAATCTTCAACAATACTAATCATCTAGACATCCCCTTTAGTTTCTATCAAGATTAAAAATTCCACAAAAACTATAATTGAACTACCCCTTTAAAAAGTTCAACTCCTGATTCAATCAGTTCATCATGGAAGTCATATTCTTTGGTGTGAACATGTGGGTAATCTTCCCCGTTTCCTATAAAGAAATATGCACCTTTTGTTAACTTTGTAAAATGTCCAAAATCTTCAGAACCACGAAAGGCTTCTTTCAATTCTATTAATTCCATTCCGGATGATTTTGCAACCTGACGAATAGTATCTGCACTTTCTTTGTGGTTTACCGTTTCCGGGAATTCATCGTTATATTCGAAACTTACTTTTAACCCAAATTCTTTTGCCTGCACTTTCGCAAAATTTTCAAGGTTTACTTGAAGTCGATCCATCTCTTCTTCGTAAAGGGCTCGTATAGTCATACGAAGATCTCCTTTTGATGCAGCAATTCCAAATGCTTTTTCACCAACATCGATTTGTACAATTGTGCAAAGTACTAGTCCCTTATTTTTTTCTGGAGATGTGAAATTGGAAATTGCACTGACGATATTCGCGATAGCAAGAGATGGATTTATCCCCTCTTCTGGTTGACTGGCATGGGCAGGAGCACCTTCCAGATGAATGGTCATCCCTTTAGAAGCACACATCATCGTTCCATCTATAATCGCTACAGACTTGAATGGGAATCCACTCATATTATGGTAAGCATATATTTCATCAATACTTTGTTCTTTGATGAAATCAACACATTGAATTGCACCTTCCCCTGTTTCTTCAGCAGGTTGGAATAGGAAAAAAATATTTTGATCTGCACCTTCTTGATCAATTTCAAGCGCAAATCCTGCTAATGTTGCTGAGTGGCCATCATGACCACATTTGTGAGCTTTTCCAGGAAACGTTGAAGCCCATGGGTGTTCATTGGTTTCATTCATAGGAAGAGCATCAAAATCTGCACGGAAAGCTACATTTTTCTTATCTGCTCCAGCACGGTAAATCGCATAGAACCAATTTCCCTTATCAACAAGTTCTAAATTTGTATTCGTTTTCAAAAACTCCATTAAATGTTGTTTTGTCCAAACTTCTTCGTTGGAAAGTTCAGGATGTTGATGTAATTCATGTCGTAATTGCTTTGCTAATTCAAAATTTTGACTATTCAAATTTTTATGTACCACCCTTCTGTTTCTTTATTCCGATAACATTTACCCTAATAATGGAAGAACAGAATTTTTAATATATTCTGTATATTTTATATTATATATTGTATTTTCATATTTTCAATAAAAAAATAATTCTGCCTCTATTGAGCAGAATTATTTCAATGTTATTGCTTATTTTTTCTGTTATTAAAGCGGAATGATTTTTGTCTTTTCTACATTCCAATGGATGTCTTTCAAGAACTTTTCTAATTCAGCTGATTTGCCATTTTTAAATAGTTCCAGCATCTCTCTATGCTCATTATTCGTTTGCAGAAGTTTCTTTTTCATATCATCTGTTTCATACGAATCATCGAAATTTTTTAAGAACTTCTTTTCTAATTGTAACAGTAGGTTTACGAGACTCTTATTTGGGCAAATTGATAAATAGACATCATGAAAAGCTCCCTGCATTTTATTATACATAAGGAAATTTTCTGTATTGATGGCTAAGTCCATACTCTGAATATAGAATTCCATTTCTTTCATGTGTTTCTCTGTTAAAAAAGGCGTAGCAAGTGAAGCAGCCAAGCCATCTAATGCACCGATGATATAATAAGTTTCTTTTGCTTCTTCTCTTGTAAGGCTCTTTATGACAAATCCTTTTCTTGGGACATTTTCTAATAACCCCTCTGAAGAAAGCTGTATTAATGCCTCTCTTACTGGTGTCCTACTAACTTTTAAACTTTCACTAATTGAATTTTCATTCACTTTACTACCTGCAATCAGCTTCCCACTGTTGATTTGATCGACGATATAATTATAGACATGATCTTTTAATGATAAATAAGTATTCATTTCGTAACCTCGATATAATTTAATATAATCTATTATATCTATATTTTTGAAAAATCCCAACTTTCTGAGTAACATAGTAAAAGAGTTTCAATAACGAAAAGGCTTAGAGTATAATTTTCTCTAAGCCTTTTACAATTGAATCTATTAGTTATCCCTTAAATAAATTTTCATATATCTTCAATTAAATATTCAATGACTTTGCTTTTCGTCCATGTAAGAAATAATACAAGACCAAGCAAATAACTAACACAATTGCCATGAGTAAATACATTCCTCGAAAGCCAATTGTAGGAACGAGCATACCTAAGATAAATGGACCTATACCAATTCCTGCATCTAAGAAGATAAAGAATGTAGAAGTAGCTAAACCCATACGTTCTTTTGGTGTTACTTTAATCGAAATTGCTTGAGCGCTAGCTGAAAATGTCCCATAGCCAAGACCAACAAACGCACCAGCTAATAAAAGAACGAAGCCATGATGGACTATACCTAATAGAAGCAAACCAATCGCAAATGAAAGGAATGCTGGATACATGACCAAATTTTCTCCTTTTACATCAAATAGGCGTCCAGTGAATGGTCTAGAAACTAAAGTGGCTATAGCATAGATCACAAAGAAAAAGCTACCTACAGTCACTAAGTTAATTTCCTGTGCAAATGGTGTAATAAAAGTTAAAATGCTTGAATAACCAAAAGCAACCAAAAAGGCAATGATACCAATTGGAATGGCTTTTACTTCTAAGAAATTAAATAATGAAAATCCTTTTTGTTTCTCCGTTTTTTGCACTGTAGATGTTACTTTTGGAACTTTTAAGAAGAAAATTGCTATAAAACTGATGAGTAACACAGCAACACATAAAATGAAATTACTCATAATCCCCATATGTTGAGTGAGAAGCATTGCTAAAAAAGGACCAATTGCTGCCGATAGAACGACACTTAATGCATAATAGCCCGTTCCTTCTCCACGACGTACATCTGGAATAATTTTAGAAACAATGGTTCCTGTTGCGGTAGAAGCAATCCCCAATGCTGCACCATTCAAAAATCGAATGACTAACAAGAATGAAAAATTATTTACTATAAAATATAAGCAAGTCGTAATTAGGAAAAAAATGAATCCAATATAGAGCATTTTTTTCCAACCAATTTGGTTAATTGATCTTCCAGAAAAAAGCCTTGCAATCAATGTACCTATTACAAATATCCCTGAAGCAAGACCAGCTTGACTTGGTGTTGCATGAAATTTTTGGGTAGCAAATGTCGTTGAAGCTACCATTAATAAATAAAATGTAAAATAAAGAAAAAAGTTAGATATTGATACAATTAAGAAATCCTTTGTCCATAATTTTGCTTTGTCCATCTTTTCGCCACTTTCAAAATGTAATTTATAATTTTAAAATTCAATTGGTATGTAAACATTCATGATACATTAAATATCATTGTTCACAACTCTGTCTTCTTTTGATAGATGTTTGATCAATCTATTTGATGGGAACGTTTTAGTTGTTAAAAATATTTACTTGCATTTTCTGATGGAATAATTGCGTTTAACGGTGGTTTACTTGCGAATTCCGACCATTTACTTGCCATTTTGCAAATTGCATTTGTATTTCCGAGTAATTTAAGTCCTCCATCTGATATTGCTCTCGTTGTTCCCAGCAGTTTTTAGCGTTAAAATCTCTTCGCCTTAACAACTTATCTTTTCCTAGTATCCCTTAATAATTCATAAATCGACTTCTTTCAATCACATTAAAGTTCGTAACACGAAATATATTTCATTAGGAAAGGATCAAATTTTATCTTTTTCTAAGCATCATTCAATTTTAGAGCTCAACAAAGCGTGATAATTATCGTTAAGAAAATTTCATATATTATTTCCTCCTTCGAAAAATAGTTATCATGATTAACTAATAATAGTTATCATGATTAACTAATAATCAATACATTACTCTTTTAATTTTGTTTGTCAAGAGGGCATTTTCATTTCGCATTGCCTCAAAACAGTACATTTAAACAATGTGAGTTTTAACTTTCCGCGTTTTCCCAAGTTCCTTCCGCGATATTTGGTGACACATCTGTAGTTTTAATGCCTACATCCGCGATTTCAATGTTTAGATCCGCGTTCTGTGCAATTTATATCTTTATAAGAGATAAGATCTTAGTCGTAGTCATTTTACCTCCCTTTTTATACCTAGTGTCTCGAATTACCTATATCACATTGATTTTCTTCTATTAAGATTATGTAAAAATTAACAAACATAGTGGATAAATTCCTAAAAATAGTTAGAATGAATATGAATATCACAAAATCCTGTGACTTTTTACATTGCATCTAGTACCTCACAGAAATAATCCACTCATTCTCTTTATTGCCAGAAGTAAATGATCTTGTTTTACAGATACACGGAAATTTTGGAATTGGATTTCTATTTCTTCTCATCCCATTCATTTCTGATCCTAGAACATCTAAGCCTTAGGTCTTATAACAATTTAAACCCCTAGGTCAATGTGGAACATTTCCCCTTTTTTTACAATGAAGAAGCAAGGGAAATTGACGGAAAGGAGTAAACGATTTACATTGACTGAATATTTTTAATTTTGTGAAAATGTGATATTCTGCTATTCATTTGTATATTTTAATTCGTGCTAAATTTGTTTTTAGGAGGAGAATTCTCATGTCGAGCATTACAAAATGGGCTTTTGGAAATAAGCCTGCAGTTGGATTTTTGACTATTCTAATATTGATCATTGGTGTTGTTAGTTATTATAGACTACCTATGGAATTTTTGCCCTCTGCGGATAATCCGCAAGTAACCGTTATTTCAATGGGCCAAGGCACGGACTCCAAAACAATGGAAGAAGAAGTCACCATTCCAATTGAACATGCAGTTAGAGGATTAAATGGAAAAACTTCCGTCTATTCAACGACGGGTGATGGATTTTCAAAAATAGTACTGAACTTCGAATCAGGCTATGATATGAAACAAGCTAAACAAGATGTTGAAGCAGCAATGAGTAGTGTTACATTACCTACGTATATCTCAAAGCCGATTATTTCACAGCTAAATACTTCGATGATTCCAATTGTCAATATTGCCGTTACTTTTAAAGACGGGTTAACAGATGAAAACATGGAATTTGCACGTGAAGAACTTCAATCTCGCTATCAGGAAATCAAAGGGGTTTCCAGTGTGGATGTATATGGGATTAATGATTCCATCATTTCAGTCCGTTTGGATGATAAAAAATTGGCAGATCACCAGATCACCCTTCAAACTGTCATGGGGATTCTTCAGGGACAAAACACTGCTGTAGCTGTTGGTGAAAAGAATATTGACGGCAAAACAAGTAATATTAAGGTCCTTGGGGATGTCACAAGTATAGCAAAATTGAAAGGATTAACTGTAGCACCTAAAGTTACACTTGGCGATATCGCTTCGATTAAAGAAACAACAAATGCAAACTTCATCAGCCGATTTAATGGAAAAGATAGTTTAAACATTAGCATCACGAAAGACAGTCAATCGAATGCTGTTGGGATTAGCAAAGAAGTTGAAAAAGTAACAAAAGAAATCAATAAAGAGTATAGTCAGCAGGAATCTGTCATTTATGTTTCCTCAGCTGATTTAGTGCAAAATTCTGTTCATACAATGATTAAAGAAGTTCTCATTGGAGCACTTTTTGCTACGATTGTAATTATGTTGTTCTTACGTAATATCCGCACTACTTTAATCACGATTGTATCGATTCCTTTATCACTTTGTTTTACCCTCCTCCTGTTGTCATGGTCTGGCGTAACATTAAATATTCTAACGCTTGGCGGTGTTGCTGTAGCCGTTGGACGACTCGTGGATGATAGCATTGTTGTGATTGAAAATATTTTCCGTAAAATGCAAACAGAAAAATTCTCTGTTCACATGGTGATTGATGCAACAAAACAAGTAGGTGCTGCAATAACTGCTTCTACCTTAACAACTGTGGCTGTTTTTCTACCCATGAGTTTATTGAATGGAAGCCTTCAAGCATTTCTTTTACCATTTGCTTTAACGGTTGTCTATTCCCTTCTTGCCTCATTACTAGTTGCATTGACAATTGTGCCATTAATGAGTACCTGGTTACTTAAAAACACAAAGCTTCCGAAACATAAACCAGCTGTTCGTTTCCCTAAAATCGTGAATTGGTCATTAAACCATAAATGGATCATCTTCTCGATTTCCTTGTTCTGTTTTATCGGATCGATTGGCACTTACTTTATGATTCCAAAAGGAGCAGTTGACAACTCTTCTGCAGACTATGTCATGGCAAAGCTTAGTTATCCGAATGATACCCCTTTTGAAAAAGTAAAGGAAAAATCATTTGAACTTGAATCTTCTATTCAAAAAATGGATAACGTCAAACAAATGTTTACACAGGTTGGCGCTTCTCCCGAAAATGCACTATACGGTGAAGTTGGCGCTTCTACAGAAGCAACATACAGTATTCTGTTGGATGATAAAAAGAACACAGACCAAGTAGTAAAAGATTTAGAAAAGAAAAAAGAGCAATATCCTGATGCCACATTAGAAGTTTCAGCAGCTTCCTTTATGACGGGCGGAGCAAATCCAACCATCACCATTGATGTAGTTGGCGATAATTTAAGTGAGCTTGAAGATGTAGCAACCACTATTAAAGAAAAGGTGCAACCAATCAAAGGTGTCGAAAAAGTAACAACCAATCAAGAAGAAAAGAAAATGGTGTATTCCCTTACTGTTGATCCAGCAAAAGGAAACACGGCACAAATTGCTCAGCAAGTAGGTGTTATGTTAAATAAAACACCAATTGGCACGATTAGCTTAAATGACAAACAAAAAACGGTCTTCTTAGAACCGATGTTAGACACAAAAACACCAAAAGATTTAAAGAATATTCAAGTGCTAACTAATTCTGGCCCTGTACCGGTATCATCTATCGCAACTTTAAAAGGCGAAGAACAGTCAACTAGCCAATTCCATAAAGACGGAAAAACATACCTACGCGTTACGGCAAGTGTTGATCCAGCAAAACTATCTGAAATCTCAACTGATGTGAATTCAGTAATTTTCGGTGATAAAAAAGACAAAAAAGGAATTACTATACCAGAGAATGTCAAGGTGCTAGTCGGTGGCGCTAGTAGCGACCAGGCAAGTGATTTCGCGGATTTATTTCTTATCATGCTCGCGTCAATCGGCATTGTATTTTTAATCATGGTTATTACATTCAAGTCGATTAAAACACCAATTGCCATACTTTGTTCTCTTCCACTTGCTGCAATTGGAGCCATTTTAGGTATCGTCATCAGTCGTATTTCAGTAGATATCACTGCCTTATTAGGCGCATTAATGCTAATTGGTATCGTCGTTACCAATGCAATCGTACTTTTAGATCGCGTCAAACAAAACGAAAAAACAATGATTATTCGTGATGCACTAATCGAAGCAACCGCTACAAGAATGCGACCAATCTTCATGACCGCAGTAGCAACAATCTGTGCTATGCTTCCACTATTATTGAAAAAAGCCGAAGCAGGGAGTTTAGTCTCACAAAGTCTCGCAATCGTGGTAATTGGTGGATTAGCATTGGCTACCCTGCTTACTCTGATCGTAATACCATGTGTCTATGAACTGCTTTACTTTAGAAAATCGAAAAAACAACGAATGAATCAAGTTATTATTGAAAAAAGCTTAAAAGAATCAGACTCGACGATTGCTTAATTGCATAGCATTTAAAAATTTATAAAGTTGAAATCCTTCACTGTTTGTATTCAGTACTTTTTCTAAATCTAATACCTGACACCGAATTAAAACAAAACACTCATCCTATTATGGATGAGTGTTTTGATACTTATTTAAAGCTTGAGTTGAAGTTTTTATTACTGGCTAGATAGTTATTATTTTATCAAAACCAGTCATATAAATTCTATTTACTTTATATTATGTTTTTCTTGTTTCGGTATTGAAACTGATGTATCATGTTTTAACTTGATTGTATAGCTAAGTAAAAAACAAATATATAATACAAGACTCAGAAAATACCATCCCATTTCTACATTTCCTGTAGCATCTTTTACGTAACCAATTACATATGAACCTATATACCCACCTAGATTGCCAATCGAACTGATAATTGCTATACAACAGCTGCAAATTCAGTTAGGAATAACGGGGGAATTAAAATAGTAAACTAGCTAGATGCTCTCTTATCATCATTACCGTTGATTGAAATTTCTAATGGATCCGCTAATCTCAACTTTCGCTTCATCAACCCATAATACATGAGGGATGGCACAGCTAAGCCTAAGACCCAAGCCAGATCAGCTCCCCCCATAGCTTTGGATATAGGTCCAATGTATAATGACGTATTGATAAATGGAATTTCAGCGAGAATGGATATGACAAAAGTAATCGTAGTAATTTTATTAACTTTTCCATATTTACCGTTTAAATCAAAAATATCTTTAATACTATATTCCCCATGCCGTAGTAAATAGAAATCTACTAAATTAATAGCCGTCCATGGAATTAAAAAATAACTGATAAACAATATAAAGTTGGTAAAGTTTGCTAAGAAATTTCCTTTTCCCAAAATCGTCAATAGCGTTCCGACGGTTGAAATGCCTAAGACAAAAAACATTCTAACTTTAGGCGTGAACTTCAATTTGGAAAACGGTTCAACTGTAGAAACTGTCGACATAAATGAACCATATAAATTAAACACGTTAATGGAGAGTTGCCCCAAAAAGATGGCTATAAACATAACCAGTGCAAAATTATCAAACTGCTGTGCTAAATGATCTCCAGAATTGTTTAGAAATGCAGGAATGACTGTTGCTAATATAACCCCTAAAAGCATCATCCAAACAGCTCCTAAAACAGCCCCAGCATAAGTATACCAAAAGGTTTGAGCAGGAGGAGTATCCTCTGGAAGATATCTTGAATAGTCCGCAACATAAGGGGCAAATGATAGCTGCCATGTTGCAACAACACTTACACTTAGTAAAAATGACGAAATATTTACATGTCCAAAAGACCAGCTTCCTTCTGGTACAGGTATTTGAAAAATAATAATAGTTGCAATAAGAAAAATGATGAAAAAGAACCATGACAAGTATTTTTGCATTTTATGAATGAGATCATGTCCAATCATGGTCACTATAAATGTGATCACGTTTAGGATTACTATGCTCCAGGTTAAATCTAGATTTAGGGTAGTACTAAGGACCTGTGCTCCCAGCAATCCACTGCTTGCATAAAAACCCAAATACATAAAGATTACTAAAAATAAGGGAATCACTGCTCCAATTACTCCAAATTGTGCACGGCTTTGAATCATTTGCGGGATGCCGAGCTTCGGTCCTTGTGCAGAATGCGAAGCCATAAAAACAGCCCCTAGTAGATTTCCAATGACTATAGCTGCCATACTCCAAAATAGATTTAATCCAAAGCTGACACAAAGGGCGCCCGTCACAAGTGTAGTCAAATGCATATTGGCTGCAAACCAAACGTGAAACAAGCTTTTTGCTTTACCATGACGTTCATTAGCAGGAATATACTCTATGCTTCTGGTCTCTATTTTCATCTACAAACCTCCGTTTTATTATTTAAAGGAAAGAATTTTATTTGTGAACCTCTTTTCTCATCGCCTTTTTCTCATCTTCTACTTCTTTTTCCTTTAAAATAAAACTGAGCAAGTCTAACGCCAGTCGTGCTCCTACTTGACCAGTCATACCTGCTGGATCATAAGGAGGGGCTACCTCAACTAAATCAAATCCAATGACCTTACCTCTTTTTGCTATTCCTTCTAGCAATTCATTTACTTCATCATATATAAATCCACCAGGAGAAGGGGTACCCGTAGCTGGTGCGACAGACGGATCTAATCCGTCAATATCTATGGTTACATAATACTTTTCGCCTTCTGGAAGTAGCTCTAGAACATTTTCAAGTCCCATTTTTCTCATTTGTCTAGGTGATAGTATAACACTGCCGTATTCATGAGCTGCTTCCACGTCTACTTTTAAGCTACTACTGATGCCGCGAATCCCAAATTGGAAAATTTTCTGAACATGATCCATTTCAGATAAACGACGGATACAGCTTCCATGGCCATATCGTTGCCCAGAACGGTGATCTGCCCAATCTAGATGAGCATCAATTTGTATAACATGAAATGGTCCTAGCTCTTCTAAAGCTTTTCCAACAGGAATAGTAATCGAGTGGTCGCCACCTAAGACAACTGGCATGGCACCTTTCGAGACAATCTTCCTTACTGTTTCTTCCGTATTATCATGACACTGCATAATGTCACCATGAACCATATCAACATCACCACAATCCACTACTTTCCATTTTGGTCCTAGATACATAATATCTTTTTCGATATCATAGGCACCGTCTAATCCAAAGCTATAAAGGGTTGAACCTTCACGAATCCCTCTAGGCCCCATTCTTGCTCCTGATTTCCACTGGGTGCCCATATCATTCGGAACACCAATAACCGCTACATCTGCATTAAGTTGCTCTAAATCGGAACAAACTGGATATTTACCAAATGTGCAGATTCCTGTAAATGGTAAGTTTAAATACTGCTTTTCATCTTGTTTAGACATGAAAATTGCCCCCTTTAAGTAGTTTGCCTAAATACTCTTGCAATTTTCATGCCAAAGTTTATAGATACTGATTAGAAAGGCGGTTTCAAATATTCAAAACAATAAATGACGGTATTATAGTCAATACTGACTAGCCATTTGAACATACTTCCTTATTTTTCGATTGGCAGTTGATTGACTAATCCCCAATTTTTCAGCAAGCTTAATGCTGCTAGGATACTTTCGGAACATCCTTATAATATATTCTTTTTCTAACTTTTCAATATAATCATTTAATAGTAATTCTTTGGATTCCAGGTTCATGATATTTCCATATCCCTCTTCGTCTCCTTCAAGGTCAATTTCATTGCTGTTAGAAGTGACCAATCTTTTTTCAATGTAGTTTCTCAACTCACGCACATTACCTGGCCATTTTTGTTGAGTAATCCATGCAATCATTGTCGGTGTAAAGTACTTTTTCATTTTATATTTGCCGTTTAACTCTTCTGTAATTTCGTATATGAGGGGAATAATTTCTTCTTTTCTTTCTCTTAGTGGCGGTATCTCAATATTTACGACATTAATCCGATAATATAAATCTTCTCGAAATCTTCTTTCTTTGATTAAGTTTTCTAAGTTCTGATTCGTTGCGCAAATGATTCTGCATTTCACATCTACTTTTTTACTACCACCAAGCCTCATCACTGTCTGATTTTGTAGGACGGATAGTAATTTTACTTGAAGATTCATGGGCAATTCACCAATTTCATCTAGAAACAAAGTCCCTTCTTTCGCTGCTTCAAAATAGCCCATTTTGCCACCTTTCTTCGATCCGGTAAATGCACCTTCCTCGTATCCAAAAAGTTCTGACTCAAAGAGAGTTTCCGGGATGGCTCCACAATTCACCTCAATAAAGGGATTATTTTCTCTACCTGACATTTGATGAATCATTTGAGCAATATGGTTTTTACCAACTCCTGATTCCCCCTCCAAAAGGATTGTGACACCAAGTTTTGCCACTTTGGTCGCAACATCAAAGGCCTTTTCCATTTTGCTATTCCTGAATGTTAATTTGTTTATTGCTTGCTTCCTTAATTCTGCTATTTCCTCTTGATAAGAAAGCAGTGCTTTTGCCACCTGCGCATTTTCTTTTTTCAGGTATTCAAACTCTGTAACATCCCTAGAAACACTCATAGCGCCTACTAACTTACCCGAAGAATCATAAATGGGATAACCAGAGATCATCAGCTTTCTGCTAAGCTTTGTTTCCTGAATGAACAAATCTTCTTTATTGGTTCGGAGGACATTTGCAATAACGGATGGAGAAAAGACCCCCTGCTTTTCTAAATCGAAAATATTTTTATGAACAAGTTGATCACTAGGAATACCCAACACTTTTTCCGTAGATTGACTTGTATATAAAACCATACCTCGTGCATCCGCAATGAATATTTCATCAAACGAATGCGTTAAAACATGCTCTAAAATAATCGAATCATTCAACGTTTCTACCATCTGCATCACCTAGTCATTTTTGATATTATCATAGTCAAATATGATTGAATATTCAAATAATATATTTTCGAACTCAATTTAATATTAAATAACTTGTAGTCACTATGGAAAAATCATTATCAATAACAAAAGATATTCCCTAATGTAAGGGAGATGTAAACTCTGTAAAAAAGCTGACTTTACTAATGACTTTTTGGAAATTAATAAAGTTTTGAATTTTATTTCTATTTCTTCAAGTTCAACAAACTAAAGTCTACAAAAAATGACCTATCCAATAATACGGATAGGTCTGCGGTTTATATGTTACTGTAACGATGTCAAGAGAATAAGTTAATAAAAAAACTTATCTTTTTGTTTTGTTAAACTGAAAAGTCCCTTTTTATTATATACAAGGCAGCTTTCAATAATTTAGGCGTGCTAAATTTCTAATACGGATATTTGTACACTTACATCCCATGAATAGCGGTTACCTTTTTTCAACTCTTCCATCCGCATGGCGTGCGAATCTTCCTGATTCACGCTTATTTACAGGATCTGGGCGACCCCACTGCCAACCACCAAATTGTGTTTTTTGATATTCGCTGAATGCATCGTGAATTTCTTGCTTCGTATTCATTACAAACGGTCCATAGGCTACTACTGGTTCTTTTATTGGCTCACCCTCTAGAAGCAGCATATAACTCTCAGATGAACCATTTGTAATTGTGATATCCTGATCACCAGCAAGCTTTACACGATGGTATGTTTCAACAGTTGTTTCCTCTATATTTAATGTATCTCCATGATAAAAGTATAAATTTCTTGTCATTGTTTCTGAAACTGCCGGTAGGGTAAAAGTTGCTTCCGATTCCATCTTTATAAGATGGATTCCCACATGATGACCTTTATCATTTGCCCAAGAAATAGAGTTTGGTTCTAAACTAGACTCACCAAGCATATTTCCGGCAATCAGTCTTACAGTCGTTTTCTTTCCATTGGCAGCTGCCAATTGTACTTCTGGTATATCCTCGGACCATAACATTTTATAATCCGGTTCAGCGAATTTATCTTTTGAAGGTAAATTCAACCATATTTGAAAGAGTTCAAGCGGATTATCTCTGTCCTGATGGATAAGAGGAAACATTTCTGTATGTTGGCAGCCTTTTCCTGCTGTCATCCATTGAACATCTCCATTCCCAAATCGACCCGAAGATCCATATGAATCAAAATGATCGACAAAACCTTCAAGAACGACGGTTACAGTTTCAAACCCTCTGTGGGGATGTACAGGAAATCCCGGAACCGTTGTACCATGATACATTCTAAAACCATCACGTAATGTAAAATCTTCGCCAAGATTTCTGCCTTCCAACGATACGTTAGGACCCTGCTGATCGTTTCCTGCAGGATAGGCATCTTTATGGTGTACTGTAATAAGGAACGGATCTTCTGTCTCCCATGGAAATCCTAATTTTTGTATTTTCATGATTTTATTATTCACTTCAATTTCTCTCCTTTATAAGCCACCCTGTTTTAGATTTATTTCAATATTTATTTAAAGTTATTTAATCTGACTAGCGCCAAATCCAAGTCTTTTTCGAAACTCTATTAATTGTATTTTGACCAAGTGTATTTCGATGATACGCATTACCTTTGATCACATTGGTAATGAATTCAAAACCTTGATGCGGATGCATACCAAGTTCTACTACTATCATTTATCTCGCATTCAAGATAAAGTGAAACTTCAATCAGTGGGGGATTTTCTCCCACTGATTGTTAGTTGAACCAATCGGGCTTTTACGGGCAGTTATCTCCCACCTTTGCTCCTTAGAATTTTCTAAAGCCTTGAGGTGGGAGTCCTACTGCCCGTTAATGCGGGGTAAATACATCCTAACATTAGGGTATATTTATGTCAAAATAATGAAGGATAGCGAGGAACGCCCTACAAACGTTCTAACATTTCAACGTTGGGTGACTAAAGCATCACCGCTCAGGCTAGGACCATCACCTTTCACAAATCCTTTCTCACCACCGCACTCGTTTATCACTACTCGCCCTTATTATAATTACCAAATAGACGATTATCACCACTCTCCTTCTTTATCGTAACTCACCCTCATTATGCTATGCCCCTCCCCTTGAATTTCCAACCAATCTCTTATATAATTATCTCAAATTCGAGATAAATATGAAGCGATTTGCAGAAAGGTGATTAAAAATGATCCAAGTTATTCCATCTAGCGAGCGATTTTTAGCAACGAGTGATTGGCAAGAGAGTCATTTCAGTTTTTCATTTGGTCCTTATTATGATAAAGAAAATATCCAATTTGGCCCGTTGCGTGTATTAAATGATGATATTATTCAACCTGACAAAGGGTTTGGCATTCATCCACATCGAGATGCTGAAATTATTTCTATTGTTTTAAAGGGGGAATTAAAACATAAAGATAATCTTGGAAATGTTGGAACATTGAAATATGGTGATATTCAACGAATGACAGCTGGAACAGGTGTGTTGCATTCAGAATTTAACCCTTCTCATGATGAAGAGACTCATTTTTTACAATTATGGATTTTACCCAATGAAAAACAATTAACACCTTCCTATGAAGATATTTCATTTGACCGCGACAAGATCAGAAATAATCTGTTACCGATTGTATCTGGTAATCCTGGTGATAATGTAGCGATGATCCATCAAGATACTACGCTCTATTTATCACAATTAGATGCTGGAAAAGAGCTTAGTTTTGAGCAGGAAGAAGGAAGAAAAACTTATCTATTTGTCATTGAAGGAGAAGTTTTACTGAATGGTGATATCGAATTAAATAGACGTGATGATGCCCGTATCACAGATGTTGACCACCTAACATTACAAGCAAAACAAGATGCATTTCTACTATTGATTGATCTACCTGGAGGTGAGGATTAATGTTATATATTCGCCATGCGGTTGGCAGCAGACTTTTCTGTGAACCAGCGGAGTACGAAATTAAATCAGATGATGAAAATGTTTGGGAAATTTCTTTCATCACCGACCAAGAAACAGCTGATACACTATTAGAATTTCATGAAGAACTAAATATCTTTGATGCAGAAGGTAATCAAAAAACTTGGTATTATTCCTCAAAAGGTGATGCACATTACTTAGAGGATGAAGGTAAATTCAAAATCACTGCCGATCGTAAAACAGTTTATACAGTTTCATGAGTTTCACAAGAACTATGTAATGTTTCATTACAAATGAAGTAGTAGGTTAATTTCTCTAGTTACTCTGGAAATTCAAAGGAAACTAGCTTGATTTTTCCAAGCTAGTTTCTTTTATTTGTGCTTATTTTGTTTAGATATGTAAACCAATTATTTGCTATAGTTGCCCTTCTATATTCGACTTTTTTCTTCATACCATAAGCAGTTTCATCTTTCTTCACTATTGTATTTGAAGTATACCTAAATCCACTACATTCTTAAATAATCGGGCTATATATCTCTAATAAATGTGTTATGATTGGGAAAAATATTAAAGAAGGTTTTATTATGTTAGATAAACTAAATGCGTTTTTTCAAAAGAACATTGCTATATTAACGCCCCTTAGTTTAGTAATAGGTGTTTTGTTGGAAAACGTCGGACATCATTTAATATTCCTTGTATCTTGGTTATTCGCATTTATGACGTTTTCCGGTAGTTTGAAGATGAAATTTAAAGATGCAAATGTCTTTATCAAGCATCCATTTCTTATTCTATTCACCATCATTTTTTTACATATTTTGATGCCTTTATGGGCTTACTTCTTATCTACCGTCATTTTCCATGACCACTTATTAACTGTTGGATTTGTAGTAGCCGTTGCTGTACCAACAGGTGTAACGAGCGTTATTTGGATTTCTATTTGTAAAGGGCATTTACCTTTAGGTTTATCTATTATTTTAATCGATACACTACTTTCACCATTAATCATGCCCTTATTATTACATACGGTTTCAGGAAAAATGATTCATTTAGATGTTTCATCACTCGTTATTGATTTGATTTTAATGATTGTCTTACCAACTATTGTAGGGATATTCGTCAATGAATTATCAAATGGTGAAATACCTAAGAAAATTGGCAAGAAATTAGCTCCATTTTCTAAACTATCATTATTTGGCGTTATTATGATCAATAGTAGTGCGATTGCACCCTATTTAAAGGATTTCAATCTTCATTTATTAGGCATTATTCTATTGGTCTTACTCATGGCTGTATCAGGATACTTCTTTGCATTGCTCATTGGACGATTTGTTTTAAAGGATTATCCTCAAATGACTACGCTCGTTTTTACAGGAGGAATGCGCAATATTGCGATTGGTGTAATTGTAGCAACAACGTATTTTCCAAGTAAAGTAGCAATGCCAGTGGTGTTTGGCATGCTGTTCCAACAAGTTTTGGCATCGCTATTTAGTAAAGTACTTTTGAAGAAAAGTATTGAGTGCCAGTCTTCAACGGAAAAAGTAGTATTTTAAATTATCACGTACAGAATATAGTCAACCAACCTGATTTAAAATTTGTGGAAATCATTGTAAATCGCCATCTAAAAATTCACACATAAAAAGCCTGAAGATACCCATAAACCAAATCTTCAGGTTTTTTGTTAGCATCTTTTTTATAAATATACCTCAATACTTTATTTTAAAGACAATTTTAACTAGTTTAAATTGGTTAGAATTTTGCTATAATATTATTATTTAATAACAAATGGGGGTCTTTCCATGAAATTAACCGAAAAGGAAATTGAAATAGTTGAAATTTTAGAAAAAGATGCACGTATAGCGACTGCAGATTTAGCTAAAATGATTGGGTTAAGCGTAGAAGAAACGGAACAGTCTATCAAAAAACTTGAGGAAAATAATGTAATTGTGAAATATATATCACTCATAGATTGGACAAAAGTAGATCAACATCCAGGTGTAAGAGCTATGATTGATGTAAAAGTAACACCAAAACAAGGCGTTGGATTTGACGATATTGCTGAAAGAATTTATCGTTTTGATGAAGTAACATCTGTCTATTTAATGTCCGGTGCTTTCGATTTATCAGTTATTATAGAAGGCAAATCATTAAACGAAGTGGCCAACTTCGTATCCAAAAAGCTTTCTACCCTTGATTCTGTTATTTCAACAACCACTCACTTTATTTTGAATAAATATAAACATGACGGAATCATCTTTGAACCAGACAAAAAAGATCCAAGAATTGTGGTGTCACCTTAATGAATTCAATGAAAAGCAAGTATGTATCAAAAATGGCTAACGATTTAAAACCTTCAGGTATTCGCCGATTCTTTGATTTGGCTGCAGGTATGGAAGGCGTTGTCTCACTAGGTGTCGGTGAACCTGATTTTGTGACACCTTGGCATATAAGAGAAGCAGCGATTCGATCACTCGAACAAGGCTATACTTCTTATACACCAAATGCTGGTTTAATGGAGTTACGTGAAGAAATTGCTATTTATATGAAAAACCGATTTAACGTAGACTATTCTCCAGCAGATGAAATTATCGTAACGGTTGGTGCAAGTTCAGCCATTGATCTTGCCATGAGAACCATTTTAGATCCAGGCGATGAAGTCATTGTAGTAGAACCATGCTTTGTTTCTTATATTCCAATGGTTACATTAGCAGGTGGTGTGGCAGTTCAAGTTCAAGCATTAAAAGAAAATGACTTTAAAATTCTTCCTAGCCAACTAGAAGAAGTCATTACTGATAAAACAAAGGCCATTATGCTATGTTCGCCTAATAATCCTACTGGCACTATGCTAAATAAGAGCGAATTAGAAGAAATCGCAAACCTAGCAAAAAAACACGATTTACTCATCATAGCCGACGAAATCTACGCAGAACTTTCATATGATGAAGAATATACGAGTATGGCAGCCATTGAAGGTATGCAGGAAAGAACCATTTTAGTTTCTGGATTTTCAAAAGCCTTTGCTATGACCGGCTGGCGTCTTGGATTTGTTTGCTCCCCTGCTCGATTTCAGAAGCGATGTTAAAATTACATCAATATGCCCTAATGTGTGCATCGACCATGTCTCAGTATGCAGCGATTGATGCACTCCAAAATGGCCGACCAGATGTAGATGAGATGGTAAAAAGTTATCGTAGACGTCGAAACTATATTGTCAGCTCATTAAATGAAATTGGACTAGAATGTCATGTTCCCGGCGGTGCGTTTTATGCTTTCCCTTCCATCAAATCAACCGGGCTAAGTTCACAAGAATTTGCTGAACAATTATTGCTCAAAGAAGGCGTAGCTGTAGTACCAGGAGATGTATTTGGGGAAAGTGGCGAAGGCCATATTCGCTGTTCCTATGCCTCTTCACTAGAACAACTACAAGAAGCGATTAAACGAATGAAACATTTTGTTGATAGTTTGTGAGGAATAGATAAGCTAGTTAAATTAGTAATATGAAAGAACGGATTCCTTTTTTAGGAATCCGTTCTTTTGCATATTTAACTTACAGACTTATAAAAGTATTCCACTCAGCACCAAATCCGTAATTCTTAGGACTTTCCATTATTGAAATAAATGAAGAAAAAAGCTAAATCAAAGATTGATTAAATTTTTTTAGAAGCTGGCCAAAAACTTGACGCTCCTCATCCGTCCAATCATTTATTACCTCAACTAATCTATCCAAACGTGCTTGCTTATGCTCGTTATATACCCTTGTTCCAAGTTCAGTAATTTGAAGTTTATAGGCCCTTCCATCTAATGGATCAGGAATTCGATACAAAAATCCTTTTTGCTCTAAAGCAGCTGCTTGTCTGCTGATCGTGGAGATATCTAGCTGAAATTCGCCAGCAAGAATTTTCATTCCCGCAGCTCCTATGGCTTGCTATCCGACGCAGTAACAAATAGGCAGAGCGGTCAAGATTCCCAAATTTTTTATTGGAAGTAACAAAAGTTGAACGACGAATAAGGATGGCCAGTTCCAGTTCAATCATCTCAAAATCTTTTTCATGCATAACAATAACCTCACTATAAAATACGTCTTAAACAAATAATACCATATTCTATTTTTAAATATTAGGCTATGTAAAAGGACTATGTGATTTTACTAATCTGTTGATAGAACGAAAAGCAAAGCACCTAAAGCAGAAATCACCAGTGGAGTTTTACGGAGAAATACTAAAATAGACAGAATTTTTCGTAAAAAAGAACTATTGAACTAGCGAAAATTAATTGTATAATACAACTAATTGAACAAAAAAGAAATACAGTAAATTTTTTCAAAAAATATGCATAAGCAAAATTTAAACAAGAGGAGAATGTGTATGTCGTCTAAACCACAATTAATTTCTGAATCACCAACAAAAACAGACTTGGAGCCTGTCTTACAAGGAGGATTATTTGCTCAACCAAAATCGGTTTGGGCTGTTTTTTTCGCATGTATAATTGCTTTTATGGGTCTTGGTCTAGTGGATCCGATTTTACCAGCAATAGCGGATAAATTACATGCCTCACATAGTCAGGTAACATTACTTTTTACAAGTTATAATGCCGTTATGGCAGTGGCAATGATCATTACCGGAATGATTTCCTCTAGGCTAGGTATTAAATGGACTCTGCTAACAGGTATTGTCATTATTGCAGTATTTTCTGCACTTGGGGGATTTTCAAATAGCATTTGGTCCCTTGTTGGCCTTCGTGGGGGTTGGGGACTTGGCAACGCATTATTTGTGGCGACAGCTTTAGCAGCTATCGTTTCACTCTCAAACAGTGGAACAGCTAAAGCAATTATTTTGTACGAAGCTGCAATCGGTCTTGGAATATCCGTTGGACCACTTCTTGGAGGCTGGTTGGGAGCAATGTCATGGAGAGGTCCGTTTCTAGGTGTTGCCTCACTGATGATTATTGCGTTTATTGGCTTATTACTCCTCATGCCAAAAGCAGATAAAAGTAGTAACAATCACATTAAAACTTCTATATTAGATCCTTTCCGTGCCTTAAAACATCGTTCATTATTAATTTTTGGTGTTGCTGCTGCATTATATAATTTTGGCTTTTTTACATTATTGGCGTATGCACCTTTTGTTATGGGGTTAAAAGAACATGGATTGGGTTATGTATTCCTTGGTTGGGGGATATTACTTGCTTTCACTTCCGTTTTCATGGCACCAAAGCTTCAAGAATCCTTTGGTACCATAAAGTCAATGTGTGCGATGTTAACTCTATTCGCCTTACTTCTTGTTTCAATGGGCATTTGGACTTCCACGCAATGGGTAGTTATTGGAGCAGTTATTTTAGCTGGGGCATTCTTAGGAAACAACAATACTTTAATTACAACTGCCGTCATGAATGCTGCTCCTGTTGAACGTGCAACAGCATCTGCCGCATATAGCTTCCTTCGTTTTATCGGTGGAGCGATTGCGCCATATACAGCTGGAAAACTTGCAGAGATATATAATCCAAGTGTCCCATTTTTAGTAGGGGCCGGATTTGTCTTATTATCAGTCGTATTAATCTTACTAAATAATACACATCTGAAGCATGTTGATGTTGCTGGAATTGGTCATTA